>NZ_FRAS01000007.1 GCF_900142395.1 Hymenobacter psychrotolerans DSM 18569 | reverse complement strand
TGGCCGCCTGGTGTTCTTGCAGGGCATTGCTTTTCAGGTAGGTGAGCAGAAAAAACAGCTTCACATCGCTGCCCGCCAGCACCGCCGTCGGCCGTTCGCGGTGAGCCGGAAACTGCCGCCGCTTCCCCGCCAGCGTATGCCAGCGGTGGTGCCGCTCCCAGGCCGGCGCGAAGGCGGTGAGCAAGTCGTCAAACTCGGCCACGTGCAGGCTGGTCAGGGCCAGAAACTGCCGGGGCCGCTCGCGTAAGGCACGGTAATCCATGCCCAAATCTACGGCTGCTCCTCGCGGATTAACTTAGCCACCTTTTCCGAATTAGGTCTAGTGAATTAGATGAATCCTTGACTTTATTTTAGGTGCGAGATGACGAAGCTAAATAGATTACAGATGAGGTCCAAACGGCATTCTGCCTAACAGGTGCGGCAGTTACCCAGCGTCTTTACATCTGCCCCGGAATCTTCGCCCCGCGCTCCTGGGCTACCTGCTGGGCCAGCTCGTAGCCCGCGTCGGCGTGGCGGAAGACGCCCATGCCGGGGTCGGTGGTGAGTACGCGGCGCAGGCGCTCGGCTTTTTCGGGGGTGCCGGTGGCCACGATGACCATGCCGGAGTGGGTGGAGTTGCCGATGCCCACGCCGCCGCCGTTGTGCAGGCTCACCCAGTCGGCACCGGAGGCGGTGTTGGCCAGGGCGTTGAGCAGGGGCCAGTCGGCCACGGCGTCGGAGCCGTCCTTCATGCCCTCGGTTTCGCGGTTGGGCGAGGCCACGGAGCCGCAGTCGAGGTGGTCGCGGCCGATGACGATGGGGGCCGAGACTTCGCCGCGGGCCACCAGGTCGTTGATGACCAGGCCGAACTTCTCCCGCTCGCCGTAGCCCAGCCAGCATACGCGGGCGGGTAGGCCGATGAAGGGCACCTTGGCCTGGGCCTTCTCGATCCAGCGGGCCAGCATCTGGTTGTCGGGGAAGGTTTCGAGCAGGGCCCGGTCGATGCGCAGGATGTCCTGCGGGTCGCCGCTGAGGGCGGCCCAGCGGAAGGGGCCTTTGCCCTCGCAGAACAGCGGGCGGATGTAGCCGGGCACGAAGCCGGGGTATAGGAACTGGCCGTTCTCGTCGCGCACCTTGAGGCCACCTTTTTCAGCCTGGCCGCGCAGGTTGTTGCCGTAGTCGAGGGCCACAGCCCCGCCGGCCTGCATGTCGATGATGGCCTGGCAGTGCTTCACGATGGAAGCCAGGGCCTGGCGTTTGAACTCCTCGGGGTTGTCCTTGCGCAGCTGCAATACCTGGTCCACGTCGCCCTCGGGGATGTAGTCCATCAGGTCGTGGGCCGAGGTCTGGTCGGTTACCACATCGGCCTTGAAGCCGCGCTGCAGCAGCTCGGGCAGCACGGTGGCGGCGTTGCCGGTCAGGCCGATGCTCCAGCCTTTGCGCTCCTGCTTGTACTGCTGCATCAGCTCCAGGGCGTGGTTTAGGTCGCGGGCCTGCTCGTCCACGTAGCCTTCGCGCACCTTCTGTTTCACGCGGGCGTCGATGGGCTCGATGACCAGGCACACGCCGTCGTTCATGCTCACGGCCAGCGGCTGCGCCCCCGACATGCCGCCCAGCCCGGCCGTAACGGTGACGGTGCCGGCCAGGGTGCCGCCGAAGTGCTTGTCGGCCACGGCGGCTAGGGTTTCGTAGGTGCCCTGCAGAATGCCCTGGGTGGCAATGTAAATCCAGGAGCCGGCCGTCATCTGCCCGTACATCATCAGGCCCAGGCGGTCCAGCTCGTCAAAGTACTCCTGGGTGCTCCAGGCTGGTACGATGTTGCTATTGGCAATGAGCACCCGCGGAGCGTGGGCCCAGGTGCGCAGCACGCCCACCGCCTTGCCCGACTGTACCAGCAGGGTTTCGTCGGCTTCCAGCTCCTTCAGGCTCCTGACGATGGTCTGGAACTCCTTCCAGTTGCGTGCCGCGCGGCCGGCGCCGCCGTACACAATCAGCTCGTCATACACGAGGCTCACGGCCGGGTCGAGGTTGTTTTCCAGCATCCGCAAAGCCGCTTCGGCTTCCCAGGTTTTGCAGCGCAGCTCGGGGCCGTGCTGGGCTTTGACGGTTTCGGCGGGCTTGTACTCGTAGTACATGGGCCGCTGGGCGTTCTGGCCGGTGCCCGAGGAGTTGCTGGTGGCTTCGAGGTTGAGTTCGGGAGTTTCGGTAGCAGTGGGAGCTGTAGAAGGCTGCGACATGAGCGGGTGGAAATATCGGGGTTGGGTGGAGTGGCGAATATAGGGTTTTCGGCGCGGCCTGACGCACTGTATTGCGCTCCTATTTTCCGGACAGCTGACTCCCGTTTCAGGGCCACAGGCCAAGCACTGCGCCATGGCGGCACGCTCACCCGCTGCTACATTTTGCAGCAACCTCAACGTTAAAACAATCTAAGTCCGGCCCTCTTATGGATGAGCTTAATCCAATATCATCAAAATAATTTTATAAAATCAGGTTACTCAGGGCAGTAAATCAGTATAAAGACCTGTCTGCCCCCCAGCGGCTGCTGGTGGTAGATGCTCCATCAATCACAAACACCTTATCCCATCATGAAAAAAGTATTGTTTCTAGCGCTGGCTGCGGCCTCCTTTACATTTGCTTCCTGCGGCAACAATCAGCAGGAAGGCGCCGGCACGGAAAGCGGCACGGGCACCGAAACCACAGGCACTGAGTCGGGCTCCGACGCAGGTATGAACACTGATGCCGGCATGGATTCCGACACGAGCGGCATGGGCGGCACCGGCACCACGTCGGGCTCGGGCAGCATGGGCAGCACCACCGGCACCACCGCCGGCACCACTGCCGGTGGCAGCACCAGCGGCGCTATGGGCTCTACGTCCGGCACCACGTCGGGCAGCACCACTACCGGCACCACGGCAGGTGGCTCTACCAGCGGCAGCACGGCCGGTGGCATGGGTACTACGGCCGGCACGGGCAGCACCACAGGCCAATAGGGCTGCAGCGTTTCAATAACAAAAAGCCCCTTGCTCTCCGGCAAGGGGCTTTTTGCGTGTAGGAGGCCGGTGGCAAGCCCCTGCTGCTCGCTCGTCGGCGCACCTGGGGTGCTGCGCCGGGCAGAGCCGGCGGCTTCAGCAGGTGCCGGCTGGTCGGCGGCGCGAGGTCGGCGGAAGGCGGGCGCTATCCTTACCGGCTTGTTTGCGTACTAAGGCATTCTACACTATTCCTTTGAAGACATGAAAAAAGTAGCCGCTGGCGTGACCCAGCTTCAGATTCAGCGTTTTGTCAACCTGTATTTTGTGGAAACCGGCACGCCCGGCGAATGGGTTCTGGTAGATACCGGCCTGCCGGGCTCCGAAAAAGACATTATTGCCGCCGCCGAC
The DNA here is from genome assembly GCF_900142395.1 of Hymenobacter psychrotolerans DSM 18569. Classification (GTDB taxonomy): domain Bacteria; phylum Bacteroidota; class Bacteroidia; order Cytophagales; family Hymenobacteraceae; genus Hymenobacter; species Hymenobacter psychrotolerans. The sequence continues at coordinate 177,331 of NZ_FRAS01000007.1, read as the reverse complement.
AAGCTGTTTTACCCCGGTACGCACCCTGAGGCCATTATCCTGACGCACGGCCACATGGACCATTCCGGCTCGGTGCAGGCCCTGGCCGAGCACTGGAAGGTGCCGGTGCTGGCGCACCCGCTGGAAATGCCCTTCCTGACGGCCCGCGCTGTGTATCCGGCCGCCGACCCTACCGTGGAAAACGGCGGCACGCTGGCCGTTATGGCCCGTTTTTTCCCGCCCCAGTCGTTTCAGCTCAGCGACTATGTGCAGGCGCTGCCCACCGACTCGGAGGAAGTGCCGCTGCTGCCTGGCTGGCGCTGGGTGCACGTGCCCGGCCACGCGCCCGGCCAGATAGCCCTGTTCCGCGAGTCGGACCGCACGCTGCTGGGCGCCGATGCGTTTGCCACGGCCAACCACGAGTCGGTGCCGGCGCTGCTGCTGCAGCTTCCCAACATCAGCGTGGCCGGTGCGCCCTTCAACTACGACTGGCAGCAGGTGCGCGAGTCCGTGCGGAAGCTGGCGGCCCTACGCCCCGAGGCCATCGGCTGCGGCCACGGCCCCGTCATTACGGGCCTCGACGCAACGGCCGGCCTGCAGCACCTCGCCGATAATTTTCCGATGCCTACCAAAGGCCGCTACGTGCAGGAGCCGGCCCGTCTCGATGCCAACGGCGTAGTGTCGTTGCCGCCGGCCCCGGCCGACCCGCTGCGCACCAAGCTGGCTATTGCGGGGGTGGCGCTGGGGGCCCTGGCCACGGTGGCGTTCTTCGTAAAGAAGCAGAAAACCCACCAGCAGAACGACTACCCCAAAAAGCAGCCCGACCAGCCCCGCAACCCACGAACCGGCAAAATCCCGGAGTAGGCACTGCCACCCAAAAGCCGCGCCCTGCTGACTCGTTTCAGCAGGGCGCTTTTTTATTCTTCCGGTTCAGGCTCCGGCTCTGGGCCAGCTTTTTTGCCGCCTCCTTCCTGATTGACGGCAATACTGCCATTCACGGTAGAGACGCGTATTTGCGGGCCGCCTTTGCCTAAAGTGGCCGTGAGGCTGCGCGCCTGCAGCAGCTTGCGCACTTCCGGCGCCAGGCTGGCTTTCACGCGGCCGTGCGTGGTGCGCGCCACCAGAATGCCGGCGTAGGAAGCCGGCAGCTGGCACGTAACGCTGCCATTCGTGGTTTTGGCGTCGAGGCCGGTGCCGCTCCAGGTGCTGCCGGTGAGCGTGAGGGTAAGGGCACCGTTGGTGGTTTTGCCCCGCACGTCGCCGCCCACACCTGCCAGGTCTACTGCGCCGTTCGTGGTTTCAAACACGATGGTCCCCTGCACGTTTTCGATGCGGATACCGCCGTTAGTGGCCGTCAGCGTCAGGCTGGTCTGGGCCGGCACAAACACTTCATAGCTCACCGACCAGCCTTCCATTGAGCCGTTGGCCCGCGCAGCCCGCAGCGTATTGGCGCCGCTGCTGATCTGCACGGCCTGCGCCAGCGCGCGGGCATCGGCCAGCGTACCGGAGTAGCCCTGCACCCAGGCCCGCACCCGCACCGAAGTGCCGCTCCAGACCCGCACCGTAATGCCCCCGTTCAGGCGCGCATCAACCGTGAGCGGCGTGCCGGCCGGGGGCGCAGGCAGCGTCAGGTCGCGCGTTTCGCAGTGGGTTTTCTGAAGTTGGTTTCCGGTTGGGCTGGCGTCGCACTTGGTCTGGAAAGCAGGCGCCTGGGCCGCGCAGGACAAAGAGCCGCCCAGGAGCAGCAGACAGAGCAGATTTTTCATGAGAACCAGCTGTTGACAGTACGAAAACACACCCGCAGGCCCGGCCACCGCTACGCCAGGCCCGCCGCTACACCGGTCAGGTAGGCCGTGATGATGGTGGCGGCCAGCCGCGCGGTTTGGTTGTCCCGGTCGAAAACAGGGTTGAATTCCACGACTTCAAACAGCCGGACTTCTGCTTTCCGGCCAGCCAGAAACGCGGCTTCCGTGGCCTGGCGCGGCGTGAAGCCATCGGCGCTGGGCGCCGACACGGCCGGCGCAAACGCCTCGGCGCAGCCATCCACATCGAAGCTCACGAAGGCTGCGCCGGCGCTGGCAGCCCGCGCCAGCGCCCGGCTGGCGTAGAGCGGCATGCCCTCGGCCTGCACGTGTGCCAGCGGCACAATGGTGGCCTGCTGCTGGTGCAGAAACTCAATGTCCTCGAACGTATTCAGGTTGGAATGCAGCCCGATTTCGGTGAAGTGCGGGCCACTCAGGAACTCTTCGCGCAGGAGCTTGCCGAACGGAGTACCGCTGCTGATCAGGCCGGGCCGGTCCTTTACATCGGCGTGGGCATCCAGGTTGAGGCCGCCTACCGGCTGCCCACCGGCTGCGTCGAACAGGCCGCGCACGGTGCTGTAGGTGCCATCGTGGGAGCCTCCGAGCACCACTACGCGCGGATAGCGGCGCAGCAGCCCGCCCAGCTGCTCCCGAATGTGGGCGTGGTTGGCGGCGTGGTCGGGGTGGCCCAGGCTCAGGTCGCCGGCATCGGCGATGCGCAGGCTGTCGAGGCGCACGTTGTGCTCCAGGTTGTAGGTTTTGTGGTAGCGGCGCAACTCGCGCCGCATGGCGGCCGGCGCGCCCGCTGCTCCGGCGCGGCCGCCCTCCAGCACCGTTCCGAAGTCAAGCGGCAGGCCTACCAGGCACACATCGGCTTCCGGCAGCTCAGCCGCCGGGCGAATCAACTCACGTAGGAATGTTGGCATACGCCAAATGTAGCAGGAACCGGAATAGCTGCTTAGCGCCGCCCGACAACTCCCGCCCGGGAAGGCCGTAAGCACCGACAGGCGGCGCCGGCTTCGGTTGCGCCGCCCTGACTTGGCCATTTTATTCCGGATTTCGCTTCACCTCGGCCAAATGCTACTCTTTAGCTCTACTGCTTTGGTTGTTCAGTATGATGCACAGCATCAGTGGCTGTACGCGCAATGGTACGGCCACCACGACGATGCGTCTGTACGCGCCGGCTGCGCCAAACTGCTGGCCCTGGTGCAGCAGACGGGCAGCACGCGCCTGCTCAACGACAGCAGCGAAGCCTTCGGCGAGTGGTATGCCGCGGCCGAATGGATAGGCACCGAATTTCTGGCGCAGCTACACCAGGCCGGTGTACGGGCCATAGCCTGGATAAACGCTATGGACTGGCCCACCCGCAGTTGCGTGGCTTCTTCCCTGCAGCGCACCGACCTTTCTCTGGCTACTATGTTTGAGTTTGACCAGCAAGAGGAAGCGCTGGCCTGGCTGACCGCCAATTAGCGGCAGCCGGCGCTTTGTGCGCCGCCTAGTATCTTCCGGCATGATGTATCGTTTTTTCTGGCTGCTGCTGGCGGGCCTGCTGCTGAGTGCTCCGGCGGCCACGGCCCAGCGCAAAGCCCCCGCTACGACGACGCCCAAGCTGGCTCCGTCGTTTTTCAGCACCTACTCCTACCTCACCTATGCCATCCTTGATAAGGCCACCAGCCCTACCCCGATGGCGGCCAAAGGCGTGGGCGGCACGCTTACGCTGCGCCCCGATGGCACCTACCAAAAGGCCCTGACGATGGCCGGCAAAGGCGGTACCCTGCGCTTCGACCAAGCGGGCCGCTTCACGTTCAGCGCCGACCGGATTACGTTCAGCTACACCGATAAGAAAGGCCAGCCCCGCACCGATGAAGGCACTTTCCGGCTCGCCAACGGCCTGCTCACGCTCACGATACAGGGCTATCCGGCCGGCAACCAGAGCATTTATACGCTGCGGGCAGAATAGCGGCCCTGCGTTGCGCCCGGCCGGGCTTTCTGCTAACTTGCAGCCCTTTCCGGGCGCAGACCCGCTTTTTACCTACTCACCTAATCACCTACTCTATAGATGGGACGCGCGTTTGAATTCCGCAAAGGCCGCAAAATGAAGCGCTGGGACCGGATGTCCAAGGACTTTACCCGCATCGGCCGGGAAATCGTAATGGCCGTGAAAGAGTCGGGCCCCAACCCCGATACCAACTCCCGCCTGCGCACGGCTATGCAGAACGCCAAAGGCGTGAACATGCCCAAAGACCGGGTGGAAGCCGCCATTAAGCGCGCCAGCAGCAAAGAAGAGAAAGACTACCAGGAAGTGGTGTACGAGGGCTACGCGCCCCACGGCGTGGCCGTCGTGATTGAAACGGCCACCGACAACCCGACCCGCACCGTAGCCAACGTGCGCATGTACTTCAACCGTGGCAACGGCGCCCTGGGCACCGCTGGCTCCTCCGACTACACTTTCACACGCAAGGGCGTGTTCAAGCTGGCCGCCGAAGGCCTCGACCTCGACGAGCTGGAACTGGAGCTGATTGACGCCGGCGCCGAAGACGTGTACGCCGACCAGGAGGAAGACGAGCACGGCGCGGTGAAAGAATACATTGTGGTGGAAACTGCCTTCACCGACTTCGGCCAGATGCAGAAGGCGCTGGAAGAAAAACAGCTGAACGTGGTTTCGGCCCAATTGCAGCGCGTGCCCAACACTACCGTGCACCTCGAAGGCGACCAGCTGGAAGAGGTGATGAACCTCATCGAGAAGTTTGAAGAGGACGACGACGTGCAGGCCGTGTACCACACGCTGGGCTAAGCACAGATTTTGTAACCAATCCGGTTAAGTTAGCGGGCCGTTCCGGTTGGAGCGGCCCGCTTTGCATTTCATTCCGCTGCTAAAGACTGCACGCTATGCCTTCCATTCGTTTTGTAGTAGCAGGCTGTGCGCTGCTCACCAGTCTGTTGGCTGCCTGCAACACCCAATCCAAGCAGGAAACAGCCAATTCCTCAGCCTCTACCAGCTACTTCCAGAGCCAGGAAACCGGCGTGCAGGACGGCGGCGTGCAGATTGTTCCTATCGAAACGCCCAAGGGCAAGTTCAACGTCTGGACCAAGCGGTTCGGCAACAACCCGCGCATCAAGGTGCTGCTGCTCAACGGCGGGCCCGGCGCCACGCACGAGTATTTCGAGTGCCTGGAAAGCTTCCTGCCCCAGGAAGGAATCGAGTTCATCTACTACGACCAGCTGGGCTGCGGCAATTCCGACAACCCCAAGGACACGGCCATGTGGAGCCTGCCCCGCTACGTGGAGGAAGTGGAGCAGGTGCGCCAAGCCCTGAAGCTGGACAAGGACAACTTTTACCTACTGGGCCACAGCTGGGGTGGCATCCTGGCTGCGGAGTACGCCCTCAAGTACCAGCAGCACCTGAAGGGCCTCGTCATCAGCAACATGATGATGAGCATCCCGGCCTACAACAAATACGCCGACGAGGTGCTGGCCCCGCAGCTCAAGCCCGAGGTGCTGGCCGAAATCCGCCAGATTGAGGCCCGCAAGGACTTCCAGAACCCGCGCTACATGGCGCTGCTGGAACCCAACTTCTACGCCGAGCACTTATGCCGGGTGCCGCTGCCCGAACCCGCTACCCGCTCCCTGGGCAAAACCAACCAGTCGCTCTACGTGACTATGCAGGGCCCCAGCGAGTTCGGGGCCTCGGGCAAGCTCCTGAACTGGGACCGAACGGCCGACCTGCCGAAGCTGGCCGTGCCCGTCCTCAGCATCGGCGGCACGTACGATACCATGGACCCCGAGCACATGCGCATGGTGGCCCAAAAGGTGCAGAATGGCACCGCCCTCATCTGCCCCAACGGCTCCCACATGAGCCTCTACGACGACCAGCAAACCTACATGACCGGCCTGATCAAGTTCATAAAAGGCGTGGATAAGGGCGAGAAGAAGGTGGCGCTGTAAAGTGTCGTGCTATTTCCCTATTCCCAACTACTCACCTACAGGAAATTTCACCCCCAACCATGCTACCTGCTCCCGCCACTGAACCTACTGCCGCCAGTGCTCCCTCTCTCTACTCCGACCGGGCTATCCGGATATTCGCCCTTGTATTCAGCCCTATTGCGGGTGGCGCTTTGTTGGCGCGGAACTTCAAGACTATTGGAAGGTCTGATGCGGCACGCAGGGCCCTTTGGGGCAGCGTTGGCTATGTTGCGCTACTGATGCTGGCGGCTTATTTCCTGCCCCAGAATATTAGCCGCAGCCCAGGGCTAAGTATCGGGGCGGGCATTGGTAGCGGCTACGCGCTGATAGCCTACGCCGATAAAATCGTAGGACCCAGAAACGAATACCCAACCAAAAAGGTCTGGAAGCCACTGCTGATCTGTCTGCTTGTTTTCATACCATTAGTAGCACTACTTGTCTATGCTGCCGAAGTCTGACCGTAATACGCCCCTTCCAGCAGTCCCCTACCGCACCCTTTTCCTGCTCAAAGCCGATTCGGCTTTCATCTTTGAAATCAAGCGCCTGGATGTGCAGAGCAGCAACCCCGGCGACGTGTATTTCTGGTTCTATTTCGATAAAGCCACGCAGGCGCTACAGCCGCTTACGTTTGTGTCCATGAATGCCGAGGGAGGCGAGCAGCAGCGGGCATTCGTGCAGGGACAGCTAAAGTTTGGGCCCGAGCAAGGCGTGTACGCGGCCCACGGCGCATCCTTCCACCTCAAGTTGCGCACCGTAGTGTCGGCTGCGCTGCCAGCTGAGGTGGATGCGGCCGTGCAGGCGTATTTCCGGCCTGCCTGAGCAGGGTGCAACGGCGCGGGCCGCTTCTGCCGTATCTTTGTGGTCCGCCGGCCGTTTCGGCGGGCCGCTTTTTTGCCCTTAACCCAGCACCTATGGCCACTCGCCTCAATAAATACATCAGTGAAAGCGGCGTGTGCTCCCGGCGCGAAGCCGACCGCCACATCGAGCAGGGCAACGTGCTGGTAAACGGCAAGCGCGCCAGCATCGGCGACCAGGTAACCAGTAAAGACCGGGTAGTGGTGAACGGTATTGTCATTGAGCCCCGGGCCGAGGAAGATGCCATCTACATTGCCTACAACAAGCCCCCGGGCATCGTCACGACCACCGATACCAGCGTCAAGGACAACATTGTGCGCGCCATCAAGCACTCGGTGCGCATCTTCCCCATCGGCCGCCTCGACAAGGAGTCGCAGGGCCTGATTCTGCTGACCAGCAACGGCGACATCGTCAACAAGATTCTGCGCGCCGGCAACCAGCACGAAAAGGAGTATGTCGTGATGGTCGACAAGCCCATCAACGACCAGTTCATCGAGTCTATGTCGGGCGGCGTGCCCATTCTGGGCGTGATGACGCAGCGCTGCAAAGTCACGAAGGAGACACCCTACATCTTCCGTATCACGCTTATTCAGGGCATGAACCGCCAGATTCGGCGCATGTGCGAGTATTTCGGCTACGAAGTGGTGCAGCTGGAGCGCATCCGCGTCATGAACATCAACGTGAAGGGCCTGGGCCCCGGCGAGTGGCGCGAGCTGACAGAAAAGGAGCTGAAAGTGCTGTTTGAGATGATAGAGCACTCCAGCGGCACCGATGACGGCTCGGTACCGCGCCGCCGCAAAACCGTGTCTACAGCCGAGCAGTGGGCCGACCGTCCTTCGCACAAAACCGCCCGCCCCACCACCAGCCGCCCAGACATTGTGCGCCCGGCTTCCGGCGAACCCTCCGGCGATGCGCCCCGCAAGCCCAAAGCCAAGCCGGCTGGCGCCTGGGTAGAAAAGCCCAGCGGCCGCAAACCAGCCACGCCCCGGGGCCTCGCTACGGCAGGCCGCGCCGCCGGCTCGGGCCGTCCTACGGGCATAGCCGGTACCCGCCCCGGCAAATCGGCGGGCAAGCCGGCGCCGGGCAAGCCTACCCGCTCCGGTACCCGCGGTGCCAGCGCCGCCCCAAAAGGCAAAACCAGCAGCCGGGGCACCCGCGGCAGCGCCCGGCCCGGCAAACGCTCCTAACCTACACGAGCCGCTTCACCTGAAGCGGCTCGTTTTGTTTTTGGGTAGGCGCCACCATAAAAAACACACTATCCAAAAGTCTGATCCGCACACCGCTCTACCCCTGAAAGCAAGGCCACAAAAACGGCTATAGCACTTCAAATACGCAGATTCACTACCTAAAATATCAGTCGAACAGGCATAGCGCAGGGCATTTTTCAGAAGTCTGACTCAGGAAGAAATTTGGATTCGGTTTATCCTTGGTTGCCTGCTATGTTTGGCTTGCCGACCGGGGAGTACCCGGCGTTTTGTCTTTCACCCCAACCAACCTGTTGCTGTATGAACTCCAAGCCCTCCAACGCCTTCGTTGCTGCCTCGTGGCTGGCGCTGCTGGCCGGCATGTCTGCCTTCGTTATTGGCCTCTGGAACGCCCAGATGCTGCTCAACGAGAAAGGCTACTACTTCACGGTGCTCATGTACGGGCTGTTTTCGGCCATTTCGCTGCAGAAATCGGTGCGCGACCAACTGGAGGGCATCCCTGTTACAGGCATCTATTACGGCCTGAGCTGGTTTTCCACCATTCTCTCTATTGCGCTGCTGACCGTGGGCTTGTGGAACGCCACGCTGGCGCTGAGCGAAAAAGGGTTCTACGCCATGTCGTTTATGCTGGCGCTGTTCGGGGCCATTGCGGTGCAGAAAAACACCCGCGACGCCCGCGGCCAGGTCAACGGCGCTTCGGAAAATCCGCTTTCCTAGCCGCGAGGCTTCTCCTCTCTTGATGCTTACTCAGAAAGATAACATGCTGGCCGGTGAGCCTTACCTCGCCAACGACCCGGAACTGGTAGCCGAGCGTCTGCGCGCCAAACAGCTGTGCCACCGCTACAACCAGGAACCCGTGCACCTGAACCGGCAGGTGCTGGCCGAGCTGCTGGGCTACGAAACCGATGCTCACCTGGAAGCCCCGCTGCGCTGCGACTACGGCTACAACATCCGGCTGGGCCGCAACGTGTACGCCAACTACAACCTCACCATTCTGGACTGCGCCCCCGTCAGCATCGGCGACAACGTGTTTATCGCGCCGAATGTGGTGCTGAGCACGGCCGGGCACCCGGTGGAAGTGGCGCCGCGCATTGCCGGCTGGGAGTTTGCGCGGCCCATCACCATCGAAGACAACGTGTGGCTGGGCGCAGGGGTTCTGGTGCTGCCCGGCGTAACCATCGGGGCGGGCACCACCATCGGGGCCGGTAGTGTGGTCACGCGCGACATTCCGGCGGGTGTAGTGGCCGTGGGCAACCCTTGCCGGGTGCTGCGGGCAGTAGCTCCATAAGCTCAAACATGAAGCGGCACGCCGGGTTGTTCATCCGTGCGAAACCGGCTTCCCGCGTATCTTGCGGCCCGCTGAGGAGCTTCGGCACCTGCGGGCCGCGCTGTTTTGCGCACTGAACTGCTCCTAACTCTATCCCAACCAGAAACTTCCTACTTCATGATGCTGCGTACCGACTGGACTCTTGACGAAGTAAACGCCATTTATAACCAGCCCGTGCTGGAACTCGTGACGCAGGCCGCCGCCATTCATGCCGAAACGCAGGCCACCGGCGAAGTGCAGGTGTGCACCCTGCTGAGCGTAAAAACCGGCGGCTGCCCCGAAGACTGCGCCTACTGCCCCCAGGCCGCCCGCTACCACACCGGCGTGCAGGCCCACAAGCTGCTGCCCGACGCCGAAGTGCTGGCCGCGGCCCAGCGCGCCAAAGACGGCGGCTCCACCCGCTTCTGCATGGGCGCCGCTTGGCGCGAAGTGCGCGACAACCGCGACTTTGATCGGGTACTGAATATGGTGACGGAGGTCAACAACATCGGGCTGGAAGTGTGCTGCACGCTGGGCATGCTGAACGAGTACCAGGCCGAGCGCCTCAAGGAAGCCGGCCTCTACGCCTACAACCACAACCTCGACACCAGCCGCGAGAAGTACGACGACATCATCACGACCCGCACCTACGACGACCGGCTGAACACGCTGGAGCACGTGCGTAAGGCCGGTATTTCGGTATGCTCGGGTGGTATTATTGGCCTGGGCGAAACCGACGAGGACCGTATTGCCATGCTCCACACGCTGGCCACGCTGCCCTCGCACCCCGAGTCGGTGCCGGTGAATGCGCTGGTGCCGGTGGAAGGCACGCCCCTGGCCGACCAGCCCCGCGTGAGCGTATGGGAAATGCTGCGCATGATTGCCACGGCCCGCATCCTGATGCCCCACACCATGGTGCGCCTCTCGGCCGGCCGCCAGGAAATGCCCGTGACGGAGCAGGCCCTGTGCTTCCTGGCCGGCGCCAACTCCATCTTCTCAGGCGAGAAGCTGCTCACGACCCCCAACCCCGACTTCGACGCCGACAAGCAGATGTTTGCCCTGCTGGGCCTGAAGCCCCGCAAGTCGTTCAAGGATGTGCCCGAAGGTGCCGTGGTACTGGGCAAGGAAACCGCGCCGGTAGTAGCCTAAGCAGCAGTTGTTTTTCAGAAAACGTCTGTCATCCTTCGCGGGCTCAGGATGACAGACGTTTTTTACCCGGCTCTTTCCTTCCGGCCGATTGTATGCCTACCCTCTCTCCTTTGCACCAACGCCTGGCCCGCGAGCTGGAACAGCGCGATGCTGCCGGTACCCGCCGCCGCCTCACGCTGCCCGCCGCCGGGCTAATTGATTTCAGCTCCAACGACTACCTGGGTCTGAGCCGCCACCCCGCCGTGCAACAAGCGTTGCACCAGGCCGCGGAAGCCGGGGCAGGTAGCACCGGCTCGCGCCTGCTCACCGGCAACTCTGCTGAGGCAGAGGCGCTGGAGCAGCACTTGGCGCAGTTTCACCGGGCAGAAGCGGCGTTGCTGTTCAACTCGGGCTACGCGGCCAACCTGGGTTTCTTCGCCGCCGTGCCCCGTCGCGGCGACACGATTCTGTACGACGAGGCCTCACACGCTTCGGTGAAGGACGGTATTCGCAGCAGCTTTGCTACCGCCTGGAGCTTCCGCCACAACGACGTAGCTGACCTGACCAGACGACTTACGCAGCTTCAGCGTGCGGCCGGAGCCACGGTGTTTGTGGCGGTGGAAGCCGTGTACTCGATGCGGGGGGACGTGGCTCCGCTGCAGGCCCTGGTGGAAGTGTGCGAATCGTACGGGGCACAGTTGGTAGTAGACGAAGCTCACAGCGTGGGCGTGTTTGGAGCGGGCGGCGAAGGACTGGTGACGGAGTTACATCTGGAAGAGCAGGTGCTGGCGCGCGTCGTCACGTTTGGCAAGGCCCTCGGTGGGCAGGGCGCGGCCGTGGCAGGCCCGGCCATATTGCGCGACTATCTGCTGAATTTCAGCCGGCCATTTATTTACACCACGGCGCTGCCCAGGTACACCATTGCAGCTCTACTGGAAGCGTACCGCCTGTTGCCCGAGCAGCACGCAGCCCGCGCCCGGCTACTGGCCTTGTCGGACTACCTGCGCCGGCAGCTGCAACAGGTACCCCAGGTACAGGTACCGGCCGACAGCCGCATCATCCACCCCGTGCAGCTACCTGGCTTTTCGCCTATGCAGGTGCGGGCACTGGCCGAAACCATCCGGGCGGCCGGCTTTGATGTGCGCGCCATTGTGCCGCCCACCGTACCGAGTGGCCAGCAGTGTCTGCGCGTCATCGTGCATAGCTTCAATTCCGAAGCCGAAATTAAGGCACTGGTGGTGGTGCTGAAACAGGCGGTAACTCACGAGCAATAGGCTTGGTTTCGTATAGCCGCCACAGAACCTGTCTCGTGCTACCCAAAACCGCTGCCTTGTTCTCTTTTCTATGCTTCCAGCTGACGCTTTACTGCTGCACATCGGGCACTACATCCGGATTTCGGAGCCGTTGCGGGCGGCCTTACTCGAACGCGTGCAGGCGGCCAGCTACCACAAGGGCGAGCTGCTGCACGATGCCCGGCACGTATGTACCCGCAGCGACTTTATTCAGCAGGGCCTCGTGCGCCTATACTACCTGCTCGATGGCGAGAAGATAACCGAGTATTTCAGCGCCGAAGGGGAATGGGTGAACTCCCCGAGCAGCCTGGTCAAGCAAACGCCCGACATCTACTACCTGGAGGCCCTGGAGCCCACGCAAACACTGAGCCTGCAGGCGCAGGACCTGGGCTACCTGTTCGACATCTTTCCTGAAATGGAACGCTACGCCAGGCTGTCCATGGGCTCCGTGTTCGGGCATCTGATGGACCGCGTTACCTCGCTGCGCTTCACCTCGGCCCGGGAGAAATACGCACACTTCTGCCGCACCCACCACGATATACTGCATCGGTTGCCGCTGGGTATGGTGGCTTCCTATCTAGGCATCACGCAGGAGACGCTAAGCCGTATTCGGGCCGAGCGGTGATTATTTGATCTAAGTCAAAGAGTTGAGAGGCAAGCCCCGGCCACCTTTGCAGACACCCGTAACCAACTCCTGCCATGCGCCAGCCCCTGCTTCCATTTGCCTGTTTTCTGAGTTTTTTTCTGAGCCTGCTGCTCTCAGCCGTGCCCGTTTTTTCAGCCCCCATCGACCTGAAAACGCCCGGCGTGCAGAGCCTGCTGTACGTGGGCGCCGGCCGGCAGCAGCCGCTACTGGTAGGCTTAGGCGGCTCCGAAGGTGGTAATGCCTGGGCCAGTGCCCGTTGTCAGCCCACGCGGGAGCAGCTAGTGGCCGATGGCTACGCCTTCCTGGCTCTGGGGTATTTCAAAGCCGACGGCACCCCACCCCTGCTCGACCGGATTTCGCTCGACACGGTGTATGCGGCCATCAAAGCGGCTACCCGGCATCCGCAGGTGAGCGGCCGCAGAATTGCGCTGATTGGCGGTTCGCGCGGCGCCGACCTGGCCTTGCTGCTGGCCAGCCGCTACCCCGACATCCGTTGCGTAGTGAGCATTGTGGGCAGCCATGTTGCGTTTCCGGGCCACACCAGCCACTTTACCACCTCGGCTTGGTCATACAGAGGCCAACAGCTGCCATTTGTGCCCGTAAATGAAGCCGCCGTGCCTTTCCTGATGCAGGGAAACCTACGGGCTACGTTTGCGGCCATGCTCACCGACACAGCCGCGGTACGCCACGCCCTGATTCCGGTGGAGAAAATCCGGGGCGCCGTGCTGCTCCTGTCGGCTACCCAGGATGAAGTTTGCCCGTCCACGCTTATGGCCGGGCACATGCCGGCCCAACTGCAGCGCCGCCCCTCCCGCTACCCGCAGCAACATATTACCATCGAGGGTGGCCACGCTGCGCCGCTACAGCACTTTCCTGCCATCATTCGCTTTCTGCACACGAACTTTCCTGCTCGATAGGAGCCGCCATTTTTTCCCGTCGTTAAACATCTTCTTCTCTTTGGAACGACTTTTCATCACCGGCATCGGCACTGATGTCGGCAAAACTTTGGTTTCGGCCATTCTGACGGAGGCCTTGCAGGCAGATTACTGGAAGCCCGTGCAGGCGGGCCTGGAGCCCACCACCGACGCGGGCACCGTCCGGAGCCTGGTGCGCAACACGCGCAGCCGCTTCTGGCCGGAGCGCTACCGCCTGCAGCTACCCGCCTCGCCCCACGCCGCCGCCGCCGCTGAAGGCCTCACCCTGCAGCCCCAGGATTTCCAGCTGCCCCAAACCGACAACCACCTGCTGGTAGAAGGCGCCGGCGGCCTGCTGGTGCCTCTGGCCCCCGGCTTCCTGATAGCCGACCTCGCCCGGCAGCTAAACCTCGACGTGGTGGTGGTTTCGCGCAATTATCTGGGGAGCATCAACCACACGTTGCTCACACTGGAAGCCCTGCAGGCACGCGGGCTGCGGGTGCGCGGCCTCGTGTTCAACGGCGAGCCGACGCCCGCCACCGAAGACTTCATCAGCCAGCATACCGGCGTGCCGCTCCTGCCCCGTGTGCTGCCCGAAATCGAAGTCACCCCGGAGGTAGTGAGCCGCTACGCCACGGAGTTCCGGCAGTGGTTTGAGGCCTGAACAACCTCTGTCATCCTGAGCTTGCGAAAGGCCTTCTCATACCTTACTGTTGAACGACTTCATCCAACGTGATAAGGTCCTTCGCAAGCTCAGGATGACAGAGGAGGCTTATTGCCCGAAAACCGTTGCCCGCGTGCCCGGTTGTAGCTTCGCCCCGGCCGATACGCCCGGCCTTACTTCTAATGCCCGAACTTCCTTCCCTTTCCGAGCGGGACCACGCCGTGGTGTGGCACCCCTATACCCAAATGCAGACTGCCCCGCTGGCCGTGCCCATCGTGCGCGGGGAGGGCAGCTGGCTGCTTGCCGAAGACGGCACCCGCTACCTCGACGGCATTTCGTCGTGGTGGGTGAACCTGCACGGCCACGCCCACCCGCACATTGCGGCGCGCGTGAGCGAGCAGCTCCGCACTCTGGAGCACGTCCTGTTTGCCGGTTTCACCCACCCCGCCGCCGTGGAGCTGGCCGAGCAGCTGCTGGAAATTCTGCCCACAAACCAGGCCCGCGTATTCTATTCCGATAACGGCTCCACGGCCGTGGAAGTAGCCCTGAAAATGGTGCTGCAGTACTTCCACAACCTGGGCCAGCCGGAGCGGCGCACCTTCCTCTGCTTCCGCGACTCCTACCACGGCGACACGTTCGGGGCCATGGCCGTGAGCAGCCGCGGCGCCTTCACCCAGCCGTTCTGGCCCTTGCTGTTCGACGTGGAGTTTATCGACGTGCCGGTGCCGGGCCGGGAAGCTGAGGTGCTGGCTCAGCTCGACGCCGTGCTGCAACGCCCCGACGTAGCGGGCTTCATTTTCGAGCCGCTGGTGCTGGGCACGGCCGGCATGGTGATGTACTCGCCCGAAGTGCTGACCGAAATGCTGCGCCGCTGCCACCAGCGCGGGGTGCTCTGCATTGCCGATGAGGTGATGACCGGCTTCGGGCGCACCGGGCCGCTGTTTGCCAGCAGCCTGCTGCAGGAGCAGCCCGACATCATGTGCTTTTCCAAAGGCCTGACGGGCGGCACCCTGGCCATGGGCCTGACTACCTGCGCCGCGCCCATCTACGACGCTTTCCTCAGCGACGACAAGATGCGTGCCCTGTTCCACGGCCATTCGTACACGGCCAACCCCGTGGCCTGCGCCGCCGCCCTGGCCAGCCTGGAACTCACCCGCACCGACGACTGCACCCGGCAGCGCCAGCGAATTGAAGCCGCTCACGCCGCTTTCCGCCAGGAAATAGAAGCCCTGCCGGGCATCCGGCAGGTGCGGCACCGCGGCACCATTCTGGCCGTGGAGTATGACCCCGGCGAGGGCACCAGCTACTTCAGCCGCCTCCGCGACGCCTTCTACCAGATGGCCCTGGACAACCACATTGTGCTGCGCCCCCTGGGCAACGTGGTGTATCTGTTGCCTCCCTACTGCACCACTAGCGAGGAGCTGGAGTTGCTCTACGCGGTGCTGCTCCGCATGCGGGACGTGGTTCTGAACTTCGAGCCGGCCCCTACTCTACCGGAGTACCTGCATGACTGAGTTTGCCCCCGACGAGCTGATTGTTATCCGGGGCCGGGGCCGCGTGTCGGCGCTGGGGCTGCTGCCGGTGCCCGCTGATACCAGCGTTTCACCCTTCACCGCCCACACCACCGGCCCGGCCGTAGCGGCCCTACCCCCTGCCGCCGAAGCAACCCTCGCGGAGCTCCGCCGCAGCAATGCCGCCTACCGCCAGCTCGACCGTACGGTGCTGCTGGGTTTGCTGGCGGCCCGCCAGGCCACGGCTGCGGCGGGCTGGCGGAGTGGTGGGTTGTTGAATTCGGGGGTTGGTGAGTCAGAAGATTGTCAACCCACCACTCCGCCAACCCACCACTCCGCCAACCCACCACTGGCTGTCAGCATCGGGAGCAGCCGGGGCGCCACGGGCCGGCTGGAGGAATTTCACACCGGATTTCTGACTGACGGGACCGTACCCGTGGCCGCCTCCCCACTGACTACCCTCGGCAACGTGGCGAGCTGGGTGGCCTATGACGCGGGCAGTACCGGCGGCGCGGCTCTGAGCCATTCCAGCACCTGCAGCAGCGCGTTTCAGGCTCTCGGCAACGCTGTAGCCTGGCTACGGGCGGGCATGGCCACCCGGTTTCTGGCCGGCGGCACCGAAGCTCCCCTCACCGATTTCACGCTGGCCCAGATGCAGGTCATTGGCATCTACTCGCCCTACGAAGCAGCCGACTGGCCCTGCCGGCCCGGCGCGGGTAGGCCTTCTACCTTCGTGCTGGGGGAAGGTGCGGCGGTGTTTGCGCTGGAGAAAGTCAGCCGGCCGCAACTGGCTGCGGAAAAGTCAGAAGAGCCCGTTTTCGTGCTGGAAGGCGTGGGATTTGGCTTCGAGGCCATTGGCAGCAAAACCGGACTTTCAGCTGATGGGCAGCACTTTCAACAGGCTATTCGGCAGGCGCTGGCTCAGGCTCGCCTGACACCCGCCGACATAGATGCCGTGGTGCTGCACAGCCCCGGTACCCCGGCCGGCGACGCGGCCGAGCGGGCAGCGTTGCACGCTGTTTTCGGAGATGCGCTGCCGCCGCTGCTGTCCAACAAGTGGCTGATTGGCCACACGCTGGGCGCTTCGGCGGCCCTTAGTCTCGATTTTGCCCTGCACGTGCTGGAAACCCAACAGTGGCCTGCTTCTCCTTTCGCCACGGATGTAGCCTCCCGGACCCCGCGCCCCGTGCGCCGGATTTTGGTGAATGCGGCCGGGTTCGGGGGCAACGCAGCCAGTGTGCTGGTCGCGTGTCTGTAGCCCGGAGCTGTTGCTTCGCGCTACCTGCTGTTTTGGAAGCCTGATGTAGCGGGCTTTTTTGTTTCTTACTTTTCCAATCCTATCCTTTTCTATGCGCCGCTCCTCGTTGCTTTTGCTTTCCCTGGGTTTCAGTGCTGCAGCCGTTGCCCAGACTAAGCCTGCCTCTACCCCCGATCCGCTCATCACCAAGATGGTGCAGGATATTTCGGAGAAGAACCTGCGCGACGACATCGACAAGCTGGTGAGCTTCGGCACGCGCCACACCCTGAGCGACACCAAGAGCAAGAAGCGCGGCATCGGGGCGGCCCGTAATTGGGTAGAAAGTGAGTTTCGGAAGTACAGCAAGGCCAGCGGCGGCCGCCTGAAAGTGGAGCAGGATACCTTCACCATCAAGCCCGACGGCCGCCGCATCGACCGGCCGGTGCTCATGGCCAACGTCATGGCCACGCTGCCCGGCACCGACCCGACGGACAAGCGCGTATTCATCGTGAGTGGCCACATCGACTCGCGGGTGACGGACGTGATGAACGCCACCGCCGACGCACCCGGCGCCAACGACGACGGCTCCGGCACGGTGGCCGTGATGGAGCTGGCCCGCGTGATGTCGCAGCAGCAATTTCCGGCGACCATCATTTTCGTGGCCGTGCAGGGCGAAGAGCAGGGCCTCTACGGCTCCACGCACCTGGCCAAGCGCGCCAAGAAAGAAGGCTGGAACCTGGTGGCCATGCTCAACAACGACATCATGGGCAACTCGTCGGGCCACGACCCCGCAATCAAGGACGACAAGCGCCTGCGCGTGTTCAGTGAGGGCGTGCCGGCCACCGAAACCGCCGACGAAGCCCGGGTGCGCCGCACGCTTTCCTCGGAAAACGACTCGCCCAGCCGCAACCTGGCCCGCTACACCCGCACGGCCTGCCAGCAGTACGTGCCCGGCCACGAGGTAGTGCTGGAGTACCGCCCCGACCGGTTTCTGCGCGGCGGCGACCACACGCCGTTCAACCAGCAGGGCTTTACGGCGGTGCGCTTCTCGGAGATGAACGAGGACTTCCGCCACCAGCACCAGGACCTGCGCACCGAAAACGGCGAAGAATACGGCGACCATGCCAAGTTCATGGACTTCCCCTACCTGCGCCGCAACACCGGCGTGAACCTCGCTACCCTGGCCTCCCTGGCCCTGGCCCCGGCCGCGCCCGAAAACGTGGGCGTACTCACGGCCAAGCTCACCAACCGCACCGAGCTGCAATGGACGGCCCCCAAAGCGGGCGAAAAACCAGCCGGCTACTACGTGCTCATGCGCGAAACCAGCGCCCCGGAGTGGCAGCAGAAGTTCTTCGTGACCGAGCCCAAAGCCGACCTGCCCCACAGCAAGGACAACTACATTTTCGCGGTAGTAGCCGTGGATGTCAAAGGGCACGAAAGCCTGCCCGTGCTGCCGAAACCGGTGCGGTAACCTGTTGCCGAATACATCCATAAAAACACCTTTCGCCAGAAGCAGAGGACTGTCTATGCGTTATATCTTCCGGCTTATTTCGCTGCTTCTGCTGAGCACGATGCCTTAGCTGGTACACGCGGAGTGCGTGGAACAACCTGACATTGCGGTGTGGCCGGACGAGTACGTCGCCGCAACCATACAGCCACGCCAGCTCTTCCTATTTTCCGCTGGCAGCCGCACTAATGCCCGCCGCGACCTTCCGGATTTCGGAAGCCGGATTCAGGTGTATCTATGGGCCGAGCACGACTCAGTACCGTTGTTGCTGCTTGACCGGCCAATTAATCCTCTCAGCAGCGACCTACAAGTACTGATGCAGCCAACTCGGCCATTGCAGCCCGACATGGTGTATCATTTGCGCACCAGCTTACCACCGCCCGACGGCTACCATTTATTTCGGATGCAGCGCGCCCAAGCTGGCAGCAACCACCTCCTAATTGCGCACCGCTGGCGCGTCAGCAGCGCGCCGCCCGATACGCAGGCCCCGCGCTGGATGGCAACTCCGGCAGTTTTCCACCGGGAATACTCCCATAACAGCGAGGGAATCAACAATTTCGTACAATTCTCTTTCCCGGTGCTAGACGCCTCCCCGGTGCTGGTCCGGGCCACCATCCGAAGCGCGCGGCAAGCGAAACCGGTTGTCAGCTACCTTACGCCTTGGCAGAATCAGTTGGGCATCGGCTGGTTTTCGTGCAGCGGCAACTTCACTTTCGCGCTAAGTGAATACTGCACCGTGACGTTCGAGGCGCTTGATGCCGCCGGGAACCGCAGTTATGCTACCGGCCGCCCCATTTCCTTCCAAGGGCCTGCGTGGCCAGGTAACTCGCCTACCAGCCAGAGCCGATAGCACCGCAAACCAGTTGCCCTGAAGCCGTAGCAGCGTGCTGGGTTTCGGCCACCACTCTATCTTACCTGATGAGCTTGCGCAGGAAAGCCGGCTTTTTCAGCAGGTGGCTACCGGCTTTTTTTCGCACGCAGGCTGCTGGAATGCGAATCGTGTAGTTTCTTTGCGGGCCGGTTGCTGCTTTTGCGCCGGTCTACACCGCGCTTTTCTGCCATGTACCTTGCCCACTCCCGTTTCGCTCTGCTGCCGCTGGCTGCTGCCGCAGCGAAGTGCGCGTGCGTGTTGGTCAAGAAATGCAAGAAACGGATTCCGGCCTGACCGTCGCACCCGTTCATTGCGCTTCGCTGCTCCTCTGAACTCCCCGCGCCGGTCCTCTTGGGCCGGCGCTTTTTGTTTGTCCTTTTCTGTTGATTTCCCGTTTAGCCTTTTCATGAAAGTTCTCAAGTTTGGCGGCACGTCCGTCGGGTCGGCGCAGCGGATGCGCGAAGTAGCAGAGCTGATTTATGCGCCCCAGGAGCGGCGTATCGTGGTATTGTCGGCCATGAGCGGCACTACCAACACGCTGGTGGAAATTGCCGGGCTGCTGTATGCCGGCGACGTGACGGCAGCCACCGCCCGCACAGAAATCATGCGCCAGGGCTACCACATGGTGGCCCGCGAGCTGCTGCCCGAAGCCGAAGCGGCTGCCAGCGCCATCAAAGACCTGGACGTGGTGTTTCGCACCATGTTCGACCTCACGCGCCAGCCTCTTTCGGGCTCGGGCGAGCGGCTGATTCTGGCCCAGGGCGAACTACTGAGCACCAGCCTGTTTCAGCACTACCTCACCCGCATTCTGCACCGCAATGCCGTGCTGCTGCCGGCCCTGGACTTCATGCGCCTCGATCAGAACGAGGAGCCGGACGCCGCCTATATCCGGGAGCATCTGGCCGCGCAGCTGGCTAACCACCCCGAGCAGACGCTGTTTATCACGCAGGGCTACATCTGCCGCAACGCGCAGGGCAAAGTAGACAACCTCAAGCGCGGCGGCTCCGACTACTCGGCCTCGCTGATTGGGGAAGCAGCCGACGCCGAGGAAATCCAGATCTGGACCGATATCGACGGGCTGCACAACAACGACCCGCGCGTAGTGGAAGGCACCTACCCCATCCGGGAACTGTCGTTTGATGAAGCCGCCGAGCTGGCGTATTTCGGCGCGAAGATTCTGCACCCCAGCTCTATCCTGCCCGCGGCCCGGCACGAAATTCCGGTGCGCCTGCTCAATACTATGCAGCCGGAAGCGCCCGGCACGCTCATTTCCACGCGTACCGGCAACGAGCCCATCAAGGCGGTGGCAGCCAAAGACGGGCTGGTAGCCATCAAAATCAAGTCGAGCCGCATGCTGCTGGCGCATGGCTTCCTGCACAGCGTGTTCGAGGTGTTTGAGCGGCACCGCACTTCCATCGACATGATTACGACATCGGAAGTAGCCGTGTCCCTCACCATCGACGACGCCACCCACCTACCCCAGATTCTGGAGGAGCTGCGCAGCTTCGGCACGGTGGAAGTCGACGAAAATCAGACTATTATCTGCCTCGTCGGCAACCTGATTCAGGAAACCAACGGCGCCGCCCGCCTCGTGTTCAATGCGCTGCAGGATGTGCCGCTACGCATGATTTCCTACGGCGGCTCACCCAACAACATCAGCCTGCTGGTGCATACTTCCGACAAAACCCGCGCCCTCAAAGCCCTGAATGCCGGCTTGTTTCAGCGGCCGGTGCTGGCCTGAGCCGGCTGGCGCGCAACGCCATTTCCTCTTCTCTGATCCGCTACTTTTTTAGTTCTGCATCTGCTTTCTGATGCCGGCTGCCGCCTACGTTCCATGGCTTTTTCCCTTTCACCGGAGCTGCTGACGCAGCCTACCCCTTTCTACCACTACGACCTGGCACTGCTGGACCGCACCTTGGCCGCGCTGCAGCAGGCCGCAAGGCCGCGCGGCTTCCAGACGCACTACGCCCTGAAAGCCAACGTCAACCTGCCGGTGCTGGCCCGCATTAAAGCCGCTGGCCTGGGGGCCGACTGCGTGAGCGGCGGTGAGGTGCAGCGCGCGCTGGAAGCCGGATTTGCGCCCGGCCACATTGTGTTTGCGGGCGTGGGCAAGTCCGACGCGGAAATCAACCTGGCGCTGGCCGCCGACATCTGGTGCTTCAACGCCGAGTCGGTGGAGGAGCTGCAGGTGCTGAACGGGCTGGCCGGCGCGCAGGGCCGCACGGCGCGGGTGGCACTGCGCGTAAACCCGAACGTGGATGCGCACACGCATCCGCACATCACCACCGGCCTGGAAGCCAACAAGTTCGGCATCAGCCTCACGGATTTGCCGGCGGTGGTGACGCAGCTTGCCTCATTGCCCAACCTGGAGCTGGTGGGCCTGCACGCGCACATCGGCTCCCAGATTACCCGGCTTTCGGTTTTTGCCGAGCTCAGCCAGAAGCTCAACGAGCTGCAGAGCTGGCTGGAAGACCAGGGCCACCAGCTGCCGCACCTCAACGTGGGCGGTGGCCTCGGCATCGACTATGTGCAGCCCGACGAACACCCAATTCCTGACTTCGAAGGCTACTTCTCGATGTTTGAGCAGCACCTGGTGCGCCGGCCGGGCCAGCAGGTGCACGTGGAGCTGGGCCGGGCCGTGGTGGCGCAGTGCGGCACGCTGCTGAGCCGGGTGCTCTACATGAAACAAAGCCAGCAGACGCGTTTTGCCATTCTGGACGCGGGCATGACCGAGCTGATGCGCCCGGCACTTTACGGCAGCTACCACCACATCCAGAACCTGAGCAGCGCTGCTGCCGAAACCCAGCCCTACGACGTGGTAGGCCCAATCTGCGAGTCGTCGGATACGTTTGGCAAGGCGGTGCTGCTGCCTAGCACACAACGCGGCGACCTGGTGGCTATTCGGTCGGCGGGGGCGTATGGCGAGGTCATGTCGTCGGGCTACAACCTGCGCGAGAAGGCCGTGGCAGTGTACGCCGGGTAAGAGGCTGGTGTGCCGTGAGCTGGCCTGCGGCACACAAAATCTACAACTCTATTGCGGTCCGGCAGTTAGCACTATACTACCTACTCTGCCTGGCTCATGAAAATTCTGCTTACTGGTGCCAACGGCTACATCGGCCAGCGCCTGCTGCCGCTTCTGATAGAAGCCGGCCATGAGGTAGTGTGCCTCGTGCGCGACCCGCGCCGCTTCGAGCTGCCGGAGCGGCTGCGGCCGCACGTGCAGGTAGCGCAGGGCGACCTACTCAAGCCGGACTCGCTGCAGCGGCTGCCCACTGATATCGACGCGGCCTACTACCTGGTGCATTCCATGAGCGGCGACGGCAAAGACTTTTTCCGGCTGGAGCAGGAGTCGGCGCGCAACTTCACCGAATACCTCAACCGCACCACGGCCCGGCAGCTCATCTACCTCTCCGGCATCGCCAACGACCGGGCATTGAGCGTGCACCTTCGCTCGCGCAAAGGTGTGGAAAAGCAACTGGGCGCGGCCCGCGCCGCTCTCACAGTGCTGCGTGCCAGCATTATCATCGGGTCGGGGTCGGCTTCTTTCGAGATTATCCGGGATTTGGTGGAAAAGCTGCCCGTGATGGTGACGCCGCGCTGGCTGAACTCGCGCTGCCAGCCCATCGGTATCCGCGACGTCATGTTCTACCTGACCAGCGTGCTGGGCACCGAAGCCTGCTACGGCCGCTCCTTCGACATTGCGGGCCCGGATGTGCTGACCTACCGCGAAATGCTGCTCCGGCTGGCCGAAGTGCGGGGCTACCGGCGCTACATTGTTACAGTGCCGGTGCTCACGCCGCGGCTGTCGTCGTGGTGGCTGTTTCTGGTCACGAGCACCACGTTTTCCCTGGCCCAGAGCCTTGTGGAAAGCCTGCGCAACGACACCGTGGTCGACCCGAAGCGCAGTATAGCGGCCGTGCTGCCCCACGAGTGCATGGGCTACCGTGCCGCCGTGGAGCTGGCTTTCCAGCGCATCGAGCAGAATGAGGTGGTGAGCAGCTGGAGCGACGCGCTGAGTAGCGGCGTGATGCCGCGCAACTACATGGACCACATCCAGATACCGCAGCACGGCCTGCTTACCGACCGCCAGACCTTGCGCTTCCGCCGCGACCCGCAGCAGGTACTGCAAAACGTGTGGAGCATTGGCGGCGACCGGGGCTGGTACAAAGTGGACTGGCTCTGGCGCATCCGGGGCCTCATGGACAAGATGGTGGGCGGTGTGGGGCTGCGCCGGGGCCGCCGCTCGCCTACCAGGCTCCGTGCCGGCGACCCGCTCGATTTCTGGCGCGTGCTCGTGGCCGACAAAGCCAGCCGGCGCCTGCTGCTCTACGCCGAAATGAAACTACCCGGCGAAGCGTGGCTGCAGTTCCGCATCTTCGACCACGAAGACGGCTCCCACACGCTGGAGCAGCTGGCTGCCTTCCGGCCGCAGGGCTTGGCCGGGCGGCTGTACTGGTACTCGCTCGTGCCATTCCATTTCATTATTTTCAAAGGCATGATTGAGAATATCGTGCAGTATGAGGCGCCAGAGCAGGCGGCAGCGCTGGCGTAAGCCCTTCTGTCCGACTGCCCTCTACCCAAGCGAACAACCCGAAACTCCAGAATTGACATCAGATTAATACAGCCAGGAATATATATCCTTTAATTTCACCGCATATCATTCTATATAAGCACATTACTTCACAAAAGCTCCAATCATAAAGTCTGAGTGCCTGTACTATTGGTTTGTGATTCAGAGAGTCGGATGGTAGCTTGATCCTAGGTGCTGTCCGAATGTCCGGCGGCTCTTTTCTGCCCGGCTATGCTGTCCACTACTACGGTGTTGTTGCCCTCGCCTGTGGGGCATCATTATTATTCCGGCTGCTACCTGCTGGCCTTCGGGCTGATGCTGGCCCTGCTGCTACGCACTGGCTACCGGCGCCGCTACCCGCTGCAAGCGTGGCTGGTAGTGCTGGCAGCCAGCACCCTGGCGTTCATCGTAGGTACCAAGCTGATTACGCTGCCCGTGGAGGCCTGGCCGGCGCTGCTGCACGGCGTATGGCCCGATAGCACGGCCCGCTCGGTGCTGGGCGGTGGGCTGGGCTTTGCCGGTGCCTTACTGCTGTTGCGGCGGTGGCTGGGCTTCAGCTGGCACGTCGTCGATGCGTTTGCGGCGCCGCTTTGCGCGGGCTTGGTAGTGCAGTGTATTGGGTGCCTGCTCACGGGCTGCTGCTTCGGGGCTCCCACCGATGGCAGCTGGGGCCTGACGTACGCGGTGGGCACGCTCCCGTACCAGCTGCAGATCCGCCATGGCCTGCTGGATACCGAGGCCATGCACTCCCTGGCCGTGCATCCAACCCAGCTTTATACGCTGCTGCTGTGCGCCGGCGTGTGGCTCACGCTGCACCTCACGCGCCAGCGCAATTGGCCGGCAGGCAGTTGGGCGCTGCTGCAGGCCAGCCTGCTGGTAGCGGGTCGGCTGCTCATTGAATTCTGGCGCGACCCGGCCGGTGAGCCGGTTGGCAGCACTATGATAAAGTTGGGCGGCCTGCAAATGCTGCAGCTACAATGGCTGCTGCTACCCTGCGCGGTGCTGTTGCTGGGCAGCTGGGCCTGGCTGGTTTACCGGGTTAGAATTACGCGGGAAACGGCTCCGGAAAACCGGCCGGTACGCACTCTGCTGGGTGCTGTTGGGGTGCTGGGCTTCGCGGCTCTGCTGCCGGCCGGAGCCCTCACCTTTCCTGAAATGCTGGTAGTGAAGGCGGTATTGCTGGCCGTAGTGGTACTGGCTACGGCCACTGTCCTGCGGGGCGCGGTGGCGGCACGCCGGGCCGGGCTGCCACTGGCCGCATTAGCAGTGGTCCTGCTATTCACCAACCAGGTACCGGCTGATACTACCAGCAATGGGCAGCATTGGGCAATTACGGTGGGGGGCGGCAACGGCCGGTTCTCGCGTGAGCAGCGGTATGACAATGAAGGCTGCGGTGGCGCATCCTCACCCAGACCCTTTCAACACAGCTACCAGTCGGTGAGCGTGGATGTTTCCAGCACTTGGAAGCCTGATGAGCGCCCAGAAGCCGAGAATGAGTTTGGCTTACGACTGATGGCAGGCCGTGACCAGCAGAACACCATCGGCCAGCCGGACACTGTGAAATCAACATTCCTATTCGCCATCAATCCGCACTACATGCTGAACCGGCGCTGGTTTGGGCTTGGGGGCGGGCTCCTGCTGGGTACTCTTGGATACAGCAAAACAGCCGGCGACACGTACCAGCCACTCGTGGCCGCACCTCATTTCACCACTTGGATAGGGCGGCGCGAGTACCTATATGTGCAAGGCGACGTGAACACGCCCACCCAGGGTCTCGGCAATCCGGCACTACGCGTAGGGGTGGGTTCCCGGTTCCGTTCGAGCGGACGCTATAGCGTGCTGCTGGGTATGTCCACTGGCAGTGGCTACCCCACGCCTCCCGGTGTAAATGATAAAGCATTTTTCGTTGAATCGAGCCTGCAAGTCGCGCCGCGCTGGCAGATACAGCCCTACCTCACGCTGGGCGGCCGCGAGTTTCGGCAGGCGCATGTGCAACTGCGCTATGTGCTGCCACCCCGCAAACGCTAGCTAAGTGGCATCAGCCGCCAAAGCGCCGCCACAGCCACAGCAGCCCGCTCAGCACTACACTCACCAGCAACATCGACACGATGGGCGCGTAGAACCGAAACCCCGGCCGCTCGATGCGGATGTCGCCGGGCAGACGCCCGAACCAACTAAACAAACCGCCCCCGCCGAGCCAGAGGATGCCGCCGAACACCGCCAGCACCAAGCCAGCCAAGACGAGAAGCTTACCGAGTTGAGGAGCCATCAGGCAGAACTAAGATTTAAGCATTAGGTCATCCTGAGCTTGCGAAGGACCTTGTCACTCTAGAAGGACACCGAATGAATAACCCGTGTCGAAATGATAAGGTCCTTTGCAAGCTCAAAACAAGCTTACAATACCCCAGGACACATCACGACTGCCCGAACACCGGCTCAATCCGGCCTTCCGGGCTGATTTGCAGCACGGCTTCGTAGTGCTTACCGGTTTTGGCGGATAGGAAACCCCGGATAACGCCGGTTTTGCCTTTGCGCAGCAACTGGTTCATCTGGGTGTCGGTGAGGGTTTTGCCGCCCCACTCGAACGGCACCCGGAACTGGCAGTCTTCGCGGAAGCGGGAGCAGCCCCAGGCGCTTTTGCCGCGCAGCATCTGGCCCAGCCGGCACACCGGGCACGGAATCTGGCCGGGGTCCTGCGGGGTGGTGGGCTTGCTTTCGGCGGCGCGCACCAGCTCCAGCGTGCGTTGCGGCGTGAGGCGAATAGCGGCGTCGAACTTCTGGCCGGCTTCATCCACGAAACCTTTCATGACGGGCGTGCGGCCTTTTTTGAGCAGCTCGCCCACCTGCTTGTCGGTGAGCTTTTTGCCCTCAAACTCGGTGGGGAGCCGGAACTGGCAGCCTTCCTTCCAACGGGAGCAGCCAAACGCCGACTTGCCGCGCAGCACGTGGCCACCGCCGCAGGCCGGGCACGGCCCCAGCGCGCCCGGCACGGCGGGCGTGGCCGCGGCTTTCGGCGGGCTGGCTTTGGCGGTGGCGCCGGCCTTCTGGCCGGTGAGGTCAGCCAGCTCGGGCTTATGAATGCTGATGCCGCGGCCCGAGCCGTCCTGCTTCACTTCCTGCACCATTTCGCGCACCAGCTGCTGCAGCTCGCCCAGAAACTGCCCGGCTTCCAGCTCGCCGCCCTCAATCTGGCGCAGCTTCCGCTCCCACTGCCCCGTCAGCTCCGCCGACTTCAGCGTGGGGTTCCGAATCAGGCCAATCAGCTCGACGCCGGTGGGTGTGGGCACAATCTTCTTTTTGTCGCGCCGGATGTAGCCGCGCTTGAACAGCGTTTCGATGATGGCGGCGCGGGTGGAGGGGCGGCCGATACCGTTTTCCTTCATGGCTTGGCGCAGTTCGTCATCATCGACGTTGCGGCCGGCGGTTTCCATACCGCGCAGCAGCATGGCCTCCGAGTATTCGCGCGGCGGCTGGGTCATTTTGGAGTCGAGGCGGGGCTTGTGGGGGCCGTTTTCGCCTTTCTCGAAATTGGGCAGCACGGTATTCACCACGTCGTCGTCGCCTTCGCCGGCGGCTTTCGGGGCCGAGGGCGCCTGCTGGGTTGCAGGGTCGCCGTACACCACGCGCCAGCCGGGGTTCAGTATCTGGCGGCCCCGCACCCGGAAGATGCGACCCGCCGCCTCGGCCGTCACGGTGGTGTTCGACACTTCGCAGTCGGGGTAGAACGCGGCCAGGAAACGGCGCACGATGATGTCGTACACGCTTTGCTCGTGGTGGCCGAGGCCGCCGGCGCTGGCCCCGGTCGGGATGATGGCGTGGTGGTCGGTGACTTTGTTATTGTTGAAGACCTTGCCCGACTTCTTGATTTTGCCGGCCAGCAGCGGCGCCGTGAGGCCCGCGTAGGCACTCAGCCCGCTCAGGATGCCGGCAATTTTGGGGTACTGGTCGTCGGGCAGAAACGTGGTATCGACGCGCGGATAGCTCACCACTTTCTTCTCGTACAGGGCCTGCACCGTCTTCAGCGTGTCCTCGGCCGAGAGGCCCAGCTGGTTGTTGCACTGCACCTGCAGCGAGGTCAGATCGAACAGGGAAGGCGGCGTTTCGATGCCCTTCTTGATTTCGACGTTCGTGACGGTCAGCGGCACGTCCTTCACGGCCGCCATGGCCGCGTCGGCCTCTTCCTGCGTCACGAAGTAGCCGCGGGCTTTCAGGCGGGCTTTTTCGTCGGGCTCGTCGTCTTCAGTTTTGCCTTTTTTTGGCGGCGCCACGTGGCTGAACATCGTGCCCCGGTACTCGGTGCGCAGCACCCAATACGGCTCGGGCCGGAAGTTCTGGATTTCGTGGTACCTATCTACCAGCAGCGCCAGCGTGGGCGTTTGCACCCGCCCGATGCTGAGCACCTGCCGCTGGCCGGGCGCATATTTGAGCGTAAACAGGCGCGTGGCGTTCAAACCCAGCAGCCAGTCGCCGGCGGCGCGGCTTTTGCCGGCCTGGTACAGGTTGTCGAACTCCGAGCCGTCGCGCAGGTTCTGGAAGCCCTGGCGGATGGCTTCTTCCGTGAGTGAGGAAATCCAGAGGCGCTTGGTGGGCTTGCGGTACTTGGCTTCCATCAGCACCCAGCGCTGAATCACCTCCCCTTCCTGCCCGGCGTCGCCGCAGTTTATCACTTCCTCGGCGGAGGCCAGTAGGTTCTTGATGACGTTAAACTGCCGCACCACGCCGTCGTCGCGGCGCATGAGCTTGATGCCGAACTGCTCGGGCACCATGGGCAAATCGTGGATGCTCCAGCGCTTCCACTCGGGGCGGTAGTCTTCGGGCTCGCGCAGCTGGCAGAAGTGCCCGAACGTCCAGGTTACCTGGTAGCCGTTGCCCTCAAAGTAGCCATCCATTTTGCGGTTGGCCCCGATGACATGGGCAATTTCGCGGGCCACGCTGGGCTTTTCGGCAATGCAGACTTTCAACTCGTAGATTCTCGCTGATGAAGGATAGCGCCAGCCACCGGCCGGCAGGGAATCAACAAAGATACGGCGCAGAAAGGTCGGGCGGAAGCAGCAGAATTGGCCGCAAACGCGCTACAGTTTTCGGTTCTATCTTTCGCGGCCGGCGCGGTTGCTGCCGCAATGTATACAGGTAGCCCTGCACATATCTTATTTGATAGTTTCCTGCTTCGTGACGCCTATTCTTCAGCCTGAATTATGGCATAAAATTCAGCAGTTCGAGCTGGATGACCCTACGGCCACGTTTTCTTTCACCGACCGACTTGCCCGCGAAAATGGCTGGTCCCTGGCCTTTGCACTACAGGCGGCAGCCGAATACAAGCGCTTCATCTTTCTGCTCTGCGTAACCGACCAGCCGCTCACGCCTTCCCACGAAGTAGACCAAGTGTGGCACCTGCACCTGCTGTATACCCGCTCTTACTGGATTGATTTCTGCCAGCACACGCTGGGCCGGCCTGTTCACCACGGGCCTACCCGTGGGGGCAGTCAGGAGCAGGGTAAGTTCTCGGATTGGTATGCGCGCACGCTACGGTTGTATGCGGAGGTATTTGGGCAACTGCCTCCGGCCGCCATATGGCCGCCAGCCGCCCTACGCTTCCGTCCCGCGCAGTTCCGCTGGGTTGATGTATCCAGTCAATGGCTTTTACCCCGATTTCCCTTCCTATGGCGCCGGAAATAAAAGATTTTCTTGCCCAGGCCCGACCTACAGAGTTGCTGCTTCTGCTGGCAGACCGTACTCCCCCGCTTCTGCAGCAGCTACGCCTGACGTTTCTGGACCTACTCCGCCAGCAGGTACTTCTCCTCGAAAACCGAGTGCCTCAGCCACCGCAGGCGGGCGCAGCTGCCTGGGCCACTTATGTGCGGCCTGGCCCGGCGCTGCCTCACTACCGTCCGCGCGCCTACGAAGCCTTATTGTTGCAGCCGTTCCTGAAGAAGCAACTGCCGGAAGTGCTGCTCCGGCATTACGTCCGGATGACTTTCCGGGCTGCCGAATCGAACGAGCGGTTTGCCCGGATAGTGCAGCTACCAGGTCTGCTGCCCACTTTATATGCAACGCCTAACTGGTGGCAGCGGCTGCTGGGCATTAAGCATCTCACGCCAGCCGGCGACGCATTGCTTACGCAGGTAAGGGCATGGCTGGTAGAGCAGGATATTTCCCTTAACCGGCTTGCGCAACAGAACATTCCGGCAGCCACCGCCCAGGTAGCGCAGCTGGGCGGCCTTCTGTTTCTGCTCCCAACCTTCCGTTCACCGCTCGGCCACGCACTCGACCAGGAACTATACCGTGCCCAGTACGAGCATTATCAAGCTGTTACCACTATTAGCGACTCAGCAGCCGATACCCACGGCCCCAGCTCCTGGTATCACTGCGGCCACCATTTCGACAGCCACATCGACGGCAGCGGCCATGATGACTCGGGAGACGCTGGCTGCGGCACTGCTTCAGGTTGCGGAGGCGACTCTGGTTGTGGTGGTTGCGGGAGTGGCTGCGGCGGTGATTAAGCAAGCAGCCGGCCGTGGCCTAGGGCGCAGCCATGCTTGCTGTTATTCACCTCTACCCGCACTCCAGTTGATGACCTTTGCTCGCACGCGGACATCCCAATGCAGGTAACCGCTCGCGCAACCCTTTATACTGACGCTTGGTCATGCGGAAAAGACGATGCACTACTAGCTCGGCTGCTAGCTATTCATGCTTCACTCTCTTTCCACCATGCGCAAGATTTTCCTCTCCCTCGCCTGCCTAAGCTGGCTACCAGTATCTGCTCGGTGGCAGCCTGTCAGTAATCCCGCACCGATGAATATCCTGATGACGGCGCCCCAGCTTGATGCAGTTGATGCGCAGACTGCTTGGTTTTGCAACTCAGGAAATATTTCCCGCACTGCAGATGGAGGGCAGACCTGGCAGGCAGCCGGGCCGTCGGCCACTCCTGGCCGAAATTTGCGCAGTGGGCACCTCGAAGCAATTGACGCTCAGCGTGCCTGGCTGCTCACTGCCCAAACCAATGCTCTGGGCACTACAGCAGCACCGGAATTGCTCTACACAGCGAATGGTGGTACAACCTGGACTACGCGTACTTTACCAAGTACTGCAACCTGGCAGGACAAAATGCACTTCTTCACCTTATCAGAAGGTATTCTGGTAAGTTATTCTATGGGAGTGGTACACCGCACCACCGACGGCGGAGCGACCTGGCAACTGCAAAGGGTGCAGCCTAGCCTGGCGGCAGGTTACTCGCTGTTTGCCCTCCACGAACAAAGCGACTTGCTATGGTTTACGGTCTATAATCCGCAGTTCCATCCTCGTAGGTCACGGTTAGCACAGCCGTTTGATGGTCTGTCTCACCAACTTCATAGCGACCTCCCATTTGCCTGAATTTCAGATAATTGACTATGTACCACAGCTCCTGCAGGTCGTCTTTATCGATTAAGCCAGTAAAGCGGCCACTTAGCCGGTTGTATTCCAACGCCTCATAGCTCGCTTTCCCTTTATAGTCGATTGTCATCTTAAATACCGGGCAACTACCATAGCAGTGTGTTGTTTCAAACTGAATACTCTTAACGCTGTATCGTCCCGGGGCCGGGTTATATTCTATAAAGCGTCCCTTGTCCAGAATCAACGTATCGACTATGCATCTATAATTCCCTGCTGTGTCTTCGCTATCGTACACCTTTCTGGCGAAGGCAATAAGATCTTTCGGTTTCTGCTCTATTATCCAAGGCAACATGCCTTCGGCAAAATTGTCAAAGCCTAGATGCCATTCACTATACTTGCCGATGCCCATTGGATGAGGCAATGCCTTGCCTGAGTCCAACAAGCATATCAAAGCTTTTTCAGTGCCTACGATGAATGGCTTTTCTCCAAAGACCAACACGTCTGTGCGGCCGTTGCCATCGAAATCAGCTTTCATCCAACTGCGTACTGCCCGGCAGTCAACACAGCTTTTCACACCCCGGCACAAAGCGGTATCCGGCTGGTACAACGTAAAGGGCCGGTAGTGCTCTGCATATCCTTCCACCAACCGTATCACCTGGGTATCGGTCTGCAGGCTATCTATACGACTAAGCTGCTCCTGACTGGAAGAAGTCGGCAGTTTTGGCTCACCCTGACAGGCCAACAACATCAGGCAGACACAGCCAAGTATCATTTTTAGCATACACGCATAATTACTGGCTTGCTTTCCGCACCATGCGCACCGTGGCCACGCAGCGGAAGCCCAGCCAGCTCTGCGGCCCCCGGTAGAGCTGCCGCGCTTCGGGCTTCAGCTCGTTGACGGAGGTTTTATACGAGCCGCCTTTCGCTACGCCTTTTGCGGCAGTCATTTCGGCAGCGTTGCCGATGATGTTGTACAGACCCAGGTAGTTGGGCGGATTTACGTACACGTATTCGAGGCCTAGCTGGCCGGGGCGGGCGGTGCACGCAAAGGCCTGCCCGGTTTCGGCAGTGTAATAGTTTTCGGCCAGATTATAGGGTAGCTTATAGATAGCAGCCGAAGGCGCTATTCTGAGGGCGGCAAGGCACGAGTCCAGCCCGGCTTCCTTGCGCACCGATACGGGCCGCAGCTTCGCGTTGGGGCGGCCGGGCACCAGGTTGGCGGGTCCGGAGCCGCTGGCGCCTGGGCCCGCGGCGGCCTGCAGCCACTCGGCTTCGGTCGGCAGCCGGTATTCTACGCTCACGTCGTAGCCGCGCAGTTCCGGATGCTTTTTCTGGAAGTCGGCAGACTCCAACACTGATTTGTTGACGACGGCACTGCGCCATTTGCAATACGCCACCGCCTGCTCGTAGCTGATGCCCACGACCGGAAAGTACCGGAAGCCTGGGTAGCGGAAGTACATAATGACCGTAGGAGCACCTGCCACGGCCGTAGGAGGCGCGGCAGCCACGGCTTTCCATACTGTAGAGTCGGGCAATTGGCTGCGGTAGTACGTTTCGGAGGAATCGAGACGGACCTGCTGCAGGTATTCCAGCCAGTGGATGTTGGCTACTTCCGATTCGTCGATGAACAGGTTTTCGGCCAGCCGGATGGTGCCAGGCGGCTCGGGCACCACCGGGAGGCCGGTGGCAGACTGGTTCTTCTGCGCCTGCACCGGCCAGACTACCGCCAGCCACAAAGCCAGCACAAAACACACGCTTATTCGGAAAGTCATACACAAAGAGGCGGCTAACGGAAGCCTGTCGCCAAGATAGAGGCAAAATAGCTGTCGGGCACCGGCTTAACTACCCGGTTTCCGGTCCCGGCCGCCGGCCGAATCCCCCTGACTTGCGTACGCCTACTCAGATACCAAGCCTTTATCTGTCGGATTATGTGGGTAGTTTTTTCGTTGCTGGCGGCCCTGTCGGCAGCCGTGGTAGTTACGCTTTCCAAAGCAGGCGTAAAGAATATAGAGCCAAGTGTGGCCTTCGCCATTCAATCGGTGCTGATTGTGACTGTGGCCTGGAGTGTGGTAGCGTGGCAGGGCCACTTTCCACAGGTGGCGGAAATTGACCGCCGCACCTGGCTGTTTCTGATTGCGGCGGGCATTATTACGTGCGCTTCGTCGCTGTTTTCGTTTCAGGCCCTGAAGATGGGCCAGGCGTCACGCACGTCGTCGTTTGATAAAATCTCGCTGGTTTTCTCCATCCTGCTGGCCGTGTTTTTCCTCAAGGAGAAGGTGACCTGGCAGGTGATACTGGGCGCCACCTTCATGGCCGGCGGCGCCCTGCTCATTGCCTTCACCAAGCCCGCCGACTAAGCCAGGCAGGCTCGAGCAGAACGGCACCGCGCCAAAGCCCTGCTTGCCAGGCAGCAGAGACCTTGTCCGGCTACGAAACCTATTCTACCAGCAGCACGATTTTGCCAGCAATACCGCCCTCTTCGCTGAGGCGGTGGGCTTCGGCAATGTCGCGTAGCGGCAGGGTTTTCGTGACGACTGGCCGGATAGTGCCAGCCTGCAGCCACGCGGAAATAAGGGCCATATCGGGGCCGCTTTCCCGCGCCATAAACATATGCTGGCTCTTGTCAGACAGCACGGTAGCCAGCGTTCCGAGTACAATACCAGACGGGTCGGGCGTGGTCGTGACGTAGCGGCCGTTGCGGCGCAGTGCATTCTTGCTGGCCAGCAGGCTGCTGCGGCCGGCAGCGTCAAAAATCAGGTCGTAGCGGCTGCGGTCCTGTGTGAAGTCGTGTTCCTTGCGGTTCAGAACGCGCGTAGCACCCAACTCCCGCACCAGTTCCAGATGCGTGGGCCCACATACGCCCGTGACTTCGCCCGCGCCCAGCGCCTGGGCCATCTGCACCGCAAACGACCCGACCCCACCCGAAGCTCCGTTCACCAGCACCCGGTCGCCGGACAGCAGGCGGCCATGGTCACGCAGCGCCTGTAGCGCCGTGAGGGCGGCCAGCGGCACTGCCCCGGCTTGCTCAAAGCTCAGCCTTTCCGGAATGAAAGCGGCACCACTCTCCGTGAGCAGCGCATATTCCGCATTGCTCCCTCCTACTCCGCCGGGCATGCCGTATACCCGGTCGCCGGGTCGGAACCGCGTTACGTTGTCGCCAACGGCGGCTACTTCGCCCGCCACATCACGGCCCGGAATCTTGGGAAAGTTGCGCCCGGTCAGCAGCTTCAGGTCGCCGTTGCGCACCTTCCAGTCTACCGGATTAACGCTGCTGGCCCGCACACGCACCAGTATCTGGTTGGGGCCGGGCACTGGCGTGGGCTGCTCGCCAACGCGGAGCACTTCAATGGGGCCATATTGTTCGAAGTAGGCTGCCTGCATGAGAATAGTGGAGCTTATGAGTGTAGCAGGGCCTACGCAGAACAGGCCGCCACAGATGCCCCAACTTTGATGAGCAGACGCCGACAGCCCCCTATAAAACAAAACCACCGTAGCCAAAGGCTACGGCGGTTCCAACCACACTTAACTACGTAAACTTGCCCGAAGGCAAGACTGGAAGCCGATAGCCGGGCTTGTGCAGGGCCCGGCTCGCGCGCCATATCGGCGGCGGTAGCGGCAAGCCGGCTGCTCTTTCGCATGTGCCAGTAGTGGCTGCAGGAAGAGAAACCGGATTGATGGTTTTTAGGCGGGACTACGCGTGCTGGCTGGCCTCTGTGCCGTAGATGTGGTCCAGGTTTTCGGTGTCGGAACCGATTTCCAGATCCTTCAGCAGGCCCTCTTTGATGTCGTACACGAGGCCGTGCAGGCGGGGTGGCTTGCTCGACTTAAGCGCGTTCTGGATGATGTTGGTCTTGCCTAGGTTGCGGACCTGCTCAATCACATTGAGCTCTACGAGGCGGCGCAGGCGCTCTTCCTCGTTCTCGATGGCCGAAAACTCTGTTTCATGCACCCGGATTACGTCGCGGATGTTGGTGAGCCAGTTGTCGATGAGGCCATACTGCTTGTTAGCCGCTGCCGCTGCTACACCGCCGCAGCCATAATGGCCCACTACCAGAATATCCTCTACGCCCAGCACTTCTACTGCGTACTGCAGCACCGACAGCAGGTTGAAGTCGGTGTGCACCACCATGTTGGCAATGTTGCGATGCACGAACATTTCGCCCGGGCCGGTGCCCGTGATGGCCGAAGCCGGCACGCGCGAATCGGAGCAGCCGATGAACAGGTAGCGGGGTTTCTGGCCCTTACTGAGGCGGTTGAAGAACTCAGGGTCGGCAGCTTTTTTTTCAGCTACCCACTGTTGGTTATTATCTAGAATCTGCTGAATGCTCATGGAAGACGGAGGGGGAAGTGGGGGAAAGGAAAGTGTGAGAAAGATGGCGTAGCACGGAATTGTGCGGCGCCGGGTCGGAACTAGTGGCCCATTACCTCGACCTGCGGAATACCCCGCAGCTCCAGCTCCAGGCCACGGTCGGCGGCCGACTGGCGGAAGTTTTCAATGGCTTCCAGCACGTCGTAGTCAATCATTTCTGACTCCGAGCCGTCCAGGATGACGCGGCTGCCGGGGCTGAATTGCTCCAGCATGCGTACGATGCTGGCTTTGTTCAGGAACGAGACATGCTCACTCAGCTTCAGGTGGTACACCCCGGCCTGCTGCAGCTCCGGCGACTCACGCAGGAAGTAGGCCGACTCGTAGTGGGTTTTCAGGATGTAGAACACCCCAACTACCAGACCGATGGTTACGCCCTTGAGCAGGTCGGTGAGCAGAATGGCCACAATCGTGATGATGAAGGGCAGGAACTGCTGCCAGCCCAGTTTCCACTGCGTGCGGTAGAGGGCGGGCTTCGTGAGCTTATAGCCTACTACCAGCAGCACCGCCGCCAGGGCCGAAAGCGGAATCCGGTTCAGGATGCTATCCAGGAAGAGCAGGCTGGTCAGCAGCAGCAAACCATGCACAAAGGCCGACATGCGGGTCTGGCCGCCGGCATTGATGTTGGCCGAGCTGCGTACAATTACCGCCGTCATGGGTAGGCCGCCCAGCAGGCCAGCTATGATATTGCCGGTGCCCTGCGCCATCAATTCCCGGTTGGTGGGAGTAGCGCGCTTCTGCGGGTCCAGCTTGTCTACAGCTTCTACGCTCAGCAGGCTTTCCAGCGAGGCAACGATGGCCAGCGTGAAAGCCACCGTATATGTAGCGGGCAGCATGAACGCCTCCCACTTAGGGCTGGTGAATACGCCCGTGAAATCAGCCCAGGAGGAGATGTTGGGGAGCTGCACCAGGTGCTCGGGGCGTACCCGCAGCGTAGGCAGCGCCACGTCCAGCAGCGCGCTCATTGCAATGGACAGCACCACCACGATCAGCGCGGCCGGAATCATACGAAGCACGGCTACCCGCTTGGCCAGCACGTTTTCCCAGAGCAGGAGCACACCCAATGATACCAGCCCGATGAGAGCGGAGCCCCAGCCGAAAGACTGCAGCGCGCCCGCTAGCGCAGTAAACGTATTCTGGCCGTCGAACTGCAGGAACGACATGTCCTCGAAGTAGTCGGTATCGACTCCGAGCAGATGCGGAATCTGCTTGAGAATGAGAATCAGGCCGATGGCGGCCAGCATGCCGCGGATAACGGAAGTGGGGAAGTACAGCCCGATGATGCCGGCCCGTACCACACCCATGATGATCTGCAGGACGCCCGCAATTACCGTGGCCGCCAGCACTGCCTCAAACGAGCCCAGCGTCTGGATAGCCATAACGATGATGGCCGTAAGGCCCGCGGCCGGACCGCTCACGCTAAGCTGCGAGCCGCTCAGCCAGGAAACCAGCACCCCGCCTACTACGCCGGTAATCAGGCCGGCCATAAGCGGCGCGCCCGAGGCCAGCGAGATGCCCAGGCAAAGTGGCAGGGCCACCAGAAAGACAACCAGTCCGGCGGGAACGTCTTTGTTCAGGGAGCTGAACACACTGCTCCGGGGAGCCGGGTCTTGTTTGAGGGCGGCCTTCTGAGGAGGCGCCGGTGCCGATTTAGACATTCGTAGACTTGTTAAGCGTGGAACTGATACTGAGAAAGTCAGCACAGTAGAGCAGGACGAAGTGCAAGTCTACACGGGCGCAATTAAGACCCGGTTAAAAGAGAATTAAAAGGACGTTAAATCGTATCAGACCCCGGCCAGGGCAGCGGCAGCGGTGTATTTTTCTGTGGCTCTGCTCACTATCAGCCCAGTGCCGGCCAGTGCAGCCACACCTGCGTGCCGTGGCCCAGCTCACTTTCCACGCGTATGGTGCCGCCGTGCAGGGCCATAATTTTGGACGTGAGCGGCAGCCCGATACCGTGCCCCGGCACCGTCCGGATGGCCTCGGCCCGGAAGAA
This sequence comes from Hymenobacter psychrotolerans DSM 18569, assembly GCF_900142395.1. GTDB lineage: Bacteria > Bacteroidota > Bacteroidia > Cytophagales > Hymenobacteraceae > Hymenobacter > Hymenobacter psychrotolerans. The sequence goes on along the minus strand of NZ_FRAS01000007.1, from coordinate 140,148 downwards.
CGGCACGAACACCTGCTGCCGGTCGGCCTCGGTCATCCCGACCCCATGGTCGCGCACTTCCAGGAATACGCGGGTTGCGGTGCTGGTCAGGCTGGCCACAATAGGCTCGGCAGAGTGCTTGGAAAACTTGCAGGCGTTTTCCAGCACATTCAGAAACGCCGAGAGCAGCAGCGCCTCGTTGCCGCGCACCGCAAAAGGCTGGCGCACCATGGCCGGCACATCACCAAACTCCAGGTCGACGCGGCAGGTGGGGTTGCGGCGCTGCACTTCTTCGTGGGCCTGCAGCAGCAGCTCATCGAGCCGCAGCACGGTCAGGGGCACCTGCGAAGGGTCGTCGGAGGCGCGGGCAATCTGCAGCAGGCCATTGGTGAGGTCTTTGAGCAGGCGCGAGGCATCCAGGGTGCTGCGCAATACCCGGCGGTACTCATTCGGAGTGCGCTCCTGCAGCAGCGCCACTTCCAGCTCGCCTATAATAACGGTGAGCGGCGTGCGCAGCTCGTGCGAGGCGTCGCGGACAAACGTGCGCTGCCCGGCAAAGGCCGTTTCGAGCCGGTCGAGGAGCTGGTTGAACCGCTGGGCCAGGTGGGCAATTTCGTCGTAGCCATCTGCCTGCGACAGGCGGCGGTGCAGGTCGGTGACGGTGATGCTGTCTACTTCGCGCACCACTTTCTGCATGGGCCGCAGCGCCAGACCCGCAAAAAACCAGCCGCCGATACTCACAATGACAAAGGAAGCCAGCAGGCCCGTGGCCAGAATCCGGCGCAGGCTCTCCAGCTTCTCGCGGCTATCCGTATCCACCGATGAGGCCACCACCACAAAGTCGCCCCGGTCTTTGTCGCGGTAGAGCATGCCTACTGTTTGGCGGTAGTTTTCGCGCAGGCGCACTTCGCGGCCTTCCTCGCGCACGTTGCTCAGCAAATCCAGCGGCAACGGCACATCGAAGGTCTGCCCTTCCCGAAAAACCACCTGATTCTTTTTGTCATACACCCGCACTTCCTCTTCGGGCAGCGTCCGGTAGAACTGCCGCAGATAGCGCCGGTAGGAGGCGCGGCTGGCATCATCGGCGCGGCCGGTGCCGTCGAGGTAGACATGCGCCACGATACGAGCCCGGTCGAAGAGGCTTTCCGTAAACGACTCCTGCCGGGCCTGCGACGTGGAGAAGTAGATTACCAGAGAAAACAGCAGCAGCGTAACAGCCAGAATAGCCGCAAACTGCAGCGCAAGCCGGAGACGAATGGTCATCGGGAGGAAGAAAGCAGTGAGAATTTGCCGTAAGCTGGCACAAAAAAACCTCTTGCCGGGGGCAAAAGGTTTTTCTGCTGCTCTCAAAACAGGCGCTGGCTAGGCCGGCGCTACGGTGGGCGGGGCACTCACAACGGCCACACTCCCCAGCTGCCGCGCCTTGCCGGGCAGCGTTTTGTGGCGCTCCTTGCCCAGCGCCGCCGCCGGCTCGGGCACCCAATGGTGGCGGCCCCCGGCCCGCTCATCTTCAAACTCCGTCGGGATAGTGCCGGCCAGGGTGCGCTGCTGCCAGGTTTCGTGGCGGCTGCCGTCATCGCGGCGCTCCATCGTGATGCACTCTTCCACGGGGCACACCAACGAGCAGAGGTTGCAGCCCACGCAGTTTTCGTCGATGATTTCCGGTACGCGCGTGCCGGGCTGCAGCCGGATGGCCTGGTGGGCACCGTCTTCGCAGGCCGTGTAGCAGAGCTGGCACCCGATGCACTTCTGCTCGTTGAGGCTGGCCGTGACCTTGTAGTGCAGGTTCAGCTCTTCCCAGTGCTTCACGTTCGGCAGCGCCCGGCCCACCATGTCGTTGATAGTCTGGAAGCCTTTCTCGCGCATGTACTGCTCCAGCCCGCTGGTCATTTCCCGGATGATGCCGAAGCCGAAGTGCATAGCCGCCGTGCACACCTGCACGCTGCTGGCCCCCAGCAGCATGTGCTCCACGGCGTCGCGCCAGTTCTCAATGCCTCCGATACCGGAAATAGGCAGCTGCACGCCGGGGTGCTGGGCACAGTTTTTCACCATATTCAGGGCAATGGGCTTCACAGCCGGACCGCAGTAGCCGCCGTTGGTGCCCTGCCCGTCCACTATACCCGAGACCCGACCCACCTCACGCTGGGACTATACACCTAGCTGAGTAGCTTTGCGAGCCCCGGGTGCGGCGAGAATCCTGGCGAGTAGAATAGCCGCTGAATCCGCCGGAAAACGCGCAAGCTCGGCACTCTCACTCCATCACATTCTACCATCATGCTCCGACTCGCCATTATCCAGCTGCTTTTCTTGGCGGTGCTACCGGGTTGCCAACGGTCGGCGGTCAGGGCGGCGTCCTCGCCAGCAGCAGCTACTCCAGTAGCCGAAAAGCCGGCTATGGTGTTTCTGTCGTTTCGGGCGGTGGCCGCAGGCGCCGGGCAGGCCGCCCGCATCACGCTGCTGAGCAGCCAGGCGGCACCCGGCCGCCTGAAACCCCAGCCCGCCACCCCGCCTTCCGCTTTCCCCGAGTATCTGGCGGTTAAGCTGCTGGACGCGGCCGGACAGCCTCTGGGCGAGGCTATTGTGCTGGAACACCCACTGCGCAAAACGGTGGAATACACCAACGAAAAGCAGCAGCTGGGCCAACGGCTGGTGAGCCTGCCCGAAGCCGAGTTTTTTGTGCGACTGGCCCCGCCGGCCCAGGCCACACAGGTACGAGTCGAGGAATTTGCGGACGCTACACTGCTGGCAGCGTCCTCGTTTCCGCTGTAATTTCAGGTAGCAGCTGTGCTACCTGATTCATTCTTAGTTCATTTATTCCCCTCCTACTTTGAAAACACTCTACACCTTCGTCGTGCTGCTGTTTCTGGCCCTGAGCGGGCAGGCCCAGCGCTTCCCCGTAGACACGCTGGTGAAAACCGGCCCGCTCGACCGGCGCATCAACCTGGTATTTCTGAGCGACGGCTACCAGGCCAATGAGCTGGCCCGCTTCCGCACCGATGTAGACCGGATTGTGGCTTCCCTGTTCACCCAGACGCCTTTCCGGGAATATCAGCAGTATTTCAACGTGTTTGCCGTGCGGGTGCCGTCTGCCGAATCGGGGGCCTCACACCCCCGTACGGCTTCTGACTGCACTTCCTCTACGCTGCCGGTGGCGGTAGTCAACAACTACTTTGGCAGCAGCTTCGACCAGGGCGGTATTCACCGGCTACTGGTACCCCGCAACCAGAGCGCCGTATCGGGAGTGCTGGCGGCTTCTTTCCCGCTCTACGACCAGGCCTTTGTGGTCGTAAACTCTGCGGAGTACGGCGGCTCGGGCGGTACGCTGGCTACCTCCTCGGTGCATCCCAGCGCCAACGAAATCAGCATCCACGAAATCGGGCATTCCTTTGCCAGCCTTTCCGACGAATACTGGGCCGGCCCGCAGTACGCCCGCGAAACGCTCAACATGACCCAGCAGACGGATCCGGCTTTGGTGCGGTGGGCTGCCTGGATGGGCACCAATGGCATTGGCATCTACCCGCACACCGGCAATGCTACCTGGTATAAGCCGCACCCCAACTGCAAGATGCAGGTGCTGGGCGTGGCGTTCTGTAGTGTGTGCCGCCAGGCTTTCACTGAGCGGGTGCACACGCTGGCTAGTCCTCTTCAAAGCTTCAGCCCGGCCGCTACTACGCTCACCAACCCCACCCAGGACCCTACTTTTCAGCTGGCACTGCTGGCCCCAAGCCCCAACACGCTGCGCGTAGTGTGGCGGCGCGACAATACGGTCATCAGCCGCAACCAGAACCAGCTGACGGTTCCACTCAGCAGCCTCCCCAACGGCACGCACCGTATTACGGCGGAGGTGACTGATACCACGGCCCTTACGCGGGCAACCACGCACCTCACGCAGCATACTTATAGTGTGGTCTGGACGGTGGAACGCACGGTGGCCGGCATACGCACCAGCGCCGCCGCCCACGACTACGAGGTGCAGATGTTCCCGAACCCGGTGGCCGATGCGCTGCAGGTTTCCTGCACGCTCAGCCGCACGCTGCCCGTTGATATTGCCGTGTATGATGTCAGCGGCAAGCGGCTGAATACAGCACTCCGCCGCACAAAGCTGGCCAAAGGCACGCACACCTATCAGTTTTCGGCAACCGAGCTGGGGCTGACCCAGGCAGGCCGCTACGTGTTGGTTATGACCATTGACGGCACTCCCATCAGCCGGCAGATCGTCAAGGAGTAAGCGCAACTGATTCCGCCAGCAAAAAACAGGTTGCCGGCCCCTACCATACAGCAGCGCCCCGGCGCTACCAGCACTGGATGCCGGTAGCGCCGGGGCGCCGTGTTTTGTGCTTTTTCGGCTACGGAGCTATTCTTCCTTCATGACGTAGCCCATGCCCACCAGCGTGTGAATGAGCTTGGGCGTGAAATCCTTATCGATTTTCTTTCTCAGGAAGTTGATGTACACATCAATGACATTGGAGCCCGTATCGAAGCTGGTTTCCCAGACGTGTTCCAGAATATCGACGCGGGAGATGACGCGGCCTTTATGGCGCAGCAGGTATTCGAGCAGTGAAAACTCGCGGGCTGTGAGCTGAATAGGCTGCCCGGCGCGCTGCACCAGCTTGCTGCTGGGGTCGAGCGTAAGGTCGGCGAGTTGCAGGATGGGCACGGAGGCTGCCGTTTCGGGCCGGCGGCGCACCAAGGCCCGCAGCCGCGCCAGCAGCTCCTGAAACGCAAACGGCTTCACCAGATAGTCGTCGGCGCCGGCATCAAGCCCCCGGATTTTGTCGTCGGTTTCGCCTAGCGCCGTGAGCATGAGAATAGGCACGGCCGGATTGTGCGTGCGCACCTGCCGGCACACTTCCAGCCCGCTGAGGCCCGGCAGCAGGTTGTCCAGAATAATGATGTCGTGCTGCCCGGCCAGTGCCAGCCGCAGGCCGCTGGGGCCATCGGTAGCCACTTCTACAGCGTGCTGTTGCTCGGTGAGGCCTTTGTGCAGAAACGCCGCCACTTTAGGCTCATCTTCTACCAGCAGTATTTTCATGGGGCAAGGTTTGTTAGGCAAACTGAACTAGGTCAACCGGGCCGAAGGTAAAGGGTTTGCCGCAGCCTATCCTGCTCACCTGGTGGCCGGAAGCCTGCGTGGTGCTTCTCCCCTGCCGGCCCAGACACTATACTAAATCCAAGTATTTATAAAAAATATATTAATCAAGCTTGCTACTTACCAAAATATACAATATTTTTATCTAATAGTACCAGTATACTACTAAAGCACCCCGATGGAAATCAGGCTGCTTTCTTCTCTCTTCCTATTCCACACGCTTCAGCTATGCTCTCTCCTGCTGTGTCGCTCGTTGCCCGCCTGCTCCTGATTCCGGTGTGTATGGTGCTGGCTCTTTCGCTGGGTTCCTGTGTGCCTACGCGCGACATCAGCTACCTGCAGGGGCCGTATTCTTCAGCACAGCCTACCAAAGTAGCCAACCTGCCTACCGAGTACCAGATTGCGCCCAATGATGTGCTCTACATCCGGGTGCAAAGCCCGCAGCCGGAGCTGACCAAGGTGTTTAGCCTGCATGAGTCGGAAATGGTGCTCAACCAGTCGGACCCGGCCTCGCTCTACATCAACGGCTACATGGTGGATGAGAAAGGCCAGATTATGGTCCCGACTGTGGGGCGGATTGCGGTGAAAGGCCTGACGCTGGCGCAGGCCCAGGACCGGGTAGAAAAGGCCATTGCGGGCTACGTGCGCAATGCCACCGTGGTGCTGCGGCTGGTGAGCTTCCGGGTTACGGTGCTGGGCGAAGTGAAAAGCCCCGGCCGCTACGCGGTGTTCAATGACCGCGCTACTGTACTGGAGGCCCTGGGCCTGGCCGGCGACCTCACCCCGCTCGGCAACCGCCGCAACGTGAAGCTGATCCGGCAAACGACCGAGGGCTCCCAGGTAGTGCTGCTGGACCTCACCAAACCCGAACTGCTCAGCTCGCCCTACTACTACCTGCTGCCTAATGATGCCCTGTACGTGGAGCCGACCAAGGCGCTTACCCAGCGCGGCAACTCTGTGAATCTGGCCCTGCTCTTCTCCGGCCTGGGTACAGCCGCCCTGCTCTACGGTCTTTTCCGGTAGCTGAGCAAAGGGCGGAACACCGACATAAACATGTGAATAAATTTATTTTTAATATAATTAAATTGTAGATTAGATACACTCCTGACGCTCTGCTATTCCCCGGCAGAGAGCCCCGAATGTTGCCTGTATTGCCACAATCCAGCTTCTGTCCTCCACTCCGCTCCCATGTCTACGACCAGCACTCCTACTACTGCCGATGAGCTCAACCTGAGCACTATCTTTTTCAAGCTACGGACGCGCTGGTACTACTTTGCGGCCTCCCTGGTGCTGTTTCTGGCCATTGCTTACTTCGTGGCGCAGCTGCTGCCTGTGCGCTACGGCTTCAAGTCGACGCTGATGCTGGCCGACCGGGCTACCGGCTCGCGCCACGCCCAGGACCTGCTGACAATGGAAGCCAAAGACCGGGAAACCAAGGTGGAGGATGAAATAGGCATCCTGACCTCGGCCGGCGTGGTCAGCCAGACCCTGCGGGGACTCGACTTCGGCGTCAGCTACCACGTAGTGCCCGACATCTGGGTGAATGCGCTGCGCCCGCTGAAAACGCAGGAAGTCTACGGAGCCGAGTCGCCGATTACGGTGAAAGTGGACACGACGGCGCCGCAGGTGACCGGGGTGCGCTTTTTTGTGGACAGCCGCCCCGATGGCACCTTGCACGTAAAGGCGGAAGGCAAGCGGGTGGCAGTAGTGCAGTTCACGACGGGCCACATGCTCAATACAGTTGAGGACTTTGCCTTCGAGCGGACGGTAGCCCCCGGGCAGGCCGTTCAGAGCCCCTACTGCAACTTCACCATTGAAAGCACCATACCGGGCGTGGCGCCGCAGCTCACGGGCAAGGCCTTCTACTTCGTGCTGCACGATATTCAGGGCCTTACCGAGGAGTACCAGCAGAAGCTCACCATCAAGCCCATCGAGCGGCTCTCGCGCGTGCTCAGCATTACCACGCAGGGAGCCGTGCCGGCCAAGGAAATCCGGTTTCTGAATGCCCTGATGAACATCTACATCGTCAACGACCTCACGGAGAAAAACCGGGACGGCCATAAGGCGGTGGCTTTCATCGACTCGCAGCTGGGCAAAGTCGGCGACTCGCTGCGCCGCTCGCAGGCGGCCGTGGCAACGTTCCGGGGCCAGCGCGGCCTGATTGATGCCGGCCAGCAAACCAACGCCGACCTGCAGATGCGCGGGCAGCTGGAAAACGAGCGGGCCCGGGCCCAGAACGCGCGCATGGCTTACCAGAACGTACTGAATCTGCTGCGCGCCTCGCCCGATGGGGATGCCGTGAGTTCGGCTACCGGCCTGGGCGTGGAAGACCCCGTGCTCAACAGCCAGATTATCGAGCTGGCCCAGCTCAACAGCCAGAAAGCCGGCCTGGCCGTGGGTGCCTCCGAAAACAACCCGGTGCTGCAGGTGCTCAACAACAAGATAAAGGACCGCCGCGCGGCCCTGCTGCGCAACCTCACCAACCTGATTGTTTCGGCTGATGCCACGCTGCGCAGCTACGACCAACGCCTGGGCGCCGTGCGCAGCAGCATCAGCCAGCTGCCCGAGAATGAGCGGCAGCTGGCCCTGCTCCGCAACCAGGCCGACGTGAACGACAAGAACTACACGTTCCTGCTGCAGAAGAAAACCGAAGCAGCCGTGACGCTGGCTACCAACTCCAGCGACAAGAAAGTAGTGGACCAGGCCGCCATGCAGAGCGCCGACCCACTGCCGCCTCATCCGCAGCAGCTCTACCTCATCAGTCTGGTGCTGGCGCTGGTGCTGCCCGCCGGCCTGATTATGCTGATGGAGCGCGCCAACCAGACGGTACAGAGCGTCGACCAGATTAAGAGCGTGACGAGCGTACCGTTTCTGGGCCTGATTGCGGATGCCGGCAAAGCCATCAAGCTGGTGCGCCACGAGCTGCCCAAGTCGGCCGTTACGGAGTCGTTCCGCACGGTGCGCATCAACCTGCAGTACGTGAGCGGGGGCGCGCAGCAGAAAGTCATCGGGTTTACCTCGGCGGTGTCGGGCGAGGGCAAAACCTTCTGCTGCACCAACCTTACGGCCGAGCTGGCTATATCCGGCAAACGCACGGTGCTGATTGAAACTGACCTGCGCAAGCCCACCATGAGCGACTATTTCGGCTTCCAGGCCCGGCGGCCCGGGCTGTCGTCGTACCTGAAAGGCGACATCACGCTGGCCGAGGCTATGCAGCAGTCGGAACACGTGCCGAACCTGGATATTCTGACGGCCGGCCTGATTCCGGAGGACGCGGTTTCGCTGCTGGAAAGCCCCCGCTTCCACGACATGATAGAGCAATTCAAGCGCGAATACGACTATGTGATGCTGGACGCGCCGCCCGTGGGGCTGGTATCGGAATACCATATTCTGCGCCAATACATTGACGTGTCGGTGTTTGTGGTGCGCCACCGCTACACCCAGCGCACCAGCCTGCAGCACCTGCAGGAGCTGGTGGACAGCTCGCACCCTACGGCACCGGCCGGCCAGGTATACGTGCTGCTCAACAACGTCAACTTCCACGACACCTACGAATACCACTACAAGAGCCAGGCGGCCTACTACTCTGTGTAGCGCGCCGCGGCGGTATGCTCGTGGCGCGGTGGCTGCCTTGCCGCATAGCCGGGGCACTTCTTACGGCGCGGCGCCCGCCTTGTCCATAGTTATGCCGGCTTCGGCACTCCTACTTTCTAAATAAACCCAACATGGCCATTGTAACGAGCCTTTGCGTGGATACGGCCGGGGCACCGGCATCCGTGTATCCGCAGCTGCTCGATGTGGGTGCGGAACAGCGTCGGCGGCTATACTGGCAGTGCGCGGTTGTGTTTTTTGCTAGCTCAGTGCGCTGCAATCCGGGCGTGAAGCACCTGTTCTACACCAACGATGAGGCGCCGGCCTGCTGGGGCGGCTCCGACTACCGGGCCTTTCTGGATAAGCTGGGCGTGCAGACGCTGCACCTGCCGTTCGAGGAGTTTTGCCCGCCCGCGCAATTCGGCACCGAGTTTCGGAATGCCTTCTATAAGCTGGAAGTACTGCGCGAGCTAGCCCGGCCCGGAGCCGATGAAGCCAGCCTGCTGCTCGACTCAGACTGCATCTGGACACAGCCGGCCCCGGCCCTGCTGCAGCTGCTGCGCCAGCCCGAAACCCTGCTGCTGCTCGATGCCGAGCCTGACGCCGGCCCCGACACCAAGATTCATGGGCTGAGCCGCCGCGGCATCGGCAACCTGTACCGGCAGCTGGATCCGGCTTATCCGGTAGCAGTACCCCACCACTACGGCGGCGAAATACTGGGCGGCAGCCGGCAGCGCCTGGCCGAAGTGGATGCGGAAGTGCGCGGCCTCTGGCAGCGGGTGCTGCACAACTACCCCAGTGCTCCGCCCCGCTTTGAGAGTGGCCGCAGCCTGTTTGATGGCGACGAGTACCTGACCAGCTTCGTGTATAACCGCCTGCTGCAACCCGGCACCGACGCCAGCCCCTACATCCGCCGCATCTGGACTTCCTACCGCAATACCAACGTGCGCGCTACCGACCTGGCGCTGCCTATCTGGCACCTGCCGAACGAAAAAAACCAGGGCTTGCCGCTGCTGTGCCGGCGCGTACTGAACCCAAACAGCACGTTCTGGCGCACCGACCCGGCCAATCTGGCCCGCTATCTGGGCCGCTTTCTGGGAGTGCCGCAGCCGCTCTGGCAGCCCCAGCGGCTGCTGGTGCTGGCCACTAAGCTGCCCCGGCTGCTGGTGCTGGCCCGCCGCCTCCTGACCCGGCCGCACCCGCTCGCAACGGGGTAGCCGGCCCCCGCTTTTCGCTCTTCACCGCTCCCCGCCGCCTCCCTTCTCCTGATCTGTAGCTCGTTGCCTCAGCTTCCGCTATGTCTGCATCTTCCTCTTCCATCCCGGCCAGTACCGTTCGTGGGCTACGCTGGAGCATGATTACTACGGTAGCTATTGCCGGGCTGCAGTTCGTGTATTCCGGCATTATGTCGCGCCTGCTCACGCCCACCGACTTCGGGCTGATGGGCATGGCCATGGTTATTATCAGCTTCGGCAGCTACTTCGCCCACATGGGCCTGGAGCAGGCGCTCATTCAACGCTCCGACCTGCAGCCGGTCCATATTCGGGCTACTTCTACGGTGGCTATTGCGCTGGGCATCCTCGTAACCGGCCTGATGTGGGGGCTGGCACCGCTGGCAACCCTGCTCTTCAAGGAGCCCGGGGTAGTGAATGTGCTGCGCGGTATGTCGCTCACGTTTGTGCTGAACAGCCTCGGCGCTACCTCCCAGAGCCTGCTGCGCCGCCGCATGGCCTTCGATCTGCTGGCCCGTATCGAGTTAGGCGCGTTTCTGGTCGGCTATGGTGTAGTAGGGCTGGGTATGGCCTGGGCGGGCTGGGGCATCTGGAGCCTAGTAGGCGCTACACTTTCAAACCTGCTGGTGAAAGCCGTGGCGGCCTGGCTTTGCGTCCGGCACAGCCTGCGCCCGCCTTTGCGCTGGGCCCACTATCAGCCGCTGGTCAATTTTGGGGGAGCCGTGTCGGTGGTGAGTCTGCTGGAGTACGCTGGCTCCAACCTCGACCGGCTAAGCATCGGACGGCTACTGGGCACCTACACGCTGGGCCTCTACAACCGCACCTTTTTCCTGGTGCAGCTGCCGCTCTACCACTTCACCGACAGCATTTCGCGGGTGATGCTACCCTCCTACAGCAGCCTGCAGCACGATATTCCGAAGCTCCGGCCCCTGTACCTGACCACGCTCAGCCTGTCGGCGTGGGTGCTGCTGCCAATGGCGGCGGGCATGTCGGTGGCGGCCGAGCCGCTGGTGCGGGTGGTGCTGGGCCCGCAGTGGGGCGCGGCCGTACCGCTGCTGGGCCCGCTGGCCCTCATGGTCGGGGCGCATCTGCTTACCATCTACAGCGGCTCTTTGTGCGAGTCGTTGGGGCGGCTGCGGTTTAAAGTATGGCTGCAGCTCGGGTTTATTGCCGGGCTCAGTGCCGGGCTGTGGCTGGCGGCGCCTTACGGGCTGCGGGCCATGGTACTCACGGTGCTGCTGGCCGAAATAGTGCGCCACCTCACTTACCAGCTGGCCATTCACCGCTACCTCCATATTCCGGCCGCCGGCCTGTGGGGCGCGTACTGGCCGGCCCTGTGCACGGCATTGGTGCTGGCCTCGGTGCTGGGTACGGCGCAGGCAGCCCTGGCCTGGCTGCAGGTAGGGGCGCTGCTGCAACTCCTGATACTCATGGCCCTGGGAGCGGTAGCGCTGCTGGGCCAGCTGGCCGCGCCCTGGAACCGCACCATTCGCACCTCGCTCTACCACGAACTGGAAGCTCATCTGAAGGAAGGCACGCTGCGCAACCGGCTGCTGGCACTGCTGGGCCCCGCCCCGGCCGTTCTGCAGCCCTCCTGACCTCTACTCCTGCCCTCCCCACGCTTATGCCCCACAGCTACCTACGTCATGAAAATAGGCCTGGCCACTCCCATTGATATTGAAGTGCTGTGCCCCTACCTGGAGCTGCCCGCCGGCACTGAGCCGCCCCAGGGACTAGGTGGCAGCGCCACTACGCCGCTCGTGCAGGGCCTGCTGGCGGCCGGGCACACCGTTTCGGTCTATACGCTGGGCTACCATATCCCCGAACCCATTGTGCTGCGCGGCCCCCGTCTGACGGTATACGTCGGCAACTTCCGCGCCCGCGCCCGGCAGCGCTGCCCCGACATGTTTGCAGCCGAGGCGAACCAGATCCGCCAGTTCATCGACCTCGACCAGCCTGATATTGTGCATGCACATTGGGGCTACGAGTTTGCGCGGGGCGCCTTGGCCAGCGGCCGGCCTCACCTCATCACCCTCCACGACAACCCGTGGAATGTGCTGCGCTACCAGCCCGATTTCTACCGGGTGGCGCGGCTGCTGCTGAAGCTGTGGGTGCTGCGCCGGGGCCGCCACTTCACGGCCGTTTCGCCGTACCTGGCGAAGGCGCTGGCCAGCTCCTCGCGGGAGCTGCCTATTGTGCCCAATGCCGTGCTGCCGGCGCCCGGTGGCCCTCGGGCCTTTCCGGTTGGGCCAGGCAGCCTGGTTTCCATCCTGACGGGCTGGTCGGAGCTTAAAAATGCGTCTACTGCCCTGCGGGCGTTTCAGCAGGCCCGGCAGCAGCTCGGCCCGGGGCTGGTATACTGGCTGTTTGGCCCCGACTACGGACCGGGAGAGGCGGCGCAGCAGTGGGCACTGGCGCACGGGCTGGCCGAAGGGGTGCACTTTGCCGGCCTGGTGCCGCACGAAGAGCTGCTCCGCCAGCTACCTACTTTCGACGTGCTGCTGCACCCCTCGCGGGAAGAGTCGTTCGGCCTGACGCTGGTAGAAGCCATGCAGGCCGGGTTGCCGGTGGTGGGCGGGCGGCACTCCGGTGCCGTGCCATGGGTGCTGGATGAAGGCCGGTGCGGCCTGCTCACCGACATCAATTCGCCGGCGGCCATTGCGGCGGCGCTGCTGGAGCTGTTCGGGCAGCCCGCCCGCTACGAGGCCCTGAGCAAGCTGGGAGTGGCCCGCGTGGCCAGCCACTTCTCCCAGACAGCCGTGTCGGCCGCTTACGAACAGCTCTACCAGCAGGTGCTGGGCCGGCACCAGCCTACTGCGCGGCCCGTGCGGCCACTACCCGTGGCCTGGCAACCAGCCGCCGCTCATTCCGCCGCTTTTTCTCCGCTGCCATGAAAATCAGTATCCGCTACTTCTACATTGTGGGCATTCTGGTGCTGCTTTTCTCTGACCCGCTGTTCTCCGAGATTTTCACCGGCAAAGCCCCCGACGACCTGAGCCCCCACCCCTCGCACGCGTTCAACCTGATTTATGCCCGCTTCTTCGCCATCGTCTGCGTCGCGCTCAGCGTGCTCTACTACCGGTATCTGCGGGGCATGGCCCGCGTAATGTTCTGGGCCACTGTGGTGGCTACGGGCTTGCTGGCCGCCGAGTCGTACTGGTTTTACGGTACGCCGATGGTGTATCCGCACGTGTTTCAGAAGTTGCTGGTGCTGTTTGCCATACCGGCCTTTTATGGCTTCTACGCCCGCGTGGGCCGCATCACGCTTGCCGATATTATACCGGCGGTGTGGGTGGCGCTGGCCCTGAACCTGGCGCTGGTAAACGCTGAGTCGCTGAGCGTGGGCGCGTTTCTGGCGCATAACCGCGGCCTGTTTGCCTCGTCGGTATACCTGCTGATGCTGCCGCTGCTCTACCATTTCAGCGTGTATCTGGCCCAGCGGCAGACGCGGCATCTGCTGCTGTTTTTTCTGGCAGCCTTCGCCATCTTCTTCTTCCAGCACCGCACGGTCTGGGTGACGTCGGCGGTGGCGCTGGCCCTGAACGGAGTGCTACTGCTGCGGGCGGCCCCGATGCGGCTGGCCGGTGCGGCTCTGCCCATGCTGATGGGCATTCCGCTGCTGGTCGTGTCTCTGGCTGCTTCCTTCATTCTGGTTTCCTATCCGGAAGTGCTGCAGAAGCTGGCCGCCAACTTCTCCGACATCGAAAACCACAGCACGCAGGGCACCGGCGAGTGGCGCGCCATTCAATTCGACTCGTACTGGCCGTTCGTGCAGGATCATCCGGTGCTGGGTATGCGGCTGGCCGGTTTCGAGCTGCCGGTGCAGTTCTACAACCCCGAAAGCAATATGCCCTTTTTCGAGGACGGGCACGGCCACAATCTGCACAGCTTCTACCTCGAAACGCTCTTCTACTTCGGTGCCGTGGGCCTGCTGCTGTTTGTGCTGCCGCACCTGTATGTGGCGCGGCAGCTGCTGCGCCGGGTTTCGGCCTCGCCGGAAGCCCTGACCTGGGCCGTCCTCATCATCACGAACCTGGTGTATGCCTACTCCTACTGCCTGCCGTCCTTTTTCTATGGCCTGATTGGGTTTGGCCTGCTGCGCATCACGCAACTAACTCCCGCGCCCCAAGCAGCGCCCATACCGGCCCGGCCCCAGCTCCGGCCGCGGCCGGCCCCGCTACCCACCGCAAGCAAGTCGTTGTCTTTTCCTGCCTGAGTTATGCCGTCGTCCTTCCCAGCCACCGCCTCAAGCCAGGTTCCTGCTCCGCGGGCAGCCGTCCTGTTTATCATCTTCAACCGGGCCGATGTGACACTGCAGGTGCTGGCGGCCATCCGCGCCGCGCGGCCCCCGCGGCTCTACATTGCGGCCGATGGCCCCCGCGCCCAGCGCCCTACCGAAGCGGCCGACTGCGCACTCGTGCGGGCGCAGGTGCTGGCCGCCATCGACTGGCCCTGCACCGTGCAGACGCTGTTCCGGGACGAAAACCTGGGCTGCCGCCGGGCCGTGAGCGAAGCCATCAGCTGGTTTTTCGAGCATGAAGAGCAGGGCATCATCCTCGAAGACGACTGCCTGCCCCACTCTACCTTTTTTCCGTATTGCGAAGCGCTGCTGGCCCGCTACGCCCTCGATACGCGCGTGCTGCACATCAGCGGCAGCAACCTGCTGCGGGGCTGGCACCGCGACCCGGACTACTCCTACTTTTTCTCGCAGTACGTGGGTATCTGGGGCTGGGCTACCTGGCGCCGGGCCTGGCAGCTGTATGATGCCGCCACTGCGCTACTGCCCGAGCTGGACCGCAAAAAGTACTTCTGGAACCGCTTTTTCCACCAGCTCGAACAGCGCTTTGCCTTGCAGCCGCTGTGGGCCACGCACACCGGCCAGCTCGACACCTGGGACTATCAGTGGGCGTTTACGCTGCTCAGCCAGTCGGGCCTGAGCATTACACCCGGCGTGAACCTGATCAGCAACATTGGGTTTGGCGGCCAGGCCACGCATACGCACAACACCAAGCATCCGTGGGCCAACCTGCCTGCCCGCGCCATTGCGCTGCCGTTGCGCCACCCCCCTTTCATGATGCGCGACACGCTGTCGGACTACCGGCAGTGGCGCGCCACGCTCCGCGACAAAGCCGTGGCCCGGGTTCGGCAGCTGGCAGCGGCTTTTTCCATAACGCTTTAGGACACAACGCCCTTCTCTCTGCTTTACACTACTTAAAGGCCTTGCATATGTCGGCAGTTCAACTTTCCATCATCGTTCCTACCTACAACCGCCTGCCCGATCTGCAGCGCGTCGTTGGCCAGCTGCAGCGCATGCTGCGTCCTCCCGGGCTCAGCCTTGAAATTCTGATCAGCGACAACTCCACCGAGGACGATACGCAACGGTGGGTGGAGCGCGAACAGCTCTCGGGCATGACATACCACCGCAATGCCCGCAATCTGGGCCAGTACAACAACTGCAACCTGGCCTTGCAGCGCGCCCAAGGCGAGTGGGTACAGATTCTGCACGACGACGACGAAATAACCCCGGACTATTTGCAGGCCCTGGCGCCCTACCTCTCCGACCCCGGGCTGGTGCTGGTGACCGGGCGCAGCATTTTTATGGGCACCAATGCCGCACAGGTGCAGCAGCAGCACGATCTGCGCATCCAGCGGCTGCACTTCACGTATCCGGCCCGGCTCAACGGCCAGCACCTGTTCACGCAGACGCTGCAGCTGGGGTGCCCCTTCATTATCTCGCATTCGCTGATGCGCCGCCAGACGGTGCTGGCGGCCGGCAGCTTCCGGGAGCAGCTGCGCTACACCGGCGACTTCGACCTGTGGCTCCGGATGATGATGCGCGGCGACTTCCAGCTCGTGGATGCCGTGATGGGCAACTACCACCTGCACCCCGGCAATCAGATTTCAACCCGTAAAACGCGCTGGGCGATGTACATGGAAAGCTACTGCCATGCCCTCTACTACCTGGCGCCGCTCCATCACTACGACCCGGCCGGGGCCTCCGCGTTTCGCCAGGAGCTGTCGAAAGAGGTGCCTAAGCTGCGCTTTATTTCGGGGCAGCTGCTGCGCAACCCCAGCCTGAGCCGCCGCCTCGATACGCTGCTGCAGCGCCACCGGCTGCAGCCCCGCACTACGCCCGCCTCATTGCCCTACATGCTGCTCAATGCCCTGCCCGCCAACCTGGGCGGCCAGCTCTACCGGGGCCTGATAAAAACCATTCCGGCTTAGCCCGCACGCTTTTAGCAGGCTGGCATCTCCTCACGACGCCCTCCCCTGCCGACGCCACAACCAGCCGGCGGCACCACTTCTTCTCGCTACTTGGTATGCTCTGCATTGTTATTCCTGTTTTCAACCGGCTTGCCTACACCCGGGCCTGCCTGGATTCCTTGCGGGCCCAAACGGAACAGAGCTTCCGGGTAATCGTCGTGGATGACGGCTCCACCGATGGCACGGCCGAAGCGCTGGCCACCGATTACCCCGAAGTAACGGTGCTGCCGGGCACCGGCTCCCTGTTCTGGACGGCCGGCGTGAACCTGGGCCTGCGCCATGCCCTCAGCCAGGGCGCCAGCTGGCTGATGACCATGAACAACGACGTGGTGGCCTACCCCGACTTCGTGGCCCGGATGCTGGAAGCCGCCAACAGCCGGCCCCCGGCGCTATACGGCGCTTTTGAGTTGGACGCGCGCACCCGGCAGCCGGTATACGCGGGCGGCTGGCTGAACTGGCGCACCGGCAGCTTCCGGCGCCTGCTCGATGATGTGCCCCCCGCGCAGCGCCAGGGCCAGTGGCCCACCGAGTGCCTGCCGGGTCGGGGTTTGCTCATTCCGAGGGCGGTATTTGAGCGTATCGGATTGTTCGCCGCCGATATTCTGCCCCACTACTACGCCGACTACGATTTTACGCATCAGGCGCGGCTGGCCGGGTTTGAGGTGTACCTGAACTTCGACGCCTGCCTGGGCACCTACCCGGATGAAAGCGGCGACCAGCGCAACCGCGACCAGCGCAGCCTGCGCAACTACTACCAGCACCTGTTCAGCATTCGGGGGGGCGCCAACCTGCGCGACTTCACGGCTTTTGCCCGGCGCAACTGCCCGCCCCGCGACTTGCCGCTCTGCCTGCTCACCGGATATTCGCGGCGACTGGTGGGCTACTTTCTGAAGTAACACCCGCCCCGGCAAGTCAGCAGTTCGGCAACGTGCGCTGCGGATAGAACGACGGGCAGAATCAGCGGCATTTTTCGGAGTAATTCGCGACAATTCGCCGGAAGCTATAAGTGAGACAGTTACAAAATTTTGGCTTCCTGCACCGTCTCCTTTCAGTGGCAACAGGAATTGGATACAACCTCATCTTTTTCAAAACATTACCCCCTATAATTCACCCTTCCGACGAGCTTCCTGACTTTACTCCAAATTCAGCAAAATATATTTCAACTATCTGAGCGCAAAAGTTCAATTTGTTAAAATGCACTACACACGCCAAATCCACTCTCATTACATAACTTTTCTAACATCCGAACTTTTATACACTTTCTATATGTATGGCTATAGCATGCAGTTAGGCCACTTCAATGAATACTCACCTAATATTCATTTGAGTTTTTTCTGCTTAACTTTGCCTTAGTCAAAACCCCTTTACGCTCTTTCACCACTTAAAAAGTGCAAATGCTGAAGAAAAAGAAGTTTGGATTGTCTGCTACTGTGCAGACATACGTGTCGTTGGTTGTGCTGATCTTTTTCACCACATTTTGTGCTCACGCTCAGTCAGACGGTGGTCTGACAGGCCTCTCGCCCAGTGCTCCTATTCGGCTGGATGGCCAGAGCAACCGGGTGATTGAAAACCTGGTGATTACCAACTTTGCCTCGGAGCCAGCTATTAAGCTCACGAACTGCTCCAACATTACTATCCGGCGCGTTTCGATGCGCAACGGTCAGAAACTGGGCATTGACTTGTACAACTGCTCCAACATCACCATCGAAGACTCTTACTTCGAGAACCTGATCGGGGGTATCTACGCCCAGAACGGTACGGGTGGCCTGGTTATTCGCCACAACAGCTTCAGGAACATGAGCATGGCGGATGCCCGTGGCCAGTTTGTGCAGTTCAACAACTGCTCCGGCGCCGGCAACATCATCGAGTATAACCACGGTGTGAACGTGGCCGGCCAGAGCAACCCCGAGGACGGCATCAACATGTTCATGACCAGCGGCACGCCCAGCAGCCCGCTGCTCATCCGCAACAACTACATCAATGGTGGCGGCCCCAGCGCATCGGGCGGCGGCATCCTGGTCGGTGACACGGGCGGTTCGTACTGCACGATTGAGAACAACGTGGTTATCAACCCGGGCCAGTATGGTATTGCCAACACCGGCGGCACCAACAACAAAATCATCAACAACGTGGTGTTTGGTCGTCAGCAGAGCTTCACGAACGTGGGCATCTACCTGTGGGGCGGTCCGCGCATCGTGGAAAACCCGACCGTAACCGGCAACAAGGTGAACTGGGTGAACAGCGCCGGCCAGCAGAACCCCTTCTGGACGCTGAACACCACCAACATGGTGGAGAACAGCAACAGCTGGGGCGACCAGTCGATTACGGCCAGCTATCCGGCTCCGGCTGGTGCCGGCATCCGGGTGAGTGGCGGCGGCACGACCACGCCTACCACCCCCACTACGCCTACCACGCCCACCAAC
Organism: Hymenobacter psychrotolerans DSM 18569; assembly: GCF_900142395.1. Taxonomy (GTDB): domain Bacteria; phylum Bacteroidota; class Bacteroidia; order Cytophagales; family Hymenobacteraceae; genus Hymenobacter; species Hymenobacter psychrotolerans. Next base: position 121,570 of record NZ_FRAS01000007.1, on the reverse strand, counting down.
CCGACGGTAACTCCACCGCTGGCCAGCGGTGCTCTGTACCGCGCCATCAACTTTAATGGCAGCGCGGCTACGATTGACGGCAACAGCTGGGAAGGCGACAACGCGCCGAACATTACGCACAACGGCCAGCGCTTCGCTAACCAGAACGTGACGCTGAACCCCGCAACGGATGCAGCCCGCGCCAACATGATCCGCTCCTCCATCTTCAACAGCAACCTGCAGCTGACGGTGAGCAACGTACCGGCCGGCCAGTACAATGTGTACGCTTATGTGTGGGAAGACAACTTTGCGGGCACCGTCAACCTGAACCTGCAGGGGCAGCGTGTATCTACCTTCAACACCGGCGCGGCCGGCAGCTGGCAGCGTATCGGTCCGTTTGCGGCTACGGTAGCATCTAACGGCCAGCTGCAGCTCACGGCTACCGGCGGCGACCTGAACCTCTCGGGCCTGGAAATCCGGGCGGCTGGCACGGCTCCGGCCGCCAACGTGGCACCGCGCGTCCAGCTGGCCGCTTCGGCCGCAACTCTGACGGCTGGTGGCAGCGTAACGCTGACGGCAACGGCTTCGGACGCGGATGGTACGGTGAGCAAAGTAGAGTTCTACCAGGGCTCGACCAAGCTCGGCGAAGACACCAGCGCTCCGTACACCTTCACCTGGAACAACGTAGCAGCCGGCTCCTACTCTCTGACGGCCAAGGCTACCGATAACAGTGCGGCCAGCACGACTTCGGCAGCTGTGAGCCTGACAGTAACGGCTCCTGTAGCCAGCGCATCGTTCTACCGGGCCATTAACCTGGGTGGCGGCAACACGACACTGGACGGCAAGAACTGGGAAGGTGCGGCCAATGCGGCCAACTTCCGCATCATCAACGGCAACCAGTTCTCGAACAACAACGTGACCCTGACGCCAGCCACCGACGCTACCCGCGCCAACATGATCCGCTCTTCGGTGTGGAGCAACAGCCTGAACGTGCAGATGACGGCGGTACCGAACGGCACCTACGACGTGTACATGTACGTGTGGGAAGACAACCACCCGGTTACGTTCAGCCTGTCGCTGAATGGGCAGCGTGTGGTTACGAACCGCAACAGCGGCTCGGCCGGCACCTGGGCTAAGGTAGGTCCGTTCCAGACCACGGTTACCAATGGTACTATCTCTGTTACCTCTTCGGGCAGCGACGCTAACCTTTCGGGCCTGGAAATCCACTCGACTGCGGGCAACCGCACCGCGGCTACCACGCCCGCTCCTACGGGTGCAGGCCAGTAATTCCTGACTTGCTTCCTTTCAACAAGAGCCCGGCCCTATGGCCGGGCTTTTTTGTTGCCTGACCGGCCGTCTTACTCGCCCAGATACTGCTCCACCATCCTGGCCAGCGACTTTTTGGCGGAGAACTTCCTCCGGTAGAAAGCATAGGCTTTTTCCCGCCAATCCTCGATTCGGCCATCCTGCTTGCGGGCGTGCAGGTCGAGTAGGGCTTCATCAAACCGCTCAGTATCCGGGTTGATCCAATAGCCGTAGGTATCGGCGGGGTCAGCGGGCCGGAAATCGTTCATGCCCCATCCCTGGTAAAGAATGACGGGCACTTTGCAGGCAATGGCCTGTAGAATTACGTTGCCCAGCCCTTCCCAGTGCGAGGAGAAGATGAAGCCATCGGAGGCCCAGAACACTTTGGGCAGGTAGTCGATGTAGTCGAGAAACAGCACGTGCCGCTCGATGCCCAGCCGCTTCACGTAGTCGCGCTCCTGGGGCAGGTTGTCGCCGGTGCCGCGGTGCAGAAAAACCAGGTTGGGGATTTGGTCTTTCACGCGGGCCACCGCCTCAAATATTTCGTTGTGACACTTCTTGTCGTTGCAGGTGCCCACTGTCAGCACCACAAAGGCATCCGGCGCAATACCAATTTCCTGGCGGGCCGCGGCTATCTGCCCCGGGGTTGGCGGCCGGAATTCGTTTTCGTCAATCCAGTTGTAGACAATGGTGGTATCGTTGCGGAAATGCTCCCGCTCCACAGTCTGCACCGACTCGCCGATGCTCACGTGCCGCACGCCCAATTTGGTAGCCAGCCAGCGGTGAAACGTGCGCTTGAGCCGCAGATAAGGCGGATACTGGAAGTATACATCGTGGTGGGTGTGCACAATGCGGGCCTTGGGGAAAGCTAGCCGGATTGCCAGGCAATGCCAGATAAACAGGCCCTCCAGGTGCAAATGCACTATATCGGCGGGGTGCTTGCGCAGATACTGATACAGCTCAATGAACGAACCCAGATTCCGGCGGGCCGGCAGGTGCTCCACAGGGTAGCCTGCTCGAGCCAGCGTGGGAGCATAGGGCCCGAACTCAGGCCCCCGCGCCACAATAGACCCATACACCCCCTGCGACTCAAAGTACTCTTTGGCGTCATACACCATCACCTCGGCGCCGGAGTAGCGCAGCTCCCACAGCAGGTGGAGTAGCCGCCGGCGGGCGGGTCGGGGCAGCGTGTCGGTGGGTGGCTGCGAAGTGGCCGGGCGGGCAACTACCGGCGCTGGCGGATAAGCTAAAGTTTCCATGGGGCAAAGCCTTGAAGAAAAGTGGGAATCTGTTGAGATTTTACAAGCCGCTGCAAACCAGAAATCAGAGAGAAGCCGCAGTGAGATTAAACTTACTTCTTCCTGCGGACATTAATGCTATTTTAATCATATTTTTTCTTGTTAAATTTTAATGAAAATACTATTCATTTAATCATGCTCACCTGCTGACGCTTGTCTGTGAACTGCTGCTGATGGGTCTTGCGGTGGTTTCAGTTCAGCACGCGGGCCTCTACCGCCACATTTGGCTGTAGCGGCCGGTGGGCCGTGTCGGCCAGGGCACCGGAGCCGGCCGCTTCTGCTACTGCTTCCTGGTAGATACTGAGCAGGCGGGCATAGTTGCGGGCGGGCGTATACAGCGCCTCATAGCTGGCGCGCCCACCTTCGCCCAGCCGGCGGGCCAGCTCGGCATCAGCTAGCAGGGAATGAGCGGCCTGGGCAAGGCCTTCCGCGTCGCCGGGCTCAAACAACAGGCCATTACTGCCCGGCTTGACCATTTCGCCGGGGCCACCCCGCCGGGCTGCCAGCACCGGCGTGCCCGCAGCAAACGCCTCCAGCACAACCATGGGCATGCCTTCCACGCACTCCGACGGCATCACCAGCGCCCGGCAGTGGCGCATAGCCGCTGCCACGCCGGCGGCATCGGCGGGGCCGGCATACTGCACCGAAGGAGTAGCGGCGGCGCATGCTTCTACTTCGGCGAGCAGGGGGCCGTCGCCTACCACTACCAGAGGTAGCGCATGCGCGGCGGCGGCGGCCAGCAGGGTGTGCAGCCCCTTTTCCGGGGAGAGCCGGCCCACAAACAGCAAATGATTCGCCCGCCGGGCAGCAGAAGCCACCGGCGCTGGCTCAACCAGGAAATTAGACTTATACACTACCTGCTCCGGCCGTAGCCGCAGCGACGAATCGAGGTAGCGCTGCCGGGCAAACTGCGTGAGCGTGATATAGCGGCGCACGCCCCAGCGCCAGGTGCCCAGCAGCTTGTGCAGCCCCGTAATGGCGGCCACCGCTGCCGTCTGCACTGCCGAGTTGCGGTAGAGTTTACGCCGAACGGCATCCCACGGAAACAGCCGGTGCACGCTGGCCTCATACAGCTTGCCATCGGTGTAAAGCAACGCGCCGGGACAGATGAGCCGGTAGTTGTGCAAGGTCATCACGACGGGTACGCCGGCCGCGTGGGCAGCCCACAAAAGGGCTGGGGAACCTACCGGAAACAGATTGTGGATATGAATGACATCGGGCCGAAACGCCGCAACAGCCGTTCGCAGGCGGCGGGCGCTACCCGGGTTGTAGAAGCCCAGCAGCCCCGCCCGCAGCTTGCCCAGCGCGCCGGTTTCTATATCGGTATTATGAAATTCCAGTGTCTCGACTGCATGGCCATTTGCCCGCAGCAACGCACACTCGGCCCGAAACACGGCATCTTCGCCGCCGGGCTGCTGGTAGAAGTTGTGGATGAGCAGGATGCGTAGCATAGAAGCCGGAGGTATTAGTACGTAGAAGCGGAGGGCCAACAAGTGCACCACCGCAGAAAAAGTGAGCCAGACTGCTCTGACCGCGCCGTTAGTTTCGGGGGCGGTATACCGATTTTACCGGAGCGCCGCGCAGATACTGCTCCACGCCGTCTTCGAGGGCACGCCGGTACACTCCCAGCACATCGTAGAGCCGCTCCAGCACTTCGTTGATGACGGCCGGCGTGTGGGAATAGTTGACGATGAGCGAAGGCATCAGCAGGCCGCGCCGGAGCGTTTCCTGCAGAAACAGCGTCCTGAAGGCCGCCGAATGCTGTCCATCGGCGGCGCGGGTGGTGTAGACGAGGCAGCAGGGCTGGCCGACGGCCTGTACTTGCTCCGCCACTCCCTGCTCCTGCGCCGCCTGGCGCAGGCCTTCCGCCAATTGCCGGCCCGTCTGCCATAGCGCATCTACCACGGGCTGTGTCTGGTATTCGTGCAGCACGGCGCGGGCAGCAGCCAGGGCGTGGGTTTCGGCGCCGTACGTGGTGGAAAGCAGGAACACCCGGTCGTGCGGGTGGTGCAGGCCGCCGCGTTCCATCAGTTCGCGCCGGCCGGAAAGGGCCGCCAGGCTGAAGCCGTTGGCCAGGGCTTTGCCCCAGGTGCTCAGGTCTGGGCGAACCCCGTAGCAGGCCTGCGCCCCTTGGTTGTGCCAGCGAAACCCGGTGATGATTTCGTCGAAGATGAGAACTGCGCCTTCCCGGTCGCAGAGGCGGCGCAGGCCCTGCAGAAAGCCGGGGGCCGGGGGCACGTCTTTCTCCACTTCCAGCAGCAGGCAGGCTATCTGGCTAGGATAATGGGCAAACAGTGCTTCGGCGCTAGCCAGATTGTTGTAGAAAAAGCTGACGGTCAGGCTGCTGATGGCTGCCGGAATGCCCGCGCGTAGCGGCGTAGTCCCGATAAACCAATCATCGACGGAGAAAAACGGGTGGTCGTGGCAGATGGCTACCAGGCTGCGGCCAGTGTAGGCGCGGGCCAGCTTCACGGCGGCGCTGGTGGCATCGGAGCCGTTTTTAGCGAATTTCACCATGTCGCCGGCCCGCGTGAAGTCGAGAAACTCTTCGGCTGTTTCCAGCTCCAGCACCGCCGGCCGCCCAAAATTCACGCCCAGTTCCAGCTGCTGCCGCGCGGCCGCCACCACCGGCGCATACGCATGGCCCAGAGTTACGGAGCGCAGTCCGGCCCCAAACTCTATGAACTCGTTGCCATCTACGTCCCAGACGCGGCAGCCGGCACCCCGCACGATGTAGGGCGCCATCTGTTCGGGAAACTGGTCGTCGCCTTTGGCGTAGGTGTGCGCCCCACCCGGTATGGCGGCATGGAAACGGGCGCCCAGCGCCACCGAGCCCGAAAAATCCGGCTCCGCTGGCAGTACCGATGGAGGCTGAAAGTCGGCGGTGAGTGGCAGTTCGGTTTTCATAGGTCAGGCGCGTGGCGCAAGTGAAACGAAGCCTAAACCGGCTCCAGCAAATCGGTGGCAGCCAGGGACTGGGCGGCGCGGTGCAGCAGTTCGAAAGGCAGGCCCGACTGCTCGGCTACGGCTGGCAAACTATGCTCGCCGTCAGACAGACTCAGCACCCAGAGCAGGGCCATCTGCCACTGCTGGCCCTCAGAGCCGCCCCCCACTCCTTTGTACAGCCCCCGGCGGCCCAGCTGCGGCTCGCCGTAGGGCCTGAGGTTGCGGTAGGTTCGGTTGTGCTCAAAAACCCGGCAAATCTGCTGCACCAGCTCCAGGGCTTGCTGCAGCTGCCCGGGCCGGACAAAGGACGGATTGTCGGCAGAGGTATGGTACTCCGCAAACTCGCCAAAGGGCGTGCGCGACAGGCAGCCTACCGGCAGATTGAACCCCGGCGAACAGTACTGGCGCTCATCATAGCCGTAGGGCAGCCACGGCCGTATGTGGTGCGCAGCGGCCCTATCGCGCAGGGCCAGGGCCACGGCCTGGTCCGTGGCGGCAGTGCCGCGGCGGCTTTGCTTGTAGGTGAAATCTCCCGGCCCGCCCAACAGTGTCAGCACCAGCCCGTGCCGGATGCGGGCCACGGCCTCTGGGTTGCGGGCCAGCCACGTAATGCTGCCGATAGTGCCCGGCCCAAACACGAAGCGGTAGGCGTAGCGGCGCGGCTGCCGGGCCAGGTACCCGGCCAGCGCCACGGCTACCACCAGCCCCGACAGATTGTCGTTGGCCAGCGACGGATGGCAGCAGTGGCACGAGAGCAGCACTTCCCCAGCGGCTTCTTCCCTTGCCACCGTCGCCGGCAGCACCAGTTCTCCATAAGTCAGGGAGCCGTGCTCGTCGAGGGTGCTGTCGATGCACACTTCGTAGTATTCATCGGACAAGGCCAGCCGGGCTTCGTGGCTAAGGCAGAAGCCCCAGCCCGGCTGGTAGTAGCTGGTGCGGTACGGAATCAGGGTGGGCTGCTCGGGCAGCGAAAACAAGTGCTGCTCCAGTTCCTGCCGCGAAAACCAGCCCCGCACCGGGGTGCTGTAGCCCAGCACATGCAGGCTGTGCTGCTGAAAGTCGATGACCCGCTCGCCGGCAGCATTTTTCACCCAGGCATCCCGGATGTTCCACTCGGCGGGCACTGTCCAGTCGAGCACGGGGGTGCCGCTGGGCACTTCATGGACCTGCAGATCAGGCAGATATTCCTGCACCACGGCCAGCGTCTGGCGCACCCCGTCGCCGGTGATGCTGCGGCAGATGGGAAACAGCCGCTCCAGCAGCGCATGCAGCTGAGCGCCTGTTTGCAGGCTAGCAGACAAGGCTGCCGGAGCTTCTGGAGTGGTGAGGTGTGGCATCTGCTGAATCTGAGGCAGTTCAGAGGAAGAATTGGGGTGCTTGCGTGTGCCGGAGTAGCAGCCTAACTCGGGTTCAGGCGTAGATGAGCACTTCCGGAATGGGCACCACAAACCGGCCGCCCCATTTCCGAATGCCGGCCATCTGCTCCATTATTTCCTCCCGCAGGTTCCAGGGCAGAATGAGCACGTAGTCGGGCCGGGTTTCGAAGATCAGGTCGGGGTGGCAGATAGGAATGCGGGTACCGGGCAGGAAATTGCCCTGCTTGTGCGGGCTTACATCTACCGTATAGTCCAGGAAATCAGTGTGAATACCGCAATAATTGAGCAGGGTATTGCCTTTGCCGGGAGCCCCGTACCCCACCACCGTTTTGCCCCGGCGCTTAGCGTCTATCAGAAATTCCAGCAGCTTGCGCTTGGTTTCCTTGGCCTTCTCCTCGAAGTCAGCATAGGAAGCCAGGCTTGTGATACCGTCCTGCACCTCCCGTGCGCGCAGCTCCATTACCCGCTCGCTCACGGGCCAGCCTGCCGCGCCGGTGTGGCGGGCGAAGATGCGGAGCGAGCCGCCATGCGTAGAAAGTTCTTCGACATCAAAGAGCGTGAGGCCGTGATGGGCAAAAATGAGCTCCACGGTGTAGAACGACAGGTAGCTGAAATGCTCGTGGTAGATGGTGTCGAACTGGTTGCCTTCCATCAGGCGCAGCAGATGCGGAAACTCCATGGTTATCACACCCTCAGGCTTGAGCAGCAGCTTCATACCCGCCACAAAGTCGTTGATATCGGGCACGTGAGCCAGCACGTTGTTGCCGAGCAGCAAATCGGCCTGGCCGGTGGTAGCGGCTACATATTGCGCCGTTTCGCACCCAAAGAACCGCCCCAGCGTATCGATGCCCTTGCCCCGGGCCACTTCGGCCACATTTCGGGCGGGCTCTATTCCCAGCACCGGAATGCCTTTTGCCACGAAATACTGCAGCAGGTACCCGTCATTGGACGCTACTTCCACAACCTGGCTGTCGGCATCAAGCTCGAAGCGGGCAGTTGCCATGTCGGTGTAGCGGCTGGCATGGCGGAGCCAGGAGGCCGAATACGAAGAGAAATAGGCGTAGTCGTCCTGGAAAATCTGCTCTGAGGTAACGAACTTATCCAGTTGCACCAGGAAGCACGCCCGGCATACACGCGCATGCAGCGGATAGAAGGCTTCGGCGTGGTTGTATTGGTGGGGCCGCACATGGTGCTGGCACAGCGGCGAGGTCCCCAGGTTCACAAATGTCACGTCGAGGGGGGCACCGCAGAAGCGGCAGGGGCTGGCCGGGGGCTCAACTGGCTTAGGCCGGCTGGCGCGGGGCGCGGGAGTACATTCTACGGCCGTTCCCTCAGAGAGGGCAGCCGTACTGGGAGCGGACAGGGCGTACATGTGGTTGGGTAGAAAACGGGACGAAACTGCAGCGCAGATTCCTCAACGCAGCAAAGTAGGAGGTTCGGCAAGCAAGGGAACGGGGAAAGTGAAGAGCGGAGTTTGGAAGTGCGCTGCCTGCTCGGCGCGCAGCCGGTCGATGAGGCGGCCTTCGGGTAGCATAACGTCGTCGTAGGTTAGCACCTGGTCGCGCTCCACATCGTGGCGGAGCGTGCAGCCTTCGGCCACCCCGATAGGAAGCAGGTTTTCGCGCTGCGTAACGTCGGCATTCTCGGCCAGCCCGTAGGTGTGGTAGTGCCCGATACCATCGAGCACCTGCCCGGCGAAGAGCGGTATTTTGGCGGCCGTCACGACTTCCACGCGCATGGGGCCGGCCGGGGCCAGCGCCGCATCCTGAAACAGCACGGCGCGGGCTACGGTAGTCGGCGTTTCGAAGTGGCAGAGGTGATAGGGCGTGTAGAAGCAGTAGAGTGGCCCGGGCCCCAGCTTATAGAGCTTGAGGTAGTGTTGCTGCACCGCGTCATCGATGGTGCCCAGCACAAACACGCCGGGGCCGGGCTCGGCGCCCACTACGTAATCGACAATGCCAGGGCCGCCACTCAGCAGCAGCTCCTGCGGGTACCACTCGGCAGCTTTGCTGATGGGCGTACCCGGCTCTACAGTGGGCCCCAGCATACCGCGCCGCGCCACGCGCATGTCCAGCGCATTCGCAATTACGGCCTGCTCAAAGCTGATTTTGCTGCCATCGGCGAAGCTGGTTACCATGCTCGGGTTCTGGCCCCATTGCCGCGCAAAGCCTTCCTGCGTGGTGGGGTTGCGGTACGGGTCGTGCAGGCCTTTGATGTTGCCGCACAGCACCGGCGTTACGCCCAGCCCCTTCACGAAACGCGCCAGATTGAGCGTTACGCCCGGCTGGTCGCCATCGGCCACGGAGTAGACCACGCCGGCCTGGTCGGCGTACACTTTCAGAATAGGGCCTACCGTGCCGTCCAGTTCGGCATTGAGCAGAATAATGTGCTTGCCGTGCCGGATGGCTTCCAGCACTACATGGGCACCGTGCTCCACGGCGCCGGTTACTTCAATAATGGCGTCGATTCCGGCGGCGCGGCTCAGCAGCAGCGCATCGTCGGTGATGGCCGGCTGGCCCAGCGCAATGCAGGTTTCCAGCTGCGCTACCGAGGCTACTTCGTGCACTGCCGTCACGCCGGCTTCGGCATAGATGGCCCGGGCGCGCTCGGGCGTGCGGTTGGCAATGGCCACCAGCTCCATGCCGGGCACATAGCAGCAGATCTGGCGGGCTACGCCCCGGGCCATAAACCCCGCGCCAATCATGCCTACCCGAATGGGGTTGCCGTCGCGCTGCCGCTTTTCCAGTGCTTTATCAATGAGAATCATACGTTGCGTTAGTTGGGAAGTGGAACCAGCCACGAGGCAAGGCCGCCCCGCGCACTACAGCAGTCAGCAGCGCCTCAGCTCTCGACCTGCTCGGCTGGCACCCGGAGGCGAAATTCCGGGTGGCTGCGGTCCTTCTCCGATATCAGCACCGGCTTCATGGGCCACTTGATGCCAATGGCCGGATCGTCCCAGCGCAGCCCCCGCTCCGAACCGGGCGCATATTTGGCCGACACCTGGTAGCACACGTCGGAGTCGTCGGTGAGGGTCAGGAAGCCGTGGGCGAAGCGCGCCGGCACGAACAGCATCCGGAACGAGTCGGCCGTCAACTCCACGCCCAGCCACTGCCCATAGGTCGGCGACTCTTCGCGCAGGTCCACAATTACATCGTAGACAGCGCCGCGGGTGCAGCGCACCAGCTTGGTTTCCTCGTGGGGTGCCAGCTGAAAGTGCATGCCGCGCAACGTGCCCTTCTTCGGATTGGAAGAAACGTTGGCCTGCAAAGGGGGCATCAGAATGCCGTGAGCCGCAAACTCATCTTCGCACCAGGAACGGGCGAAAAATCCCCGCTCATCAGACATGCGTTCTACATCAATGATGAAGGCGCCGGGCAGTTCGGTTTCGGTGAAAATCATACGGGAGGTCATTAAGCAGGTAGGCGTACGGTGGAGAGAAGAGAGGCAGAAACGGCTAGACGAGCACGGCGGCGGGCACTGCGGCCGGCACGGTAGCCGGTTGCGCCCAGGTCAGGTCATCGGTCAGCTCGCCGGACTCGCGCAGGCTGGTCAGCACGCGCAGGCGCATCAGCTGCGACGAGCGGAACGAGGCGTCGCGGAAGTTCATAGCCAGCAGGCCGTCGCGCAGCTCGCTGATAGTGTCGCGCAGGGTGCGCAGCGGCTGATGCTCCGGAGCCAGGTCGCGGTACAGGCTGAAATCGACGCGGTAGGAGCGTTTGTCGGGCGGCGCGGCGGCGTTCAGGCTCACCTCAGTTCCCGGAATGATTTCAGCAATGGCGTGGGCTAAGTCGCGCACCTGGTAGTTCCAGGCGTCGCAGCCGGTATTGATGGCCAGGAACGCGCCGCCGTGGCTGGCAGGGCGGTGCAGGGCCCATTCTATGGCACGGGCCATGTCCTGCACATGAATCAGCGGCCGCCAGGGAGTGCCGTCGCTCAGAATGGTGATGTTGCCGGATGCTACGGCGCCCGCCACAAAATCATTCACCACCAGGTCCAGGCGCAGCCGGTCGCTCCAGCCGCAGGCCGTAGCAAAGCGCAGGCAGGTCACGCAGAAGTCGTTGTCGGCGAGTGTGCTGAGGTCCTGCTCGCTCATCACTTTGGAGCGGGCATAGGCCGTAAGCGGGTTCACCTGCGACGTTTCGGTTTTGGCACCTTCGCCGCCGGCGCCGTAGATGCTGCAGGAGCTGGCAAACACAAAGGTCCGCACGCCCGCGGCTTTGGCCCGGCGCGCCAGCCAGATGCCGGCCCGGTGGTTTACTTCCATCGTTACGTCCTCGTAGGTCTGGCCCATGGGGTCGTTGCTGATGGCCGAGAGGTGCACAATGGCATCCACGCCCTGCAGCATGTCGGTGGGCAGGTGGCGTACATCCCCGAAAATCTGCCGGTCCAGCCGCGACTCCGGCAGCCGTGCGGCGCCGGTCAGGCAGTGCGCGAAAAAACCCATGTCGTAGCCAATCAGCTCGGCCTGAGGAAACTGCTGGCGCAGGTGCCGCACAACGCCGGGCCCGACGTAGCCCATGTTGCCAGTAATGAGGATGCGGTTCATAAGACTTCGGGAAGTAGATTGTGGGTAGCGCCTGCTACCGGAAAGAACATGGACTGCCCCAGCAGCCTCCGTTGCGGGGCTGAGCCGGACTTCTTACAGCAGGAAAAGAGTGGATTTAGCCGGCCGGCATAATGGTGGGCGCGGCCACCCGCTGGCCGGCGGGTGCCAGCACGGGCGTGGCCAGAATTTCGGCCAGCACGGGGTCGGGCGCGGTACTCTCGGGGGCAGTGCCCCATACTTTCCACTGCGCCTGGCCTTTCTGCCAGAGCTCTTCCAGCATGTTTCGGTCGCGCAGGGTATCCATGGGCTGCCAGAAGCCGGTATGCCGGAAGGCGGCCAGCTGCCCTTCTGTAGCGAGGCGCTCCAGCGGCGCTTTTTCCCACATGGTGTCGTCGCTGTCGATGTAGTCCAGCACCGCCGGCTCCAGCACGAAGAAGCCGCCGTTAATCCAGGGCGTTTCGGTGCCTTCGGGCTTCTCGGTGAAGCTTTCAACCTGCCCGGAATGGTCGTGCAGGTTGAACACCCCGAACCGGCCGGGCTGGCGCACGGCCGTGAGGGTGGCCAATGTGCCCTGCTGCCGGTGGTAGCGGATGGCCTCCCGGATATTTACGTCCCCTACTCCATCGCCATAGGTCAGGCAGAACGTGCTGTCGTCGAGGTACTCGCGCACGCGGCGCAGGCGGCCGCCGGTCATTGTTTCCTGGCCGGTATCTACCAGCGTCACGTTCCAGGGCTCGGTGTTGTTGCGGTGCACCTGCATCTCGTTGCGGTCCATCCGAAACGTGACGTCGGCGTTGTGCAGGAAGTAATCGGAAAAGTACTGTTTGATCATGTGCCCCTTATATCCGCAGCAAATCACAAAGTCGCGGATGCCGTGGTGGGCATAGATTTTCATGATGTGCCACAGAATAGGCTTGCCGCCTATTTCTACCATGGGCTTGGGCCGCACGCCGCTTTCTTCGCTTATGCGGGTGCCATAGCCCCCCGCCAGAATTACCGCTTTCATACGTACAAAAAAATTGAGGGGAACAAGACCGAAGAAAACTCTACTTCCTGATCAGAGGCTGTGCTATTGGCGGCCCTTTTACTTTGGGCTAACGAAAGATAGCAATTACTATAATAATATCAATAAAAATTATTATTTATTTTAAAAACTATACTACTATTCGCTGGTGATGGGGTCGGCCCGCGTATTGGGCTATAGCGCGGCGCAGCACGAAATACACGAAGCGAGTATTGGTGGTGAGGTAGCGGCGCCAGAGCCGCTGGGGTTCCAGCCAAAGCCGGTAGGCCCACTCCAGCCATAAGCGCCGCGCCCACACCGGCAGGCGGCGCTCCAGCCCGGCATATACGTGAAAGGCCTGGCCCACTCCCAGCATACAGGCCCGGATGCGCCCCCGATGGCTGGCCATCCAGTTTTCCTGGCGCGGACACCCCAGGGCTACAAACAGCAGATCAGGGTCGGCGGCGTTGATAGCTGCTACTGCGGCCTCGTCTTCTTCGGGCGAGAGAGGCCGAAACGGCGGGGCGTAGGTGCCGGCTACGCGCAGGCCGGGCAGCTCGTGCCGGGCCCGGGCCACAATAGCCTCCAGCACCTGCTCGGTAGTGCCGTAGAAATACACCGACTGCTGCCGCCGGGCGGCTTCGGCGAGCAGGGCGGGCAGCAGGTCCATACCGGCTACCCGCTCCTGCCGCTGCCCCCGGTTGAACCAGCCAACCGCCGCCGCCACCGGACTGCCATCCGGGGCTGCAATGGCGGCATGGTTCAGCACCTGCTGGAAGCCGGGATTTGAGTGAGCTTCCACCAGCATGTGCACGTTGGTAAAGCAGACGTACGCCGAACAGCGCGCTTCTCCCAGCCGCAGAATGGCATCCACAAACTCCGGGGCCGTGCCGGTAGAGATGCGCGAGTCCAGCACGTAGCGTTTAGGAAGCATTCTGATGCACTCTATAAAGGAGAAGTAGCGTAACTACCGGACCAGGCGACGTTTAGTAGGCGTTTTTCTCGCCGCGCACCATGTTCCAGACGGTTTGCCCGATAATTTTCAGATCCAGCCCAAACGACCAGTTTTCCACGTATTTCAGGTCGTATTCCACGCGCTTTTCCATGGTGCCGGCCTCCCGGGTTTCGCCGCGGTAGCCGTTCACCTGCGCGTAGCCCGTGATGCCGGGCGTGACGGCGTGGCGCAACTGATAGGTGCGGATGTGCTTGCTGTATTCTTCCAGCTGCGAAATCATGTTGGGGCGCGGCCCTACCACCGACATATGGCCGAGCAGCACATTGAAAAACTGCGGCAGCTCGTCGAGGTTGTACTTGCGCAGATACTGGCCCACCCGGGTCACGCGCACGTCGTTTTTGGTGGCCTGCAGCTCGGTGCGGCCGTGGTCGGTGCGCATGGTGCGCAGCTTGTAGCACGGAAACAACTGGTTGCGCTTGCCAGGGCGCATCTGCTTGAAAAACACCGGCCCTGGCGAATCCAGCTTGATGATAAGGGCCAGCAGCGGCATAATCACTGGGAAAGCCAGCGTAATCACCAGCCCGGCAAACGCAATATCGAAGAGGCGCTTGAGCACCTGATTGGTACGGATACCCAAAGGCTCGTGCCGGATGGTCAGGATGGGCAGGTGGTCATAGAAATACACGTTCACGTCTTTGCGCATAGTGCCCTTGAAGTCCGGCACAATGCGAAATGCCAGAAAATGCTCGTCGGCGAATTGAGATATTTCTTCGATAAGCTGCCGGCGGTCCAGCGGCAGCGTGAAATAGATGTCGTTTACTTCCTCGCGCAGGCAATAGTCCTGCAGCTCAGCTATTCTTCCGCGCAGCATCGGCTTCAGGCCGGGGGAAGCCGGCTCGTCGGAGAAGAAGCCCATAAACCTGTTGCCAACCGGGTCGTGGGAAGCCAGAAAATGGTAAAGTTCCTGGCTGCTTTCACTGGTACCCACAATCACGAAGCGGCTGCTGGCCTTCGCAACATGCTGGTAGTAAGCACGGTTGAGAAACGTAATCAGGAAGCGCCCCGACACTACTCCAATCATTGAGAGGCTGTACACCGAAAACAGATACTGCGCCGGTGGCCACTTCATTTGGCCAGCTACTACGGCCAGCAATACAATGGCAGCGTGCAGCAGAAAAGTCCGGATCAGATACAGCAGCTTCTCCGGATACGTGATGAGCCGGTCGACGCGGTAGATATTGGCGTACTGCCCGGACAAAATCCACCAGAGCAGCACGAAAATGACGAAGAAGTACGGGTAGTAATTGGCGAAAGACCAATTGTCGAGGCAGATACGGCCAGCCAGACGAAAGGCGCCATAAATGAGCAGTACGTCAGCCAGTAGCAGGGCAACGCGTGAGGAATCCGTGTAGTGTCTGTAGCGTTCCATGTGGGTGCGGCATAAGTAGAGGTTACTACCAGGCAAGAAGCGGGAACGGTAGAGAGAAGAGGAGCGGTTACAGGACAAATAAACAATTTTTTATTCTTTAAACAATAATAAATATAACAAATTTACATTTTGAGATAAAATATTCTACAAATGATTCAGCAATACCGTGTGGTGTAAACAGTCAATCACCACGATACAACTAGCTGATATACTGAACTATTCCCGAAAACAATATAACCACTTAGAGCCGCGGCCTTCCTATACAAGCAGCCGGCACATTCTTCCTCTCAGTTTCGGAATCATACGCGCTTAGAATAGTGCTATACTACAGTAAAGGGCTCAGACCGATAGACACGCCCCCTTACATGGGCCGGTCTTGCTCAGCTAAGGCAGTTGCTGGCGGAAGGCTTCCGGCGCCGAGCCTGTGTACTTGCGGAAGTAGCGCGCGAAATACGATGCATCGTCGAAGCCCAGTGCGTCTGCAACCTGCGTTACCGTCTGTGCCGAGTGGCTCAGCAGCCGTTTGGCCTCTATCACTACTCTCTCGTGGATGAGCTGGCTGGCTGTTTTGTTGAGAATGCGCCGGCAAATAGCATTCAGATGATTGGGCGTGAGGTGCAGCCGCCCGGCGTAGTAGCGCACCGTTTTCTCGGCGCGAAAGTACTGGTTGAGCAGCAGGCCAAACTCGCGCACCTGCAGCAGCCCGTACGTAGTCTGGGCCTGCAAAGCGCCGGCATACGAGCGGGAGGCCAGCTCCAGTATCAGAAACAGGTAGGCCCTTACTACCACCGCGTGGTTGGGGGCCTGCGCCTCTTCTTCGGTATAGATGCGCCGAAAAAGCGTCAGAATATCGGCTTCATCGGGCGGCAGATATAGCACTGGCTGGTGGGCCGGATTGAAAAACGGGTACTCGGTTAGCCGGGTTGCGGCGTATTGCTGCAAGTAGAACCCGGCGGAGAAGAACAGAATATAGCCTTGCGCATCGGCGGGCAGCTGCCAGGAATGCACCTGACCGGGCACCACAAAGAACAGGCTTCCCGGCTGCAAGTCATACGTTATCAGGTCGATGGTATGGCTGCCTTGGCCGTGCGTAACATAAAGCAACAGGTAGAAGTCGTGGGCATGCGGCTCGTGCACTATCGGGAACCGGCCCACGTGCACCTCCAGCCGCTCTATGTAGTATTGCCGGGCGCTGTGCTTGTGCGGAAAAGTGTCCAGCGCCAGAACCGGCAAAGCAGGCGTTTTCATACGGAGGCATTTCCAGTGGCGTGCAGCTACCACTTGGTTTCCTGCGCAAGCTACAGAAAGGCCGCCACGCCGCTACCTGGAAGGGTAATCGGGGCATGGCGGCCTTTCTGTAGCTGACTTGCTTGTGCTGGGCTAGCGGGGCGGGGCGGAGTCGTTGCGGGCAGTGCTGCCGTAGCGCGGATTGTAGCGGATGCCACCGAACAGATACAGCATAAGAGCACGCGAGTAGCGCAGCACCAAAGGCATTGTAGTTACAACAATAAGAGCAACGGTGAGCACATATACCCACACATCGGGGTCGTTGAGCAGATAATAGCAGATGACACCGCCGAGCGCAAAAATGGCCACTGAAAACGCGTAGCTCACGAACATGGCCCCCCAGTAGAATCCGGGCTCGGGTTCGTAGGCGACATTACAGACGGGGCAGTGAGCCGGCATTTCCGCAAATCTGGTAGAGTAAGCCCGCGCTGAGAATAGGTTGCCCTGGTGGCAGCGGGGACACCGCAGATCCAGAAGAGCCAAAGCAGACGATTCTATTGGTTTCATACGTGCAAGCATTTATTCCTACAAAGAAACATACGTTATTGTAAAGGTAGCAGACACTAAACGCGGCATATATCGCACAAATCAACGATTCTACCTTATGAATTACTCAGTACAAGTAAGCCAACAGCTCTGCTGGATCCGATAGGGTTCTTCTATCCAGACTTTACTTTTAAACTAATTCGGAAACGTTTCCGGACGCGTGCGACCCACTCAAGATGCTTTTTTACAAAAAATCACGCGTCATAGCGGAAACGTTTCCGAAAACTTTATATTTGCTTCAGCCTAAGACGTGGGTTGCGTTTCGGACCTTGCTGCCGACTTCCACCTACCACCTCTATGACGTTCAAATCACCCTTTCAGCGCCTTCTCTCTATTTCGGCCATCTGTCTTTGCTGGCTGGTAGTGGCTATGCTTTCCCCTGCTGCAAGCCAGGCCCAGACAAGCCTATCGAAAGTGTGGGTGCCGGACTTAGGCAACGGCAGCTACAAAAATCCCGTGCTGTACGCCGACTATTCTGACCCCGATGCCATTCGGGTAGGCGATGACTTCTACCTGACTTCCTCCAGTTTCAACTCCGCCCCGGGCCTGCAGATTCTCCACTCCCGCGACCTGGTGAACTGGACGCTTATTGGCGCGGCTTTTCAGGAGCAGCTGCCGAAACTGCGCTACCGCGAGCCGCAGCACGGCAACGGCGTCTGGGCCCCGGCACTGCGCTACCACAACAAGGAATTCTACATCTATTACCCCGACCCCGACCTAGGCATCTTCGTGACCAAGGCGAAGAACCCGGCCGGGCCCTGGTCGACGCCGGTCTGCATCAAGGAGGCCAGCGGCTGGATTGACCCCTGCCCGCTTTGGGACACGGATGGCAAAGCTTACCTCGTGCACGGTTTCGCGGGTTCCCGGGCCGGCATCAAAACCATCTTGGCAGTTTCGCCGATGGCAGCCGACGGCCTGAGCCAGCACGGCCCCGATGCGCTGGTGTATGACGGGCACGCGGCGCATCCGACGCTGGAAGGTCCCAAGTTCTACAAGCGCAACGGCTACTACTACATTTTCGCGCCGGCCGGCGGCGTACCTACCGGCTGGCAGCTGGTGCTGCGCTCCAAAAGCGTGTATGGCCCCTACGAAGAGCGGATTGTGATGGACCAGGGCAAAACGCCCATCAACGGCCCGCACCAGGGCGCCTGGGTCGATACCAACACCGGCGAGGACTGGTTTCTGCACTTCCAGGACCAGGGCCCCTACGGCCGCGTCGTGCATCTGCAGCCGATGGTCTGGAAAAACGACTGGCCGGTGATTGGCGAAGACGCGGACGGCGACGGCAAAGGCCAGCCCGTGCTGACGTATCGGAAACCTCGCATCAAAGGCAAAGCCCAGCCGCTGGCCACGCCCGCCACTTCCGATGAGTTTAGCAGCAACCAACTGGGCCTGCAGTGGCAGTGGCACGCCAATCCGCAGGACTACTGGGCGTTTCTGAACGGGCCGCTGGGCTACCTGCGCCTGTACGCCATGCCGCTGCCCGAGAACTACAAAAACCTGTGGCAGCTGCCCAACCTGCTGCTGCAAAAGCTCCCCGCCGAAACTTTCACCGCCACCACCAAGCTCACGTTTCAGTCGCGGGCCGGGGGCGAGAAGCTGGGACTGGTGATGATGGGCCTCGACTACGCCTATATCTCGCTGACCAACGTGGGCGGCAAGCTGCAGCTCAGCCAGAGCGTGTGCCGCAAAGCCGATAAAGGCAGCCCCGAAACCACCACGGCGCCGGTAGCCGTGCCGCAGCCCAACCAACCAATATACCTGCGCGTGGCCGTGAAGCCGGGGGCCAAGTGCCAGTTCAGCTACAGCTCCGACGGGCAGCAGTTCCAGCCGCTGGGCACCGAGTTTCAGGCTGTGGAGGGCAAATGGATTGGGGCCAAAGTGGGCCTGTTCTGCACCCGCGCCGCCAGGTTCAACGACTCCGGCAACGCCGACATCGACTGGTTTCGCATCGAGTAACGACCACAGCCACCGCTTCCCTCCTACTTCTACCCGCAATTTCCCATGCTTCTCCTCGGAATAGACCTCGGCACTTCGTCCATTAAAGTATCGGTGGTAGATGCCCAGACCCAGCAGTGTCTGGCGTCGGTGAGCTACCCCGAGACGGAGCGTGAGATTCTGACGCGGCAGCCGGGCTGGGCCGAGCAGGACCCGCGCCAGTGGTGGCTCGATGCCCGGCAGGCCATTCTCAACGCCCACGCCACGCAGCGCTACAACCCGCAGGACATCGGCGCCATCGGCATTGCCTACCAGATGCACGGCCTGGTAGTAGTCGACAAGGAGCATCACCCGCTGCGCGACGCCATTATCTGGTGCGACAGCCGGGCCGTGCCCTACGGTGAGGCCGCCCAGCAGGGCATTGGGGCCGAGTATTGCCAGCGCCATCTGCTGAACTCGCCCGGCAACTTCACGGCGGCCAAGCTGGCCTGGGTGAAAGAGCACGAGCCCGACACCTACGCCCGCATCGACAGGATTATGCTGCCCGGCGACTTTCTGGCGCTGCAGCTCACGGGCGAGTCCACGACCAGCATTTCGGCGCTGTCGGAAGGTATTTTCTGGGATTTTGAGCGCCATGCGCTGTCGGAGGAGGTGTTCGGCTTCTTCGGTTTCGACAAGAGCCTGATTCCGCCGGTGCACGACGTATTTGCGCCGCACGGCTACGTGCGCGAAACGGTAGCCGAGGAGCTGGGCCTGCGGGCCGGCATTCCGGTAACCTACAAAGCCGGCGACCAGCCCAACAACGCCCTGTCCCTGAACGTGCTGCGGCCCGGCGAAGTAGCGGCTACGGCCGGCACCTCGGGCGTGATTTACGCCGTTACGGACCAGCTGTTTGTGGATGCGCAGTCGCGCGTGAATCCGTTTGCGCACGTTAATCATACGCGGGAGCAGCAACGCCTGGGCGTGCTGCTCTGCATCAACGGCACCGGCAGCATGAACCGCTGGGCCAGGCAGACCGTGGCCCGCGAGCTAACCTATCCGGAAGCCAACGAGCGGGCCGCGGCCATTGCGCCCGGCTCCGAAGGCCTGCTGTGCCTGCCCTTCGGCAACGGCGTGGAGCGGATGCTGGCCAACCAGCCCGTTGGCGCGCATTTCCACGGCCTCGACCTCAACCAGCACGGCCCGGCGCACATGCTGCGGGCCTCGCAGGAAGGCGTGGCGTTTGCGTTTCGCTACGGCCTGGATCTGATGAGGGAAGGCGGCCTCCACCCTACCGTGGTGAAAGCCGGCTACACCAACATGTTCCTGAGCGACGTTTTCACGCAGGCTTTCGTGAACAGCACCGGTCTGGCCGTGGAGCTACACCAGACCGATGGCAGCGTGGGCGCGGCGCTGGGGGCCGGCATCGGGGCGGGCGTGTACGCTACTCCCGCCGAAGCCTTTCACCACATGCAGCCGCTGCGCACCATCCGGCCCGACGACCACCAGACGGCCGCCTATGAAGCCGGCTATCAGCGCTGGAAAGAGCTGCTGCTGCGCCATCTGCACCCGCCGGCTGCCCCGGCCCTCCTCCCCGATTCCGTTGCCCGCTAGCCGGGCCTACTACACCTTTCACTCTTCTAACCACTTCGTGCCATGAGCTCCGTGCTTGAAAAGAATTCCCTGTTTTCCTCTATCCCGCAGATTCAGTTCGAAGGGCTGGAATCCGATAACCCGCTGGCGTTCCGCTGGTATGATGAGCAGCGCGTAGTGGCCGGCAAGCCCATGAAAGAGTGGCTGCGCTTCGCCGGGGCCTACTGGCACTCGTTCAACGGCTCCGGCGCCGACCCCTTCGGCGAAGCCACCCACCTCTTCCCCTGGGACACCAACTCCGACCCGATTGCGCGCGCCAAAGCCAAGATGGATGCCGCCTTCGAGTTCCTGACCAAGC
The DNA here is from genome assembly GCF_900142395.1 of Hymenobacter psychrotolerans DSM 18569. Lineage (GTDB taxonomy): Bacteria > Bacteroidota > Bacteroidia > Cytophagales > Hymenobacteraceae > Hymenobacter > Hymenobacter psychrotolerans. The sequence continues at coordinate 101,032 of NZ_FRAS01000007.1, read as the reverse complement.
TGAACCTGCCCTACTACTGCTTCCACGACGTGGACGTGGTGGACTACGGCAACGACATTGCCGAAAATGAGCGGCGGCTGCAGACCATGGTGCAGTATGCCAAGCAGAAGCAGCAGGAAACCGGCCTCAAGCTGCTGTGGGGCACGGCCAACCTCTTCTCGCACCGCCGCTACATGAACGGCGCCAGCACCAACCCCGATTTCCACGTGCTGGCCCACGGCGCGGCGCAGGTGAAAGCCGCTATTGATGCTACCATTGAGCTGGGCGGCGAGAACTACGTATTCTGGGGGGGCCGCGAAGGCTACATGACCCTGCTCAACACCAACATGCAGCGCGAGCAGGAGCACTTCGCCAAGTTCCTGCACACGGCCAAAGACTACGCCCGCCGCAACGGCTTCACCGGCACGTTCTTCATCGAGCCCAAGCCGATGGAGCCCACCAAGCACCAGTACGACTACGACGCGGCCACCGTCATCGGGTTCCTGCGCCAGTACGATTTGCTCGACGACTTCAAGCTGAACCTGGAAGTGAACCACGCCACGCTGGCCGGCCACACGTTCCAGCACGAGCTGCAGGTAGCCGCTGACGCGGGCCTGCTGGGCAGCATTGACGCTAACCGCGGCGACTACCAGAACGGCTGGGACACCGACCAGTTCCCGAACGACATCTACGAGCTGACCGAATCCATGCTCGTGATTCTGGAAGCCGGCGGACTGCAGGGCGGCGGCATCAACTTCGACGCCAAAATCCGCCGCAACTCCACCGACCCGGTCGACCTGTTCCACGCCCACGTGGGCGGCATGGACATCTTCGCCCGCGCCCTCATCACTGCCGACAACATTCTGCAGAAGTCGGACTACCGCAAGATCCGGCAGGAGCGCTACGCCTCGTTCGACTCGGGCGCCGGGCAGGCGTTTGAGCAGGGCCAGCTCACGCTGGAGCAGCTGCGCGACTATGCCGCCGAGAATGGCGAGCCGGAAGTACGCAGCGGCAAGCAGGAGTACCTGGAGAACCTGATTAACCGCTATATTTAGGCGCTTTCCATGCATCAGGGCGAGGCTGCGGCCTCGCCCTGTTTGTGTCTACTTCTCCCCGTACGTCCGCTATGCAGCACCAGCTCTCTACCTTCGACTACGTCGTCTTCTTCATCTACTTTCTGATTGTGGCCGGCTACGGCATCTGGATCTACCGCCGCAAAACCGGCCACGACGGCACAGCGGAAGGGGATTCGAAAGACTATTTCCTGGCCGAAGGCTCCCTGACGTGGTGGGCCATCGGCTCGTCGCTGATTGCCTCCAACATCTCGGCCGAGCAGTTTGTGGGCATGTCCGGCTCGGGCTTCAAGATGGGCCTGGCCATTGCCACCTATGAATGGATGGCGGCCCTGACGCTCATCATCGTGGCCATCTTCTTCATTCCGGTGTACCTGAAGAACAAGATCTTCACGATGCCGCAGTTCCTGCACCAGCGCTACAACGGCACTGTGGCCATGATTATGGCCATTTTCTGGCTGATGCTCTACGTGGTGGTCAACCTGACGTCCATTCTCTACCTCGGGGCCATTGCCGTGAGCAGCATTTCGGGCCTCAACCTTGATTTCTGCCTCTACGCCCTGGCAGCGTTTGCCATCATCATCACCCTCGGCGGCATGAAGGTTATCGGCTTCACCGACGTGATTCAGGTGTTTTTCCTGATTCTGGGCGGCCTGGCTACCACTTATCTGGCCCTGAACCTGGTAGCCGACCACTTCGGCGAGTCGGGTGTGGTTTCCGGCTTCCGCCTCATGAGTGAGCAGGCCAACGACCACTTCCACATGATTCTGCATGAGGAAAACCCCAGCTACAGCGCGCTGCCGGGCCTCACGGTCCTGCTTGGCGGCATGTGGATTGTGAACCTCAACTACTGGGGCTGCAACCAGTACATCACGCAGCGCGCCCTCGGTGCCGACCTGCCTACTGCCCGCTCCGGCCTGCTGTTCGCCGCTTTCCTCAAGCTGCTGATGCCGGTGATTGTGGTGCTGCCGGGCATTGCGGCCTACGTGCTCTACAAGCAGGGGGTATTCGGCCCGGCCGAGTTTGGTGCGGGCGCCGACCTGAACCCCGACCGTGCCTACCCCGTGCTGCTCAACATTCTGCCCAGCGGCCTCAAAGGCCTGTCCTTTGCGGCCCTCACGGCGGCCGTAGTGGCCTCACTGGCCGGCAAAGCCAACTCCATTGCCACCATTTTCACCCTCGACATCTACAAGAAGGTCTTCAACCCGGAGGCTTCGGAGAAGCGGCTGGTGAACGTAGGCAAGATTGCCGTAGTCGTGGCCATGGTGCTGGGCGTACTGATTGCGCCTCACCTGGGCATCGACAAGAAAGGCGGTTTCGAGTTTATTCAGGAGTACACGGGCTTTGTGTCGCCGGGTATTTTTGCCATGTTCATCCTGGGCTTCTTCTGGAAAAAAACCACTTCCTCGGCCGCTCTTTTCGCCACCATCGGCGGCTTTGTGCTGTCCGTGATTCTGAAGCTGCTGCCTGGCTTCGCCGACCTGTCGTTCCTCGCGCCGATGGGCTTTGCGGTGAAGAATGCCGAAGGGCTGTACGAAATTCCCTTCCTCGACCGGATGGGCTTCGTGTTCCTGATCTGCGTGGCTTTCATGGTGGTTATCAGCCTCGTGGAAACCAGCCGGGGCGTGAAAACCAACGGCCTGGAAGTAGACGCCAGCATGTTCCGGCCGCAGCGCAGCTTCATCATCGGCGCGCTGGTCATCGTGACGCTGCTCACCGGCCTCTACACTTTCTACTGGTAGGCCCGTCGAGCGCCTCGCCCAGCAGCAACAGGCGGTCCGGTCTGGCTCATCAGGAGCCGGCCGGGCCGCTTTTTTGGGTCAGAAAATCAGTTAGAATGCCGCCGGGCGCTACTTCTGCCGCACAGAGGAACCCCGCACAACCAGCGTGGGCTTGAGCACGATGCGCTGCCCGGTGAAATACTCCGTGCGCTTCAGGATCTGCAGAAACAGCTGCACGGCCACCTCCCCCATCAATTGCCCGCGCTGGTCAATAGAGGTCAGCTGCGGCTTGATCATGGTCGTGAACGGCTCGTTGCTGAACCCTACCAGCGCCACATCGTGCGGCACCTGCAGGCCGTGGGCTTCCAGGGCCTGCAGCGCCCCGGCCGCCGCAAAATCGTAGGCCGAAAACACGGCGTCGGGCAGTGGGCGGCGGGTGAGCAGCTCTTGCATGGCCGCCGCGCCGGCCGCCGTGCCGGAGCCGCTCAGCGGCAGCACCAGCTGCTCGTCGTAGGGCAGGTTGTGGGCCAGCAGCGCATCGTGGTAGGCGCGGTGGCGGTTGAAGGTGGTATTGATGCTTTGCGGCCCGGCCAGGTGCGCTATCCGGCGGCATCCCTGCCGAATAAGGTGCTCCACAGCCTGATAAGCGCCCCGGTAATCGTCCACGACTACGCCGCAGGCGTTGGGCAGGTCCGGCATCCGGTCGAAAAACACCAGCGGCGTGGCCTGATGGCGCACCTTCTCGAAGTGGCTCATCTCGCGCGTGGTGTTCGACATAGACACCAGCACGCCGTCTACCTGCGCGTTTAGCAGGGCTTCCACGTGCTTTTTTTCCTGCGCCTCCTCCTCGTTCGACTGGCAGATCATGACGCTGAAGCCCGCCTTGCTGGCCACTTCCTCGATGCCATGCACTACGGCCGGAAAAAATGCGCCGTTGATGTGCGGCACAATTACGCCCAGCATGTTGCTGCGGCCCTTGCGCAGGGCGGCAGCCAGGGTATTGGGCCGATAGTTCAGCTTTTCGGCCAGCGCCCACACCTGCTGCTTGGTAGCTTCACTGACGTCGGAAGCATTGTTCAGGGCCCTGGAAATAGTGGAAATAGACAGCCCCAGCTGCTCCGCTAAGTCGGAAATGGAAATGCGCTTGTTTCCTTTGGCCATGCAACTAACAGGGAAGTAAGACGGCTGCCGCCCAGCTCGTGCGGGGCTTGCGCTGAAAATCAGCAGGTTCTTATCAGCCCGGCGCAAGCCCGGACGCAGGCAGCCTGACTTCCTTGCCCTAAGCTACTAGTTGACGACGAGACGACCGCGCAGCATGTGCATGCCGCAGCTGAATTCGTAGGTGCCGGCCTGCCGGGGCAGCAGCTCTATGGTGGTGGTCTGGAAGGGCGGCAGCTCCCGGCGGATGTTGAAATCGGGCAGCAGCAGCTCTTCGGAACAGCTGTTGTCTTCGTCGCGGTAGAAGTGGAGCTGCACGGGCTGGCCCCGCTCCACCTCAATTACATCGGGCGAGTAGCCGCCTTTCACGCGAATGTCTACCTGCTGCATGCCGCCACTGGTGGCAGCCGCTACGCGCTGGTGCGGGGCGAAAAAGAAAAACCACACCACAAAGCCAATCAGGCCGCTACCGGCCAGCGTGACGAGAATCTGGGAAGCATCCATAAGTAAGAAATACGGAAGGTGAGCCGCCGCAAGGGCAGCAGCATGTGGCTACTGGTCAGACGCGGGCGGCGCGCAGCCGGAGCGAGTTGGTGAGCACGGAAACCGAGCTAAGCGCCATGGCGGCGGCGGCCAGCATGGGCGAGAGCAGCCAGCCCGTAACCGGATACAGCAGCCCCGCCGCTACCGGAATGCCCAGCGTGTTGTAGATGAAGGCGAAAAACAGGTTCTGCCGGATGGTGCGCATGGTTTTCCGCGACAGTTCGATGGCCGTGACCACGCCCTGCAGATCGGAGCGCATAAGCGTGATGCCGGCCGCTTCCATGGCCACATCAGCGCCCGAGCCGATGGCCAGGCCGATATCTGCCTGGGCCAGCGCGGGTGCATCGTTTATACCGTCGCCGACCATGGCCACCGTGCGGCCTTCGGCCTGCAGCTCCTTCACTTTCCCGGCCTTGTCCTGCGGCAGCACTTCGGCATAAAAGCGCCGGATGCCCACTTGCCCGGCTACTTTGGCGGCCGTTTGCTGGTTGTCGCCGGTCATCATCACCACCTCAATACCGGCGCTCTGCAGCCGTCGGATGGCCTGCGCCGATGAGTCGCGCACGGTATCGGCTACGCCGAAGAGGGCTACGGCCTGGCCGTTGAGCGCCGCGTAGAGGACGGTTTTGGCCTGATCGAGCAGCTGTGCGGCGGCCTGCTCCAGCTCCGGGGTCAGCTGGATATTGTTTTCGGTGAGCAGCCGACGGTTGCCAATCAGCACGGCCTGCCCGTCTACCATGGCTTCCGCGCCACGGCCTTCGTGCGCCCGAAAGCCCGTAGCCGACAGTATTTCCGCGCCCTGCTGTCCGGCGTACTGCACCACGGCCTCCGCCAGTGGGTGCTCCGACTGCCGCTCCACGGCGGCCAGTTGCTGCAGCACCAGCCCCGGATCAGACGCACCGGCAGCGGGCACGAAATCCGTAACGGCCGGCTCCCCGCGGGTGATAGTGCCGGTTTTGTCGAGCAGCACGGTATCTACCTCGTGGGCCTTTTCCAGCGCCTCAGCGTTGCGAATCAGCACGCCTTTCTCCGCTCCTTTTCCCGTCCCGACCATGATGGCCGTGGGCGTGGCCAGCCCCAACGCGCAGGGACACGCAATGATGAGCACGGCCACGAAATTGACCAGCGCCAAGGGCAGGCGATGCCCGGGTTCGGCCAGATTAAACCATGCCACGAAGGTGATGATGGCTAGAATGATAACCACCGGCACAAATACCGCGCTTACTTTGTCGGCGAGGCGCTGAATGGGCGCGCGGCTGCCCTGGGCTTCTTCCACCAGCTTCACAATCTGGGCCAGCATGGTTTCAGCGCCTACTTTCGTGACCCGGAAGCGGAAGGCGCCGGTTTTGTTGAGCGTAGCCCCAAACACGGCGTCGCCGGCCGTTTTCTCCACGGGCAGGCTTTCCCCGGTCAGCATCGACTCGTCGAGGGCAGAGTGGCCGCTGATCATGACGCCGTCGGTGGCTACCTTCTCGCCGGGCCGCACCAGCACTTCGTCGCCGGGCAGCACCTGCTCAATCGGAATATCGACTTCCTGCCCACCACGCATTACGCGGGCCGTTTTGGCCTGCAGGCCCATCAGGGCTTTGATGGCGGCCGACGTTTTGAGCTTGGCGCGGCTTTCCAGCACCTTGCCCAGCAGAATCAGAGCAATGATGGTGGCGGTAGTATCGTAGTACACGTCGGGCATCAGGCCGCGGGCCATGAAGAAGCGGGGCGCCACGGTAGCGGCCACACTGTACAGAAACGCTGCGCCCGTGCCCACGGCAATCAGCGTATCCATGCTGGCGGTGCGGTGGCGCAGGCTGTTCCACGCCGACACGTAGAATTCGCGGCCACTATAGAGCAGCACGGGCAGCGTCAGCAGCAGCAGCACGTAGTTGAGCACCGGCATAGAAATGTGGCTCATCAGGGCCGGCCACAGCATGAGCATGCTCAGGGGCATGATAACCACGGCCAGCACCACGGCCACCTGAAAGCGGCGCTTGAGGCGGGCATAGGCGTCGGCTTTGCGCTGGGCCAGTTCTTCGTCGGAGGCCAGCGGGCTGGGCTGCGCCTGGGCAGCCGGCTCGTGTACGGTGTAGCCAGCCTGCTCCACTACCGCCCGCAGGCCGGCGCGGCTGGTGAGGGCCGGCTCAAACTCGACGGTGGCTTTCTCGGTGGCCAGGTTCACGGTGGCGCGCTGCACGCCGGGCGTACGGCTCAGGGCCCGCTCCACCACGTTCACGCACGAGGCGCAGGTCATACCCTCAATGTCGAGGGTGGCGGTTTGGGTGCCCGGCCCGGCGGCCAGCGGCGGAACCGGGCCGCTACCGGGGGCGGAAGGCGTTATAGGCAAGGTATTCATGGCAAGGAAAAACAGGAGGACGCCACACGGCGGTTCATCTGCAAATAACCAACTCGGGCCCCGAAAGGATGTACAGAATTCCTTTTACGACCTACAGCTTTGTGCTTGCGGCCGCCACTGCGCTGCTACAGATCTTCCAGGCGCCGGTCTTGCTGCCGCCCGAAGCGCAGGTGCTTGGCCTGCCCAATGCGCTGCGCGCCGTAGATGCCCGTGTGCCCCGAAAACAGATACGACACCACGCAGGCCAGCGCCAGATACGCGGCTCCCTGCACCCCAAACAGCTCCAGGCCCATCAGCAGGCAGGCCAGCGGCGTATTGGCCGCCCCCGCAAACACGCCCACAAACCCCATGGCCGCCAGCAGCGCCACCGGCAGCGGCAGCACCACCGCTAGCGCCGAGCCCAGCGTAGCCCCGATGAAAAATAGCGGCGTCACTTCCCCACCTTTGAAGCCGCAGCTTAGGGTCAGGGCTGTGAGGAGCAGCTTCCAGATGAAGTCCGAAGGGCCCAGCGGCTCCTGAAACGCGGCCACGATAACCGGCACGCCCAGGCCCAGGTAGCGGGTGGTGCCCAGCGCCCCTACTACCGCCAGCAGCAGCAGGCCGCCCAGCACAGGCCGCAGCAGCGCATAGGAAATACGCCCGAACTGCCGGCTCAGCCAGTGCGTGAGCGTAGCGAAGCTCCGGGCCACCACTCCAAACAACGCCCCGGCCAGCAGCGCGCAGCCAAACGCCAGCGGCGTGAGCGGCAATGCCGCCAGCTGCGGATACGCGGTATGTCCCACGCCCCAGGCCCGCGTCACGAAGTCGGCGCTGATGGCGGCCAGAAAGGCAGGCAGCACGGCGTCGTAGCGGATAGCGCCCAGCCGCACCACTTCCAGCCCGAACACCGCGCCGGCCAGCGGCGTGCCGAATACCGACGCAAACCCCGCACTCATGCCCGCCAGCAGCAGCAGGCGCCGGTCGCGCGGGCGCAGGCGAAACAGCCGCGTGAGCTGATCGGCCAGCGCGCCGCCCATCTGTACGGCGGTTCCTTCGCGGCCCGCCGAGCCGCCCACGAGGTGCGTGAGCAGCGTACCGCCCAGCACCAGCGGCACCATGCGCAGCGGAATCGGGGCCTGGGGTGCGTGAATCTGCTCCAGTAAAAGGTTGTTGCCGCGCGCCGCCTGCCCACCGACATAGTGATAAGTCAGCCCGATACCCAGGCCGGCCAGCGGCAGCAGCCACAGCACCCACGGCTGCAGCTCGCGCCAGTCCGTCATGTAGTCAAGCGCCACCAGAAACAGCGCCGAAGCCGACCCGGCCAGGCCCCCAACCAGCCCACTAATCAGCAGCCAGCGCAGCAGAAAGACGAGGGCAGCTACGGCCTGCAGGCGGCGCAAAGGGTCAGGAAGCTGGCGAAACCAATCGGAACGGTGAAGCATAATCGAACTATATGACAAACTACCCGGGCAGCCGCCTTGGCTGTCCGCTCAGTAGGAATCATCAGCGCAAAGCACGAAGCTTCGGCGGTTCGCGGTGGAAATCCATCACCGTATGCGCAGGGCGAATATAGGAAGGCCTGGTTGTGTTGCCCCGCCCACAAATCAACTCAGCCAAACACATTTTCCCGCTACCGGCAAAATGTAAAAACCCGCCCTACACACGTATAAAGCGGGTTTTTGACTGTGGGCCCAACTGGAATCGAACCAGTGACCTACTGATTATGAGTCAGTTGCTCTAACCGATTGAGCTATAGGCCCGGTGCCAAACCAATTACTTGTTTCATTGATTTCGACGGTGCAAACTTCGAAGTTTGTGGCCGTATTTGCAATTGGAGCGCAGTAAATAGTGAAATGAGTGTCGGCTACGGTAGCAGGCGCTGCCTTTCGCTGGCTCGGCAGCTCCCTTTTTCACTTTTCATGCCCGGAAAACTTCCCCATCTGCTCTTCGACTTCGGCGGCGTCATCATCAACATCGACTACCAACGCACGCTGGAGGCCATGCGCCGCCTCAACCGGCACGGCAGCACCATCGAGTTTACACAGGCGGCCCAGTCGGAGCTGTTTGATCTGATGGAAACCGGGCGCCTGACGCCGCAGGAGTTCCGCGACGGGCTGCGCACGGCCTACGAGCTCGACGCCACCGACGAGGAGCTGGACGCTGCATGGAACGCGCTGCTGCTGGACGTGCCCGCCGACCGGCTGGCCCTGATTGCCGGGCTGCGCGCCGAGGGCTACCAGACGGCGCTACTTTCCAACACCAACCAGATTCATATTGAGCAGATCAACCAGGTGCTGCGCACGCAATACGGCTTCGAGCACGGTATTGCCGACTGCCTGGACCGAGTCTTCTACTCGCAGCAGGTAGGGCTGCGCAAGCCCGGCGAGGAGATTTTCCGGCACGCGCTCCGCGAGATGAACTGGAAAGCCGAAGAAACTCTTTTCATCGAGGACAGTTTTCAACACATAGAAACGGCCCGCCGGCTGGGGCTGCACACGCTGTTCCTGGCTCCGCCGCTCACTCTCACCGACGCTCTGCCCGCTGCCCTCCGTGCCTTCCCCGACCGAGAATACTCCGCCCCTCCCCTTTCCTGACGCGCCCTCGCGCCCTCTGCCGCCCCTGGAGGACATTGAGGCCGCCTTTACCCGCTACGAGAAGCCCGAGCCACCGCGCTGGCGCCGCTATGCGCTGCACCTGGGCCTGTTCCTGCTGACGCTGCTCACGACTACGCTGGCCGGCGCCGAGTGGATGACGGGCAACTTCACGTTCGGCTCGCCAACACTTACGCAGGCTGAAATTTTGCGGGGGCTGTGGTTTTCCGTGCCGTTTCTGGGGGTGCTGGCGGTGCATGAGTTCGGGCACTACTTCACGGCGCGGCGCAACAGTGTGCGGGCTTCGCTGCCCTTTTTCATTCCGTTTTTCACGGGCCTGTTCAGCACCATCGGCACGTTCGGGGCTGTCATCCGCATCAAGGACCGGATTTTCTCGCGGCGCGAGTTTTTCGATATTGGACTGGCGGGGCCGCTGGCCGGATTTCTGGTGGCCGTGCCGGTGCTGATTTACGGCTTTCTGAGTCTGCCGCCTGCTGAGTACGTCTTTCAGGTTCACCCGGAATATCAGCAATATGGCGCCGACTATGCCCGCTACGTGTACCAGGGCGGCCAGGGCCTGACACTGGCCAAGCCGCTGCTTTATCAGGGCCTCGAATACCTGTTTGCGGACCCGGCCCGACTGCCCCACCCCAACGAATTAACCCATTACCCGGTGCTGCTGGCCGGGGCGCTGGCATTGTTCTTCACGGCGCTCAACCTGTTGCCTATCGGCCAGCTTGATGGAGGGCATATTCTGTACGGGCTGCTGGGGGCGCAGCGCTTCAACCGGCTGTCGGCGGTGCTGTTCATCGGCTTTATCTTTTATGCCGGATTGGGGCTATTTTCGCTGCAAACCACCGGCCGGGAGTGGCTCTACTGGGGCCTGCCTTACTTCGGCTACCTGTTTCTGGTGCTGCGGCGGGTGGTGCCTACGCCGCGCCGCGCGCTGCACCTGAGTGTGGGCGTGTGGGCCGCGCAGTTGGCGTGTGCGGTAGCCTGGCCGGGCATTCTCGGCAACCCGGGCTGGCTGGTATTCGGGTTGCTCCTGAGCCGGGTGATGGGCATTTTTCACCCGCCGGCCCTCGATGAAACGCCGCTTTCCCCCGGCCGCAAGGTGCTGGGCTGGCTGATGCTGGCTATTTTTGTGCTGTGCTTCACGCCCAGTCCCTTCACGTTCAGCTAGCTCGCGCTATGCGGGGGCTGGCTTGTTTTAACTCCGTGGCGGCCTGTGCCGCTGCTTTCCTGCCTGATTGATGCACCTTGAACAACGCCGGCTGTGGGCCGGCAGTACTCAGCTAGCCCTGCGCCAGCACGGCTTCTACATCTGCCAGCGTCAGGCCTCGGGCCGGGCGGTGCTGGAAGTAGAGCTGCCCTACGAAGAAATTCTGCCGGTGCGCGTAGAGCGCCGCCGCAGCGTGCCGCGCAACAAGCTGCTGAGCCTGCTGGGCATTGTCTGCTGGCTGCTCTTCACCTTCACCCTCGACCACCACCAGGACGCTTCATTTGTCGTGGATTTCTGGCTGTGGTTTCTGGGTTTGGGTGGCGGCCTGGGCGCATACGTCTGGTATGGCTGGCAGCATCAGTGGCGCGAGTTTGTGCTCCTGACGTCCCGTTCCAGCGTCATCCTGGCCGACCGTGCCGCCGAGCAGGATGCCCTGGAGGGTTTCGCGCGGGCGCTGGAACACCGCACCAAAAACTACCTCCGCCACGAGTACGGGCAGATCAACCCACTGGCACCCATTGAGATGCAGCTCAGCCGCCTCGACTGGCTCCACAGCCTCGACGTGCTGTCCGCTACCGAAGCCCGCACCCGCGCCACCCGCCTCACCGGCCGCCTTTCCACCGACACGCTACGCAGCATGGGCCAGGACCTGGAAATGCCCTACGTGAATTAGATTTTATCTAACAGAAGTCAGATACAAGAAATGAGAGGTGAGACTTTCGTTCTAAGAACCCGGTTGGGCTAACAGAACGAAAGTCTCACCTCTCATTTCTTGTATCTGACTTCTATACTATCTACCGTCCTTCCAGCGCCGCTACGCCGGGCAGCTCTTTGCCTTCCATGTACTCCAGCAGCGCGCCGCCGCCGGTGCTGATGTAGCTCACCTGCTCCGAAAAGCCCATCTGGTTGACAGCCGCCGCCGAGTCGCCGCCCCCAATGAGGCTGAACGCGCCGGCTTCGGTGGCCTCGGCAATGGCTTTGGCTACGGCCCTGGTGCCTTTGGCGAAGTTGCTCATCTCAAACACGCCCATCGGGCCGTTCCAGAGAATGGTTTTCGACTGACGCACCACTTCGGCAAACGCCTTGCTGGACTCGGGGCCCAGGTCGAGGCCCATCCAGCCATCGGGAATTTCGCTGTTCGAGGCCACCTTCGTCTGGGCGTCGTTGGCGAATTTGTCGGCAATGAGGCTGTCGGTGGGTAGCATCAGGTTTACGCCTTTGGCCTTGGCCTTCTCAATCAGGCTCAGCGCCAGATCCATCTTGTCGGCTTCCAGCAGCGAACTGCCGATGTGCCCGCCCTGCGCTTTGGCAAACGTGTAGGCCATGCCGCCCCCGATCAGCAGGTTATCCACCTTGTCGAGCAGCTTCTCAATCAGCATGATCTTGTCCGAGATTTTGGCACCGCCCATGATAGCCGTGAAGGGCCGTTCGGCGTGCTCCAGCACTTTTTTGGCGTTGTCCAGCTCGCTTTGCAGCAGGTAGCCGGCCACCCGGTCAGCGGGTGCGAAGTGGCTGGCCATTACGGCCGTGGAGGCGTGCTTGCGGTGAGCAGCACCGAAGGCGTCGTTCACGTACACGTCGCCGAGCGGGGCCAGCTTTTCGGCAAACGCCGCGTCGCCTTTCTCTTCCTCGCCATAGAAGCGCACGTTTTCTACCAGCAGAATCTGGCCGGGCTGCAGCGCCTGGGCCTGCTCCTGGGCCTTCAGCACGTCATCGGCAAACTGCACCTGCTGGCCGTACTCCTGGCTCAGGCGAGCCACAATGTGTCGCAGCGAATATTTATCCTCGGGGCCGCCTTTGGGCCGGCCCAGGTGGGAAAGCAGCACTACTGAGCCGCCATCGGCCAGAATCTTTTTGATGGTAGGCGTAGCCGCCCGAATACGAGTATCGTCGGTGATGGCGAAGCTTTTGTCGAGCGGCACGTTGAAGTCAACACGCACCACGGCGCGCTTCCCGGCAAAGTTGTACTGGTCGAGGGTTTGCATGGAATAGGAATTGGGGTGAGGGATGGGCGAAGATAGGGGTTGAGGTGATGAGGTTACACGTAACAGGTGATGAGGTGAATGGTGATGAGGTGAAATGCAGAACGTCATTTCGAGCTTGCCGAGGAATCTCGCTAGTGTGGTAATTACCACGCGGGAGTCAGCACGCGAGATTCCTCGGCAAGCTCGAAATGACCGCCTTTTCCTCCCTCACCATCATTCCCCATCACACCTCACCATCTACCTGTCACCTCATCACCATTCACCCCATCACCTCATTACCTATCTTTGCGCTACCTATGAAAATTGGCATCTTCTTCGGCGGCCCGTCGCGTGAGCGGGAAATCAGCTTCGCGGGCGGCCGCACCGTATACGACAACCTCGACAAGGCCCTGTTTGAGGCCGTGCCGGTGTTTGTGGACAGCCGCGGCAACTTCATTTTGCTCGACTGGCACTACATTTATAAGGGCACCATCCGGGACTTCTATCCGCCGGTTTCGGCGCTGCCCGCTTCCGAGCACAAGCTGCAGGTCTACCTGGAAAGCCTGGGCGAGCTGGCGCAGGCCGAGCAGGACCAGATTATCGTCGAAGTAGGCCGCCGCGTGCAGCCGCATGAGTTGCGCGAGCTGATGGATTTTGCCTTCCTGGCTTTGCACGGCCCGGCCGGCGAAGATGGCGCTATTCAGGGCCTGCTGGAGTGGTATGGCATTCCGTATTCGGGCTCCGGCATCCTGCCTTCGGCCTTCGGCATTGATAAGATTGCGCAGAAAAAGCTGCTGCACGCGCTGGGCCGGCCCACGCCTGCCTTCCGCGTCGTGACGGCCGAAGAGTGGGACGCCGCCGACCCGCAAGCTACCCTCGACTACCTCGTGCGGGAGCTTGGTTTGCCGCTGGTGTTCAAGGCCCCGCGCCAGGGCAGCAGCATCGGCATCAGCATCCTGCGCGAAGCCGACGTGACCAGGTTTCAGGCGGCCATTGACCGCAGCCTGTTCCGCAAAACCGTGACCCGCGACGACTGGCAGCGCCTTTCGGAGCGCGACAAGCTGGCCTGGGTGCAGCACCTCACCGATATCCGCGACGGTATCGGGCTGCCGGTGGTGCTAGACGACGAGCCGACCGTCATTTATCATCCCGAAGCGCTGCTCACTACGCTCACCGAGCGGCTGCAAACCGCTGAAGCAGTCCGCCTGACCAACGTGGATGGTGAGTCGCAGGTGCTGGTGGAAAGCTTTGTGCAGGGCCGCGAGTTTTCGTGTATCGTGGTGGAAGACCCGAGCGGCAAGCCGCTGGCGCTGCCGCCCACGGAGATTGTGAAGGGCGAGGAAATGTTCGACTACCGCTCGAAGTACCTGCCTGGCCTGTCGCGCAAAATCACCCCCATCGACCTGCCCGAAGCGGAAATCCAGCGTATCCGGGAAGCCTGCGAGGAAATGTTCACCACGTTCGGCTTCCAGGTATACGCGCGTCTCGACGGATTTTTGGCTAGTAATGAGGTGAAAAGTGATGGAGTGAAAGGTGAGAGCCATTCTTTATTACCTCATCACTCCATCACCTCATCCCCCCAGATTTTCCTCAACGACCCGAACACCACGTCGGGTATGCTGCCGGCGTCGTTCTTTTTCCATCAGGCGGCCGAAATCGGGCTCAATCCGTCGCAGTTTCTCACGTTCCTGATTCGTACGTCCGTGGCGGCGCGGCGGCGCGGCGGCATGCAGCCGGTGCGGCTGGCGGCCCTGCTGCAGCGCCTCGATACGGCCGTGGCGTCGCGGGCCCACGAGGAGCGCACCCGCACCAAAGTGGCCGTAATTATGGGCGGCTACTCGTCGGAGCGTCACATTTCGGTGGAGAGCGGCCGGAATATCTACGAGAAGCTCAGCTCCAGCGTGAAGTATGAGCCAGTGCCGGTGTTTCTGGCCGGCAACAGCCAGGAATTCCGCCTGTATGTGCTGCCCATCAACGTGATGCTGAAGGACAACGCCGACGACATCCGGGAGAAAATCGAGTACGCCGAAGCCGGCCACGAGCTGCATCCGGTGCTGGCCCGCATCCGCCGTGAGGCCGAGGCCATTACCAGCACTTACGCCGGCCAGGCTACGGCCCAGCCACGCCGTGTTTCGTTCGCGGAGCTGGCCGACATGGTCGACGAGGTGTTTATTGCGCTGCACGGCCGCCCCGGCGAGGATGGCGCCCTGCAGCGCGAGCTGGAAAAGTTCGGGCTGCCTTATAACGGCTCAGGCGCCGATTCCAGCTCCGTCACCATCAATAAGTTTGAAACCAACCGCCGCCTGCGCGAAGCCGGGCTGCGCGTGGCCGAGCACCGCATGGCCAGCCGCCTGGAATGGCAAGCCGATGCGGAAGGCTTCTACCGCAGCCTCGAAACGCAGTTCCCCTACCCTTTCATCGCCAAGCCCGCCGACGACGGCTGCTCTTCGGCCGTGAAGAAAATCAAGACCCGCGCCGAGCTGGAGGCCTTCACCCGCCTCATCTTCCGCGACCAGGAAGACCTGATGCCCGAGGACGCCACCACGCTCAGCCTGGGCTTCAAGGAGGAGTTTCCGCAGAAGGACGCCTTCCTGGTGGAAACCCTGATTTCGCGCGACGGCGCGGCGCATTTCCTGGAAGTGACGGGCGGCCTGCTCACGCATTTCGGGCCCAACGGCGAGCTGCAGATTGAGGTATTTGAAGCCTCCGAAGCCCTGGCGACGGGCGAAGTGCTGAGCCTGGAAGAGAAGTTTCTGGCCGGCGAAGGCCAGAACATCACGCCGGCCCGCTATGCCCCGGAGCCGCAGGAGCGCCAGCGCATTTCGGAGGAAGTGAAAGCCGAGCTGAAGCGCGTGGCCGAGGTGCTCGACATTCAGGGTTACGCCCGCATCGACGCGTTTGTGCGGGTGCGCGACAACGGGGCGGTGGAAGTGCTGATCATCGAGGTAAACTCGCTGCCCGGCATGACGCCCGCCACCTGTATCTTCCACCAGACCGCGCTGGCCGGCTACACGCCCTACCAGTTCATCGACCAGATTCTGGAATTCGGGAAAAAGAGAGCCGAGAAGTTAGAGCTTAGAGCTTAGAATCATGTCATTACCTTATGTTGCTTTTCGGGCCAGAACTTCGCTAAGTTCTACGTTCTCATATCTCAGCTCTCCCCCAGATGTCCTTTCTCAAATCTGATACGCCGCTCGACCTTGTAAAGCACCTGCTGGTGATTGGCCTGGCCACGGCGGCGCTGGTGTTCGGGTTCTTTTTCGTGTATCTGCCGCTCACCACCAACCACGGCGAAACCATCGTGGTGCCCAAAATCACGGGCATGAACCAGGCCGACCTCGAAGACTACCTCGACGAGCGAAACCTGCGCTACTACGTCGACGACAGCTCCTACAACCCCGGCACCCGGCCTTTCACGGTGCTGAACCAGGACCCCGCGCCCGGCGAGAAGGTGAAGGAAGACCGTAAAATCTACATTACGGTGGCCATGAAGAGCCCGCCCGTCATCAAAATGCCCAAGCTGACCGACGGCTCGGTGAAAAACGCGCAGATGATTCTGAGCAGCTACGACCTGGTGGTAGGCCAGATTAAGCTGGTGCCCAACATTCAGCAGAACGCGGTGCTGCGGCAGCTGGTGAACGGCAAAGACATTGCGCCCGGCGCGGCTATTGCCAAAGGCACCAAAGTAGACTTGGAAGTAGGCGACGGCCTCGGCAACCAGGAATTCCCGGTTCCCAACCTCATCAACATGCCCGCCGACGAAGCTACTACGCTGCTGGTAGGCCAGGGCCTGCAACTGGGCGAAGTATTCTATCAGCCCGCCCAGAACGGCGAAACCGACGGCACCGTGGTAAAGCAGCGCCCCGTGGCCTCGCCCGGCGCTACCATTCGCATGGGCCAGCTGGTTGATATCTGGGTGGCCGGCGACGAACCCGTGAAAGGCGTAAACTAGCACAAAGCCTGTTTTACGATGAGCCCTCATCAGGACAGCTGCGCGGCGGCTGTCCTGATGAGGGCTTTTCGCTGCAGAACGGTTTAAGGGCTGGTTTTCGGGGGAGGCCTGAAATTTTCTGCACAGCCGACACGTTTGCAGCAGGTATCTTAACTTAGTCCCGATGATGTGTCTGAAACCTTTACGCCTTCCTGTTTTCTTATTCCTGAGTGCTTTGCCGCTGGCGGGCCGGGCGCAGCTTGCGCCCCTCACTTCCGACCCGGCGCGGGCTGTGCAGGCGGCGAAACCTGCTGCCACGGCCCAGCGCGGCCAGGCGTTGTCGCTGCCCTTCTTCGATGACTTCACCACGCCGCTCGATGGCCAGCCTGATCCTCAGCTCTGGCTGGCTGGCGGCGGCGCGCTCGTCAACAACCGGTTTGCGGTAGGCCCACCCACCCGCGGCACCGCCTTTCTCGATGGCCTGAAAGCCGACGGCCGCCCCTACGGCAGTGGCAACAGCTACATCGACACGCTGACGTCGCTGCCCATTGACCTGAGTGGCCGCACAGCCGCCGACAAGCTGTACCTGGGTTTTTACTGGCAGGCCGGCAACCTGCTGCGCATCCCGGAGGTGAGCACCAGCTCCCGCAACCGGTCGTTGCAGCTGGAGTTTAAGGACGCCAATGGGATCTGGGTGCCGGTGTGGGTGAAGCCGCAAACGGCTGACAGCCGGGAAGCCTTCCGGCGCAAGTTTGTAGCCGTTGAGCAAACGCGGTTTCTGCACGCCAACTTTCAGTTCCGCTTCCGGACCCGCGGCAGCCTTTCCGAAAACACCGATTCCTGGAGCGTCGATTACGTAAAGCTGGCTCCCGTGCAATCCGTGGCCGACTCCACCTATCAGGATGTGGCTACCAGCATGCCCCTGACCAGCCTGCTGGCGCGCGGCTCGTCTATGCCGGTGTGGCAGTACAATGCGGCCGCCAATCCGGCCAGCCAGCTGAATCCGGCCACCTACACCACCATCAACAACCTGGCTACCACCAATATTCCGGTGCCGGGCCGCTGGATAGGCACGCTGGAAGTATTGCCCAGCGGCCCGGTCGCCACGTTCACGACTACCGCGCCTTTTTCGCTCATCAGCCCGCAGTACCAGGCCAAAATAGAAGGCGACCTGCGCACCACTCCTATCCCCGTCACGGCCGACCCGAAAGTAATTCGCCACCGGTTGCAGCTCATTACCAATGAAGGCGGCACCAATCCGCTCACACTGCCCAACGACAACATCACGCGTCTGACGGAGTTGAGCGACTATTATGCTTTTGACGACGGCACGGCCGAGGCAACCGTGAGTGTGCCGCCGCCCGGCCTGGCTTCCAACTACTACGCCTTGCGGTTTGAGCTGAACAAGCCCGACCAGGTGCGCAGCATCCGTATTTCGCCTTCGTTTCCGAGCGCTGCCAACCGCACAATAACCGTCAATATCTGGGACGCCGACCCGGCTAATGGCAACGCCCCTACCCGTCTGCCCAAATCGACCCAGAGCATTGTGCTGCCCGACTCTATGCCCGCCGGCCAGACCTTCATCGAAGTACCGCTGCCGGCGCCGGTGGCAGTGAGCGGCGTCTTTTTTGCCGGCTACGGCCACGGCATTGTCAGTACGCCCCTCAGCATCAACGTGGATATGAACACGGTGCCGGCAGCCGATGCTATGTGGCAGTTCACCAGAGGTTTCTGGGAAGTAAAGCCGACCGTTTCGCCAGCCACGCCTCCACTTTACCAAGGCTATGCCCTGATGTTGCGCCCCGTGATGACCAACTACGTGCTGGCAGTGGCTCCGGCGGCAGTGGCAGCGGGCTACAGCCTGTACCCGAACCCTTCTTCCGATGGGCTGGTACAGGTGCAGGGCCGCTACGCCCGGGCGCTGGTGCTGGACGCGCTGGGGCGGGTGGCCTGGCAGCAGCCGGCAGCTCAGCAGGGCCAGCCCACGCTGGATCTGCGCGCCTTGCCGGCAGGCCTCTATCTGGTGCAACTCACGCTGGCCGATGGGCTGACGGTCACGAAGCGTGTGGTTCTGGCCAAATAACCATAAGTGACTGTGCTGCTTAAGAATGGTTTTCCGCAGTTTTTACCACCTTTACAGTTCGTTTTTTCTTCCTTCCACTAGTCTACTCCTCATATTATGCCCGACATCACCCCTGCCGAGCTAAAGCAACGCCAGGCCGCTGGCGAGAAACCGACCATCATTGATGTCCGTGAGCCCTGGGAAAACGAAGAAGGCCGCATCGAAGGCAGCCAGAACATTCCGCTGGGTACCCTGCCCGATAAGGTAGCCGACCTCGAAGACCTGAAAGAGCAGGAAATCATTGTGCACTGCAAAGGCGGCGGACGCTCGTCTACGGCGCAGGCTTTCCTCAATCAGCAGGGCTTCACGCGAGTGCGCAACCTGCTGGGCGGTTTTCAGGCGTACCAGAAAAGCTAGGCACATTTCCTTATTGCGACAAAAAGCCGCTTCTCCCACCCAGGACGCGGCTTTTTCGCGTCTGTACTACAGAAGTACAGCCTACGACAAGGACTTTTTAATTGCGCACAATTAAACATTATACAACTCTTATTCGTTTACTTAGCAGAACATATGAGCAACACTCCCATCGTCGCCAATCCTTTGCTGCAGCTGGACAACCAACTGTGCTTTCCGTTGTATGCCCTTTCGCGGATGGTTACCAAAGCCTACCAGCCACTGCTACAGGAGCTGGACCTGACGTACCCGCAGTATCTGGTGTTTCTGCTGCTGTGGGAGCACCGGGAATTGTCGGTGAAGGAGCTCGGCGACAAGCTGCTTCTGGATTCGGGCACGCTTACGCCGCTGCTTAAGCGCCTGGAGCAGAAGCAGCTCATCAGCCGCCGCCGCGACCCGCGCGATGAGCGTTCCGTGATTATCGGGCTGCTGCCGGCCGGCCAGGAGCTACAGGTGCGAGCCTGCCAGGTGCCGGAAGCGGTATTTGCGCGGCTCAATATGACGCGGGCTGAGGCCGAGGCCCTCCGCAACCAACTGAACACCTTACTAAAACAACTGGCGTAAGCTGGCTTTTTTACTTTCTCACTTCTTTGTTTCCTATGAAAATCGTTGAAAAATTCTTCACCGCACAAGCCAAAGCCAAAGGAGGCCGCGACGGCCAGGTAACCACCGAAAACAACGCGTTGGCAGTGTCGCTGAGCACGCCGAAGGAAATGGGCGGCCCCGGCAAAGCCGGCGCTACCAACCCCGAGCAGCTGTTTGCGGCTGGCTACGCGGCCTGCTTCGAAGGTGCGCTGGGCGTAGCTGCCCGCCAGGCCAGCGTGAAGCTGGACGGGGTTACGGTGGAGGCTTTCATCGGTTTTGGGAAGGCAGAAGATGGCGGCTACGGCATTTCGGCCGACCTGCACATAAACATTCCCGGCGTAGAGCAGGGCCAGGCCGAGCAGCTGGTGGAAGCCGCCCACGGCATCTGCCCTTACTCGCGCGCCACCAAAGGCAACATCGAAGTACGCCTGACTACCACGACTGAGGCGGCTTAGCCTGCCCCAGCGCTTCCAGGTGCTGCCATTCTGCGCCGGGCACCGGACCTTCTCCCGTTGGGGCGGCTTCTACCGTCCGGCGCGGCAGGCTCTTTCACCCGCGCAGAATGGGAGCTTTGTTTTACCAGATTGTTTCCGTCATGCAAACCCAAGCCATCCTGCTTGCCAGCCGCCCCAAAGGTGCGCCCACAGCCGATAATTTCCGCTTCGAAACCCACGACCTGCCGGCCCTTTCACCGGGCCAGGTACTGCAGAAAACGCGCTACGTTTCCGTGGACCCGTATATGCGCGGCCGCATGAACGAGGGCAAATCCTATATCCCACCGTTTGAGCTCAACCAGCCCATTGCGGGCGGGGCCGTGGCTGAAGTAGTGGAAAGCCAGCTTGCTAGCCTGCCGGTAGGCACGCTGGTTACCGGCAATCTGCCCTGGCAGCAGTATAGCGTGTCGGATGGTAAGGGCCTGCAGCCTATTGCCGACGGCCAGGCGCCGGCCAGCTACTACCTGGGGCTGCTGGGTATGCCGGGCCTCACGGCCTATTTCGGGCTGCTCGATATCTGCCAGCCGCAACCCGGCGAAACGGTAGTGGTATCGGGGGCGGCCGGCGCAGTGGGCCTGCTTGTGGGCCAGATTGCCAAAATCAAAGGAGCCCGCGTGGTGGGCACGGCTGGTTCCGATGAGAAAGTGGCGTACCTGAAGGAGCTGGGCTTCGATGAGGCCATCAACTACAAAACGGCCAATATTCCGGAAGCCCTGGCCGTTGCGGCGCCCAACGGCGTAGACTGCTACTTCGACAACGTGGGCGGCCCCATTACGGATGCCGTCTACGACCTGCTCAACAACCACGCCCGCATTGCCCTCTGCGGCCAGATTTCGAGCTACAACGAGGCCGAAGCCCCCATGGGTCCACGCCCGGAAGCCAAGCTGCTCAAAACCAGCACCAAGCTGCAGGGATTCATCGTGAGCAACTACTACCAGCGCTGGCCCGAGGGCGTGAAGCAACTGACCGAGTGGTACCAGCAGGGCAAGCTGCGGGCCGAAGAAACCGTGACGGAAGGCTTCGACCAGATTCCGGCGGCATTCCTGGGGTTGTTCAAAGGCGAAAACACCGGTAAAGCCATTGTGAAGGTAGCCTAGCTACCGATTCCATTTTCACTCTTATTCCCTACTCCCATGAAGATATTGATGGTGCTGACCTCGCACGACCAGCTCGGCGACACAGGCAAGAAAACCGGTTTCTGGCTCGAAGAATTTGCCGCACCTTACTACGTGTTCCAGGATGCCGGTGCCACGCTCACGCTGGCCTCGCCCGCGGGCGGGCAGCCGCCCCTCGACCCCAAGAGCGACGACCCCGACGCCCAAACCGACGCCACCAAGCGCTTTAAGCAGGACCCTGAGGCGCAGAAGTCCCTAGCCGGCACTGTGCCGCTTGCCTCGGTTTCGGCCGCTGACTACGACGCCGTGTTCTACCCCGGCGGCCACGGTCCGCTCTGGGACTTGGCCGAAGACAAGAAGTCCATCGAGCTGATTGAGAGCTTCTACGCCGCCGGCAAGCCCGTGGCGGCCGTGTGCCACGCTCCCGGTGTGCTGCGCCACGTGAAAGACACCAACGGCGAGCTGCTGGTGAAAGGCAAGTCCGTTACCGGCTTCACCAACACCGAGGAAGAAGCCGTGCAGCTGACCAACGTGGTGCCATTCCTGGTGGAAGACATGCTGAAGCAAAACGGCGGCACCTACTCCAAAGGTGCCGACTGGGCTCCGTACGTGGTAAAAGCCGGCAACCTCATTACCGGCCAGAACCCCGCTTCGTCGGAGCCGGCCGCTGAGGAGCTGCTGAAACTGCTGAAGAAATAACTTCGAGCTTTCTCAAGAAAAAGCCGCCCCGGCTGTGCCTGTTTCAGGCGCGGCCGGGGCGGCTTTTTGGGTGTAGCTTATTCCGTTGCATCCAGCTCTCTGCTTAGTTCTTGCAGCTGTTTCTTGCGGTAGGTATACACTGTGCTATTCTGCTCGTCCGCCAACCATTGCCGTGCTTCGGCTTTTCGGCCATATACGAATAGCGCCCTAATACCAGCGAATACACCAGGGCCTCGCTCCCTAAACAGCTGATGCATAATATCTTCTACTGACCTAATACCGTCTAGGTACGGAAGCACAACCTGATGGACATCCTGAGTAACTACTGCTTCGACGTCAGACCAGACTGTCTGGCCATCTAGGTTGTACCACAGATCTAAGTCGTTGCCAGCTAGGCTGCCTATTCGTTTTCGTATCAAGCAGTCCGGCTCTAGAAACTTTTCTTCGTTGGCCCGGCCCATTAGGTACCTCTCGGCTTCTCGCAGATATAAACCCGTGTTTATCGTGAAGCTGATATTGCCTTTAGTAGAAAACGCGCTTTTCTGCACATTTACGATCTTTCCCCAGCCAGCAGCATCGTAGTACCGGAAGTTGCCGCAGTGTCTCTTGTAGCCGCGCTTCTTGAATTCCGGCCATAGTTTACCGGACAGCAACCGGGTGAATTGAGCTTGGACATCGAATTTATCTAGCATAACACTGTCCGGCTAAGGATCTAAATACCTACCCCAGCCGCCCATCCGGCGCGTACGCCAGCTCGCCCAGCTCCACCAGCTCCCGCAGCAGTTGCGTAACGGCCGTGGCCTGGCCCGGCGCGAAGTGCGTGAGGATTTCGCGGGGCGTCTGGGGCGTTGCTTTCACCAAAGCCACCAGTTGTTCCCGCAACTCAGGAGCCGGCGCTGCGTCCTGGCGTGCTTTCTTCCGGGCCAGGCAAAAGTCGCAGACCTGGCAGGCAGGCGCGTCCAGCTCGCCGAAATACTCCAGCAGCAGCTGCTGGCGGCAGCGCCCACCGCCGGCATAGCGAATCACGGATTCGGTTTTGTGGCGGGCCAGCTCGCGGGCCTGGTTCAGGCGTTTCTGGTCCAGCGGCAGCTTGTCGGCATCGAAGCGCGGGGTGGTGAACAGGGCCTGCGGCGACTCGTGCTTGGGCTGGTACTGAATGATGCCGGAGCGGTGCAGAAACACCAGCATCTTGCGCACATCCACCACGCTCAGGCGCAGGTGCTGGGCCAGGCTGTTCTCGGAAATCCGCTGGAAACCTGCAAACAGCTCGCCCCCATTAAAGCGCAGCAGGCTCTTGATAAGCTGGTCGTGCTGCTGGTTGGCCACCTGAAACCGGTACAGGTCGGTGTGGTCGATGGGGATATGCACGCGGGCCGGATTGTTGACGGCCTCATTCAGCTGCACAAATCCCTCCCGTTCCAGCGTGCGCAGGCTGTTGTGCGCGTCCAGCGCCTTGATGCGGTAGGTTTCCGCAAACTGCTGAATATCGAAGTCAAACGCCACCAGCTCACCGCCACCCACAGCCGTGCGCGAGAAATTAGCCAGCGCCTGATACACGCGGCGCACCGTGTCCAGCGGCGGGTAGGCCTGCTGGGTGCGGCGGCGCAACTCGTCGGCATCGTTGGGGCCCTGCAGCAGCACGGCAAAAGCGTACTTCTCGTCGCGGCCGGCGCGGCCCGCTTCCTGGTAGTAGGCCTCCAGGTTGTCGGGCGCATCAAGGTGTACTACCAGCCGCACGTCGGGCTTATCGATGCCCATCCCGAAGGCATTAGTAGCCACAATGCAACGGGTTTTGTTCTGCATCCAGTCCTGCTGGGTGCGGGTGCGCTGCTCGCTGGGCAGGCCGGCGTGGTAGGGCGCCGCCGCCACGTTCTGTTGGCGCAGATAATTGGCCGCTTCCTCAGTCTGGCGGCGCGTGCGGGCATACACAATGCTGGTTTTGTCGGCCCCTACCCCGCGCACCACTTCCAGCATGCGCTTGAGCTTGTCTTCCGTGCTCAGCACCGAATACGACAGATTGGGCCGGGCAAAGCTCTGCTGGAACACCCGGTGTGAGGCCCCAAACCGCAGTTTTTCTATAATATCCTGCCGCACTTTCTCGGTGGCAGTAGCCGTGAGGGCAATGCACGGCACACCGGGCAGCAACTCGCGCAACTCCTGAATCCGCAGGTAGGGCGGCCGAAAGTCGTAGCCCCATTGCGAAAGGCAGTGCGCTTCGTCGATGGCCAGTAGGCTCACCTTCATCTTGCCTACCCGCGCCCGAAACATGTCCGTCAGCAGCCGCTCGGGGCTCACGTACAGGAACTTCACCGGCCCATACACGCAGTTATCCAGCGTTTGGTCGATTTCCTGGTGGCTCATGCCGGCATACACGGCTTCGGCTTTGATGCCACGCTTACGCAGGTTTTCCACCTGGTCCTTCATCAGCGCAATCAGCGGCGACACCACCAGGCACAGCCCCGGCCGGGCCAGCGCCGGCACCTGAAAGCAAATGCTTTTGCCGCCGCCCGTGGGCAGCAGCGCCAGCGTGTCCTGCCCCGCCAGCACCGACCGGATAATGTCTTCCTGCAGCGGCCGAAACCGGGTGTGGCCCCAGGTCTGGCGCAGCACGTGCAGAATATCGTCGGTTTCGGGTAGCAACTGAGTTAAAGGAATTGGCGGACTACGAAGGTAGCGCCGAGAGGCTGGAAACGGAAACCGGCGTGCTACATACGACCACCAACAAATCGGCTTTCGGCACTGTGCATGCCTCTACAAGCAAAAAGCCCGGCTCCAAGCGGAACCGGGCTTTCGGTATTGATATTGGCAGCTTATGCGGCTGCGGCCTGACCGTTTTCACGGTCTTCGATGGCCTTCTTCAGCTTGGCAATAGCCTGCGTGGCCCGCTCATCGTCCAGACGGTTGATGTTGAGCAACATCTTGGTCTTTTCCGGACGAGTAATCACCGGGTGATTCAGCAGGCGGATAATCTCCTCCTTCTTCGCCGCCGATGCATAGGCTACGGCCGGGGCAGCCGGCTCTGCAGCCACTGCCTTCATGGGTGCCGGAGCCTCAGCAGCTACGGCCGCCGGAGTAGCGGTAGGCACCACCGCCATAGCTGGCTGGCTGGCAGCAGGCGTGTTGCCGCCATACTCCATTTCCTCGGCAGGCGTCGGCTCGTAACCGGCAGCCCGAATAATCCAGGCCAGAATGTTACGGTATGCCTTGCCGATAGCCCGGGTCTGGGCCATGCTCATGATGGCAAACTCCTGGTAGAACTTCTTGCCCTGCTCTTTACTGGAGCAGATTGCAAAGCCCGCCCCTACCGTGTGGCCGCTACGCATATCGAACAGCGTCACCTTGGCCTGGTACTTGATTTCCTGGTCGTTCGAGACGTTGATGACGTGCTCGACGATGGGCACGATGCCCAGGCGCGAGCCGGCGTACTGCCAGCCTTCCACGTTCACAAACTCCTTGCCCTGCACCGTGGTAGTGAGCTTGTTTTCCTTGATAAACTTAGCAAGGTCCGTCGCCAGATGCAGCGTCTCGTCGGAGCGCGAGATGTCGTAGCTCTCGATTTTGGTCTTGCGAACCGGCTCTTTGATGTTCTTGGTTGCTTCGCTCATGGCGTCTTTCCTTTTATGTCCTGTAATACCGTTGTGTGTTCTGAGTATATAACTTATCTACGCCTGAAAAGGTGCACTAAATAGAATATTTTTTATCATTTTTTTATCTTGATTATCAGTTACTTGTAAATAATATTTCCAACAAGGTTAGCCAACTAACAACTTTAGATTCCACTCCATACAATCTGCGTCTGTTTTCTGCCTCACGTCACGTTCCGCATGCACAGCAGCTACCATGATAAAAGCCGCTGAGGCAGCACTTTAGCGCCACTATCATGAACGTTGCCGGCACGCCTTCGGTTCCTGCCATCAGGCTCCTATAGGCGCACGAAAAAGCCGCTGGCGTGCTGCCAGCGGCTTTTTTTTGTATTATGCAGTATAGCGGTAGAGGCAGGTTAGTTGGGGCCTTCCCAGATGTAGCCGTCCTTCATTGTAATCTTGCGGTCCGCCATTTCGGCCAGCTGGTCGTTGTGCGTTACGATGACGAAGGTCTGGCCCAGCTCCTTGCGCAGCAGAAAGAATATCTGGTGCAGCTCCTGCGCGTTCTGCGAGTCGAGGTTGCCGCTGGGCTCATCGGCGAAGATGATTTCGGGCGAGTTGATGAGGGCCCGCGCTACGGCCGTGCGCTGCTGCTCGCCGCCGCTCATTTCTGAGGGCTTATGGTCGGCGCGGCGCTCCAGGTTCAGCATCCCGAGCAATTCGCGGGCCCGCACCCGGGTTTCCTTCTCCGAGCGGCCCGCCAGATAGGCCGGCAGGCACACGTTTTCCAGAGCCGTGAATTCGGGCAGCAGATTATGAAACTGGAAGATGAAACCGATATGCCGGTTGCGGAAGCGCGCCAGCTCCGAGCGTTTCAGCGAGCTGACCGATTCGCCATCAAAGAGAATTTCGCCGGAATCCGGATTGTCGAGCGTGCCCAGAATGTGCAGCAGCGTGCTTTTGCCTGCTCCCGATGAGCCCACAATAGACACGATTTCCGCCTTTTCAATGGTCAGATCGATGCCCTTGAGGACTTCCAGCGTGTTGTAGCTTTTACGAACGTTTATGGCTTGCAGCAAAACGGAACCAGGTGAAGTGAGCCGGAATACGGGAAACAAATCTACAGTTTGCCGCGCAGATTACGCAGCCCGGTCAGATTTCATCGGCCTTCCGGCCCGCGGTAGCACGGTGCAGAGGCTAACGGAAGGGAGATACGGGCGGTTTTGCGCAATTTGGGTTTCCGCTTTTGCGCTTCGCCGATTCCATGATGGCTGTCCCGTTTCCTGCTTTTTACCGCTTCGCCTGGGTTGTGGCCGGCATGCTGGCACTACTCTGGGCCGGAGCAGCTGCCTTGCGGCAGCCGGCTCCCCTGCCACTGGTGCCGGCTGGTGCTGTGCCGGCGGTTACCCCTACTGCATCAGGCCGCCTGCTGGGTGTCAACTGGGTGGCCGTTGACTCGGCTTCGAGCCAGGATATGGAGCCGCTGGTGCAGGCCCACGTGACCTGGATAGCCCAGACGCCGTTTGGCTGGCAGCCCGATGCGGCGCGGCCCGAAATACGCCTGCATACCGGCGTGGTCAGCCGTCAGTACTGGGGCGAAAGTGACCGGGGCCTTGTCCGGACGGCACTGCTGGCACGGCAGCGCGGCATCCGGACCATGCTGAAGCCGCACCTGTGGCTGCGCAGCGGCGGCACCTGGCCCGGCGACGTGAACATGGCTTCCGAAGCTGAGTGGCAGGCGTGGTTTGCGTCGTACACTGTGTTTATGCTGCACTACGCCCGCCTGGCCGAGGAAAACGGCATGGAGGCGCTCTGCATCGGGACGGAGCTGCAGCACGCTTCTACCGGGCACGAAACCGAGTGGCGCACCCTGATCCGGCAGGTGCGGCAGGTGTACCGGGGCCCGCTCACGTACGCGGCCAACTGGAGCGATGAGTTCGAGCAGATCCGGTTCTGGGATGCGCTGGACTACATTGGTATTCAGGCCTACTTCCCGCTCAGCCAGCAGGAGCGCCCGGCCAAAGCCGAGCTGCTGAAAGCGTGGCAGGAGCCGCTGCGCCGCATCCGGGCCGTGCAGAAACGCTACCGGAAGCCCGTGCTATTTACGGAAGCCGGCTACAAAACCACGCCCGACGCCGCCATCCAGCCCTGGGCCTGGCCCGACCGCAAGGCCGCCCCAGCGCAGCCCGACGAAACCACCCAGCGCCTATGCTATGAGGCCCTGTTCGAGACGTTCTGGCCGCAGCCGTGGTTTCGCGGCATCTTTATCTGGAAGTGGTATCCTGGTTTGCAGCCCGATGGCCCGGCCCGCCGCCACCTCGACTTCACGCCCCAGCACAAGCCGGCGGGCCAGGTAATGGCCACATGGTACGGGAAGTAGGTTGTTGGCTGTGGTTTTTCAGCGGTTGAATATTGTGGGCTGAGGCGGCGTATCCGGCCACAACCGACAACTTACGGCACGTACCTGACAACTGACAACTCATTTCTGCCTACTTTCGCGGCTAGTTAACCACCCCGAACCCCTCTTAACCGACCTCTATGAACATTCACGAGTATCAGGGCAAAGAAATTCTGAAGCGCTATGGCGTGCGCGTGCAGGAAGGCATTACTGCCGACACGCCTGAGCAGGCTGTGGAAGCGGCTAAGAAGCTGACCGAAGAAACCGGCACCAGCTGGTACGTTATCAAAGCCCAGATTCATGCGGGCGGCCGTGGCAAAGGGGGTGGGGTGAAACTCGCCAAAAACCTGGAGCAGGTAAAAGAAATTGCCGGCCAGATCATCGGCATGCAGCTGGTAACCAAGCAAACCGGCGCCGAAGGCCGTAAGGTGCACAAGGTGCTGATTGCGCAGGACGTCTACTACCCCGGCGCTTCGGAAACCAAGGAATACTACATGAGCGTGCTGCTGGACCGTGCGACCGGCAAAAACGTTATCATCTACACCACCGAGGGTGGCATGGACATCGAGGAAGTAGCCGAGGCGCATCCCGAGAAAATCCACCGCGAGCATGTAGACCCGCGCGTAGGTCTGCGTCCGTTCCAGGCCGCTAAAATTGCCTTCAACCTGGGCCTGACCGGCGCGGCGCAGAAGGAGATGGTGAAGTTCGTGCAGGCGCTGTACAAGGCCTACGACGAAACGGACTCGGCCATGTTCGAAATCAACCCCGTTCTGAAAACGTCGGACGACAAGATTCTGGCCGTTGACGCCAAAGTAACCCTCGACGAAAACGCCCTCTACCGCCACAAGGACTTCGTGGAGCTGCGCGACACCAACGAGGAAGATCCGCTGGAGGTAGAAGCTTCGGCCTCTCACCTGAACTACGTGAAGCTCGACGGCAACGTGGGCTGCATGGTAAACGGCGCCGGCCTGGCCATGGCCACCATGGACATCATCAAGCTGAGCGGCGGCGAGCCGGCCAACTTCCTCGACGTAGGGGGTGGAGCCAACGCCCAGACCGTAGAAGCCGGCTTCCGCATCATCCTGAAGGATCCGAACGTGAAAGCCATTCTCATCAACATCTTCGGGGGCATCGTACGCTGTGACCGGGTGGCGAATGGCGTGGTGGAAGCCTACAAGAACATCGGCGACATCAAAGTGCCTATCATCGTGCGTCTGCAGGGTACCAACGCCGAAGAAGGCGCCCGCATCATCGACGAAAGCGGCCTGAAGGTCTACTCAGCCGTGCTGCTGAAAGACGCCGCCGAGCGTGTGAAAGAAGTGCTGGCGGCTCAGGGCATCTAACTCTGCCAAGCCTGCATACAAAAAGGCCCGTCCGGATATCCGGACGGGCCTTTTTTAGTGAAATACACCAAGCGTTAGCCTTTGGCTGCTACTCCGGCGTTGTCTTCGGCCTCTACGGGCAGCGTCTCCCCTTTCACGCGCAGATCTACTTGCATGTTGCCGCGGGTGCCGACCGAGTACGGGCAGATTTTGTGGGCCTGGCGCACCATATCCATTGTTTTCTGCTGATCAAACGACTTCAGGTCTACATCAAGCACCGCCGAGAGGCCGTAGCCTTCGCCCTCCTGAAACAAGGTCACGGAGCATTTTACTTCGGTTTGCGGATCGAGCTTGTCGCCGGCGCGCTGGGCAATAACGAGCAGGGCCTGCTGGAAGCAGGAAGCATAGCCGGCCGCAAATAATTCCTCGGGGTTGGTAGCACCTTTTTTGCCGCCCAGCCCTTCCGGCACCGACATATCCATATCGATGACGCCTGTGGCCGAGCGCACGTGGCCGCTACGGCCGCCCACTGCCGTTGCGTCGGCGGTATATAGGTTCTTTTTTTCGTTGGTTGCCATAAAAAAGAAAAGTTCGGGTTGTGTGGTGTAGCTAACTGCTTTACGGGCCGGAAGGTTATGGCTGCGCTGAACATCATTTTGCAGAAAATGGCGTGTGCTGTTTTGCACAGCGGCATTTTCTCTCTAGTTTTGCGCCTCACTACCGGGTTGCGTAGTACAACGGATAGTATGGGAGCCTCCGAAGCTCTAGATCTAGGTTCGATTCCTAGCGCGACCACACCAAAGGCCCGTTCTGCAGCATGCAGAACGGGCCTTTTCGCATTTGGGGCGCACCATCTGCGCTGGAAAAGCAACCGGAACAAACGGGTGCCGCCATGCCTCGCCTCCGCCAGATGCAGAACCTACTTAGCAAGCAGTAGAGCCATAGGGAATAGCAACGGGCTGCTGGTGTGCTGTTGAGGTATCCATTGCGCGGGATGCCTCGTATAGCGGCCAACAACTTTTCATCCCCAACCTCTACTCTCATGTTCAAGCAACTCTTTTCTGTTACTGCGTTGGCCCTGGCCCTTTCCGTAGGCGCTTCTTCTACCTCGCTGGCCCAGACCAAAACCAAGTCGGACGACGAGAAAACCAAAGTCAAAGACGCCGAAATGACCACCAAAACCAAGGTGGCCGATGATGGCAAGATGAAGGTGAAGGGCGAGGCTGCCGACGGCTCCAAGATGAAAGCCACCACCAAGCCCCGTAAAGGCGCCGACATGAAAAACATGCAGATGAGCGAAATGGCTCCTGATGCCGGCGCAGGCGTGATGGTAGGCGGCGCGATGATGACGCCTGACAAAGACATCGTGGACAACGCGGTGGGCTCTTCGGACCATACCACGCTGGTAGCTGCCGTGAAAGCCGGCGGCCTTGTAGAAACGCTGAAAGGCACTGGCCCCTTCACGGTATTTGCGCCCACCAACGCTGCCTTCAACAAGCTGCCCGCCGGCACGGTGAACACGCTGGTGATGCCCGAAAACAAGCAGAAGCTGGCCACCATCCTGACGTACCACGTAGTGCCGGGCCGCCTGATGGCCGCCGACCTGAAAGACGGCCAGACACTGACCACCGTGGAAGGCGAAACGCTGATGGTGCACCGCAAAGGCAACACCGTGATGCTGCACGACGCCAAAGGTGGCTCAGCCAACGTGACGATTCCCAACGTGGTATCGAGCAACGGTGTAACGCACGTCATCGACGGCGTACTGATGCCGACCAAATAAGTATCGGCGCTGCCGGGCAGAAAATGCCGGCGTACCCCTGCTTTTCAGACAGCCGCCTTTGCGAAAGGGCGGCTGTTTTTGTGTATCTTATACAGCTGGCGTGGCGGCCACTTTCCGGCCCTACGCCATAATTTAACGATTTGGCAACTCGCTGATTCTGGACAAAATCCCGACCTTTGCCGGCGTTTTCCCCTCAATCTTCTTTTTTTAGAATGAAACACTTTTTCGCTCGGATACTGGCAGCAGTACTGACGGCAGGCAGCCTGGCCGCTTCGGCGCAGGTGATGCCCGCAGCCCCGCCTACTACCCTGCAGGGCCAGCCTCTGAAAGACTGGCTGCGCCAGAACTGGTACGATGGCAAGCGCGTGGAGCTGAGCTACAACACGGCCCGCGGCAAGATGTACAACTACATCGACAACTTCCAGGGCCGCGTGACGTGCGTATACTCCGGCTACCAGGAAACCGTGCGCCTCGACTCGTCGGCCACCGGCACGGGCGTCGTGAACCGCATCAACTGTGAGCACAGCATTCCGCAGTCGTGGTTCAACGAAGCGGTGCGGATGCGCTCCGACATCCACCACCTCTTCCCGACCTACGACACCTGGAACTCCAACCGCGGCTCCGACCCGTTTGCTGAAATTCCGGATTCGCAGACCAACCTCTGGATGCGCGGCACGGTGGGCCAAAGCACCATCCCGACGTCCAACATCGACGAGTACAGCGAAGACAACAGCGCCTTCTTTGAGCCCCGCGAAGACCACAAGGGCAACCTGGCCCGCGCGGCGTTCTACTTCTACACCATGCACCAGAATCAGACGTTTGATCCGGGCAAAGGCACCATTGCTGCCCTGGCCGACATCAACACGCTGTATCAGTGGCACCTCGCCGACCCGGTAGACGCCCGGGAGCGGGAGCGGAACCGCCGTACGGCCAAAAGCCAGGGCAACTTCAACCCCTACATTGCTTACCCTGACCTCGTGGCCCGCGCCTGGGGCTTCCAGGTGGTGCCTACCTTCTCCTTCGCTACGGCCACGGCCAGCATCGTGGAAGGCAACACCGGCTCCACTACCTACACGGCTACCATTAGCGTAACGCCCGCTCCTACCGCTACCCTCACGGTACAGGTAGCACTGGACGCCGCCACCTCCACGGCTACCAACGGCACCGACTTCACGTTCACCTCGCCCCAGACGCTGACTTTCGCGGCCGGCCAGACCACGCAAACCGTAACGGTGACCGTGAACGGCGATACGACGCCTGAAGCCGATGAAACGGTAGTCCTGAGCCTGCAGAACGTAGGCCCGGGCAGCAACGACGGCGCCATTGGCGGCCCGGCTTCGCTGGAACTGACCATCACCAACGACGACGGCACGCCTCCTTCTGTCCGCTTTGCGGCAGCTACCGGCACCATCACGGAAGGCAACAGCGGCACGAGCACCTACACCGTAAACGTAACGGCGGCCAGCGTACCGGCCGGCGGCTTCTCGGTTCCTGTGACCGTAGACGCTGCGGGCTCTACCGCCGATGCCACCGACTACGTGCTGAACACCAGCACCCTTACTTTCGCTGCCGGCCAGACCTCGCAGGCTGTTACGATGACCGTAAACGGCGACCTGACGCCTGAGCCCAACGAAACGGTGCGCCTGCGCCTGGGCACGCCTACCAATGCCTCGGTACTGGTCATTGCGCCGGCCGCCCACACGCTCACCATCCTCAACGACGACCAGGCTCCGGCCGGCTCGCCCTGCACCGACCTGTACTTCTCGGAGTACGTGGAAGGAGCCGCCAGCAACACCAAAGCGCTGGAGATTTTCAACCCGACTTCTGCCCCTATCAACCTGACCGGTGTGCGGATTGAGCTGTATGCCAATGGCTCTGCCACGCCTACTTCTACTCAGGCCCTGACCGGCACCATTGACCCCGGCGACGTGTACGTGATAGCCAATACGGGCGTAGTATCTCCCCTGGTTCTGGCGCAGGCCGACCTGCAGTCATCTGTTGGCTTCTTCAACGGCGACGACGCCATTGCCCTGATTGACGGCACCGACACGCTCGACGTTATCGGCGTAATCGGGGTAGACCCCGGCACCACCTGGACTATTCCCGGCGGCGGCTCTACCACCGACAACACGCTGGTCCGCAAGTCTACGGTGGCCCGTGGTGAGACAAACTGGGCCGTGGGTGCTGCCACCTGGGAGGCACTGGGCACCGACGTATACACCAACGTAGGCAGCCACGCCAGCTCGGCCTGCGTGGTGAACTCGACGGTGAAAAACGCACCGCTCAACACCGGTATTTCCGTATTCCCGAACCCGGCTGCCACAACCGTGCAGGTGCAGGTACCGGGCCTGCGGGGCCGCTTTGATGCCGACATTCAGCTCTACAACGCCCTCGGCCAGCAGGTGCTCCGCCAGGAGCGCACGCTCAGCGGCGCCGATGCTGCCAAGCTCGACGTGCAGCAGCTGCCGGCCGGCCTCTACTCGGTGCGCGTAGTAGTAAACGGCGTGCGCTACACCAGCCGCGTAGCCGTGAAGCTGTAACCGCCCGCTGCTGCTCACCAAAGACGGCAGACGTAAAAAAGCCGTGGCCCCCGACCGGGAGCCACGGCTTTTTCGTTTTTGGGCGTCTTGGGCTGCTAGGCTGTCTGCACTTCAGGCTTGCGGCCAGCCGCCGCTGCGCGGCTATTCCGGCTGACCGTGTGGTGCGCATACGCGGCACAAGGCACTACTGCTTCTGCTGCAGATCCTGATACTCGGGGTGCTGCTGCACGAATCCCTGCATGTACTCGCAGCTGGTTTGCACCTGCAGCTTCTGCTGGCGGGCGTAGTCCAGCGCCTTGCGGGCCAGTGCCTCCGCCACGCCCTTGCCGCGCAGCTCCTTATCCACGAAAGTATGCGTGAAGTCGATGACACCCTCGGCCGGCAGGCTGTAGGCCAGCTCGCCGGTGTGGCCCTCGAGCGTAGTAGTGAATTCCTGGTTTTCGGGCTGATGCTGAACGGTGATGGCCATGGAGTGATGTAAGATGAAACAAGGCCGCCGCAACTCAGGGCAGCCGATTGGTTAGGTACGGAACCCGGATTTTTTTGATGCCCGTGTATCCATGGGCGGGGTGCCCTGCGTATGACCTCCCGACAGCTTACGGCTCTCTCCGTTCAGCCTCTCTTCCCACCTCAACCCTTCTACGACGATGCAAACCAACCATCCCGACCGAGACAACCCAAGCCGCGCCGACAACGAATTTGAGCAAAACCAGGCACCGGAAAACATTCAGGACGGCACGCAGCGGGCCGGCACGGCTCCGCAGGCAGCCGGCATGCCCGGCGCTACCTCTACGCCCCAATACGGCGACTTTGGCCACGCACCGGAAGCCGCAGCTCCCAGAATAGAGTCGAGGCCGGCCGGCAACAACCCCGGCGGTACGGCCGCTCCTTCCTACACCGAGCCCGACCAGCGCGGCAGCGTGCCGCAGAACCTGGCACCGGGCACGGTACAGAACGTGGAAAACGCCGAATACGATGAGCAGCGGGCCGGCTGGGCCAAAGACGACCCACGCTACGGCAGCGGCACCCGCAACTGGGAAACCGAAGAACCGGCTAACCCTACCACGGCTCCCGCCGATGACAGCGGCCGCAAAGCCAGCAACGACGGCAGCAACGACAACCCCGACGAGTTCAGCTCCTTGCGCCCCGACAACGGCCGCGGCATTCCCGGCAAGTAGCGCGCCGGCATTTTTCTCACCGATTTTATAGCTCCCATGGCTTCCAAGAACCAAGATCCTGCCAACCAAAACCCGGCAGACGCCCTAAACCCGGGCGCCGGCGCCAACCTGACCGAAGAGCAGCGCAAGCACCGGGAAGAAGTGTACGGCTACAAGCGCGACGAAGAAGGCACGCTCGACACCTCGGCGCGGCTGGAAGACGAAACGGTAGGCATCCCGACCGGCAGCGTCACGACTGGCCCCGACCCGGAGTCGCCGCTGCCGGACGAGCAGCTCTACCCCGATTTCAACAACCCCATCGACGACAACAACCGCTAGGCTTACGTCAGCTTAACGGCCCGAAAAGCCCTCTGCATTTTGTGGAGGGCTTTTTTTATGCCTTGGCCTACCCCGGTGCAGACTTGTCGGAAGAGCCCGGAAAGTCATCCTCAGGCTAAAGCAAATATGCTGCGCGGAAAGGCCCTGGCGGCGGCTGGTAGCCGTGGGTTTGCAACCTTGCGGCGGCAAGCTTCGGATAATGATATATTCCGCCTCTATTTTGTACTGC
The DNA here is from genome assembly GCF_900142395.1 of Hymenobacter psychrotolerans DSM 18569. Classification (GTDB taxonomy): domain Bacteria; phylum Bacteroidota; class Bacteroidia; order Cytophagales; family Hymenobacteraceae; genus Hymenobacter; species Hymenobacter psychrotolerans. The sequence goes on along the minus strand of NZ_FRAS01000007.1, from coordinate 65,764 downwards.
CTATGCCCGCCCACTTCCTCGTTCTGACCGACTTCACCCCCGACGCCGACCGTGCCTTGGAATATGCGGCCGCGCTGGCCGCCCCTATGCAAGCCAGCATCGTGCTGCTGCACATCCGCCGCGAGTCTCTGCTGGACCCCGACACGTTTACGGGCAAAATCCGGCATATGAGCGAGGACGAGGTGGCCGCCGCATTGGCTGAGCGGGCCGCTACCGTACAGGTGCCCATCACGGTGGAAAGCACCGGGGAAGGCATAGCCGCCGGCGTGAAGTCGGCTATAGCGCGGCACCGCTCAGCCCTGATTATCCTGGGCAAGCCTGAAACCGAGGAGATTCCCGACGAGTTGGTAGCCAGCACGTCACTGCAGCTGCTGCGCGCTACGCAGGTACCGCTGCTGGTGGTGCCCGTCGGGACGGAAGCGCCGTCGCCGCCGGCCCGTATCACGCTGGCCGCCGATGGGCAGCCGTTTCGCCTGTCGGAGCCGGTTGTTGTTTCGGTGCAGAAGCTGCTCCAGCGGCTGCATCCGGAACTTACGGTGACCTACGTGGCGGAACCCGAAGACAGCGACGACGCCACTCTGGCGCGGGCCAGCGTGCTGCACAGCGGCCTGGGCACCGATTTGCCCCACATCAATACCTGCGGCATACGCCACCGGACACCCTCCCGGGGCATTTTGCAGGCAGCCACCGAAACCCAGGCCGACCTGGTGGTAGTGGTAGCGCGGCGGCGCAGTTTTCTGGGGCTGCTGTTCAACCGCAGCGTATCGACGCAGGTGATTCTGCACAGCGAGTTGCCCGTGCTTTTGCTGCCTGCCAGCGAATAGAGGCCGCTAGAGGCCCGTTACGGTGCTGCGGCGTTCCAGCAGATACACGTCGCGCCACTGGCCGTGCAGCTGGCCCAGCTTTTCGCGGATGCCTACCGTGCGGAAGCCGGCCCGATGATGGAGGGCCAGGCTGCCCACATTTTCCCGGATGATGCCGGCCTGCAGCGTCCAGATGCCGTGCTTTTCTGAGTCGGCCACCAACTCCTGCAGCAGCCGTAGCCCCACGCCCTGCCCACGGGCAGCCGCAGCTATGTATACACTTACCTCGGCCACGCCGCTATACACACACCGGCCGGAAACCGGCGTGAGGGCGGCCCAGCCCAGCACGGTACCGGCCGCGTCCAGCGCCACAAGGCGGCTGTGCGCCAGATGGGCCGTATTCCAGGCATCCCAGGTCGGTACTTCGGTGGTCAGGGTGGCGTAGCCGGTGGCCATGCCTTCGGCGTAAATGGCCGCCACAGCCGGATAGTGGGCCGGCTGCAACGACGCGAGGGAATGGCAGCGGGTTGGGCTGATGCTTGGCGCAGACATCGGGGAAGCAGGTTGAAGCACGCGTAAAAAAGCAGCAGCGAAGATAACGGGGAATCCGGTGCCTGCGAGGCTGTGTTGTGCTAGCGGCGCCTACCCGCGCAGCATCGTTTACCAGCGCCAGCCGGCCTGCACGCCGCCGTAGTAGTTGCGGCCGGGAGCGGGCTGGAAGTAGCGGTTTCCGAAGGCATTCAGGTCGTTGCCGAGGCTGTAGCGGCGGTCGGTGAGGTTTTCGGCGCCGGCGTAGAGGTCGAGTTCCAGCTTGTTTTTCAGGGCCTTGCGCCAGCCGCCGCGCGCTCCAAACGTCCAGTAGCCGGGGGCGGCCTCGGTGTTGGCATCATTCACGAAGATGCGGGCCTGGTGGTTGACGGTAGGACTCAGGTAGAAACCGTGCGCTTCGCTGAAATCGAGGCCGGCGGTGAGGGTGTGGGGCGCGGTGCCGGTGAGGCGGTTGCCACTGTAGTTGGTGCCGTTGCTTTCGTAGCGCCCGAAACGGTAGTGGTTGTAGGTGTAGCTGGCGAAGGCCCGCAGGCCCACGTTGCCGGGCACGTTTCGCATCTCGTACGCAGGGCCGGCCGGGGTCGGGACTTCCACGTTTTCAAGGCTGGCCATGCGCCACAGCCAGCCGCTGAGGGCCGCTTCCAGGCCGCGCTGGCGGGTGTTGCCGGAGTTGGCGAACAGCTGCGTGCCCTGGTCGTCGGTGCGCGTGACGATGGTCTGGCGCAGGCGGAAATCGTAGGCGGCTACATCGAAGGTGAGGCGCTGGTTGAGGAGGGTGCCGCGGGCGCCCACCTCATAGCTGGTGCCGCGCTCGGCCTGCAACGCCGTGTTCAGGGAACCATCGGAGGGTCGGATTTCCTCTTCGGTGGGCGGCGAGAAACCGCTGCTCACGCTGCCGTACACGGAAATCAGCGGGGTTATTTCCTTGAGCAGCGCCAGCCGCGGCGACACCTGCGGCCGGAAATCACGCGTGACCTGGTAGGCCTCGAAGGGGGCCGTTACGGCTTCGGTGAGGCGGTTGATGCGGTAGCGCAGGCGGTTGTAGCTGGCGCCGGCCGTGAGCAGAAAGCCGGCCGGCAGCTCGTAGTCGGCCTGGGCGAAGGCAAAGCCGGTGAGGGTGCGGATTTCGTCGTCGTAGCGCAGGGGGCCGGGCTGGCCGGCGCGGTTCTGGTAGTTGCGCGAGTTTTCGAAGCTGGTTTGCAGCTCGCCCCCACCCTGCAGGCGCAGCGTGCGGCCGGCCAGCGCGGTGCGGTAGTTGAGCGTGGTGCGGCCGCCGGTGCCGAGCTGGGTGTTGCGCTCGAAATCAATCAGAAACGGAGTTTTGATGGCGCTGGCGGTGCCATAGAGCGTGGTGCGGCTGCTGAGTCGGTCGGAGAAGCGGTGCTCGTAGGTGCCGCCCAGCAGCACGGTGCGCGAGGCGTAGGCGGCGCGCTGGGCCACGGTGCCGGCGGCAGTGGCCGTGCCGGGGCGGGCCTGGCGCGGGTCCTGCCCGAACTGGGCGCGGGTGAGGCTGCCGGGTAGCTGATAGTCGAGGTCGGAATAGAGGGCGTGGAGGCTGATGGTGCCTTTTTCGGAAGCCTGCAGCTCGCCATCGAGGGTTAGCACGTCGCGGCGGAGGGCGCTGTTCTGGCGGTAGCCGTCGAGGGTCTGGCGGGCGTACTGGGCGCGGAAGTAGCCGGTAGCGCTGCCCGTTTCGGCGGCTACGGTGTAGCGGCGGAGGCCATAGCTGCCGGCCGAAAACCCGACCTGGGCCCGCGCCTGACCGGCTACGGGTCGGCGGTTGCGCAGCAGTACCGCGCCGCCCGTGCCGGCCCCGTAGACGCTGGCGGCCGGACCTTTCACGACTTCGAGGGCGCCGAGCTGAGCGGGGTCGAGGAGGTTGAGGGGGGTGCTGCCGCTGGCTTCGGTGAAGGGGATGCCTTCGTAGTAGACTTTGACGTTGCGCACGCCGAAGGGCGAGCGGAGCGTGCTGCCGCGCACGCTGAGGCGGTAGCTGGCGGTGGCGCGCTCTTCGAGGCGCACGCCGGGAAGGGTGTTGACGGCCTGGGTAAGGGCGTTTTGGGGAAACCGCTCGAAGGTGGCGGCGTCTACCACGCCCACGGCGGCGGCGGTGCGGCGCAGGGGCAGCTGCTGGCCGTAGCCGGTGACGGTGGCTTCGGGCAGGGCCACGGTACGGGTAGTATCGGGCGCGGGGATGGTTTGGGCGCAGAGAGAAGCGGGCAGCAGCAGGAGCGGCGCGGCGTAGCGGAGGAGCATCGGGTAATTATAAGTGTCGATGTGGCTAACCTGAAAAGCGGCATCAGGGTTGGGGCGGCGGGCAAAGAAGCGAGGCAGACACCCCTTGCGGTGGTGAGGCGGGGCCGCGAACAACTAACACCGGACTTCGGAGAGGCGCGGCCGGGCAGCGGACAAGTGAGGCGGGGCCGCTAACAAGCGTGGCGGGGCCGCGAACCATCGGGGCGGTGCAGCGGAAAGCGGTGGCGAGGGCGCGGAAACCTGTGGCGAGGCAGCGGATAAGCGTGGCGAGGCAGCGGATAAGCGTGGCGAGGCAGCGGAAATTAGTGCTATTTTAGAGCAACTCTATTCCGCTCCCTGCTATGCTGCTACCGCTCCACCTGCCCCGCCGCCGTCGGCCGCTGCTGTTTCCGCCGGGGTTGCTGGCGCTGGCGTGGCTGCTGTGGCTGGGGTGCGTGGCGCTGCCGCAGATGCGGGGGATGGAGAAGCCGCAAGTGATTATGCAGGTGACGATGCGTCCACTTCATACATCCGAGTACTGGCAGTTCTTTCCTCCTGTTTATTCTTCAGAGCTGCAACTGGCACAGTTTTGACAGTGGCAATCAACTGGGTTTTCCGGAAACCCACTAGTTGATTATGCCGGTTATCAGCAAAGCAACCTGTATGCAGAACGGTTACGCGCGGATTCAACTTACCGATCAGGACTCAAAATATCATTTGATTCTGGTGCGACTTATACGAGTCTGGTTGCAGCAATTGATTTGTTGAATAAGAATAGCATTACTACATGGTGGCTTGATATTCAACACCAACCGACAACACTGTACGCGTTTACAACGAAGCCTGATACCAGTCAATTTTGTGGCAGTAGTGACTTAATCCTAACGCAACTACCAGAACCCACCGCTCCTCGCTCACTAAATGAGTTTTTCCAGCCTGACTGGCGCAACTCCACGCTGCTGCTATTGCTGATTGGGGTGGTTTCCGCCGTGCGGCTGGGGCGGCGGTGGCGCATGGGGTGAAAGCTGGGCCATAACCTGAACTCGGCAATACGAGTTGAACGGAACCGATACTTCGTTCGACTTTTATGACCAACACTACTTCTCTCCTGCTTGCCACTGCGCTGCTGGCTGGCTTCTCGGCCACTGCTCAGAATGTACCGCCGGAAGCCACGCCGTTTCAGATGCAGGGCAACATCTACCTGCCCAAGAAACTGCCCGCTACGCCCGAGCGGATTGCCAGCCTGAAAGCACCGGCCGGCTTCACGGTGAGTGCCTACGCCGAGGGGCTGGACATGCCGCGTATGCTGGCGCTGGCTCCCAACGGCGACCTGTACGTATCGAACCGCGTGAAAGGCACCGTGATTTTGCTGCGCGATGCCAACAAGGATGGCAAGGTGGAGCTGACGAAGCAGGTGGCCCAGAAGCCGCATCTGCACGGCCTGGCGCTGAAGGATGGCAAGCTGTACATGGCGGCGGTGCGCGAGTTGTACGTGGCCGACGTGCAGGCCGATGGCAGCCTCAGCGAGCCGAAACTACTCTACAAAGACCTGCCCGACGCCGGCCAGCACGCCAACCGCACGCTGCAGTTCGGGCCCGATGGCAAGCTGTACCTCTCGGTGGGCAGCACCTGCAATGCCTGCGACGAAGACAACCCCGAAAACGCCACGCTGCTGCAGGTGAATACCGATGGCTCGGGCCGCACGGTGTATGCCACGGGCCTGCGCAACACCATCGGCTTCGACTGGCACCCGACTACTAAGGCGCTGTTCGGGATGGACCACGGCATTGACTGGCTCGGGGATGAGGACCAGCAGGAGGAGTTGAACCAGCTGAAGCAGGGCGGCCACTACGGCTGGCCATCCATCATTGCTGACGGCAAACCCTACCCGGCCAACAAGCCCAAGAGCGGCGAATCTTACGAGCAGTTTGATGCCAAGGCGGTGCGGCCGCTGTTGCTGTATAAGGCGCATTCGGCGCCGCTGGGGCTGGTGTTCAACCGTAGCAAGCAGCTGCCCGCTGAGTACCAGAACACGGCCTTCGTGACCATGCACGGCTCCTGGAATCGGGCGCAGCCTTCGGGGTACAAGATTGTGCGGGTGCGCTTCAACGAGCAGGGCCAGCCGCAGCAATTCGAGGACTTCGTGACGGGCTGGCTGGTGGAAAACGACAAGTCGGAGTTTGGGCGGCCCTGTGCCATCGTGCAGGCACCAGATGGCTCGCTGCTGGTATCGGACGATGATAATGGGGTCATTTACCGGGTGGCGTATACGGGTGGCGGTAAGGCGGTGAAGAAGGAGAAAAAGCGAGGCTAATTCGCCTGATTCCTCATTTTTGGCTGTCATCCTGAGCGAAGCGAAGGACCTTACCACGTTGAGCGGAGTCGTTCTGACGTGGTAAGGTCCTTCGCTTCGCTCAGGATGACGGGTATGGACAGTGCAGGCTATAATTGTCTACTGTCCTTCTCCCCTATCTTGCTGCGGCATGAAAAAACTTTCGCGTAATCTGACCTTCCAGGTGCTGACGGCCATTGTGCTGGGGGTGCTGGTGGGCACGTTTTTTCCCGGGGTGGGCAAGGCGCTGGAGCCGCTGGGCAAGGTGTTTATCAACCTTATTAAGATGCTCATTGGGCCCGTCATTTTCCTGACGGTGGTGCTGGGCATCGGTAGTATCGGCGACCTGAAAAAGGTGGGGCGCGTGGGCGGCAAGGCGCTGCTGTACTTCGAAATCGTGACGACGCTGGCGCTGGTAATTGGCGTGGCGGCGGCCAACCTCACCAAGCCCGGCGCGGGCATCGATACGAGCGGCGTGGCGGCCAAAGCCGGGGAAACTCAAAAATACGCCGACCAGGCCGCCCACATGGATTGGGTGCGTTTCTTCACGCATATCGTGCCGGAGAGCTTCGTGGGGGCGTTTGCCGAAGGCGACGTGCTGCAGGTGCTGCTGGTGGCGGTGCTGTTCGGGCTGGCCCTGACGAAGGTGGGCCCAAAGGTGAGTGCCCCGCTGATTGCCACGTTTGAGCGGCTGAGCCACGTGTTTTTCGGGGTGCTGGGCATGGTGATGAAGCTGGCACCCATCGGGGCGTTTGGCGGTATGGTCTACACCATCGGCACCTATGGCCTCGACACGCTGCTGCCGCTGGCCAAGCTCATGGGCACGGTGTACCTGACCATGCTGCTGTTCATTTTCGGGGTGCTGGGCGGCATTGCGCGCTACTACAAGTTCAGTTTGTGGCGGCTGCTGGGCTTCATCAAGGAAGAGCTGCTGATTGTGCTGGGCACGTCGTCGTCGGAATCGGCGCTGCCGCGCCTGATGGACAAGCTGGAAGCCTACGGCTGCGCGCGGCCGGTGGTAGGGCTGGTGGTGCCCACGGGCTACTCCTTCAACCTCGATGGCACCACGATTTATCTGTCGATGGCCAGTATTTTTCTGGCGCAGGCCTTCAACGTACCGCTCACGCTGGCCCAGCAGCTCACTATTATTGGCATTCTGATGCTCACCAGCAAAGGCGCTGCCGGCGTGACGGGCTCGGGCTTCGTGGTGCTGGCTTCCACGCTGGCCGCTACCAAAGTCATTCCCATTGAAGGCATGGCGCTGCTGCTGGGCGTGGACCGGTTTATGTCGGAGGCCCGCGCCATCACCAACATTATCGGTAACGCGGTGGCCACGGTGGTCATTGCCAAGAGCGAAAACGCGTTTGACGAGGAGAAAAACCGCGCCGCGCTGGCCGGGCTGGTGCTGCCCGAATCGGATACGGTGGGGTGAGCGAGTGGAGCTGGCCTCAGAACACCATCAACCCGTCATTCCGGGCAAAGGCGGAGCCGCAGCCGAGGAACCTCGCGTGCTGACGTTACCAAGTCAGTTACTACACTAGCGAGATTCCTCGACAAGCTCGGAATGACGGCCTTTCGTGATAAGGTCCTTCGCGCTGCTCAGGATGACGGATATTCCATCATTCACCAACCCACCACTCCACCAACCCATTACTCCACCTGTAGCCGCCGCAGGGCCAACAGGCACAGCGCCACGGAGCCGGAAACCCGGATTTCGCCGCGCAGCACCATGCCTTCTACTTCGGACAGCGGCAAGGGCACCACTTCGATGTTTTCGGTTTCGTCGAGGTCCTGCTCGGCTATCCGGCGCACGTCGCGGGCCAGAAAGAACGAGAGGGAGTTGGTGTCTTTGGTGGGGTTGTCGAAGACTTCCAGCAGCGGCTCCACGGCGTCGGAGGCGTAGCCGGTTTCTTCCAGCAGCTCGCGGCGGGCGGCTTCCAGCACCGATGTTTCGCCTTCGTCTACCACACCGCCGGGCAGCTCCAGCAGAATCTGACCGGCGGCGTGCTTGTACTGGCGCACGAAAATGACGTGGTTGTCGCCCGTGAGTGGGAACACCAGAACCACGTGGGGCCGCACGCTCACGAAGTAGTCGTTGAGCTGCTGGCTGCTGGGCAGCTGCACATGGTCGCGGCGCAGCTTGTACCACGGATGCTCAAACACCAGCTCCGATTTCAGCGTTTTCCAGGGCTCGATTTTCTTGGTCATGGCGTAGGGCAGAAAGACGCAAGGTAGTCGGCGGCGGCCGTTACTGCGTAGGTTTAGAGCCAAGGCGCGACGCTGTTGCGTCCTTGTTCCTCAGTTTTGCCTGGCTCCTGCCCTGCTATCTTCGCGCTATGCCCGCCCTTCCGCCCGACCTTCGCAAAGCCCTGTTTGCCCTGCCTGAGAGAGAAAAAGACCAGCTTCTGGCGCGCCTCGTGGCGCAGGACGCCGTGCTGACGGAGCAGCTGGCGTTTCGGCTGCTGGAAGGCGACGAGGCGCTGGAAATCCGGCGCCAGCGCCTGCAAACGCAGGTAGACGACCCGGTACGCGGCTACCACCAGACGCCCAACGACCTGCTCCATATTGTGCGGCAGCTGCAGGCGCGGCTTGCGTACCACGCCAAAATCACGGGCGACACGCAGGGCGAAATCGAGCTGACCCTGCGCCTGCTCACCAACATTTTCCGGCACCAGCCCGAGGCCGTAGCGCGCCTGCACGGCCCCACGCAGCCGCTGCTGCAGCACCTGGCCCGCCGCACCGCCGACGTGCTCAAGCAGGTTGCTAAACTGCATCCTGACTATTTGGTGGAGCTGGAAACCAGCCTCAATGAGTTGCTGGCGCTACTATACGCATCGGCAGCTGCGCCGCTGGCCCGGGAGCTGGGTGTGCCTGTTTCAATTATGAGTTAAGAATCGAAACGGGTTTTTGCTGGGGTAGCTTACTGGTTGGTATTGGGGCTTAATTCAGCGCCCGAAACTGGATGGGCAGCGTGTAGGCGACGCGCACGGGCTGGCCCTGCACGCGGCCGGGCGTCCACCAGGGCATGATGCGCACGAGGCGCAGGGCTTCTTCGTCGAGGCCGGCACCCAGGCCGCGCAGGATAGCGGCGTCGCGGATACGACCTTCTTCGTCGATGATGAAGCTGACGTAGACTTTGCCGGCTACGCCCTTGCGCAGCGCTTCGGTGGGGTAGCGGATTTTGTCGTGCAGGAAGCGCTGGAAAGCCGCCGCGCCGCCCGGAAAAGCGGGCATTTCCTCGGCTATGGTGTACACGGCCGGCGTAGCGGCGGGCGGGCTGGTGCTGGTATCGGGGCCAGGCGTGAGCAGGGCGGCACTGCCGGGCTGGGCGGCTACCGGGCGGCTCGCAAGCACAACAACCAGCACTATAAGCAGAAACAACAGGCGAAGCATGGCGGCAGAGACGTATCGGGTGGCCCGGCAAAACTACCGGCTGCGCCAAGCCCGGCTGTAACGCCAGCGTTATGCTTGCGTTGTGCTTCTGTTGGGCCGCAAAGCGTATCCTTTAGTGGCCGAAAGCTGTATCTTATAGGGCATACTTCGCTCACCCTACTCTACCACTATGTCGAACCTCCCGTCGCCTGAGAACGTGCGCCCGCCCCAGAACCTCTCCGACGCCTCGCTCCGCCAGGCGCTGGATGAGCTGGACAGCAAAATCCGGACGCTGCAAAACCGTGCCCACGCCACCACGGCCGGGGCCACGCACACCTACCACGAGCACATTGCCAGCCTGGAAGCCAAGCGCCACAAGCTGCAGGAGCGCCTGGGCCTGGCCCGCGAAAACAACACCGCTACGGCCGCCAACGACTCGGAGCGCAGCACCTGGGACGAAATCTGGCGCGGCATCGAGAATCTGCGCGAAGATTTGCGCAACATCATCTAAGCGCCGAAGCTCCCGCTTCAGGCTACGGAAAGGCACTTCTGCGGGAGTGCCTTTCTGTTTTCCGGCGAAGTGCGGGGCCGCTGGTCGGGCGAGGTTTTGCGCCATTCGGCTGCCCGATTTACCGTTCGCGGAAAAGTAGTTTCAGGTGGGCAAGGCAGCGGCTAGGTTTGAATCATCCAACAACCCCTAGCTTTCCTTTCCGCCATGAACCTGACTGCTACCCTCCGCCCCTTCTGCGCCGCTTTGCTGCTCTCAGCTGCGTCCGCTGCCACCGTTTCGCCGGTGCTGGCTGCCACCACCGCCTCCGCCCGCGCCGCTGCCGACAATCCGGCCGCGCACCCCAACTTCACGGTGCGGGTAGTGGGCAAGGGCAAGCCCATGCTGCTGATTCCGGGCCTGACCTGCCCCGGCGAAGTGTGGGACGAAACGGTGGCCCGCTACCAGAAGCAGTACCAGTGCCACATCATCAGCCTGGCCGGGTTCGGCGGCAATGCGGCTCCTGCTTCTACCGACAAGCTGCTGCAGAACGTGCGCGACCAGCTGCTGACCTACATCAAAACGCAGAAACTGAATAAGCCCGTAGTGGTAGGCCACAGCCTGGGCGGCTTTATGGGCCTGTGGCTGAGCTCCACCCAACCCGAGGCCGTTGGCCCGCTGGTTATCGTGGACTCGCTGCCGTTTATGGCCGCCGTGCAGAACCCGGCCCAAACCGTGGAAGGTGCCCGGCCCATGGCCGAAGGCATGCGCCAGCAAGTAGCGGGTGGCAAGATGACAATGGCCCAGGCTCGCCAGATGAGCACCGGCATGGTCACGGACACGGCCCGCATGACGCAGCTGGCTCGTTGGAGCGTGGCTTCCAGTCCCGCCGCCGTAGCGCAGGCCATGTATGATATGTTCACGACGGACCTGCGCCAGGACATTGCCCGCGTGCAGCAGCCGGTGCTGGTGCTGGGCGCCTGGGCGGCCTACAAACAGTTTGGCTCCACCAAGGAAAGCACCCGCGCCATTTTCGAGCAGCAGTACGCCAAGCTGCCCCAGCACCGCATCGAAATGTCGGAGGCCGGCCGCCACTTCCTCATGTACGACGACACGGCCTGGTTTTTCCAGCAGACGGATGGCTTTCTGCAGCAGCATTACGCGGCGAAGAAGTAATTCGGCAACTGCCCGCTTATCTTGCTCTCGTTGTCATTCGGGCCCGGCCGGCACTACCGGCGCCGGGCCTGCATGATGGGTTCTACAACCGCCGCAACCGGCCTGCCTATGTTTTCCTACGCCTCCGTGCCCGCTCCCAGCCGCTTCTACTGGCGCGCACAGCTGATAGGCTGGTCGCTGTACTTTTGCTTTAATGTGGCGCTGTTTTCCGGCTTCGGGCGGTTTTCGGAAGAGCTGCTGCTGATTGTGACGGCCATCGTAGTGCCCTTGGTGTTCCTGACGCACTTATTGCGCTACCACATCCGGGCCAACGGCTGGGAACGGCTGGCGCCAGTACCGCTTGTTGGCCGTCTGCTGGTCACGAATGCGCTGCTGGCGGTGCTGAGCCAGGTGATTATCTGGGCTCTGCTGATTTGGGTGGTGCGTCCCAGCCCCGATGGCAAGCCATACGGCTGGGGACAGTTTATCGGCTATTCGCTCAACGTCAATTTTGTGCTGTGGCTGTGGGCCGGCTTCTATTTCGGCTGGCACTTTTTCCACCGCTACAAGCAGGCCGAAGTGGATCAGTGGAAGCTGGCCGCTGCCGTACGCGAAGCCGAAATGCGCACCATCAAAGCCCAGATCAATCCGCACTTCCTCTTCAACGGCCTCAACAACATCCGGGCGCTGGTGACGGAAAACCCGGCCCGCGCCCGCGACATGATGACGCATTTGTCGGATTTGCTGCGCTATTCCATTCAGCTGAACTCCGCTGAGCAGGTGCCGCTGGGGCGGGAGCTGGAAATAGTGGAGCACTACCTGCAGCTGGAAGCCCTGCAGCTGGAGGAGCGGCTGGACTATTCCATTGATGTGGACCCGGCTGCGCTGCCCGTGCTTATTCCGCCCATGACGCTGCAGCTGCTCGTGGAAAACGCCATCAAGCACGGCCTCGCCCCCCGGCCCGAAGGTGGCTTCATCCGCCTCACGGCCCAGCTCGACGGAGCAGGCCAGCTGCACGTGGCGGTGCGCAACACCGGCCGCTACCAGCCCCGGCCAAACCACGAAGGCGTAGGCGTGCGCAACGCCCGCGAGCGGCTGGCCCTGCTGTTCGGGCCCGAAGCCCACCTGCACATCGACAACGACCCCGCCGAATCCGACACGGTGGTGGCCCAGCTGCGCCTGCCGGTGCGGGCTGCTTCGGCCGCCGCGTAGCCGGCATCCTGTTTCCTCACTCACACTGCTTTTTCCGTGAACGTTCTGCTTGTTGATGATTCCCGCCTGGCCCGTACTGAGCTGCGCCACCTGTTGCAGGCCTTCCCCGATGTGACGGTGGTGGGCGAGGCCCGCCACGCCGCCGAGGCCCGCACCCGCCTGCAGGAGCTGCGCCCCGACCTGCTGCTGCTCGATATTCATATGCCCGGCGAAACCGGGTTTGAGCTGCTGGCGTCGCTGGAAGCCGCGCCGCACGTCATCTTCACCACCGCCTACGACGAATATGCGCTGCGTGCTTTTGAGGTAAATGCGCTGGACTACCTGCTCAAGCCGGTGCAGGAAACCCGCCTGGCCGCCGCCCTGGAAAAAGCCCGCGCCAAGCTCCTGGCCCCGGCGCTGGCCGAAACCGCCGCCGTGCCTGTTTCGCCCGTCCCCGATGAACCGGCCCCCACCCTGCTCACCGAGCACGACCAGGTGTTTGTGAAGGATGGCGAGCGGTGCTGGTTTGTGCGGCTTTCGGATATCCGGCTGTTTGAAATCAACGGCAGCTACACCCGGATTTACTTCGAGCAGCACCGCCCGCTTATTCCGCGCACCCTGCAGCACCTGGAGCAGCGCCTCGACCCCAAGGTATTTTTCCGGGCAAACCGCCAGCAGATTATCAACCTGAAATGGATAGAGAGCATTGAGCCGTGGTTCAGCAATACGCTTAAAATCCGGCTGCGGGGCGGGCCTGAGGTGGAAGTTTCGCGGCAGCAGTCGGTACGGTTCCGGGAGCTGATGAGCCTATAGGATAATATAGAGGCAGTGTATCTTTTTTCATGCGAGGGTAGTACACAGAGTATTACCTCACCTTTACCACCCCGCAGCCATGAGAAATCTGCTATCCATACTTGCCCTCGCCGCCCTTGTCAGCCTCGGTTCCTGCGCTCAGGACCGGGTAGCGCAAAATGCCAACCCCCGCGGCTACGGCACCGTGAAAGTCAAGCCGGAAAAACGCAAGAACAACAAGGCCCGCTACTACAAGGAGCGCAACCCCATCGACCTGGGCATCGACCTTTCGCCGCGCAGCCCCACCAAATACGAAACGGTGAAAGCACCCAAGAAATACAAGTACAGCAAAGTGGGCTGGTAGCCTACCAGCCACGAAAAAGGGCTGCCGGAATAGTTCCGGCAGCCCTTTTTCGTGGCTGAACCTGTAGTGCTATTCTGCCGGCTCCCGGAAACCCACCCAGGTGAAGCGTTTAATCACGAATTCGGGGTTGGTGAAGCTGGCATTGCCGGCCGGGTTGCCGCCCGTCACGTGGAAGTCGGAGAAGCCGGCGGCCTGGTTCACGTAGATATTGCCGGTCAGGTTGAAGCTGACAGGCGTGCCGGCCAGGCTCATTTCGTCCATTATCTGCTCCTTCACGGCGCTGTCGGTGGTGTAGGCGCCGCACGAAATGGCACCGTACTCGCGGGCCAGCTGCGCCGCCAGCCGGATACTTTCCTGCGTATCCTGCGTCTTGATAACCAGCATAATGGGCCCAAACAGCTCCTGACTATACTGCTCTATCCGGTCGGCCCCGATTTCATGAATGCAGGGCGAGCAGGTGCGCGCATTCTTGAATGTGGGGTGTTCTACGGAGCCGTGAGCCAGCACGCTGCGCCCCCCGTCGAGGGCCAGTTTCTGCACCCGCTCGTGCGTATCCCGGTTCTGAATGGCGCCCAGCACGTGCGGCCCGGCTTTGGGGTTCTGGGCCAGCCCCGTAACGGCGGCGGCCAGCTTCTGCACCACTTCCTCGTAGGGCACCTGCTCCTCCCCAACCCGCATGCCACCGGCCGGAATAAAAAAGTTCTGCGGCGCCGTGCACATCTGCCCCGAGTATAAGCTCACGGAGAAAGCCAGATTCTGCGCCACCTTATCCAGGTCGTCGCAGGAGTCCAGGATGACGCTGTTGACGCCGGTTTTTTCGGTGAAGACCGTCTTGCCCTTCAGCCCTTCCAGGTACTCGCCAAACTGCGCGCCGCCGGTGTAGTCGATGAGCTTCACGGCCGGGTTTTCGGCCAGGTCCTTCCCGATGAGGTGGTCGGCGGCGTCCACGGCCAGCTGGCAGATACGCGGGTCGAGGCCGTAGTCGGCCAGCACTTTCTGTACTTCGGCTACCACAATGGCAATGGGCAATACGGCTTTCGGGTGCGGCTTCACGAGCACCGGGTTGCCGGTCACGAGCGAGGCGTACATGCCCGGCACCGAGTTCCAGGTCGGGAACGTGGAGCAGCCGATGACCAGCCCCACGCCCTTGGGCACGGCGCGCCAGGTTTTGTGCAGCGTGAGGTTGTATTTGCCCATGGGTTTTTCCCAGCGGGTTTCCTCCGGGAAGCGGGTCTGCTCTTCGTAGCCGGCCGCAATGGCCTCCAGCGCCCGGTCGGCGGCGTGCGGCCCGCTGGCCTGAAACGACATCATAAACGACTGACCAGTGGTGTGCATGGTGGCGTAGGCAATTTCGAAAAACCGCTGCCGGATGCCTTCCAGGCTTTCTGTCAGAAGCGCTGCCCGCTGCGCCGGCTTCAGCTTGCGCCACGGCCCGAAGGCCGCTTCAGCGTGGCGCACCAGCGTGGCGGGCTCGTAATACGGGTACTCAATGCCCAGCGGCTCCTGCTCGTACGGCGACTCCTCCTGCCCTACCCAGCCCGCGGGCTCGCCCTGCCGCAGCTCGGTGTAGCGCTGGTGGCGGCGGGCCTCGAAGGCAGCGCGGCCGTTGGCATCGGCGTCGGCCCCATAGATTTCGGGGGAAGGATTTTCGGGGAAAGCGGCAAAGAATGTGCGGCCGTGCAGGGCCTGAATGGCCGCGTCGATGGCGGGCTGGTGCTTGCGGGTAGCTTCGGTCATAAGGAAAGTGGCAGCGGGAATTTAGGGGAGGGTTTCGGGGAGTTGGTCGAAAACCGCGGGCCGGCGTAGCCGGAACAGCGGGCGAAGTGGCTAAATTTACGGATTCAGGCTTGCTGCGTTTGCCCTGATTTTGCGGCATCCAACCGCTGCGGCAATTCGTTTATCCAGAATCTGATCTGCCTTTTCGCTTATTCCTATGCTCCTACGGCTACGCGCACTGTCTCTCACTGCTTTACTGGGCTCCCTAATGGCCCTGGGTACCACTTCGCCGGGTTACGCGCAGGCTACCTACGGCCCGCTGCTGTCGGAAACTGCCGAGGCCACTACCCAGCCCGGTACGCTGGTGTTCAAGCTGCGGCCCGAATACCTGGCCCAGGCCAGCCTCACCAAAGTGGCAGTGCCCCGGCTCGAAGCCACGCTGCGCCGCCTGGGGGCCACGCGCCTGCGCCAGAAGTTCCCGAGGGCCCTGCCGCCCGACCCCAAAAAGCCGGAAGCCGTAGACCTGCGCCTGGTGTATCAGGTGTGGTTCGACAACTCGGCTGTGCTGCCGAAAGCCCGGCTGGCCCTGCAGCAAACCGGCCTGCTGGCCTACGTGGAGCCGCTTTACAACCGCGCGCCGCTCTACCTGCCCAACGACCCGCTCGCCGACTCCACCAACGCCAACGGCCAGCTTCACCTGAAAAATATTCGGGCGTACCAGGCCTGGGACCTGGCCAAAGGCGACACCACGATAGTCATCGGCATCACGGATACCGGTTTCCGGCTCTCGCACGAGGACATTGAGGGGCAGTGGCAGCGCAACCGCCAAGACCCGCCCGACGGCATCGACAACGACAACGACGGGTTCGTGGACAACTTTCGCGGCTGGGACTTCGCCGACGACGACAACAACCCTTCTTCCGACTCCTACCAGCAGCCCCGGCATGGGGTGCACACCAGCGGCTGCTCCTCGGCCCGCCCCGACAATGCCCGGGGCCTGGCGGGCGTGGGCTTCAACTGCCGATTTCTGCCCCTGAAAATATATCCCAGCACGCCCAGCGGCAGCTTTGCCGGTTTCGAGGCCGTGGTGTACGCCGCCGACCACGGCTGCCAGGTTATCAACCTGAGCTGGGGCGCGGCGGGAGGACGGTCACAGTTCGAGCAGGATGCCATTACCTACGCCGCCGTGAACCGCGACGCCGTGGTGGTAGCTTCGGCCGGCAACACCAACGCCGAGCTGGACTTCTACCCCGCCTCCTACGACCATGTGCTGTCGGTGGGCTCCAGCAGCGCCACCGACGTAAAATCAGGCTTTGCCACCTTCAGCAGCCGCCTCGACCTGGTAGCGCCCGGCGACGGAGTGCTGACCATCTGGGGCGACAACGACTCGGACTATATCCGGGCCACGGGCTCGTCCTTTTCGGCACCACTGGTAGCCGGGGCCGCGGGGCTGATCCGGGCGCGCTTTCCGCAGCTGAATGCCGCCCAGGTGCGCGCCCAGCTGCGCCGCACCACCGACAATATAGACCAGCTGCCCGGCAACGCGGTCTATCAGGGCAAGCTTGGCACGGGCCGCCTGAACGTGTACCGCGCCGTGCTGGCTAACAACCAGCGGGCGGCCCGCATCACGCAGCGCACCTTCGCCCCGGCCAAAGGCGCCTACCAGCCCGCCGATACCATCCGGCTGGCCGTAGAAGTAGAGAATCTGCTGCTGCCGGTCCAGAACCTGACGCTTACCGTCACGTCGTTGTCGCCGTACCTCACGGTGCGGCAGGGCTCGTTTGCGGCGGGGGCGCTGGCCACGCTGGCTCGCACGTCCAACTCGGCGGCCCCGTTCCGGATGGCGGTAGCTGGCAGTGTGCCGCTGAATACGCGGGCCGTGCTGCGCTATCATTTCTCGGATGCTGCTACCGGCTACGAGGAAGACCAGTACGCTACCGTTCTGCTGAATCCTGACTATGTGGTGCTGAATGCCGGCGACCTGGCCCTCACGCTCACGAGCCGCGGCAGCATCGGCTACGATAGGCTGGGCTCCGACCTGGGCGAAAGTGTCAGCTACCGGGGCGGCGCGCCGCTGTTGTATGAGGGCGGGCTGCTGCTGGCCACCGGAGCTACCCGCGTCTCCAGCCGCCTGCGCAACGACCGGAACGCCGCCGACGCCGACTTTCTCAGCCTGAGCCAAACGGCAATGCGCCGCCAGCCGCTGCGCGCCGACCAGGAAGCCAGCGGCCTGCTGCAGGATTCCTTGCCGAGTGCCACGCGTGGCCGCACCGTGGGCGTGCAGGTGCGGCAGCGAGGCTTTGCCTGGGCGCAGGCCCCGCACCGCGACTATGTGATTCTGGAGTATCAGCTCAAAAACGCCACGCCGGACACACTGAAGCCGCTCTACGCCGGCCTGTTTATGGATTGGGATGTGGTGCCCGAATATAGCCGCAACGTAGTGGACTGGGACTCGGTGCGCCGCCTCAGCTATGCCTACGATGCCGGCAGCCCAACTACTTACGTGGGACTGAAGTGGCTGGCCGGTGGCACGGCTACCAGCTATGCCATCAACGTGAATGCCCCGGCCGGCAGCCCCGTGCAGCTGTCCAACGGTTTCAGCCGGAGCGAAAAATACCTGACCCTCAGCAGCGGCACCCGCCAGAGCACTACCGGCCTGCCCAACGGCACCGACATCGCGCATGTGCTCGGCGCGGCCCTGCCCCACCTCGCCCCCACCGATTCAGCCGTGGTGGCGTTTGCGGTACTGGCGGCTCCCACTCTGGCGCAGCTCCAAGCTGCCGCTGATGCCGCCCAGACACACTACAATCAGGTATTACCAACTCGCTCACCCCTGGCAGCCGGCGACTGGCACCTGTACCCAAACCCCGCATCCGGACAGGTCCGGGTAGAAGTTCCTGCCAGGCTCGGAGCCCAACGGCTGCAGCTCCTGAATTCGCTGGGGCAAGTGGTTCAGCAGATTGTCGTTACAGGCCCGGGCACTTCATTAGACGTGAGCGGGCTGGCGGCCGGCCTGTATCTGGTGCGCGTGCAGGGTGCGGCCGGAACGGTGGTGCGGCGGTTGCTGGTGCAGCCGCAGTAGCCATTACATACCCGAAGCACAGCCTCGGTGCCTTGCGAAACACGCACATTCGGCACCTGCTATATTTGCCAAAGCTCTTCCCAGCTTGTTGTATACAAGCCGGACCGCATGGCGCTGCGCCCTTTCCATACTGCCGTTGCTGAGTTCACGCCGGCCGCTGCGTAGCTCACCCGCCCTCGGCCAAACCGGCGATTCAGCGCGTCTATTGTGGTCATAAGCTGGGTTCTGTTCCGCTGCTCAGGTGCCTGCGCAAACAAGCTTGCCTGGATATTATCGGCCGCCTCTAACCCACAAAGCAGCACTCCGGTGCGGGTATAGGAAGTGCCGGGGCGCCAGAGCCGCTGCAGGGCATTCCGGGCCGCAGTCAGCAGTTCACCAGTATCAGTGGTTGCCACCGGCAGGGTAAGCGTGGTGCTGGCCGTAGCCGGGCCGGAGCGGGCCTTAAACCGGTTCGTACCCAGTATCACGGTAATGAGGTGCGCTGCCAGATGCTGCTGGCGCATCTTTTCGGCGGCCCGGCAGGTGAAGGCGGCAATGGCTTCCTGCAACACCTCAAGCTCATGCTGCGGCTGCCCGAACGAGCGGGTGCACACTATACTTCGGCGGCTGCGCCTGTCAGCGGGCAGCAGGTGCCCGTCTTCGTCCAGCGCCTGCGGGTCGAAATCCAGGCAAGGGCGGCCGTGCAACTCGTGCCAGAGTCGTACACCGGTTATGCCCCCGGCTGCCGCCGAATCCAGCCTTCCGGCTGCGCGGCTAAGTCAGCGGCCGTCATGATGCCAGATTCCCGCAGCTTGGCCGCATAGCGCCGTCCAATGCCCCACACGTCCTGCACCGCAGTCTGCGAGAGAGCCACTGCGCATTCTGCCGGAGTGGTCAGCACCACAGCCCGCTCCCCAATCGGCTGCCGGCGGGCCAGGCGGTTGGCCAGCTTCGCCATCGTTTTGGTAGGCGCCACACCCACGCAGGTCGGGATGCCGACGTGGCGCTGCACAGTGTCTCGAATCAGCAGCGCGTAGTCTCGCAGGTCGGGCGCGGTGTAGCGCAGGCCCGGCAGGTGCAGAAATGCTTCGTCGATGGAGTACACTTCGACCTGCGGCGAAAACCCGCTGAGCACCTGCATTACCCGGCGACTCATGTCGCCGTAGAGGCCGTAATTAGAGGAAAACACCGCTACCTCGTGTTGCTCCAGCGTAGGCCGCACCAGGTGGTACGGCTCGCCCATCTTCAGTCCCACTGGCTATGCTTGCTTGCGGTGCCACTGCAGCAGCGGAGTAGCGGCCGGCCGGCCTTCCAGAGCATGTATTACGTGGGTCACAACGCCCCATATTTACAAGTGGGCGCTAGCCAGAAGCTCCAGGGGCGCATATCGCTCGTTTTCGGCTTCCAGCCAGGCGCGGCCCCGCTGCAGCCGGAGCCGCTTCACGGTATGCTCGCCGTCTATCACCGCCACCACAATGCTGCCGTCGCAGGCAGTCAAGGCGCGGTCTACCGCAATCAGGTCGCCGGGATGAATACCGGCACCGGTCATGGAGTCGCCTGCAATGCGGGCCAGAAAAGTGGAAGCCGGATTGCGGAACAGGTGCTGAGTCAGGTCCAGCGGCGGGTCCTGCTGGTCATCGGCCGGCGACGGAAATCCGGCGGGCACGGGGCAGGCGTATAGCGGCAGCACGGCGGGCGACAGCTGCTGCGCCGGAATACGATACAGAATGGCGGTACTCATGGCAGGAAGCGCCGGGGATGAAACGTCCGGCACCGCTATTTACTAAAATAATTAGCAAATGTTTTCCTGAGCAGGTGTTTTGCCTTGGCACAGGCTGAACGAGCAGCCGCATTGCCTACGTATTAAAATCTGATTAAAGCAGCCGTACTGCAGGATTTTGCCGTGCAAATTGCAAGACTAATATTTTTGGAAAACAGGAAATATGCTTATCTTTGGATATGTCGAAAGTCAAGCTTCCCGTTCCGCCTCCCGTGCAGCAGTACGCTCGCTGCATTGACGCCTCGCGCCGCCCCTCCGACCACGTAGGCGACTGGCCTGAAGCCGGCCGCGTGTACCCGATTCAGCTGTGCCGCAATGCCCGCACCGGCCAGCCTCAGGTGCATGTACTGGGCTTCTATGCCGAACGCCCCTACGGTGCCTTCGCCCGGCACCGCTTTGAAAACGTGGCGCAGATCTGGCTTAATTAGCCTATTGCCTGTTCGCTCATTCTTGGCCTCTCCTGCCCGTTGCAGGAGAGGCCGTTTTTTGTGGAATGAGTATGCCGTCTAGCGTTGCGTGTCGGTGTTGGCTGCGCCCCCGATTTCCTCCGCGGGCGTTGCCGGGTCGCCCCCGAATATGGGTTGGTCGCTCAGGTTGTAGATTTCCTGGATATCGTGTAGAATGTGCTCGAAGTCCAGGTTGAGGTCTTTCAACAAGCCCGTTTTGAGGTCGAAGACCCAACCGTGCACGGTGGGAAAGCCGTTTTTCAGGTATTGCTGCTGCACGACGGCGGTTTTAATCACATTAACGCACTGCTCCTGCACGTTCAGCTCCACCAGCCGGTCGTAGCGCGCTGACGTATCGGCAATGGCATCCAATTCGGTGTGGTGCAGGCGGTATACGTCGCGAATGTTACGCAGCCAGGGGTTCATGATGCCCAGGTCCTTGGCCTGCATGGCGGCTTTCACGCCTCCGCAGCCATAGTGGCCGCACACCACAATGTGCTTCACTCCCAAATGCAACACGGCGTATTCAATCACCGACATGGCGTTCAGGTCGATGTTGATGACGAGGTTGGCGATGTTGCGATGCACAAAGACCTCCCCCGGCGCTACACCCATGAGTTCCTCGGCCGTCACGCGCGAGTCGGAGCAGCCGATGTAGAGGTAGTCCGGCTTCTGATCAGCGGCGAGCTGCTCGAAGAAGTTGGCGTTGCTGGCCGTGTTGCTGGCTACCCACTGGCGGTTTTTTTCGAAGATCTGGTCGTACGTTATCATAGCAGCTAGATACGGGGTATCTACTCCAGATGATGCTTGCCCGGGCAGTTTTTGCGCAACCCGCTATTGCCTACGCTCCCGGTAGTGCCAGAAGATGCCCGCGTCAAAAGGCGTCCAGAAGGCGGCCCGCTGGCCAGCCGCTTTCAGGGCTTCATTGGCCCAGCTGTTGCAGGTGTAGAAGAGATTGTACGTGCGCTTGGCTTCATAAAAGGCGTCATACTGCCCGTAGCTGTGCCCCCGGATGTGCTCCACGCGGCCCTTCGCATCGTAGTCGAAGCTCGTTTTGATGAAGTCTATCAGCTGCTCGTACTGAGCCGGCGACAGGTAAATCCGCACGCAGTCGGGCCCTTCGGTGGGCTTGTGGTGGAAGGTGGCATGGATGGCCGATTCGCCCAGCCAGAACATAGCCTTGAAAGCGGTGCTGGGCTTTAGCTCGGCCCAGGTGGGCGTATCGAGGTAGAAGCCTTTGTCGCCCCAGCCGAAGCCGACGTACTGCATACTGGAATCGGCGGCCGGGGTATCGGCGTAGCGGATTTGCTGGGTCCAGTCGATGTGGGTGCTACGCACAGGCACTACAATGTCGGTGTGCACGCCGTTGGACAGGATGTAGGCTTCTATGGCATCGGGTGCGGAGCGGCCGCGCTGGCCTACCGGCACCGCCGAAAGTCCTACGGCCGCTATACCATACAGTACCAGCGCGCCCACTATGCTGCCCCCAACGTAGGCGGCGCCTTTAGCTACTTTCTTGAGTGTGATGGGCATGAGGCAACTTGGGTGCGGTTGAGGTACAGGGCTACATACGCAGGCCTTCGAAAAAAGCCGCTTGGGTTCTATATTTGGCAGATTTGCCTGCACTCATGCCCCAGCCAACCGACCAGCTTTACACCATTCCGGCGTCGTACCGCCGCATGGAAAACATGCACATTCTGTTCTGGCTGCTCAAGGATATCGGGTGGTGCATGCTGTGGAAACCATTGGGGCTGAGCATGATTGCGCCCACCCTGATAATCGCGCTCATCATCACGTGGCGCACCCGCGACATCAAGGCCGAGCTGGCGCACAACCTGGCCATCGTGCTCTGGATTTCTGCCAACTCCTATTGGATGGTCAGTGAGTTCATCGGGTTTGATACGGTACGGGTGTGGGGCAACGTCACGGGCAAACACCTGGCGCTATTGCCGTTTTTTGCGGGGTTGCTAGTGTTGCTCTACTACTACCTCGTGCAGAAACCCCGCGAAAACCGGGCGGAGCCGGTAGCTACGCTATAAATGCTCGGACCGTCGCCGCTACTTCCCGACGGACCGTTTTGGCTTTACTACCGTGCCAGCAAGCACTATATCAGGCTGCTCAGCTATTCTTCTGGGTGCGGCTTTTCGGTATTAGCACCCTCCCCTAGCGCTTCCACCAAGTGCGCTGCCTGCCGGAATCGTTCGGCCCAGGTACCGCGAATCTCCACGAAAGGCACCCCAGCGGCAGCCAGCGTCTGGCGGTGCGAGAGGTCGAGGCGCAGCCGCTCAGAGGCGGCAAGGCGTGTGCCGTCCTGCACGTAGGGCACGTCAGCAGTTAGGTACAGATACAGGTCGGCGCGGTGCAGGGCGTACACGTCGGCGGGCACAACCAGCATTTCGCCCCAGGCAAACCAGGCGTACGACTGGGTGATGTGCACGTCGGTATCAATCAGCAGCAGCGGCCCGGCGGTTTTCAGCGCCTGCACAATCCGGCGGGCCTGCTCGGTAGCTACGGCCAGCAGGTCGGCGCGGGTAAAGCTGCCGGAATGGGCTATCAGGTCGCGGCCGGCTTCCAGCACGCAGGGCGCCTCAAAATGCGCTGCTAATTGCTGCGTCAGCGTGGTTTTGCCCGTCGATTCGGTTCCCAGCAGCACTACTTTGCGCGTGTGGCTCATGGCTGCTGCCTAAAAGCTGTACTGCACATCAACATACACATTGGCCGGAGCCTGCACGAAGAGCTTGCGCGTGCCGTTGGTCTCTACGTAGCCGTTGGTGTAGTAGCGGGCGTTGGTGAGGTTGTTGCCGAACAGCGTGAGCTGCCAGTTGCGGCGGGCGTATTGCACGCGCGCATTCAGCAGCACATAGTCACCTACAGCCGCCGAGTTGGCGAAATCAATGAAGGAGCGGCTTTGGTAGCGTCCCTGCACCGCCAGCAGCCAGGGCCCGGCCTGGCAAGCTGCTTCCTGATTGAGAATCAGGGCGGGCGTCAGGACGGGTTTGAACTCCTCGCGCTGCTCCCGGATGCGGCTGTAGTTAACGGCCGAATTGTTGGTGAGCAGCAGGCGCGGCGTGAGCTGGTAGCGCACCGAAGCTTCCAGGCCGGTTCGCAGGCTGCTTTCCGCCTTGTTGGTCAGCGCCAAGCCATTCGGGCCGAAGTTGCCGTTCAGCACAATTTCGTTCTGAAAATCCATGTAGTAGGCATTCAGCTCCAGTTGCAGCGGCCCCGCCTGGTGGCGCACTCCCAGCTCCTGGTCCACCACCGACTCAGGCGTTTGGCTGGCCAAAGCGGGCCGGCCTTGGTCGTCGGCCAGCAGGTCGTCATTGCCCCCGAACAGGTCGTTGCGGGTGGGTTCCCGGCTGGTGCGCCCGATGCTGTAGTATAGTGTGGTGTTGTCGGCGGCGGCAAAGCTCAGGCCTGCTTTGGGGTTGAAAAACCGCCAGTTGATAGCCGGAAACGGCACGCTGCCGTTGTAGTCGAAGGTGGTGGTGCGCACCTGCGCATCGGCAAACAACGTGAAGCGCCGGAGCCGGTATTCGAGCTTGCTGAACGCACTGGCTTCCTGCTTGCGGCCGGTGTTGCGGTACAGCTCACCCAACGCTTTTTCGCTGCCCAGGTGGCGGCGGCGGTAGGTGCTGGCTTGCAGGCCGCTGGTCCAGGTGAGGCGCTGGGTGCGGCGCGCGTAGGTGGTGTAGGCGCCCAGCCAGCCCGAGCGGAAATCATACCGGTACAGCTCCGCCGTGGAAGGCAGCCCAATGAAGGCGTTCAGGTCGAAATCATAGCCACCGCGCAGCCCGGAGCCATACACACTGCTGGTAATGGTGGAGGTAGCACTGGGCTGCCAGATGTTTTGCAGCTGCACGAGGCCCTGCGTGAACTGGTCGTTTTCGGGGCCATTGACGTTGGCACGGCGGTTTTCGCGCAGCACCGAGTCGGGCACGCCCAGCCAGGCCAGTTGGTTGCGCTGCTGCCCGGCGACTACGTTCAGCTTCCAGCTGGTTTTGTCCCGCATTAGCCCGCCGCTTAGAAACACAGAGCGCGAGGTATTGGACGAGCGGCTTCGGTAGCCATCCGAATGCAGTTGCGAGGCTCGCACGTACAGCGCCTTGCCGTTGCGCACACCGCTGGCGTACTCTCCAAACAGCCGGAAGCTGTTAAACGACCCATAGCCGCCGCCCAGCGTGGTGCGGGCCGAATCCTGGAGCCCAGGCGAAAACAGCTGCACACTGCCGCCGTAGCTGGCCGTCCCGTTCTGGCTGGTGCCCACGCCGCGCTGCACCTGCACCCGGCTCACCGAGTTGAACAGGTCGGGGTAGTTGGAGAAGTACGCGCCCTGGTCTTCGGGCTCGTTCAGGGGCATGCCGTCCAGCGTGATGTTGATGCGGGTTTGGTCGATGCCGCGCAGCCGGAAATAGGCGTAGCCCTGCGTGGAGCCAGCATCCGAATAAGCCGTTACGTTCGGCGTCATTTCCGTCAGCAGAAACGACGGCTCCTGCCCCACACTGCGCTTCTGCAGTGCTTCCCCGCTCAGGTTCTGAAACGTAATGGGCGTCAGCTTTTCAGCCTGGTACGTTACCAGTACGCCAGGCAATGCGCGCACAGTATCGGAAGTGGTTTGAGCATGAGTAGCAGCACTAAATAGCAGAATAGGAAACGGGAGTAACAGGTACTTCATCAGCTTTTTAAATCACGGATGCAATAGTGCTGCAAAGATGGGGGTTTAACTGGTGTGGCCGCGGGCATCCGAACACAAAAAACGGCCGCCTCCCAAGCGGGAAGCGGCCGTTTTGCTTAGCAGCCGAAGCCGGAATTACTTCTGCGACAGTTGAGCCTCGCCCGCCTCTTTCAGGCGAATCAGGTTCAGGGCCGAGCCGGCTTTGAACCACTCAATCTGGCCTTCATTGTAGGTGTGGTTCACCGTGATGAGGTCGGTGTCGCCGTCGGCGTGGTGCAGACGGATCTGCAGGGGCTTGCCGGGGGCAAACTCCGTCAGGCCGAGGATGTCGAACGTGTCGTCCTCTTCCACCAGGTCGTAGTCGGCCTTGTTGGCGAAGGTCAGGGCCAGCATGCCCTGCTTCTTGAGGTTGGTTTCGTGGATACGAGCAAAGCTCTTCACCAGAATAGCGCGCACGCCCAGGTGGCGGGGCTCCATGGCGGCATGCTCACGCGAGCTGCCTTCACCGTAGTTTTCGTCGCCTACTACAATCGACCCGATGCCCTGAGCCTTGTAGTTGCGGGCCACTGAAGGCACCGACGAGTAGGGCGTGCCCTGCGTCAGGCCGTCCTTCACGGCGTTAGCCTCGCCATTGAAAGCGTTGATGGCCCCGATGAGCATGTTGTTGGAGATGTTGTCGAGGTGGCCACGATATTTCAGCCACGGGCCGGCCATCGAAATATGGTCGGTGGTGCACTTGCCCTGCGCTTTGATGAGCAGACGCAACCCTTTCAGGTCGGTGCCTTCCCACGCCTTGAAGGGCTCCAGCAGCTGCAGACGGTCGGAAGTAGGCGCTACCAGCACCTGCACACCGGAGCCATCGGCGGCGGGAGCCTGGAAACCGGCATCCTCTACGGCGAAACCAGCCGGCGGCAGCTCAATGCCCTGGGGCTCGTCGAAGCGCACCTGCTGGCCGTCTTTGGTGGTCAGCGTATCAACCAGGGGGTTGAAGGTCAGGTCGCCGGCAATGGCGAAGGCCGTCACGATTTCGGGCGAAGCCACGAAGGCGTGCGTGTTCGGGTTGCCGTCGTTGCGCTTGGCGAAGTTGCGGTTGAACGAGGTGATGATGGAGTTCCGGCGCTTGGGGTCGTCGGTGTGGCGGGCCCACTGCCCGATGCACGGACCGCAGGCGTTAGCCAGCACCACGCCGCCCATCTGAGCGAAGGTGTCCAGCAAACCGTCGCGCTCCACGGTGTAGCGTACCAGCTCCGAGCCGGGCGTCACCGTGAATTCAGCGTTTACTGTCATGCCTTTGTCCACGGCCTGTTTCGCAACGGAAGCGGCACGGGTGATGTCTTCGTAGGAAGAGTTGGTGCAGGAGCCGATGAGGCCTACTTCCAGCTTCTCGGGCCAGCCGTGCTCTTTTACGGCTGCCGCAAACTGCGAAATCGGCCAGGCAGCGTCCGGCGTGAATGGACCGTTCACGTAAGGCTCCAGCTCGGAGAGGTTGATTTCGATGAGCTGGTCGTAGAAGGCAGCCGGGTTGGCGTATACCTCGTCGTCGGCGCGCAGGTGCTCGGCAACGCCGTTAGCCAGCTCGGCAATGTCGGCGCGCTCGGTGGAGCGCAGGTAGTCGCCCATCTTCTCGTCGTAGCTGAACACCGAAGTGGTAGCCCCGATTTCAGCGCCCATGTTGCAGATGGTGCCTTTGCCGGTAGCCGAGAGGCTGTTGGCGCCTTCACCGAAGTATTCTACAATGGCACCGGTACCGCCTTTTACGGTCAGGATGCCGGCTACTTTCAGAATCACGTCTTTGGCCGAAGTCCAGCCGTTCATTTTGCCGGTCAGCTTCACGCCGATTACTTTCGGGAACTTCAGTTCCCAGGCCATGCCGGCCATTACGTCCACGGCATCGGCGCCGCCAACACCAATGGCAATCATGCCCAGGCCACCCGCGTTTGGCGTGTGCGAGTCCGTGCCGATCATCATGCCGCCGGGGAAGGCGTAGTTTTCGAGCACTACCTGGTGAATGATACCGGCGCCGGGCTTCCAGAAGCCGATGCCGTACTTATTGGAAACCGAAGCCAGGAAGTCATATACTTCCTTGTTTTCGGAGTTGGCAATGGCCAAATCTTCGGTAGCGCCTTCTTTGGCCTGAATCAGGTGGTCGCAGTGTACGGTGCTGGGCACGGCGACCTGAGGCTTGCCGGCCTGCATGAACTGGAGCAGCGCCATCTGGGCGGTAGCATCCTGCATGGCCACGCGGTCCGGGGCGAAATCGACGTAGGAAACGCCCCGCTCATACGCCTGCGAAACAGTGCCGCCGTACAGGTGAGCGTACAGGATTTTTTCAGTCAGGGTAAGCGGACGGCCAACGGCGGTACGGGCGGCTTCAATGCGAGAGCCCATGCCAGCGTACACGGCCTTGATCATTTCTAAGTCAAACGCCATAATGCGAAAGGGAAAAAGTGGAGAGTACATGCCTATCAAAGACAGGTACGCAAATATAG
This sequence comes from Hymenobacter psychrotolerans DSM 18569, assembly GCF_900142395.1. GTDB lineage: Bacteria > Bacteroidota > Bacteroidia > Cytophagales > Hymenobacteraceae > Hymenobacter > Hymenobacter psychrotolerans. The sequence continues at coordinate 38,320 of NZ_FRAS01000007.1, read as the reverse complement.
GTGTCGGGTCGGGCGCGACCCAAATTTTACGGGCGTTGAGCGTGCTGCGACTCAGGATTTAGAATCATTCTACGAACAAGTACGCCAGCCAGCTACAGCTCAGCTAGGCTGGCGTAGCGCTGCTCGCGGCCCATACTCTTCAAACTAACTGCCTCCGGTTGTAGTTTAGCCCCGAATCAACTTTACTTTTTCATCTATGCCCGTTGCCTTCTCCTTTCGTAAGGCCATAGCCGGGGCCGGACTCGCGCTGGCCGCGGCTGCCTGCCAGTCCAATTCCTCTACTTCTGAAAACCAAGGTGCTGCTGCCGATACGGCCGGCGCTTCGCCGCTCACGGCCGGCACCTGGCGCGGTGTGCTGTCGGCCCAGGGCCAGGAAATTCCGTTTCTGTTTGATGTAGCCCAGGACGGCGGCAAGCCCACCGTGACGCTGCGCAACGGCGATGAGCGCCTCAAGCTCGACGAAATCAGCTCGGCCGGCGACTCCACTACCATCCGGCTGGGCGTGTTTGATGCCGCCTTGGTGGTGCGCGCTGATGGCGCCGACAAGCTCACGGGCACCTGGGTGAAGTATGATGCCCCGGAACCGTACCGCGTGGCATTTGCGGCGCAGAAGGGCGAGCAGGAACTGTTTGCCGGCGACGCAAAAACGCCTTCCGTTTTCGGCGACCTGCAGAAAGGCGCTACGTTCCGCACTGTGTTTACGGGCGCTGATGGCGGCACTACGCCGGCCGTAGGCATCATCACGCAGGACTCGGTGAACCCCAAGCGGCTCACGGGCACATTCCTGACCTCTACCGGCGACTACCGGTATCTGGCCGGCAATCTGGTTTCCAAGGCCGATGGGGAGCACATTATGCTTTCCACCTTCGATGGCAGCCACGGTTTTCTGTTCGATGGCAAGCTGGCGAAGCCCGGCGACATCAACAACATCAGCGGCCACTTCTACAGCGGCAAAGCCGGCCACGAAACCTGGACCGCCGTGCTGGACCCCAACGCCAAGCTGCCCGACGCCAACGCCCTGACCGGCATGAAGCCCGGCCAGAAGCGCCTCGACTTCAAATTTCCGAGCATCTACGAAGGCGGCAGCATCTCCCCCACCGACCCCAAGTACAAGGGCAAAGTGGTGGTAGTGCAGATTCTGGGCTCGTGGTGCCCCAACTGCATGGACGAAACCAACTTCCTGGCGCCCTGGTACGAGAAGAACAAGCAGCGCGGCGTCGAAATCATCGGGCTGGGTTACGAGCGGACTACCGACCAGAAAGTGGCGGCCCAGAAGATGCTGAAGATGAAGGAGCGCCTGAATGTGGGCTACGACTTGGCCATTGCCGGCGAAGCCAACAAGGACGCGGCCAGCCAGTCGTTGCCCCAGATTCAGAAGGTGCTGGCCTTCCCCACCACCATCTTCCTGGATAAGAAAGGCGAGGTGCGCAAGATTCACACCGGCTTCTCGGGCCCCGGCACCGGCAAATACTACGAGCAGGAAGTGGCCGAATTCAACAAGACCATCAACCAGCTGCTGGCCGAATAGGACCACGGATTCATTCGGATTTTTCGGATGAGTCGGATTTTGTTGACGGTGCACTTCCGGCGCATTTCCGCCGCATTTCCCAGGCACCTCCAAGGCCCAAACTCTACCCCACATACAACCGGAAAGGCTTGCTGACGCAAGCCTTTCCGGTTGTATGTGGGGCTACGAAATCCGGCTCATCCGGATGAATCCGCGGTTCGCTCCAGCAGCACAATAGGGTCGTTGTGGTAGGTGGTGCGCGCAAACTCCCGGAAGCCGAATTTGCGCGCTACCGCCAGTGAGGCCACATTATCGGGGTCGATAATGCAGGTGAGGCGCGCGGCCGGAAAGCGGGGCTCAATCCAGCTTAATGCGGCCTGAACAGCCTGGCTGGCATAGCCGCGGCCGTGCAGGTGGGGCGCAATAGTCCAGCCGGCTTCCAGCGTGCCTTTGAGGGAAGGCGTCAGGTCGCGCTGAAAATCGAAGAAGCCCACGGTACCGATGAACCGGCCGGTGGCCTTTTCCTCCACCGACCATGCCCCATAACCCAGCAGTGCCCAGTGCCCCAGCTGCCCCAGCATACGGCGCCACACCTCCTCTTCCGTCTGAGGCTTGTTGCCGAGGTAGCGGTAAAAGGCCGGGTCGTTGGCCAGCGCCGTGAAGTCAGGCAGGTCGGATACCTGCGGGGCACGCACCAGCAAATCCGGCGTTTCGAGCCGGGGCACCAGTTCGTGGGGTTCGTTCAGCAGGCTGAGAAGAGTGGTCATGCGGGCAAGTATAGCGAAATGCCGGAGTTTCGGGAACTGCAGGCGCAGCGTAGGCCGGCATAGGTAGCTACGCCACAGTTGTGGCCTCGGTCACCTGCAGCCACAGTGGGCCTTTAGGGCGCAGTGTCACGAGCGGGTCGGTGCCGGGGGCTTCGGGGCCGGCAGGCTGAAAATTGAAGTGGCGCAGGGCCTCCAGCAGCACCAGCTGGATTTCGGTGAGGGCAAAATGGTTGCCAACGCACAGGCGCGGCCCGCCCCCGAAAGGCAGATAGGCATACGCCGGAATGGGCGGCTCCTGCCCGGGCGCAAACCGCTCAGGCCGGAAAGCATCGGGGTCGGGCCACAGGCCCGGGTGGCGGTGAATGCCGTAGATGTAGATAGAAAACAGCGTGCCTTTCGGGATGGGCAGGCCCCGGAACTCGTCATCTTCCAGCGCCACCCGGTCCAGAATCCAGGCGGGCGGATAGAGGCGCATGGTTTCCTGCACTACCTGCTGAGAGTACGGCAGGCGCGGCAGCTCCGCAAATTCGGGTGCCCGTCTGGCCAGCCCCGCGCCGGCCCGTTCCTGCCGCACCTGCCGGACAGCCTCCGGATGCCGGGCCAGCAAATAAAACAGCCAGCTCAGGGCGTTAGCGCTGGTTTCGTGGCCGGCCAGCAGCAGAATATTGGCTTCATCGAGCAGCTGCTCTTCGCTCATACCCTCTTCGGTGTCCTCGTAGCGCGCATCGAGCAGCATTTGCAGCAGGTCGTCGGGTGGTGGGCCAGCCGAAACAGCGGCCTGCCGGCGCCGGATGTAGCCGCGTACCAGTTCCCGCAGCTCGTGGCTCAGAGCATCGTGCTGCCGGAACGCGCCGCTGGCCATAAACCAGGGCCGCAGGTAAGGCTGCCGGATGGTGCGCACATAAAAGGCCTGAATGCGCGTGAGGATGTCGGACAGGCGGTTGCGCTCCGCATCGGTCATGCTGGTGCCAAAAGTGGCCTGCGCGATGATGTGGAACGCCACCCGCGTCATCTCGCTGTGAATATCCACCGTGAGCGTGCCGCCTGGCTCAGCCCGCAGGCGGGCCCGCAGCTCAGCGCTCCACTCCTCGGCGGCGGCCTGCATCAGGCGGGTGAGGGCCGTGAGGCGCTGCCGGTGAAAGCCGGGCTGAATCAGGCGGCGCTGCCGGAGCCAGTCGGCGCCCTCATTGGTGAGCAGGCCGCGCCCCAGGTACCGGATGAGGCCGTGCGTAAGGTCGGACTTGAGGTAGCGGCGGTGGTTTTTCTGCAGAATGTGCTGGGCCAGGGCCGGGTCGCGCGTCACGATGCAGGGGCGCACGCCGCCCAGATGCAGGCCTACCGTGTCGCCGTGGTGCGTGAGGGCGCGGTCGAGGTTGCGGATAGGCTCGCGGGCCATGGCCAGGGAGCCCAGCAAAGTCCGCCAGCGCGGCACGCGGGGCAGCGTGCTCAGGCCGGAAGCAACGGGAGGCAAAGCGGAAGCAGACATAGCAACAGGATAGCAGATACAACCGGGAAGATACGCGGCGGCAGCTTCGGTTGCCACCCGCCAACACAACCCCGCCCCTACTTCTGCCCGTACAGAAGCAAACGGCCCCCTGCGGCCCGCCGTTCTTTCTCCCAAACCAACTTCCTTTTCCTATGTGGATTCAACAAAAAAGCACTCCCGCCCCGCTCGATGAACTCCAGGGCCATACCGTCGGCCTCAAATTCGAGTGCAACCAATGCCATACCGAAGTATTTACCGACTCTATCGGCGTGCCCGCCGCCGACCACCTGGCCAACTCCACGGAAGATGACGGCCAGTACGAAAAAGAGGAAATCAAGTGCCCCGGCTGCGACATGACCCACGAAATTACGGTGAAGAGCACCTTCGAGGGCGTCACGTTCGATGTATCGGAAGTGCAGCCCGAAAGCGTGTCGTACCAGCTGAACCACTAAGCGGCCTGCAGCAGCCAACCGCCTGACTGCTTCCCGAGCTGATACACAGAAAGAGGCTTGCCGGATGGTCCGGCAAGCCTCTTTCTGTGTGTTTTGAACTGAGCGTTAGTGGCTTCGCTCGATGGTATAGTTGATGAGCTGCTCCAGCGACACGCGCGACGGCGACTCGGGGAAGGTGCGCAGAATGGTCAGGGCTTCGTCGCGGTATTTCTTCATCACCCCGATGGCGTATTCGAGGCCGCCGGTTTTTTTCACGAACTCAATAACGGCCTGCACCCGGTCTTTGCGGCCGTCGTTGTTTTTCACGTTGTAGATGATGCGGCGCTTGGTAAGCCAGTCGGCCTGCTGCAGCGCATAAATCAGCGGCAGCGTCATCTTCTTCTCCTTGATGTCAATGCCCACCGGCTTGCCAATTTCGGCCGTGCCGAAGTCGAACAGGTCGTCTTTGATCTGGAAGGCCATGCCCACTTTCTCGCCGAAAAGCCGGGCCCGCTCAATGGTTTCCTTATCAGCGCCGGCCGAGGCGGCTCCTACGGCGCAGCAGGAAGCAATCAGGGACGCGGTTTTCTGGCGGATGATGTCGAAGTACACGTCCTCGGTGATGTCGAGGCGGCGGGCTTTTTCAATCTGCAGCAGCTCGCCTTCGCTCAGCTCCTTCACGGCGTTGCTCACAATTTTGAGCAGCTCGTAGTCGTCGTTTTCCAAACTCAGCAGCAGGCCCTTGCTCAGCAGATAGTCGCCGACGAGCACGGCAATCTTGTTTTTCCAGAGCGCATTGATGCTGAAGAAACCGCGCCGGTAGTTGCTCTCGTCCACCACGTCGTCGTGCACGAGGGTGGCGGTGTGCAGCAGCTCGATGAGGGCCGCCCCGCGGAACGTGGCTTCGGGCAGTGGGTCGCCGCCGCTGATTTTGGCCGTGAAGAACACAAACATAGGCCGAATCTGCTTGCCCTTGCGCTTCACGATATAGCCCATGATTTTATCGAGCAGGAGCTGCCGCGTTTGCATGGACGCCCGGAATTTCTTCTCGAACTCCTCCATTTCGGCGGCAATAGGCGCCTGTATCTGGTCCAGCGTAACGGTCATGCAGGTATTTTGGGCGGTGCAATGATACGGGGCCGCGCGGGGGTTTCCTAACGTGCCGGCTGCCGCGCCCGAAGTTGAGCGGTTGGCGGGCACCGTGTACATTCGCCCGTAGTCGGCCACCGTTGCTTTTCCTTTGTATGTCTGCCTCCCCTGTTCGCCTCGATTTCCAGCTCACCAGTCCCCGGCATTCCCGGCCCTTCACCGCCGATGCCCGCTACCTGCCCGATGGCCGGCGTAAGCCGGTGGTGGTATTCGTGCACGGCTTCAAGGGCTTCAAGGACTGGGGCCACTTCAATGTGCTGGCCGACTGGTTTGCGCAGCAGGGTTTTGTGTTCGTGAAGCTCAACCTCTCGCACAACGGCCTGGTGGTGGGCGGCTCCGGCGACCTGGAGGATCTGGAAGCCTTCGGCCGCAACAACTTCAGCCTGGAGCTGGATGATATTGGCACGCTCCTCGACTATCTGGCCGCGCCCGGTGCTGTGGTGCCGGCTTCTGAAGCCGATTTTTCCAGACTGGCACTCATCGGGCACAGCCGGGGCGGCGGGCTGGTGCTGCTGAAAGCGGCCGAAGACCCACGCGTGCAAGCCGTAGCTACTTGGGCCGCCATCAGCAACGTAAACCCCGGCTGGACCGAAGCCCTGATGCAGCACTGGCAGCAGCAGGGGGTGTACCACGTAGAAAACAGCCGTACCAAACAGCAGCTCCCGCTCTACTACCAGATTGTGGAGGACTACCACCAGAACCGGCTGCGCCTCGATATTCCGCACAACGTACGCCGCAAGCTCCGGCAGCCACTGCTCATCGTGCATGGCGACCAGGACGAAACCGTGCCCGTAGAGCGCGCCCACGAGCTGAAAAGCTGGAAGCCCAAAGCAGAGCTGGTTATCCTGCCCGGCGTGACGCACAATTTCGGCGGCAGCCACCCGTGGCCCCAGGCAGAGCTGCCGGGCGAAGCGCAACAGGCGGCGGCGGCAACGATGGAGTTTTTGCAGCGGGTTTTGTAAGCGTATCATGCCTGTCGCCTACCTCCTGCTCGGTTCTAACCTCGGCGACCGGGCCCTCATTCTGCGCGAAGCTGTAGACTATCTGGCGCGCATGGCCGGTACCGTAGAAGCCGTTTCCGGACTATACGAAACCGCCGCCTGGGGCCTAGAAGACCAGCCGGCTTTCCTCAACCAGGCCGTGCAGTTGCGCACCTCCCTGTTGCCGGAGACTCTACTCGACGCCTGCCAAGCCACTGAGCAGCAAGCCGGCCGGGAGCGGCTGGTGCGCTGGGGAGCCCGCACGCTGGATGTCGATATCCTGCTCTATGATGACGATGTGCTGGCCACCCCACGCCTGACCGTGCCGCACCCGCGGCTGCCGGAACGCCGCTTCGTGCTGGTACCACTGGCTGAAATTGCGGCCCAGGTGCTGCATCCGGCGCTGGGCCGCACGGTGGCAGAGCTGCTGGCCTCCTGCCCGGATAAGCTTGCAGTGAGCCGATTAAAATAGATATATTAGAATATACAACACCCTGTCTGCTATGGGGAAGACGCCGCCGAGGTAGTGGGGCGCACAGAACGGAGATGCCCGGCCGTAGTTGCCGGGCGCGCTGCCCCGGAAGCAGCCAGGTGGGCCAGCAGGCCTGATTGAGCTAATCAGATTTTGTCACCCTACATGCTACCTCCATGGACGCACAACTGGAGCAGATTCGGGAACAGCAAAAAGAAACCTGGAACAAATTTTCGGCCGGCTGGCGGAAGTGGGACGACTTCACGATGCACTGGCTGCGGCCGATGGGCGAAGAAATAATCGGCGCCCTGGACCTGCAACCCACTGATGTGGTGCTGGATGTGGCGGCCGGAACCGGCGAGCCGGGCCTCACCATTGCCGGGCTGGTGCCGAACGGCAAAGTAGTCATCACAGACCTCGCGGAGCAGATGCTGGCGGTAGCCCGCGACAACGCCGCCAAAAAGGGCATCACCAACTACGAAACCCTGGTCTGCGACGTATCGGAGCTGCCTTTTGCGGATGCTTCGTTCGACGCCGTGAGCTGCCGGTTCGGCTTCATGTTTTTTCCGGATATGCTGCTGGCCGCTCGGGAAATGGTACGCGTGCTGAAGCCTGGCGGCAAACTGGCGGCCGCCGTATGGAGCGTGCCCGAGAAAAACTTCTGGATTACGGCCATCATGAGCACCATCAGCCACCACATGCAGCTGCCGGCACCACCGCCCGGCGCGCCGGGCATGTTCCGCTGTGGCAGCCCGGGCTTTCTGGCCGGGTTGTTCCGGCAGGCAGGCTTGCACAATGTGGCTGAGCAGGAAGTAACCGGCACCCTGAACTGCGGCACCCACGAAGACTACTGGAGGTTTATGAATGAGGTGGCCGCCCCGGTTGTATTCGCGCTGAGCAAGGCCGATGAAGCCACGAGGGAGAAAATCCGGCAGGAAGTTTTTGCGCTGCTGGACGAGAAGCTCCCTGGCAAAACTACTTCCCTTCCCTATGGCACAGTGGTGGTGAGCGGCACGAAATAGCCCAAACGGTTAGCACAGAACCCCAAAGCGCCCTGCCGAAAACCCGGCAGGGCGCTTCTTGTAGTCAGGCGACTTGCCTTCTATACGGTAGCGGAGCTGACAGCTGCTTCCGGCGCAATCTTCTTCACGAGGCCCTGTAGCACCTTGCCGGGGCCGCATTCCACAAACTCCGTGGCGCCGTCCTGCACCATGCGCTGCACGCTCTGGGTCCAGCGGACGGGGGCTGTGAGCTGGCGCACCAGGTTTTCGCGGATTTCGTCGGGGTCGGTGTGGGGGGCGGCGTCCACGTTCTGGTATACGGGGCAGATACCGGCCGAGAAAGTGGTGCGGGCAATGGCCTCAGCCAGCGCCGCTTCCGCCGACTGCATCAGGGGCGAGTGGAAAGCGCCTCCTACGGGCAGCGGCAGGGCGCGCTTGGCCCCGGCGGCTTTCAGCTGCTCGCAGGCCAGCTCGATGCCGCGCTGGGAGCCGGACACCACCAGCTGGCCGGGGCAGTTGTAGTTGGCCGCTACTACCACGTTGCCGGCTTCGCTGATTTCCTGGCAGATGCGGGCCGTGGTGTCGTCGTCGAGGCCGAGGATGGCGGCCATGGTGCCGGGCTGCTCCTGGCAGGCGGCCTGCATAGCCTGGGCACGCTTGGCTACCAGCAGCAGCGCATCCTCGAAGCGCAGCACCTTGGCCGCCACCAGCGCCGAAAACTCCCCCAGCGAGTGGCCGGCTACCATAGCGGGCTTCAGGTCGGGCAGCACGGCGGCCAGCGCCACCGAGTGCAGAAAAATCGCCGGCTGCGTGACATCAGTGCGGCGCAGGTCCTCGTCGGAGCCGGAGAACATGATATCGGTGAGCGAGAAGCCCAGCAACTCGTTGGCCTGGTCCATCAGGCGCTTGGCTTCCGGGTGCTGCTCGTACAGGTCGCGGCCCATGCCGCTGAACTGGCTACCCTGGCCAGGAAAAACAACTGCTTTCATAAGAGAAAAAATAGAGAGTGGCGAAGGATGGGGCGGCAAGATAAACGAAATAAAAAGCCCGCTACCGAATGGCAGCGGGCTTTTCCTGGCTTGCAAGGGGCGAATATCCCCCGGAGTTACCGGCTGATTTCGACCCAGCCTTTGTAGGTGCGCTTCGTGTTATTGACGTCGGCAAACTCTACTTCGGCCTGGTAGTAGTACACGCCTTCCACCGTCTGAGCGCCTGAGCCGCCTTCGGCGCGGCTGCCGCCGTCCCACTTAATGAGCGGCTCCTTGTCGCTTTCGTAGATTTTCACGCCCCAGCGGTTGAATACCGTGAAGCGCGTGCGCCGGATGGGCGTAAACACTTTCGGGCGGAACACGTCGTTGCGGCCGTCGCCGTTGGGCGTAAACACGTTCGGCAGCAGGAACAGCTGGCAATCTTCTTTGCACTCCACGTTGCTGCGGGCACTACGCGTACCGCTCGAGTCCACGGCTTCCACGGCATAGCAGCCGGCTTCGGAGCTCAGGTTCTGGTGCTGGTAGCTGGTCTGGCTGGCCGGCACCGAGGTCAGGAACCGCAGCGAATCGGTAGCAACGGGGCTGTAGTAGATGTTGTAGGAGGAAATAGCGCGGCTGCAGTCGGCGGGCGTGTTGCCCAGCTTCCAGCTCAGCTGGTTGGTGTACACCGGGCCCGAAACCGGCGTCGTCGGCAAATCGAAGAGGCGGCTGGCCAGACTGTCGCAGTTGGTGCGCTTCAGGCTCAGAACCGGCGCGCAGGGAATGGTACGGAGCGCAATGCACTGCTGCTGGCTCAGGTTGAGCAGCGGGTCCACGATAGTGGGGTTGCCGTAGGTGCCGTTGGTCTGCACGTAGTAGCAGTACGTCTGGCCCTTCACCAGCGGCGCCGCAGTGGTACCCTGGTCGACGTAGGTGCCGCCCGTGGCAGTGCCGGTTACAGTAGCAATGGCCGTGAAAGTGCCCGTGTTGCCCACGCGGCGGTAGATAGTGGTAGGCCGCTGCGTGTTGTCCCAGGGCACGGCATAGCTCCAGCGCAGGCTGATCCGGTTGTTGACGGCATCGGCCGTACCGTCTACCCGCACGCTGGAAGCCGTGGGCGCGGTTTCAGTAACAGTAGCGGAGCCGGGCTGCGCCGTCTGGTTGCGGATAAATTCCAGCCGGTAGACATACGAGCGGTTCTGCGTGTCGAGGGCATTATCCACGTAAGTGGTGTCGTTGGGGCGGTCCGTGATGCGGGTTACTTCCGTGAACGTGGTAGACGGGTTGGTAGCACGCAGCAGGCGGTAAACGAGCGGCGCATTGAACGTATTGATGGGGCCCGGCTTGGTCCATTTCACGGTGATGCGGCCGGCTGTGGCCGAAGTAGCATCCACGGTTACGTTGGTGAGCAGCGCAGCGCGGCCCGGCAGCGTCACGGAAACCTCCCGCGACACTATGCTTTTGCCACCACCCGGCCGGGGGAACTCGGCATAAATGCGGTAGTAGTACGACTTGCCCCGTTCCAGGCCCGCCCCGCTGTTCGTATCGAGGTAAGACTGGGTGTTGGGCGTTACGGCGGCAATCTGGGTGTAGCCGGCAGAGGCAGGCAGGCCGGTGTCGCAGGGGCCCGGTGTGTAGTTATACGAGCTTTCCCGTCGGAAAATCAGCAGGCGGCTGGCGTTCTGGCAGGCATACAGGTTCCAGGTCAGGATGGCGTTGTTCGTGCCTGGTGCCTGCGCGGCTACCACGTTTTCCGGCGGCGGCCCAAGAACCGTAATGTTCCAGACACGCTGGTCAATGAGCGGCGTTGGGTTAGTTCCACTCGGCACATCCTCGGCCGTAAAGCTCACCCGGATGGGCTGATCGGAAATATTAGAGCAGTCCGGGGTCCAGCGGAACGTGCCGCTGGCCGTAGGTGGCCCCTGAATGGATTGCACAAACGTGGCCGGGGGCAGAATGCCGCTATTGGCCGTCAGCCGGATCGGGTTGTTGTCCTGGTCTGTAGTCGTTACGGTGCCCGTTACCAGCGTACCCGCTACCACACAGATGTCGGCCGGGATGGTCAGGCTGGGCCGGTTGTTGGTGGTAGGCTTCACGTTGATCTGCATGTCGCGGATTACTTCCCCGATCTTGCGCGGACCGAAAGGCGTACGGCGCCATTCCTCTACTACAAACGCAACGTTATATTCGCCCACCGTGCCGGGCGAGTTCCAGATGATAGTGCCGGTACGCCGGTTTTGCTGGAATATGGAAGCCGCGCCCGGCACCCAATCCGGGTTGCCACTGCCCGGGTCGCTGTACGGCACCTGCGTACCATTGCTGGATCCGGTTAGTTGGTTAGGTCGCACATAGCCGGTCACGCGTACAGAGTCAACCCGAAAGCAGGGCGGCTGAGGGCCTGTGATGCCCCCCACTACCTGCAGGCTGGGCCGAAGCTTAAATACCAGTGAGTCGCCGTCGGGGTCGTAGGCGGAAGGGTTGTGCAGAAACACCTGCCCCACAGCCGCGTTGTCGATAGACGGCCGGGTGAGGATGGGAGTACGGTTGCGCCCCAAACCGGGGTCTATGGTGAAGGTGGTGGAGATATAAAACGACTGGGCGCTGGAGGCCGTCATGTTCAGCACACCAGCGTTGCGGTTTTCTCCTATATAATGCACGGTGTACTGCTGCGCCGCGGTATAGGTGTGCTCGAAGTAGTAGATGTTGCGCTGCGTTTCGCTATTGACGGCCACCGCCGATGCCCGCGGAATCACCTGTGGCGGGGTGCAGTCGCCAAAAAAAATCGTCACACTCGTTTCGTCCGGAACGCCAACAGGCGTTTTTTGATAAAGCACCATCTTGAAAAATACCCGCCGCGGGTTGAAACCCGGACCGATAGTGGTATCAATCTTGGCCTGAATGTCGCCGGCCCGCAGGTGAGTGGCCTGCACCTGCCCCGACCAACTCAGGAGGATGGCAAGCAGCAACAGCAGCGGCCCGCGCCGTGCTACCCGGGATAGTAAGAAATGAACCATAGAAAACGTGTGTAAGAGGACAACTAAAAACCCCAGCCCGACAGGCAGACAATTACGTGAAGCAAGCCAACAAAAACCATACCCCTCCGGTTACTACCCCAGACGTAGCTGCCGGTTTATGTAACGGGATTGGCAGCGGATTGATTCATGCAAGACAACGCTCCGGTACTATAGTTTATTTGGATTGTTTCCTAGCAGGGCCGCCCTTACCTTTGGCCGATTCACCGAACCCACCAAAACCTTTCATTCGCTCCTATGAGTTGGATTAGTAACACGTTTTCCAGCAGCATTGGCCGCAAAATAGTTATGGCCGTTACAGGCCTCTTTTTGTGCTCTTTTCTGGTAGTCCACTTAGTCGGCAACCTCCAGTTATTCAAGAACGACGGTGGTCTGGCGTTTAATGCCTACTCCGAGTTCATGAGCCACAATACCATCATCCGGATTATGGAAATCGGGCTGGTACTGGGCTTCGGGTTTCACATCTACGAGGGGCTGCTGCTAGCCACCAAAAACAAAGCCGCCCGCGGCAGCAAATACGTTTCCGACCATATCGAGCAGAATAGCCCCTGGCATTCCCGCAATATGGCCGTGCTGGGCAGCATTGTCCTGTTTTTCCTGGTGGTGCACCTCTACAACTTCTTCGGCACGCTCCGCTTCGGCACCCCGCTGGTGGATGCGCAGGGCAACGAAAACGCCTACGCGCTGGTTGTAGATGCGTTCCACAACATTTTCTACGTGGTGCTGTACGTGCTGGCGCAGTTTGCGCTGCTCTACCACTTGCTGCACGGCTTCCAGAGCGCCTTCCAGACGCTGGGCCTCAACCACCGCAAGTATACTCCGGTTATCAAACTGGTAGGTGTGGTGTTTTCTATTGTGGTGTGCGCTGGCTTCGCCGCTATGCCCATCTACTTCTACTTTTTCAAATAACCCCTAACCTCTACCGCCAATGTTTCCGGAGTCTAAAATTCCCGAAGGGCCGCTGGCCGAGAAGTGGGAAAAGCATAAGTTCAACGTTAAGCTCGTTAACCCTGCCAACAAGCGTAAGTACGACGTGATTGTGGTAGGCACCGGCCTGGCTGGCGGCGCTGCCGCAGCCTCGCTGGCCGAACTGGGCTACAACGTGAAAGCCTTTACCTTCCACGATTCCCCGCGCCGCGCCCACTCTATTGCTGCGCAGGGTGGCATCAACGCCGCCAAAAACTACCAGAACGACGGCGACTCTATTTTCCGTCTGTTCTACGACACCGTTAAGGGCGGTGACTACCGTGCCCGCGAAGCCAACGTGTACCGCCTGGCTCAGGTATCAGTCAACATCATCGACCAGTGCGTGGCCCAGGGCGTGCCTTTCGCCCGCGAATACGGCGGGCTGCTGGCCAACCGCTCATTCGGAGGTGCGCAGGTAAGCCGCACGTTCTACGCCCGTGGCCAGACCGGACAGCAGCTGCTGCTGGGTGCCTACTCGGCCCTGTCGCGCCAGATTGCCTACGGCAAGGTGAAGATGTATACCCGCTCGGAAATGCTCGACTTGGTGGTGATTGACGGGCAAGCCCGCGGCATCATCACCCGCAACCTGATTACGGGCGAAATTGAACAGCACGCGGCGCACGCCGTAGTGCTGGCTACCGGTGGCTATGGCAACGTGTTCTACCTGAGCACCAACGCCATGTACTCCAACGCCACGGCCGCGTGGCGGGCGCACAAGAAGGGTGCCTACTTCGCCAACCCCTGCTTCACCCAGATTCACCCGACCTGCATTCCCGTATCCGGCGACTACCAGTCGAAGCTGACGCTGATGTCGGAATCGTTGCGTAACGACGGCCGCGTGTGGGTGCCCAAGACGGTGGAAATGGCGCAGAAGCTCCAGAAAGGCGAGATTCACGTGAATCAGGTGCCCGAAGATGAGCGCGACTACTTCCTAGAGCGCAAGTATCCGGCCTTCGGCAACCTGGTGCCGCGCGACGTGGCTTCGCGCAACGCTAAAATGATGTGCGACGAAGGCCGTGGCGTAGGCCAGTCAGGCCTGGCCGTGTACCTTGATTTCAGCGAAATCATTCAGCGAATTGGTGCCGAAGCAGTTAGCCAGAAATATGGCAACCTGTTTGCCATGTACGAGAAAATCACCGACGAGGACCCGTACAAGCAGCCCATGCGCATTTACCCGGCCGTTCACTATACCATGGGCGGCCTGTGGGTAGATTACAACCTGCAAACCACTGTGCCCGGCCTCTACGCCACCGGCGAGTGCAACTTCTCCGACCACGGTGCCAACCGTCTTGGCGCTTCGGCCCTGATGCAGGGTCTGGCCGATGGCTACTTCGTAATTCCCTATACCATCGGGGATTACCTGGCCCAAACGCCTCCCAAGCCGGTTGATATCAATCATCCGGCCTTCAAAGAGGCGGAAGCGGAAGTACGCGGCCGCATCAATAAGATGATGAGCATCAACGGCACGCGCACGCCCGACGACTTCCATAAGCAGCTCGGCCACATTATGTGGGAGTACTGTGGCATGGCCCGTACGGCCGAAGGCCTACGGTACGCTAAAGGCGAAATTCAGAAGCTGCGTCAGGGTTTCTGGAGCGACCTGAAGCTGTCCGGTACCGACGCGGAGCTCAACCAGACGCTGGAGAAAGCCGGCCGCGTGGCGGACTTCCTCGAACTCGGCGAGCTGATGGTAGACGATGCGCTGCACCGCAACGAAAGCTGCGGTGGCCACTTCCGTGAGGAATACCAGACGCCCGAAGGCGAAGCCCTCCGCGACGACGACAACTTCGCCTACGTGGCTGCCTGGCAGTACGTAGCCGATAATCAGCCCGAAATCCTGAACAAGGAAGAGCTGACATTTGAAAACGTGAAGCTCACGCAGCGGAGCTACAAGTAAGCGGCCAGCAGCCGGCCGTTGGGCACCCAACGGCCGGCTTTCACCTCATCTAACACGAAAGCTTGCGGCTTGTGGCTGAGAGCTTGAACTTTATAAAACCATGGCTGGAAGCAACCCCAACGCCAAACCAATGAATCTCACGCTGAAAGTGTGGCGGCAGAAAAACCGCAACACGGAAGGCAAAATCGTGGATTACCAGGTTAAGGACATTTCGCCCGAAATGTCGTTTCTGGAAATGCTGGACGTTCTCAACGAAGACCTGCTGCGCAAAGGCGACGAGCCGGTAGCCTTCGACCACGACTGCCGCGAAGGTATCTGCGGCTCGTGCAACCTGTTCATCAACGGCCGGGCTCACGGTCCTGAAACCGGCACGACTACCTGCCAGCTGCACATGCGCAAGTTCTCCGACGGCGACACCATCGTCATCGAGCCCTGGCGCGCCAACGCCTTCCCCGTAAACCGTGACCTGAGCGTGGACCGCTCGGCCTTCGACCGGATTATTCAGGCGGGCGGCTATGTGAGCGTGAACACCGGCGGCACTCCCGACGGCAACGAAATTCCGATTCCGAAGGAAATTGCTGACCGCGCATTTGAGGCTGCTACCTGCATTGGCTGCGGCGCCTGCGTGGCATCGTGCAAAAACGCCTCTGCCATGCTCTTCGTTTCGGCGAAAGTAAGCCAGTTGGCGCTGTTGCCCCAGGGCCATGTGGAGCGCAAAACGCGCGTAGAAAACATGGTAGCTCAGATGGACAAAGAAGGGTTCGGCGCCTGCACTAACATTGGTTCTTGCGCGGCAGAGTGCCCGGTGGGTATTTCCCTCGAAAATATTGCCATCCTGAACCGCGAATTCCTGGCGGCTAAAGCCACTTCCAATAACCTCGTGTAGGTATTGCGGTTATAGCATACAAGGTACAAAAAGCGAAACGGCCTGCCGTTTCGCTTTTTTGATGCCTATATCTAAGCTGCTTAAGCTGCCATACGGCCCTCCTACCGTTAACTTGCTACCTGACTGATGATAACCATTATTGCCGGCACCAATCGGCCTGACTCCCGCGCCCGGCGCATTGCCAACCTCTATGCGGGCATTCTGCACGAGTTGCAGGCGACGCATCAGATTCTGGATCTGGCCGAGTTGCCCGCCGATGTGAGCGTATCGGCCCTGTACGACAACACCGGCCGCCACGACGGCTTCAACCGGCTGGCCGATCTGGCTGCCGAAGCTGACAAACTAGTGTTAGTGGTGCCGGAATACAATTGCTCGTATCCGGGAGTGCTCAAAACGTTTATTGACGGCCTGCCCTACCCGGGTGGCATCCGCGGCAAAAAGGCGGCATTGGTTGGCCTGGGCACGGGCGCGCAGGGCGGGCTGCTCGCTCTTAGCCACCTCACCGATGTGCTGATGTACCTGGGAACGGCTGTGCTGCCCGCCCGTGTGCGCCTGCCCTTCATCGACCAGCACCTGACGGCCGAGGGCGACCTGACGCACGCATTTTATCAGCAGCTGCTCCGCGAACAGGCCGCACAACTAGTGGCGTTCTAAGCGAAAAACGCCAGATTCTCCGGATTGCTGAGCGGGCGCCTTATATTTGCCCGGTCTCACTAGCCTTTCCACCACTTTGTCGCGCTTTCTGGCCCTGTTTCTGGCTGCTCTGGTGCTCCTTCAGACATTCAGTCGGGAGGTGCTGGTGCTTGACTACCAGATGCACAAGGAGAGCATAACACGGCTCTTTTGCGTTAACAAGGCGAAGCCTGAGCTGCGCTGCAACGGCAAGTGCCATCTGGCTAAGCAACTGCGTAAAGCCACCGACTCAGAAAGCAAAGCACCGGCCGCCGGCTTTGCTAAGGTGAAATACGATGTGGTAGTGCCCTGCCGCTTCACGGTAACCGCGCCACTATACGCTCGGGCTTTGCCGCTGCATTTTGCACCGGCGGCTTCGGTGTTTTACGCTTTTGCGCCGCCTCTGGGCATCTTTCATCCTCCGTCGCGGCGGGTCTGACATTCGATTAGCCGGGCCTGCTGCAGGCTCGGTTTCAACCAAGTGCTACCAGGTGCGCGCAAAGCGCGGCACCCAGCACCATCGTTTGTACTTCCTGCTTAAGCTCCCGAAAGATGAAAGTTCTACACTATGCCGCCTTCCTGCTGGCCCTGCTTGCCTCTGTTTCCCTCTCTTCCTGCGAAAAAGACGAAGATTCGGAGCAGGGCAACGTTACTATGGAGTTTGAAAATGTGGTGGGCACCGCCCCGCTGCAACTAGGTAGTACGCGCTACAAAAATGCCGCCGGCGACACATTCACGGTTTCTACGCTGCGCTACTACATTTCAAACATCACGTTCAAGAAGGCCGATGGCACTTCTTATGCGCAGCCGGAAAGCTACTACCTGCTCGACGAAGCCCTGCCGGTCACCAAAACCTTCACCATCAGCAGTGTACCTGCCGGCGACTACACCGGCCTCACTTTCACGATTGGCGTAGATAGTGTCCGAAACGTAAGCGGCGTCCAGACCGGCGCGTTGGCTCCATCGGATATGTTCTGGACCTGGAATACCGGCTATATTTTCACGAAGCTGGAAGGCCGCTACAATCCGGACCGCAGCACCTCTCCCCCACTTGTGTTTCACATCGGCGGGTTCAAGTCGCCTAACAACACTATTCGCACGGTGACGCTGCCGATAGCCAACAAGGCTATTCAGGTGCGGGAAGGGCGCACACCGCAGGTCCATCTGAAGGCCGACATTCTAAAGATGTTCACCGGCAAATCCACCATCCGCTTTTCCGAGCTCAACAACGTGATGGGTGGTCCGAATGCAGTTCGCATCGCTGATAACCAGGCGGCTGGCATGTTCACCATAGACCACATTCACGGCAACTAGCCGGCGGATGCTCTGGCTCTGATGAAAGGGCTGTTCCCTTTTTTGCACGGCTGGCTGCTGCTGGCCCTGCTTGCCGCTGGAGGTTGCCGGCCGGATGCCGACGTACGCCCACTGGAAGAAGTGCCCGGCATATCGGTGCCGGCCAATTTTCCGCCGCCGGTATACGGAGTAGAGAAGAATCCGCCTACGCGCGCTGCATTCGAGCTGGGGCGCACGCTTTTCTACGATCCGCGCCTTTCGCGCACCGGCGACGTCTCGTGCGGCAGCTGCCACCAGCAGTTTGTGGCGTTTGCGCACGCCAGCCACCAGCTAAGCCACGGCGTGGAGAACCGCCTGGGAACCCGCAACGCGCCGGCTCTGCAGAACCTGCGCTGGAAGCCTACCTTCTTCTGGGATGGCGGCGCGAGCCACATCGAAACCATGCCCCTCGCTCCTATCACCAATCCGGTGGAGATGGACGAAACGATTGACAACGTGGTGCGCAAGCTGAACGCTGACCGGGAATACCAGCGGCGTTTTGCGGCGGTGTTTGGCGGCTCCGGCCCCATTGACTCCTATCAGTTTCTGCGGGCCCTGGCGCAATTCACTGCCGCCCTCACCTCCGCCAACTCGCGCTACGACAAGTATGCCCGCCACGAAGCGGGCGGCACGCTGGATGCAGCAGAGCAGCGGGGGCTGCAGGTGCTGCGCCAGAAATGTGGCAGCTGCCATGCCGGGGAATTGTTCACTGATGAGTCGTTTCGCAATAACGGGCTGGACCGCCGCTTCCCGCTGGATTCCGGGCGGGCCCATATCACCAGCCGCGGCATCGATGTCGGCCGGTTTAAGGTGCCCAGCCTGCGCAATGTGGCTCTAACGGCTCCCTACATGCACGACGGTCGTTTCCAGACGCTGGGAGAAGTGCTCGACCATTACACCCAGGGCATGGTGGCCTCGCCTACTCTCGACCCACAGTTCCGGCAGCCCAACGGCCGTTTGGGCATTCCGCTCACGCCGGAAGAGCGCCAGGATCTGCTGTCATTTCTGGCCACTCTCACCGATGAGGAGTTTCTGCGCAACCCGCAGCTAGCCGAACAATAGCGTCCTGGGCTGCTGTCCTGGCAGCTTGGGCAACACCCTCTAATTCAGCGCTTCCGGGCGCTGCTTCCTATGTCTTTCTCCAAATTAGCGCTTCTGCTACCGGCCCTGCTGGTGGCCCAGGCTGCCAGTGCCTGCGACATCTGCGGCTGCTTCATGGGTATCACCCCCTACGACAACCAAAGCAGCTTTTCGCTGATGCACCGCTACCGCATCTTCAACGGCTACCGCGCCCTGGGCCAGTCGCCGCAGCTTTTCCCGACCGGCGCTAGGCCTGTGCTGGCCCGGCCCCTTAATGGCGCTGATCCTGGCTACAGCCACTCGCACCAAGGCGACCCGACCGATTTTGAGGCGTTTCGCGTGGTTGAGCTGCGCGGCAAGTACTTTCTGGCCAAGCGCCTGGAGTTGAACGCCTTCGTGCCGTACGTCATGAACACGTCCCAGATCAATGGGCAGCAGCTTAACCTGAGCGGCCTCGGCGACGTGACGGTGTTTGCCGGCTACCACCTCATCCGCAGCATCGAAACCGCCGGCATACAAAGCCGCCTGATTGTGGGCGGCGGCGCGAAACTGCCTACCGGTGATTTCCGGCGCCACACAGCTGCCGGCCGCCGCTACCCCACCCTCACGCAGCCCGGCACCGGCACCACCGATGGGTTTGTGTATGCCAACTACATCGGCAGCTACCGCGGAGTCGGGCTCAGCCTCAACTCCAGCTACCGCCGCGGTATGGCCAACCGCTTCGATGAAGGACTTGCTCCCGGCACAACGGCTTTCGCCAACCTCTTCTACCGGGTGGCGCTGGGTTCCGATTGGCAGCTGTACCCATCGGCGCAGTTTTTCTACGAAAAAACCAAGGGAGAACTGTTCGAAGGGCAGCTCACCGGTGAGCACGCCATGAACAATGCCCTGCTCGGCCCTGGCCTGGATGTGTACTACAAAAACCTGTCACTGAACGCTAGTGTGCAGCTTCCGGTGTACACTGCCGCCACCGCGCACCCGGCCAGTGCCGGCCGGATGGTAGTGGCCGTCGGCTACAGCTTCAACCAAACGAAATACCTGATCCGGTAAGCCACAATGCGTCCGGCACGGAACAGGAGTAGTTGAAACTGAACTACTCCTGTTCCGTGTTGGCTCAGGAAATAGTATCTTGAGCCGTCTCAGTTCCGCCTTGTTTATGTTGCTACGTGGTACCCGTTTGCGTTCCTGGCTTCTGCTTTCCATGGCTGCCCTGCTGTCGGCGGCGGCCTGCCACCGGGAAGAGCCGCAGCCCGTTGAGCCGCAAGTGCCACTGCCGACGCCTTACACGTTAGAAATTCCGTCGCAGCTGCCCAAAGGCGTTGTTATTCCGGCCAATAATCAGCTGACGGTGGAAGGTATTGACCTGGGCCGTAAGCTGTTCTACGAAACCCGGCTTTCCCGCAACAATGCCATGTCGTGCGGCTCGTGCCACCAGCAAAGCAAGGCTTTCACCGACGGCCGGGCCCTGGCCGTTGGCGTCGATGGCATTGCTCATCAGCGCAACACCATGTCGCTGGTGAACCTGCTGTGGGAGCCCACCCTGAACTGGGACGGCGCGGCCACCACGCTTGAAACCCAGGCCCGCACCCCCATCGAAAACCCGGTGGAGCTGCACCAGTCGCTGGCTACCGGCGTCAGCAAGCTGCAGCAGACCGATATGTACCCGCCGCTGTTTGCCCGGGCGTTCGGCTCCAGCACTATCACCGAAGAAAACGTGCTTAAGGCCCTGGCTCAGTTCCAGCGGACCCTTATTTCCTCCAACACGCGCTACGAACAGTCGCTGCTTGGCCAGACTCGCCTGAATGATGACGAGCGGGCCGGCCGGCTGCTTTTCTTCAACCATCCCGGCGAAGGTGGCAACAGCAACGCCCGCGGCGGCTCCTGCGACCATTGCCACAACGGCAACAACTTTACTTTTACCAACGCTACGTTTGCTACGGTCGGCGGCACGGCAGAATTTGTCAACAATGGCCTGGATATGACCTTTGCGGACCCCGGCCGGTTTGGCATCACGGGCCGGCCCAGCGACAAAGGGCTGTTCCGGGTGCCTACTCTGCGCAATATTGCCCTCACGGCTCCCTACATGCACGATGGCCGCTTCCAGACCCTGGAAGAAGTAGTGGACCACTACAACGAGCACATTCAGCGGAACAGCCCCAACGTAAACCCGATTCTGCTGCTCTCCAACCCCGGCCCGGCCGGCAGCAACAGCACTACGCTTAACCTGACCGCTACCGAAAAGCGGCAGCTCGTTGCCTTCCTGAAAACCCTGACAGATTCTACTTTCATTCAGGATAAGCGCTTCTCCAACCCTTTCTGAGTGAAGTCTGCTTTCCTGTTCTTTCCTTCTGTGATGCAGAAGCCGCTCTTGTGGATAGCTGTGCTACTGATTTTGCCTTTAGCCGCCTGTTCTTCGCTCTCTTCCACCCGTTCCCTCAGCCCCGACCGGGAGCCGGGCTCCCCACGGTACACTCAGCCTGCTGCTTCTGATTCGCTTGAACTGCCTCAGCGCCAGCCACGCTGACAAGCATCAGTTTCTACCTAAAGCAAAGGCCGCTGCAGATACTGCAGCGGCCTTTGCTTTAGGTGGTTTTACCTGAATCTAGTCGACGTTGTCGTGCAGGAAACGGTTGTCGCCCAGCAGTTCGTTGTCGTCGGAGAGGTTGAAGCGGCTGATGTTTCGCTCCGAAGAGGGCGTTACATTCTCCAGCTTCACTTGCCGGCGCAGGTACGCAGGCGTCTCCAGCTGATCCTTGATGGAGTCGTTGGTGAGGCCGTTGCTGAGTTCCTGCAGGCGGCGGCGGCGCTCCTCGGCGCGGGCATCAAGAGCCGGGCGGCCAGGCAAAGGCGCGGCGGGCTGGGCAGCATGATACACCACTGGTTCAGGAGCCGGCGCCGATGGGGCCGCCACGGGCGGTACCTGGCCGGTATACGGAGAAGTTTCGAGGTCAAACTTCACGGGCTGCGGCTCTGGCATCGGGGCCGGAGCCATGGGCTGCGGAACCGGTGCACTCGTGAAGGAAGGCACTACCGGGGCCGTTGCTACGTCCAGCGGCTCCTTATTGAAGACGTTCAGCTGAGCTTCGGGCTGGCTTACTGGCTCCTCTTCCCGCGCCGGAATAGCCGTGATGGTGTGTGCTTCCCGCGCGAAACCAGTGGCAATAACCGTCACCCGGATGCTCTGGCCCAGAGTAGAATCGATACCGTGGCCGAAGATTACTTCCGCATTCTGGCCGGCTTTGTCCTGGATGCACTCCGTAATTTCGGTCAGCTCATCCATTTCCAGCTCGGCCTGGTCGCCGGACATGATGCTGAGCAGGATGCGCTGCGCCCCATGGATATCGGTATTGTTGAGCAGCGGAGAAGCCAGTGCCTCTTCGGCCGCACGGCGGGCGCGGTTTTCGCCCTCCGTGATGCTCGAGCCCATAACGGCCGCACCGCTGTCCTTCATCACCGTTTTCACGTCTTCAAAGTCCACGTTCACGTCGGCCGTCACCGTAATAATTTCGGCAATGGACTTGGCGGCGGTGCTCAGCACGTTATCGGCTTTGGCGAAGGCCGAGCGGATAGGCAGGTTGCCGTAAATCTCGCGCAGCTTATCGTTAAGAATCACCAGTACGGTGTCGCAGTTTTCGCTCAGCTCCTTGATGCCGTGCTCAGCCTGCTGACGCTTTTTCTTGCCTTCAAACATGAAAGGCGCCGTCACGATACCTACCGTGAGGATGCCGAGTTCTTTGGCGACTTTGGCAATAACCGGTGCCGCACCCGTGCCCGTACCACCGCCCATACCGGCCGTGATAAACACCATTTTGGTGCCGTTGCTCAGGAGTTCCCGGATTTGTTCGCGGCTTTCGATGGCGGCCTGCTTGCCTCGCTCAGGGTTGGCGCCGGCCCCGAGGCCTTCGGTCAGGTCCAGCCCGATCTGCAGGCGGTTGGGCACCGTAGAAGAGGCCAATGCCTGCTTATCGGTGTTACAAATGACGAATTCTACGTCCTTGATGCCCTGGCTGAACATGTGGTTCACGGCGTTGGAGCCGCCCCCACCCACGCCAATCACCTTGATGATGGACTTGGACTGCGCCGGGATGTCGAATTTATAATTCATTGGTTGGGGTCTTGGGACTTGGGGACTGCGGGTCTTGGTTTCTGCTACAGGCGTTCCGGCCCAGTAAAGTTCCGCTGTGCGCAACTCTCAGGCCGGGCTTCCGCGCCCCCAAGACTCCAATCAACTAGTACTGCTTGTCATCAAAATCGTCAATCAGCAGCTTTTTGGTGTTGCTGATGATGTTGCGGAAAAAGTCGCCGGTAGACGAGGGTTTCTTGGGCTCCGGGGCTTTGGCTGGCTCTGCCTTGGGCGTTACTATCACGGCAGAGGCCGCAATGGGCGCAGGCGTGTGCTGATGGGCTACGGCGGGCTTCTGCTCTTCCTGCTGCTCGTAGTTGTTGCGGTTCAGGCGCTCATCCAGGGAACGGTAGCCGGCTAGCACGAGGCCCACCGTAGTAGCGTACATCGGCGACTTCACCGCCTCAATCTTGCTCTTGCCCAGGTGCTCATTGGGGTAGCCAATGCGGGTGTCGAGGCCCGTCACGTACTCCGTGAGCTGCACCAGGTTCTGCAGCTGCGCGCCGCCGCCTGTCAGCACGATACCGGCCGCCAGCTTGTCGGCGTGGCCCGTGCGCTGAATCTCAGCGTACACCAGCTCGATGATTTCCTCCATCCGGGCCTCAATAATGTAAGCCAGATTCTTGAGAGAAATTTCCTTGGGAGCCCGGTCGCGCAGGCCCGGGATGCTCACGATTTCGTAGTCGGAAGCTTCCTCTGCAATGGCTTTGCCGAATTTCACTTTGAGCTGCTCGGCCTGGTTTTGCATCACCTGGCAACCCTGCTTGATGTCGGACGTGACGATGTTGCCGCCAAACGGCAGCACCGCTGCGTGCCGGATGATGCCATCCTTGAAGATAGCCAGGTCGGTGGTGCCGCCCCCAATATCAATCAGGGCTACGCCGGCCTCCTTCTCCTCATCCGACAGCACCGACAGGCTGGACGCCAGCGGCTCCAGAATCAGATTGTCGATTTCGAGGCCGCCCTTGTTGACGCACTTATTGACGTTGTTGATGGCCGTGCTTTGCGCCGTGATGATGTGGAAGTTGCCTTCCAGCCGCACGCCCGACATACCCACCGGGTCCATGATGCCTTCCTCGTAGTCC
This sequence comes from Hymenobacter psychrotolerans DSM 18569, assembly GCF_900142395.1. GTDB lineage: Bacteria > Bacteroidota > Bacteroidia > Cytophagales > Hymenobacteraceae > Hymenobacter > Hymenobacter psychrotolerans. The sequence goes on along the minus strand of NZ_FRAS01000007.1, from coordinate 14,486 downwards.
ACCTTATAGTCCTGGGGCATTACGTGGATGATCTGGGAGCCGGGCGGCGTCACGAGGCGGTACATGTCGCCGGTGAGGCGCTCCACGTCTTCCTGCGTGATTTCGCTGTCGGCGGAAGCGCGCGTGATGCTGCCGTTGTGCTGCAGGCTCTTGATGTGCTGGCCGGCAATGCCCACGTTTACCACGCCGATATTGATGCCCGACTGTTCCTCCGCCTGCCGGATAGCCCGCTTAATGGCGTCCACCGTCTTGTCGATATTGGACACAATGCCTCGCACTACTCCTTCCGACACGGCTTTGCCCATGCCTAGAATTTCTAGCTTGCCAAATTCGTTTTTACGGCCTACGAGGGCACAGATTTTGGTGGTTCCAATGTCGAGGCCGACTACAATCTTATCGTGTTGCATGGGGAGGTTGTCGGGTTAAGCTGGCGGGCGAGGGCAGTGTGAGGCGGTGTATTAGGGGCAAAAATAGGCTTTTCAGGCCAATGGAGCGAGAAAATCTCACTCGCAAATTATCTGATCTTTGAATTCAACGTTGACGCGGTGGTAGGTATCCCAGCCTAAGGCGGGAGGTATTTGACGGTAAAATACCATCAGTTTCGCAAATTTTTCTGAAATATTCTCAGGAAAGCCAAATTCTACCTGCTGGTCTCCTATTTGTTGGGTGAACGAAACCTTGCCGTTGGCCCCGATGAAGACCTCTGCTACCTGCGCCCGCCAGAACGAGTGCTCATCAATGTAGCGCAGCAACTCCAGATACCGCAGGCCGGTAGAATCCTGGAAGAACGAAGCTGCCAGCGGCTGCCCGCCGGGACGCGACACAGGCACCACGCGTGCCGTAAACAGCGAGGACAGCGGCAGCTTGTTGCCGTCGGCGTCGAGGTAGCAGTCCTGGCGGGTGTCGGCGTGTACGAGGCGGGCAATGGGACGGTTCTGGCGCACATCGGCGTGGAGGTTGCCGGCCAGGTCGCGGTAGACCTGCGCATCCTTCACAAAGCTGTGGGCCTTCAGGCGGGCTTCCAGGGCCGGCAGGTTGAGCTCTTCGGGCGTACTGCCCTCCAGACGCTGCTCGCCGTTGCGGGTAAGCAGGCTGGTGACTTCCCGCTCGCTGATAAAGTAGTTGTTGAACTCGTTGCCGATGGTGACGATGACCTGCCCGACGGGCCGGCTGGCCTGCTTTACGCCGGCAAACACGGCCAGCCCACCCAGCAGCACGAGGCAGCCGGTGGCAAACAGCACATTATTTACCTTACGCTTGAGTTCCATTCCACCGAAGATGTAAAATATTCTTTAAACGCGGTACAAGCTGGTCAATGTCGCCGGCGCCGACAGTGGCTAATACGTCGAAATCCGATTGGGTTTCGGTATTAGCGAAAATTTCCTCCCGACTCTGCAGTGATTTTCGAGGGGCAGTTATTTGGGACAAAATCAATTCGGACGTCACACCAGGCAGCGGCAGCTCCCGCGCCGGATAGATATCCATCAGCACCACTTCATCAGCAAGACTCAGACTCTCAGCAAATCCGGGAGCAAAGTCGCGGGTGCGGGTGAACAGATGCGGCTGGAAAACCACCCGCAGCCGGCGGCCCGGATACAATGTGCGCAGGGAACGAAGGAAAGCCTCAATTTCGCGTGGATGATGGGCATAATCATCCACATAAACTTTCTGCCCGTCTCCTGCTCCGGCTGTCAGGATGAACTCGAAGCGGCGTTTCACGCCCCGGTAGGCCGCAACAGCCGTTTGTAACTTTTCCGGGCTCACGCCTTCCAACTGAGCCACGCAGGCGGCGGCCAGCATGTTTTCCACGTTGTGGTAGCCGGGCACGGCCAGCGCGAGTTCCGCTGCCGTACCCTGCGGCCCGTGCAGGTCGAACCGGAACTCGTGGCCCTGCGCCGTGATGTGGTCGGCGTAGAGTTCCGGGCCCTGCTCGGGTGAGAGGCCGTAGCGGATAACCCGCACGCCGGCCGGCACGGCGGCTGCCACGCTGGCGTCGGCGGTGTGGTTGATGATGAGTGTGCCGCCGGGCTGAATCTGGCCCACAAACTGCCGGAACGACTCTACCAGCGCGTCTTTGTCACCGTAGATGTCGAGGTGGTCGGCATCGGTGCTCGTAACAATGGCAATTTCGGGGTGCAGGGTCAGGAAACTCCGGTCGTATTCGTCGGCTTCTACCACGATGGGCACGTGGGCTTCACCGGTCGGCGGCAGGAGCAGATTGGAACCCAGATTGACGGAGAGGCCGCCCAGAAATGCCGCGCAGGGCACCCCGGCGTGGTGCAGAAGGTGCGCCACCATGCTGCTGGTAGTGGTTTTGCCGTGCGTACCGGCCACGGCAATGGTGCGGTGGCCGGCCGTGAGTACGCCCAGCACCTGGCTGCGCTTGCGGATGTCGTAGCCGTTTTCGCGCAGCCACGCCCATTCCCGATGGTCTTTGGGGATGGCCGGGGTCAGCACAACAAGTGTCTGGTCACGGCGCTGGCGCACTGCGGCCGGAATGCTGTCTACGGCATCATCGAAATGCACCGCAATGCCTTCCGCTTCCAGCGCGTCGGTGAGCGGCGTGCGGGTTTTGTCGTAGCCGGATACCTGGTGGCCATTGGCCTGGAACCAGCGCGCCAGCGCCGACATACCAATGCCTCCGATACCGAGGAAGTAGACGTAAGGAAAGGCGGCGACTGGGTTCAAAGGAAAGAGGAATTACAGAGTAGGGATTAGTAGGCCTGCTGCCCACTTTACTGCCAGAACTTAATCAGGAACGTGTTTTTATGAGCTTCAGCAGCTCATCCACAATCGTGCTGGTGGCCTCCGGATGAGCGAGCTGCCGCACATTGGCGCTGAGCTGCTGCTGGCGGGCCGGGTCCTGAAGCAGCGCCAGGGCCTCGTCGTAGAGGCGTGTGGCCGCTTCGCTGTCCTTCACCAACAGTGCGGCATCGTGCTTCACCAAGGCCATGGCGTTTTTAGTCTGATGGTCTTCGGCCACGTTGGGCGAGGGCACCAGAATGCTGGGCTTGCCGGTCAGGCACAGCTCCGAAACCGACAGTGCCCCGGCCCGGCTGACAACCACATCGGCGGCGGCGTAGGCCAGATCCATGCGCTGCACAAATTCCAGGGCGTGCAATCCTGCGGCCGCAAAGGGGGCGGCCTGCTCCTGCGCCTGCGGGTAGTAGAGCTTGCCGGTTTGCCAGAGCACCTGCACCCCGGCCGCCTGCAGGCGCGGCAGGGCGGCGGCGGTGGCCTGGTTGAGCGTGCGGGCACCGAGGCTCCCCCCGATTACCAGCAGCACCGGGCGGCTGGCATCGAGGCCGAAGAAGGCCAGGGCAGCAGCCCGGTCGCCGGTGGCTATTTCGGTGCGCACGGGGTTGCCGGTGAGCACCAGCTTCTCCGCCGGAAAAAACTTGTTCATGCCCTCATAGGCCACGCAGATTTTATTCACGCGGCGGGCCAGCAGCTTGTTTACGAGACCGGCGTAGGAGTTCTGCTCCTGAATGAGCGACGGAATACCGTGCGACGTGGCCGCCAGCAACACCGGCGCCGACGCGTAGCCGCCCACACCCACCACGGCATCGGGGCGGAAGCTTTCCAGCAGCTTGCCGGCTTTGCGTACGGCGCGCATCACCTTAATCGGGAACAGCAGGTTCTGCGGCGTGAGGCGACGCTGCAGCCCACTGATGTCGAGGCCCACGATTTTGTAGCCGGCTTCGGGCACGCGTGTCATCTCCATGCGGCCGTTGGCGCCCACAAACAGGATTTCGGCATCGGGCTGGCGGCGGCGCAGCTCATTGGCAATTGCCACCGCCGGGAAGATGTGCCCGCCCGTACCGCCGCCGCTGATGATAACTTTCATGTGCTGGTTGTTGAGTATTGATGGCTGACTGTTAGGTGTTGATTGCTGGTTAGTTACGCTTTCGATAGCGCATCAATCAACTATCAGCAGGTAGCCATCATTAGGCATACGCCGTTTTTTTGGGAATCCGGGCAGTGTCGGCGGGCTCGCCCACCATGGGCCGGATTTCCCGCTCACCCCGGCTCACGGCCAGAATAATACCCACGCTGATACCGGTGAAAATGAGCGAGGTGCCGCCCATACTCAGCAGCGGCAGCGGCAGCCCCGTAATCGGGCCCAGCCCCACGGCCACGCCCATATTCACCATGGCCTGCAGCACCAGACTAAACGTAAGACCGGCCGCCAGCAGCCCGCCGAAGGCCCCGTGGCTGTTCACCACCGTCAGCAGCCCTCGATACAGGAAAGCCAGGTAGAGAAATAACACCGTTACGCCGCCTACCATGCCGTATTCTTCGATGATTACGGCATAGATGAAGTCGGAATACGGGTGGGGCAGAATGTTACGCTCGGTGCTATTGCCGGGGCCTTTTCCCGTAATACCGCCCGTGGCAATGGCAATGTAGGAGTGCTCCAGCTGAAACGGCACCGGCTTGCTTTTGTCGGTGAAGCTTTCAATGCGCGACACTACCGTTTTGTAGCGCTGCCCCGAAGCCAGTCCCACGCCGCCCACCACCAGCCCAATGGCCACCATCACAGCCATCTGCTTGAGCGGCACGCGCCCGATAAACATCAGCAGCAGGCAGGTAGCAAACAGCAGCAGCGCCGTGGAGGCATTACTCATGATGATAATACCGCAGATCAGTCCCACCCACAGCATCACGGGCAGCAGCGTGGTTTTGAAGTCCTGCACGTGCTGCTGGCGGCGGCTGAGCATGGAAGCCAGGTGCGAAATCAGGGCCAGCTTGGCTAAGTCGGACGGCTGAAAGGTTTGATTGATGACCGGGATAGTAAGCCAGCGCGAAGCATCGTTAAGGGTAGTGCCGCCCATAAAGAACGTGAACAGCAAAAGCGGCACCGACAGCAGCAGCGCGTACAGCGAGAGGCGCGAGTAGTAGCGGTAGTCGATGCGGTGGGCCAGCCACATCAGCGCCAGCCCCACGAAAATGAGGCTGGTGTGCTTGAACAGAATCATTTCGGTGGTGCCGGAGCGGCCGCGCAGCTCGTTTTTGTAGGCCAGCGTGCCGGTAGCCGAATACACCACGGCCATGCTGATAAGCGAAAACAGAATCACGATGCCCCATAGTACCGGGTCACCCTTGAGGTTGCGCTGTAGCCAGAGTTTGACGGGTTCCATCGGTGAGTGAGTGAATGAGTGGATGAGTGACTAAGTAACTGAGCGTTCTGGCAGGGCAGATGAGCATTTCGCTCATCCACTCAGTCACTCAGTCACTCATTACGTTCTGCACCGCGGCAGCAAACTGCCGGCCCCGGTCTTCGTAGTTTTTGAACAGGTCGAAGCTGGCGCAGGCGGGCGAGAGCAGCACCACGTCGCCCGCTTCGGCCAGTTCGGCGGCGCGCCGCACGGCGGTTTCCACGCTTTGGGTTTCCTCCAGCAGCGGTACCACGCCCCCGAAACTGGCTTTCAGCTTCTCATTATCAACACCCAGGCAGATGAGCGCCTTCACGCGCGACTTGGCCAGGGGCACCAGCGTCGAGTAGTCGTTGCCTTTGTCGGTGCCGCCCGCAATCCAGATGATGGGCTGCCGGATGCCGTCCAGCGCGTACCACACGGCCTCCACGTTGGTGGCCTTGGAGTCGTTGATGAAGCGCGCCCCGTTGATGCTACCCACCGGCTGCAGCCGGTGGTCGGCGTTGCGGAAGGTGCCCAGCGCGGTTTCAATCTGCTCGGTACTCAGGCCGGTCACCCGCGCGCAGAGCACGGCGGCCAGCATGTTCTGACGGTTGTGCTGGCCAATGAGCGGCGAGGCGCTGATGCTTACTTCCTCCTCCGCCAGATTCAGGCCCGGGCTGAGGTTGGAGCACAGCCGTTCTTCCTGCGTGTAGTAGGCCGCTAGCTGGTAATCGGGGCGGCGGTGCAGGCTGAAGGGCAGCTGGTTGACGGGCCGCAGCGCCGCCTGGAAGTAGCGCTGAATGTTCTCGTCGTCGGCGTTGTAGATAAACCAGCCCGAACTGTCCTGATTGCGCATGATGCGCAGCTTGGCCAGCGCGTATTCTTTCAGGGAGTAGCCGTAGCGGTCCAGGTGGTCGGGCGTGATGTTGAGCAGCACCGAAACCCAGGGCTGAAACTCGTAGGTGTCATCGAGCTGAAAGCTGCTCAGCTCCACCACGTAGTACTCAAACTGGTCTTCTATCACCTGCTCGGCCAGCGAGTAGCCCACGTTCCCGGCAAGGCCCACGCTGTAGCCGGCCTCCTTCAGCAGGTGATAGGTGAGCAGCGTGGTGGTGGTTTTGCCGTTGGTGCCCGTGATGCAGATGCATTTGGCTTTGGTGTGGCGGCCGGCCAGCTCAATCTCCGAAATGATGGAAATACCCTTCTCCCGCAGGGCCTGAATGACGGGCGCTTTTTCCGGGATTCCGGGGCTTTTCACCACTTCATCAGCGCGCAGCACCTCCTGCAGCGTGTGCGTGCCCTCCTCGAACCGGATGCCGGCCTGCGTCAGCTTCTGCTTATAGACAGGCTGAATGGGGCTTTTGTCGGACACGAACACCGTGTGGCCTTTGGCCTGCGCCAGCAGCGCGGCCCCTACCCCACTTTCTGCGGCTCCGAGGATGACGTAGTGCATAGCTTGAGTGTTAGCGAAGTTTCAGAGTAACCAGCGTCAGAACGGCCAGCATGATGCCCACAATCCAGAAGCGCGACACGATTTTGGACTCGTGGTAGCCGAGCTTCTGGTAGTGGTGGTGCAGCGGCGACATGCGCAGCAGGCGGCGGCCTTCGCCGTATTTGCGGCGCGTGTACTTGAAGTAGCTCACCTGCACCATCACCGACAGGTTTTCAACCAGGAACACCCCGCACAGCACCGGAATCAGCAGCTCTTTGCGCACAATGAGGGCCAGCACCGCAATGATGCCACCGATGGCCAACGAGCCGGTGTCGCCCATAAACACCTGCGCCGGGTAGCTATTGTACCACAGAAATCCCACGCAGGCCCCCACGAAGGCAGCACAGAAGATTACCAGCTCCCCGGAGTTCGGAATGAACATAATATCCAGGTAGTCAGCCAACAGCGCGTTGCCACTCACGAAAGCGAAAATGGCCAGCGTAGTGCCGATAATGGCCGAGGTGCCCGCTGCCAGTCCGTCGAGGCCGTCGGTAATGTTGGCACCGTTGCTCACCGCCGTGATGATGAGAATCACGATGGGAATGTAGAAGAAGGCGTAGTACTCGTTGAAAAAGTCGCCGGCCGTGGCAAACAGGTCGCCGTAGTTGAGCTCGTTGTTTTTAGCGAAGGGAATGGTCGTAATCATCAGCTTCACGTCCTGGTAGATGGTGCTGGCATCCACCGCCGACGACTGTCCGTTGCTGAGCAGATACTGGCGCACGGTCACGTCATTGGAGAAAAACAGCACCCAGCCTACCGTGAGCCCCAGGCCCACCTGGCCCATAATCTTGAAGCGGCCGGCCAGCCCTTCCTTGTCCTTCTTCACTACCTTAATATAGTCATCCACGAAGCCGATCAGGCCCAGCCACACGGTGCTCAGAATCATGAGTACAATGTAGATGTTGTCGAGCTTGGCGAAGAGCAGCACCGGCACCAGAATGGCCAGCAGAATGATGAGGCCGCCCATGGTGGGGGTACCTTTCTTCTCCATCTGGCCCTGCAGGCCAAGGTCTCGGATGGTTTCCCCGATTTGCTGGCGCTGCAGCACCCGGATCAGGGGCGCGCCGAAAAACTGCGCAATGATGAGCGAAGTGACGATGGCCAGAGCCGCGCGGAACGAGCTGTACTGCATCACCCCGGTTCCCGGCAGGTGGTGCACTTTATACAAGTAGTTAAAGAGGTAATACAGCATGGGCGCGGGTTCAGCAGGTTGCGGTCAGAAGGTAGGCAAGCTGCAAAGGTTCGGGTTTTTCAGGGTTCGGCAAGCGTTGCGTTTGTGCAGATTTTGGTGTAGAACCAAGCCCCACACGGCGCGGCTGTCTTACTTACCCAGCAGGTCAAACATGTCGGTCAGTACTTTTTTATCGTCGAAGTCAGTTTTCACGCCTTTGATTTCCTGGTAGGTTTCGTGGCCTTTGCCGGCTACCAGCACAATGTCGCCGGGGCCAGCCAGCGCCACGGCGGTTTTGATGGCTTCGCGCCGGTCCGGAATGGTCAGGACTTTGGCCAGGTCCTGCACCTTCACGCCGGCCTGCATCTGCTGCAGAATATCGTTGGGGTCTTCAAAACGCGGGTTGTCGGACGTCAGCACGACCCGGTCGGAGCCCTGGCAGGCGAGACCGGCCATAATGGGGCGTTTAGCCCCGTCGCGGTTGCCGCCGCAGCCCACCACCGTAATAACCTGCTGGCTGGGCTGGCGGATGTCGGCAATAGTTTGCAGCACGTTTTCCAGCGCGTCGGGCGTGTGCGCGTAGTCCACAATGCCCGTCACGCGGCTTTTCTCCGACACCACCGGCTCAAACCGCCCCGGCGCCGACAGCAGCCCCGACAGCACGGTCAGCACTTCCAGCGGCTCCTCGCCCAGCAGCACGGCCGCGCCATACACGGCCAGCAAGTTGTAGGCATTGAAGACGCCAATCAGGCGGAACTGCGTGTCGTGGCCGTCTACTTCGAGGTGCAGGCCATGCACGGCATTTTCAATCAGCTTGGCCCGGAACGTGGCGGCACTGCGCAGCGAGTAGGTTTCGCGGCGGGCGGGCGTGTTCTGCAGCATCACCATGCCGCGCTTGTCGTCGGCGTTGGAGAGGGCGAAGGCCGTTTTGGGCAGCTGGTCGAAGAAGCCTTTCTTGGCCTTCAGGTAGTTGTCGAACGTGCCGTGGTAGTCGAGGTGGTCGTGGGTGAGGTTGGTGAAGATGCCGCCCGCGAAGCGCAGCGCCGTGGTGCGGTGCTGCACGACGGCGTGGCTGCTCACTTCCATGCAGGCGTGCGTGCAGCCGGCTTCCACCATGCGGGCCAGCAGCTCATTCAGCCGGATGGCGTCGGGCGTGGTATGCGTGGCCGGAATCACCAGCTCGTCAATCTGGTTCTGCACCGTGCTGAGCAGGCCGGTATGGTAGCCCAGCTCGCGCAGCAGCTTGTGCAGCAGCGTGGCGCAGGTGGTTTTGCCGTTGGTGCCCGTCACGCCAATCAACTGCAGGCTCCGCGACGGATGCCCGTAGAAAGCCGCTGCCATATGCGCCATAGCCTCCGCCGAATCGGGCACCTGCACATAGGCCGTGCCCGGGCTGAGCGTGGCCGGCAGGTCTTCACACACCACCACAGATGCGCCCTGTTCCACGGCTTTCGCAATGAACTGGTGCCCGTCGGTGGCGGCACCGCGCAATGCGAAAAACACAAAGCCGGGCGCGGCCTGCCGCGAGTTGAGCGTAAGCGCCCGCACGGACACATCGGCGGGGCCATGCTGCGCCGTTATGCGCACATCGGCGAGCAGGGAAAAAAGCGGAAGCGTTATTTCGTTGGATTCAGACAAGGTCGGGGGGCAGGTTTCTCGCGAAGGCCTTAAGAAAGGTGCGTGGCGGTTGACGGAATGGCTCTAGGCCTTTTTAGGCTTGGCGCCAGTGGCCTGCTGGCTTAGCTGCTTGGCAGGTTTGGCCGGCTTGGCGCTGGGTTTGGGCTCAGGCTTTTTCTTCGGCTGAGGTGCGGCGGGCGCCGGACTGGTAGCTGCCAGCCGGGCTTTGGCTTTGGCCGCCAGCGCCCGGGCTTTGGCGTCGAGGTCGGTATCCACGGGCGTCAGCAGCTTGTTTTCTTCCAGCTGGCTGGATGCCGGCGCCACTACCGGCGCCGCCGGGCCGCCGGGCCGCTGCCCGATGGGCGCCAGCGCCAACGTGACCATCGTGCCACGCCGCACGGCCGTGCCCGCCGCCACCGACTGCGCCTTTACGCGGCCCGTGCCCTGAGTGCGCACGCGCAGGCCGCGGTTTTCGAGCAGGAACAGGGCGTCGCGGAGGGTGAGGCCCGTGACGTTGGGCACGCGGCCGGGCCGAACCGGCAACGGCTGCAGCGCCAGTGCTTCGGCCCCGCTGTCTTTTTTGGCATCTATCCGCACCCAATCCTCGTCGGGGGAAGGGGCTTCGTTTTTCACGCCAATCTGCTCGCACACCAGCCGCAGCTCGTCCTGCATACCGGCCTGCACGAAGGGCACTTTGGCCTTGTTGAGCGAGGCGCGGGCCAGCAGCGGCCGCTGGCTCGCGGCGTCGCGGGCCATGGCTTTGTCGGCCACTTCGCGGAAAACCGGCGCGGCCACGTCGGCGCCGTAAATGCGGCCTTTCTTCGGCGAATCGACCACCACGATGCAGCTGTACTTGGGCTTGTCGGCGGGGAAATAGCCGCAGAAGCTGGTGGAATACACCTTCGTGTAGGCGCCGTTCTTGAATTTCCAGGCGGTACCGGTTTTGCCGGCCATCGTGAAGTCCTCGGACCGGATACTACGGGCCGTGCCCTGGCTCACGACGCCTTCCATCATGGCTTTCACCTTTTCCAGCGTCTCATCGGAGCAGATTTTGGGATTGAGAATAACCGGCTCAAACCGCTCCAGCACTTTGTCGGCCTGCTTGATTTCGCGCACAATCATGGGCTGCACTTTCACGCCGCCATTCGCTATGGCATTGTAGAAGGCCAGCGTCTGCAAAGGAGCCAGCTTCAGCTCGTAGCCGATGCTCATGGTGGTCAGGGAGGTGCGGCTCCAGGACCGGTCCTGCGGGTCTTTCACGTACGGGCGGGCTTCGCCGGCCATCTGGAAGCCCAGCGGCTTGTGCAGCCCGAACTTTTTCAGATGGTCGGTGTAGCGGCTGGGGTTCTTGCCAAACTGCTTATCGACCAGCACGGCAATACCAATGTTCGACGACTTCTCGAACACCTGCTTCACCGTGATTTTGCCGTAACCGTGCGAGTCGGTTTTCACGGCTCCGCCGATGTACATGCGGCCGTTGCCGGTGTCCACGATGTCGTCGAGCGTGACGTTCGGATTTTCCTCGAACAGCGCCATCATGGAGGCCAGCTTGAACGTGGAGCCCGGCTCGGTCCGGCCCTGGTCGGCAATGGCGTAGTTGTAGTCTTCGCGGTACACGCCGTCGGCTACCTTGCCCAGGTTGGCCACGGCCTTGATTTCGCCGGTCTGCACTTCCATCAGAATCACGCAGCCGTACTGGGCATTGTTGTCGACCAGCGACTTGTACAGCGCATTTTCGGCCACGTCCTGCAGGTTGATATCGAGCGTGGTTTGCACGTCGTAGCCCGGAATCGGCTTGACCTCGGTGCCGTCGTAGATGGGCTTGTTGCCGCCGGGCAGCCGCTCAAACAGCGCCTCGCCGTCTTTGCCGGCCAGGTGTCGGTTGAAGGTAAACTCCAGACCCGCGCCGTTCTTATCCTCGTTCACGAAGCCGATGGTGCGCTGGGCCAGCCCGCCAAACGGCCGGAACCGCTTATCGACTTTCTCGAAAATGACGCCGCCCTTGTTTTTGCCTTCCCGGAAAATGGGCCACTGCGCCAGCTCCTTCTTCTCCTGGTAGTTGATCTGCCGGGAATTCAGACGAATGTAGCGCACCGAGGGTTTGGCCAGCTTGGCGTTCTTGAGCTTGCGCTTGTACTCCGATATGCTCCGGTCACCGAAGAAATGCGCCAGTTGAATGGCCAGAGAGTCAACGCCTTTGTTAAACGTTTCCGAATCGACTACGCTCGGGTCCCAGGCCACCCGGAAAAAGGGCAGCGAAGTGGCCATGATGCTGCGGCCGTCGTCGGCGAGAATGGTGCCGCGCGTGGCAAATACCGGCTGGTATACCACGCGGCGCTCCTGCTCCAGGGCGCGCCACCGCTCCCCTTCCTTGAACTGGATGTTGGAAATCTTCCAGACTACTGCGCACGAAAACAGGCAGACGCCCAAAAACGCCAGCCGTACGCGGGTAACGATGGATTTTTTAACGCTTCCTTTCATCTTCACTGATCAACGGCGACGGGTGGCAGCGGGCTGAGGCGCCGGTTCGGCCGGGGCGCCGGTGGCGTCCGTCCCGATGGGTACGGGCGGGGCGCCCACCTCAATAGTAGTAGAGTCGAGCGGCACGACAGGGCCGGCACGGCGCAGGGAGTCGCGCAGGGCGCGGGCGGCCAAAGAGTCGGCGGTCAGCACAGGCACCAGGTCCAGCGCAGCTTCATCGAGGCGGCCTGCAGGCACTTCAATCCGGAACGGCGGCGACGAGCTTTCCACGAGCCCATAGGCGGCTACCTTGCGGGCCACTTCGCTTTGCTTGCTGGCCTCCATGTAGTCCGATTTCAGGGTGGTATAGTCGGCGCGCAGGTCTTCGGTTTCGATTTTCAGCTTCTGGATGCTGCGGTTCATGCGCGAGGCGTAGTGCGTGTTGCCGATGTAAACCAGAATCAGGAACATCACGAACAGCACGTGCGGCAGGTAGCGCACCGGCAGGCCCTCCCGAAACAGCCCGTCCATGCGGGTAAGGCGCTCCAGCAGCGAAAACACGCTCCAGGAGCTGCGCGGCGCAGCCGGCCGTTCCGGACGCGCTGCTTTCGGGGCCTTGGGCGGCCGGGGCGCGGGCTCCGGAGCCATATCGGCCTCGGGCAGCACCACGGGCTCCGGCTCCACGGCACGGGGCACGTTGGCGCGGGGCTGGCTGGCGACGGGTTTTATGGTATTGAGTGCCACAGGCGTGGAGTTCTTCTGAGTGATAATCGGGCGACGAACGGCGTTTATTCCGGTCGTCTTATCGCCACGCGCAGCTTGGCCGAGCGGGCGCGGCTGTTCAGGGCTACTTCGTCGGCGGAAGCTTCCACCGGCTTGCGGGTCAGCACCTCGAAAGGGGTGTTGGTGCGGCCGAACAGGTCCTTCTCGGCTTCGCCGTAGAATTTGCCTTTGGCCATGAAGTTCTTCACCAGCCGGTCTTCCAGCGAATGGTAGCTCATGACCACCAGCCGCCCGCCGGGACGCAGCACCTGCGCCGTTTGCTCCAGCATTTCCTGCAACGCCTTCATCTCGTCGTTGGCCTCGATGCGCAGGGCCTGAAATACCTGGGCCAGGTATTTGTTTTCCTTGCCGCGCGGCGTGCAGCCGGCAATGGCCTTTTTCAGGCCGGCAATGGTATGGATGGTTTGCCCGCGCCGCGCGGCGGCCACGGTCTGGGCCAGCGTGCGGGCGTTGGTTACTTCCCCGTACATGCCAAAGATGCGGTGCAGGTCGGCTTCCGGATACTCATTGATGATGTCGGCGGCCGTGGGGCCGTCTTCGGCGTTCATGCGCATGTCCAGCGGCCCATCAAACCGGGTGCTGAAGCCCCGCTCCGGCGTATCAAACTGGTGCGACGACACGCCCAGATCAGCCAGCAGGCCATCTACGGGCAGGGCCCCGTGGTGCTGCAGCTCGGCGTGCAGGTCGCGGAAGTTGGCCCGGATGAACGTGAACTGCGGCCGGGCCAGTTTGGCGGCCTCCTGTTCGGCATCGGCGTCCTGGTCGAAGCTGTAGAGGTGGCCTTCGCCGCGTAGGTGCTCCAGAATCCGGGCCGAGTGGCCGCCGCCACCAAAGGTCACGTCAACGTAGCGGCCGCCGGGCTGCAGGTCCAGCGCCTCCAGGCACTCGCGTAGCATCACGGGGCGGTGGTAGGCAGTATCGTTCTGGTAGTCGTTGCTTGGGGTCGTGCTCATGCGGCAAGGGAGCCGCCAGGCCCGGTTTCGTTGGTCAGGAATTTCTGGGCCAGCTTCGAGAAGCTCTGCTGGTCCTTGATAAGGTATTCGTCGTAGCGGGCCGTGTCCCAGATTTCGCAGCGGTTGCCGAGTCCTACAATGATGGCCTCCTTCTCCAGGCCGGCATAGCGGCGCATGGAACCGGGCAGCATAAACCGCCCGATACTGTCGAGCTCTACCTCCGTCATACCCCGGAAAAAGTTGCGCTGAAACTGCCGGTATTCCTCATTGAACTCATCCAGCGCCATCACCTTGTCATGAATCACGCGCCACGCCTCCAGCGGGTAGAGTACGAGGCAGGGCTCAAACCCACGCACCAGCACGAGCTGCCCGGCCGAGGCCTGGGGCAGACTGCCCTTCACCTTGGCCGGCAGCACCAGCCGCCCTTTCGGGTCCAGCTTGCATTCGTATTCGCCGGAGAGCAGGTTCATGGATATGGGGAGGGCACGGGAGAGGGATGATAGCAAAAGTACACAATGCCTTAGAAAAGGCAACCACTATTTACCATTTTCTACCACTATTCAAAAATGCCGTTTCTGCGATGCAAAAGCAGTTTTTGGGCAAATACTAACGCAATTAGACTCTCCGATTTTGATAACACCGCAGGGTTTGACAGAATGTCAGTAGTACCAGTAGACGGTCCGTGTTGCTCTGAATTCTGCCGCCCCAAAAGGTAGGCGCTTGTTCCAGCGGCTCGTTTATCAGGCGCCGCAGAAAGCAGAACAGTGGTTGAAATAGTAGACCTAATTCGGAAAAGGTGGCTAAGTTAATCCGCGAGGAGCAGCCGTAGATTTGGGCATGGATTACCGTGCCTTACGCGAGCGGCCCCGGCA
>NZ_FRAS01000005.1 GCF_900142395.1 Hymenobacter psychrotolerans DSM 18569 | reverse complement strand
GCCCGGCACGAGCACCGTGGACTACGCCAACAAGAGCGTGACGGAGAACACGCGCACGGCCTACCCGATTCACTTCATTCCCAATGCCGTGGAGCCGAGCGTGGGCCCCTCGCCCAGGAACATCTTCTTCCTGACGGCCGATGCCTTCGGGGTGCTGCCCCCCATCAGCCGCCTGGACAAGAGCCACGCCATGTACCACTTCATGAGCGGCTACACGGCCAAGGTAGCGGGCACGGAGATGGGCATCACCGAGCCGCAGACGACGTTCTCGGCCTGCTTCGGGCAGGTGTTCCTGCCGCTGCACCCGACCCGCTACGCCGAAATGCTGGGCCAGAAGATGGACGAGCACCCCGAAGTGCGGGTGTGGCTGATCAACACGGGCTGGAGCGGCGGGGCCTACGGAGTGGGCCAGCGCATGAAGCTGGGCTACACGCGGGCCATGATTACGGCCGCGCTGGAAGGCCGGCTCGACGCGGTGGACTTCCACCGGCACCCGGTGTTCGGGGTGCAGGTGCCGGCTGCGGTGCCGGGCGTGCCCACCGACATCCTGGACCCGCGCAACACGTGGGCCGATAAAGAAGCCTACGACAAGACGGCCACTGAGCTGGCCCACAAGTTTGTGCACAACTTCCAGCGCTTCGCCGACTTCGCCTCTGACGACATCCTCGCCGGCGCTCCCAAAGCAGAAGTGGTGGCCGGCGTCTAGCCAGTAGCTGTATTTACACAAAAGCCCCGTCGGCACTGCCGGCGGGGCTTTTGCTTTGCGGCGGAATAGCAAACATAAAAGAGTGATTTGTAAGGAACCATGACATCTGGTCGGATAGCGGGTAGATTCAGTGGTGTAGTGCCGTACTTCCTTGAAATGCCAGTAATTTGCCCGGATATTCTGCTTTTCATCACTTCCTCTTCTGACTATGCGCAAGCGTTTGCTGCCGCTGTTTCTTCTGTTTCTGTCGCCGCTGAGCCTGTGGGCCTGGGGGGCCGACGGGCACCGGGCCGTGGGCCAGATTGCTGAAAAACACCTCAACCGAAAAGCCCGCCGCGAAGTGCAGCGCCTGCTCGGCACCGAAACCCTGACTCTGGTGAGCACCTGGCCGGACGAAATCCGGTATTATCCGGAGTTCAAGGAAACCGGCCCCTGGCACTATGTCAATTCTCCGGCCGGCCTGAATGAGTCGCAATACCTGCAGGACCTGAAAGGGCAGACCTCGCCCAACGCCTACAATGTGCTGCAGGCCAAGCTCCGCGACCTGAAGGACCCTGCCAAAACGCCAGCCGAGAAAAAGGCAGCTCTGAAATTTGTAGTGCACTTGGTAGGCGACGCCCACCAGCCGCTGCACGCCGGCCACGCCGAGGACAAAGGCGGCAACGACATCAAGGTGAAATACCGGGGCAAGGACACCAACATGCACAGCCTTTGGGACAGTGGCCTGATTGATTACCAGGGCTTGAGCTACACCGAAATGACGGCCTATTATACGCAGCAGATGCCGCGCAAACAGGTGCGAACGTGGCAGAAGACGGCCCCTGAGCAGTGGTTCTGGGAGTCGTATCAGGCCAGTGAGCAGATTTACCGTGGTGTGCCCGCCAACGGTGACATTGACTATACCTACTATCCGGCCCACGCCGAACTGATGAAGCAACGGATTCAGCAGGCGGGCGTCCGGCTGGCTGCGCTGCTGAATGAAGTGCTGAGCTAAGCTCCGGAATCAGCCAGAAAAAAGGCCTGCCAGCATACGCTGGCAGGCCTTTTTTGTATTCCGAAAGGTGTTGCGGCGGCTTAGCTGCGTTGCTTGCCGGCTCCCAGCCAGGCCGCCAGCGCTACGCCGGCCCCCACCAGCAGCGCCGTACGCAGCGCCGGACTGCCGGCCGTTACGGTTTCGGTGTAGTAGCTGGTTTCGCGGGTGCTGCCGGGGTAGTTGCCGCGCTCCTCCAGCTGGCCCATGGGCCGGTCGAGGGCGTTTTGCTGCAGTGGCCGCGGCGGGTAGTCAGCCTTTTCCTGCTTGGAAAACGACTTCTCCATGAACGTATCCAGCAGGCCGGGCGTCCAGCGGTTCATGCCAATCATGGCCTTGCCGCCACCTCCTACCACCACGTCCCGCTCGGGCGTGGCGGCGCAGTGCAAAATGGCGCGGGCTACGGTTTCGGGGGCATAGGCCGGAGGCGCGTGCTGGGCTTCGCGCTCCATATAGTTTTTGGCATGCACGGGATATGGCGTATCAATGGCGGCGGGCTGAATCAGGGTAACCGATATGGGGGCCTCATCCATTTCCAGTTCCATGCGCAGCCCATCGGTAAAGCCTTTCACAGCGTGCTTGCTGGCCGAGTAAATGGTTTGCAGAATGGCCGTTACTTCCGACAGAATGCTGCCCACGTTGATGATGGCGCCACCCTTGCTTTTCAGGTGCTTGGCCGCTTCCAGCGAGCCATTCACCAGCCCCCAGAAGTTCACGTCGAACAGCTGGCGCATGTCTTCCAGTGGCACGTCTTCCAGCTTGCCGTAGATGGAAACGCCGGCGTTGTTGATCCAGGTATCGTAGCCGCCGAACTTGCCGGCCGCTTCCCGGGCCAGACGCTGCACGTCTTCGGGCTTGCTTACGTCGGCTACCACGTAAGTAGCCTGTCCGCCTTCTTCATTGATTTCATTGGCGAGGTGGCGCAGGGCTTCTTCGCTGCGGGCGGCCAGAATCAGGCGGGCGCCGGCTTTGGCGGCCATCCGGGCCGTAACGAGTCCGATGCCCGACGACGCGCCGGTGATGACAATGGTCTGCTGGGAAAGTTTTTTGAGTTTGACTGCCATGGGGATACAGGTGAAGTGAATAAACTATCAGGGTACCAGCAGGAATACGGCCAGCCCGGCGCAGCGTTGTGCCCGCACGCGCGCACCGTGCCGCGGCCGCCGCGCGCTTTTCCGGCTTACCTTTGCCCAATGCCGCATACCTTCTTCGCCCCCGACCTTTCAGCCGACACCTACACGCTGCCCGAAGACGAAAGCAAGCACGCCGTGCGGGTGCTGCGCCTCACGCCCGGCGACGCCGTAGCGCTGGTAGATGGCCGGGGCGGTGTATTTCAGGCCCAGGTGACGGACGCCAACCCCAAACGCTGCCAGCTGCGCATTGTGCAACAGCAGCAGGTGCCGCGCCGCCCCTACTTCGTGCACGTAGCGGTGGCCCCCACCAAAAACCTCGACCGGATGGAGTGGCTGGTGGAAAAGGCCGTGGAGATGGGCGTGGAGCAGCTGACGTTTCTGCGTACGGCGCGCTCGGAAAGGCGCGAGCTGAAGCTGGAGCGGCTGCAGAAAATTGCTGTTAGCGCCCTCAAGCAGTCGGGGCAGGCGTGGCTGCCGGTGCTGACGGAGCTGACGGATTTTGCGGATTTTCTGCCCACCGCGGCGGCCGAAACCACGTTCATCGCGCATCTGGAAGAGGGCGAACGGACGCCGCTGGCCCGCGTGGCGGCCGCCGGAACGGGCTGCTGCGTGCTCATCGGGCCCGAAGGCGACTTTACGCCGCAGGAAATCGAGGCCGCCTTTGCCCGCGGCGTCCGGCCCGTTACGCTGGGCGCCTCCCGGTTGCGCACGGAAACAGCCGCGCTGGCAGCGGTGCACACGGTACACGTAGCCCGGGAGCTGGCCGGCTGACGGGCATTCCGGCCTTTTTCCAGGGGCTGCCCGATTCGAAATAAACTTCCAGCAGGCCGGTTTTCGCTGCCTCACCAACGTCTTTCCATGAAGCCTAAATATCTTTTTGCCGCTGCCATCAGTGCGCTGCTCCTGTGGTTTGTGATAGATGCGCTACGCCAGCCCAGCGCCCAGGATTTGCCCGGCGGGTTTGAGGAAGTAGCGCAGTTTCGCAACGAAAACAACACGGGGCCCGTCGTGCGCATCTACGCCGTAACAGTCAGGGACACTGCCCGCTGGCAGGAAATGGAGCAGTATGGCGCCCTGATGCCGCACACGAAGTATGGCACAACCAAGGTGTTTTTCTTCGCCGCCGGTAGCCCCGCTCCCACCGCTTTGCAGCTGGCTGCGCCGCATTTTGCGCCTGAGCTCAACCGCTACTGCCTGGCTGCTTATGAGAAAGACCTGATGAGCAAGGTTTCCTTTGTCCGCCGGCCCCTCCGGTAGGCTTAGTAGCCTGCTGAGGTAGCTACGCGCTTTCCGATTGGCAAATCACACTGACAAGCAATGCTTTAAGCCAGCGAATCAGGCTCCACGTATTTTATCTGTGCCTGCCCTTCAAATTGCTTGAAGTAGAATACCTCAAGGCAAATTTTCATGATGAGCAGCTGAATTGCGGCCGCATCTTCCGTGGTGAAACAGGGCAGGAACGCCTTGCGCTTGTCGCCGTTGGCGTAGGTGCGGAACCCCAGGCTGCGCAGCTGCCGGAGCTGGTTTTTATCCAGCACCCACTCTGCTTTGAGCCGCTGTATGTCCGGAATAGTTACGATAACCGTTTTCCTGACCAGCTGCACCAGGCAGGCAACTCCGGCCCAAACGACAGACTGAAGCTCTCGATTTTTTTAGTCAGCAGCTTGCTTATCGTTTGCCGCAGATGATTTTGGACCGCCGCAGGTGATTTTTCGGTGGGGCTGTGCTCTAGCGCAGCCAGCCGGCTCTCCTGCTCCCTTAGGATTTCCGCCAGCATCCGGTCTTCCCCTTCTTCCAGCAGCATAGCTCGCGCGCGCTCTACTACGGCCCGGCGGTGCTGCTTCTCATCGTAGAGCGGATCGGCCAGGTTGTGGAGCGTCCGGAGCTTTTGGTCGAGTTGGAGGAGGCCTTTGGCGTAGCTGCCCGCCAGTTTATACTCGCCTTCTTCCGTGCAGGAATCAATCAGCGCCTGCAGCGTGTCACGTTCCTGCTGATAGTGTGTCAATAGCTTGCGTAATTTGTTCTTCATAACAGACCTAAATACGTTGAGTACGCAACCTCTCAAAATAGTGAGGTCCTAAAATTCACTTGTGCCGGCTGCCTGAAGCTAGCAGTATTTGTCCTGTACTCCAAGCGCTGCTCTAGCACCCACTGCCCTGCCCACCTTATGCTCAAACACCTGATTCTGACGTTTTTCCTGCTCGTGTCGCTGACGGCCGCCGCACCCGTTGCGCCCAGCTTCCGCATTGCCAAGCTGCACTACGGCGGCGGCGGCGACTGGTACGCCAACAAAACCAGTCTGCCCAACCTCATCCGCTTCTGCAACCAGACGCTGCGCACCAACATTGCCCCCGATGAAGCCACCGTGGAGCTGGACTCGCCGGAGCTGCTGACCTACCCGTTTGTGCACATGACGGGCCACGGCAACGTGTCGTTTACGGAAACCGAGGCCCGCAACCTGCGCCGCTACCTCACGGGCGGCGGTTTCCTGCACATCGACGACAACTATGGTCTGGACCGGTTCATCCGGCCCGAGATGAAGAAAGTGTTTCCTGAGCTGGAGTTCGTGGAGCTGCCGTTCTCGCATCCTATCTACCACCAGAAGTATCAGTTTCCGCGGGGACTGCCCAAAGTGCACGAGCACGACGGTAAGCGCCCGCAAGGCTTCGGCCTGCTCTACAAAGGCCGCCTAGTGTGTTTCTACAGCTATGAGTGCGACCTGGGCAACGGCTGGGAAGACCTGGGCACCTACCCCGAAGACACGCCCGCCATGCACGAGGCGGCACTAAAAATGGGTGCCAACCTGGTCAGCTACGCCCTTACCCAGGACTAGCATATGCGCAGCTGCATCACACAAAAAAGCCCATCCGGCTCGGGATGGGCTTTTTTGTGTGATGCAGTTGCGCACACTCGTGGCGCTAAAATTTGGGCTTGAGAATCTCGCTCAGAATGAAAGCCGCACGCAGGTCGGCGGGGCGCCGGAGCTGGTCAGTTACGACGGAGCGGGCCGGCTCTTTGCTGTGGGCCTGCTGCCGGGCCCAGTAGTCGTTGGTGGCGGGGCGGGTACTGGCCCGCGACAGGTCGGCGGCCCGGCGCGCTTCATGCAGCGGCACTTCCAGGCTGCGCGCCTGTGGGGTGGTTTCCAGTGATTTGGCTACCGGCTTAGGGCGCTCCTCCAGGCTACGGGCGGGCGGAGCAGCTTCGCGGGGCAGCGGGCGGCCCGCCGGCGTGGTGGTTTCGGCGGTTTTGGGGGCGTCCGTGCGGTTTTGGGCCTGCATCTGCCGGAGCAGCTCCTCGAAGGACGTGGCTGGCAGGCCGGGCGCTACCGGGCGGGGCCGGCCCTCCGGGTCGGGGCGGGAGTAGCGCCGCTCCTGCCGTTCCTGCTGCGTAGTGGCCCTGGCTTTCTGCACCATACGCCAGATGAACACGCCCAGCCCGAGCAGTATCCAGAGCAGCGTTTGTATCTTTTCCATGGCGTGAGTAGTGAGCTGATGGGAGACGAAGACCGAACCAGTGCTGCGGATGTAGTACCAGCCCTGATAATCCTAACGTACGCCTTTTTCGGGGAAGCGGCCCTGCTTGGTGCGGTAGAAGGCCTTGATTTCCTCCAGATCCTTCTCGTAGTCGCCGGTGGGCCAGAACGCGGGGCCCACGCCGGCTTCCTTCTTTTGGTAGTCGAGGTAGCCAAGCAGAATAGGAACTCCCGCGCCCAGGGCAGCGTGATAAAAGCCTTTGCGCCACTTGGGCTGGTAGTTGCGGGTGCCTTCCGGCGTGATGAGAATCACCAGCTCGTCGCGCTCCTTAAACAGCTGCACCATGGCATCCACGAGGCTGTTGTTTTTGCTGCGGTCTACGGCCAGCCCGCCCAGGGAGCGTACCAGCGCGCCCAGCACCGGAATGGTGGTCCACTCCTTTTTGATGGTCAGCTTCACGTCTTCGTCCATGAGGAAAAACGCGGCGCGGGCAAAAATGAAGTCCCAGTTGCTGGTGTGCGGCGCGGCAATCATCATGCTCTTCCGGATTTCGGGCGGCACCTGGGGCCCGAGCCGCCAGCCGGCTACGGCAAAAATTGCTTTGGAAACGAAATACCAGAAAGTAGAAGTCTTGCGGGAAGCCATGCAGAAAGTGAACAGCAACGGGGTGAGTGGGCGTTGCCAGATGTCAAAACTAGGAAAATAAGTGCGTGAAGCCGCAAAAGGCGCCCAGCACCGCGTAGGAACTGCTACCACAACGCCCGCCCGGCTTCAGGCCGCTGCCAGGGCCGTCAGCTCAGCGGCCTGCGCCAGGGTGTGCCGATAGCCAATATCGAACAGCTCCTGCCCGCGCCGGTAGTCCAGCGGACGGTAGGCCCGCAGCTCCTCGGGTTCCAGCAGCAGGTCGCACTGCAGCTTGCTAAGCATACTGTTGGCCCCGATTATCAGATTGAGCGTGCGCTCCACCAGACTCCGGAAGCCCGCAACCCGCCCCGACCGGTTGGTAGGAATGCAGTTGACGGCCACCACCGGGCGGCCCCGGCCCAACAGCGCATCCACGGGCAGGTTGTTGAGCAGGCCGCCATCTACTAGCTGCCGGCCCTGATACTCCACCGGCCGGTACAGCACCGGCACCGCCGACGAAGCCAGCAGCGGCTGAATCAGAGGTCCTTCGGAGAAATACACCGAAGCACCCTCCGCGAGGTCAGTGGCCACCAGCGTAAGCGGTGTTTTCAGGTCGGCGAAGGTGCAGTCGGCCCCGAGGTGCTGGGCAAACAGCTGCTGCACTGCCCTCAGATCGAGCAGGCCGTAGCGGCTGAAGGCCATGCGCGTGAGCCGGGTGATGCGGACACCCATGAACAGCCGCAGAATCTCACGGGGCGCAAAACCTGCCGCATAAAACGCCCCCGCAATGGCCCCCGACGAGACGCCGGCAAGATGCGCAATGGGCAACTGGAGCTCATCCAGTGCGGCCAGCACACCCAGGTGCGCAATGCCCCGCGCCCCACCTCCCGAGAGGGCCAGCGCCAGGCCTTTTACTGGTGTCGTAGTGGGTGGAAGCGAAGGTGAGGAGTCCGGCATAGGCGCGTAAACGTAGCAATCCGCCAATCAGCCACCGGCTGGTGTTAAAGCTCTGACAACCGGAAGGTTTCGGCCAGCCGTACGCCCTTTTCAGTGTGCTGCACGGTGCAGCACTCGTAGGCAGCATCGTGCTCCAGCACCAGCACCCAGTTTTCGTCGGCGGCGCGGCGCAACACCTGCTCCTTTTCAGTCAGCGTCTGCAGCGGGCGCATGTCGTAGGCCATAACGTAGGGCAGCGGAATGTGCGCGGCACTGGGCAGCAAATCGGCCATGAATGCCAGCGTGCGGCCTTTGTAGTCGAGCAGCGGCACCATCATCTTCTCGGTGTGGCCATCGGCGAAAATGATGTCACGGAACATCGGCAATGCCTCCGGCGTGCCGGCCGCCGGGCTCACAAACTGCAGGTGGCCGCTTTCCTGAATCGGCAGGATGTTTTCCTTCAGAAAGCTGGCCTTTTCGCGCGGATTCGGGGTTACGGCCCAGTCCCAGTGGCTTTGGTTGCTCCAGTAGGTGGCATTCGGGAAAGCCAGCTCCAGCTTGTCGGCGGCAGTGCGCACTACCGAGCCGCCGCAGTGGTCGAAGTGTAGGTGAGTCAGGAACACGTCCGTAATATCCGACGACGTGAAGCCCCGCTGCCGCAGCGACTTTTCCAGCGAGTCGTCGCCGTGCAGGTAGAAGTGCCCCCGAAATTTCTCGTCCTGCTTGTCGCCGATACCATTATCAACGAGTACCAGCCGGTTGCCGTCCTCAATCAGCAGGCAGCGCATGGCCCAGGTGCACATGTTGTTGGCATCGGGTGGGTTCAGCTTCTGCCACATGCTTTTGGGCACCACGCCAAACATGGCGCCGCCATCGAGCTTAAACAAACCAGTATCGAGGGTATGAACGTGCATGAGCAGGTGGGTTGGGTTTGGGCCGTAAAGGAATAAAAAAATGTCATCCTGAGCAGAGCGAAAAACCTTCTCATGCCCGAACGCCCCGTGTACGAACGAGTAGCGCTGCAGTGGTAAGGTCCTTCGCTCCGCTCAGGATGACAGACTATTTTTCGGCTAGTTAGCTCTATTCCAGCACTACGCCCATGGCCGAGAACTTGTCGATGCGCTGGCTGATGCGCTCCTCCTGCGGCAGGGCTTCCAGCTCGTCCAGGGTTTTGAGGATGGTCTTTTTCAGCGTTTTAATCATGGTGGCCGCATCCGTATGGGCACCGCCCAGGGGTTCCTTCACGATGCCGTCCACGAGCTTGTTGCCCAGCATGTCGGTGGCCGTGAGCTTGAGGGCTTCCGCAGCCTGCTCCTTATAGTCCCAGGAGCGCCACAGGATGCTGCTGCACGACTCCGGCGAAATAACAGAGTACCAGGTGTTTTCCAGCATCAGCACCCGGTCGCCGATGGCAATGCCCAGGGCCCCGCCCGAAGCCCCCTCCCCGATGATGATGCAGATAACCGGCACTTTCAGCAGGAACATTTCCTTCAGGTTGCGGGCAATGGCCTCGCCCTGGCCCCGCTCTTCGGCTTCCAGGCCCGGAAACGCGCCGGGCGTATCAATCAGCGTGACAATAGGTTTACCGAATTTCTCGGCCAGCTTCATCAGGCGCAGGGCCTTGCGGTAGCCTTCGGGGTTGGGCATGCCAAAGCGGCGAAGCTGGCGCTGCTTGGTGTTGCGCCCCTTCTGCTGCCCGATAAACATCACGGAGCGGCCATCCAGCTCGGCAAAGCCGCCCACCATAGCTTGGTCGTCGGCCACGGTCCGGTCGCCATGCAGCTCAATAAACTTGTCGGTCATGCCCTCAATGTAGTCGAGGGTATAGGGCCGGTCGGGGTGGCGGGAAAGCTGCACGCGCTGCCAACGGGTTAGGTTGGCGTAGGTTTCCTTTTTGAGGGTCTTGATTTTCGCTTCAAGGGCCGCTACAGCTTCCGAAACATCAACCTGGCTGTCGAGGGCCAGTTGCTGCATTTCACGGAGCTTGCCTTCGAGAGCGGCAATAGGTTGTTCAAAATCGAGGAGCATTGCCACGGCAGAGTGGGTGTGTTGGCGGAGTGAGAGAAGAAAGCAAAGGTAAGCGAAGCCGTGCAGACCGCGCGCCGCCTACCCCAGCCGATTTTTTGAAAAAATTTTCTCCCTGATAAACAGCCCACAACAATCAGAATACGGCTATTTCCGCATCTTTTTTGGGGGTAGGTGTTGTGTACTCCATCCCGGCCCTCTACTTTTGCACCACTTCAACGCCCTGGCAGCGAAGGAATGGTTCGGTAGTTCAGTTGGTTAGAATGCCGCCCTGTCACGGCGGAGGTCGCGGGTTCGAGTCCCGTCCGGACCGCAACTATTTGTTGCAAAGAATCCCCTAGAGTCGCAAATCTGGTAACAGAAGCGGTTTTAGGGGATTTTTGCTTTGGGACGGCTCCGGATTTGGACCCTGTATATGCGGAAATGCGCCCCCAAACGCACCCCCACATACACCCCCATCTCCCATGACGTTTCGGTTTGAACTCCGTACCGACCGGCCCGACGCTGCGGGCCGCTGCACTGTTTACCTGCGCGCTTACTACGAGGGGCAACGGCCCCGCTTCGCCACGCGGGAGAAGTGCCTGCCTTCTGAATGGAACCCGGAAAAGGAGCGGTTCCGCCGTTCGCTCAGTGGGTACCAGGATGCCAACGACTATCTTGATTCTATTACGGAGCGCCTGCAGTCAACTTACCGGAAGCTGCTCACGGATGGTAAGAGCGTGACTCCGGAGCTGTTGAAGGCCTCGCTCCTGCCGGCTGAGCCCGCCCCGGAGCCGGTAACGATGCTACCGATTTACACGGAATATACTGACGCACTGGAAGCGCGGGGCTACCGGGCGCAAACGCTGGTCGTGGTGCGGACGGTGAAAAAGCACCTGGAAGCATTTGAGAAGACCCGTCCCAAGCTTCTCACGCTGGATGAGTACACGGTGGCCGTTCACGACTTGCTGCTGGCCTACCTCCGGCTCAAGCTGAAGTTAGCTCCGAACACAGTAGCCAAGATCATGCGCCGGCTGAAAGCCTTCCTGCGGTATGCGCGGGACGAGCGGGGATTGAAGGTGGGTATTGAGTTGAAGGCAATTAGGGCGGAATGGGTGGACGTGGACAAGCTCTGCCTGACGGCGGCTGACCTGGCGAAGCTGGAAAATGCAATGCTCCCTTCCTCGCTGGTGGCCACGCGGGACGCCTTTCTATTTTGCTGTTATACAGGGCTACGCTACTCCGACATGCGGGCACTGACGACGGCCAACGTGCACGAATGGCGCGGTAAGCGGGTGCTGCGGCTTACGCAGACTAAAACGCGAACGGCCCTGAGCGTATACCTGACTGCCCCGGCGGCGGCATTGCTGGACAAATACGCCGGCACCCGGGTCAAGCTGTTGCCGGCCACGGCAAATCAGGTGATGAACCGCAATTTGAAGCGTATTGCGCAGTTTGCGGGCTTTACGGGGCAAGTGGAAACGGTGGAGTTTGAGAACAGTGAGCTGGTAAAGTCGCTGGTGGCCAAGTGGAAGCTGGTGACAATGCACACGGCGCGGCACACGTTTGCGACGCAGAGCCTGCTGCGCGGAATGCCGGTGGCGGTGCTGCAGAAGGTACTGGGGCACGCCAAAATTCAGACTACGATGATCTACGCCAAGATTGTGGAAGACTTCCAGCACCAGGTGATGCAGCAGATCTGGGAAGGACAGAGCAGCAACGAGGTGGAAGTATCCAGCACGGTTTGCGTGGTGGAGCCGGCGGCTTAAATGCGCCTTTCTATGATGTAGAACCGGCCCGCCTGGCGGGCCGGTTCTGTTTTTAAGGGCCAGGCAGCTACTCTTTTGGGGAGCATCAGCGGGGCTGGCGCTCCTGAAACAGCGGGCAAAGCCCCCGCAAATTCTGGGGGCGCAATTGGGGGCGTAGCCTCGACTTCATACCTGCGGCATACTGAAGCCATACCTAAGCCATACTCCAGCCATGCCAGAGCTATACTGTTGCTTGGTAGGGGAATATGAATTGAGGTTAAATCAGATGAAACACTGTCATTAATTTCTACTTTGATAAATTAAATATTACACTTTGATAAATATTTAAGTGATATTTGAGGAAATTATAGCTGAAAATTCTACTGCTTTCCACTGCAGCAACATCAAACTCACTGGTGGTAAGGCTTCGACAACGAATCACGCGGCGTTACTGGGAGGCTGCACCTGGTAGGAGTCGGTAATGAAAGCAGCCACATACTTTTCTCACCTTTTACCCCTACCACAATGGCACGTCAGAGCGGCGTAATCCAAATCAGTGGCACCGTGGGCGGCGTCGTTTTTGCGAAGGACGGCACGGTGCGCCAAAAACAGGGCTCGAACAAGAGCCAATTCAATTCCTCTGCCTCCATGCAGCGCGTGCGGGAAAATGCCAGCGAGTTCGGCACGGCCGCCAAGGCCGGTAAGCTGGTGCGCGATGCCTTGCGTCGCGTGGTGGTGCTGGCTTCCGACCGGTTAATGGTCTCGCGTCTGGCCCAGAAGATGAAGGAAATCCTCAACCTGGACGAGGATTCCGACCGTGGCGGCCGGCAGATCCTGCCGGAGAACCTGCCGGCGCTGCTGGGCTTTGACTTCAACGCGGGCTCATCCTTCTCGGGCACGTACTATGGCGGCGTAGAGGCCACGCTGGACCGTGCTACGGGCACGCACACGGTGAATTTGGGCGAGCTGAACCCCTCCCGGGACGTGGCCGCCCCGCAGGGTGCTACCCACTACCGCATTACGGCGGCCGTGGGCAGCATCAATTTCGAGACGGGTGCAGTAGCCAGCGCCGAAGCCAGCACGGTGGAACTGCCGCTGAGCAACGCGGTACGTCCGGCCGAGGCGCTGCAGCTGGTACGCGCCGCCGCGGCTGATGAGTCGTTGATTGTGGCCGTGGGCGTGGACTTTTTCCAGCAGCTGAACGGCAAGTTCTATCCGCTGAACTCCAACGCCTACAACGCGCTGAGCGTGGTGGCTATCGGCTAGGTGCAAAGTATTGAGTAGTTGGTATGGAGTAGCGTGTATTGTCCCAACGTGCGCTGCTTCTATTGGCTACTCAATACTTTTCCCGGCCCTTGGCTCGCTGCTAACTATTCACATCTCATTACTACAACATGGCAACTCTCACCCCCTACCAACGACAATTTCGCACCCGGATGAAGCGGGCAATCCGGTTACGGGCCTCCGCCGATGCTAAGGCCCGGCGCTACACCCAGAAGCTGGCGGATGCTATCGGAGCCGCCGAAGACGCGGCTACGCAGATGAACGAACTGAATCAGCTCTACAACGTGGATGTGAGTACCTACACGCTGCTCACGCAGGCGCTGCACGCCAACAGCGGGCAGGAAGTGCTGCTCGACCATCTGGCCCAAAGCACACCGGGCGAAGAGTTGGTGATTTTCAACCAGATTCCGAATGGCAATGGCGGGCTGCCGCTGCCGAGTAACCCTCTGTTTGGCGAAGCGGTGGCCACACCGCCGATTGTGCAGCAGCCCGATATGGCGCAGAGCGCAGCGGCTTCCCCACCGCAGATTATCGAGCGGGAACAAGTAGACAGCTAAAGCACTACTACATGTGAACCTGACAAAGGGCCAATCCCATCTGGGATTGGCCCTTTGTCAATTTATCGAGGCTTACGGTCTTCTTTGCGTGTAGCCAAGCGGGCGCGGCGCTCGGCTACTTTCATAAAAAAGGACTCCTGCAGGGTATCGGCGTGGTTGCGCCGCTGCCAGTCCAGCAGTTCGGCCGCCGTGATGCGCTGGCCGCGGGCACTACCGGTGCAGTCGACGTAGCGCAGGCGGCGGGAATCACGAAGGGGGAGCTTGGTATAGGCGCGCAGGGTTTCGGGATGCAGGGCAAAGAGCTTAGCAGCCTGCGGGAAGGAGAACATAACCTCAGGCAGGGGCAGGCGGGACAGGATGGTGGCCACTTGGTGCGCTATTTCCTGCTGAATGGTCTGCTCGAGCTGGGCTTTTTGGTCGTCGGTGAAGGTGAGGGTGATTTCGGGTATCATAGCAGAACGGGTTGAGTGGACGCCATCAGAAAAAGCCGGAGATTCTGCAGAGCCCCCTACTGCTATAACGTTTGACTGACAGGCATTTGTATGTCAGTCAGTTGGATCTGTGCAGCAGCCGGGGATGGTAGTGGCTGATCAGGCAGGAACACCTGTCAGGATGCTAGAACCGCTTGTTAAGGCCGTGCGGGTATATTCGCCGATTATCGACACGCACTAGGCACAATAAACTCACTACATGGCTAACCAGATTATTGATGCTTTGGGCTTTAGGGCGGCAGCCGGCACAACGGTTACGGGGCGTGTTTCCATTGCAGATCTATTCCCTACATCTAGGAAGCGTTGCGGCATTTATCTACTGCGGTTCCGGGACGATACTTTTTACATTGGCCAGGCGGTGGATGCCGTCCGGCGCTTTGCGCAGCATCGTAAGAACTACGACACGATTGAGGGCTATTGGTTTCAGGCAGTGGCGAAGCAGCACTTGAATGAAACCGAGCAGCGGTTGATACGGCAGGCCGAATCCGCGGGCATGCTGCTGACCAATAAAACCTTCGTGACGAATGTGGTGGGCGAAACTGACCTGGATCTGCTGGTTTCACCGGCCGAACAGGATGCCTGGTTGGCGGATGGCCGGGCCCTGGATGACGACGGGGTGGATCTGGGCTTGACGGTGGAAGAGCGGTTTAGGGTCAAGTACCGGCAGAATTTCCTGCGGCTGCGGCAGCTGCCCGCTTATGGCCGGGTGAAGGCGTTGCTGCAAGCGTACATCACGCATGGTATTCCCGCGTTCAAGAAAACCGAGCAGTCGTTCTGGGCGCTGAGTTGTCTGCCCGCTACGAACAAGGGCACGTATCCGCGCTACTTTGCCCTAAACATGAATGGGATGGAAGTACTGGTGGTGGGTACAGATAAGGCCACGAATCACGGGTTTGTCTTTGCCGTTGTCACGGGTAGCTTCTGCGCTGATCCTGCGGAGAAGGCCCGATTTCTGCGCTCCTACGCTTATTCCATTGAGCCCTCTATTTACCAGGCTGCCGGGGCGGATCAGTATCGGGTGGATTTCAAGAGCATGCACTATTTGCTGCTTGCGCTGCAGCAGGAGCCGGCGTTCCGCCGTAGCATTCGGGAAATGAGTTTGCGGCTGATGCGCAAGGGCGGGACTATCTATGCACCCTACCATTGCTTTGAGCTGGTGCAGGACGTGTTGGCTGATACTGGCCAGGTAACGGGAAGCCTGTAGTTTCGCAGCAATGAAACAAGGGCAACGCCTCTGGACGCGGGATGAATTGCTGCTGGCCATCAACCTGTACTGCAAGCTGCCATTTGGGCAACTGCACAAGGGCAATCCGGCTATCATGCAGCTGGCGGGGTTGCTGGGGCGCACGCCTAGCTCGGTGGCGCTGAAGCTGGTGAACTTCGCCAGTCTGGATCCCAGCCTGGACCAGGCGGGCATGAGCAACGCCAGCCACCTGGACCGGCAGGTATGGGCAGAGTTCTACGCCGACTGGTCGGGGCGGGCCCTGGAGAGCGAGCAGCGGCTGGCCGAAGCGCAGCACCTGACGCTGGAAGAGGTGGCGGCGGAGTATGAGCCGCTGCCACCGGTACCGGTGGGTCGGGTGCGGGAGCAGCTGGTGCAGGTGCGGGTGAATCAGCAGTTTTTCCGGCGCACGGTACTGGCGGCTTACGACAATACATGCTGCGTGACGGGGCTGCGGCAGCCGGCGCTGCTGGTGGCGGGCCACATTCGACCCTGGGCGGTGGATGAGGTCAATCGGCTGAACCCACGAAACGGACTGGCCCTGAATGCCCTGCACGACCGGGCGTTTGAGTTGGGGCTGTTCACAATTCGGCCCGACGATTATGTGATTGAGGTGGCACCGACGGTGCGGGCGGGTAACCGGCCGGATGCGCAGGCGGCAGGCGTTATGCTGGGGCAGTACCATGGGCAGGAGTTGCGGCTGCCAGCGCGGCGGCGGTTTCTGCCAGACCCAGAGTTTCTGAACTGGCACCGGGCAAAGTGGACCGTCTAGCTTCGCTGCTACTCTATAAATTAAACGGCCCCGCCTGAAAAGGTGGGGCCGTCGTTGTTGAAAAGGGCGTATTTACTTTATTGCAGTGCAGTAGCGTCAGTTACGTCGATGGCTATATCTGCTACGCTCTTGGGGGCGCTGGTCTTGAACTTGAAGTGAGCCGAGCCACCGGGCTTCACGAACTCATACACCCGGTAGCTCTCCTCTCCTATCACCGTACCGGTTTTGGAGAACCACTGGATAGTAACTACCGGGTCTTTGAATGAAGCCAGGGTAGCGCTGCTTTCGACATTGCCTTCGATGACTAATTGATCAATCAGGTTGCGCCAATGCTTGCCAGAAGCATCAAGGAACTCGGCGGGGTTAGTTTGTTCCTTTTCCAACAATTCAGCGCGTAGCTCTGCTGCTGTTTTAGGTGCACTAAACTCCTCGTAGATAGAATCATCATAGCGATAACCACCTGCATTTGAATTGCTGACAAGGAATAGAAAACCGAGGCCACATGCTATCAAACATAATAACACGATACCGAAAGCACGGCCTTTATCCGATGAAGTAGAGGTGTTTTTCATATCGACAATATTACTGCAAGGACTTCGATTCCTGAACCAGGAAACATGATTTTATGCAACCTGTTGGCTGTACTGTCGGCGGTTATATTCGCGTAGTAGAGCCTGATACTTTTTACGGCCTTGGTGCATTAAAACCAGGTTGGCACTTACTTCCACCGTCCATAGTGCATGGGGCGCTTTCTTCTGCACGCCGATGATGAGGAAACGGTCGGCCTGCAGGGCGTCGAGGTAGAAAGCAGCTTGGCGGTCGTAGTCGTACTGCTCGATGGTGGTTAGAAAATGCGGCAGGTCGCGGCAGCTGGTGGTTTTGAAGTCGATGAGGGTGAGGCGGCGGCCGGCGGGGCTGCGCACGAGCAGGTCGGGACGCACCTTTACTTCGACGCCGGTGGCGGTATGCACGGCGGTATGGGTTAGCTCGGGCTGGCCCCGGTACAGCAGGTCGCGGCAGTAGCGGTTGCGGCGCACGAGGCGGGCCAACTGTTCTAGCTGCTCCCAGGGGCATTTATCGTCGGTGCGGGCGTAAGTGGCGGGCTCCAGGGTGGCGGAGTGGAAGGCGGTGCCGTAGGCCAGGGCGGCCGGGCTGGGGTTGCGCAGCTGGCCGAGCACCTGGGCTTTGAGGTTGGAGAGGTCGGTGTTGCTGACGTGGGGCAGGGCGCGGTGCTGAGCCTGGGTCAGCTGGGGGAAGGCTTGGACGTTATGAAACATGAGGGGTAAGTAGCTAGAAGTTAAGAGTTAGAATGGTCTGGATGCTTACCAGACGAGGGCCAGGCGCTGCTCTTCGCCGGCGCGGTGGAGCCAGATGTGGGCCCCGCCGCAGCCGACTTCGTAGGCCGGGAGCGGGAACAGCTCGCGCACGGCCGGGGCCAAGTCGCGCAGGTCGGGTAAGGGTTCGGCAGCTTCGATGAGCTTGGCCAACTCAGTGAGCTGGACGGCTTCGGCTTCGTCGCGGGCGGGCTGGTGCACGACCAGCTGCGGGACTTCGAGAGAGGTTTGCATGGGCAGTGAGGTGAAATAGCCAGGTGGCCCCCTTCCCTATTGGGTCGGGGGCCGGGAGCGTTACTGGGCCAGGGCGGCAGTGAGGGCCGCTTCGAGTTGGGCGGGTTCCGACTTAGGATTAGTGTAGCCGTGGCTGGTGCGCACGTCGGCGGTGCCGGTGGTGGTTTCCTCGCGCCAGATGGGAAAGTCGCGGGCAAACTCGCGGCGGGCCTGCACCTCCTGCGGGTCGGCGGGTTCGTAGCTGAACTCGGCAATGTAGTAGGTGGCCTTCTTGCCGTCCTTGGTGGTTTCCTTCTTGCTGGCCTGCACTTTCACTACCACGTCGGCCAGAGTCAGGTCGTCGTAGAACAGCGGCTCGATGAGGCGGTACAGGTTTTCGACGCTGTAGCCGTGGAAGAGCACGGCGCAGATGGCGCCTTTGTCGTCGGCGTAGAACAGCTCGGCCCAGAGCTTGCGGCCCATGTTCAGAATATCGTCCTGGAATACGCGCCAGGCCAGCGGAATGAAGATGAGGGCGGGCCCCAGCGGCGTGGTGCCGTTGATGTTGAACTGGCCGGCCTTGGCGTCGAAGCGGATTTGGCGGGGGTGGCCGGGCAGGTAGCGGAAGCGCGGCACCTGCTGCACTTCGCCGGTGGCCTCGTCTACTTTGTCGATGAGGTAAGCCGGCGCGGCTTCGGCGGCGGGGGTGCTAGTGGCCGGGAGTTGAACGGCCGGGGTCTTGGGGGTTTTGGTGGCGGTTGCCATAACAGAGAGGGAGTAAAGAGTGGGGCCAGTCGGCGGCCGGCCCCTTCGCCGTATTGAGGTTGGGAATCGTGCAAGCGGCGCTTGCACAAATGCGGGCTGGGGCTAGCGGAACTGCTTGTCGTGGCAGAGGATGGCGCGGCCCACGATGCTGTCCTGGCCGCGGGCTTCGGGCTGGTGCTGGTACCACAGGTAGGTGGCCAGCAGATTCAGGTAGCAGGGGTTGCGGAACTTGCCTTCGTCGTCGATGATGAGAATCAGCTCGGGCGTGAGGCGCACCACGTCGACTAATTGGCAGTCGAGCAGTTCATAGAGTTCGGCCAGCTTGAAGCTGCGGCCGTTGCGGGGGCTGACCGGCTGCGGGTTGGCGCTGTGCGGGTCGAGCAGTTGGGGCTGGTAAGTGGTGGCGGTTTGCGGCATGATGCTGGGGCTAGTGGCCCGCGCCGGGGTGGCGCGGGCCGGTGGCTGGATTATTTCAGGTCCCACGGGTGCGGGTGGTAGTCGTCGGCCGGCGTAGGCAGCAGGCCGTAGCAGTCGGCCGGGCGCAGGCGCGGGGCATTGAAGCGGGCGGCGGCAGCCGTGGCAGCCTCCTGGGTGGCGTAGCGGCCGGGGGCGGGCTCCTGCTGGTAGTGGCCGGGGCCGCCGGGCACGGTGCCGGGCTGGGCCACGTCGCGCACCACGGCCCAACCGGGGCCGCTGGCATACAGGCAGGCCGCGTACCAGCGGCCCGCCTGCGAGGTGATGCCGGGCTTCATGCCTGAGGGCCTTCGCGGAAAAGAATTTCCTCCAGCTGCTCGGCCAGAGCCTGCTCCTGGGCGCGGCCAACGTGCAGTGGCCGGCCGGTGCGCCGGCAGTACACGGCGCGCAGGCGCACATGGGGCACCTTCTGGCGGGACCAGCTGAATTCATCAGCATAAACCCACTGCACGTAATAGGCCACGGCGGCTACTACCTCACGCAGCCCGCCGAACAGCGACACGGGTAGCTCCCGCTCGTGGAAGCAGCGGCGGCGGGAGTAGCTGCCCACCCCTACCGGGGCGGGCGCTACGACAGTGGCTGCGCTATACATAGCGGGCCAGGAAAAAGCGGCGGCGGAAACGGGCGCAGCGGTGGCGCTGGCAGCGGTAGGAAAAGCCGGGGCGGCGCACGGGCACCCCGGCCAGCTGGCCAGCGGCGGCGCGGAGCACCTGCGCGGCGTGGGCTACGACTACGGCCGCCAGCAGACTAGGCGCGGGCTGGGCGGCGGCAAAGGCCTGGACGGCGGCAGCAACCGCCGCAAAGGGGCACTCTGCCTGCCCCAGGTGGCAGGCCTGGCCGATATGAAAGGAAGCGGTGTACTGGGTTTTGGTGTAGCCCTCCGGGGCTACGTAGTGGCTGATAGTAGCGAAGTGGCAAGCGGCGGGGCCGGACCAGGCAGCAGCCAGAAGCTGCGAGAACTGCAAAGCGGTGAACATGGGCTGTAGATGTTAGCCGTAGGGTGCGCTGCCGTGGCCTTTGGCGGGCGCGTAGCGTCCGGGCCTCTCCCGAACTTCTACTTAAATATACGTAAAACTTCCTACAATAGCATACCAAAGTAGAACATATTTTTAGCACTACAATACATTTTATTTTGTAACTTAGGATATGAATAATACAGAAAACAGCCCCACTCTACTGGGGCATACTGTGTGGACGGTGGCAGTGGTGGGCAGCCGGGGTATGACGGACTGCCCGGCCCTGCTGACGCGCCTGGAAGCCCTGCGGGCCGGGCAGCAGCTGGGCCTGGTAGTAAGTGGGGGCGCGGCCGGCGTGGATGCCCTGGCCGCCGCCTGGTGCCGCGCCCACGGGGTGCCCGTGGTGGAGCTACGCCCCGACTACCGCACCCACGGCCCGGCCGCGCCCCATGTGCGCAACGCGGCCATAGTACACCGGGCCGGGCTGGTGCTGGTGTGCTGGGACGGTGCCAGCCGGGGCACGCTGAGCGCCGCCCGCGCCGCCGCCCGCCTGGGCCGCCGCTGCGAGTGGCTGGTGGCCCCACCCCCACGCGCCTGAGCCAAGCCGCGCCGAGTGCCGGGCAGGTGCTGGGCCAACAAACCTGAATGCCTCGGCCTGGGGGTTTGGGGGGCGGCCTGAGCACCCCCAATAGACCGGCCCGAAGGGCACCTTATGAGGTGGTAGCAGCCTGTTGAGGGCTGCGGTAGCCGAGGCAATGCAGAGCGGAGCGGAGCATGATGCGGGGGCTTGGGGGCCTCCCCAATAGACACTCGCCGAAGGCACCGAATTGTGGGTTGGCAGAGGCGGGGCGACCAAGCGACGCAGGAGTGCGGGAGGCCGGCCGGGGCGGTGGGTTATTGGTAGCGGAGGCCGGGCACCGGTGCGGGGGCTGGTGGGTGGCAGCGGGGCCGGGCCGGAGCGTGGGACGGTCGGCAGGCACGGCAGTAACCTGAGTGGGCGCGGGAGGTGGAGCGCGGGGCGGGGCGCAATGACTGGCGCGAGTGGCGCGCAGCAAGCATAGTGAGGGAGAAGCGCAGGTACGGAGCGACGAGGGAACGAAGCGCCGCGCAGCAGAACGAGTAGAGGGAATGAAGGCCCGGCTGGCGCGGGCAGGGGCTTCGGTAGCGGAGGCTGGCCGCCGGGCGGTGGGTTTGTGAGGCAGGTCGGCGGTGGGACGAAGCGTGGGACGAACGGTGAGCAGGCTGGCAGGCGGTGCCTTTTGGGGGTGCGGCCTGACGGCCGGCGGAGAGGTGGTAGCCGACTGTCGGGGCCCGTTATCAGGGCCTGGGCGGGCGGCGTGGGGCGGCACGTACCGGTAGCAGCTTCAGGGTATCGGGAGGATGCGCAAGGGATAGGAAGGGGGGCGACGCAGGAGCCCGTGCGTCAGCACCGGAGCGTAGCGGAGCCCTGGATAGCCCGACCCGAAGGGGTGCGCCCGAAATAGTACCATTTGAGGCACTCAGCCGACAGTTGTAAGCATTGGGAAAAGACAGGATTATTCATCTACTTTGATACATAATATCAAATCCTTTACCTTCTACTTTATGACACAATCGAGCACAATGGTGAAAGAGCGGCAAGTACCGCGTTTAAACGCGGTGCAGGAGCAGCGGCAGGTGGTGCGGCTGGGGCAGGCAGTGCCGTATCTGGCGGCGGCTTACCGGCAGGCGCTCGGGCGCTGGGTTGGGGACCCGGTGTTGCGGCTGGCGGGGTTGCCGTTTGTAACGGAGTGCTACCGGAGTCCGGAGCGGCAGGAAGAACTGTATGCGCAGGGCCGCACCAAGCCAGGGCCGATTGTGACCTACAAGCGCGGGGGGCAGTCGAACCACAACCTCTCGCCTACCCCGGCACTGGACGTGGCCTTTCTGCTGGCCGACGGGTCAGTGTCGTGGTCAGGGCTGCTGCTGAGCAAGTTTGCGCGGCTGATGAAAGCGGCCGACGCGCGGGTGGTGTGGGGCGGCGACTGGGTGACGTTTAAAGACCGGCCGCACTTCGAGGTGCTAACCAGGGAGCAGAAAGGAGGTGATGGACGTGGATAGTCCGATACTGGACAACTGGGGCGTGGTGACGTCGGTGGTGGGCGGCGGGGTGGCCGTGTTGCTGTATTTCGTGAAGAGCTGGCGGGATGTGGAGGAGCTGAAGGAGCACCGCCGCAAGCAGGAAACGCAGACGTCGGTGCTGGCTGAGAAGGTGGACAGCTACCACACGGCCGCCGTGGCGCGGGAGGCCAAGCACCAGCAGGCCTACGAGCTGAAGCTGCAGGAGCACCGCTCAGAGGTGCTGCGGGAGCTGGGCGTGGTGCGCAAGGAAGGCGCCGACGCGGTGCTGCGCCTCAACGAGAAAGTGGATGCGCTGGATAAGCTGCTGACGGTGATGGTGGAGCGACAGAACCAGCTGCTGGACGCCTCGCGGCGGCAGGAGTCGCGCAATGAGCGGATAGACCGGGTTCTCTGGGCCCGGAGCCGCGACGGGCCGGATGAATAGCAGGAGGTGGTTGTGCAGCAGGCTGCTGCAAAATTCATCAGTTGGCTGGGGGCTAGTCAATCTTGCAACAGGTTGTTGCAAGATTATAGGGGACACTTCGCAATGGGTATTTGTGCAACAGGCTGTTGCACAATTGGCAGAGGAAGCAATGATTTTCACCTTTTCAAACATATGAATCTATGGACCAGAAACTGACAGTTCTCGACCGGGTAACGCTGCCCACGCCCCGGTTTTTTCGGAAGGTGCGCACAATTGGAGCGGCTTTGGCGGCGGTGGGCGGGGTATTGGCTACGGCCCCGGTGGCGCTGCCGGCGGCCGTGGTGGCGCTGGGCGGCTACCTGATGCTGGCCGGCTCGGTAGCCGCGGCGGTGTCGTCGGTGGCGGTGGACCCGGACACGGTGCCGGTGCGGGCCGATGGGCGCACGGCGGCTGAAGTGCGCGACATTGTGGAGCGCGGGGACGCGGCTTCGCTCTAGGCTTCTCTCCTACTCTTTTACTTCGTTTTTATGGCAACAAACCCTCCTACCGGCGACAATGCCCGCAAAGGGGCCGTGCGTAAACGGTCTCAGACTTTTAACCCGGTGACCAAGCAGTTTGTGAAGCGCGACGCGGAAACGGGGCGCTTCCTGGACGTGAAGGAAGATGGTAAGCCGTTCAAGGGGGTGCGGAAGGAACGGAAACGACGACCTTCGTAGCAAATGCTGGTAATAAGAACGGCCACCAAACAGGTGGCCGTTCTTATTTTCGGGCTGCAGGCCCGGATAGTGTGTGCGGGCTGCAAGGGCAGGTAACTTGTTTACTGGCTAACCTCACACCTATTGCACTGGAAGCCTGGCTTTGCGGCCGGGCTTTCTTTTTGCTGCTCATTACTTGGGCTACGAAAGCCTTTCGGTCAGAATCAAGTCAGCAGCGGAATACTCATTATAAGCCAATATATCTACGGTGGCTAGGATGAACGCAATGGCGGTTGGCCAGATGATACACGGCCCAATCAAATGCCTGTCAAGAGAGAGTATGGTTTCAAAAACACGCTACAGCTTCGCTGAATGGCTATTTATGGCCAGTATAAGGGTTGTTTGTCAAATGCCCGTCAAATGCCTGTCAAGTGGTTTTCAGCAGGTGTGAGCTTGTGGGCTATTCCTATGCGGTGCTTGCTAGCGGCGTGCTCCCTGCTTACCGTCTTCAACTACCAATTGAAGCATGCGGCTTTTCAGAGTAGGAAACCCCTGAGTGAGCCAGAAGTCAGCTGAAACGTGGCCGCCACTCATACCCCCACCCTGGTAGCGGGGCACGTAGGGCCGGTGGCCGGCGACTGGCTCCTCTCCTACCAGATTGTGGTACAGGAAAGCAAGCAACTGGTCGATGGCAGCGGGGGAAGTGGGTAGTTGGAGTGTGGCGCAGACATACTCTAGCTCCTGCCAAAGAGCAGGGTCGCCCCGTAGGCCCCACTGGTCAGGGGTAGGATGAAAGATAAACTGCAGCTGTGTCGGATTCATCAGCGGGTGGGATTATGGTAGAACTTCAAGTAGCCTGAGTTGCTTGGTGAAACCGCCTCGCTCCTGCCGACGCTGGTGCTGGGCTGCGCGCACGTCGGCAACCGTAATGTTGTGGGTTTGCATCAGGGCATCCAGTACCTCCAGCACGTCGGCTAGCTCAGTGAGTAGTTCCGCTGGGGGCGCGGCGTGTACTTCCTGGGCCTCTTCTACCAGCTTGGCCCGTAGCGCCTGACGAAACTCTGCCTCGTTCATGGTTTCGGTGCGGCACTGGCGGCCGGACTGGGAAATGATGGCCGGGATATGGTCGCGGATGAGCTTGTTATATTCCATAGGCTAGAAACGCTGGACGTAGCGGGCGGCGGCCACGTCGTTGATGAAGTGCACCGTGCGCGAGGCTAATTGAGCGGCAAAGTTGGGGCCGGGTGTCAGGCCAGTGAAGCGTAGGGCGGCGTCCTCGAGCATGACCTTGTGGAGCGTGGCGGACTGCTGGTAGGCGGCGTAGGACTGGGCCAGCAGCGGCTCGGCGGTGGTCAGGCGCTGTAGGTCAGGTACCCGGTCGCGCTTGGTGTGCTGGTTGAACTGGCGGTCGACGGGCAGCAGGTTCCAGAGCTCGTTGACCGGATACACGGTGAGGGGCAGCAGGTGGTCGAGGTCGTAGTGCTGGGGCTGGGTCAGGGGCTTCTGCGTCCAAGGGCAGACGAAACGCACGTTTTCGTGGAGCAGGATATCTACTTGGTTACGCTCCCACGTCAGGGGGCGGCGGTTGTCGGGGCGGGCGGTGAGCAGGGTGTAGACCTGGCCGCGGGTTACGAGTTGGCCGGCGTCCTGAGTGACGGTTTCGGTGAAGAGGCTCCACTCGTGCAGACAGAGAGCTTCGACGTAAAGCGAGAGGCGGTGGAATGCTTCCCACAGGGTAGCGGAAACAACTAGGCACACATCCTGGGGGCTGGTGCCGGGCAGAGTCTGGACCTGCGGGGGCAGTTGGTCGAGGCGGGCGGGCTTATCGAAGACTGACCAATGCCCGGGGCCGGCATACTTGATGGGCATGAGCAGGGCCTTGGCGGCGGCGGCCACAGCCTGGGTGTAGGCCTGCTGCAGCGCGGGTGCATAGGTGGCCCGGCGGCGCGGGGTGCGCATCTCGGTGAGCAGGAAGAAGCCGTCGGCGGATTGGGCCGGCAACTGCACGGTGGCCTGCCACTGCTGACGCAGTTGGGTGAGAGCTGGGCGGAAGGAAACGTCGTTGCGGAGCTGGCCGCCGACCAGGGCTCGGGCGCCTTGGTAGATAGGCTGAGCATCGTCGGCGAAGGGCCAGTAGTAGGCCGTCCATAGCTCGGCCAGGCGTGCGAGGGGCACGGCCACGGGCTGGTCGGTGCGGGCAAGGTCGGGGTAAAGTAGAACGAGGTCGTTGATGGCCCGGAGCAGGGCTATTTTGTAGCTGGTGGTTTTGTTGTCGTGCTTGAGGATGGTGGCAATGGCTTGTTCGCCGGATATGAGAGGCATTAGTTGCGATAGTCAGCTTTGAATGCCTGAGTAGCTAGCAGAAAATCTGATATTTCAGTTAGCATCTGCTTCTTCTCGGCGAAGGTGAGCTTGTTGAATACTTTGGCGGATAGTTTGACTTTACGGACGGCCCGTACCTGATCATACACACCTCTGCCGCCACGCTGAATCAAATAGCTGTAATCTTTCAATTTGTAATGCTTAGAAGACTTAGCGGCAAATCGATCAGCTTCACTACTTGAGACGATGCCTTGTATAGCTAATTGGATAGAAGTAAACATGCTTTCTATCTCAATCGAGAATGTGTTCCCTACGGCTCGAATAGTCATTCCCACATCGTTGCCTTCCACATAGCTATTGCGGTCAATGTTGGCCCTTAAATAATCAGCGAGGATAGCCCCAAACTCCTTTTCCTGAAATTTCTTCTCTTCCCAACTCAGTGCTGAGGGTGCAACCGGTGATTCAATAGATTTAGCCTTGTTTAGAGGAATAGGAGCGTCCACTTCATGCGGCGTGATGAATTGCGCAACAAACTGGCGTAACTGGGCGAGTTCTTCAGGAGTTTCCAACTGCCCTCCGATTTCGATGGAGTTGCCGATTGAACTGCTCAGCAAGTTTAAAGAAGCAATGATACCCGTCGTCTCGTTGAAATAAAGCTTTGCGTGTAGGTTGGGAATCAAACGAGGGGTAATACCAATGCTCTCGACCTGCTCCTTGCTTTTCAGATTCGAGGATTCATGCCGGATGTAGAATGCAATATTGACGCCCCGATTGCGCGCAGCTACTAAGGCACTGGAAACTTGCTTGGAATATGAAAGGTCGACGTAAGGTGAGACAAGAACTAGCTCTTTCTGAGCTTCTAAAATAACGTCTAGCAGCTGGCCACTGATCTTGTGAGAGGGAAGAATCTTCATTTATAAAGTGAGGGGTATTTAGTTGGTAGGGCCGTTATCTATTTGAGCTTCGATGGTTTGCTGGGTGCTGGTGGCAACAGCGGAAAGCAGGTCGAGGCCGGTGGCTTGCTCTATGGCATCAACGCTGACGCGGTACTGGCCCCAATTGGTGTTGATGGAATTATCGTTGGGTGTGTCGATGGCAATGACGCGGGTGCTGGTGCTGACGCGGGTGGCGTCGTCGGTACCGGTGGGCAGGATGACAATTACTTTCCAGAGACGGTTGGGAACGGTAACGCGGCCGTTATCGAGAGTTTGGGTGAGGGTGCCGGTGGAGCCAGTGCCGCCACGGCCGTAGGAGCCGCAGATGATGTAGACCTCGTTGCCGCTGCTGAGGAACGAGCGGGTGTAATCTTCCAAGTTGGCCCACGTCTGCTGATTGTTCCTAGGAGCTTGGGGCACCATATTGGTCATGAAGAACGTAGCCGAGTTGTCGGGCACGGTGTTGGTGCGGTCGGCGCTGGGACACATGTGGCCGCGGTCAAAGCCGGAGCTGCTGTAGCTGTTGACCTGGACCTGATACCAGCCGGCGGGTAAGGTATTGTCGGGGCGGAAGTCGTCTTGGCGGGCGGCGGAGCCGCGCCAAGTGGCGTCTAGGTGCCAGCTCACCCAATTGGGGATGCCCCGGTCCCGGTGGTAGCTGAGGGCGTATTGCGGCTTGCTGAGCAGGTAATTGGTGGGCTGGGTGGCGTCGGGGGTGGCGCCGCTGGGGTTGCCGAGCGTTAGGTGCTCGGGTAGCGGCTGCGCGGGCGCGGTAGGCGTGGTCGGGGTTGTGGGCTGGGCGGGGACCGGGTCTTTGGTGGTGGAGCAGGCTACAGTAAATAGACTCAGGACGCACCAAACTGGCAAATAATAAGCGCGGAATTGCATCAGGCGGAATGAAATAAAATACTACTCGAAGGTAGGTATTTGCTACTTGAGAGTGGATTGCAGTATGCAAGCAGACCGCATTTTTCTGCACTGCAATACACTAAATTTATTAGTTTATGCAACTAAATTGATTAGCACACACTATACTTGCCGATACACTCCTAGCAACACATCTGTATGTCGGACCTGACCTTAGTATTTGGAAGCCTGCCGCCGGAGCCGCTGTGGGTGCCTGTAATTGACTTTCAGCTGCCTTGCGGCTTCCCCTCTCCTGCCGATGACTACCAGGTAGAACTGATGGATCTAAACCGGATTTTCTTTCGGAATCCAGACTCTAGCTTTCTGGCTCGCGCCACCGGGGAGAGTATGACAGGGGCCTTTATCCATGATGGGGACTTGCTGGGCATCGACCGGAGCGTGACGCCGCGGGACGGGGACGTAGTAGTGGCGTGGGTAGATGGGGCCTACACGGTGAAAACCTTGTCGAAACGTCCTAATGGGGTGCGGCTGCTGCCGGCGAATCCAGCGTATGAACCGGTGGACATTAAGTGTCCGGAAGAAATGCGCGTTTGGGGCGTGGTGGTGCTGGTGCTGCACACGCTGGTACACGAAAGCCGTTTGGGTTTGAGCTATGTTCGCCCTAGTTGATTGCAATAATTTTTACGCTTCCTGTGAGCGGGTATTTCGGCCCGAACTGGAAGGTAGGCCGGTGGTAGTGCTTTCAAATAATGACGGGTGCATCATTGCGCGGTCGAACGAGGCGAAGGCGCTGGGCCTGAAAATGGGTGAGCCGTACTTCCAGGTGAAGGAGTTGCTGCGGCAGCATGATGTGGCCGTGTGCTCCTCGAACTACGAGCTGTACGGAGACATGAGCCGGCGGGTGATGTGGTATCTGGGCCAAGTGGCACCGGAGCTGGAAGTGTATAGCATTGATGAGGCGTTTCTGAACTTGTCGGGCATGACGCGCTACCTAGGGGACCTGACCGAATACGGGGCGCGGGTGCGGGCCGACGTGCTGCAGCGCACGGGTATTCCGGTGTGCGTGGGCATGGCGCCGACTAAGACGCTGGCGAAGCTGGCAAACCGGGTGGCTAAAGCCAACAGCAAGGTGGCTATGTCGACGCTGGCCGGCAGTGGGGTGCTATGCCTGGATACGGATGACAAGCGGCAGGAAGCGTTGGCGAGGGTTGGAGTGGAGGACGTGTGGGGCGTGGGGCACCAGTACGCGGCCAAGCTCTACGCGGCCGGCTACCGCACGGCGGCCGACCTGGCAGCCTGCCCCCTACCCTGGGCCCGGAAGAATCTAGGGGGCGTGGTGGGAATGCGCCTAGTGCGAGAGCTGCAGGGCTATCCTTGCCTGAGCATGGAACCGAGCGAGGACGGCGGCCAAGCACGTAAGTCTATTGCCTGTACCCGGTCGTTTGGCAAGCCGGTGACAGAGTTTGAGGACGTAATGGGCGCGGTGGCTACGTTCGTGTCTAGGGCGGCGGAGAAGCTGCGGCGGCAGGGCTCGGCGGCACGGGTGCTGACGGTGTTTGTGAGTACTAACCGGTACGGCAACGAGCCTCCCCCCTACACCCGATCGGCGCTGGTAACGCTGCCAGTGGCCTCCGATGATACGCTGGAGCTGGCCGCGCAGGCGCGGCACCTGCTGGGCAAAGTGTGGCGGCCGGGGACGCTCTATAAAAAGGCTGGGGTGATGCTGGACGGGTTGGAGCGGGCCGGGCAACAACAGTTAGGGCTATTTGAGCAACCGGCGGCCGTGAGTGTGAGTGGCAAGCGTGCGGAGCTAATGGGCACGCTAGATGCGCTGAACCGGCGGTTTGGGAAGGGTACGGTGATAATAGGCTCGGCCAGTGTGCGGAAGGGTGCGGGGGCAGATTGGGCGATGAATCGGGAGCAGAAGAGCCCGGCTTATACGACTAGCTGGGGGGAGTTGTGGCGCATTAATCTATAAAGGATTACTGCTGCCCTGGAGATGGAGCAAGTAAAGGCTCATCATTGTCTAGCTCATCTACAACTTCAGAATTACCTGATATAATATGTGGGTGTTGAACCAATACTTCATTCATCTGTTCAAAACGCTTGCTAAACCATTCTCGCATGGCCGTAACTCCTGCTTTAGCTTCGCTGTCCATGAGTGCAGTCACAGGGCTGGTGACAGATAGTGAATTAAGCTTCTGGTTTCCGATTCCCCACTTCTATCTTATAGCTTGCTGAAATAAATTTGATTCCGGGCCAACAGCAATTGGCTCGGCTGAAACTTGCCAGATAGTTTTCTCTATCATTTTTACCCTCTTTTTCTCGGCATTTATACAAGCATTCGAATAAAATTATAATATATTAATAGTAAAAAAATATTGTTTTTTTTT
The DNA here is from genome assembly GCF_900142395.1 of Hymenobacter psychrotolerans DSM 18569. Lineage (GTDB taxonomy): Bacteria > Bacteroidota > Bacteroidia > Cytophagales > Hymenobacteraceae > Hymenobacter > Hymenobacter psychrotolerans. The sequence goes on along the minus strand of NZ_FRAS01000005.1, from coordinate 176,332 downwards.
AAGATACTGTTTTGGTGTTTTTGGAGCTTTGAAAGACATGGATCAAAGGTCTTGTCCTAGGTATTAGTTGAATTATCCATGCTGACGGAAAATATTATAATTCGTTGTAGTGGGAGGATTTATTAGTTGTCTCTTGTTTTTTGCCATTCTTGGATAAGGCTGAGTATTTGACAATGAATTTTACCGCGTTTTAAGTGAGGCACCTTTGCCACCATAGAAAGTTGTGGGCATTTTTTTCTGAGTTGATTGAGAGGAGGCGAGTCTGACTATAAGGTATGTTATTTGTCTTGGCTGATAAATGGGTATATAACGTGAGGGAATATCATTGGGGTATGAACGCGCAGCTCATTTATTAATGAAAGTATTTTTGTGTCCTGAAATTTACTTTCGTCTTGATCCCACATCTGTTGCATAGACTCCTCAGGTAGCCAATTGTATGGGGGTAATATGCACATATTTCTAAGGTAAGAATGTAATAGGTTCTTTCTCGTTTCATCCATATCTGATCTTTTTATCGAGTCAATAATATTTTCATATCGTTCTCTGATATATTGGGATAACCAATCGAAATTTTCGAGCATTTTCCAATAATCATCTAATTTTTCGATCCGGATTCCGTTCCATTCAAACCCAAGGTTCTTCATTAGTTCCCATGTGCCTGGAATCAGCTCTTCGGGCGTCTGATTCCATTGATGAACTTGTTTGATGATTTGATTGATTGATCTAAATGAAGGTTCGTGTATACTAATTTCGTTGCCAAGCATTACTATTGATTTATAAATTATATCAAAATCATTTTGTTGTCTTTCTTTTACATTTTCTAATTCTAATGATTCCCATTGTTTATTATTTGCTTCTAATTGTTGCTTGAATGAAAAATATACAATTATCAATCCAGTAAGGTTTAGGAAAGGCCCAGCAATACCACCTATTGTATCACCTATTTGACCAGTATTGCTGAAATCTATACCTGTACTAAGTTGTGTTAAGACAATAGGAAGTAAAAGGGAGATGAATGAACCAATTAGGAGTGTCGCTCCTACAGGGCTCGTAATAATTTTTTTTACATGATCCATTATTCCTTCTTTTTTACGCGGGTTTTGCTGACTTTCTGTTGATTTCATTGCGTGAATTTTACTTCTAGAGCTGACCATATTTGATTTGCAGTTTGCTGAGTCAATTTTCTTGACTCAGCCTCTAAATTGCGAAAGTGAATTTCATTTTGACAAGTTGGCCAAAGCCCAGTACTGAATCTTGTGAGGTAAACCACCTCCGCCTCGATGCGTTCGAGTAGGTGTTTTAAGTCATTTATAGATAGGGTACTTGTTGAAGTAGGTGAAATTTCGCTTAATAAATGAGGGAAGGAGAAGACGTGTAGAGTGAGGTCGGTGCCGGTGGGCGGTGGAGTAAGCCACTGGTAGCCGTGGTAGCCGTTTCTTGGGCTTTTGCGGGAAGAGTTGCCACGAGTGAGGCGGGTGCCCATGGGAGTGGTGGCTAGGCCGACGTACCGGATTTCGGGGCCGGCGGTGGCTACGTAGATTTTGGGACCGGAATTGGCTGCGCTGGAATTACGAAAACCCCGACACGGGGCAGCGTTGCGCTGCACCGGTCGGAAGGTGTTGGCAGTGTCGAGCACAAAGACTTCGTGCACCCACTGGAAGTGCTGATCAGTGAGGACCATGATTCTGGCGCGCTACAGGGCGGTTCGTTGGCAGAAACACTGTAGAGTTGTGCGAATGTCATTAGCTCCAATGGTCTCTATCACTTTATATAGCTGCCTAAGTGAGAATTGAATAGCTCATCCACAGTAGAAGTACTTAGCTTCTTAAGAAAGGATAATTTACTGTAATTCCTGTGCGTATGGCCTAATACTGATATCCTATTAGCCAGCGTTTGTACAGCAGCCTGCTGATAGTAACCATTGCCGGTGTATACTCTCAGCAAATCATTGTTATTTAGAACATTTCCCAGAGCCACATTCATTAACCAAGCAGTACCAAGACTTGCCATTAACAACTCATCATCATTGTTGGATATTAACCCTTTGTCCTTCATCACTTTTATACTACCCACTTCAATTACATGAGTCAAGATATTATTCACCTCACTATCCGCTTCACTATTTGCACCGTTGAAGACAGTTTTTTGTCCAAACTTTCTTAGAAGGCCGCTGATAATTTTAGATATAAGCTGCTCGAGCTCTACTTGTGAGACTTTATTCTGCGTTAGTTCTTGAGCTTTGGCGATAACCTGTGCAATTGCCATTTTTATGAAGTTTTTTTGTTGAATATGATCAAAAACCCAATCAAGTACTCGGGCTGCTACAATGCTCCTTGCTCGGCTACCTGGGAGGGTTCCTGCCAGTTAGGTACCTGGTCGGTGATTTGGCGGTAGTCGATGTTGAGGGTTTGGTAGTAGCGTTCGGCACAGGTGATTTTGAGTTTTTCGTGCTCAAAGCGGAGGGCAGCTTTGTCCATGGAGCCTTTGGTTTCGCGGACTAGCTCCAGCTTGGTGTTTTTGTCTTTGTCCTCGTAGACCACGCCCCAGTCAGGGTTGTAGTTGCGGATGATGCGAGGGAGTTCAACGGTGTATTTCTTGGGAAACTTGAAGTAGAAGAGCACCTTTTCGTGGTCTTTGATTCGGTTTTCCACGAAGCGCTGCTCTACGTCGGAATCAATCTGCACCTGGTCGTAGATGCTGTTTGCGCCGGCTTCGATTAGGCGGTCCTGCACGAACTTGGGCTCGATAGGGAACAGCTCGTTTAGGTCGGTGGGTTTGTCGCCGACGATTTCGAAGACGATGTTGGCGGCTACCTCTTCGGCCAAGGTGTTTTTGATGACGCTGATAAACTTCTCGGTGAAGCCTTCCGGATTCTTGATGCAGGCCGTTTTCTTGTCGGGGGTGAGGATGTCGAAAATGGCCTGAATGGTGCGGCGGGTGAGCTTGGTTTCCTGAGCGGCGCGGCCTACTACGTCGAAAACGGGGTAGGTCTCCTCTACTGCTACCGTGGTGGTGAGGGGGTTGGCTACGGCGCCCAGCTCGGAAACGAAGCGCAGCGGGCGGACCTGCGTTACCTCGTGGCCGTTGTAGAATTTGAGGCGGGGATTGTAGGCGTCAGAGGTGATGGTTTCGACGCGGAAGTCCTGGAGGAACTTCTTGAAAGTGGTCTTGTCGCCGAGGTAGCCGTCAGGCACTACGTTGAACTCGGTGGAGCCTTTCTCGTTGCGGGTATTGATGGTCTCTACCCGCAGGCGCGCGCCCATCAGGTCGGCGGAAACGAGGGTGATGGTGACTTCTGTTTGGATGAACTGACCCTTGCTAATGCTGATTTTCGGCAGCGGGAAAGTGGTGGCTTGTAGCTTGTCCTGGCACTTTTTGATGAGCTGGGCCTGGTCGAACTGAATGGTGTAGCGCACGTCTTTGTGGAGGCGGGCCCACATCTGTTTGAACTCCTGGCGGCTGAATACCGCATCGTTGCGGTGGACGGTGCTTTGGTGGGCCTTCGAGGGCTTGGGCGGTACGTCGCTGTCGGCGTACTTGCCTTCGCTGATATACTCTTTCTGCAGGCCCTGGACGTAGGATTCGTAGCTCTCGTTGGCAATGACCTGGAGCACGTTGACGCCGGCGTCGGCGGTGCGCTGGCCGGATTGATCAACGGCCAGGCGCATACCGCGGCCGATTTCCTGGCGCTTCTTGCGCTCGGAAATGGTTTGGTTGAGGGTACAGATCTGGAAGACGTTGGGGTTGTCCCAGCCTTCTTTCAGGGCAGAGTGAGCGAAGATAAAGCAGACTTTGGCGCCTTTATCGGGGGTGTTGGCGGGGAGCGTCAGCAGTAGTTCCTTGTTGCGCATGATGAGCTGGAAGGACTCGCGCTGGGCCTTCTTGGCGTCTTTGTCGCTGCCGACGCTGGCCTCGTCTTGCTCAACATACTTAACCTCGTTTGACTTGCCTTTGCTGTAGGAGGCAAAGTAGGCGTCGCGCACTTCTTCAGGGGCAAAGTCTTGAAAGTAAGGACTGGTCTCGGCAGCTAGGCGGTATTCTTCATCGAAAATCTTTTGGATGATACCGCCGTCAATATAGTTGCGTACCCGGTCGATGAAGAACAGAGACAGGACTTTGATGCCTTTGGGCAGCAAGGTGGCCTGGCGCTTCATGTGCTCCCGGATGGTCTGGCGGATTTGGGCGCGGAAGACGGCGGGGCGGGAAGAGCCGATGGTGGAATTAAGCGGAATCAGGACCTCGTTGCTAAACTCAATGTACTCGTCGCCGGGAACGGCGGAAATGTTGGTAACAACATAGTCTTCGTGCTCGGGCAGGTTGGTGAAGCGACGCAGGTTCTGGCCCAGGCGGATGGTTACCTCGGTGGTTTCGCGCTGGCCGTTGCGCTGCAGGATGGTTTGCAGAACGGCGGTGGGTTTTTCGCCGGCGCGGGTTTTGACTTCCAGGAGGGCTACAAAGCCTTCGTTGTAGTTGTCGTTTTCGGTGATGCCGGCTACTTCTACTTTCTTTACCAAGCCCTGGCGGAAGGCTTCCACGGGAGTGAGACGGTAGAGCAGGTTAGGTGTGGTTTTGTGGGTAGCGGAGTAGCGGAAAGCGACGAGCGGCCGGAGGGTGCGTAGGGCTTTGCGGGCCGTGTCGGAGTCCATGTTCTGCGGCTCATCGAGGATGAGGATGGGCCGGGTTTGGGCCAAGTACTCATAAGGCAGCAAGGGGCTACCGGGGAGCTTATCGGTGGGCTTGTAGAGGTTGTTGGTCTTCTTGTTGAAGGAGTCGAGGGTGATGAGCATGATTTCGCAGGCGGGGGAAGTGGCGAACTTCTTAACCTGAGGAATATTGCTGCCGTCGTAGTCGACGAGGTGGACGATGGGCTTGTCGTAAAGGGCATTGAAGTGGGCGCGGGTCATTTCAAAGGTCTTCTTGACGCCTTGGTAGATGGCCACGCTGGGCACTACGATGATGAACTTGCTGAAGCCATAGGTTTGGTGCAGCTGGTAGATGGTACGCAGGTACACGTAGGTTTTACCAGTACCGGTTTCCATTTCAATGCTGAAGGACGGGTAGCGCACGGCGTCGAGGCCGAGTAGCGTCTCCCCTTCCTCAACTTCCAGCTCGCGGTTGCGGGGCTGGATGTGGTTGTCATCCTGGACGATTTGAAGGTTGTCGAAAAGGTCTGGCTCCCACAACTCATGGGCTTCAGGGAGGTTGGGAATGATTTCGAGGGCATTCATGCTGAAGTTCTGGCCGAACTTGCCTACTCCCTCGAACAAGCGCACGGCACTATTGACGGCCGTGAGCTGGTAGCTCTGGTCGGGGTTGAATTGGATTTTCATACCGACTAGACCGTCTTTAGTTTGAGTTTGTCGTCAAGGCGGATTTTCTGCAGGTCAGTAAGGGACGAATCCAAGCAAATGAATATATCCTCCTCTCCGATGGCCAGTGCCTCCACGGTTTCGTCCAGCAGTTGCGCATCGAGGCACAGGTAGAGCGTGTTTTGGTTGAAGTCGGAGGTAATGGCTACTACTTCGTTTTCGGGGTATTGAGGCTGGGGAGTTTGAGTGCTGTGAAGCGGGAAACCTTCGAGCAGCATTAACTCGGTGGTGAGGTCTGGCTTGGTCCAGTTGTCAACCAGTGGCTTTTCAGTGGTTTGTTGGAATGATAAAGAGAGCTGAGCTACGTTGGTGCCGGAGTAGGTTTGGTGGGAATTGAAATTTGATTTATTAAGCTTATACACTTTGAAGCCGAAGTCTCCATCGATTTTTTTGTCATTATATTCTTTTGCAAAATATGCTAATCTTTTTTTGCAAATTTCATTAATATAACGATATCCTTTTTGATACGCTAGAGATTCTGTAGGCACGTTTTCTGGTAATTGGGTTAATATATATTGCACCTTCTTGCCTTTTGCTATCAAATTATATATAGCGTGGCCAACAGTGCCAGATCCAGCAAAGAAGTCCAAAACAATATCTCCGTCATCTAGTCCCATGTCGCAGATATATTGTATCAAGTCTACTGGTTTGGGATAGGAAAAATACACGCCGACTTTCTCTAAATCCGAACGGGTTTTTTCAGTTGTCGAGAAATTTCTCAAGACAGATAAGATATTTTTTGCAGCAGCACGTTCCTTTCTGTAATACACGACTCCCTTATTAGACAGGTAGAATGTTATACTTCCATCTATTTCCTCTATGGGCTGGAATCCTGAATTTATGAACGTTCTTAGTTTATTTGCATTGGCCCATCCAGCGAAAACCTTGCATGGATTGGTGAGTTGTCCCTCCTCAATAACCATGTCATTTTCCCTGATTGGGTATGCGTACCCATATTGATTCGTTATTTCTCTTGTTATGTATCCTGCCTCCTCAACATCAGCAAAAAAGCCAACTGAAACTGCAGTAGCAGCAAGGTGAGTAGATTTTGAAGCGCAAGGGAAGCCAACAGGTAGTTCAATCCATGATGGTGGATTAGCAGGGCCATTTTTAGTTATAGAATTCTCGGCGAATCCCCTCCACAAATTACTTTCTTTTCTTGTGTTTGGATCTACAATATGGGATAAAGTGTTTTCAACATTTGTTTTCTTGTAGCAAACAATATATTCATGGTTAATTTTGACTTCTAATTGGTTGTCTGTATGGCCTTCGGAATTCCAGATAAATGTAGATATATGATTTTCTTCACCAAATATCTCATTCATCACTAGAATTAAGTTGGCTATTTCATTGTCTCCGATAGACACGAATACAACCCCATCTTGAATCAATAATTCTTTAGAAACTCTTAGTCGTGGGTATATAAAATTCAGCCAATTGGTGTGATAACGACCTTGTGATTTTGGATTAGCTACTAGCAGACCACTCTCGTCCTTTTGGCCTGATTTCACTAGATAATCATCTATTGATGATTCAAATTTATCTTTGTATATAAAATCCTTTCCTGTATTATATGGCGGGTCAATATAAATCATTTTTATCTTCTCATCATATGCATGTTTAATCAATTTTAGTATTTGTAAATTTTCTCCTTCGATAAAAATGTTTTGAGTATTATTAGGATTAATTCCTTCGTTTGAGATATAGTTTAAAGTGCTGCCTACGGCTTTTTTAAGTGCGAGACGTTTAATATCTGCCTTGCCAGGCCAATTCAATCCAAAGTATTCTTTAGACTGTTTATCCTCCTCACTGTCATCAGACAACAGGTTTTGTAGTTCTTCGACGTTCAACTTTCCATCCTGAAACACTTCGGGACAGAGGGCAAGGAGCTTTTCTTTCAAGAAGTTGGGCTCTATGTTGGCAGAGAAGGGGACAATTCGTTCACTCACGGTAGTAGGGAAATTAAATCAGGTCGTCGATGTCGGCGGGGGGAGCAATGCTCAAGTTGGTACTCAGCCATTCGGATTGGTCGATGGCGGTACCGTAGTCGTTGTAGAAACCAAACTCGTCGGCCGCCGTGGTTTGGTCGCCTTCGGCGTAGGCGCGGTAGGCGTTGCAGGAAAAGCGGGAGTCGCAGTTGATGCAGATGCGAGTGGCGTAGAGCGTGCGGCTGCCAGGCACGCGCTCCTGGAGGCGGCTGACGGGTGGGGGCGCAAACTGGCCGCCCTCAATGGCTTCGACGGTTTGGGTGAACTGGATGATGGTTTGTTCCAGCGTCTGTTGGTCGAAGGGAATGGTGAGTGCGGGATTCCAGCTGGCCAGGGCAGCGTCGATTTTGGCGTCGTCGCCGGTGGTTACGGCGTCGCGCACGGCTTTGGGAAAGGCCGTGGCGATGATGCAGGTTTCGTGTAGCTCCTGTTGGCGGAGGGTTTGCCAGATGTGGGCATATACGTTGAGCTGCTGCTGGTACAGCTCGATGTTGGAGACAACAGAGTCGATGTCGTGGGTTTTGATGTCGTACATCACCGTGCGGTCGTTGTCACGAATGATGTCGACGACGCCCTCGATGGTGAAGACGGTACCGGTGCTGGTGCGCTGGTTGGGAAGGGAGAGGCGCACCTCCGTCTGGGTAACGGTGGTGGCTACTTCGGGCAGCTTGCGCCAGTACATGAGCACCTGCTTGAGGGCGGCCTCCTTGACGTCGGGCGAAATACGGCGGCCGGATTCGAGGGCCAGGGTTTCGTAGTTGCGCTCGAATCGTTCGAGAATAAGTAACTCCAGCTCGGAGGCTTCCTGCTCCAGAGCCAGAAGGCGCATTTGCTCCCGGATTTCCTGGTCGCGCTTGAGTAGGTCGGCCTTGATTTGGGCGGCGGTGCGTTTGATCATACGGCCAGGGTAGCTTGCGCGCGTTTCTGGATGAGGTGGTGGTGCAGGTCTTCGATGGTATAGTGAACTAGGGAGCCGAAGAACTGGGTTTGGGAGCGGGAAGGTACCAAGCCGTAGCGCCGGAACACCATATACTGCCGGGGGCACCGCTCGTAGAGTAGGTAGTCGGCGGTGTAAGAATAGGCTTTGGGGGGCTTCTCCTCGCGGTGCGGGTTAGGCTGGAAGGCGTTGACGTCGTAGGTGGCCGTGGTGGGGAGTTGGGCGAGCATGGGCCGGAACTCCGCGTTGATGTAGTTGCCGGTGGCCTGGTAGCGGCCCAGGATCATGAGGCTTTTGGCGCGGGACAGGGCCACGTAGAACATGCGAGCCACGTCGAAGCGAGCCATGCGGTCGAGGGGCTCTCCGTCGGAGGGTACGAGGGCACGGATCGTTTCCTCAACGGGGCCGGCGGGGCGGGCGTCTTTGCGGAGGTTGGGTACTACGACAACCGGGAACTCCAGGCCTTTGGCTTGGTGAATGGTGAGGAAGGGAATGCGGCCTTTGGGGAACGGGTCCTCGGCATTCTCGAACTCGGATTCGCTGCGGCGGTAGATGCTGTAAAGGAAACTCATGAACAGCAGGCGTTGGAACCGGTCGTCGTTGAGGAAGGAGGCCGAAATAACAATGGCGTACATCTCCATGAAGCGCGAGAGGTACTGCGAAATGAGGCCCAGGTTGCAGATGGGGCCTTCGTCCTGGCCGGACTCGGCCAAGTCGTACATGCGCTTGTAAGTAGGAAAGCCGCCCAGGCGGTAGAACAAGTCGAGGATGGTCCAGTCGAGGGCGGTGGAGCGGTTGATGATGTCGCCGAGCTTGAAGGGCTCCTTGTCGCCGTCGTTTCGCTGGAGGCGGCGGCGCACCTGGTTGGTGAGGGCCACGCTGTTGATGGCCTTTTGGGCTTTAAGCGAGAGGCCGCGGGTGCGGTAGAGGGCCTCCTTCATCTGGTCGGGGGCATACTCAGCAGTTACGTCCCAACCGTTCGCCTCACAGGTGGCCAGCAGAGCGCGGTAGTCGGCCACTACCTGGGCTACTTCCTGACGCTTGGCGTCGAGGTAGCGTTTGAGCTGGGGTTCCTGACGGAACAGGGCAGTGACGCTGGCGGCACTGCGGTCGAGCCAGGCGAAATACTCGGTGTAGTCCTGGGAGGTGAACGGGCCCTGCTGGGGTTTGCCGAAGACGTGCAAGAATGCCCCGAAGATGAGCGTGGGCTCGTCGGTATCAAGAAAACGGCCGGCGCGGGGTGCGTATACCTGAAGGCCTACGGCTTCGAGGGCGTTGCGCATCCGGTTGACCTGGGGACTATTGCGCAAGGCCGGAAAGAGAAACGCAATCTGGTTGGGGTCGTCCACTTTGCCGGCGTCGAGTAGCTCGCGCACCAGTGCGGCTATTTGCGCGGACACGTCGTCGGGGTGGCCGGCGGGCGTGGTTATGACCGAGGGCTCGGTATCCTGGCTGTAAGGCTGAATGTTTTTGTCGTGGACGCGGTAGAATTCGCCGGGCCTTCCCTCCTTCTGCCAGCTGTGGCGGGTGATGTAGTCGGTATAGAACTGGACTACCCGGTTACGGGAGCGGTAGTTGGTACTGAGCGGAATCTTGACGGGCTGGCGCTGCAGGTAGTGTTGGCAGCGGGCGGGAAATTCCACGAAGTTTTCGACGGTGGCGCCGCGGAACCGGTAGAGGGCCTGGTCGTCGTCGCCGACGACGCAGAGGTTTTGGGAGCCGGCAGCGAGTTTGAATACCAAGCGCTCCTGAATGAGGTTGGTATCCTGGTATTCGTCGATGATGATGTGGCGGAAATACTGCTGAGAGGCGGCATTGGAAACAACTACATCGTAGGCCTTTTGCTGCAGTAGGGAGAAGTCGGTGTAGTCGAAGCCTGCTTGCTCGGCCAGCAGCCCGCGGTAGCGGGCGTACATGCGCAGTAGCATCTGTACCTCGGCGCTGGGAGCCTGGTCCATGACGACCTGGGGGTCAATCATTTCTTCGCTGAGGCGTCCGAAGAAGCCGAGGACGTTTTGGACGGCGTTGTGGCGGGAGCGGCTGGGCCGGTTGGCGTCGAAGAAAGTGTTGATGGTATGGTTCTGGACTTCAGGCTCCAAGTCCGTCAGCTCGGCAGCTTCGATGAGCTGCTGCCAGTTGCGGCGGCGGGAGACGAAGAAGTAGGTTTCCAACTCATCCATAACCCGCAGGGGGCGGCCATTGCGGAAGTTGGGATTGAGGTTGCGGTCCTGGATTATCTTCTGACTCAGCGAGTGGAGGGTCCCCACGTACATATTGGCCAGGTCGTAGGGCTGGCCGGTATGGTTGGTGACTTGGCCGAGGTAATTTTTCAGGCCTTCGCGCAGCTGGTGGGCCGCCTTCTCGGTGAAGGTGCTGAGGAAGATATGCTCAGGCTTGACGCCGTGAAAGACGATGAGGTTGAGGGTGCGCCAGAGCAGGACGCGGGTTTTACCGGAGCCGGGGCCGGCAGTGAGGTATAGGGGGCCGTCGATGTGACGGATGGCCTGCTCCTGCTCGGGGTTAGGCGTGAAGCCAGATTCAGCCCAGAGGTCTTCTAAGGTTAGTTCAGGCATGAGGTGCCTTATGGTTTATTGTGATTAGCTGAATGCCACGCGAATAGGTGTACTATGGCAAAAACGCTATAAATGCTGGATAGGGCGAGGCACGGACAAAATGCCGGTCCGTGGCCTGTAAATATACTTTTTGGTTTGATGAGATGCACTAGAATGCACATGTTCTAGTGCGGGAAAGACATGAGAAAGGCCTCGTGAAACACGAGGCCTATATAGGTGGCGCAATGAGAGAAGGAAATGAGGTTGATAATGGCAATAAGACAGTGTGTATACCGACTGGTATAGGCATATATTGGGTATACTCTTTGCTTAAGCATAGATAGTTGGGCCGGCAACCCCTCTTCCTGACTAAGGTGTGGGAAAGAAAAAGGCTACATTGATCCTTCATTAGTCCGGCTCGCTCGTAAAAGAAATTTTTGCCAAATTCCTAGGCACTCAGCTAAGGTGATTAGTGTTACCTTTGCAGTCCCAATTCAAATATCATCCCCATGGATTCTTACAACGCTAACGTATTGGATGTAGCTGCTTGGATTGTCCAAAAGGCTAAGCAGGACGAAGAAGCGGGCGACTTGATGACTCATTTGAAGCTTCAAAAGCTTCTCTACTATGCTCAAGCTTGGATTATGGTTTTCACTGGCAAAAGCCTTTTTGAAGACGAATTTGAGGCTTGGACGCATGGACCAGTATCGCGCAGGCTATGGACTGCACTCACTGGTGCGGGCCGCGCTCCAATTGAAGAAGTACCAGATGGGGATGCAGATAGCATAACTGATACTGAAATCACAGAAGTATTGGATGATGTCTGGCTCATTTATGGCAGCAAATCAGCTAAATTCTTAGAGAAGCTTTCTCATGCTGAACAGCCTTGGCTTATAGCACGTGGTGATCTGCCGTTAGAAGCTCCTTGCCAAGTTGTTATAGAAAAAGAGAATATGCGTAACTTCTATGAGCAGCTTAATCGAACTGCACAACAAGCTAATTAAGATTTTTACGTTGATCTGACGTGGCTAAGAAAAACCGTCTCTCACCAAAAGTTGCTGAGCTGGATGAGGGTACCCGCATCCATTTGCCCGCTAATGCAATTCAGGTTATTGGCTATAGTGATAAAGGCAACAACGCGGTAGCACATCCTAGTTTACGTTACTACCAATCTTCTCATGAGTGCTTATCTGATTGGCCTGCTGGTAACCTCAAAGCTTTTAGCAGCTTTATTGAGCGAGTAAGGGAGCAGACTTGGCAACAGATTTATCAAAGCGGTGGAAAAGGCCAGAACAAGGCTGGACTTGGTTACACTCAGCATAAAGACAAATCTGTCCTTCCTAATAAAGGATTGGTGGCTGGACTAGGACCAGATGTGAATTTGATGCTTGATATGTTCGAACTGAGAGTTACTCAGCGAGCACGCGTACATTGCTTTAGGCAAGCACATTTCATGTTCATAGTATGGCTCGATGGCAAGCATGAGGTATACGAGGAGTAAACCCGGTGACACCAAAACGGCTCCTCGAATGAGGAGCCGTTTTTATTTCTTTAGTGCTGTTTGTATAAATGAGTTGAGCATATTTTACGGACTTAGTCTATCAACCAGTAGCATTATTTAATAACCAATCCGCTGGAATCAAAGCATTACCGTTGTTCCAAGGGGATTCCACCAAACTTTCCTGAAAGCGTTCGTCTTCCAGGTTTGCGTGCTCAACGACTATTATCTGGAAATTGGGGGATAATTCGTCGGTTACTTTGAACAGCAGTTCGAACATTCGTGCAACAGCCTGAATATCGCCACCCGCCGCGCCGGAATTGCCGTCAAGACTCTTGTAAGCTTCCTTTGTTGGAAAGTAGACTTGTGAGGGTTGGTCTATGCAGAGGAAATGAGGTACGGGTCGGCTGCGGCTGATAAAGAACTCGTGCAGGGCCAACAGGGCAATAAGGTGGCAACCTAACCAGTTTTCGGCACTGCCCATGCGAGCCATTGGCGTAGGGCCGTCGTGGGTATCGGCCACAACAGTTAGCTTTTTTATCTCAAGTCTGTGGGGAGCACCAGCATATTCCAACCCAAGGAACGCCGCCCATTGTGTCATGGAAGTTCCAATCAAAGTGAGAACGGACTCGAGGAGTGCGCGCTCCTCTTCCGGATCAAGCTGCGCATTTAGCTCTTCAACGATACGCAACCCGTTGCTGATACGGGTTTGCAGATTAGAATCGGGGGATAATGCAGCTACGCTTTCTAGATAAAGGCTGATTCGACCTACCACCCGGCCAATTTCTGCATTTTGCTCTCGTAGACGTAAAGCAGCCGTTTGCTGGCGACTCAGAGCCACTATTCGTTCTTCAGCGGCCTTGATGCTCGCTCTTATCGTTTCGAGTTGAGTTCGTAGAGCTGCCAAATGTTGTTGAAGCTGAGGCCGCTCACGTTGGACTGTTGAAAGTTGAGTCTGCATTCGCTCGAAAGCAGATACCAAGGCTGCCACAGAGGGAGGCACTTCATCTAAGTCGGATGAGCACACAGGACATTGGTGCCCAGAATCCTCATTGTCTTTGAATACTTTGATGACGCTCAGCCGAGCGGCGTGGGCAGTAGCAGCATCCTGGTAATGGGTAGCGTTACCTACATGCGCTTCTGCTTCTCGAATTTGCTTGCGCTTATCACTGAACTGAGCATTTAGATCTTCAAGAAGTGCTTGCTCCTGAGCAAGAGGGCTTTCCGCTACACCAGCAGTTGCTTTTGCTGGTGTCCAGTTGTTGAGGCGGCGAAGAACAGGAATTAGCTGGTTGTCCGGTATTTGCTCATTTACCAGGCCTACGGCACGGGCTTCTTCAACAAACGTGCGTGCCCGCTGATTTTGACGATTGGCTACAGCATTCGCTTCTGCCTGGCGGTTTTGCAATTCTTTTAGCAGCTTCCGCGCTTGGTTCAACCGGTCACTTAACCCTAATTTATCCTCACGTTGAGCACCCAAAAAATAGGGCAATGTGAGGCGAATATGCCGAAAATTAGAATCCTCAGATTGTCGCCAAAACAGCATTTCGCTGTTAGTTGTCAGACTTTGATTTTGAAAGAGGTAGTATCTGGTGTGGTCAAAAGTGGCCTGAAAAGTATCTGCTGAACTGCCATTTAAGGGCGTTGTCAAGTTAGGGCCAATGCCCAATACTCTTGACAGGTAGGATACAACGGCAGAATCGTTGGTTTCGGGCCTGAGGTCAGCTAATGAGGGCGGTGTGACAGTGGCTCCGGCAAAAATGAAAGCCTGAGACTGTGAGGTTGCTGGCTTAACAGGCGCGGGCTTTGCAATAAAGATCTGCGAATCGTGCAGTTGTAGAAGCACTGCATACCATGCCACTGTATCACGGATAGCGCCGTTGGGAACATTGAATGTTGAGCGGCCAAGGCAATAATCCAAGATGTGGATGATAGATGACTTGCCAGTGCGAGACGCTCCAGTGATAATGTTAACAGCTCCAAGACGGAAGGCTATTTCGCGCTGCCGACCGTCATGGTGATATAGGATGATGGATTTGATTTGCACGGACAGAAAGAAAAATAAAGATTATCAAGCGAGCTGTACTCCCCAAGCGGCTAGAATTGCTCCAGCATTACCAGAAATGCCAAACCATCTACCTAGGAAAGTTGCTCGTTTTAAGCATTCGAGCGTATCTGACGGACTTGGTGGCGTAAGATCGGTGAGTTTGATTGGAAGGGCTAGAAGTAAGCCGTCACCACTTAACGCCAAAACTTCATGTTGCATGGCAAACAGGAGGCTTTCTCTAGCAACTGGTACCATCGTAGTCATGCGCTTCACAAGACCGACCCGCATTTCCTCGTGGTCTTGTATCCAAGCATGGAACTTCGCGGTGGTACTCTTGGGTAAGGCCTCACGGGTAGCGCGGTGCAACACTAGCGGCAGCACCAAAAAGGTTAAGCCGAAATCCATTCCTCGCCCGGCTTTCTCTTCAAATCCAGCAATGGCATGATGCAATACCAGCGCGCAAAACGCAGGGTTGAATAGATTAGCTAGTTCAGGGGGACGCTGCTGCCAGGGTAACATCGAGAGTTAATTTAGCTAGCAGCGGCTGCTGCTTGGAGTTGCGCTAGTTGATCAAGAAACTTGGGATGCCAGCATACATGAGGGTCTTCTTCGTCAGTTAGCATATGATAGCTACCACGCATCACGTACTCATGGCCAACTGGCATACTGGGGCGAATGGGAATGTTAGCCGCTTGCATAGCGCTATATACTTGGCGGCCGAAC
The DNA here is from genome assembly GCF_900142395.1 of Hymenobacter psychrotolerans DSM 18569. Taxonomy (GTDB): domain Bacteria; phylum Bacteroidota; class Bacteroidia; order Cytophagales; family Hymenobacteraceae; genus Hymenobacter; species Hymenobacter psychrotolerans. Next base: position 161,218 of record NZ_FRAS01000005.1, on the reverse strand, counting down.
TTTACACACTGCTCATTAGCCTCTAAATCATCAAACTCATCTGTGATATCGGCTACCCAGCGCTCCCACTGTTCTTTTAGCCGTTTTTCATAGGTTATCAATTCTTCATCAATCAACAAGTCCTCCTGTGCCCAACGGGTACGTTGTTCAAAAGCACGGTAATAGTCAATTACGGCAAACCGTACACGCTTGAGATTTATATTGAGCTGTCGCAGCTGCCGTACAAATTGCCGGTCGTTATGAATAGTGTAATACCGCTCATCAGGCTCAACAAGTGTGTAGTCGAGGGGTAGACTATCGTGACGAAACTGCCGGCTAATTTCACATACTACCTCGCGTAGTTCGAGACGGGTAATGGGTTGGCGTGCTTGGCTGATAAGCTGATTCACAACCTTCGGAAACCACCAACCTTCTAGCCGGATGTATACAGCATCTAGGTATTCAGCAGATGTGGCGAAATAGAGCTGTTTCTTTATGGCCGACTCTATCTCCTGAATATTTGGTGCTTGGTCGCGGACATAAATAGCATTTACCAGCTGCAGCTGTTGTGAGACTGACAGGGCTTGGAAGGCTGCAACAGCTGGGGCTAGCTCTTGGCTGCCTGATTCCTGGGCAGCGGTACGCAATAGGTTCAGGGCAGTTGAGGTATCCCTTGTACGACCTTCACGCAGATAATACGCGACTGTATCAGTACTCGCGCTGGCAGTCGTGATGAGGTTTAATGTCACTTCATTAGGATTCCAAGCACCGGTGGCGAGCCCACTACTCCAAACCCGTATGGTTTTCCAAAGGTCGGGGCTTTGTGATGTCAGCGTCGCACTACGCTTGACATGATGCTTGAGCTGGTCCAGGGTAACATGGTTATTCCCCTCGACTGCCACATCATCTAACCCCTCCAAGACAACAGCAGCCTCTTCACGGTCATCCTTCAATAGCGCAAGTAGCGAGTGTCGCACTTGATAAAGATATCCCAGGGCTTGAGGCGCGGCAGAATGGGGCGTATTCACGAGTCAGAATTATAGATAGTTATGAATCTTCAATGTATGCAGTTATGAAGTAGCCCCCACTATTTGGGATATGATTGGGAGTTGAAGGCTGAATAATCTGGTTACAAAAACCGCAAAGCCACTGAAACTGCAACACTGATTCCGACAAGTACCAGAATGAGGGTGTTTTGAGTTTTCAAGCTTCCAAGCTTGGTAGCAAGATTCTGGTTCTGAGCTTCTAGCTCATCCAGCTTGGAAAGGCGGGCCTGAATAGTGCCTTGTTGTGAGCCGATGGATTCCAGCCGGTCGGAGAAGCGGGCGGCATTCATGGAATCCCGGAAGGCCGTGAGGCTGGCGGAAATGACCTGGAGGCGGTCAGTGAGAGATGTCAGGCCGTCCAGCTGCTTGCCAACAGAGGTGGAAAAGTCTTGCTTGACTTGGTGCAGCTCCTGAATCTGGGCGGTGAATTGGGTGTCGAGGGTGGTGGCGGATTCAGTAATTGTCTGACGGATTAGGTCTGACTGCAATATCATGCCTTTGGCATGTTGGCTAGTAATATCCTCAAGTATGCGTGGCTGTTCTGTTTTTATGCGTTTTAGAGCATCGACGGTAGCCTCAGCTCCTTGACGTAAATTAATCAGCTCCTTCTTGATAAGTGCATGTGAATCATCAGTTTGCTTTTGCCCAACTTTCCTTACTGTCGCACTTTGTTCATTGACCGTCCGTAAGTGTTCAGCCTGCAGCTTTTCGAGAAGCTTGAGGTGGTTTGCCTCCATGGTCTCAGCCGCATCAACAATGGCTACGGCGGCTTCTTGTACCTGAGTGGTTATTTCCTGGGCTTTGCCGATTTCGGTGGTATAGGAATGGAGGCGGGCAAGCTCTTGCTTGAGGATTTCGAAGGAGGGCTGAATGGCAGACATAATAGAGCCTTAAGCAACGACGGCCGGGACTAGGCGGTCGTCGAAACGATGATTGAATTCCTGGAGCCAACGAGCATTTAGTTCCAGCTCAAGTTGGTCGGTAATGTGGGTGTTGATGAAAGCCGCTAAGTTGTAGTCGTAGCGGCCTGCTTCGGTGGCGAACTGGCGGGCGAATTCCAGTAGGGCCTCGGTGCTGAGCTGGTCCTGCTCCTGAAAGGCACGGAAACCGGCCAGCAGTTGGGTGCGTCCCTCCTCGAATATGCGTTCAGCCTGGCGCTCCTCGGGCTTGCTTAACTCGAGAAACAAAGAGGTAAAGCCGCTGAGGAGCAGCACGGCGCCATTGGCGCTGAAGGCGCGGTCATCGAGCAGACGGCGGCAGGCACCACGCAGGTGCTTGGCGTTGTCCTTCTCCTTGCCTAGGTTGTCAGGTGGGTTGCGGAGGTAGTCCATGTACTTCCACAACAAGTCTTTGTCGAAGTGCTTGCCTTTCTGCGTTTCGGCGGGCAGGTACTTTTCGCGGGCATATTTGGAGTTGAAGTAGAGGTCAAAATACTCACTCAGGTTTTCGCCGGTGAGGCCCATTTCGCAGGCGTTGGCCATTGCTTTGATGGACTCCTGGCGTTTGGCGGCGGTTTCGGTGTACGTGAACTCCAATAGGTCGGTGAGGCAGGCTTCCAGGACAGATCTGCTCTGAGCTTCCTGCTCTACAGACGCGAGGCGGATGGTGGCACTGGGAGCAGTAGTGTAGCGCTCCAAGTATTTTTTGTAGGCAGCCAGTAGTTCCTCGGCTGTTTGGCGGGGAGCGAAGTACAGGGTGGTAGAACGGGCCCCGTAGTCGATGGTGTAGTCGCGCACGACGCCGAGCAGGCAGAGCCGGTGCACGGCTTTGAAGGTGTCTTCTTCTTGGCGAAGCTGCGGCACTAACTCATGAATCAGCTGCCGCAGGTCAGCGGGAACCTGCAGCGTGACGCTGTGGGCCTTTTTGTATTCTGTACCCAAGTTGGCCAGAAACTTTTCTGGAGTGTGTGCGAAAGCCGCGGCTTTACGCAACAGAGGAACCGGTAATTTGAGATTGAAGGTTGCAGCGGCTTCGCTGATTTCGCGCAGGGTGCCGTTGGTGAAGCCAAGGGTAAGCGCCTCGGGAGTTTCGCTGAAGTCTACTTCTTCTAAGCGAGGCAGGATGCCGGGCGTACTAGCCGTCGCGCTACCGCCGCTCAGGGCATGAACCAGATTTACCTGAGAAGTACGCGCGTGGTCGGGTAGCTCCGTGAGTAGGTAGTTTATCGTCCAGTCAATTACAGCTTGTGCAACCTCCGTTGAGATGTGGCCTTTGTTGAGGAGTTTGCCACGGGGAGCTGAAGCTTTGGCAAGGTCTACCAGTCCGTATGCAGAATCATGGCTTTCATTTAAATAAATATACCGAGCAAGCGTCTCACCCTTCGGAATATAAAGTTTGGCCGTTACTGTAATCTCAGGAAAAGCATCACTCAACTCCAAGTTAATTTCCTCGCATTGCTCAGACGTGGGGAAAGTTATGCGCGTGAGCAGCTCCCGCATTACGCTGTCCTCCTTGTGCTTGCCTTTGAAAGCGTTGGCCAGGAAGTTCTGCTGAATTTCGAGGTCTTCGGGATAGTAGAGGACGTAGTTGACGGCTGTGGCCCGGTCACGGCCGGCCCGGCCAGCTTCCTGCACGAAGCTCTCAATGGAGCCGGGGTAGCAGACGTGGACGGTGTAGCGGACGTTGGGCTTGTCGATGCCCATCCCAAAGGCCTTGGTGGCCACCAGCAAGTTCAGCTCATTGGCTTTGAACCGGGTTTGCATGGCGTCCATAGCAGCGGTTTCACGCTGCTGGGTTTGCTCGGAGGCGTCCCCATCGTCGGAGTTGCCGCCCATGAAATAGCCGGTCCTAAGGTGTGGCAGACCCTGTCCTGGCTCGTTGAGGGAGTAGACTACGTTGCGTACCCCCGAGGATATCTTATGACTTTTGTGCGGGCAGAAGATCAGGCCGGCGTGCGGGTATTGCCCCTGCTCATCGGGTGCAAAGAAGGTATCCTCGCGCAGGTTGGGAACAGATCGAACTGTGATGGGCTGATCGTCTTCCAGGGAAATGGCGGACTCACCATTGACGCCAATCAGATCTTGGGCTATGCGGGGTAGCAAGTCAGCCAGGGCCTTCTTTTTGGCGGCGCCGGCGGCGTCGAAGCGGAACGGGTCGTTGACTTTGATGGGAAGGATGCGCACATGCAGCTCTTGCCGGGCCGACACTTCAGTTCGCACAATGGCTTCGTCTTCGTGCTCGAGGTTAAGCTCCCGCTGCACGTCGGCCAGCACGTCGAAGGAGGCGGTGGCGGTGAGACCGTAGAGGGGAATGGGCTCGCCGGTGTAGGTGCGGCAGTGGGTACGGGCATTCGCGCCGAGGCGGAGGTAGGGAGTGCGGAAGTCGTGGCCCCACTCGGATACGCAGTGGGCTTCGTCGATAACACAGTAACTGAACCCGACTTTCGGCTCGGCGCGGTACATATCCTGGAGCTTCTGCCGAAACTCAGGAATGACCATGCGCTCGGGAGAAATGAAGAAAAACAGCAGTTCTCCGCGCTTCAGGCGGGCTAAGCGCAGTTCCCGCTGGGTTCGGGAGCGCACAGAGCCATTGACGAAAGAGGCCGCGTCAATACCGTTATCCTGGAGGCCGTCGAATTGGTCGAGCATGAGCGACTTGATGGGGTCGACCACCAAGGCCACGCCAGGCTGGAGCAATGCTGCCAGCTGGTAAGTCAGGGACTTACCCCCACCCGTAGGCAAAAGACCAAGGACACTTTTTGCTTGCAGGCCACGGCTGATAATGGGAAGCTGGCCGTTGCGTAGCCCCATTTTGCGGAAGATATTCTGAACGAAATACTCCAGCGCTGCCTCGCGGGGTTTCTGCTCCTCGGGGATGCTATAGGCTGATTCACTGCTGCCGTCACGCTCTACAATGGGCGGGTACGGGATGAGCGGGGCCGAGCGGAAACGACGGGCCTGCTGGGGCGCGTGGGCCGTGCGGAGCGTAAGGCAGGGCGTCTGCCCCAAGGCTGGAGCATGGGTAAAGCCAGGGCGCTGCAGGATGGAAACATCGAGCAGCACATCGTACTTGTCCTCCAGCGCTACCTCTGGCAGCAGCTTATGGATTGTGAAGCTGAGGTCGTCAGTGATTGGTGGCTGCCTGAAATCAGCTGAGGGCTGCACATATAGCTCAATGCCAGGCAGACTACGCCCGAGACCTTGCAGCGTGTAGAGTTGTTGCAGTTGTTCAACGAGGCAGGTAACGGCCCACACGGCACAGGGTAGGTCGCGCTCAATAATAGCAATGCGCCAGCTTGGTTTGTGAGCAGGTAGGATGCCGTTGAGCATGCACTCCAACAGGGTGCGATGAACACGGGCCACTGCCAAGGGCCCGAGAGTCAGGCCAAGGGCAGAACGGCCAGCGGGCGTGTCCAAGAGGGGACGCTCGTAGTTGGTTCGGACAAGTTGAAAGTAACTGTGCTGACTAATAGCCTCCTGGAGCGGAGTAAGGGGCCGTTCAGGGGTGTCAAACTCGGTGGTTCGTAAGCGAAGTGGCCACCACCCAGCATCCCGGGCGGCTTTGTCGCGGGCAGCGTCCTTGCGTTGTTGGACGTCATCTTCCCAGTGCTGACTACCATCTACTTCCAGGATGAAGCCGGCGGTGGGCGGGCTGCTGGTCAGTCCGTTCCGGTACCATGGGTAAGGTAAAGGGAGGGTAAAATCTATAGACTGGTCGGTGAAGTCCTCGGGGTTGGTTTGCAGAAGCTTGTGTAACTGTTCCGCATCGTCGGGGGCCCATTCGAGCAAGTTGCGCAACGACACTTGGGGCTGGGCCAACTGCATGAGGTAGGCTCCATCAGTGGCGGGCAGGATGCTGGTTAGGAAGCGCCGCTCAAAGTCGCTGCCGTGAGATTCCCAGCTTTGCAGCTGGCGCAACATCTTGGCGTCGGTACCTAAGCGGGGGTCGATAGGATGCATGGCCCGCCACATCCATTGGGCCCATAAGTCAGGCTTGGCGGGTGGCGTGAGTGAGAACATCCAGGCACCCTTGGCAGCTGCATTCTCGTCTTGAACGGTGCCTTGTGGCCAATACGTTTTGAGTGTTGCTTCGGCCAGAGAAACGGGCGCGCGGGTGGGTAAGCCACGGCTGACAAGATTGGCCGCTACGGCCCAGAGGGCTTCATCGTCATGCTCGACGCCAGGACCATCAAATGTGACCGAAGACTCAACTTCAAACCAGGACAGGTGATGAAGAAGGGCGTGGACTTGTGATGCGGGAAGAGGATTATGAAGCTTGGAATCGGATAGGAACCGGACTACTTCCTCAATGGCATAGCCTGCCTGAAGCTGAGGCATAACGAATAGAACAAGTAAAAATAGATGAGAACCGCCCAGAATTGGGCTCTAAATATAAGATGAATAGATGGGTCAATACTATGCTTGTTCAGCTAGGAAGTGTGAATTATCAGACTTGGATAAGACAGTAATACTAAAGTACCAGCCCACTGGCAACGCTTTAAGCTGGCCGCATTGGATTTGAAGCTTGGTTAAGGATACATATAGGCAATACTTCGCAATAGATTGAACGCTACGACTGGGTGTATACTGTTGCCTAGGGCGTGCAGGGCGGCGTTTCGGGTGGTAGGGTCCAGTTGTTCGGGAAGCCCATTAGCCTCTCGTAGAACCTCACTGAGAGAGGCGTACCGGGGGCGCAGTTGTGGTTGAGCAGGAACGAGGGAATGGAGCAGAACTGGCCCCGCGTCCGGTTCTTCTGGGACGGGGGTAGCGTGCTGTTGCGGCTGTCGTTGGCTACGGGCGTGGGCAACCAGCCAAAGCCGTTCGCGGCGGTGGTCAGCATCTGCGGCAGCAGCTGGAAGTAGCAGCGGTGGGAAGACGGAATAGCCCGCAGCTTCCAGGTCAGCGCAGATTTCTTCGAGTACCAGCCCGTGGCTACGAGCAAGCAGACCCCGAACATTTTCTGCCACGACCCACGCGGGGCTGCACTCGACCACGCAGCGAAGCATCTGGCGCCAGAGCGTGAGGTCCATTGCGCCTTTTCCAGCAAGGGAGAAGGATTGGCAGGGGAAGCCGCCAGTAAGCACGTCAACTGTGCCGGCGTAGGGCGTGGCGTCGAAGGTGTGGATGTCGGGGTGGCGGTGGGCATGGGGGAAGTGACGGGCGAGTACGTTGAGGCAGAAGGAGTTTTGCTCGACCTGGAAGATGGTGGGCCAGCCGAGCCACTCGGCGGCGAGGTCGAAGGCACCGAGGCCGGTGAAGAGCGAGGCGTGGGTAAGTGGCTTCACTCCTATTGGCTGCTGGACTTGGATTTGACCATGCTGGTGTCTGGCACAGCTGACGGCACCGGAGTTTGCGTTGGCGCGTGCAGCTGCTCGAGGTCGGCTAGGGCGTCACGGGTGGCGGCTAGGCGCTGGTCGGCGGCGGCGTGGGTGAGGTGCTTTTCGCGCACCCAGGCAGGATGTTGCCGGATTTTAGTAGCTAGGTCGCGGCGCAACTCGGCCAGGCGCTGGGCGGGAGTAGTAGTGTAAGCGTGCATGGTCAGGCGGCTGAGTTGGGACGGTACTTTTCAGCCAGGCGGCGGTCTTCGGCGCGGTGGCGGGCGTTGATGAGCTTCTGGGCCTCGGGGCTTGGCTGCCAGTCGGGACGCGGGTCGCGCCGGGCGGCGGCTTGGGTTTCGTCGCGCAGCTGCTGGGCCTGTTCGTCGGTCAGTAGGCCACGTTTTGCCTTCTGCTTGATGAGGGTGAGGCGCTGGCGTAGGTGGTCGAGGTTGGGGTGGTCGGGCGGGAGCTGGCGGCCGATGCCGGCGGCGAGTTGCGGGGCGGCTTGCTGCAGTTGGGTTAGAGCGCTATTTTCAGCGGCGGTGCTGCGGGCTTTCTGGTCGAGGTGCTGCTGTTCGAGGTACTGGGCTTTTTTCTCGAAGTAGGTTTTGAGCAGGCCGTAGATGGTGGCGGGGTCAAGGGCTTGGTAGAAGATGGTGCCGGTGGTGCGGGCCTGTTTGAGGGCCAGCACGATGTCGCGCAGGGAATCGTGGGAGTAAGTGAGCAGCAAGGTGTCGGCCAAGTCGAGGATGTCGGCGACGGTGGGTTTGTCGGGTACGCGCACGGAATCCACGAAAGCGCGCAGGATGACAGCCAGCAGCTTACGGATTTCATCCTCGCCGTACTGGCGGCTGAGCTGGAACAGCTTGGGGGCAGCGGCGGCCTGCTCAATGGTGAGGCCGACGCTGAGTTGGGCCACCAGGATGGCCGTGGCCTCGGTGGTGGGCTGGCTAACCAGGGCGCCGAGGGTAGAACTGCTCGTAAAGCGCATCAATTGTGAGGCCGGGCTGGTGCCCGCCGGGGCCGGCAGGTGCCCCTGGCGGTGAGGTTGGAGCGAGTTTGAGGCGGTTGTCATGGGCGTCGTTGAGCATGAAGCGTTGGGCGGTGGCCAGCCAGTCGCGGCGGCGGGGCGGCTCCCCGGTTTTCCGGTCGCGCCAGAGGCGCACTTTCTCGTGGTAAAGGCGCAGGTCAGCCAGGGCGTAATCGGTGCCCTGGAAGGCCTGGATGAAGTGCTCCACGTCGGCGTATTCGGACTCGGCAAAGGGGATTTCCGGGCGCGGCGGCCGACCGAGGCGGGTGCCGGTGGTGGCTTGGCGGACGGTGGCCGCACGGGAACCAGAGGCCGAGTTTTTTGGGGGCGTAATTGGGGGCGTTGGTTCGTCGCCGACCACCTCCGCCCCTGAAAGCCTGTCGTTAGTGGCCGGCATCTCCCCTATTTTTTTTTCGGGGTGCGGCGCCTCACTACGACCGAAGGGAGTAGGTTTATGGGTAGTGGTTTTACTACTACCTGTTTTATCATATAAGGAGTGTTGGGGCACATCTGCCCCCGATGCGGGCGGCATGAGGGGCAGTTCTGCCCCAAGTAGTTCGGGCACTTCTGCCTCCGATGAAGCAATGGCATAAGGGGCACTTCTGGCCCCGGTGCCGGGCTGCGTGGGCAGTTGTGGCCCCGATGCGGGCGGGGCCTGAGGGGCAGTTTCGCCCCCGATGCCGGGGGCGTCGGAGAGGTCAGCCAGGCAGCAGGTGCTGGGCTGGTAGCGGGTGTGGCTGGGCTGGTAAGCCAGCAACTGCCAGGCGTGTAGGTCGCGCAGAGCGGCCCGGTAGGTTTTCTCGTTGCCGATATGGGCGGCCCGCATCAGGTCGGCGTGATTCAGGGGCAGACTGGCCGGGAAACGGGCAGCGTTCCACTGGTAGAACAGGGCCCAATACAGGCTGACGTGGTGCGGGGTAGCCGCGGGCTGGCTGGCCAGCTGCTGGTGGGCAGCGCGGGTGTGCTGGATGTAGTTCATGCATGGGCTACCACCGGAATCAGGGAAATCAGCGCGGTGCCGGGCTCGTCAGCCGTGGGCTCGAACAGATCGAGCTGGCGGTAGTCGGTGCATTTGCCGCGCAGGGCGGCTTCCACTTCGGTAGTAGCCGCGTCGAGGGCGGTTTCCAGCAGGCCGGCGTAGGCGTAGGTGGGCTGCTCGTCGTCGAAGGACACGTAGGGACTGGTGAGATTGAGCACCTTACCGCCGGCGAGCTGGCGCTGGCCGATGAGGGTTACGCCCCGGCCGCCGCTGCCGACGCTGAAGCCGGTGAGGGTGAAGGGCTCGAAGTGAGGCGGCAGCGTACCGGTTTCGTCGTCGGGCCAGTAGTGGGGCGTTTCGGTCAGCTGTTCGCAGAGCAGGCAGAGGTGCGGGACGAGCTGGGCCAGCCAGTGCAGCAGGTCGGGGTGCACCTGCTCCTGGGCCGTGAGGCAGAACGCGCGGGGCGGGGCGTCGTCGGCGCGCTGCTCGGTGAATTCGCAGGTGAGGTGCTGGTTTTTGACTTTGGCTTTCTGCACGCGGATGATGGAGCGGGTGGCCGGAGCAGCGGGGCCGACGATGGCGTGGAGCTGGGTAGTCATGGAGTAGAGGTTGGGGATGAAGCAGATGAGGGGCGGGAGTAGCGGCGCGGGTAGGCATCAAGGGCGGAGCGGCGGAAACCCCAATCCTTCTCGTTGAGGCGCACTCCTTGAATGCGGCCTAAGCGCCGGGCCCGCCGCAGGGCCTCGGCAGACAAGCCGATGTAGGCGGCGGCCTGGGCCGTGGTCAGCACATCGTCGGGTGGTGCCGTAGGTGAGAGAAGTTCTGCCAGGGCCTCGCCTAATCTGCTTACTTCGGTTTGGAGCGTATGCCACTCGGTTTCGGATACAAGGACGACTAGCTGCATGGTGCTGAACATTAAGGATTGAACCATGTCCAGAAAACCGATGCGGGGGCCGGGGGTGCTCAGCGTCAGGCTGCTTGCCGTTCGTTGGTGGGCAGGCGGCGAGTGTAGCGGTACTGGTAGCGTTTCAACTCAGAGCGGTAGAAGCCCCACTCCTTCTCGTTGATGCGGACGCCCTTGAGGCGGCCGGCACGGCGGGCTTTGCGGATGCCTTCGGGCTTCATACCCAGAAAAGCGGCGGCCTGGCGCACAGCCAGCACCTCGTCAGCTTCGGCGGCTTCTACTCTGATACGTGTCTGCTCGGCGCTTTCCAGCTTTTCCAGGCGGCCGAGAATCTGGCGCCACTCGGGTTCGGGGATAAGAACGACGGTTTGCATCAGGCTTCATTGATTAGGCGTGCGGCTCGCTCCCGAACTTGGCGGCGGCGTTCTAATTCGGCCTCAGCAGTTTCCAGAAAGGCCTCAATCAACTCTTTGCGGTTGCTGCGGCCGTCGAGGGCCTGGTACATGGCGGAGCGGCTGACCTTAACACCGCGCTCCGCCAGCAGCTGGATGGTGTCGCGTACAACCGTGTTGCCAGTACCCAGCCGCTGCAGGATTTGCTGGAACTCGGTAGGCGAATTGGTATTTTGTTCCATGTTTTTGTGTGTTGTAGTGTACAAATAAGAATTTTTGACTACCTTGTCACACAAACATACACTTCTTTGAGTGTAAATATTACACTCAGGTGCTAAAAAATCATGGACAAAACACCTGCAAGCCATGCCACATCTGCCAGCATAGCAGATCGAATCCAGGCTTTGTTGAGCCATTATGGCTTAAATGCCAGTAGCGCCACCAAAAAACTGGGCTATGGAACTACCAGTAAGATGTATAAAATCTTACAAGGGGCCGAACCTAGCTATCCTACCATAGTAGATTTCTTAAGCCTCTGGCCGGCAGTGTCGCCAGACTGGTTGTTGTTGGGTAATGGATCTATGTTCCGGGGTGGGGTGACTGACACCGGGGAGTCCACTGAAAAAAAAGCGGAGAAAAAGAACACCCTGAGCCGGGCGGTAACTGACCGTCAGGTGCTGACGGTAACGGTAGACCGCCAAGGGGAAGAAAACACCCTGATGATACCGGCTCGCGCTCAGGCTGGCTATGCCCGCTCCTTCAATGAGGCAGTGTATCTGCAGCAGATGCGGCCTTACCATATTCCCGGTTTCGAGCACGGCACCTACCGCGCTTTTGAGGTGTCGGGGGACAGCATGGAACCGACTATCAACCACCGTGACATTGTGGTGAGCCAGTACGTGGACCGCTGGGACCTGCTGCAGCCAGGCGAAATTTATGTGGTCGTCACGCACGAAAACATCCTGCTCAAGCGCATTCCGCGCCGCATTACCAACCGAAATGGTATGGTGGACTTGCTGTCGGATAACCCAATGGTAAAGCCGTACGACCTGCCCGCCGCTGACATTGTGCAGCTGTGGGTGGTGCTGGGCTATATTTCTACCTACATACCTACCACACCTGACATTACCTCCGAGCGGTTGTGGGAAGTAATTGAGCTGTTGGGGCACGACCGGGGCGAGGTTAGAAGATATCTGATGGAAACCTCCCCCAATGACGCCCCCAATAGTTTGGCTGCCGCAGGCAACCAAAGGATAAACATCTGATTTACAATGCGTAGTATTCGCTTTATGGGGAGAAGTTCAGGTTCCGTCCGGACCGCAAAGGCCCTTCAGATTTGTCTGAAGGGCCTTTTGCTTTTTCCGCCCAGGCGTACCCGCGCCTTCGCCCACCTCTCCCGGCTGTGAGCTTTACTGATAGTTCGTCCTGAGTTTGACTACTCGCACAAATAGGGCCACTCTGTCTGCTTATCGATTCGCGGCGTCTACGAATTCATGAATGGCACGCAGTCATTCTGCTATCCCCTGCTGCAGCGCTGATGCTCCCAGGCGCATAGCTCTGCCTCAGCGGGCCAACACGGTACCATATGCGTTAGCTGTTGACAAAAAAATGTCAATATTTATACTCCTCAAAACCAGCTCTATGTGTTCTGACAGCGTTTTTTTTATCTTCTAAATAGGTTTCGGGTTTTGAAATGTAAAAACCCGCCTTACCTTTGCAGCACCTTAATGGAAAGCAGTTGGCTTCCCTGCAAGATGAACTGGTTCGGTAGTTCAGTTGGTTAGAATGCCGCCCTGTCACGGCGGAGGTCGCGGGTTCGAGTCCCGTCCGGACCGCAAAGGCCCTTCAGATTTGTCTGAAGGGCCTTTTGCTTTTTCCGCCCAGGCGTACCCGCGCCTTGCCCAGACTGGCATCTGATTTTGGGCATTTCATGTTGCACACTGCTTTGTAGCCCGAAACCTGTATTTATTGGGTTAAAACACCTTTTATTTGGACTTATATGTATTAGTTGTTGTCTATGTAGCGTACATTATTTTGTTGTTTTATCTCTAATTAATTGCATTTAATAAATCAGCTAAATATCTTAGGCTATCGGTTCACCCAAATAACCAACCACCTATGAGAAAAGCAATACTGTTTGTACCCGCCCTAATTGCCATTGTTGGTTTGTCGCAGGCCTCTGCTGGCACGTCTACTGTTTTGCTTGCCCCTCTAGCTTCAACTAGTACTTTGGAGGCCGCCGCCACCCCAGAAGCAGCGCCCATTTTCAAGTCGAAGCCCATTCTGCACCGCCCGAATTACACCTACTACAAAGGCGACAAAAAGAAGAAAGGAATTTTCCGCTTGCTGTCGTTCGGTAAGTAACTCCCCTCCTCCCATCCCATCAAGCAAAGGCCCAGCGTTACTCGCCGGGCCTTTGTGTTTTTCAACCTACACTTCTATTTGCTGGCGGCCATCCGCTGGCTTAGTGCTTCAATGTCGGCGCGGCGGGCCAGTACGGCCAGCCACTCTGGCGGAATGGCAGCCTCTCCGTAGTACAGCCCCGCAAGGCCGCCGGCTATTGCTCCTGTAGTATCGGTGTCGTCGCCGAGATTGACGGCGGCCAGCACCGTATCGGCGTACGTAGTATGGCGCAGCAGGCACCACAGGGCCGCTTCCAGGCTGTGCATCACGTAGCCGCCGCTGCGAATAACCTGCTCCGGAAACTCCGCCAGACGACCAGTCAGCAGGTAGCTGAACTGCTGTACTTCGGGGGCCGGAACCGCCAATTGCTGAAGCTGCGCGGGCACTTCCTGGCATAATCGCGCGTACGCCGCCGCGGGTGTGAGGCCAGCACGTAGGTGGCGGGCCATTTCCAGATACAGCCAGCAGGCCACCGCCGACCGGATGTGGCCGTGCGTGACGGCCGATACGTCCCAGATCAGCTGGAAACGACTTTTCAGCGGCAACTCAGTCTGGTAGAACGCCAGCGGCAGGATGCGCATCAGAGCCCCGTTGCCGTTGCTGTACTCATCGGTGCCACCGGCCAGAGGCGAGCCGCCGGGGTTGCGGTTGAATTGGTGCAGGGCTTCGCGGGTGGTGATGCCGATGTCGAAGACGGAGCCGTGGGGCGTCCACAGATTGTGGTAGTACCAGCGGCAGCACGTCTCGGCCAGTTTGCGCACCGAAAAGCCATTGGCAATGGTTTCGGCCAGACAGAACGTGAGGGAAGCATCGTCGGACCAGGTGCCGGCGGGCTGCTGGTGAGTGCCGTAGGCCCGCATGCCGGTGACGGGGTCGGCGTGGCGGGCGGCGCGGCTTTGGAACTCCACCGGCACCCCCAGCGCGTCGCCGACGGCCAGGCCCAGCAGGGCGGCGCGGAGTTGGGATTCGGCAGAAGAGGCGGGAGAAATAGCCATAACTAGAATGGTAGAAGCAAACCGAAAGGTAGCCGTTTGGCTTATAGCAGGCTGTGGTGTGCACCGGGCTGGCAGCATACTTCGCCGCCAGCTTATCTGTGACCTATAACAACTTTTTACAGAGTTGCTGGTGCCTGCTGCAACAAAACAATCCAGTATTTTCAGATCAGTGCAACGTCTCCTGCTTGCACCTGCCCCCGTTTTTTAGGAGGCTGCTGCACGGAATCGGGCCGAAAATGGTGTGGTGAAGTACAGTCTGTGCAATTTTTATCGGGCTGCCACAGTTATAAGCGCACACCAACCCGTTTTCATCATGTACAGAATTCTGATTCTGCTCTTCGCGCTGCTCATGATAAGCGGTGGGGAAACGGCTGAGGCCGCCCGCCCAAGTGCCTATGCCCGTGCTAAAATGAGCGGCCGGATGTTCACGCATCGGCCCAATTATAAGCTGTACAAAGGCCGCAAGAAGAAAAAGCTCTTTCACTTCGGCAAGACCAGCCGCAGCAAAGCCAAGTACAGTTCCAAGCGTTCCAGCCGCTTCTAGTTCTTACTTGCGCCTACTGGCAGCCCGTCGTGCACCCTGTTGCCGACGGGCTTTTTTACGTCCTATTCTGAGCATACCACGCCTGCCGCAGCCGCACCAGCAGCGCCTCAGTGGCGGTTCTGTCGGGCGCTTCGGGCAGCGCGGAGGCGGCAAAAGCGGCTTCTACCTGTGCTACCAGGGCTTCGGCTTCCGTTACCAGTTGCTCATACTCAAACTCACCCCGCCGGATTTGCAGCAGGAAGTCCCGGTCGGGGCGGCGCACGTGCAGGCGGCCGGTGCGGGCAATTTCCTCGGCCATGCGCAGCAGCCGAAACACGTGCAGCATGTTCTTGGCATCGTAGTTTTTGCCGTGCTGCACGGTGTTCTGGTACCGCTCGGGGTTGCGCTTCTGCTCCCACTTCTTATACTCCCGAAACACGCGGCAGTAGGTACTGTAGCCGTTACGGTTGAAGCTTAAGTAGGCTACCGGCACTTCTCCCTTCGGCGCGGCCGATAGCAGCACGTCCTGGGAGGTTTCCGGGTCGCGCACGAGGCCGCGGTAGCTGTGGCGCCGTTCGGGCGTTTCGTCCACGAACACGGCGTACAAGTCGTGGAGGTGATTCACGTTGGAGAGGCCGCACTGGCTGGCAGTGTAGCCACGCCGTTCCAGCCAGGTGGCTGCCGGCTGCGCGCCCGCGCCCACCGTCACGTAGCAAAAGTCCAGCACCGATTTGCGGGCGGGCGGCTCGGGGTAATTGATTTTCTTGTTCAGTCCCTTAGCCTTCCGGATCTGGGCCACGGCGTACTCGGCAAAGCTTTGACGGCAGAGCTTCGACAGGAAATCCTCGGCCCGAAACACCTCGAACAACGGATGGCGGTACACCACGCAGTCCGCGGGCGTGCCAAGCAGCTCCAGCACCGTGGGGTTGTTTTTGAGCAGCAGCTCCACGAAGCGCCGTAGCTCATAGAACACCTCGTCGTTGGTTTCGTTGGCTACCTGCGGTACATAGTCGAGACCATAAAACTCAGTTTCGGGCAGGATGAATACGCCTTTCAGGTCAGTGTCGGAGTGCGGCAGATTGGTACCGTAGGCGCGGCTGCCGCTGATGGCTTCAAACAGGATGAGGCCGCGCTGGCGCAGGTCGTGGATGGTCATAGGCGGGTGTAGAGACGCGTATTCGCGTTTCGTCGTTGCTGAGGTTATTTATGATGCTGGGTCAAACGGCGCGGGCGGCGAGACGCGAATACGCTTCTCTACATCACACCAGCCAGCCACGCCCGGAATACGGCATCCAGCGCCGCTGTCGGCTCGGAATGGCGCAGGACGGGCAGGGTGGCGCGGGCAGCCTGGCCGGCGGCGTACTCGGCTTGCAGAAACGCCCCCAGCGCGGCCGGGCGCGGCACGGTGGTTTTCTCGTCGGCCGTAGCTTTGCGGGTTAGCAGTTCCTCCGCTTGGCCGTGCAGCTCTATCGGCAGCAGCTCCCGCAGGGCGGCAAACTCCATCGGCGGCACCTGGTCGGGATGACGCTGAATCCAGCGGGCGGCCAGCGCCGAGCGCAAAGCATAGAACAGCCGCTTGAGGCGCACCTGCTCGCCGGTCAGGTCCTCCTCCACCCCGCGCCGCAGCTGGCCCAGGTAATGGTGCAGGCCGGCCCGCGGGTTCCAGCAGGCGGGCAGCAGCGGCCCCAGCGCCGCCCGAAACCCAGCGGCCGCCGCGTACACCACCGGCGACTGTAGCCACTCGAACAAGGCCGCGTTGGAGCCGCGCAGCAGCTTCAGAGCTTTGCGCAGCTCCCAGCCGGCCAGGTCCAGCTCCGCATCCACGGGAAAGTTGAGCGTGTCGGGGCCGTCATCGAGCGTGAGGTACCACTCGGCCGGGTGGCTGTAGATAAAGCGCACATCGTAGTCGGAATCCGGCGAAGGAAAGCCCCAGGCCCGGCTCCCCGACTCGCAGGCGTACAGAATACGGATGCCGTGAGTGGTTTCGAGCTGGGTGAGGGCGGTTTGGATACGAGCGTGCATAGGAAAACGAAAAGAAGGCGGCAACCAGAGTATTCGTACCCGAATATCCGCTACTATTGGGAAAGTACAGCCCACGCGGCCCAGCCAGCGGCCGGCTATCCGCCAACTCCCCGCCCCCCACGTTATGCCCTTTTCCATTCATTCCGCAGCTCACCTGCTCCCCGTCTCCCTCATGCTCGGCCTGGCCCTGGCCAGCTGCCAATCGAGGTCCGTCGCCACCGAAACGGCCGCCACCGCCGCCCCGGCCGCCGCGACGGATACAACTAAGGCCATCGGGGCGGCCAGCATCAGCCGGTATCTGCGGGCGGTGTCGGCGGATGAGATGCTGGGGCGCAAGCCGTTTACCGAGGGCGAGACGCGCAGCACGCAGTATCTGGCCGACGAGTTTAAGCGCCTCGGCCTGCAGCCCGGCCCGAACGGCACGTACTTCCAGCCGGTGCCGCTGGTAGAAATTACCGGTTCGCCGAGCACTACTCTGCAAATCAAGGGCAAGGGCCAGCCGCTGAACCTGCAGTACAAGACCGATTTCGTGGCCTTCACCCAGCGCGAGCAGGCGCAGGTCAGCGTCACGAATTCGCCGCTGGTGTTTGCCGGCTACGGCGTGGTGGCCCCAGAGTATGGGTGGGACGACTACGCGGGCCTCGACGTGAAAGGGAAAACCGTGGTGGTGCTGGTGAATGACCCCGGCAACGCGGGCCAGGATTCCACCCTGTTCAAGGGCCGGGCCATGACCTACTACGGCCGCTGGACCTACAAATACGAGGAAGCCGCCCGCCACGGCGCCGCCGGCATCCTCATCGTGCACGATACCAAGCCGGCCGCTTATCCGTGGTCGGTGGTGCTGAGCGGGGCCATCAGCCCCAAGCTGCGCCCCCAAACCGCCAATAAAGGCGCCGACAAGTGCGCCCTGGAAGGCTGGCTGACCCTGGACGCGGCCAAAAAGCTGTTCCGGGCCGCCGGCCAGAACTACGAGCAGCTCTACGCCGCGGCCAATACCAAGGGCTTCAAGCCGCGCGCATTGGGCGGGCTGACGCTCACGGGCAGCATCCAGAATAAGCTGCGCCGCCAGACTTCGCGCAACGTGCTGGCCGTGCTGCCCGGCACCACCCGCCCCGGGGAGTACATCATCTACTCGGCCCACTGGGACCATTTCGGCATCGGCAAAGCCATTGCCGGCGACTCCATCTACAACGGAGCCGTGGACGATGGCACCGGCCTGGCCGCCCTGCTCAGCATTGCTGAGGCCTTCCAGCAAGCCAAGCAGAAGCCCCAGCGCAGCATCGTATTTCTGGCCGTAACGGCTGAAGAACAGGGTTTGCTGGGCTCGGCCTACTACGCTCAGCACCCGCCCTTCCCGCTCAACAAAACCGTGGCCGACCTGAACATGGACATGCTCTGGCCCTACGGCCCGATGAAGGACCTCACCGTCATCGGCTACGGCCAGTCGGAGCTGGAGGACTACGCCCACGCGGCGGCCAAGGAGCAGGACCGCTACGTGCTGCCCGACCAGACGCCCGAAACCGGCATGTTCTACCGCTCCGACCACTTCAACTTCGCCCACGTGGGCGTGCCCTCGCTCTACGCTTCGGGTGGCTTCGAGAGCCGCAGCGGCGGCAAGGCCACCATTGCCCAGCAGCGCCAGAACTACACCACCACCATGTACCACAAGCCCGCCGACCAGTTCGACCCCAGCTGGGACCTGACCGGCATTGCCCAGGATGCCCAGCTCTACTTCCGCGTGGGTCAGCGCCTGGCCTCGGAAACCACGTTCCCCAAGTGGCGCGAGGGTTCGGAGTTCAAGGGCGCGCGGGACAAGAGTATGGGCGGGAGGTAGGCCCTTTTCTGTCATCTATATCCACCATCAAACCGCCCTGTTACTCGCTCACGTTGCCTGATTAATTTGCTAGGAGTGTAGTTTTGCCATGCGTGATACTATTTAGTCGTTTAATCTTTCAATCCACATGACCGAATCTGAACTGATTGCAGCTTTACACAATAACCATTTGGCCCATCTGTGGGGTGATTTGCGCTCGATAACCCGATCAACCATCCGATTACATTTGGCTCCCGATACTACAGCCCTTAGTTCGTTGGGCAGTTCCCGTACGGGTGGCGTACCCGACGTGCCGGTTGATTTCGTGTGGCCCACTGAACCCAAAACTGGCCACCCTCTTTCCTTTATTGCCCAAATCAACTTGCAGGAAGTCACCCCATTTGATGAAGATGGGCTTTTACCCTCCGAAGGACTCTTGTATTTCTTCTATTCTGCTGAACAGGAAGCATGGGGCTACGACATCCAGGATGCCGGTATGTTCAGGGTACAGTTCTACAACGGGGATGGTAGCAACCTGCGAAGAGCCTCCTTCCCGGACTCCTTGGCTGATGATGCCCGTTTTACGCCTTGTGCCCTGGTGCCACAGGCCGAAATCAGCATGTGCTTCGACACGCCTATCTTCAACAACCTCAGCGAAGATGAACAGGAAACCATCTTCGAAATTTTCAATGAGGGAGGGCCAACTAACAAAATGCTGGGCTACGCGGACACCATCCAAGGAGAAATGGAGCTGGAATGTGAGCTGGTGACCAACGGCCTGTATTGCGGCGACTCATCCGGCTACCAAGACCCACGCGCCAAAGAGCTGGAACCCAATGCTGCGGATTGGCGCCTGCTGTTGCAGGTTGATAGCAATGAGGAAGAGAACGAAATGATGTGGGGTGATGCCGGACGACTATATTTCTGGATCAAGGAGCAGGATTTGCAAGCCCGAGCTTTTGACAAAAGCTGGGTTATCTTACAATGCTATTAGCATTCCAGCAAAAGGTCTGGATTTACAGGAAATCAGGCCTTTTTGCTGAAGCTTACTGTCCCTTATAGGGTTTCTACAGCCGCGGGTCCACGGCTTCGCTTTCCAGGGCCAGCACGCCGAATACGCACTGGTGCACTTCGCGTAGCGGGGCGCCGGCCACGAACCGCTCCAGGCCTTCCACGCCCAGGGCGAATTCGCGCAGGGCCAGGTTGCGCTTGCTCTTTACGTTTCGCTCGCTCAGGCGCTCCAGGTTGCCGGGCAGCAGGTAGTCGGGGCCGTAGATGATGCGCAGGTACTCGCGGCCGCGGCACTTAAGGGCCGGCTGCACCAGGGTTTTCTGGCCGCTGGGGATGAAGTCGTAGGGCTTCATCACCATGCCTTCGCCGCCGGCCGCGGTGAGGTCCAGCCACCACTGGGTGGCGGCCTCCACGTCGGCAATATCCTGAAGGTGCACCACACGGTAAGGCGTGGCCCGGAGCAGACTTTCATCGGCCAGGCAAACAGCGCGCAACGTTTCCATGTGCCAAGCGTGGTCTTTGTCGAAGTAGGTGCGGCCCTCGGTGGCGAGCAGGTGGAAGGGGGCCAGGCGCAAATCGGCGAGGCTGTCCACGGGCCAGCAGTAGCGGCGGTAAGCTTCGGCGTAGTGCTGAGCGGCACGTTGGCGGGCAGTGGTGCGGGCCAGCAGGGCTTCCACCCCATCGAGGCCGCGGGCGGTGGCCTGGGCGAGGACGGCCACAGCTTTGGGCAGGGCGGCGGTGGCCGCCGCGGCTACGGCGGCGTACTGGTCCTTGATCAGCTGCTGGGCCTTGGCTGACCACGGCAGCAGCTCGGCATCCAGGCATAGCCATTCGGTATTGAACCGTTCCCAGAAGTTGCTGGCCGTGAGGGCGTCTTGGAGGCGGGCGAGGAAGGCGGCTTCCAGGTTCGTGTCGGTGAAGAAGTTGCGGCCGGTGCGGGTGTACACCTTACCCAGCCCCTCGCCCACCACCCCAAAGCGGCGGCGCGCGGCGTCCTCATCCCGGGCCAACACCACTACCACGCGGCTGCCCATGTGCTTTTCCTCACATACCACCCGCTCCAGCCCCTGGCGGCGGAAGTAGTCGAAGGCCTCGGCGGGGTGTTCCAGCATATCGGGCAGCGCCGACGTTTCCGACGGGCTCATGGTGGGCGGCAGATACAGCAGCCACTTGGGGTTGAGGGCAAACCGGCTCATCACCTCCAGCGCTGCCACCGCGTTTTCCTCCCGAATAGTGACGGACGGCAGCAGCCGCGTTTTGATGATCTGCTTGCCCGTCACGTCCCGGATGTCGAGCAGGTCATCGTGCTGCTGCTGGGCGGAGAGGTGGTTTTCAGTGGTTGATTTTTCGTTGTTAGCTTCGGCCAGGCGGCGCAGGTAGTCGAGGGGGCGCACGGGCTCCGAATACACCTGAGCGGCGGGCACCGAAACCAGCTCCCGCTCGGGGTAGCGCAGGGCGGTGAGACGGCCGCCGAATACGCAACCGGTGTCAATGTCGATGGTGTTGTTGAGCCATTCGGCGGCGGGTACGGGCGTGTGGCCGTACACCACCGTGGCCCGGCCGCGGTACTCGGCGGCCCAGTTGTAGCGAACGGGCAGGCCAAACTCGTCGATTTCGCCGGTGGTTTCGCCGAACAGCGCGAAGGCCCGCACGGCGCCCGAGCCGCGGCCCTGCATTTCCTCCCGCATACCGGCGTGGGCCACCACCAGCTTGCCCCCATCGAGGACGTAATGGCTCACCAGCCCATCCAGAAACTGCCGCACCTGGCTCTTGAACGTGTCGGACTCGGCGGCCAGCTGCTGCACCGTTTCGGCGAAGCCGTGCTGCTCGTTTACCTGCTTGCCGCCCAGGTAGCGCAGCAGCTTGATGTCGTGGTTGCCGGGCACGCACAAGGCCAGCCCGTCGCGCACCATGCTCATCACCAGCCGCAACACCTGCGGCGAGGCCGGCCCGCGGTCCACCAGGTCGCCGAGGAAGAGCACACGGCGCGGCGGCTGTAGAGACGCAATATCTTGCGTCTCGTGGTTGCTGAGGTTGGTTGCATTGTCGGCCGTTTCCACATCGTTCAACGGCGAGACGCAAGATGTTACGTCTCTACGGCGCGTTACACGCACGCCCAGGTCGCGCGCGTCCGCTACGGCCTGTTCCTTCACTGCGTAGCCCAGCTCCGTGAGCAGCTGCACCAACTCGTGGTAGCAGCCGTGCACGTCGCCGATGATGTCGAAGGGGCCGGAATCCTGCTTGCGGTTGCTGTAGAGCGGGTCGCGCTGAATGGTTTGCACGGCGTCCACTTCCTCGGGGCCGCGCAGGTGGTAGATGTGGCGGAAACCTTCCTGCTTGAGTGTTTTGAGGCTGCGGCGCAGCTGCTGGCGCTGCTGGGGCACCACGTGGCGGCCCAGGTGCTGCCGCTCGGCGCGCTGGCGGTTGCGGTCCTCGGCCAGGCGGTCGGGCACGTCGAGGATGATGGCCGTGGGCAGCACGTGGTAGTCGCGGGCCAGCTGCACGAGGGTTTTGCGGGCTTCGGGCTGCACGTTGGTGGCGTCCACCACCGTCAGCAGGCCGCGCTTCAGGCGCAGCCCCACCAGGTAGTGCAGCAGGGCAAACGCATCAGTGGTAGCGGCCTGATCATTCTCATCATCGGCCACCAGCGCCCGACACTGGTCCGACGACACAATTTCGGTGGCCTGAAACAGCCGCCGCGCAAACGTGGATTTGCCGGCCCCCGAAGTACCGATTAGCAGTACAAGGGAAAGTTCGGGAAGCTTGAGCGTATCTTGAGGCATAAGGAAAGGAACTATGTAGCCAGAGTAGCTAACTATCTGCGCTGAACAGACTTTGCGCGCCTCGCTAACTCACTAAGGCGCCACTGGATAAATCAACTACAACCGGTGCGACACGCAGTGCGAAAGCCGGTTAGCGCTCAAACACGGCCAACTGCGAGGGGGCGCCTACTTCGGCGGCTTCCGGCCCCAGCGGCTCCAGGCGCACCCGGTAGCCGTGGCGCCCGGCCACGCCTTCGGCCCACGCCGCAAACTGCGCCCGTGTCCACTCGAAGCGGTGGTCGGAGTGGCGGAAGTCACCGGCCGAGAGGGTTTCGTAGCGCTGGTTGTAGTCGGCGTTGGGCGTCGTGACCAGCACCGCGCCGGGCTGGGCGCGGGCAAACACCACCTGCTCGAAGGCCGCTAACCGGTTTTCATCCAGATGTTCAATGACTTCGACCACCGCAGCCGCGTCGTAACCGGCCAGCCGAGCGTCGTGGTAGAGTACCGAGCCCTGCGCCAGGGTCAGCCGTTCACGCTGGCGCGGGGGCATTTCTGCGAGGTGCAGCCGCTGCCCGGCCCGCTCCAGCTCCCGCCACGAAACATCCAGCGCCAGCACATGCTCCACCTGCGGATTCTGCAGTAGCCGGCGCACCAGCTTGCCTTCCCCGCAGCCCAAATCCAGCACCCGCTTTGCTCCCAGCTGCCGGACTACCTCGGCCACACGGTCCAGGCGCTGGTCGTGCAGCTTTTGGCCGGCCGCGGGCAGCTGCAGATCGTTGGGGGCCAGCGCGGCGGCTTCGGCGGCCGGAGCTTCCTCCTGCGCTTCGGGCTCCGAGGCCAGCAGCCGCGCCAGCGTAGGGTTCACATACTCGGCAAAGCGCAGGTAGCGGCGGGTGATGAATTCCCGCTCGGGGTGGCGCGGCAGCCACTCGCCGCCGCGCAGCAGCAGCTTGTCGGCCTCAGCCGGCCCGATGTAGTAGTGCTTGTTGTTGTCGAGTACCGGCACCAGCACATAGAGGTGTGCAAGCAAATCGCGCAGGCGCAGGCCCGAGTGGCGCAGCCGCAGCGTGTAGTAGGGGCTGTTGCCCCACTCCGGCCGACTGGGGTCGAGCGGGTGGGCCTCAGTTTCGATTTCGTAGCCAAGAGGCGCAAACAGGCGGTGCAGCTGAGCAGAGTCCGCGGCCGGCACTACGGCCACGGTAGCTTCCAGCGGCAACAGCGCGTCGGGCAGGTCGGGGCGGTCCTGGCAGGTGCCGTTCATGGCCGTGTTGAAGGCTTTGGCCAGGGCCGTGCTCAGGAAGGACGATGCCACGTAAGGCCGGTCGTTCACGTACTGGGCCAGCGCGAAATTCTCGGCCCCCTTCTGACTTCGTACCAGCCCTATCGGGTCAATGTCGAGCAGCAGGGCCACGGTGCAGCGTGCGGCCGTAGCTTCGGGATAAAAGATGTGCGCCTGCCCGGCGGTAAGCTCCAGCGTTTGCAGGCGGGCCGGATTTTTATGCAGCAGGTAGCCCAGGTCGGTGGCGGGCTGGTGAGTGGTGGTGATAGTGAGTAACATCAGCTACGGATAGAATGCTAACAGCAAGTGCCTGTGTATCAGCGGCGGCAGGGCAACCAGTCAGTCGATAAGCTCCTGAACGCGGGAAAATTCGGGAGCCCAAGGCCAGTAAGTTATGATTTCTCTGCCCTAACTGAGGGCAATAAACAGGATGGTTTACTAGTCGCCCACTTCTAAGCCCGTTTACCAGCACTTGTACTAACGAAGTATAGCAAGCACTCTATCAAACTAGCTCCGCCCGAAGTTCACTTGCCTGTGTCTGCGCGTTTCGGATAAGCGCGGCTGAAGCTTGCCCCGGTAGGCTCTGGTGGCGCTGCCGGAGGCTTTTCGGGGGTGGGCTACGGGCTGCGCGGACCTTCATTTCGTGCCTGTCACCCGGACCTCCACGCGGCGGTTGAGTTTCCGGGTGGCTTCGCGGGCATTGCTGGCACGGGGCTCGGCGCCGCCCAGCCCGATGCCGGTAATGCGGCGGGGGGAAATTCCGAGGCCGACCAGGTAGATTCTGACGGCCGCCACCCGCTGCTCGCTCAGGGCCAGGTTCTTTTGCGGGTCGCCCACGTTGTCGGTGTGGCCGCGCAGCTGAATGGTGAGGCCGGGATTCTGCTTCAGCATGGCCAGCAGTTCGTCCAGCGCCGGATAGGACGTTACCAGCAGCCGGGTGGTGCCCTGCTCAAACTGCACATCGTTCAGGTGCAGCATAGTACCCACGGTGAGCGGCTGCACCAGAATATCCTGCACATACGGGCCGCTGCCGCCACCGTACACGCTGTCGGTTGGCAGGTAGCCCGGCTGCTGCACGCGCACCCGAACAGGGCGGTTTGTTTCAGCAGGAAAGGTGAAGGAGCCGTCGGGGGCAAGCGGCAGAAGCTGCGGCCCCGCCCCTACTTGCAGCTGCGCTTTGGGCAGGGGCTGCAGCGTAGCGGCATCGAGCACCCGCCCCCGCCAGACAGTAGCCAGCGCGGCCGGGGCAGCCGGGCCTGAGGGCGCACGAAACAGGTTACAGCCCGCCAGATCCGTATACACGCCGCGCCGGACGAAATGGGTTTGCCCGCTCGCCATATCCACCCAGTACAGCGCCTTCGGGCCGGCCAGATACAGGCGCCGCCGGCCGGCTGCATCGTAGTGGAACAGCAGGTCGCTGTAGCCGCCGCGCTCCGGCAGGCCGGCAAGCGGGAGTAGTTGCGGAGCAGGCTTGCGGCTTTTCAGGTCAATTTTTATCAGTGAGCCGTCGGTGCTGTAGACCTGGTAGAGGGTGCCGGCGGTATCGAGGCAGAAATTGCCGTGTGAGCCGGCTCCATCAAGCGCAATAGCTGCGTAGTACGCCGCCTGCCGCACCGGGTCAGTGCTCCACACAAGCTGCACGGCCCCATCTGCGGGGTTTACCCTGACCAGCTTGCTGGCATCGGAGGTGCTGAAAAACAGGCGTCCCCGCTCGTCGGTAGCCGCTGCTATCCAGACGGTTGCCGGCCCCTGTGCCGGCAGCTGCCAGGAAGTATAGCGGCCAGTGCGCGTGGCCGGGTCGTAGCGGTACACGTATTCGGGCGCGTTGGTGGGGGCTTTGGTTACCGAATACAGGCAGTTGTCGAAGCCTTTGGTGAGGGCATAGGACTGGAAAGGCAGCACCTGCCGGTGAATGCGGGGCGGCCGGCTGGGGTCAGCCACAGAAAACTCGTGAATCGTGCGGCAGTCGTCTTCCCACAGGTCGTTGCGGTAGCGCAGGGCCGCAATACCGTACATCTTGTCGTCGCAGAGCTGCTGCGGGGCTCGGGTGCGCGGGGCCGCTACGTCGGCGTTGGGGAAAGCAAACGATTCTAGCAGCTGCCGGGCCTGCAGCCACTGGGTTTCCGGGCCGCCCGCCGCCCGGTACTCCAGCTGATACTCGGAGCCGCCGCGCCAGAGCCGGCGCCCGAGCACACGGATACGGGCACCGGGCAGCGCGGAATCGGCGGCATAGGTGTAGTCGTAGCGTAGCTGCTGGTAGCTGCCGGCGGCCTGCTCCGCCACCTGCAGCACCTGCGCCTGCGGGAGTTGCCGGATGCTGTGCCAAAGCGTGTCCTGCCGGGTGCGGGTGGGCAGGCGGCTGAGCGTATCGGGCAGCACAACGATGGTCAGGGCCGGCGGGGCGGACGCTGGCCCGGTTGCGCCGGGGGTTAGGATCAGCTGCCGGCCGGTTTGCTGCAGCTGCCACCCCGGCGGATACGCAAACCGGAAGCGGCCCTGTGCATCGGTGTACAGGTGGAGTCCGGCGGACGGCTGTGCGCACAGCTTCAGCCAGCATACCGCCAAGACCAGCGTCAGCAAAACCCTCATACGCAGCGGAAGCAGACCAGAAATTGTCCTTGAAAAGTAACCAAACTTACGCCATTATCGGCACCAGACAGCGGGTTGGCTCCCTACCCGGCCCGGCGGCCCCGACTACTCATGCCCCGGCCGCCCCGCGTCCTTGCTGCCGTCGGCCCTCATGGCTGCTATCCGGCAACAGCCTGCCGGCCCGCGGTGCGGGCGTTGGGAGAGTTGCTGAGTTTTTGGACGAAACCTAGCGAAATGGCCTTTATCCGTGTGTACCTTTGCATACCGAAAACCGGACGGCCGGCTTTTATCTGTTTCTGCCCCTATGAAGAAAGCTTTTCTCCTCGCTACCCTGCTGCTCTGCACGCTGCTGGCCTCGGCTCAGTACATGCCCGGCACTCCCCGCAAAAAGTATCTGCGTCCTAAAAAGGACGAGGAATGCCAGCACGTGCTGAACGTAACCAAAAACACCGACGAAGATGCCGAAGTAGATGCCTGCGTGACGCGGGTAGCCTACCGGCCCTATGCCGAGCTGCTCACGGAAATTGATGTGCTGCGCAAAATGAATTCCTGGGCCGATACCACGTACCAGCGGCGCCTAGGCCAGCTGCCGGCCGGCGGCCAGCTCACCGTAACGATGTATCGCCGGGGTGGCGCCAACGCCGACCCGTCTTATCTGAGCGTAGTGGCCAAAGACAAAGAAGGCAAAGAAGTTTTCAACGTGCCGGCACTAGAAGGAGGCCAGGGCCGCTTCTGGAACCGAGACCTGTATGTGAGCAAACGCACTATCCCATTTGTTAAAACAGAAGCTCCGCAGGACCTTTCACTGCTAATCAACGACATTAAGACGAAACAGACCTTTGAGTACATTGTGAAAGCACAGTAGACTAAAAAACAGACATGTACATAGAAAGGGCCTCACCAAATAGTGAGGCCCTTTCTATGTACATCCATTTGTTAAAACACTTATAACGCTGATTTACCGTTTTTACTTTTGGTTCAACTGCGCCCACTGCACCGCCAGAATGGTTTTGGCATCTTCGAACTCATATTGCTGCAGTTGGGTGCGGCTCATCGGCACCAGCTCAATCTTCTCGTGCTCTTCAGCCAGCCCGCCACCCTGGCCCGACTGGTGGCTCACCTCTGCAAAAAACACAGTAATGATTTCGGCGCTTGTGCCCGGTGAAGGATAGATGCGGGCAATCTGCTCCAGTTGGTCGATGTCGTAGCCGAGTTCCTCCTGCACCTCGCGCCGGATAGCCGCTTCGGGTGCCTCGTCTCCGTCTATCATGCCGGCGGGCAGCTCCACCATCTGGCTTTCCGGCCCTATCCGGTACTGGCGGGTCAGCAGGTACTGCTGCTGCTGTGTGTCCCAGACCAGCGCCGCTACGGCCCTTCCTGGCTCAAACCGCTCCCGCTTCAGTTGGTCGTCGCCGTCCTGCAGCGTAAGCACCCGGAGCTTAAAATGGCCGTCGTAGGCAGTCTTGCGGTCAGTTATTTTCATAGTGTGTGGCAGAAAGCGAAGTTATTTTTCGGGAAAGTAAACGGAAAACGCTTGAACGGGGGTTATACCCAGACAGCCACCGGCCGCCGGCCGGCACAGAAGCAGGCTTCCGCTTCTTATATTCTGCTGTCAGCCACTCCTTTGCCTGAATAAAACTGGCGCATTATTCAGGATGCAGCATACTTGATTTATTCGCCTTTGGCAATGTAGAGCTGCTTTTTCACCCGGTTGCCAGCCCGGTCCGGGGCGGCTTTGCGGCCTTGCCTGAGGCCGAAATCTGTATATCGGCGCAAAACCAACGACCTTTGCAGCCTCAACCGTATGCACAGCTAGTTGTGCCGCCCAGCCGGGCGGCCTTGTTTTTTCATTTCCCTTTGATGCTCTTCGACGACCTTAACCTTATTGAGCCCATCCTGCGTGCCCTGCACGAAGAAGGCTACACCACGCCCACTCCTATCCAGCAACAGGCTATTCCGCACGTGCTGGAAGGCCACGACCTGCTGGGCGTAGCACAGACCGGAACCGGCAAGACGGCCGCTTTCACCGTCCCTATTCTGCAGATTCTGCACCAGACCGCGCAGGTAGAGCGCCACGCGCCGGGCCGCATCCGCTGCCTCGTGCTTACGCCCACCCGCGAGCTAGCCATTCAGATTGGCGAAAGTTTCA
The DNA here is from genome assembly GCF_900142395.1 of Hymenobacter psychrotolerans DSM 18569. Classification (GTDB taxonomy): domain Bacteria; phylum Bacteroidota; class Bacteroidia; order Cytophagales; family Hymenobacteraceae; genus Hymenobacter; species Hymenobacter psychrotolerans. Next base: position 133,086 of record NZ_FRAS01000005.1, on the reverse strand, counting down.
AAGCCTACGGCCGGCATCTGCCTAAGCTGCGCTCCACCGTCATTTTCGGGGGCGTAAGCCAGCACAGCCAGGTGCAGCTGCTTAAGCGCGGCGTGGAAGTGCTGATTGCCACGCCCGGCCGCCTGCTCGACCTGATGGGCCAGGGCTTTATTGACCTGCGCCACATTGAAGTATTTGTGCTGGACGAAGCTGACCGGATGCTCGACATGGGCTTCATCCACGACATCAAGCGGATTCTGCCCAAGCTGCCTACCTCCCGGCAGACGCTGTTTTTCTCGGCCACCATGCCCGGCCAGATTCAGGAGCTGGCGGCCAGCATCCTGAAGCCCAACCCGGTGAAAGTGGCCGTAACGCCGGTATCGAGCACCGCTGATACCGTGACGCAGGCCGTGTATCTGGTAGATAAAGGCGACAAGCCCGCCCTGCTCGAACACCTGCTGCAGGATATGAGCATCCGCCGCGTGCTGGTGTTTACGCGCACCAAGCACGGCGCCGATAAAGTGGTAAAGGCGCTGGCCAAGGTGAACATTCCGGCCGAAGCCATTCACGGCAATAAGTCGCAGAACCACCGCCAGCGCGCCCTGAGCAACTTCAAGGCCGGCAGCACACGGGTACTGGTGGCCACGGATATTGCGGCTCGTGGTATTGATGTTGACGAGCTAACCCACGTCATCAACTACGAGGTACCCAATGAGCCCGAAACGTATGTGCACCGCATCGGGCGCACAGGCCGGGCCGGGGCTTTCGGTACGGCTTTCACGTTTGTGGAAGACGAGGAGCGCGCCTACCTGCAGGATATTCAGAAGCTGATTCGCCGTCAGATTGACGTGGTGGAGGACCACCCGTATGCCACGGACCAGGTTGCTCCTGTGCTGCTGCACGGTGGCGCCCCTATCAAGCGGCCGAAAGGCCCGGCCGGCCGGCCAGCGCGCCCAGGCCGCGAAGGAAACGGCTCTTCCTCCCGTGCACCGCGTCCCGGCCAGGCCAGCGGAGCCCAGCGCGGCGGCCAGGAGCGCAGCCACAGCAGTGCCCGTCCTGCCGCCGGTTCGTCGGCGCGCCCGGCGGGTGAGCGGTCGGCTGGCGGAGGCCAGAACCGGCGGTTCCGGGGTGGCAACGGCGGCGGACGCACGCAGTAACGTCTTAGGATAGCCCCTCTGATGGGGCTTTTCAACTTGGAGGCCCTGGCTACTTGCCAGGGCCTTTTTTGGTTGCTTACCAAGCGCGGCCTGCAAAGCCAGCGCCTGGCTGGGGCCAGGAAAATCCAAACAAAATGCAGGCTTGAAGGCTTTTATAGCTGGTGGCGCCGTTGCCACCGCCGCGCATTCTTTCTCTGTCTCATGGCTCAACGTACCCTCGCCGTCATTCAGGCGCTTCGCGAAACAGCTCAGCGCCTGTCCACCCAGGCTCCCTACCAATGGGGCCACATGGGCAGCTGCAATTGCGGCCACCTGGCGCAAACTGTTACCCGGCTCACGAAAGCCGAGATACATACCCGCGCCATGCAGCGCTACGGCGACTGGGAGCGGCAGCTTATCGACTATTGCCCCACCAGCGGCCTTCCCATCGACCAGACTATTGATGAGATGCTGGCCGCTGGCTTTACGCGGGCCAGTCTGACGCACCTAGAGCGTCTCTCCGACCCGGCGATTCTGGCGGCCATTCCCTTCGAACGCCGAAACACCCTCCGCCACAACCAGCGCGACGATGTGGTGCTGTACCTGCGCACCTGGGCCGATCTGCTGGAACAGCCCTTGCTGGCGGACATTCAGTTGCCGGATCTGCTGCTCCCCCATAGCGTGCCGGCCTAAGCCACTCACCAACTGCCACTCGCGGGGTGGTTCAAAACCTGAAGCCCCATCCGACACAGGTCAGATGGGGCTTTCTGTATTGTTCTACACTAGAAGTGGCCTAGCAGCGCCAGCACAGCGCTAAAGCCAGCGAGTCGGGCGGCTGCTAGTTGACGTTGCTGCGTTGAGCTTCGCGGTAGCCCTCAGGACGGTGGCTACGCTTGTATTCGGCATCGGCGTTCGGATCTTTCTCAGCGTCGGGAGCCTGTGAGCAGGAAGTCAGAAACAGTGGAGCGCTGGCAGCAAGCAGGAAGAGCAGACGGAATTTTTTCATAGCCCAAAGGTAAGCAGCACCCCTAAAAACGCAAAGCTTCCGAAAGATTGGATTTCCCGGCTCAATCTGTGCAGGCCATTCCTACGTAGACTATAGAAGATTCCAGTACTTACATAAGTAAACAGAAAAGTAATGCCACTCGTTGTACTCTGCAGACACTGAATGCAGCAACGGAATTGCTCAGGTATGGCGGGCTGTTAATCTACCAGAAAGTGTTGCCTAGGTGAGCGAGGGGGCAATGCACTAACATATAGCTTGGTCTGATTTCCAGCCGCTGTAACGCACAAATAAATTGGTTACATATTTTAGCATCGCCAACATCATTAGCCGACTTAGCAGCCAAGAAACTTAGACGTTTCTACGCGTTAGCTGCTGTCAAGCTCTTTAGTAAGCAGTCTGCTTCCGCAAGCTATTAGCGCCTAATGATAGACATCGACTAATTCAGCACATTACCGCTGCCCACAGGGACCAAAATACCATAAACCAACACTTCAAAATAATTATCCATATAGTTCAAATACAGTGCTTTATACTCTTGTTAATTTCATTAAATCACGCCAGTTCTAAGGACTATGACAAATTGTATTACTGCCAATAATTATGCTCCTATTCTCTAGGTGTAAAGCACCCATATTGGATGCCTTACACCTCCATTTAGCAAGTCATATATGAGGTACTGACAAATTGCACTGGGTCTTATGGCTCTGTCAGCAGCCAGCATATAACTGCACGTGACGCCACAACCTAAATCCATCCACTAAACAGCCTTCTAGCGCTCAGGTTGGAAGTCACTAAAAGTTCCGTCCTGATAGAAGATGACGATGCGACGGATAGGCTTTTCTGCAACTGCCAAGGCTGGTAATACTGGCACAGCAGCCGGCCTTTCAACGGCCACCTGAGCGGTTGGCTCAGGGCCAGGGAATCCGGGCGCCGCAAGCGTGGCGCTGGCAGCGGATTGTGGGGGTGCCGCGGCTACCTGCCGAGCCGCTACAGGCGGTGTAGCAGTTGTTTGAACGGGCGCCGCACTGGCAGGGGTAGGCACAGCAGCAGGAGCCACGCTGCTAGCAAGGGCAAATCTGCCGTCTGCAGCCGCTAAAGGCGCTATTTGGTCCTGGGTATCGAAGGCAAGGTCTTGCTGCGCCTGAGGAGGCTCTTTTGGCCCTTTTACGAATACTTTCTTCGGTGGTGCAGCCGCATGTACTGTCTCAGCCAAGCTGGGTAGTGCTGACATAGGGCCAGCCCCGGTCAAAAGCCAGGGCATTGCCAGGTCTGGGAAGGCTGCAATGATTTTCTGCACCACTTCGAGGCTGGGCTTGTTGCGCCCACTCAGAATATGGCTCACGATGGGCCGGGCAATACCGATTACATCCGCAAACTGCGTTGGAGTAAGCTGCTTTGCCTCCAGAAGTTCTCTTATTCTATCTACCACGACGCACTGTACTTTGTATGATTACAAATGTACAGGTAATATTCTCGCACCTGCCCTCTCTCAACGTCACATACATTTGTATCTTCTATTTACATTTAGAATCAAGCTCTGCATTCCGACATTCTACGCTGTTTACATATCTAACACAGATGTAAACAGCAGGGCGCTCTATACAATCTTCCTTTTCCTTTCAATGATTTAGAAGCTCAGGTAGTAGCTATAAAAAACCCTGCCTTCTCAAGTAGTGAGAAGCCAGGGTCGCAGGCCGCAACTTAGCAGCGCAGCAGATGGCTGCCACTGCTAAGGAAACTCTAGTTGAAATACTCTTTGGCTAGGGACTTATCGTGGCCGTAGATATCATCTCGGAAATGTACGTTGCCGCTCTGGTCAACCCATGCCGTGAAGTACACCAGATACACGGGCAAATGCTCCTTCAGGCTGACGTACTTCTCTTCGCCGGCAGCTATGGTTTCTTCGATCTTGGCCATGTCCCAGCCGGGCTTATTGCGCAGCAGGTACTCCGCCAGTTTCAGTGGCTCCTCCACCCGTACGCAGCCGTGGCTGAAGCCGCGCTTGGCCTGGCTGAACAGTTGGTCGTTGGGCGTGTCGTGCAGATAGACGTCGTTGGAGTTGGGGAAGATGAACTTCACATCCCCGAGGTCGTTCTTGGGACCGGGCCGACGGCGCAGCGTGTACTTCCAGGTAGCAGGAGTCAGGGAGGCCCAGTTGATGCTGCCCGGGTCTACGGGGGTAGCCTTGCTGCCGGAGCCTTTCACCACTTCCATATCCAGCCGGTCGAGCGTGCCGTGCGGATCGGCGGCCAGCTTCGGGCGCAGTTCCTTATCGATAATGCTGAACGGCACGTTCCAGTAAGGGGCCAGTACCACGTACTCCATCTTGTCGCTGAAGACCGGCGTAGCGTTCAGGGCCTTGCCTACAATGACGCGCATATCGAAAACCTCCTTGTTGTTTTCGATCATGTGCAGCTTGTAATCCGGAATATTCACCAGCAGATAATTGGGCTCGAACCGCTTCGGAATCCAGCGCCACCGCTCCATGTTCAGGATCAGCTGATCGATGCGCTGCGCGACAGGAATGTTGAGCAGGCGTAGCGTTTCGCCCCCTACTACGCCGTCGGGCTTGAGCCCGTTCTGGGTTTGAAATTCCTTTACGGCCTGCACCAGTTCTTCATCATATTTCTCGCCGGTAGCCGCTGCCGGTGCCGTGCCCGCCACGCTGGTATTGGACACCGTACGGGCCGGGGTAACTCCGGCTGCGGTAGCAGCAGCAGGCTCTGGGGCGGGCGCCTTCGTGCCCAGCAGACGCTGGCGGAGCACGGCAACCGCCGGCGCAGTCTGGCCCGGCTTGAGCTTGGTAGTGGCCGGAATGGTCGGCCAGCCGCCGTTACGCTGCAGAGTACGGTATTCGGCCAGCGCCTTTTTCAGCTGATCATATTCGGTGTGCAGAGGCTCGAACTCGTAATAAGGATACGTGCTTTCCCGCTCCTTAAGAATAGTCATCAGCGCCTTATGCAGCTTGATTTTGTTGCGCTTTACCTGCCAGTCAATCGTCTTGACGGCGCGCGGGTCTACGGTGCCCCGGTAGAAATCGGAAGCCCAGTTGAAGTAGGTACCCGATAGGGCCACGTCTATTTCCTTCTCCAGTGCATTGCGCTTAACGGAGTCAGACTGAGCCGCTTCCAGATCAGCAAAGAGCTTGTCGAAGTCCTTGGTTTTGTATTCTTTAGGGTCAAGGCCCTCGTCGGCGGCTTTGGTAATGACGCCCAGCATGGTCCGGGCCTGCGGCACAAGCTCGTGGTTGCGAAACCAGCCAAGGCGGAAGTTTCGCTCCCGGTAGAACTTCTTGCCCCACTCAATCTGATCTTTAAACTTGGGCTCGGCGCTCATGTACTGAACAATGTACACGCTGTCGAGGGTAGGCTGAGGGCCACCGGCTTTGGCCGGGCCGCCAGGCAGGGCTTCCTTGATTTTCTCTTTCTGCTCCTGGCTGCACGATGAGGCAGAGGCCAGCATCGTGAGGCTCAGAAGCCAGAACAGCAGAGTAGTCAGGAAGGCCGGACGAAATGGTGAATTCATGCAGGTAGGTAAGAGAGACTAAAACAACGAGTAGCGGGCCTTCCCTGCCAGGCCGAAACCTGCGGGAAGCCAACTTCGCGTTTTACTGCGTTCGGGGCCTATTAGTTGCCCACGGTGCAGCTTAGCACTCTGCCTGCAAGATAGTGGTTTTGCTCGTAGACCACCCTATAGCGCGGCTGTTGCGAAGCGTTAAGTAGGGAAGTATTGTCAGCCGTGCAGTAGCTTACAGAAGGCGCGGCATGGCCCGCTTCCAGCACGGCGGCCACGCCGTGCGCCAAGTCGCGCGGGCAGTTTTGGCTATCTTTGCCCGTGATTTGCCGCCGCAGCCAGCCGGTTGCGGTTCACTTGTTTCGTCTTGTTCTATGTCTGATTCTGCTGCTACCGCGTTTGCCTCCACCCCCGATCCGCACAGTTATGCCCGGCCCGCCGAGGTTAGTGTCCGTCATTTGGCGCTGGAGCTGACGGTAGATTTTCAGACCCAAACGCTGAGCGGCACGGCTACGTGGCAGCTGCGCAACTCCGGTGCCACCGAGTTGCTGCTGGACACCCGCGGCCTGCTGCTGGAAGCCGTGCTGCTGGACGGCCCGACCGGAGAGCCTACCCCATTTGAGCTGGGCGCTGATGATGCTGTTCTGGGTCAGCCGCTCCGCATCACCATCCGCCCCGATACAACGGCGGTCAGCATCCGGTACCAGACGACGCCCCGCGCGGCAGCGCTGCAGTGGCTGCGCCCGGAGCAAACGGCCGGCGGCCAGCAGCCGTTTCTGTTCACCCAGTCGCAGGCTATTCTGGCCCGCACCTGGCTGCCCTGCCAGGACTCGCCCGGCATCCGCTTCACCTACGAGGCCCGGGTGCAGGGGCCGGCTGAGCTGCTGGCCCTGATGAGCGCCAGCAACCCGCAGGAGCGCAACGAAGCCGGCGAGTACCAGTTCCGGATGGATCAGCCGATACCGGCTTACCTGATGGCGCTGGCCGTCGGCGACCTGGAGTTTGTGCCGCTGAGTGCGCGCACCGGCATCTATGCCGAGCCCGTGACGCTGCCCGTCGCAACCAGCGAGTTTGAAGATGTGGAGAAAATGGTGACGGCCGCCGAAGACCTGTATGGTCCCTACCGCTGGGAACGGTACGATTTGCTGGTGCTGCCTCCCTCCTTTCCGTTTGGCGGCATGGAAAACCCGCGTTTAACATTTGTAACACCCACCATTCTGGCCGGCGACCGTAGCCTGACCAGCTTGGTGGCGCACGAGCTGGCCCATTCCTGGAGCGGCAACCTCGTAACCAACGCCACCTGGAACGACTTCTGGCTGAACGAAGGCTTCACGGTGTACTTCGAGCGACGCATTATGGAGGCGCTTTACGGCCGCCCCTACTCCGACATGCTGCAGGTGCTGGGTCACTCAGCCCTGCTTGATACCATAGCCGAGCTCGGCGCCACCAGCCCCGATACCCATCTGCACCTCAACCTGACCGGCCGCGACCCGGACGAAGGACTCAATGAAATAGCCTACGAAAAAGGCGACTACCTTCTGCTCACGCTCGAGCACCTTGTTGGCCGGCCCGCTCTCGACACCTTTATCAAGGAGTACTTCGCCCGCCATAGTTTCCAGAGTATGGACACGGCATCTTTCATTGCGTACCTGCGCCACGAGCTGCTCGACCAGCACCCGGGCCTGGCGGAAAAGCTGCAGCTTGATTCCTGGATACACGGCCCCGGTATTCCGGCCGGCGCTCCTCCTATTGGCTCCACCCGGTTCGAGGCCGTAGACGATGCGTTGCAGAACTGGCAGCAGGGCACCCCGGCGCGCGTGCTGAATACGGATGAGTGGAGCAGCCACGAGTGGGTGCATTTTCTGCACGGCCTGCCCGCGGGCATTAGTCCGGCGCAACTGTCCGAGCTGGATGCGGCATTCGGTTTTACCCATTCCGGCAACTCAGAAATTCTGGCGGCCTGGTTCCCGCACACCATCACGGCCGGCTACGCCGCCGCCGATGAAGCGCTGCACCAGTTCCTGACCCGCGTGGGGCGGCGCAAATTCCTGACCCCGCTCTACAAGGCCCTGCTCACAACGCCCGGCGGCGCGGCGCGGGCCCGCCAGCTGTATGCGCAGGCCCGGCCCAACTACCACTCCGTCGCAACCAGCACCTTCGACGTACTGGTAGGCAAGCCCTAATCCCGCTTTTTAGCTGAGCCTTTATTTTTGCAAGCTCAGCACTAGTCTAGCTGGCCCGAAGCTTGCATTCGGGCCAGCCTAGGTTTACATTTCGTTTTCTTTCAGTTGATTTTTGCGTTGATGACTTCCAAACCACTCGGTAAGCTTATTGCTATTGGCGGCAACGAGGACAAGGGCACGTATCCCAATCCCCGCACCAAGAAGAAATACTACCTCAACTTTTTCGAGTTGGGCATTCTGAAACGGGTCATTCTGGAATCGGGCAAAGAAGACCCGCGCATTGAGGTGATTACCACCGCCTCCATGATTCCGGAAGAAGTAGCCCGCATCTATATTTCCTCGTTCACGATGCTCAATTGCAACAACGTGAACATTATGGACATCCGCACGCCTGAAGATGCCCGGCAGCCCGAGTACCTGGAGCGCCTGCGGCAGGCCGATGTAGTAATGATAAGCGGCGGCAATCAGTCGCGGCTCACTGAAATGTTTGGTGGCTCCGAGTTTCTCCAAGTGCTGAAGCAGCGCTACTATGAGCAGCCCAATTTCATCATTGCCGGCACTTCGGCCGGCGCCATGGCCATGTCCAAAACCATGATCAAAGGCGGCAGCGTGCCCGATGCCCTTATGAAAGGCGCCGTAAAGATGGGGCCGGGTCTGGGCCTGATCGACAGTGTGGTCATCGATTCGCACTTTGTAAAGCGCGGCCGGTTCGGCCGGCTGATTGAGTCCGTGGCGCTGCACCCCAAGCTCATTGGTATCGGGCTGGGCGAAGACACCGGCGTCCTCATCACGGAGGGCAACCAGTTAGAGGCTATTGGCTCTAATCTGGTCGTTATCATGGACGGGCACAAGCTGGAGCACAACAATGCCGCCGCCGCCAAAAAGGGCGAGGCCATTTCCATCGAAAGCATGCTGCTGCACGTGCTGGTGAAGGGCAACCTCTACGATGTACGCCAGCGCGAATTCTACCCCGACCTGAAGCTGCGCCAGCAGGCCGCCGACTCCGTTCGGATGACTGCCGGCCAGGACGCTAACCTTACGGTGCCAGCCAGCAGCTAAGACGCTTACTTACAAGCAGAAAAGCCGGCCTTCTTATCCAAGAAGGCCGGCTTTTCTGCTGTTGAGGCGTTCTGGCACTACTCCTTATATATATAGACGCAGAAAAAGCCCGACTGGCTAGTCCTTGTAGATACCGACGTACAGGTAGGAAGCGGAGCCGATACTGCCCCGGTACATGCCCTCAGAGTTGAAGGGCAAGGCAATGTTGCCAGCCGCATCCACGGCCACCAGTCCGCCCTCACCGCCGATGGGCGCCAGCTTGTCGTGCACCACAATGCGGCAGGCCTCGGTCAGGCTCAGGCCGCGGTACTCCATCAGGCAGCTGATGTCGTGGGCGGCCAGGGCGCGCAGAAAAAACTCGCCGTGCCCGGTGCAGCTGATGGCGCAGGTACGGTTGTCGGCGAAAGTGCCCGCCCCGATGATGGGCGAGTCGCCGATGCGGGAGTAGCGCTTGTTGGTCATGCCACCGGTGCTGGTGGCGGCGGCCAGGTTGCCGTGCTGGTCGCGGGCCACCGCCCCCACTGTACCCATCTTCTTCTTCGGATCTTCGCTGGTCGGGAAAGCGCCGGGCTCGGCAATGGGCGCCGTAGTTGTCATGGGCACCGGCTCGGAGTGGTCGAGGCGCATGCGGCCTTCCTGCAGCGCCTCCTGCAGCTGGTCGTAGCGTTGCTGCGTGAAAAAGTATTCGGCGGGCTGCAGCGGCAGGCCATGCTCCCGGGCCAGCTCGTCGGCGCCGGGGTAGGCCAGCAGCACATGGTCCGTTTTTTCCATCACGAGGCGGGCCGCCCGAATCGGGTTCTGCACAGCGCGGGCGCCGGCCACGGCGCCCGCGGCACGGTTGCGGCCATCCATGATGGCGGCGTCCATTTCGTGGTGCCCCTCGTGGGTGAATACGGCTCCGCGCCCGGCATTGAACAGGGGGCAGTCTTCGAGGCTGCGCACGGCAGCCTCCACGGCATCCAGGGCAGCGCCGCCTTCACGCAGAATGGTATGGCCGGCCTCCAGGCTTTGGAGCAGCGCCGCCTGATACGCCTGTTCTTTGTCGGTGGTCATCAGCTGGCGCGAAATGGTGCCGGCACCTCCGTGGATGGCTAGCGCGAAAGGAAAATTCATGAGCAGAGCAGCAGAAAGAAAAGTGGAAACGTAAGGCAAAGGTACGTAGGCCAGTGCAGCTCGACCGTGCTAAGAAGAGTAGCCGAAACCCGTTTTTTTTCGTACGTTTGATAGACTGTTTTCACCCCCACAAACTATTACCCTTATGGCTTACGATGCTACCGGCCGCCTGCACGAAATCTTCGACGAACAGCAGGTGAGCGAGAAATTCCGCAAGCGCGAATTCGTGCTGGAAGTTGTAGATGGCCAGTACCCTGAGCATATCAAGTTCCAACTGGTGCAGGACAAAACTGCTCTCATCGACCAATATAAAGTAGGAGACGAGGTTAAAATTGCGTTCAACCTGCGGGGCCGCGGCTTCAACAAGAACGGCCAGATGCTGTATTTCACCAACCTGGAAGCCTGGCGCATTGAGCCGGCCGCCGGCGGCGCTGCGGCTCCGCAGGGTGGTGGCTACCAGCAGTCGGCTCCCCGGGCAGCTGCTCCGGCTCAGAACCAGAACCCCAACCTGCGCGCCTCCTCCGCTCCTATTGCTTCGGACGACGACAACGACCTGCCCTTCTAGGGTGCGTTTGTTGAGCGCATACATTGCAATGCCGCTCCCAGCAATGGGGGCGGCATTTTTGTTGTAGCTCTACACGAGCCTGCTGGCACAACAGACGGGCAGGCGCGAAAGATTGGCAGAACTTCTGACCCGTACTTTTCCGTTTACACCCCTGGGCCAGTTTGCCAGCCGCTTTTTTCTTCATCTTCTTTTTCTGCGCATGGCCGCACCTTCTATTCCTTCTCTTCATGGTAAAACGGCACTGGTAACGGGGGCCAGCAGCGGCATCGGGCTGGTGACGGCCCGCGAGCTGGCCCGCCGTGGGGCGCGCGTGGTGCTGGTGGCCCGCAACCCCGACAAGGCCGAGCAGGCCCGCGCCGCCATTCAGTCTGCCATCCCGGAAGCTCAGCTGGAAGTGCGCCTCACGGATCTGTCGCTGCTGGCCAACGTGCATCAGCTGGCCGCCGACCTGCAGCGCGACCATAGCCAGCTGGACATTCTGGTGAACAATGCCGGTATTATGCCGGGGCCGCTGACCATCACGGAGGAAGGCCACGAGCTGAGCTGGGCGACCAACCACTTGGCGGTGTTTGCCCTCACTAACCTGCTGCTGCCGCTGCTGAGCGAAGCCAAAGCCGGACGTATCGTGACAGTGGCCTCGGAGGCGCACTGGCTGGGCGAGATAGAGCCGCTACAGGAGGCGCGCAACAACCCCGAAAAGTACAGCTGGCTCACGGCCTACGCCGATTCCAAACTGGCCAACATCCTGTTCACCAACGAACTGGCGCACCGCCTGGAGCTCACCAACGTGACGGCCAACTGTCTGCACCCCGGCCTGGTTGATACGGGGCTGGTGCATCCGGGCAGCTCCTGGGGCATGAAAGCGCTGTGGTGGCCGGCCAAACCGTTCATGATCAGTCCGGAGCAGGGTGCGCGCACCAGCCTCTATCTGGCTACGTCTCCGGACGTAGCACGGGTAAGCGGGACGTATTTCAAAAACCAACGGCCCGGCCGCTGCTCTTCCCGGTCGCAGAGCCGCACCGAAGCCGCCCGGCTCTGGCGCATTTCGGAGGAGGAAACCGGCGTTTCGTAAGCTTCTACCGGCACACGCCACGCAGCGGTCGCATCTGCCAGGCCGCGCCAACCGTATCTTCCACATGACCGATTTGCAGGAACTCATTCGCCGGGGCGAGGGCGAGCAGCTGGAATTCAAGAAGAAGACCACGCATCCGTCGCGCATTTCGCGCACCCTGGCGTCGCTGGCCAACACTCACGGCGGGCAGGTGCTGGTGGGCGTGGAGGATGATGGCCGGATTGTGGGCGTGCGCGACGCAGAAGAGGAAATATACCTGCTGCGCCAGGCCGCGCTGCACTACGTAGAGCCTGCCCTGACGCTTTATATTAAGGAGTGGGAAGAAGACGGCCGCACGGTGCTCATCGTGACGGTGCCCGAAAGCGCGCTCAAGCCGCACCGCGCCCAGGTAGCCGAGGGCGACTGGCGCGGCTACGTACGGGTGCGCGACGAAAGTGTGCAAACCAGCCAGCTCACCGAAAAGGTACTGCAGCGCCACGATGCCCTGGACATGCCGCGGCTGGAAAAACTACCGCTCAACAAGGACGAACTGGCCGTGCTTGAGTACCTGGGCAAGCACGCCCGCATCACGCTGGCGCAGTACATGAAGCTGCTCAACATCGGGAAGCGCCGCGCCTACCGCACCCTCATCAAGCTCACGCTGCACGGCTACCTCAAGCACCACGACAAGGAAAAGGAAGTGTATTACACGCTCTAGATGCAAAAAGGCCTCTACCATATTGGTAGAGGCCTTTTTGTTAGTCCTGCTGGCGAGCCTTCAGGGCTTTTTTCTCTTCTTTGGCGGCTTTCTTTTCCTTGGTGGTTTTGGCCGGCTCTTTCTTTTTTTCTTTGCGGGGCTCCTGTGCTTTAGCCATGGTAGTGGGGAATTAGAGAATGAGAACTTACCAGCATAACGGTGCCAGACGCCGGGGTGTTGTTGGCAGGAATGCCTTAGGCAGCCAGCAGCGGCAGATACCGCTGCTGCAATATATGCAGATGGTGTGCTTCGTGCCCGGCCATGATGAAACTCATGGCCCGCACGCTCACGGGCTGGCCGCTGGCGGTGCCCCGGCGGCTGAGCTGCGCCGCGCTGAACGACCCCAGCAGGCTGAGCGTGGCCGCCCGCACAGTGTCATATTCGTGCAGAATACTGGCCAGGGGGCGGGCATCGGCTTCCGAAGTGGGCACGTAGTCGTCCTGCTCGAAGCCGGGCAGCGCCGTGGTGTCGCCGCGTGAGATGCGCAGGGCGCGGTAGGCGAAAATGCGCTCCGTATCAATCATGTGCACCAGCATTTCCTTGATGCTCCACTTGCCGGCCGCGTACCGGAACTGCGCCTGTTCCTCGGTCAGGCCCGCGAGCAGCCGACGCAATTCGGCCGGCTGCGTCTGCAGGGCCGCCAGCGGATCAGCGGTGATGAGGCGAACGTAGGTACCATAATACGGGGCGTACTCGGTAGCGTCGGGAGGCGAAAAGAGGCTCATAGAGCAAACGTACCACAAATTTCCGCTTACCAGGCCCACCACCGCGCTATATAACTCCGCACGCACTGCCCGAAATCGTAGAGCTACTTACTCCCAACTCCCGCCCATGCCCTGTTTTGTCGAAAAAGCCTTTCTATTTCCAACAACGCGCTATTCGGTATATTGCTCAGCTGCACCGTCACGCTGCTGGGGCGTCCTGTCAAGATAGTGCCGATGTTGAACACCAGCATTAGTACATAGCAAGGCAAGTAAACAGCAGTGGCCATTGTTAAATACGATTGGCAATAGCTAGAAATAAACCCATTGCTTATACTAGCCATCTGGCAAAACACGAATTGCTATACCTCTTAAAATCAACTAGTAAAGCCCTGTTCTTGCTGCTTTCTGCTTGGCTTGTACTAGGCGTTCTGTGCATTGCAACAGATGGACTAACTGATGATGTGCAGCCTGCTGACTCTTTATTGGTGCTGGGCAACACCGTTAACAGCAACGGGAGCCTCTCAGACCGGTTGCAGGCCCGTTTGGATAAGGCAATTCAGCTGTACCACGCAGGAACAAGCAGCACTATAGTCGTAAGTGGCGGCCTGGGAAAGGAGGGGCACTACGAAGGCACCGCAATGCAGCAGTATTTACTGCGCCGTGGTATTCCGGCAGCAGCAATTGTGGTTGACAATGCGGGCAACACTACCCAGGCTACGGCTCAAAATTTCACCGTGATAGCCAAGAAACGCGGCTTTTCCTCTGTGATAGTAGTTTCCCAGTTTTTTCATTTGAGTCGCACCAAGCTTCTTCTCAGGCAACAGCACTTTGCTCAAGTGTATGGCGCTCACGCCAACTATTACGAAGCGCGCGACGCGTACGCGCTGCTACGGGAGTTCTTCGCCTACCATACCTACCTAATGAAAGGGTAAGCAGCCATTCGGGCTTACTATTCTCTCCCTACAACCCCTCCCCACATCCCCGCGTAAGCTCGACGAAAAACACTTCTATGTCCTCTCTCGTCGAAAAAGGCCTTTCCATTTCCAAAAATGCGCTGTTCAGCGTGTTTCTCAACCGCGCCGGCAAGCTGCTGGGCCGTCCCTTTAAGGTGGTGCTGGTGCTCAATGAGGTAGCCAACAAGCTCGCCAGCAAAGACAGCGGCGACAACAAGTTCCGCCAGCTCTTTGATGTGGCCCGCACCGTGGTGCGGCTGGTGCGCAACTACGTCAGCGGCAACTACCGCCAGGTTGAAACCGGCACCATCGTGTCGGCGCTGGGCGTGCTGCTCTACACCCTGTCCCCCATTGATCTGGTGCCCGACTTCGTGCCGATAGTGGGCTTTCTGGATGATCTGGCCCTGCTGAGCTGGTTCGTGGAGAAGTTCCAGGGCGAAATTACCCGCTTCCGCGAGTGGGAAAAGACGCATGCTACTGAGGAAACCGACGACATTCCGGCGGCTTCGATTAAGCCGGCGGCGTCCAACACCAACACGCAGAACGGCCCGGCCGTAGCTGAGCTGGGACATTCCTAAGCAGAAACGGCCCATGTTAGCAGCCCGGTCTACCTCGTAGGCCGGGCTTTTTTGTGCAGCCTTTCGCCCAAATAGGCGTCTGCCTTCTGTCGGCTCCCCGGGCTGGCTATCTTTGCGTTTCGCTCACCAATTCCCCTCCTATGCGCATTACTTCGCGGCTGGCGCTGCTGGCCCTTACATTCCTTTCCTTTCTCCCCCAGGCCCGCGCCGATGAAGGCATGTGGCTGCCGCTGCTGCTCAAGCAACTCAACGAGGCCGACATGCAAAGCAAGGGCCTCAAGCTCACCGCCGACCAGATCTACTCCATCAACCAGGGCAGCCTGAAAGATGCCGTGGTTCAGTTCGGGGGCGGCTGCACCGGCGAAATCATTTCCGACCAGGGCCTGCTGCTCACCAACCACCACTGCGGCTACGGCCAGATTCAGCAGCACTCGTCGGTGGAAAATGACTACCTCACGAAGGGCTACTGGGCTATGAACCGGGAGCAGGAGCTGACCAACCCCGGCCTCACGGCCACCTTCATCGTGCGGATGGAAGACGTGACCAGCCAGGTGCTGACCGGCGTGCCGACCCAGAATATTCAGGAAGCCGACCGCGAAAAGCTGGTGCAGGCCAACATCCAGCGCATTGCGCAGGCCGCTGTGCAGGGCACGCACTACCAGGCGTTTATCCGGCCGTTCTTCAATGGCAACGAATATTATATGTTCGTGACGGAGGTGTTCCAGGATATCCGGCTGGTGGGTGCCCCGCCGAGCAGCATCGGCAAGTTCGGCGGCGACACCGACAACTGGGCCTGGCCCCGCCACACCGGCGACTTCAGCATCTTCCGCATCTACGCCGGCCCCGACAACAAGCCCGCGCCGTATTCGGCCCAGAATGTACCCTTCAAGCCGCGCCACCACCTGCCCATCTCGCTGGCCGGTGTGCAGCCCGGCGACTTCACGCTGGTATTCGGCTTCCCCGGCCGCACCAACGAGTACCTGACCTCCTGGGGCGTAGACGAAATCTACTCGGTGTCGGACCCGGCCAAAATCCGGATTCGGGAAGCCAAGCTGAAGGTGCTGGATGCCGACATGAAGGCCTCCGACCGGGTGCGCATTCAGTACGCGGCCAAGTACGCCAGCATTGCCAACTACTGGAAAAAGTGGATTGGCGAGGTGCGCGGCCTGAAAAAGCTCGATGCCGTGACGCGCAAGCAGGAGCAGGAAGCCGTGTTCCAGCAGTGGGCCACTTCCGGCGACGACGCCCGCCGCGCCGCCTATGCCACCCTGCTGCCACAGCTCCAGAAATACTACACCACCAACCGCGACTATACCCTGGCCCGTGACTACGTGACGGAGGCGGCGCTGGGCATTGAGCTGCTGGCTTATGCCAACAGCCTGCTCCCGCTGGCCGAAATGGTGGACAAGAAAGCATCAGCCACCGAGCTGAATGCGGCCGTGGAAAAAGCCCGTGGTGGCACGTCCAACTTCTTCAAGAACACCACCATTGCCACCGACCAGAAGGTAGCCGCCGCCCTGCTGCCACTCTACGCCAACGGTACGCCTGCCGCCCTGCTGCCCGCTTACGTGAAGAATCTGCAGAAGCAGTACGGCGCAAAAGGCGGCTGGAATGCCTATGTGGCGCAGCTCTACGGCAAGTCGCGCCTGACCAGCAACGAGAGTGCCCAGGCCGTGCTGAACGAAGTAGCCAAAGGCAACGCCCGCGCCCTGCTCGACGACCCGGCGGCCCAGCTGGCTTCGGCCATCATCGGCCACTACCGCACAGCCATTCTGCCTACTTATACTACTGCTACTGATAACATTGCGCTGCTCCAGCGCACCTACGTGGCCGGCCTGCGCCAGCAACAGACGCAGCGCAAGTTCTACCCCGACGCCAACTCCACCCTGCGCGTAGCCTACGGCCAGGTGCAGCCCTACACCCCCGCCGACGGCACGAAGTACGACTTCTACACCACCCTCGACGGCATCATGGAAAAAGCCGACCCGACCAACCCCGACTTTGAAGTGCCGGCCCGCCTCACGGAGCTCTACAACGCCAAAGACTACGGCCCTTATGCCTACAAAGGCTCGGTGCCGGTGGCCTTTATTGCCACCAACCACACCACCGGCGGCAACTCCGGCTCGCCCGTCATCAATGGCCGCGGGGAGCTGATTGGCACCAACTTCGACCGCAACTGGGAGGGCACCATGTCTGATATCATGTTCGACCCCGACCGGGTGCGCAACATCACGCTGGACGTGCGCTACATGCTGTTCGTGGTGGATAAGTTTGCGGGCGCCAGCCACTTGGTGAAGGAAATGACGCTGGTAGGCGGCCCCAATGAAGCTGCCGCGCCGGCCGATGGCAAAAAGCTGGAAAAGATAAAAGTGAAGCGCAAGCCCGCCCGCCAGAAGGCCAGCTAGCCTGCTGCTACCTTCTCCACTAAAAAACGCCCGCTACCGTTCTGGTAGCGGGCGTTTTGTTTGGCCTCCGTACTCATTGCGCCGGCCTGGCAGGCAGCCTCATGAGGTTGAGAGCCGGCGCAGAAACTATATATAGCTGTTGTGGCTTGGAAGCCTTGCTTTATTCATAGAAGCGGGCTTTCTTGTAGCTGTTTAGTGTTGAATTGCTTGTGTATCTATGAGAATCTATGTGTTGGCTGGCGCGCTGCTGGCCCTGCCGCTTCGTGCGGCCCTGGCGCAGCCCAGCCTGGAAACCACCCGCCAAAATCTGCTGCGTGAAGGCCTGGCCCTGTACACGTCCGAGCGGGCTTCGTGGGTAGCCACCGACCTGCTGCAGGCCACCCGTTTCAACACCCAGCAGATTCACAGCTACTTCAGCTACCCTACTCCCGGCGACTCGGTACGCACCGTATTCGTGGGTGGAACAGCAGCGGCGCCACAGATACTGGCGGCCTATAGCTTCCCGGCCGGCAACATCCGGCCAGCCAGCGCCCACCGGTCCGGTGCCCGGGCCCTGACGACGCGCGAACAGCAGCTACTGGCCATTCGGGCGAAGTCGATGAAGGATGTAACGCGCATTGCCGGCTTCGAGGTGCCCGCCACCACGTCGCTGAACCCGGTGCTGCTGGAGAAAGGCGCCGAAACCTGGGTGTATGTGCTGACCGGCGCCACTGCGGCCGGCACGGTCCCGCTCGGCAACGACTACCTGCTGCGCTACGATTCGGCGGGCCGGCTCACGCACAAGAGCAAGCTGCATAGCAGCCTGATTTCCATTGGCAAGGCGCCGGCCGGCCAGTCGGTGGCGGCAACTCTGCATACCCACCTGCCCGGCGCGGCGGCCTTCATTACTCCCTCCGATATTTGCACGCTCCTGCTCTACCGCCCGCAGCTACCTGGCAAACAGCATTTGGTGCTGGGCGAAAAATACGTGTCGGTGTTTACGCCCGCCGATGCGACGCTGACGCTGCTCACGCGCAAGGCTTTTGAGCAACAGCAGAAACAACCCTAGCCCGGCCGCTCGATGCCCAGTGCCTGCAGCTGTTCAGCATACTGGTCATAGATTTCCTGCAGGTCGGCGCCGTGCTTACCGGCGTCTACCCCAATACTGACGTTGCTGGAGTGGAAGCGGTGCAGGTGGCTGATGTGGGGCGAGACAACCGGCAGGTGCCCGGCCAGCAGAAACCGAACGTACAGGTCCAGGTCTTCGGCCATCTTCAGCGTTTCATTGTAGCCGCCCACTTCATCAAACAGGCTGCGGCGGTAACATACATTGCCTTGGATGAAATGCTCAGCCCGAAAAATGGCGCGCAGCATATCGGTTGGAGTTTCGAAGCGCCAGGCATAATAATCCTCGCCGGGCAGGTAGCGCTTTTCTTCGTCTACGCGCAGGAAATCAGCTACGAACCATTGCTGCCCCGGGCTCTTCTGCACCAGCCCGGCGTAGTGGTAGAGGCAGCGCTGCAGCAGCAGGTCGTCATCATCAAGCGGCACAATCCAGCTGTCGGCCGTGGTCTGGCGGATGAGCAGGTTGCGGGCCGGGCCGGGCAGCAGCTTGGTGGCCTGGGGCACCACCCGCACGGGCGAGCCGTCCTGCGCGGCGGCTTCCTTTAGCCAGCTGGCGGTGTCGTCGGTAGAGGCATTTTCGCAGATAAAATGCTCGTAGCCAAAATCAAGCGGCGCCGAAACCGTGGCGCGGACGCTGGCAATGGTTTCGGGGAGAAACTGCCGGCGGTTGTGGGTAGGCGTGATAATTGAAAAGTGCATAGCTATGGGAACAGAAACAGAACTGCCCTTTATTCCGCCTGCGGCCCGAAAAAGTTGCCGCTGCCTTTTCCCAACTCTGCACGGCGAAGTGGCGTTAAGCCCCTGTTGCTGATGTTGAGTTTCTTCCGGCCCGATTTGTGCACACGCGGCCGGCAACATCCCCTTACGTTTTCGATTATCTTGGATATGACGCGTTTTTCCCGGTTTCCGGTTTTGTTTCTTGGCTTTGGAGTGATAGGAGCCGCTTTTCTTCCCTCGCCCGCTCCCGGCGCCGACCGTATCACCACCGAACAGCTGATGAGCCGCCTGAGCAGCTCGATCGAAAACCTGAAAACCCTGCGCTGCAACGTGCGGGCCCAGGAGCGCCTAAGCAATGGCAGCTACCAGCAGGCCCGCACGGCCATGAAAATGACGTTCGGACCCCAACGGGTGTACCTTAAAAATGCCAAAGGCATTGAGGTGCTCTGGGTGACGGGCCAGAACGACGGCGACGCCTGGGTGTATCCCAACAGCTTCCCATACGTGACGCTCAGCCTGGACCCCAAAGGCTCGGTGATGCGCAAAAACCAGCACCACACGGTGCTGGATGCGGGTTTCGGCACCATTGCTGACCTCATCAAAGGCTCCAGCCAGCGCCGCGACCATAGCTTCGAGAAAAGCTTCCGCTACGCCGGCGACACTACCGTTACGGGCCGCTCCTGCTACATCCTGCGCTCCGATTTTCCGCAGTTCCGCTACGTGGCCTACAAAACCGTGGCCGGCGACACCCCCGAGCGGATTGCCGATAAATTCGGCTGCGGCGATTTTCGGGTGATGGAGCGCAACAACCTGAGCCCCGGCGAGAAACTGGCCGCGGGCCGCACGCTGCAGGTGCCCAACAGCTACGGCCGCCGCACCATCGTCTGCGTCGATCAGAAGCTCATGCTCCCGCTCGTGGTGCAGGTGCACGACGACAAAGGGCTGTTTGAGAAGTTCGAATTCAGCGACGTGGTGGCCAACCAGCCCATTCCGGCCGCCGAATTCACCAAAACCTTCCCCGGCTACAAGCTATAGGCCCGGAGCCGCCCAGAAACCATTGGGCACGTCCCGGAAGTGCTTGGTGATGGTCTGGGAACCGTTGGTGACGCCCCGGAAGTGCTTGGTGACGGCCCGGAAGTCGTTGGTGACGCCCCGGAAGTCGTTGGGAACGGCCCGGAAGTCGTTGGTGACGGTAGCGGCTACCATGCAAAAAGGCGCTTCAGGTGAAGCGCCTTTTTGCATGGTAACATCAATTGGGAAAGTTGCGGCTAGCGGCGCATGGACTTTTCGATTTCGTCCCACATCGGGGCCGGAATGGCTTCGAGCTTGTTGAACTCGCCGGCCCCGTTCAGCCACTCGCCCCCGTCCAGCGTCACCACTTCGCCGTTCATGTAGGCCGAGAAGTCCGATACCATGTAGGCGGCCAGGTTGGCCAGCTCCTGGTGGTCGCCGACGCGCTTGAGGGGCACGGATGCGGCCGGGTCGAGTTTTTTGGCCAGCGGCTCGGGGAAGAGGCGGCTCCAGGCGCCTTCGGTCGGGAACGGGCCGGGAGCAATGGCATTGGAGCGGATGCCGTACTTGGCCCACTCCACGGCCAGTGAGCGGGTCATGGCCAGTACGCCCGCCTTGGCCGCCGCCGACGGCACCACGAAAGCCGAGCCCACGGAGGCATAGGTGGTTACGATATTGAGGATGGTGCCGGGCTTCTGGTCGGCAATCCAGCGCTTGCCGAAGGCCAGGGTGCAGTTGTAGGAGCCGCGCAGCACAATGTCCACGATTACGTCGAAGGCCTTATGGCTCAGGCGCTCAGTGGGGCTGATGAAGTTGCCGGCCGCGTTGTTGAGCAGCACGTCCACTCCGCCAAACGTGTCGATGGTTTTCTGCAGCATGGCTTCCACCTCGTCGTACTTGCGCACGTCGCACTGCACGGCCAGCACATTGTTGTTCTGCGTCTGCTCGCGCAGCTCGGCGGCCGTTTTCTCCAGCACCTCCAGCTTCCGGCTGCTGATGACAACATTGGCGCCCAGCTGCAGGAAATACGTGGTCATGGCGCGGCCCAGGCCGGTGCCGCCGCCCGTCACGACGATGGTTTTGCCTTGAAGTGCGTTGTCGCGGAGCATGGGTTGGGCGTAGGGATGGCTGGAAGACATAGGGAAGTTGGTGGGAAAAATTGGGGAAGTGGGAAAGCAACGGTAGTGACTACCGCTCCTCAAATAAACCAGTTATTCGGGTAACCGTGCCCTCGGCTACAATGCGGCTGCCCTCTACACAGTAGAAAGACGTGCCGCAACGTATCCTTTGCTGATGAAAGGCGCGGGCTTCTGCAGAAAAAAAATATAAGCGGGCATACAGCCACTCATCTATTGGCAACGGCAGCTCACGCCACGAGTTGTTTGTTGTGGGGTCGTAAAAGTCCGGGTACAGGTGCATGTAACAGCGGGCCGGCTTGTCAAGCGCATACTGAAAATCCCAGCGCATTCCATTGGATGGCGGCAGCTGGCGGCCTCCTTCCTCGGGGGTCAGAATCCGAATGCGTGCCTCAAAATCGTCCCGGAGGTCTTTGTATACTCGATAAGAAGCAGGCATAGCGCTGGAATCAATTTCTTGCAGTGACGCAAAATAGAGTCTCCGGCTTTCCGGATGGCAGTCTCTTGTGTAAGAAAGATTTTTTGCCACCTTTACCCCGCATGGCTGACTCCCTTTCTTCTTCCCGACCCGTTCCCACAACTGTAGCCGTGCTCGGCTGTGGCTGGCTGGGGCTGCCGCTGGCCAAAGCGCTGGTGGCGGAGGGCTACGCCGTCAATGGCTCTACCACCACTCCTACCCAGCTCCTGACCCTGCGCGATGCCGGCATCCGGCCCTACCTGCTGCGGCTGGGCCCGGAGTTTTCCCAGACCGATGCCGATTCGCTGCACGCGCTGCTGGCGGGCGTAGATGTGCTGGTGCTGAACGTGCCCCCCCGGGCGGCGGTGGCCGGTTCCTACCCGGCGCTGCTGCGGCCAGTGGGTTCGGCGGTGGCGGCCTCGGGTGTGCGGCACGTGCTGTTTGTTAGCTCCACCAGCGTCTACCCCAATGAGGCGCGGCTTATGCGGGAAGGCGACGCGGTGTCGTCGCCGGACGCGCCCTCGGATCTGCTGCGGGCCGAAGGGCAGTTTACGCCCCGCTGGGGCCAGTGGCTGACGACGGTGGTGCGCATGGGCGGCCTGTTCGGGCCGGAGCGGCCGCCGGGCCGGTTCCTGGCCGCCCGCCACAACCTGCCGCAGGGCAACGCCCCCGTCAACCTCATTCACCTCGACGACTGCGTAGGCCTGCTGCTGCATATCATCCGGGAAAAGGCCTGGGGCTACACCTTCAACGCCTGCGCCGGCCAGCATCCGCCCCGCCGCGACTTCTACCCGGCTGCCGCCGAGGCTTTGGGCCTGGCCGCGCCCACTTTCGAGGCCGAATCCGGCGAGAGTGGCGGCAAAGTGATAGACAGCAGCCTGCTCCGCCAGATTACCGGCTACCGGTTTCAGCACGATGATGTGCTGGCGGCCCTGGAAAGCTGCTAACCCTTGGCGCGTTTGCAGGCCAACGCCCGCGGCAATGCTGCCGGCCGTACCTTTGCGTTCGTGAATGATTTTAATTCGACGGTAGCAGTGCTGGGCGGCGGGGCGGCGGGCTTTTTCGGGGCCATTGCCTGCGCCGAAGCCAACCCGCGCCTCACGGTCTACCTGATTGAGAAGACCGGCAAGCTGCTGAGCAAAGTCCGGATTTCGGGCGGCGGGCGCTGCAACGTAACGCATGCCGCCGATACGCCCGCGCAGCTGGTGCAGCACTACCCGCGCGGGGCCAGGCAGCTCAAGGAGCCCTTCCGGCAGTTTGATGCGCAGGCTACCATCCGGTGGTTCGGGCAGCGCGGCGTGCAGCTCAAAACCGAGCCCGACGGCCGCATGTTTCCCGTCACCGACTCGTCGGAAACCATTGCCCAGTGCCTGCTGGACGCCGCCCGGCAGGCCGGCGTCCGCATCCTGACCCAAACCCAGCCCGGCCAGATTGAGGTGCTGCCGGCCGGTGGTTTCCGCCTGCACCTTACCGGCGCGCATCCCGGCGAAATGACCGTGGGCCGGCTCCTGATTGCCACGGGCGGCGCCCCCAAAGCCGAGCAATACGAGTGGCTGCGGCAGCTGGGCCATACGGTGGCGGCCCCCGTGCCCAGCCTGTTCACGTTCAACGTGCCTGATTCGCCGTTGCGCGAGCTGCCGGGCGTGAGTGTGCCGCAGGCCCGCGTGCGGGTGGCCGGCGAAAAGCTGGAGTACGAAGGCCCGGTGCTGGTGACGCACTGGGGCGTGAGCGGGCCGGCCGTGCTCAAGCTCTCGGCCTGGGGCGCCCGCCGCCTCCACGAGCTGGGCTACCAGAGCACAGCCCTCATCAACTGGATTCCGGAGCACACCGAGGAAACGCTGCGCACCTGGCTGCGCGACTACCGGGAACAGAACGGCCGGAAAGTGGTGGTTTCCAATCCGCTGTTCGGGCTGCCCCAGCGCCTGTGGCGCACGTTGGCCGAGCAGGCCGGCGTGGCGCCCGAAGTACGCTGGAACGAACTGCCGGCCAAGCCCCAGAACCGGCTGATTGAGGCGCTGCTGAATACGGCCCTGCCCGTACGCGGCAAAACCACTTACAAAGACGAATTCGTGACCTGCGGCGGCATTGTGCTCAGCGAGGTGGACATGAAAACTATGGAAAGCCGCCGCGTGCCGGGCCTGCATTTTGCCGGTGAGGTGCTGGACATCGACGGCATTACGGGCGGCTTCAACTTTCAGGCGGCCTGGACTACCGGCTATCTGGCTGGTCGGGCCATCGGCCAGTCCGGCACCTAAGTCTTTCGGCGGGCCTTGCAACCCTGGGGCAGATTTGGCAGTAAAGGAGTGCATTATATCCTTTCCTACAACACAAAAACACCTCCTCATGGATACCAAAGTAGTGCAAGCCGGCCTCAACGAACTTCTCGACACGCTCAAAGACGGCCAGAAAGGCTACGCCGAGGCGCTGACCGACGTGGAAGATGCTGATCTGAAGCAGATTTTCAAGAAGTATGCGGCCCAGCGCTCCGAATACCTGACTGAATTGCAGGACGAGATGCACAAGCTGAACCTGCACCCCGACCAGGAATCTGAGTCGTCTATCACGGGCACCATCCACCGGGCCTTCATCAACCTCAAAGGCCTGGTGACCAGCAAAGACCGCCACAGCATTCTGGCTGAGTGCGAACGGGGTGAAGACTACGCCAAAGCCGCCTACGATAAAGCCCAGAAAATTGAAGGCCTGCCCGGCAACCTGAGCGCCCTCATTTCCAAGCAGGCCGCCGGCATCAAGCAGGGCCACGACGAAATGAAAGCTCTGCGCGACTCTTCCAAGTAAGCCGCTATATCGGGCTCCGCGCAATCTGTGGAGCAGAAAAGCCCAACAAAAAAGCCTCGTACGTACGAGGCTTTTTTGTTGGGCTTTTGCCGTAAGCAGCCAACTGCGCACATTCTTGCGCAGGGCCCGCTCACTGGCTATTCGTCGAAGTTGTTGTCTTCGCGCTTGCCTTTGTAGCCACCGCCGTAAGACGAGCCGCCTTCGTTGCGGTTGCCGCCGTAGCGGTTGCCGCCACCGTAAGAGCTGCCGCCTTCGCGGTTGCCGCCTTTGTAGCCACCGCCGTACGAGGAGCCACCACGGTTGCCACCGTAGCTGCTGCCACCTTCCCGACGGTCGCCGCCGTAGGAGCCGCCACCGCGGTTGCCGCCGTATGAACCACCGCCGTATGAGGAGCCACCACGATTACCGCCGTAGCTGCCGCCTTCCCGACGGTCGCCGCCGCCGAAGCCACCCGTCCGGCGCGGACGGTCCCCGCCGAAGCCGCCACGGTTGCCGCCTTCCTGCTGCGCATCACCTTCCTGGCGGGGCGTCGCAATGTTGAACGCCACCGGCCGTCCCTGAATGGAGCTGCGGCCGAGTTGAGCAATTACCTCTTCCACGAAATCATTCGGCACTTCTACGAAGCTGAACTTATCATACAGCGCAATATCACCTACTTTGCTGGCAATCAGGCTGGTATTTTCGGCAATCAGGTCCACGATGTCGCGGGGGTGCAGACGGTCCTTTTTGCCCATCGTCACGAACAGGCGCGTGAAGCCGGGGCGGGCAGCACCCTGGGTGCGGCTGGCGTCGAGGCTTTCCTGAGCGCGCTTGTCCTCTTTCATCGTCATCTTGAGCAGCGCGGCCGCAATGTCCAGCGACGTAACGGCTTCTTCCTGCTCCTGGTCGATGAGACGCTGCACGCGGGCAATGTACTTGTCCAAATTGCCCTTCACAATCACCTCCTTAATGGAGTTGAGCATCAGCGTGGTTTTCACCTCCGACACATCTTCGAAGCTGGGCACACGCTCCTGCTTGATGGTGGCTTTGGTGAAGCGCATAATGTCGCGCAGCTTGTAGATGTCGCGGCCACTCACGAAGGTGAAGGCTTTGCCCTGCTTGCCGGCGCGGCCGGTGCGGCCAATGCGGTGCACGTAGTACTCTTCGTCGGCGGGCAGGTCGTAGTTTACTACCACTTCCACGTTGTCCACGTCGATGCCGCGGGCGGCTACGTCGGTGGCCACGAGGATTTCCAGCGTGCCTTTGCGGAATTTATCCAGCGTGTTCTGGCGCTGCTGCTGGCCCATGTCGCCGTGCAAACCTTCGGCGAAATAGCCTTTGGCTTGCAAATCGCCCACAATCTCATCGACCATGCGCTTCGTGTTGGCGAAGACGATGCCCGACTTGATGTTGTACATGTCGATGAGGCGGGTCAGCACGTCTTTTTTCTGCGGGCCACGCACCTCGAAGTAGCTCTGCTCGATGTTGGTAACCGTCATTTCCTGATGGTTTACCTTCACGATCTGCGGATCCTTCTGGTAGCGCTTGGTCATCTCCATGATGGGCTTGCTCATGGTAGCCGAGAAGAATACCGTCTGGCGGTCTTCGGGCATTTTCTTGAGCACCGTCTCGATGTCGTCGCGGAAGCCCATATCGAGCATTTCGTCGGCCTCATCAAGGATGATCATCTTGCAGTTTTCCAGCTTCAACGTGCCCCGCTCGATGTGGTCCATTACGCGGCCGGGCGTACCGATTACAATTTGCACGCCGCGCTCCAGGGCGCGGAACTGCCGGTCGTAAGAAGAGCCACCGTAGATTGGCACCACGGCCAGACCACGCTTGTATTTGCCGAGCTTCTGGATTTCGCCCGAAACCTGCACTGCCAACTCGCGGGTAGGGCACAGCACAAGGCACTGCACCTCACGCGAATCCGTGTCGATGCGCTCAATGGCGGGGATGGAGAAGGCGGCGGTTTTGCCGGTGCCCGTTTGGGCCTGTCCGATTACGTCGCGGCCCTGCAGCAATACCGGAATACCGGCGGCCTGAATCGGCGAAGCCTCTTCGTAGCCTACTTCAGCAATGGCACGCTGCATTTCTTCAGAGAGCGTCAGCTCGCTGAATTTCAATTTTTCCTTTTCGTTTTCCATGTCTGTGTTATGGAGTGGAGACTATAGCTCTGAAAACAGCGGATTCAGCGACGCTCTTCTCCCACTCTACACAACGACAAGTGACGGAAGCAACGGACGGAAGACTAAGCCGGCCCAACAAGTTTCTTTAAAGGCAGCTCTCAAGCTGCGCGGAACGTGGCCGTTCTCAAATGCGGGTGCAAAGATACGGATAATTTATCGGGAATGATGCCAGAGTTTCAGATTTGGGCTGGCATTTGGGTCAAATGCCGTTTTCCTGTACCAAAAGGACGACCGTAGAATGTCCTGCCCAAGCTAACCATAGCTACCTAACATGCTTATAACCTGGAATACACAACACAACTAGGACCAACCAGGCACAAAAAAGCGGGCTCCCGCCGGGAGCCCGCTTTCAGGTTTATCCGAAAAGGAAATGGACTAAGCCAGTTTCACTTTTACAGCGTTCAGGCCTTTACGGCCCTGAGCAATTTCGAATTGCACTTTGTCGTTGTCGCGGATTTCGTCAACACACTCGGTTACGTGAACGAAGATGTCTTCGCCGGTGCCGTCAACTTTGATGAAACCAAAGCCTTTGGTTTCGTTGAAGAATTTTACAGTTCCTGTCTGCATGGTACTTGTGATGATGGATGTTTCTTTAAGAGAAGCAGCACTCAACTCTGCTTTCCCCTTCTCATCGAAAGTACTCAACAGGCCTGCGTAAGCCACAATTCTTAAACTGTGTCAAAGATAGCGGAAGTTTTGAGTTTCACTCCCACCTGCACAAGAAGTTGTAGATAATTGCCGTTTCAGCCGCCTTTCAAAAGCGCCCGTTTCGGCGTTCCTTTGCCTCTCTCCTACGCTGCCTGCTATGTCTGTTCCTGCTTTCCGCTTTTCCCGCCTGCTCACGGTGCAGCCCCAGGACATTGACGAGCTGGACCACGCCAACAACGTGCAGTACGTGCGCTGGGTGCAGGACACGGCCGCCGCGCACTGGCATACGGCCTACCCACCTGCCGAGGGCCACTCTTATATATGGGTGGTGCGCGAGCACCGCATCCGCTACCACTACCCGGCCCTGCTGGGCGAAGAGCTACGCTGCACTACCTGGATTGGCGAGGTGCGCGGCGCCCAGAGCCAGCGCTTCGTGCGCATCGAGCGGGCCGAAGATGACAAGCTGCTCTGCGAAGCCGAGACGCAGTGGGTGCTGCTGGACCCGCAAACCAAGCGCCCGGTGCGCGTGACGCCGGAGATGGTAGAGCGGCTGTGGGGGGAGGTGTGAACTGCAGGTGCTACGCGCCTAGTTGAACTACTCGTCGGGCAGCTCGTTTGCGAAAACCCTTACTGTAATTGGGTGTAATTCTTTTGCGCCAAGCCACTATAATAGCATCATAGCCCCTAAAGCGTTGTTTCTCCTTTTCTGACAGGACGATCAGCCCCGCGCTAAGGTGCTTTCCAGCCCATTTTGTGAAGAACACCTGCTTGGTTATAGCGCGGTCGGTATCAATGAAGCCGACACGTTTTTGAGTAAATGAGAAGTCGTCTGGCTTTAGATTGATTTCGTGGCTAAGATATACGGCCTCGTTTTCCGTCAGTAACGGAGATGCTGATTGCCCAATAGTGGCGGCGAAGCCAGGCTCCAACAAAAACCTAAGCTTTCCAATATTTCGAGAAAACGGCAGCGGCTCATTTTGCATACACATATTGGTATAGCCTTGTGCGCTGAACACCAAATACTCGCCAGCTGGTTTAAATCCCATGGCACAATTGGTGCGCATGTCGACTTTAATGGAAATTGTATCTGCTTGCTGCCCTTTAAAAACTGTATAAGCTTTGAATAAGTAGTTGCTAGTTGTATCTGAACGCGCATTCATGACAACTTGACCTATAAAAATGCGGTCAGCTCGACTGACCAGTTCACTAAATTTTAGCTCCATACAGGAGCACGCCTCAACTGGCCCACTTTTCAATCCTCCGGCTGCCAGCAATAAAATCAACCCTATCCATTTCATACGGTCAATATAACTGCATCTTTTCCTCCCCCAATGCCCGCCACCTTCCGCATCTACTCTTCTTCTGCCGGCTCCGGCAAAACGTACCAGCTCACCAAGGAGTACCTGAAGCTGGCGCTGGGCAGCGAGGACCCGTCGTATTTCAAGCGGGTGCTGGCCATTACGTTTACCAACGACGCGGCCGGCGAGATGAAGCAGCGCATCATTGGGGCGCTGCGCAAGTTTGCCTACCCCAAGGCAGGCGAAACGGACGCGCTGCTGGCCGAAGTGGCCGAGGAACTGGCCGCCGAAGGGCTGCTGCCGCGCCGCACCGAAACCGCTGAGGAGCGCCAGCAGGAAGTGCGCCGCCGGGCCCGCGAAACCTTCCGGCTGGTGCTCTACCACTACGCCGATTTTGCGGTGAGCACCATCGACTCGTTTGTGCAGCGTATTGTCACGGTGTTTACGCGGGAGCTGGGGCTGCCGGCCACGTTTGAAGTGGAGTTGGACACCGATGCCGTGCTGCAAACCGCCGTGGCTGCCCTGCTCGACAAAGTAAACCGCGACCCAAACTCCCAGCTACTGGCCCGCACGCTCACCGAGTATGCCCTCAGCCGCGCCGACGAAGGCAAAAGCTGGAACAACCTGCCCGACGAGCTGGCCGACTTCGGCAAGTTTCTGTTCAATGAAACCGTGCACGAAGCCGTGGCGCAGCTCCAGACCCTGACGCTGCAGGACTTCCGCCGCCTGCACGAAACCCTGCGCCAGCGCCGCGACATCATGGAAGCCGAGGTGCTGGAAGTGGCGGAAAAAGCCCTGGCCGCCCTGCGCGACGCCGACCTGGAACCGAGCCACTTAGCCGGCGGGGAGCGGGGCGTGTACACGCACTTCTCTAACTGGAAACGTTGGCTGCAGGAAGGCGACACGCCCACCGCCACGGCCCTGAAGGTGTTCGAAACCGGTAACTGGGCCAGCGCCACCGGCAAGAAAGAGCCCTACGCCAGCCGCATTGCCGCCGTGCGCCCCGCCCTCGACGATGCCTTTGCTGAGCTGCTGGCCTTGCGCGAGCGGCACCTTGGTGCCTACCTATTGGTGTCGGCTATGCAACCTTACCTGTTCCATGCCTCACTGCTGAGTGAGCTGAACAAGATAGTGGAGCAGGTGAGCCGGGAGCGGAACATCGTGCTCATCAGCGAATTCAACCGCCGTATTGCCGGTATTGTGCTGAAGGAACCGGTACCGTTTCTGTACGAGCGGCTAGGCGAGCGGTACAACCACCTGCTCATCGACGAGTTCCAGGATACGTCGGTGCTGCAGTGGAATAACCTGCTGCCACTGGTGGAAAACTCCGTCGGCAACGACTTCCTCAACCTGGCCGTGGGCGACGCCAAGCAGGCCATCTACCGGTGGCGCGGCGGCGAGATGGAGCAGATTCTGCGCCTGCACCAGGGCAACACAGGCGCCTTGGCTGCTCGTGCCACCGATCCGGAAACGCGGGAGCTACTGCGTGAACGGTACATGGGCCTTACTGGGCGGCTGGAACCACAGGTGCTGAATACCAACTACCGCTCAGCCGCGGAAATCGTAGACTTCAACAACCGGTTTTTCAGTCAGCTTCGGGCTCAGCACCCCGATTTCGCGCTGGTGCAGGACTTGTTTGAGCCCGGTTTTCAGCAGTCGGTGCCCGATAAGCCGCAGCGGCCGGGCCACGTGGAAATCCTGTTTACGCAGGACGAAGCTCCCGCCCGGCGCTACCATGCCGCGGAGGGCCGCTACTCCGCCGAGCCGCTGACCGGCTACCTGGAAGGCGCTACCCTCGACTACGACGAAAGCACTCTCTACCTGACCCTGGCGCTGGTGCAACAGGCTCTGCACGACGGCTATGAGCCGCGCGACGTGGCCGTGCTGAGCCGCACCCGGCGCGGCAGCCGGTTGGTAGCGAAGTTCCTGAAGGAGCGCGGCTACGATATTATTTCGGCCGACTCCCTGTCACTGGAGTTTGCGGAGGTGGTGAACCTGTTGGTAGCCATTTTTCGGGTGCTGAACCAGCCCGCCGACACCCTGGCGCGGGCCGAGGCGCTGCTGCTGCTGGATAAGGTGGTGCGCCGCCTCGCTCCTACTCCGCCCCGGGCCCGCCACATTGCCGCCATTACCAACGCCGAGCACGCCGCCGACTTCTTCGACGAGTTCCGGGCGCTGGGCTACGACTTGCAGGAGCACGAAACCGGCAACCTGGGCCTGTATGAGCTGACTGAGCGGCTGATTGGCTTGTTTGGGCTACTGGGCCGCAACGGCGAGAGTGAGTATCTGTTCCGGTTTCTGGACCTGACGCTGGAGTACAGCCTGCGCTACGGCAACAACCTCAACAACTTCCTGGCTTACTGGGAGCAGCGCAAAGCTGGCCTGAGCATCAACGCCCCCGCCGGCCGCAACGCCATTACCATCACCACAGTGCACAAGGCCAAGGGCCTGGCCTACGGCGTAGTTATCGTGCCCTTCGCTGACTGGAGCCTGGAGCCCTACCGCGGCACGCTGCTGTGGGGCCGGCTGGCCGAGGAAGACAAACCCGTAGCTGAAATGCCCGCCGTGGCCGTGGTGCCCCTCACCAAAAGCCTGACCCGCACGGCACTGGGCAAACAGTATGTGGAGGAGCGCGAAAAAACGTTTCTGGAAGGCCTGAACATGCTGTACGTGGCCTTCACGCGGCCCCGCCACCGGCTCTACATCCTCAGCAAACGGCCCGAAGCCAGCAAGAAATCTGCTGAGGAAGGGGCCGAAGGCCCGGCTAAAAACGTAGCGGCGCTGCTGCATCAGTATTTGCAGCACCAAGGCCTGTGGGACGAAGAACGGGCATCGTTCGTTCTGGCGGAAGGCGCCCGGGCAGAGCAGGCCAGCGGCAACCAGCCCTCCACCACCCATACTTTCCCGCTTACTAACCTCGCCACGGCGCCTTGGGAAGAGCGGCTGCGGCTGCGGCGCCACGCCAACACGGTGTTCGACTTTGATGTGCAGGAAAAGCTGGGCGAATGGAACCGCAAGCTGCACTACGGCCTGCGGCGGCTGGTGCTGGACCAGGACGTGGAGCGCGTGACCCGGCAGCTGGCGGCCGAAGGCTTCATCAGCAACCGGGAACGGCCGGCGCTGGAACAGCGCCTGCAGCGGGTGGTCGATAATCCGCAGCTGGCGCGCTATTTCAGCGAACAGGTATCGGTGGAAACGGAACGCGAAATTCTGGTGGGCGGCGTGAAACGGCGCGACTACAAGCCCGACCGGGTGGTGTTCGAGGCCGTAGCGGGAGCCACCGGCCGGGCCTCCGTGCGCGTCACGCTGCTTGATTTCAAGGTACCGCCGCCCAGCCCGGCCCACCGCCTGCCGCTGCAGCAGTATGCGCAGCTGTTCCGGCAACTGGGCTACAGCCAAGTCGAGTGCATCCTGTATTACTTTGGCACTGAGGAAGTAATCATGTTCTAGCACCGCCTTCCGCCAACTGATTTAGCCACAGCTTGCACGACTAATATTTTTAGCAAAAGCATTTGTTCTCAGGGCGGACTTCCGTATTTTCGCGCAGTTCACTTCTGACTTCTGCTTATGTCTGCTGCCCGGAAGCCCGCACTGGCGTTCATCTTCATTACGCTGCTGCTCGACGTCATTGGGTTTGGCATCATCATTCCGGTGCTGCCGAAGCTGATTACGCACCTGACCGGGGAGCCGCTGAGCGCCGCAGCACGCTATGGCGGCTGGATGGGGTTTGCGTTTGCGGGCATGCAGTTCCTGTTTTCGCCGGTGCTCGGCAACCTCTCCGACAAGTACGGACGGCGGCCGGTGCTCTTGGTGGCCCTATTCGGCTTCGGCCTCGACTACCTGTTTCTGGCCTTCGCGCCGAGCATCGGGTGGCTGTTTGTGGGGCGCATGATTGCGGGCATCACGGGGGCCAGCTTCACCACGGCCGGCGCCTACATTGCCGACATCAGCACGCCCGAAAACCGGGCCAAGAACTTCGGGTTGATCGGGGCCGCATTCGGGCTGGGCTTCATCATCGGGCCGGTGCTGGGGGGCAAACTGGTTGGCTTCGGGGCGCAGGTGCCTTTTCTGGTAGCCGCGGGCCTCACGTTTCTCAACTGGC
The DNA here is from genome assembly GCF_900142395.1 of Hymenobacter psychrotolerans DSM 18569. Lineage (GTDB taxonomy): Bacteria > Bacteroidota > Bacteroidia > Cytophagales > Hymenobacteraceae > Hymenobacter > Hymenobacter psychrotolerans. Next base: position 100,647 of record NZ_FRAS01000005.1, on the reverse strand, counting down.
TCTACGGCTTTTTCGTCTTGCCCGAATCCCTGGCGCCCGAAAACCGCCGGCCCTTCAGCTGGTCGCGCGCCAACCCCATTGGCTCGCTGCTGCTACTGCGCCGCTACCCGGTCATTCTGGGCATGGTGGGCTCGTTGGTGCTGGTCTACATTGCCGCCCACGCCACCCAAAGTACCTGGTCGTATTACACCATGTACAAATTTCACTGGAGCGAAAGCCGGGTGGGTGACTCGCTGGGCGTGGTGGGGTTGCTGACCGCGCTGGTGCAGGGCGTGCTGATTCGCTACCTCAACCCAAAACTGGGCGCGGCCCGGTCGGTATTTGTCGGGCTGGGGTTCTATGCCATTGGCTTTCTGTTGTTTTCGGTTGCCCCTACGGGCTGGATGATGTTTGCCTTCCTGATACCCTACTGCCTGGGCGGCATTGCGGGCCCGGCGTTGCAGGGCATCATGTCGGGGCAGGTGCCGCCCACCGAGCAGGGCGAGCTGCAGGGTGCCCTCACCAGCCTCGTCAGCCTCACCTCCATCGTTGGTCCGCCGTTGATGACCAACCTGTTTTCCTACTTCACCAGCCCCGCAGCACCGGTGCACTTTCTCGGCGCCCCTTTCCTGACCGGAGCCGTGCTGACCGTGGGGAGCCTGCTGCTGGCCCTGCGTTCCTTGCGCCGCTACCAGCCGGAAGTCTCCGCTCCGCTGCCCGCCGATGCCGAAGTAGTGGCGGGCCACTAGCCGCCGCAGGCGTAGCACGCCATATCCTTTTCCCGGCGGCGGCAGTATGGATTAGCATGGAAGCCGACCTCACTTTGCTCGTGAACGGGCAGCAGCACATCCTACGCCTCGACCCGGAAACGCCCCTGCTCTACGTGCTGCGCAACAACCTGGGCCTGAACGGGCCGAAGTTCGGCTGCGGGCTGCAGCAGTGCGGCGCCTGCATGGTACTGCTCGACCATATTGCCTGGCCCAGCTGCCAGCTGCCCGTGCGCCAAACTACCGGCGGTGTGGCCATCACCACCCTCGAAGGCCTCACCCGCCCCGACGGCACGCTCCACCCGGTGCAGGCGGCGTTTGTGCAGGAGCAGGCGGCGCAGTGCGGGTTTTGCCTGAACGGAATGATTATTTCGGCTGTGTCGCTGCTGAAGCAGTATCCGCAGCCAAGTGAGGAGGCTATTCGCAACGGGCTGTTTCGGGTGCTGTGCCGGTGCAGCGTACACACCCGCGCCATTCGGGCCGTGCAGCGCGCGGCGGCTTCGGGGTAAGCCGACTACACTTCTCTCCTGTTCCGCTACCCTATCCGACTTATGCCGCAGCCCGTCACTTCCCGCCGCAACTTCCTCAAAACCACTGGCTGCCTGACCATCGGGTTTGTGCTGCTGAGTTCCTCTGAACTGCTGGCCGATGCGCCGAAAGCGGACAAACTGCCCGGCAGCCTGCAGGACAACCCGCGCATCAATGCCTGGCTGGAGCTGCTGCCCAACGGCCGGGCGCGGGTGCTGACGGGCAAAATTGAAATCGGGCAGGGCATCCGGACAGCGGTGGCGCAGGTGGCCGCCGAGGAGCTGAACCTGCCCGTGGAAGCCGTGGAAGTAACCATTGCCGAAACCGGCCGCACGCCCGACGAACGGTACACGGCCGGCAGCGCCTCCATCGAGCAGAGTGCCATGGCCATCCGCCACGCCGCTGCCGCCGCCCGGCAGAAGCTGCTGGAGCTGGCCGCGCCGGTGCTCCGGCTGAAAGTCAGCCAGCTGCGCCTGGAGCCGGGCGCGGTGGTGGCCTCCAGTGGCCGGCGCGTGTCGGTGGAGCAGCTGCTGGGCGGCCGGCAACTCACGGAAGAGGTGCGCCAGCCGGCTCCGCTCAAGCCCAAAAGCCAGTACCAGCACGTGGGCCGCTCGGTGCCCCGCCAAGATATCGAGCACATGGTGCGGGCCGAGCCCTATTACGTGCAGGACCTGCGCTTTCCCGGCATGGTGCACGCCCGCGTGCTGCGCCCTCCCTCCTACGAAGCCCGCCTGCTGCAATTCGACGCCGACGCCCTGCGGCGGGCCGTGCCCGGTGTGCTCCAGACGGTGGTGGATGGCAGCTTCGTGGGCATCGTGGCGGAGCAGGAATACCAGGCGCTACGGGCCCAGGACTACGGCCGGCTGCACACGCAGTGGTCGGCGGGGCGGCCATTGCCCATAGATAAGCCGCTGCCGGAACTGCTACGGAGCCTGCCGGGTACTGTGAAGGATGTGGCCAGTAAAGGTGACTTCACCAAAGCTCCGGCCGCGGGCGCCCTCACCCACCAGGCCAGCTACTTCAAGCCCTACCTCATGCACGGCTCTATCGGGCCGAGCTGCGCGGTGGCGCTGTTCGAGCCCGGCGCCCAGGCGCTGCACGTCTGGACGCACAGCCAGGGCGTGTATCCGTTGCGCGAGTCGCTGGCGAAACTCCTGAACCTTCGCTCCGACAATGTGCACGTGAAAGGCGTGCCCGGCTCCGGCTGCTACGGCCACAACGGCGCCGACGACGTGGCTGCCGATGCCGCCCTGCTGGCCCGCGCCGTGCCCGGCCGCCACGTGCGCCTGCAGTGGAGCCGCGACGACGAGCACGCCTGGGAACCCTACGGCAGCGCCATGGCCTTCGACCTGCAGGCCCGCGTCAATCCCAACACCGGCCGCATCACGCACTGGCAGCACGAGCTGTGGTCGGATACGCACAGCACCCGGCCCGCCGGCTCGCCCGAAAAGCTGCTGGCGGCGCAGTATCTGGCGCAGCCGCAGCTGCCCAAAGTCGAGGACGATTTCAGCGGCGGCATTCACCGCAACGCCGAGCCGTACTACCAGTTTCCGGCGCTGCAAGTGCGGGCTCACGCCGTACAGGGGCCGTTGCGGGTGTCGGCGCTGCGGGCGCTGGGCGCCTTCGGCAATATTTTCGCCCTCGAATCCTTTATGGAAGAGCTGGCGGTGCTGGCCCGGCAGGACCCCTACGAGTTCCGCCTGCGCCACCTCACCGATGAGCGCGCCAAAGCCGTAATTCGGCGGGTGCGCGAGATGGTGAAAGGCCAGAAAATAGCTGAAAACGAAGGGCTGGGGCTGGCGTTTGCGCGGTATAAGAACACGGCCGCCTACTGCGCCGTGGTGGCCAAAGTCAGCGTGGACCCGGGCACCGGCTTTGTGCGGGTGCCGCGCATCTGGGCCGCCATTGATGCCGGCGAAGTCATCAACCCCGACGGCCTGAAAAACCAGACCGAAGGCGGCCTCACCCAAGCCGCCAGCTGGACTCTGAACGAAGAAGTGCTGTTCAACGCCCAGGGCATCACCACGCGGCAGTGGGAGCAGTACCCTATTTTCCGCTTCGATGAAGTGCCGCTGGTGGAAGTAGCCGTGCTGGACCGCCCCACCGAGCCGCCCCTCGGGGCCGGCGAAGCTGCCCAGGGCCCCACGGCCGCCGCCTTGGCCAACGCCGTATTCCACGCCTGCGGCAAGCGGGTCCGGCACCTGCCCATCCGCCCCGAGAAGCTGGTGGGGTGAATTGAAACGGTGTTTTGCCAGTCTCCAGTCGTCCGCCGCATGCGAAGGGTGCCTGGCGGCTTTCCCGGCATGGCCCGCCGCATGCGGCGGACGACTGGAGGAGTGCCGGAACCCTGCCGCCGCATGCGGAAGCTGGCCAGCGGCTTTCCTGGCATGGCTCACCGCATGCGGAGGGTGCTTGGCGGGCGGCCGCTATGCTACCGCCGCATGCGGCGGCAGGGCTGAGGCCGTGCTGTTGAAACGGTACTAGCGGCGGCCCAGCAGCTTCTTCAGTCCTTTTCGCGCTTCGGGCAGCGACAAGGCCAGCGAGGCAATGGAAGCCACCGTGGCTACCTGGCAATAGAAGCACAACGCCTTGTTTTCCTGCCACTCCTCCCGGCCCAAAAACAGCGTGTTGGCGGTGTCGAACAGGGTTTTGGCGGCCATGGCGACGGGCAGCGCCGGCTGCGTAGTAGCCCGCTCGATGCCGCCAGCGCCGGCCAGGCAGGCGGTGAGGCCGTAGGTCACCATCATGGGCAGGGCGTCGGGCGTGTCGAGGCGCTTGTAGCCGTAGTCGGAGGCGTCCACTTTGTCGGAGTCGAACGGGCCGACGGGCGGGTCGGGCAGGTGCTTGAGGATGCCGGTCTGGTAGAGGCTCACGATTTGACCGGCCGCCACCCCCAGGATGGAAAGGCCGATAATCCAGCGGCGGCGGGTGAGGTCGGGGCTTTGGCCGTTGCGCAGTTCGTGGCTGAGTTGGGTAGGATTCATCGAATCGGATAGTGGTGGGAAGAACTGCTACCGGGTACGACGGGGCGCGGGGCCGGGTTCCTGTGGAGGTTACGGGTACCAGCGGTTTTACTGCTCTTCGGGTGCGGGGTTTTCGGCGCCGGGTTGCAACGATGCCAGATGCAGACGCACCTCAGTCCCGTCGGCCAGCCAGCCGAGCAGCATACCGGGTTCATCCGGAGTGACGTCCAGTATACACGCACCGGTTTCTACCATGCGCTGCCATTGTAGTGTTTTCAGGTCAAGATACACCAGCCAGGAGGTGCCGGCCGGGCCAGCCGGGCTGTTCGTGGCCTCAAACAGTTGTAAGAAAACACCGCTGTCCTTCCACTTGTAGCACAAATACCCTATTAACTGCCCGTATAAACCTGGAATTTCAGGCGTAGTCAGTAGCTGTCCTATCTCCATCAAGTCGTCATACTGTTCCAAGTCAGAGAATATTTCATTCCACCAATTCACAAATTCGGGAGTAGCCTTTTCTTCCAGGGGAAAAGGCTGCCACTGCAACCGCACTGACAAGCTACTCAGCAACTCAACGTTCTCTGGTGCGGGAGCCTGAGTTACATTTGATAAATTGGTTTGGGGCTGCAGTAGGCTTTTTATGAAGTCGTACACCAGGTAGGCGCCCATAGACACCAGCATGAGTGCGGCTACTGGCACTGCGGCAGCCAGCAGGAGCGGAACAAGTACTACCCAGTGTAAAGCTTGAGTAATCCAGTCATCCCAGCTTTTAGCTTTAGGCGGAGAAGGAGGAATTACCGTTTTTGTGATGGCGAAGCGCATAAAACAGGTACTGCTTTCTCTTGTAATTTGTGATTGAAGATACTAGAATGGCTGGTGGAGCACCCGTTCCAGCCGTCCTGGCCGTATCTTTACTACTGTATGATTTCTGCCCTTCCCGCCCGCCCTGCCGTTTCCACCGAGTCGTTTCTCGCCCAAATGGCCCGCGACCTGACCACGCGCTACTCGCCCGAGGACCTGTCGGATCTGGTGGTGGTGGTGCCCACGCGGCGGGCGGTGGTGTATCTGAAGAACGAGTTGGCCATGGCCACCGACGCCGGCGAGGCCCTCTGGAGCCCGCGCGTGGCGGCCATGGAAGACTACATGGTGGAGCTGGCCGGCGTGCAGGTGGAAGAGCCCATTGCCCTGCAGCTGCTGCTCTACGACATCCTCAAGGACATTGACCCCAAGCTGGATTTCGACCGGTTTGTGGGCTGGGCGGGCCTGCTGCTCGAAGACTTTTCCAGCCTCGACCAGAACCTGGCGCAGCCCGACAAGGTGTTTGAGTACCTCTCGCAGGCCAAGGCGCTGGAACGCTGGGACTTGGGCGAAGCGCCCAAGCCCGAGTCGATGACGGCGGGCTACTTCAAGTTCTGGGACGACCTGAGCAAGGTATACTACCGCCTGCGCCGCCGCATGCTCGACCAGCGCGTGGCCTACCCCGGCCTGGCCTACCGCCGCGCCTCCGAGCGGGTGGCCGAGTTCATTGAGCAGGGCCGGCCGCTGGCCCGGCACGTATTTCTGGGCCTGGGCTTTCTGTCCAGGGCCGAGGAGCGCTTGATTCGGCTGCTGCTGAAGGAAGGGCTGGCCGAAGTGCGATTCGATGCCGACGCTTTCTATATGGAAGGCGACACGCCCAACCGCGCCGGCCAGCACCTGCGCCGCTACCTCAAGAACTGGGAGCTGCCGCTGGAAGCCTTCGGCGGGCCCGAGGAGCTGCTGCGCGGACTGCCGCGGCACGTGCGCTTCGTGGGCGTAGCCAACGCCAGCATGCAGGGCAAAGTGGCGGGCCAGCTGCTGGCCGAAGCCCGCACGCTGCACCCCAGCGGCACGGTGGCCGTGGTGCTGCCCGACGAAACCCTGCTGCTGCCCGTGCTGCACGGCCTCCCGCCCGATACCGTACCCGACTACAACGTGACCATGGGCCTCAGCTTCCAGAGCACGCCCCTGTTCAACCTCGTGGATCTGCTGTTTGAGGTGCACCTGACCGGCATCCGGGAAGGCTCCAGCGAAACCGGCTACGGCGTACCGCGCTACCACCACCTGGCCGTGAGCAAGCTGCTGGGCCACCCGTTTCTGCGCCGCTACCAGCAGTGGCTCGACAAGCAGCCCGAAACCAGATACCACGGCCTGCTCGACAAGGTGTGCCGCGAGATTGTGCGCCGCAACGCCGTGCTGCTGCCCGCCTCCGAGCTGCTGGAGCTGGGCCAGGAGCACGAGCTGCTGGAGGCGCTGTTCAAGACCTGGGACACCTGCGACGACATCATTGCGGCCTGCTACACGCTGATTGACTTGCTGAAGCAGGTGTACCAGGAGCAACATTCGGCCATCGAGGCGGAGTACCTGTACCTGTTCTACACGCTGGTCAAGCGCCTTGATTCGGTGTTCGACTGCCGGGAGCAGCGGCTGTCGGTGCGCTCCTTCCGCCGGTTTCTGTACGAGCAGATGACGCGCACCCGCCTGCCCTTCTCCGGCGAGCCGATTGCCGACGTGCAGGTGATGGGCCTGCTGGAAACCCGCGCCCTCGACTTCGACCACATCATCCTGCTCAGCTGCAACGAAAACGTACTGCCGGCCCCCAAGCGCCACACATCCCTGTTTCCGTACGACGTGCTGACCGAGTTCCGCCTGCCCACTTACGCCGACCACGAAGCCGCCACCGCTTACCACTTCTGGCGCCTGCTGCAGCGAGCCCGCCGCGTAGACCTGGTGCATGTGCTACCCGGCGCCGAAGGCACGCGCACTGGCGAGCGGAGCCGCTTCCTGCTGCAGCTCCAGAACGATTTGCTGCCCCAAAGCCCACAGATGGTGCTGGAAGACGTGGTGGCGGTGGTTACGGGGCCTCACCCCCCGGCCCCCTCTCCCGTGGAGAGGGGGAGCCAGACGGCCGCAGACGCAGGCCAGCCTTTTGGCATGACTTCATCGGCTGTGAAACAGGCAGGTACGGTAGCTGAGCACGTGTATACTGCCGATCCTGTCACCCGGCACAAGACAACTTCTTTTGCCAAGGAGATGCGGAAAGGCCCAACTCCGGCCGAGAATGCGCTCTGGCAGGCCCTGCGCAATCAGCAGTTAGGCGAGAAATTCCGGCGGCAGCACGTAATCAACTCCTTCATTGCCGATTTCGTCTGCATCGCCAAAATGCTGGTGGTGGAGGTTGATGGAGACGTTCATCTGGAAGCAGAGCAGGCAGAATATTATGCCGGCCGCACGCACGAGCTGCAAAAGCTGGGCTACCAGGTGCTGCGCTTTGCCAACGCAGATGTGCTGCACAACCTGGATAGCGTGCTGGCGCAGATAGAATACAAACTGCAAAGCCTGCCTTCCCGTGTTCAACCCGCCCATAGCTCCGGGCCTTCCAGAACAGAACCCGTTTCAGCACCGGAAACGAACATTACTATAGGCCATGCGAGCGTGGCACCAGGCTCCCCCCTCTCCACGGGAGAGGGCGGCCGGGGGGGTGAGGCCGGTGACCTGGTGCTGGAAAAAGATGCCGGGATGCTGCAGGCCCTACGCGAAGTACTCGACAAAGGCCTCTCTCCCACGGCCCTGAACGAGTATCTGGCCTGCTCCCTGAAGTTCTACTTCAACCGGCTGGCTCGGTTCCGCGAAACCGATGAGGTGGAAGAAGCTCTCGGCGCCGACGGCTTCGGGACGGTGGTACACGAGGCCTTGGAAGACCTGCTCACGCCGTTTCAGCAGAGCGGCAAGCCCCTCACGGCCGCCGACATTCCGGGTCTGATTGGGCTGGCACCCATGATAGTGGCCAAGGCCCTGCGCAAAGAGGAAAAGGACCGCCACGCCCGCGCCGACGAAGGCCTCAACCACGTGCTGGGTCAAGTGGCCTCGCAGCTCGTTCGGCGCTACCTCGAAGGTCTTCTCACCGAAAAAGACGGCCTGCCGCTTCTGATTCAGGAAATCGAAAAGAAGATTCATGCCACGGTATTCGTGCCCCTGCCCGATGGCGAGCGGCTGCCCGTACGCCTGACCGGTATTGCCGACCGGGTAGACCAGATGCCGAACGGTGATATACGGGTGGTGGATTACAAAACCGGCCTTGTACTAGCTCATGAACTGAAGCTGCAGAAGCGCGGTGAAACGTCGGCTGATGCTGCTGAGCGCCTCGTACACGACGCCACTTCGGCCGCTGACAAAGTGCGTCAGTTGTGGCTCTACCGCTTCATGCTGGCCCAAGGCGGCCGCCCCGCTGCCGACACGGCTATCATTTCGCTGCGTAACCTAGGAGCTGGCCCCATGTCGGCCGACATGGGCTTCCTCACCGACGATGGCCAGGATTTCATGCAGCGCAGCGAGGAGCTACTCAGCCGCATCATCAACCGCATCCTCGATCCGCAGGAGCCCATCCGCAAAACCGACGACCTCGACAAGTGCCAGTATTGCCCGTACCGCGGTATTTGTGCGCGGTAAATGGCGTACTTGCCGGCTGGACAAGGCTGTCGTTTCGGCAGCCTCTGGGCCCGCTTTCTTTCTTCTCAACTAACCACCAACAACTCAATACCATGGACGAATTCATGCAGGCCGCCATTGACGAGGCGCGCCAGGGCCGCAAAGAAGGCGGCATCCCCATCGGCTCGGTGCTGCGCCGCGGCAACGAGATTGTAAGCCGCGGCCACAACAAGCGCGTGCAGGAGCTGGACCCCATTGCCCACGGCGAAATGGACGCCCTGCGCAACGCCGGCCGCCAGCGCACCTACCGCGACACGGTGCTCTACACTACGCTCATGCCCTGCTACATGTGTGCCGGCACCATCGTGCAGTTCAAAATCCCGAAAGTGGTAGTGGGGGAAGCCCGCACGTTCGGCGAGTCGAAAGCGTTTCTGGAAAGCCACGGCGTGGAAGTCGTGATTCTGGACTCGCAGGAATGCGTAGACATGATGCAGGAATTCATCGAAGCCGAGCCCACGCTCTGGAACGAAGACATCATGGAGCTGTAGAATAGCTGGTTGAGTGCTGATTGTTGAATGCTGGTTCAGAACGACACCAATAATCAGCACGTAACAATCAGCATTCAACCAGCCACTAACTCCTGGCACCGTATCTTTGCCGCATGGAAAACCAGCCGCTTCTTGCTTCCAAAAAATGCCCGCACTGCGGCTTCTGGAGCAACTGGCAGCAGCGCGCCGACGACCGGTGCGAGCGGTGCGGCCTGCTGCTGGATGCCCCGCGCCTCCGTAGCGAGCAGGCCCGCGAAGCCCAGGCCGAGGAACCGCTGCCGGAGTTTCTGCGAATCAAGATTAACCCCGAGGACGGCCCTGCGCTGCGCTTTTTCAAGCACCTCGTGCGGGGCGGGCAGCTGGCGTTTGCGGCCATCGTGTCGTTTATGGTATGGCTGCTGACGTTGCTGGCCGGATGAGGCGCTGGCCCGCCGAGCTGCGCCACCCGCTGTTTCTGGTCGGCGCCGGGCTCTACGTATTATCGGTGGCGCACAAGCGGCAGTGGCTGGGGCCCTGGCCTTTCTGGCCGCCGCTGCTCACCTCCTACCTCGCCGACCTGCTGACCCTGCCCCTGGAACTGACGCTGCTGCTGTGGCTGATGCGCCGGTTCTACTTCCGCAATCCGGCTTTCGTGCTGCCGACGTCCTGGATTTTCAGCACCTGGCTGGTCATGGCCGTGTGGTTTGAGGGCCTGCTGCCCCGCTTCGACGCCCGCGCCACCGCCGACCCGCTCGACGTGGTGGCCTACGCCGTGGGCGGCTTCCTGTTCTGGCGCTGGCAGAACCGGCCCGCCGCATCTTAAGCGAACCTGCCAGCCGTTTTTTTGCGTAGAGCCCTGCAACGCCCCGCCGGCCCCGTGCCGCGGGGCGGTTGGTTTTAGCTGATACCCGTTTCTATGCTGCAGGATCTGAACCGCGTGCTGTCTGCCTATTGGCAGCAGTTTTTGTACGTTTTGCCCAAGCTGGCCCTGGCGCTGCTGCTGCTGATTGTCGCCATTTTCGTTTCCAACCGCCTCAGCACCTTAATCGGGGGGCGCCTGCGCCGCCGCTCCCACGACCCGCTGCTGGCCGACTTCCTCACGCGCATCAGCAAATGGGTGTTTGTGCTGATAGGGCTGCTGCTGGCGATGCAGGTGGTAGGCCTCTCGGGCGTGGTAAGCGGGCTGCTGGCCGGCGCGGGGCTGTCGGCGTTTATTGTGGGCTTTGCCTTCAAGGATATTGCCGAAAATTTCCTGGCCGGCGTCATTCTGGCCTTCAACCGCCCGTTTCACATCAACGATACGGTGCAGATCAAGGACCAGATTGGGCATGTGGAAGCCCTAAACCTGCGCACCACGCTCATCCGCACCTTCGAAGGCAAGCACGTATTTCTGCCCAACTCCCTGGTGCTCAAAGAGCCGCTGGTCAACTTCACGCGCGACGGCAACCTGCGCCAGGACTTTCTGGTGAGCGTGGACTACGGCGAAACCGGCGACCCAGGCCGGCTGCAGCAGCAGCTCCTGGAGTTTCTGGGCGCGCACCCCGATGTGCAGCACGAAAACGCCTACCCACCCTACATCATTCTGGAGAAAACCGCCGGCACCACCGCCGACCTGCGCCTCTACTTCTGGACTTCTTCTGATGAGTACCGCCGTGGCACGCTGCAAATCAAGAGCGAGCTGATGCAAAAGGTGAAAGCCATGCTGCAGGAAAAAGGCTACCCCGCTCCCAGCCTGGCACAGTAGCGGCAATATTTTAGAATTTTATGGGCCTTCAACGTCAGTTTTTCCTTATCCTGCGTTGAGATAGACTGTTCCGCTTGCCCGCGAGGCGGGTAGACGTTTCACTTTGCCCTGCGGCTATGGCCAAAAAGCTTGTTCACCGGATCCTGAGCCCCCTGTTGCTCTGGCGCTTACGCCATATCAACGACCGGGTATACCTGATTCTGGTGAGCATTCTGGTGGGCCTGATGGCCGGCCTGACGGCGGTGCTGCTCAAGAACACGGTGCACGGCTCGCAGGAGTTCCTGTATTCGTGGGTGCCGGAAGAGAAGCGCGTGTTTGCCCTGTTTCTCTACCCCATCATCGGTATTGCGCTGTCGGTGCTGTTTACGCGCTATTTTCTGGATGGCAACCTCAGCCGCGGGCTCGGGCCGGTTATCTACAACATTGCGCGGCAGGGCAGCATTGTGCCGCGCAGCAAGCTTTACTCGCAGTTCATCACCTCCTGGCTGACTGTTTCGTTCGGTGGCTCGGCGGGTCTGGAGGCCCCTATTTCCGTGACGGGCGCGGCCCAGGGCTCCAATCTGGCGCGGCTGCTGCGGGTGGGCCGCCGCGAGCGGCGCCTGCTGGTGGGCTGCGGCGCGGCGGCGGGCATAGCGGCCATCTTCAACTCGCCTATTGCGGGGGTGCTGTTTGCGGTGGAAGTGGTGCTGAGCGAGCTGGCCGCCCCGTATTTCATTCCGCTCCTGATTTCGACGGCGACGGCCACCGTGGTGTCGAAGGCGTTGTTCGAGGGCCAGCCCTTCGTGCTCATCACCACCAGTTGGCCTGTCGATGCGGTGCCGTTTTACGTGATGCTGGGACTGTGCACGGCGCTGCTGTCGGTTTATATGATTCGGGTGTACTTCGCGGCCGACAAGTTTTTTGAGCGCTGGCCGGGTACATTCCGCAAGGTGGCGCTGGGCGGGCTGGTGCTGGGCGTCCTGGTGTTTCTGTTTCCGCCGCTCTACGGCGAAGGCTACAACGTGGTGCAGCAACTGCTGGCCGGCAAAGGCCAGGACCTGGTCAACGGCTCCATCTTTGCCGTGTACCGCGACGAAAACGTCTGGATTTTGCTGGGCGTGGCTACGGCCAGTATGCTGCTGAAGGTATTTGCGACTACTATTACGGTGGGCGCAGGCGGTAACGGGGGCATGTTCGGCTCGTCGCTGTTTGCGGGGGCGCTGCTGGGCTTTGTGTTTGCCCGCCTCATCAACCTCAGTGGCCTGACCAGCGTCACGGAGGTGCATTTCATTGTGCTGGGCATGGCTGGCGTGCTGGCCGGCGTGGTGCACGCGCCCCTCACGGCCATCTTCCTCATTGCCGAAATTACGGGCGGCTACGCGCTGTTTGTGCCCCTGATGGTGGTTACCAGCTCCTCCTACCTGATTACGCGCTATTTCGAGCCCTACTCAGTGTACACGCGCAAGCTGGTGCAGCGCGGCGTGTACGTGCACCAAGACCGGGACCGGAGTCTGCTTTCCCAGCTCGACCTGCACCACCTTGTCCAGACCGATTTTGTGGCCGTACACCCGCAGGATACGCTGGGCACGCTGGTCGAGACGTTCCGCCACGCTACCCGCAACCTGTTTCCTGTGGTCGATGACAAGGGCTATCTGCTGGGCATTATCACGCTGGATGCCGTGCGTGACGCACTTTTCGACAACCAGCACTACACCACCACCCGCGTCCACGACCTGATGACCGACCCGCCCGCTACGGTCAATTTCGATGACTCGCTGCTGGACACGCTCCGCTGCATGGAGCAGCTCAACGTGCCGGCGCTGCCCGTCATCAACCAGGGGCGCTATGTGGGCTTCCTGCTGAAATCCAGCATTCTGGCCGGCTACCGCAGGCAGTTGCTAAAGGAAACGGAATAAGGTAAGATGATTGGCTACCCCCATTCACTCTCGCTTAATACTCGCCTATTTCGGGCTCCTTTTTGGTGAGTTGCAGGCCTATCATCATCAGCAGGCCCGTGAGCAGAATTACCACAAACAGGATGTTTTCGCCTACTTCGCCGATGTGGTGCTCATCGGGGATGCTGTAGAAGAGCAGCACCGTAATCAGGCCCTTGGGCGCAATAAACAGCTCCGGAATGAGGTCGGACTTGGCGATATAGCGCAGGTAGAGGTAGCGGATGCCGGTCAGCACGGCCACAATCAGCAGGCCCTGCAGCAGCAGCGAGCCGCTGACTAAGCTGCTGAGCGTGATGCTGAAGCCAAACAGCAGAAAGAAGAAGGTGCGAATCAGAAACGCCGACTCGGCGGTGATGCTTTTGAGCGGGTGCAGCTCGGCGGCCAGTTGCTCGGGATGCAGCCAGCGCTGCAGCTTGGGGCCGCGCAGCAGCAGTTCGGCGTTGTTTACGGCCAGCCCAAACACCAGCACCAGCACCAGCGACGACAAGTGCAGCTGCTTGGCCAGGCTGTAGAGCAGAATCAGAAAGGCCAGAATCAGGAAGAACTTGACGTGCAGCCGGATGCGGCCCAGCAGAAACGCCAGCGCCGCCGTACTCAGCACCGCCACCACCATCACGGCCACCACGTCGCGGGTGAACGTGACCACCGAAATGCCCTGCGCGAAGTTGTCCTGCAGCGCGAAGTTGAAGAGCATGATGCCCAGAATGTCGGAAAACGTGCTTTCGTAGATGATAAACTCCTGCTTCTCCCCCATCAGGTTCGCGACGCTGGGAATGGCAATGGCCGAGCTGATAACGGCCAGCGGGATGGCATTTACGAGGCAGGTCTGGAATGGGGCGCCCACGTAGGCCTGCAGCAGCAACGCAATAGCCACGGCCTGCACCACCAGCATCAGCAGAGCCGCCAGAAAGGAGCGCCGGATGAGCGGGGCCTTGTCGCGGGTGAGCTTCAGGTCGAGGGCGCCTTCCAGCACAATCATAATCAGGCCAATCACCCCGAATATTTCCAGCACCACCTGCGGAATTCCCAGGGCAAAGTCGAAATAATCGGCGGCCTGGCGCAGGGCAATGCCGGTAAGCAGCAGCATCAGCACCGAAGGCACTTTGGTGGCCCGCGCCACTACATCAAACAGGTACGACAGAATGACGGCGATGCTCAGCCCAATCAGGATAGTGTAGGAACCCATGCGTGCAAAATTAAAGAAAAGCCCGGCGGTGCCTGCCCGGCCAAGGTTTCTGCTCTACGTCGAAGCAGGCCACCGCGGCGAATCTGCGCTACCTTTGATGGAGCCGGCTGCCCGCCGCCCCTGGCTTGCTTTGCCGGCCCATACACTCCATTCGCCACTCACTTAGTTAGTTACCGTTGCTGCACGTTGCCATTATCGGGGGAGGGCCGGCCGGGTTGCTGGCCGCCCAGCATCTGGCAGAGGCCGGCTGCCGCGTGGACGTGTACGAGGCACAGGCCACGGTAGGCCGCAAGTTTCTGGTCGCCGGCCACGGTGGCTTCAACCTCACCAACTCCGAAGCGCCGGCCACATTTGCCACCCGCTACGGGCCGCGCCACCCCGATTTTGCCCGGTTCCTGCACCACTTTTCAGCTGCCGACCTACGCGCCTGGGCGGCTGATTTGGGTATTGGCACCTTCGTGGGCACCAGCGGGCGCGTGTTTCCGCTGGAGCAGCACAAGCCTGCTGAACTGCTCCGGGCCTGGGTGAGCCGGCTGCAGGCCCTGGGAGTGCAATTGCACACACGCCACCGCTGGCTGGGGTTTGAGGGAGAAAAGGGCCTGCGCATCCGCCACGAGACGACCACTCAGGAACTGGTAATACAGCCTGATGCCGCGCTGCTGGCCCTGGGCGGTGCCAGCTGGTCCAAGACCGGCTCTGATGGCCGCTGGACTACGGCCTTCGAGGAAATTGGGGTGCGCTGCGAAGGGTTTGCACCGGCGAATTGTGGCGCGGAAATAGCGTGGTCGGAGTTTTTTAGGCAGAAAGTAGGCCGCACGCCCTTGAAGAATATAGCCTTGCGGTGCGGCGGCCACACGGAACGCGGCGAGCTGCTGCTCACTGAATATGGGGTAGAGGGCACGCCGGTTTATGCTCTCACGCCGGCTCTGCGGCAGGCCCTATACCAGCAGCAGCCAGCTCCGCTCCTGCTCGACCTCAAGCCCGACCTCTCCGATGAGCAGCTGCTGCTGAAACTACAGAAACCCCGCAACGGCCGCTCCCTGCCCGATTTTCTGCGCCAGCAGCTTCGCCTGGGGCCACCCGTTCCGACGCTGCTGCGCGAGGTAGCGCCGCCCGAAGCCACAGCTACTCCGGAGGCCCTGGCTCGGCTGCTGCGCGCCGTGCCCCTGCCCGTGCACGCGCTTCGCCCGCTCGACGAAGCCATCAGCACGGCCGGCGGTGTGGCCTGGGACGAGTTGGATGGCGGGCTGATGCTGCGGCGGCGCCCCGGCACGTTTGTGGCCGGCGAAATGCTGGACTGGGAAGCACCTACTGGCGGCTATCTGCTGCAGGGCTGCTTCAGCACCGGCGCCTGGGCCGCAAAATCTATTCTTGGCTTGTAGAAATCTGGGCGCCAGGCCCGCATCAAAGCCGGGCGGCTGGGTTTACTCGTTGTCCTTCACTGCCAGCGACTCGGCTTCGGCCAGAATGGCTTTGGCTTCGGCCAGCAGCCGCTCGCCGTGGTCGAAGTGGACGCGCGCAATCAGGCCTACCAGCACAAAAAACGAGACGATGGGCAGCAGCCAGCCCAGTGCAAACCACAGCCAGAAAGAGCGGCCATAGCTAGCGGCACAGTAGCCCGTGAGCAGGGGCAGCGCCGCGAAGGCGCACAGAAACCCAATCCCGGAAAGCAGAAAGTAGACAACCATGGCGACGACTATTGCGGCAAGTAGTTAAGTTACGCTTTCCAGCGGCGTTTCGCAACTCTGGCGCGGCCTATTGCAGTACAACCCGGCGGTAGTAGAACTGTTGTGCCCGGCGACACCTATCCGTACGCGGGAAGGCTTATCCTCCGGCCGGCTTTTCCCGTATTCTCTGGCACTCTCCCACTGTGCTCCCTTTTCCCGTTGCCTTTGCCCAGCGCTCATCTCCCGCCCATGTGGGACCACCAAAGTCTTTTCCGGGTTTCGGCCCAGCTGTTTGCCGACGGTATTTTCAACCTGCTCGACCGGACTCTTAAGCCCGAAGTGTTTCTGCTGGGCCTAGCCTCGGCCCGCGAAACCGATGAGCCGCAGGCCGTGGTGGTAGAGCCTACCACGCTGCGCTACACGTCCGCCGATTTTGCGGGCGTGAAGGCGCTGGCTGCCTCGCTGGAGCCCGATGGCCCCCGCGACGTGGTGTACCATCTGCACCCCACCGACCACGACCGGTACGAGAAGCTGCGCTGGTATGAGCTGCTGCGGCGGGCCACCGAACAAACCCTGGCTGCCCTTACGGCTGCGCGCGGCGAAGAGCGGTTGAGCTTCTGCTCCACGCCGGTCAGTTTGTATGGCTATCAGGTGGTGGTTATTCTGCAGCTCTCCGCCGAGTCGTACCAGTCGTACTACGCGCTGCCGGTACCGGGGCCGGGCAACCGGCCGGTTTCGCTGGTGCATGCGGCGGTGCAGGAGTTTCTGCAGGACTGCAGCCGGGCCCTGCGCGAGTCCGATACTGACGACGACCGGCCCGTGCTGGACCGCGACTACAATGAAGTGCTGCGCGCCGCCGGCCGTAGCTTCATGCTGCGCGCGGCGGCCGGCACCCATGGCCTCTACGACGCCTGCAACGGCATTGCGGCCCTCCGCCACGAAGGCGACGAGGGCGTGGGCACTATGCTGGTTGCGCGCCGCCACCACCCGGCCATCGTGCCGGTGCTCACGCTGGAAAGCCCGATTCCGCTGCGCGACCACCGCCGCATTCGGAAGCTACTGGAGCTCAGCGAAGACTACACGGCCCTGGTTTCCGACGCTACTGATGTGTTTGGGCTGGGCTACCTGGTGCCGCCCGAAGACCCCACGCACGAGCCCATGTTTACGGTGCACTTCACGCGCCACTACAGCTGGGAGCTCACCCACGACGAGCAGGTGATGATGAAGGTGGTATCGAACACGCCGCGCCTGCCGCAGGGCCGCGTCGATGCCGAGAACTTTGCCCGGGCCGTGCAGCGCATCTTTCCCCGCCTCGATACCGGCACCGTGGAATACCTCTGGGAGCTGACGCAGCGGGCCAGCGAGCAAACCCACGGTACTATCCTGGTCATTTCGGAAGGCGCCGCCCAGGAAGCCGTGCGCCTCACCCGGCAGTGCTTCCGGGTGGCGCCCCGCCTGATGACGCCCTCCGTGCTGCGCCTCGTCACCAATATTGATGGGGCCGTGCTGATTGAGCCCGACGGTACCTGCCACGCCATCGGGGCCATCCTCGACGGCCTCGCCACCGAAAAAGGCGACTCTTCCCGCGGCTCCCGCTACAACTCGGCGCTGCGCTACGTGGAAAGCAGCCGCTACGCCTGCCTGGCCATCGTCGTCAGTGAAGACGGGCTGATTGATCTGCTGCCGCCGCTGCGGCGCTAACCTCGGCGGCAGACACGGCAGCCCCTCTATCGGGCGGTGGTCGGCAGCAAGGCCAACCTTATGCCGGACAGTCTGCGTTTAACCCGCTAACTGCTTTTTCCTTCCGCCATGACCACTCCACTCGCCGCCCGCCCTCTGCCCGCCACCACTTTCGACCAGGATGAGCGGCTGCGCTGGGTAGAGCGTATTTCGCGCCTGCTCGACAGCCAGTTCCAGGTGCCCGGCACCACGTGGCGGTTCGGCATCGATCCGCTGATGAGTTTGATTCCGGTGGTGGGCGGCATTCCGTCGCTGGCCATTTCCGGCGTGCTCATTCTCACCATGATGCGCCACGGCGCCAGCGGCAATCTGGTGGCGCGCATGGTTCTGAACGTGCTGCTCGACACCATTATCGGCGCCATTCCGGTACTGGGCACCATTTTCGACTTCACATACAAAGCCAACGACCGGAACGTGCGCCTGCTGCGCCGCCACTATGCCGAGGGCAAGTACCGCGGCTCCGGCAAAGGCCTGATTGCCCTGACGCTATTGGTGCTGATTGGTATCGGCGGGCTAGCCCTCTGGGGCGGCTACTGGCTGTTTCGGTCGGTGTGGGAGTATTTCCAGTAAGGTGCGCGCCCAGATACCAGTGCTGTCTTACAGGGTTTTGGTGAACCCGACCTTGATTTTTAGTTGAAAGTCGCCGATGACTTTGAAGATTTCCTTCAGCGTCACCTGCTCCACCTGGGTCAGGGTTTTGGGGTCGAGGTAGTTGGTGGGAGCCGTACGGTCGTCGATGAGCTGGCGGGCCTGCTTTTTCAGGCGCATGCCCATCAGGTAGTAATAGGCCTGTAGCAGCTCTTGGTACTCCTGCTCCCGGAATACGCCCCGCTCCCGCAGCTCCGCCAGCCGCTCGCCGGTGTTGGTACTGAACACCTGATTCTTCAGCGCATACACCCGCACCAGGTCTACTATCGGCGACATGGTTTTCTTGAGGTCGAACACCTTGTGGCCTTCCTGCTCGAAGGTGCGGAACCCCCGGAAGAACGTCAGGGGCGGCTCGTACTGCAGCGCGTTTTTGGCCATGTAGAACAGAAACCGGTCGAGGGGCCGGGCCAGCTCCTGCCGCAGAAACTCCTGCAGCTCCTGCATCAGCGGCTGGTCGCCGTAGAGGTAGCGGCAGTCGAAGAAGGTAGCCATCTGCATCACCGTTTCGGGGCTGGAGTCACTCATCCACTGCTGGTAGTTGCGCTTCCAGTGCGAGAGAGAGTGGGTCCACTTGGGGTTTTTGGCCATGAAGCCGCCCGTGCAGAAGTGCAGCCCAATGTGGTTCAGCTCATCGGAAACGGCCTCGGCGAAGCGCAGAAACCAGGCCCGTACCACTTCGCGCTGCTCGTTGGCCTTGTCTTCGTAAATGATGGCGTTGTCCTGGTCCGTGACGAGGGTCTGCTCCTGGCGGCCTTCACTGCCCAGCACCATAAACACGAACCGCGCCGGCGCCGGACCTTGTACTGCCAGCACGTTCTCAATCACGCGCAGCGCAATAGTGTCGGCCACGGTGCTGATTACCTGGTTCACGATTTCGGGGCGCACGCCGCGGCTCAGCAGCTGGTTCACGATGTCGGGTACCATTTCCCAGCGGCGCTTCAGCTCGGGCGTGCCCTGCGCCAGTTTCACGGCCTGAATGAACATAAACGGCGACTGAGCCAGGTCGCTGAGCAGCTTGTTGCGGCTCAGGAAGCCCACGTACTCGCCGCCCCGCTCCACCAGCAGGTAGCGCGTCTTGGTCTGAAACATCAGCAGAATGGCTTCATACACGTATGCCGTGCTGGAAATACTCACCACGGGCGTAGCCACCACATCCCGCACCGGGCGGGCAGCGTCAAGCTGCCGGGCAATAACGGAGTCGCGCAGCGTGATGTCGGTGCAGTAGCCCAGTATGGCGCCCGTGGCCGGCTCCGTCACGAACAGGCAGCTGACTTTGGCCGCCGCCATGCGCCGGGCCACCGCAAAAATGGGCTCGGTGGCGGGGCTCGTAACCAGCTCGCGCACTTCCAGCGTTTCAATGCGCCGCGAAAACAGCTGATCGGCCACCAGGAAGTTGTCGGAAGGCGGACC
The DNA here is from genome assembly GCF_900142395.1 of Hymenobacter psychrotolerans DSM 18569. GTDB lineage: Bacteria > Bacteroidota > Bacteroidia > Cytophagales > Hymenobacteraceae > Hymenobacter > Hymenobacter psychrotolerans. The sequence goes on along the minus strand of NZ_FRAS01000005.1, from coordinate 81,108 downwards.
GGCTGGCTTTACGAAGTGGGCGTACTCCTCATCGAGCATCCGCTCACCGTAGCGGGCCGTGAAGTAGTGGAAGAAGCTTTCGTAGGCCAAACACAGCGCCCGGAACTCGCGGCGCGGCAGCTGCAGCACGCGGGTGCCTTTGCCGGCCACTACCGTGCGCAACGAGCGTTTCTTGTTCAGCAGAATGGACATGCCGCCGTAGCAGGTGCCGGGGCCGTACACTTCGGGCAGGCGCTTGTGCTGCTGGCTGTCGTAGAAAAACGTTTCGTAGGCCCCTTCCACCACAATATCGAGGTGGCGCAGCTTGGACGCATCCTGCTGATACAGCAGTACCTGACGCGGGTGCACCACTTCCTGCAGCAGGTCTGCCACGCCGGCCAGCACATCATGCGGCAGCGTATTGAAGGGGGCTACGGTCTGAAGGAAAGCAAGACGATTATCCATAGAAAAGCCAGCCGAGAAGAAGCAATAGTAAAGCGCCGGCCACCACTGCCAGCAGCCAACGGCCGCCGGCCCCGTGCGGTCTGCCAACCGGCTTCTGCAAGGGTAGCTGGCCAGTCAGCGTTTCGGGCGGGATATGGCCACGACGGCGCAGCTCAAAAAAGCAGCGGGCCGTGGCCACCGCATCCTGGCGGGCATCGTGCAGGACGGGCATGGGCTCCCGGAACAGGGTTTCGTGCAGCTCAGCGAGCCGCTGGTAGCGGCGGTGCGTGCCATCGTCGGGGCGGGGGGCGGCGCGCATCAGGCAGAACTGGGGCAGCTCCGGCAGCGGGTTGGGCAGGCCGGCGCGGTGCAGGCCGGCACCCAGCACGTGGAAATCGAGCTGCAGAAAATACCCAACCACCCGGGGCCGAAACCGCTGCAAATCGCTGAGCAGCAGCTGCAGCACCTGGGCCGACTCGTGGCCGTGCTCCTGCAAAAAGGCTTCCGAGAGGCCGTGCACGGCCAGCGCCGAGGCCTGCATGGAGCCGGCCGGAATCCGCAGGTAGTGGCTGGCCTCTTTCACGAGCTGCCCACCAGAAGTATAGACCTGCCAGGCCACCTGCGCCACGTAGGGCCACGCCGCTTTAGGCGCCTCATACGGCAGGTCCCAGCGGCCGGGCAGGCCGGTGGTTTCTGTGTCCAGGAAGAGCAGGTATTCCGGCGGCATGAGGGGCAAGTTGGGTAGGGCGAAGCCGGAAGCGACAGTCAGGGTGCCACTTTCGGGGCCGAAAGGCCTGCTTCCAGTGGGTGCATCGGCAAGGTAGGCGCCGGGGGCACGCACTTGCAAACAGCTTCGGCTGCCAACTTCTACTTTCGTTGCTGCACCGGCCGAAAAATGCCCGTGCTTTACGCAGCACTGCGCCGGCTTCGGCGTCTGTAGCCTGTGGCAGTTCGCTCCTAATCACCACCTTATTCTTTCTGCGCTATGGGCCTCGGGCTTTTCTACTCACTAATGATTCTGCTCCCGATTCTGGCTACGGTGGTGGCGCTGTGGGCCGGCGGCTGGTGGCGGCGCCTGTACGTGACGGGGGCCCGCCTGTTGCTGGGCGCTCTGATGCTGGGCGGCGGCCTCTACAAGCTCTCCGACAACCACATACCGGGCCTGATGGGGCCACCCATAAACCACGCCTTTCTGGCCGAGCACAGCCTGGAAATCTTCGCGCAGTTTATTGGGGTAGCGCAGCTGCTGACGGGGCTGCTGCTGCTGACGGGCCGGTTTGCCTTGCTGGGCGCGGTGCTGCTGGTGCCAATGTGGCTCAACATCATCTTTCTGACCTGGTCGCAGCACTGGCCCGGCACGCCCTTTCTGGTGACGGGCTTCTTGGTGTTGAATATCGGGCTGCTCCTGCACGACTACGCCCGGCTGAAATGGCTGCTCTACCCACCCGCCGACGCGGCGGCGCTGCAGGCCCAGCCGCTACAAACCGGCCCGCTGCCTGCTGAGGGGCTGTGGTGGCTGGGCGCCGGGCTGGTGGTGGCGGGCAGTCTACTGTACCCGGTTTCCTTCCACCTGATGCTGGCCACGATGCTCGGCGGGCTGCTGGTGCTGCTGGCCGCCGGCCTGTGGCTGCGCAAGCGGAAGTCGGCCGCGTCGGCGGGTGGCTGAAAAGAGTTGATTCCGACGAGTAGACCAGCGTATGCTCTGCCCGCATTGCGGCCTCGTCAACTTCGCAAGCCTTACCTTTGTCATCGTGAAAATACCCTCCTTGTTTTTCCTGCTGCCGGTTGTGGCGCTGCTTTCAGGCTGCAACTCACCGAACGGCGACGAGCAGAAGGCCGAAGCGGCCGAAAAAGCCGTGCTGGCCAAACACGACGAGCTAATGGCTCAGATGGACCAGCTCACGCTGCTGCGCCAGCGGCTCCAGAAGCAGCCCGGCCCCGATACCGTGGCCGCCGGCCGCCACCGCCGTGCCCTGCTGGCCGCCGATGCAGCCATGATGGACTGGATGCACCGCTACCGCAAGCCCGCTGATACCGTGGACCTGGAAAGTCGCCTCCTGTATTTTGCCGGGCAGCAGCGCCGCATCGATTCGGTAGCGGTTCTGTTCCGCACCAGCCTCGACTCGGCGCAACGCCTGTTGCAGGCCGCAGCGCCGGCTTCTTCGTCTTCTACTAGTTCTTCCCGCCCCTAATGACACCTTCTTCCCTGCGTTTTTCCCTGAGCCGGGCCACCGTAGCCGGCCTGTTGGCCGCCGGCAGCCTGCTGGCCGCCTGTTCCTCCGATACCGCCTCCTCGCAGCCGGACCGCCTGCCCATTCAGGGCATTAAGCGCACCAAGCCCACTTCGCCTTCCGATACGCTGCCCGACCCGGTGCCTGCGTTTCAGCTCACCAACCAGGACGGCAAGGTTATCACCAACCAGACCTTTGCCGGCAAAGTCTATATCACAGACTTCTTCTTTGCCACCTGCCCCAGCATCTGCCCCAAAATGCAGAGCGAGATGCTGCGCGTTTACGAGCAGTTCAAGGACGATCCGAACGTGCTGTTCCTGAGCCATACCATCGACCCGGCCCACGACTCCATTCCGGTGCTGCGCGACTACGCGCAGCGGCTGGGCATTCAGGATGCTTCGCGCTGGCACTTCGCCACGGCCCCCCACGACACGGTGTTTGCCCTGGCCCGCGCCTACATGACCGGCGCCGAAAAAGACTCGACCGTGGCGGGCGGCTACGCCCACAGCGGCACGTTTGCCCTCGTCGACTCCCGCCGCCGCATCCGGGGCATGTATGATGGCATGGAGAAAAGCCAGGTCGACCAGCTTATCCGCGACCTGCCCGTCCTGTTGAAAGAAGAGGCGGAGCTTCGGCAGACGGCCGCCAAATGAGTACGCTGCTGCTGCCGCTGCTACGCCTGAGTGCGGGAGGCGTGGCCGCGCTGCTGCTGGCCACGGCCAGCACCGGCTGCTTCTCCAACCGCCAGAACGAGGGCGCCAGCCTCTACCAGGCGCACTGCTCCAGCTGCCACGGCACCCAGGGCGAGGGCCTACGCCGCCTCATTCCGCCCGTGGCCGCCTCCGACTACGTGGCCCGCAACCGCGCCGGCCTGCCCTGCATTGTGCGCCGCGGCATGCACGGCGACGTGGTGGTAAACGGCATTCACTACAACCAGGTGATGCCCGGCCACGAGGATCTGACTGATTCGCAGATTACCAACCTGTTGAACTTTGTGCAGCGCAACTGGGGCAACAACAACGAGCCTTACACGGTGCGGGAAGTATCGGAGCTGCTGGCGCCCTGCCACGGCTCCGACGGGCAGTAGCTGCCGGCTGGTGAAGGGGTGACTTCGTGCGCTTTAGCCGCTGGCAATGCTGCCGCTGCCGCCAAAACCACAAATTCGCCCGTCGGCGGATTCGCCTTTTCATCACTTCTAAGTAGATTGCACTCTCATTTTTCGTATTCCTATGGGTCTGTTTGACTTTCTAAAAAAGAAGCCGGAAGCGCCGGAAACCACCCCCGCCACTCCGGTGCCCACGGCTTCTGATGCCACTGCCGCGCCGGCTCCCGCCGGCCCGCGCTACAAAGGCTCCAACTACACGCTGCCTGCGGCCGAAGAAGCGCCCATGATGCCGCCAATGCCGCCCATGCAAATGATGCCGGAAGAGGCTCCCCAGCCCGGCCAGCCCATTCAGTTGCCCTACCAGCCCAACAACGTGCTGGAGGAGCTGCTGATGCGCGCCGTACACGAGCCCGAGCTGCGGCCGGCCTTCTACCAGGCCCTTATCCACGAAGAAGTATACGCCGTGACGCTGCCCAAGGAAGGCGAGCCGGGCGGCGAAATTCAGGTGGAGCCGGGCATGGAAATCCAGCTGCAGGTGCTACACGATGGCAAGATTCCGCTTTTTACGTCCGTTGACCGGATTTACGAAGGCGGCGTAGAAACCAGCTCGGTTTCGTACATCCGGGTGCGCGGCTTCGATCTGCTGCAGATGGTGCAGGCCACCGACTGCGTGCTGAACCCCTTCTCGCCGGCCGGCAAGCTGCTCACCAGCCAGGAAATTCAGGACCTGCTGGCCTCCGACCTCGTGAACCCGCCCGGCGCCCCCGCCGACGGCGAGCAGGTACCGGTCCAGCTTGGCCCGCCAACCGAAGAGCCTACTGAGCTGCTGGAAGCCCTGCGGGAATTCTGCGCCGGCAAAGACTTTATCGAGCAGGCCTACATGGCCGAGATGCGCCTCGAAAACAACCCCGTACCGCCGCGTCTGCTGCTGGCGTTCCAGGCCGACAGCCCCGAGCAAAACCCGGAGTTCCTGCAGGAGTTGGGGCCCATCATCGAAGGCCGCCTCGAAGGCTACCAGTTTGTGGATATGATGCTGATCAACCCCGCTTCCGACGAGCCGCTGAACCAGTACTTCAAGCAACAGCCGCCCTTCTACCAGCGCGGCTAAGCTCCCGATTCAGATAATCAGAAAGCCCTTTTGTGCATAGCACGAAAGGGCTTTATGGTTGTTATTGAGCACGTTGTGCCGCTACTCCGCCGCTTCAGCGGGCGTCTCTTTACCGGCTTGCCGGGCCAGCAGCCGCCGGAATACCGGCCGGAGCCCGAAGTTGAGCGCCACCCCTACCGGCACCGATACCACGGCCCAGATCAGCAGTGCCCCCAGCCCGGCCAGCCACAGCAGCCGCAGCGCCTGCCCCCAGTCATTGGCAAAGAGGTACTGTAGTTTCGGCAGCGTCAGGGCGGGGCCTTTCTGGTCATCAAGCAAGCGCGCACCCAGCTTCAACAGCGGAATTACGAGCAGCAGCTGCAGCGGGCTCATCAGGTGGCTGATGAGTAGCAGCGCCGCTACGTTCAGCCGCAGCCGCATAGCCGTAGCCGTGGCCATCAGGGTAGTGATGCCCAGGATGGGCACCGTCCCGAAAATCACGCCCAGCGCTACCGTCAGCGAGAGTTGGGCCGGCGAAAGGCCCTGCTTGAGCAGGTTCAGCAGCGGGCCGGCAATGCGGCGGCGCCACCAGCTGGCCGGAACCGGGGGTGGCGAAACGGGCGGTACGGATACGGACACAAGGAATAGAAAACAGAGGTGCAGGAATCAGCCGGGGGCAGTACCTTCGTAGGTTGCCCAACGGCTGTAGGCCGAAACTAGTACGCAGGCCTGATGACAAAAGTACACGCGCCGGGCCCATCCCGCCGCCGGCTCACCGATATTGTGATACTGCTGCGCCGCGCGGCCCGCGAGCTGGCCGCCAACGACCCGCTACGGCTGGGCGCGGCCACGGCGTTTTTTGCCACGTTTGCGCTGCCGCCCATCCTCATCATTCTTATTCAGCTGCTGGGCTCGCTCTATTCCACCTCCATTGTGCGGGAGCTGCTGCTCACCAAGCTGTCGGGGCTGCTGGGCGCTTCGGCGGCGGGCCTGGTCGAGCAGATTCTGCAGAACGTCACCAACATTGAGCGGAGCCGGCTGGTCACGTGGCTGGGCTTCGCGTTTCTGCTCTTTATTGCCACCACGCTCTTCGTCGTGATTCAGCACTCGCTCAACCAGCTCTGGCAGATTCGGGCGCGCCGCAACAGTGACCGGCTGGGCACGGCCCTCAAAGAGCGGGCCCGCTCCCTGGGCGTGCTGCTGGCCACCGGGCTGCTGTCGGTGCTGGCCTTTGCCACCGATGCCACCCTGACTTTCCTGGCCGACTACGTGCGCGGCTTCGATGCCAGCGTTGGGTTTTATCTGTTCCAGATCATTCAGCCCGTTACCTCGCTCCTGATTCTGGCGGCCTGGTTCGCCGTCACGTTTCGCAACCTGAGCAGCGCCAAAGTGCCCTGGAAAGCGGTGTTGCGCGGTGCCGTTCTCACTGCTATTCTCATCAATCTGGGCCGGTTGGTGCTGAGCTACCTGCTGGTACCGCGCAATCTAGGCCCTATCTACGGGCCGGCCTCCAGCATTGTGCTGGTGCTGCTGTTCGTGTTCTACTCGGCCATGATTTTCTATTTCGGGGCCTGCTTCACTAAAGTATATGCCCACTATGCCGGCATCGACATCAAGCCCAAGAAAGCGGCCGTACGCTACCAGCTCGTGGACATAGGGGAGTAACTGAGTAAGCGGAGTAGCTAAGTAAGTCGTTTCACCATCGGCCTAACTACTCAGCTACTCCGCATTACTCAGTTACTCGCTTTACTCAGTTACTCGCTCAGATACGCCTGGCAGGCCTCGGCGCAGGCTTTGCAGGCGGCGGCGCAGCGCTGGCAATGGTCGTGGCTGTGTTTGGCGCATTCGGCCTCGCACAGGCGGCACACTTCCACGCATTCCTTCATTACGTGCTTGGCGTGCTCCGAGCCGCGCGCCACAAGTCTGGCCGTCAGGGCACAGATGTCGGCGCAGTCCCGGTCGAGGCGGATACAGCCGACCATATGCCCGACGTGCTCGTCGCGCAGGCAGGCCGTGGCACAATGCTCGCAGGCCGCTACGCAGCGGTGGAGCGCATCGAGTAGAATCTGGTTGTCGAGGGCGGAAGCAGTGGGCTGGTTCATCGTAGAAAAGTGTTGGTGAGTTGAGCAGTTGACAGGGTTGCTTTTACGGGGTTTCTGCCTGAACAGCCATGCAGGATTCGGCCGCAACGATGCACCATTTCCCCCCTGTTGTGGTTACCTTCAAGCTTCAACTCCCTCCGCCGCGTCGTATTTTTGCCCGATGTTATTCGCTACCGAACCCCTTGCTCCTACCCTCGACTCTGCCCGCAAAGTCCTCAAGCAATACTACGGCTACGACACGTTCCGGCCTATGCAGGAGGACATTATCCAGAGCATCCTGGACGGGCGCGACACGGTAGTGCTCATGCCCACGGGCGGCGGCAAGTCGGTGTGCTTTCAGATACCGGCCGTGGTGAGCGAAGGCGTGTGCGTGGTGGTGTCGCCGCTGATTGCGCTGATGAAGGACCAGGTGGAAGCGCTGAAGGCCAACGGCATTTCGGCCGCCTACATCAACAGCAGCGTGGGCCAGAGCGAGCAGAACGCCATCTGCGGCGACTGCCTCAACGGCTACATGAAGCTGCTCTACGTGAGCCCCGAAAAGCTCCTTTCCGACGGCTTCCTGCAGTTTCTCAAGCGCATGCGCATCAGCATGTTCGCCATTGACGAGGCCCACTGCATCAGCTCCTGGGGCCACGACTTCCGGCCCGAGTACACCCAGCTGCGGGTGTTGCGCGAGCAGTTTCCGCAGGTGCCCATCATTGCCCTCACCGCCACCGCCGACCGCCTCACCCAGCGCGACATTCAGCAGCAGCTGCGCCTGCAGGAGCCGCAGGTGTTTCTGTCCAGCTTCGATAGGCCCAACCTCAACCTCATCGTGCGGCCCGGCCAGGACCGCGTGGGCGGCATCCTTGACTTTCTGGAGCGCCATCCCGGCGAATCGGGCATTATTTACTGCCTCTCGCGTAAGCAGTGCGAAACGCTGGCCGGTAAGATTCAGGCCAAGGGCGTGAAAGCCGGCTTCTACCACGCCGGCATGACGCCCAACCAGCGCGCCGCCGTGCAGGAAGGCTTCCTCAAGGACGACTTGCAGGTGATTGTGGCCACCATTGCCTTCGGTATGGGCATCGACAAGAGCAATGTGCGCTGGGTGATTCACTACAACCTGCCCAAGAATATCGAGGGCTACTACCAGGAAATCGGGCGCGGCGGCCGCGACGGCAGCCCCGCCACGGCCGTGCTGTTCTACAGCTTCGCCGATGTGATGCAGCTGCGCGAGATGCTGACCAAGGAAAACCCCCACCTCACGCAGCTCAACCTCACCAAGCTGGAGCGTATGCAGCAGTTTGCCGAAGCCGCCAGCTGCCGCCGCAAAATCCTGCTCAACTACTTCGGCGAAACCCTGGCCACCGACTGCGGCAACTGCGACATCTGCCGCAACCCGCCCACCACCTTCGACGGCTCCCTGATTGCCCAGAAGGCACTGTCGGCGGTGGTGCGCATGCGCGAGCGGGCCCCCATCGGCCTGCTGATTGACGTGCTGCGCGGCATGCGCAACCAGGCCGTCATCAGCGGCGGCTACGACCAGATCAAAACCTACGGCGCCGGCGCCGACCTGCCCTACCTCGACTGGTACAGCTACATCCACCAGATGCTGAACGACGGGCTGCTCTACATTGCCTACGAGGAAGGCTACGCCCTGAAAATCACGGACCTGGGCCGCGAGGTACTGCAGGGCCAGCGCCCGCTGGCCCTGAAGAAATTCCAGCCTACTGAGAAAGCCGAGAAGCCAACCCGGGGCCGCAAAGCCGCCCAGAAAGCAGTGGCAGCCGTTAGCAAGGAGGCGCAGCTGTTTGAGGCGCTGCGCAACCTGCGCAAGCGCATTGCCGACGAGCAGAACGTGCCGCCCTACGTCATCTTCACGGATGCTACGCTGCAGGAAATGGCCGTGGAGCGCCCCGTAAACCGGGTGGCTATGCTGGGCATTTCGGGCGTGGGCATGAAGAAGTTCGACACCTACGGCGAGCAGTTTATCAAGGAAATTCTGGCCAACGGCGGCAATCCGGCGGCGGAAGCAGAGGCCGAAGACGCCATTTCCGGCAGCCTCGGTCCCGACGACGCCGGTGCCCCGCGTACGCCCCGCAAGCGCGACGCCAACACCGAGGCCGGCAGCACCGCCGAAACTACGTTTCAGCTGCACCGCATGGGCCTGAGCGTGGACGCCATAGCCGAGCGTCGCGGCCTGACGGCTTCTACGGTGCAAACCCACCTGACTACCTGCTACGCCGGCGGCTACGATGTGCGCATCGCCGATTTCCTGACGCCTGAGGCCCTGGCCGAAATCCAGACCGCCCAGGCCCAACTCGGCAGCTCGCCCATGCTCCGCGACCTATTCGACCATCTGCGTGAGAAATACGACTATTTCCGCCTGCGCCTGGCACTGATGTATTTCAAAAAGCTGCGCGGAGAATAGACGTACCACGAAGCGGCGCTTCGTTCGTTGAACGATTCCGTTGCCGAGCAGTATCAACTGAGCGGCGTGGACGAACGAAGCGCTGCCTCGTGGCACATGCAAATAAAAAAATTGCTAAAAGTTTCGGCTAATTGAATTAGTATTCGCGTAGATGGGTTCGTATCTTCGTGAGCCGGTAATTCTTTACCTCTGAAGCCTTGCCCCTGGCTCCCCTGCGACATGATTAACACGAACCTTAAATTCTGGCGGCGCGAACTGGCCCTGACGCAGGCCCAGATGGCCGAAAAACTTGGCATCAAACGCTCGTTGGTGGGCGCTTACGAAGAAGGCCGCGCCGAACCCAAGCTGGCAACCCTCGTGAACATGGCCCGCCTGTTCGGCATCTCGCTCGATCAGCTGGTTACGACCGACTTCAGCAAGAAGAAGAACGCCAAAGCGGCAGTGCGCCAACTGGAAGCAGCCGGTACGGCCGGCGGCCCCAACCCAACCCGCCCCGGCGGCAACCTGCGGATTCTGGCGCTTACGGTAGACAAAGAGCAGAACGAAAATATTGAGCTGGTACCGCAGAAAGCCGCGGCCGGCTACCTCAACGGCTACGCCGATCCGGAATATCTGGAAGAGCTGCCCAAGTTCCGCCTGCCCATGCTGGGCAGCACCGGCACGTACCGCGCCTTCGAAATTGCCGGCGACTCCATGCTCCCCATTGCCAGCGGCACCGTCATTGTGGGCCGCTACGTCGATGACTGGATGAGCCTGAAGGATGGCACGCCCTGCATTGTGGTGAGCAGCAAGGAAGGCATCGTGTTCAAGCGCGTCTTCAACCGCCTCAAAGATGCCGCCATGCTGGCCCTGCACTCCGACAACCCCGTGTACTCGCCCTACGAAATTGACGTGGAGGACGTGGTGGAAATCTGGGAAGCCAAAGCCTACATCAGCAGCACCTTCCCGATTGCCGATCTGTCGCTGAACCGCCTGGCCAGCATTGTGCTGGATCTGCAGCAGCAGGTTTCGACTATGAAAAAGGTGTAGCAGCTAGCCACACCAGCTGCTTTCCTTACAAAAGCCCATCCGCCCACAGCGCCGGATGGGCTTTTGCTTTGTCAGGATTGGGGCTGTTGCGTGATAGTGAGCGGGCCGCCGCTGGCACGGGCAATAACGGGCGGCGTCTAACTTCCGTTTGCGTTAGTGCGTAAGGGCAGTAGAACCACTTACCCTCGCCTCACTATGCTCAAGGTTATTCCTGCCACCGACCGCCACCACGCCGCTCCGGTACAGTGGCTCAGCAGCTACTTCCTGTTCAGCTTCGCCGACTACTACGACCCGCAGAACGTGCAGTTCGGCCCGTTGCGCGTCTTCAACGACGATACCATTCAGGGAGAGTCCGGTTTCCCGCAGCATCCGCACTCCGAGATGGAAATCGTGACGCTGGTGCTGGAGGGTGAGCTTTGCCACGAAGACACGATGGGCAACAAGGCGACCATCAAGAAAGGCGAAGTGCAACGCATGACGGCCGGCACCGGACTGGCCCATTCCGAGCATAATGCTGAAGAAAAACCGGCCCACATCTACCAGTTGTGGTTTATGCCCAACCAGCGCGGCCTCGCCCCCAGCTACGAGCAGAAGGACGTAGATTTTCTGGACAGCAAAAACGAGCTGGTACCGTTGGTTTCGGGCCAGAAAGTGCTGGAAGACGTGGTGTTTATGAACTCCAACACAACCGTATACTGGTGCAATCTGCGCGAAGACAAAACCGTAACGTTCAAGACTTTCCCGATCCGCAATACCTTCATTTATGTGAAGGAAGGCTCACTCTACATCAACGGCGTAGACCTTGGCCCCAACGACCAGGTGCGCTCCACCGATGAGCACGTGCTGGAAATCAGGGCCAGCAAGGACGCTCAGTTTATTTTGATTGACTTGCCGGCTTCCGAAGCCAACTATTAGCAAAAAGGGCCGGTGTACACCGGCCCTTTCGGTTTTACTGCTGCCTGGTAAGCTGCGCCGGAATGGCAAGCTCAGATTCCTGATGCTATTTGGCTGTGGCCGGCTTTTGCGGTTTAAACACCGCCCGGAAAGCCAGCAAGGCGGCCGGATGGTAGATGGTACCGTGCGTTTCCTGCGGCATGGACTCGTAGTGCCAGGTAATGGCACGGCTGCCGGCTACCTGCAATGCCTTCACGAAGCTGCCCGCATCTGCCACAATCTGGGGCTCGTTGCTGGTGGCGATGAACAACGTTTTAGGAGCGCCTTTGTACGCTGCCAGCAGCTTAGGCGCCTGCTGCACCAGATATTTGCTGTTCCACCACAGGCTGGGGTCAGAGGCGAGGTAGGCGTCGAACAGGTCGGGTTCCAGCAGCAGGGTTTCCACCACGAACAGGCCCGCCAGCGACTCGCCTACTACGGCCGTTTCGGCGGTTGTGGGGTAGCGGCGCTTGATTTCGAGCATCAGCTCGGAACGAATGAAGCGGCGAAAGGCAGCGGAGCCGCCTACGCGGGGTGCTATTTTCTTGTCCTCGGGGTTGGTGGTGGGGCCGGTCATGTCGCGGCGGCGCTCCGTGTTTTCAATGCCGACCAGCAGAAACGGCCGCATCGTTCCGTTGCCTACCGACACCTGCATCAGCCCCGCCACATGCAGAAAATCCTCAGCCATGCCGCCATCCGGCATGTACAGCACCGGCAGAGGCGCATCTGCCGCTTGGCCATACGCCTGCGGCCGGTACACATTAACCCGCCGGGTTTCGCCCAGCACCTTCGACTCTATGGTGAACGTCTGGCCGATGCTGAGCGGCGCGGTAGTCTGTGCACGGACCTTGGAAGAAACTACGGCAAGAAACACGGCCAAAAACAAGCACGCGAACAGACGAGTACGTTTCATACAGCTGCTGGAAAGTAGAATCCCGGCGCATATGCGCCGGGATTTCATTGTTACATCGTGTACTTGCGGCCTTTGTTCTGCTGCTTGAGGTAAGCCATCAAGGGCTGGAAGTATTCCACCATGGCGCGGGCCGACAGGTCTTCACCGGTTTTTTCCTTGAGCACCACGCGCCAGTCTTTGCTGGAACCGGGCCGCATGATGTCGGCCAGGAACGAGCCTACCTCTTTGCTGCCGTAGTAATTGGTGGCGTGCGGGTCCTGCTTGAGGATGTTCTTGCTGATGTGGTCGTGGAGCTGGAACAGGATGACGTAGCTCAGGGCGTAGTCGTAGTACTGCGCGGGGTCGTCATTGATGTGGGTTTTGGTGGCCGGGTCGAGGTACTGCTCGCCGCGCGTGGTGGGCGGCACGATGCCCTGGTACTGCTTGGCCAGGGCCCACCAGCGGGCGTTGAGCTGGTCGGCGGGCAGCTTGTCGGCGTAGAAGCTGTTTTCCCATTCGCTCATCACGCCCGAGGCAAACGGAATGAACACGGCGTAGTTCAGCGCTTCTTTCAGTAGCGTCTGGGTCTGGTCGGTTTTGGTTTTGGCATCCACCAGGCCCAGGCCCGCCAGAAACGGCTTCTGGGTGGCGGCCAGGCCCATGAGACTGCCCATGGCTTCATGGTAGGCGCGGTTGGCGCCCTGGCGCAGCAGCGGCGGCACCTCGGGGTTGGTGTAGGTGAGGTAGTAGTAGATGTGGCCCAGCTCGTGGTGAGTGGTTTCGTACCACTCGGTGTTGCCTTCCACGCTCATCAGGCTGCGCACGTCCTGGTTCAGGTCCATGTGCCAGGCCGAGGCGTGGTTGTTCTTCTTATAAGCGGCGTCTTTGGGCAGCGGATACAGGCTGGACTTCTCGTAGAACACCGGCGGCAGCGCCTGGAAGCCCAGGCTCTGGTAGAACCGCTCGGCCTGCTTCACCTGCCACTCGGCGCCCTTCTTGGCCAGTATCGGGTCGAGGTTGAGGCCTTTCACGTCCACCATGGCGCTCCAGTCCTGGCCCCAGCGGTTGGGCAGCCAGGAAGCGGGCAGGTAGTCGGGCACCTGCTTCTGACCGTACTTTTTGGCCAGCTCGTAGCGGGCGTAGGTGTGCAACTCGCGGTAGAGCGGGCGCAGCTCCTCGTTGATTTTGCGCACCAGCGTCAGCATTTCCTCGCGGCTCATGCCGTAGTCGGAAGCCTGGTACGAGAAGTAGTCGGGGTAGCCGAGGGCCTGCACGGTTTGGTTGCGCAGGTCGCGCAGGTTCAGCAAGCCGTCTTTCAGCGTGGGGCCAATGGCCTTGCTGGCTTCCCAGATCTGCTGGCGCTTCGCCGGGTTGTTTTCCTTGCGCAGCAGCTCATCCAGGTCGTTGGTCGTGACGGACTTGCCGCCGAATTTATAATCGAATCCGTAGAGCTTTTCCGTCTGAGCGGCTTCGGCCTTGATGCGGCGCTTCACCACGTCGGCAATGGTCTGGGGCGAGTTAGCGGCGTTGTAGAGGGCCGCTTGCAACTGCTTCACCTGCAGATCCGTGAGTTGGTCTTTGTGGTCGAGCAGCTCGCGCAACTCCTTGATATTGGCGGCGCTACCAGCAAAGGCCGCCATCCGCTCGTTGGCGCGAGCTGTAGCGCCGGCGTTACTGGTGTCGCCGGGCACAATGCGCGTGTTGGAGCGCCACTCCGCCTCCGCCGACTGCGTGTAGAGGCGCACGTACTCGGCGGAGTACCCCGTCAGGAATGCCTCCGCCCGCTCCGGCCACGATGGCACCGCGGGCTGGGTAGCTGGCTCAGGCGTGGTGGTGGCGGGCGTGGTAGAAGCGGTTGGGGTGTTGGCCGTGGGGGCGCAGGCGGCCAGCAGCGCCGCAACCGCCATAGCGGAAAAAGAAGTCTTCTTCATGCCCCCAAGTTAACCGGATTGGGGCAGAGGGCCGCTACGCGCCCAGCTGCCCGGCCGGCACCAGCCCCGCCAGAAACGCCTCGAAGCTGGGCGCAACCGGCACCACCAGCGCATCATCAGCATCAAGCCACACCATCGCGGGCACGGGGCCAGCGCGATAATCCAGGGAAAGCCAGGTGTGGCCGTCGCCGGCCAGCAGCACCTGCCGGGGCGGCAGGCACCATTCGGCGGTGAGGTAGGGTGTATCGAGCAGGTTCTGGGTGGTGCGCAGCGTGGGGTCGGGCACGATGCCGAACAGCTCATCCAGCAGCAGGTAATCGTCGCCCCAGGGTGTGGGCGGCGGCATGGGAAAGGCAAATTCGTTGGTATAGCCCCCGTTCTGCACCCGCAGCAAATCCAGCAGGGCCGGCGGCAGCTGCACGCCGAGGGTGGTTTCGGCCTCCCGCACCAGGGCGGCGGTCAGCGGTGGGCGCTGGGTGTCGTTGTCGCGCCAGAAGGTGGCCGGGTTTAGCTGCATAGCAGATACGCTCTCAGTAAAGATTGATCAGGTAGGCAATAAAGCGGTTTTAGGAATTTAAAGAATGAATCTGTTTAGGAAGTAGTAGCACGTCATGCTGAGCTTGTCGAAGCATCTCTACCGCTTCGTCTGACTACCATTGCAACGAAGCGGTAGAGATGCTTCGACAAGCTGAGCATGAGCAATGCCTACCGAAACAGCCTCTAAAGCATACTGGTAACTGCCAAAATAGCCTATGTCTTTCGAAATATGCCATGCATAAGGTGAATACAGAAGACCTTATTACACCGGAAGCACTTGCCCAAGTGTGATAAGGTCCTTCGCTGTGCTCAGGATGACAGGTAGAATGATTGTAGTTGCCTACGCGGCAGCGGCTTCCTGCAACTGGTGGCACTCTTTGTACTTCTTGCCGCTGCCGCAGGGGCACGGGTCGTTGCGGCCGAACTTGCGGCGGCTGCGCAGCGTCTTGAGCCACTCGCGCGGGTCGATGTGCCAGCGCTGGAAGCGGCTTTTGGGGTTTTGGCGGAAAGCCAGCAGCAGCAGGCCATACAGCTCGGGGTGGTGCTGCTGTAGCTTCTCGGGCTTCTCAAAGAAGTACTCCGTGACAACGGCAAAAAACTCGGCCTCATTGGTGCCGGCGTAGTCGTTGATTTCGGAGTTGCCGGCCCGGATGGCGGCAATTTCGCGTGCCATTACGGCTTCCCACTCGGGGCGCAGGGCCGCCGGAAACACCGTGGCGGGCACGCCGTCAATCACGCCGTCGGCCTCATCGAGCAGGTGCGCAAACTCATGGATGCCCACGTTCTGGCGGTCCAGCGAGTCCTGAAAGCCGCGCTCCAGCGAGGCCTTCGACAGGTGCATGTAGTGGGACGTCTGGAAGTTGCGCACCGAGCCCAGCAGCGTGCCGGCCAGCGGGGCCACCTCTTTATCAGGATTTTGCGGCTCCTTCCAGGCGTCGGGTACCACCAGCACTTCGCTCAGGTTGCCGTACTCCCAGTCCGGAAATCCAAACACGGGAATGATGGC
This sequence comes from Hymenobacter psychrotolerans DSM 18569, assembly GCF_900142395.1. Classification (GTDB taxonomy): domain Bacteria; phylum Bacteroidota; class Bacteroidia; order Cytophagales; family Hymenobacteraceae; genus Hymenobacter; species Hymenobacter psychrotolerans. The sequence continues at coordinate 65,422 of NZ_FRAS01000005.1, read as the reverse complement.
CGACGCCGCCACCAGCACCCGCGTCTGGTCGTCGATATCAGTCTGGATGCCGGTAATGCGGGTGGCGGCCAGAAACACCTGCACGCGCTTCTCGAAGCGGGCTTTTTCTACGGGCGTCAGAGAGTTGTAGAAGGCCACCCGCTCGGCTAGCACCTGCTGCCACGCGGCCGGAAACTCTTCGGCCAGGGCTGCGGCTTTGCGGCGCGCGTCGGCGGTGAGGTAGCGGTAGAATAGGAAAAGCACCCCGGCCACAATAGCCGCAAAAATCAGGTAAGGCATGCGCCGCTAAACGGCCGGCCAGCGGTTTGGTTGTACCCCGAAGCGGCGCTTCGGCTTACCGAACCAGCACTGCGCAGTGCCGCTTCCCCGACCAAAGCGCCGCTTCGGGGTACGGCGCGCTACAGTTCCGGCAGGTGCTCCCGCAGCCGTTCGCGCAGCAAGTCCTGCAGAATGTGGTCCATGAACTGAAACTTGTCGGGGATGCGCAGCGTGACGACGGGCTTGCCAGCCAGCGCCTCCGGAAACTTCTGCCGCAGCAGGTCGGCGTGCTTACGCTCCATCACAAACACCACATCGGCCCAGCCCAGGTGCCCCGCCGTGACGCGCACCCGCGCCCCCGGCTCGGTGCCGGCCGAACGCGCCTGATACACCGCGTGCCCCTCAAACAGCCACTCGGCCGTGAGGCTCCGCCAGCGGTTCTGGCTGCAGATGAAGAGGAGTTGCTGGGGCATATCTACAGGATACATAAAACGTCATTCCGAGCTTGCCGTGGAATCTTGCGTGCTGATGTCGAAATGGTATTCAGACATCAGCACGCAAGATTCCTCGGCAAGCTCGGAATGACGTTCTGGGGTTTACCGGTTCTTGTACTGATTCTATTGCACTATCGAGACGCGCACTTTCTTGCCTTTCACCTTGGCGCCTAGCAGGCGCTGCACCACGTCCTGCACCTGGCCGCGCGGCACGGCCACGTAGCTGTAGTAGTCGAACACTTCGATGTGGCCGACCTGCTCGCGGGCTACGCCGCCCACGTTCACGAAGGCGCCTACCAGGTCGTGGGCACTGACTTTGTCTTTCTTGCCGGCCGTCACGTGAACCGTCACGTTTTCGGGTTTGGGGGCTTTGGGGGCAGCAGGCGGCAGCTTGGGCGCCTTCATGTCGCTCCACTTGATGCTGTCGGCGACGGGCCATTTCTTCACGTGGGACTGCTCCTTGGGTGTGGCCAGGATGTGGGCCGTGCCGGCGGCACCAGCGCGGGCCGTGCGGCCGGCCCGGTGCTGGAAGCCGTCAGCTTTGTCGGGGGCATCGTACTGCACCACGGTGTCGAGCAGGGTCACGTCGAGGCCGCGGGCGGCTACGTCGGTGGCTACCAGCACCTGGCTGGAGCCGTTGCGCAGCTTCAGCAGGGCTTTGTCGCGCTCCGGCTGGGGCATTTTGCCGTGCAGCACTTCGGCCGCCACTTCACGGCCCTGCAGGAAGCGGGCCAGCTCCATGCACCGCTCCCGGGTGTTGCAGAAGATGAGGGCGCGGCCGGTTTCGGGCTGGCGCAGGATGTGCAGCAGCGCGGCCGGCTTCAGCTCAATCGGGCCGACGTGGCCGAGCAGCGTGAGGTTTTCGGGCAGCCGGTCCTCGTCCTCCCCGAGGTTGATAACGCGGGGCCGCGTCAGGTTTTTGCGGATCAGCTCCAGCACCTTATCCGACATCGTGGCCGAGAACAGCAGGGTCTGGCGGCGGCGGGGCAGGCGCTTCACAATCTCCACCAGCTCGTCCTGGAAGCCTAGCTCCAGCAGCTTGTCGGCTTCGTCGAGTACCAGGCTTTTGAGCTGGTTCGGGATGATGGTGCGGCGCTCCAGGTGGTCGAGGAAGCGGCCGGGCGTGGCTACCACAATGTGCGGTGCCTGCGTGAGGGAAGCCTTTTCTTCGCCGAAAGCGTGGCCACCGTAGAAGGCGGCTACCCGCAGATTGGGCAGAAATTTACCCATTTTCTTGAGAGCGTCGCGCACCTGCAGGGCCAGCTCGCGGGCGGGCACCAGCACCAGCATCTGCACGGCGTCGTTCTTCACGTCAACCTGCTGCAGCAGCCCGAGGCCGTAGGCGGCAGTTTTGCCGGAGCCGGTGGGCGCCTGACCGGCCACATCCTGCCCATCGAGCGTGAGCGGAAGCACCTGCTCCTGCACGGGCGTGGGCTGAACGAATTGCAGCTCTTCGAGGGCTTGCAGAAGATAAGGCGCGAGGCCGAGGTCGGCGAAGGAAGGCATAAACTTGGAATTAGCCTGCAAAGGTACGCGGTTCCGCCTCACCCTTCAGACAACACGCCAAAAGAGCGGCCGGCCGCCTGAACAAGTCCTGCAAAAGCCTGTCATCCTGAGCGCAGCGAAGGACCTTATCACGTTGACCAGAATCGTTCTGGCGTGGCAAGATCCTTCGCGCTGCTCAGGATGACAGGCGTGTATAGAGCCTACTCCTGGGTTTCGGGCGCTGGGGTGCGGCGGCTGCCGCGGTACAGCTCGTACTTCAGCAGGCGGCAGTCGATGGCGCCGTTGAAGAGCGGGATGCGGCGCGAGGCTTTCAGGCCGACGCGCTTGGCGGCTTCCAGGTTGCCGGTGAAGATGAAGGCGTCGTAGCCCTGGAAGTTGGTTTTGAGCGTGTCGCCGATGGTTTTGTAGAGGGCATCCATCTCGGCTTCCTCGCCGATTCGCTCGCCATAGGGCGGGTTCATCACCACAATGCCCGGCTCGCCTTTGGGGGCGGTGGCCTCTTTCACGTCGCGCACGGCGAAGCGGATGAAGTCTTCGAGGCCGGCAGCTTCCACGTTTTCGCGGGCCAACTCGATGAACTCCGGCGACAGGTCGGAGCCATAGAGCAGGGCCTGGGGCTCGTCGAGGCGGGCCTGCTCGGCATCTAGGCGCACCGATTCCCACAGGGCCTTGTCGAAATCGGGCCAGTTCTCGAAGCCGAATTTGCCCTGATGGTACAGGCCCGGCGCAATGCGCTGGGCAATGAGCGCCGCTTCGGTGAGCAGCGTGCCGGAGCCGCACATGGGGTCTACTACCGTTTTTTTGCCGTCCCAGTCGGCGAGCAGCAGGATGCCGGCGGCCAGGGCCTCGTTGAGCGGGGCCACGTTGGTTTGCTGGCGGTAGCCGCGCTTGTGCAGCGACTCGCCGGAGGAATCGAGGCTGAGTACCACCTCGTTTTCGAGCATGTGCAGGTGCAGCCGGATGTCAGGGTTCTTCACGTCGACGCTGGGGCGCTGGCCGGTCCGGTCCCGGAACTGGTCGACGATGGCGTCTTTGGTGAGCTGGGCCACGAACAGCGAGTGCTCGAACGTGGAGTTGTTGACGACCGAGGTAATGGCAAACGTCTGGTCGGGCTGGATGTAATCCTGCCAGTTGATGCGGCCTACTTCGCGGTACAGTGCCTTCTCGTTGGGGGCGTAAAAGCCGGCGAAGGGCCGCAGGATGCGCACGGCGGTGCGGCACCACAGGTTGGCCTCGTAGCAGAGCTGCATGTCGCCCACAAACTCCACGGCCCGCTGGCCAATCTTCTCGATTTCGGCCCCCAATTGGTACAGCTCTTCGGCCAGAATTTCTTCGAGCCCGAACTGGGTGGTGGCAGTCATGTAGAACGGAGCGGAGCGGCGGGCCTGGGCCATACGAAGTCGGAAAACGAAGTGAAGCGGCAAAGGTCGGGAAAGTAACGGGCTTCGGCTATACCACACCTATCTTTACCCGGCGCTGACTACCGTCGGGGCCACCTGTTACTTTTATTTCAATGAAAGAGCTACTACGCCGAATCCGGCTGATTACGCCCTTTGCCCTGGAATTACCGGTTGATACAGCGCAATTTTTGCAGCGCCTGCAGCCACACGTGGCACCGCCGCACCTGAATCCGTTCGGCCGGCTGGGCCGCATTTTCTCCCCCACGGTTGCCCCGTATTGTGGCGTTGTGCGGCCTGAGTTCATCCAGTTGAAACCGCGCCCCGACGGCCACCAGTTCTATCTGCCTACTTTCGAAGGCCTGGCTCTGCCAACTCCGGCAGGCACCCGGCTGGAAGGGGAAATAAACGGCGTGTCCCGTAGATTCCTGTTTTTTGCCCTTTTCTACGTGGTGGGAATGCTGTTTTTTCTCGTAACGCTCATCACCTAGGACCAGGGCTTGACCCTGGCCGGCGGGCTGGTTTTGCTAGCTGCGGTTCTGTTATCAGGCTTTTTCTTTGTTGGTCTGCCGTACATCATGCTGCGCCGAGGTATGCAGAAAGTAACATTCGAACTGGAGCGGAACCTGTTTTACTTTATACAGCAACCGACAGCCGAAACCAAAACGAAATGGCTTTCTACCAGCAGGCGGGCCTATTGGCCAATTCGACTCGCTAAGAATTTCCGCTGCCGCCGGCAAGCGTGGCAATAGCCGAGCCCCACGCGCCCATGCCGTACCCGGCACGCTTCAACTGCGCATTACCCTCTATCTTTAAGGCGTTCCTATACCCCTCATTCTGCCTGCATGGCTGCTCCTCTTACTTCTTCTGCTCCCACCACAGCTGCCAGCGCCACCCGCTCCTACGCCGGGCCCATGGTGCTGATGACCACCCTGTTCTTCCTGTTCGGGGCCGTCACCAATTTCAACGACGTGCTCATGCCCTACCTCAAGGATGTGTGCCAGCTCACCGATTTGCAGTCGTCGGCGGTGCAGTCGGCGTTTTTCGGGGCGTATTTCCTGATGTCGCTGCCGGCGGGGCGGGTGCTGGAAAAGCTGGGCTTTAAGCGCGGCATTGTGCTAGGGCTGCTGGTGATGGCGCTGGGCGCGCTGCTGTTTGTGCCGGCGGCCAATTCGCGCACGTTCGGGCTGTTTCTGCTGGCGCTGGGCCTGCTGGGCGCGGGCGTGACGCTGCTGCAGGTGGCGGCCAACCCCTACGTATCGGTGCTGGGGCCGGCCCGCACGGCGGCCAGCCGCGTGAGCATCGTGGGCGTGGCCAACGGGCTGGGCGGCACCATCTCGCCCCTTATCGGCGGCCTGATTCTGTTCGGTGGCTCGGCGGTGCTCAAGGCCCGGCTGGCGCAGCTTCCGCTGGAAGAGCGCCTCACCCAGGAAGCCGCCCTCGTAAAGCCTCTCTACCTGGGCCTGGCCGTGTTTCTGGCGGTGCTGGCGGTGCTGTTTTTCCTGGTGCGCCTGCCCGAAATTGAAAGCATTCCGGCCGATGAAGAAGCCGCGGCCGCGCAAGCCGCCGCCGAAACCGGCCGCCGCTCCGCCCTCGACTTCCGCCACCTGGCGCTGGGCGTGGTGGCCATTTTCACGTATGTGGGCGTCGAAGTAGGCCTGGGCTCGTTCCTGATTCGCTACGGCGAAAGCCAGAACATCAGCCAGCTCAGCGGCTTCACGCAGGAGCTGGTGCGTGGCCTGAGCGTGGCTACCAGCTGGGCCGCCGCGCTGTTCGGCAACACCCCCGACCCGATTGATACCAGCGCTGGCTTCACCAAAGCCGTAGGGGCCGTGCTGGTATCGTCGTACTGGTTTGGGCTGATGGTAGGCCGCATCATCGGGATTCCGCTGCTTACCCGCTTCGATGCCCGCAAATTGCTGGTGGGCGTGTGCGCTGCCGGCACTCTGTTCGTGCTCCTGTCCATCTTCAGCCACGGCGAAACGGCCCTGTGGCTGGTGGTGCTCTGCGGCCTCTGCAACTCCATTATCTGGCCTGTAGTGTTTCCGCTGGCCATTACGGGCCTGGGCAGGTTCACCAAGCAGGGCTCGTCCTACCTGATTATGGCCATTGTGGGCGGAGCCGTCATTCCGCCGCTGATGGGCCTGGTGGCCACCCACGGCGGCGGCCTGCGCGTGGCGTTTGTGCTGCCGGCCCTGTGCTATGCCTACCTGCTCTACTACGCCGTGAGTGGCTACCGCGTGCGGTAATTCGCGTGCTTCCTTCCAATAATCTGCGCCGCCCCGGCCTGCCCACGTTGGCGGTGCCGGGGTGGCGTGTTTCATAGAGCGCCGGGCCCCTTACCTTTGCCGGGCAACCTCCTTACCGCTCCTGCTATGGCTTCGGCTCCCGTTCTCGAACACGACGTTTCGCTCCGCCCCTACAACACCTTCGGCCTTGAGGTAAAGGCCCGCCTGTTTGCCCGTTTCTCTTCCGTGGATGAGCTGCGGGCCCTGCTGGCTTTGCCCGAGGTGCAGCAAAGCGAGAAGCTGGTGCTGGGCGGCGGCTCCAATCTGCTGTTCACCAAGGATTTCGAGGGCGTAGTGCTCAAAAACGAAATCCGGGGCCTGGAAATCATCAGTCAGGATGATGCCTCGGCGCTGGTGCGGGCCGGGGCCGGCGAGAGCTGGCACGGGCTGGTGCAGTACGCGCTGGACCAGGAGCTGAGCGGCATCGAAAACCTGTCGTTGATTCCGGGCACGGTGGGCGCGGCGCCGCTGCAGAACATCGGGGCCTACGGCGCGGAGCTGAAAGACACCTTTGAGCAGTTGGAGGCGCTGGAAACCGCTACCGGCGAGCTGCGCACGTTTTCGGCGGCGGAGTGCGGCTTCGGCTACCGCGAAAGTGTGTTCAAGGGTGCGCTCAAAAACCAGTTCATCGTGACCGGCGTGCTGCTGCGCCTGCACCGCCAGGCCCGCCCCAACGTGCGCTACGGCGACATCCAGACTACGCTGCAGGATATGGGCGTGGCCGGCGAGCCCACGCCGCGCAACATCAGCGAGGCCGTGAGCAGCATCCGGCGCAGCAAGCTGCCCGACCCCGCCCAGATCGGCAATGCCGGCTCGTTCTTCAAGAACCCGGAAATCTCGCAGGCCCGCTTCGACGAGCTGAAAAGCCAGTACCCGGCCCTGCCCGGCTACCCGGTACCCGGCGGCGTGAAGGTGCCGGCCGCCTGGCTGATTGAGCAGTGCGGCTGGAAAGGCCTGCGCCGCGGCCCCCACGGCGTGCACGACCGGCAGGCGCTGGTGCTCGTGAACCACGGCGGCGCCCAAGGCCAGGACATCCGCGACCTGGCCTATGAAATCATTGCTTCGGTGCGCGAAAAGTTTGGGGTGGAGCTGCACCCCGAAGTGAATATTATGTAAGCCGCCGGCCGCTTCTTCATCCAGACTTTATACTGCACAGCCCACCTTGCAGCTGGCTGAATTCTGCCCGAAAATCAGGATATTTACAACCTGCTTCACTCTGAATAACAGTTATTTCCCACACGTACTTCTTCTATGAAGAACTTTACTCTTCTGGCTTTGCTCTGCAGCATGGCCGCATTCCGGCCGGCCCAGGCCCAAACGGCTATTACCATTGCCGCCGCGCGGGCGCAGGCTCCGGCCTTCAACACGTCCGGCGCCACCGTCACGGTGCGCGGCATCGTCACGAACGGGCCCGAGCTGGGCGCCATCCGCTACATGCAGGATGGCACGGCCGGCATAGGAGTGTACTCCACTACCCTGACCAACGGCGTCGTGCCCGGCGACTCCATTATCGTGACGGGCACACTCAAGGACTTCCGGGGCCTGCTGGAGCTGGACCCCGTGTCGTCGTTGACGGTGCTGGCCGGCAACCGGCCGCTGCCCACGCCCGTGGCGTTTCCGGCCGGCGGCTTCACAGCCGCTTTTGCCGAGCAGTATGAGGGCCAGCTGGTGCGCCTGAACGGCGCTACGTCCATCACCACCACGACCGGCTCGCCCGTCACCTCGTTCAGCAGCACCACGTTCCGCATCAACAACAACGCGGCCACGGTGCTTTACGTGAATGCCGCTTCTACCGGCCCTTACGGCCTGATTGGCAAACCCTCGCCTACCGGCACTTTCGATGCGGTAGGCATCATGAGCCAGTTTACGACTACGGCGCCCGGCCCTACCGGCCCGGGCTACCAGCTGCTGCCCCGACTCTACGCCGATTTCCTGCAGGGCAACACGCCTAACGTGCTGAACACGCCTTTCCCGACGAACATCACCACGTCGGGTTTCACGGTGCACTTCACCACGCAGAACCCCGGCAACACCCGACTGGAGTACGCCACTACGGCAGCCGGCCCGTTCACGGCCGTGAGCAGCACCACCAACACCACCGACCACAGCCTGGCTATTTCGGGACTCTCGCCGGCCACGGTGTACTACGTGAAAGCCAGCTCCACCAACGCCACCGGCCTTTCCGAGTCGCGGGTGGTGCCCATGATTACGGCTTCGCTGTCGTCGGGCAAGATGCGCACTTACTTCACCAACCCGGTGAACAACACCTACGCGCTGCCCGGCAACAACGCCCTGTTTCTGCCCAGCGGCGCCGTAGCCGATACGCTGGCCCGCTACATCGGCCGCGCCACCACCACCCTCGACATTGCCATCTACAACTGGAACAGCCCCACGATTCTGGCGGCCGTGAATGCCGCTCACGCCCGCGGCGTGCGGGTGCGCGTGATTTATGAGGACGACAACAACAACGTGAGCGTACCGGGCCTGACCGCGGCTATTGCCAGAACGGGCCGCACCCAGACTGGCTCGGGCACGATTCAGGGCATCATGCACAACAAATTCGTCATCATTGATGCCGAAGACACGAACCCCAACGTGCCGTGGGTGTGGACCGGCTCCACCAACTGGACGCAGGCGCAGCTTTCCACGGACCGCAACAACGTCATCGTGATTCAGGACCAGGCCCTGGCCCGCGTGTACAAGATGGAGTTTGAGGAAATGTGGGGCGGCAGCGGCGCCACCACCGGCGCCGTGAAGTTTGGCTCGCGCAAAACCGACAACACGCCGCACTACCTCAACATCGGGGGCAAGCTGGTAGAGTCGTGGTTCTCGCCGACCGACAACGTGAACGGGCGCCTCATCGACGCCATCCGCACCGCCGACAACGACCTGCACATTGCCACAATGCTCAACACGCAGACCGACATCGGGCGTGCCATCCGCGACCAGGTGCTGCTGCGCAACCTTGCAGCCTGCTCCGAGATGCTCAATAACGACACCAGCTCTACCAATGCCGGCAGCGTGTTTCGCCTCGTGCGCCAGGCCATGGGCACCCGCGCCATGGTGAAAAATACGCCTGGCATCATGCACCACAAATACGCCATCATTGATGCCGGCGCCTCACAGTCGGACCCGCAGGTGTTTGTGGGCTCGCACAACTGGAGCCTCTCGGCCAACACCGAGAACGACGAAAACACGCTCATCGTGCACGATGCCCGCATCACGAACCAGTACTACCAGGAGTTTGCGGCCCGCATTGCCGAGCAGAACCGGGGCGTGCAGGTCTGCAACCTGATTCTGTCGAACAAAACCGCCACGGTGCAGCAAAGCAGCGTGCAGGTATACCCCAACCCCACGCGCGGCCAGTTCTCGCTACGTCTGGAAGCCACCAAAGCCCGCACCGCCACCATCACGCTGCGCGACGTAACGGGCCGCGTCGTGCTGGAGCAGACCCGCGCCCTCAACGGCCAGGACGTCGCCATCGACGGCTCGCAGCTGAAAGCCGGCCTCTACCTGGTACAGATTGTGACGCCCGAGTCCACGCAGGTTAGCCGCGTGGTAGTGGAATAGTCAGATAGAAGTAGCACAACAAAAAGGCCGCCCCCGTTCGGGAGCGGCCTTTTTGTTGTTAGCCGGTTGCTGTCTTACTTCCAGCGGCGGGCGGCCCAGGCGTGCTGCTGCTCGGCGTCCTGAAACGTCCAGGCCACGAGGCGGCTGGCTTTCTGGCCGTGCACCAGCTCGATGGTTTTCACGTCGAGGGCGGCGGTTTTGGAGAGGAAGTAGTGGATGCTGCGCAGGGTTTCCTTTTTGGAGATGAGCGACGTGAACCACAGCACCCGCGAGGCCAGCGGCACGCTCTGCTCCACCATGCGGCGCACAAATTGCTCCTCCCCGCCTTCGTACCACAACTCCGTGTTGCGCCCCCCGAAGTTGAGCGTGGGTTCGGGCGTTTTGGCGTAGCCCAGGTTGCGGCCTTTGCGCTGGCTACCGGCCGCCGCTTCCTCAGCCGACGAATGGAACGGCGGGTTGCACACCGTCAGGTCAAACTCCTCGCGGGGCTTCACGATGCCGTCGAAAATATCAGTAGCATGGTACTGCTGGCGCAGCTCGATGCGGCCGGTCAGCACCGGATTGGCAGCTACCATGTGCTTGGCTGCCTTTAGGGCCACCCCATCAATATCGGAGCCCACGAAGTGCCAGTTGTACTCCCGCGTCCCGACGATGGGATACACGCAGTTGGCGCCCACGCCCACGTCCAGCACATGCACGGCCTTGCCCTGCGGCACCGTACCGCCGTTGGCGGCGGCCAGCAGGTCGGCGGCGTGGTGCAGGTAGTCGGCGCGGCCGGGAATGGGCGGGCACAGGTAGCCGGCCGGAATGTCCCAGCTGGCCACGCCGTAGAACTGCTTGAGCAGGGCCTGGTTCAGGGCCTTCACGGCAGCGTAATCAGAGAAATCAATGCTTTCGTCGCCGTATTTGTTGGGGGCCACGAAGGGCGCGAGGGCCGGACTGGCGGCAATAAGCTGCGGAAAATCGTAGCGGGCGGAGTGGCGGTTGCGGGGGTGCATGGGTTTGTTCGAAAAGCAAGAACCCGCTACGCGTTGCCTAGCGGGTTCTTTAGGGAAATTATGTGACTGGGCGCTACTTCAGCACGGCCACCGTGGCACCGTCGCCGCCCCGGTCGGCGTGCTCGTCGGCGACGCTGGCCACCTGGCGGGTGCGGTGCAGATAGTCGCGCACCACCTGGCGCAGCACGCCGTTGCCGCGGCCGTGCAGAATCTTGATTTCCGGCACGCCCAGCATCACGGCATCGTCCACGTAGGACATGATTTTGTTGAGGGCGTCTTCGGCCCGCTCGCCGCGCAGATCCAGCGTGGGGCTGAAACCGGACATCTTGCCCGTGGTGTCGAAGCCGGAATACTGGGCCGGGGCGCGGCGGGCGGCATCCTTCTCCCGCTCCCGGATTTCGGCGCGCGTCAGCTTCTCCAGCTGGCTGACTTTCACGATGGTTTTCATGCCGCCGAAGCTCACCTCGGCGGTTTTGCCCTTCACGCTCATCAGCTCGCCGTAGCCTTCCTGCCCGATAAGGGCCACTTTGTCGCCGGCTTTAAGCGTACCGGCTTCGGCCAGCTCGCGGGTGGCTTTGGGCTTGGGCGGCTCAATCTGCAGCTTCTCGCGCACAAACGTATCGAGCTTGCCACGGGCCTCCTTGGTTTTCTCCTTGTCGGCCTGGCCGAGGCGGATTTCCTGGATGGTGGCTTCGATCTGCTGGTTGGTATCCTTCAGGAGCAGTTTGGCTTCCTGCTTGGCCTTGCGCAGCACGTCGAGCGTGGTGTCGTCGAGGTACTTTTTCAGGTCCTGGTATTCCTGGGCAGCTTTTTTGAGGCGGCGCTCCTGCTTGGCGGCTTCGGCGGTGCGGGCTTCGAGGTCGGCCTTTTCCTTTTCGAGGCCTTCCAGCAGCCGGTCGTAGCGGATTTTATCCTTGCCCACCAGCTGCGTGGCGCGCTCCACAAGCTGCTTCGGCAACCCGATTTTGCGGGCAATTTCGATGGCAAACGACGAGCCCGGCTTCCCGATTTCGAGGCGGTAGAGCGGCTGCAGTTGCTCGGGGTCGTAGCGCATGGCCCCGTTCACGATGCCCGGCGTGCGCTCGGCGTAGTTCTTGAGGTTGGTGTAGTGCGTGGTGATGACGCCAAAGCTGCGGGCCCGGTTCAGCTGCTCCAGCACCGACTCGGCAATGGCGCCGCCCAGCACCGGCTCGGTACCTGTCCCGAATTCGTCAATCAGAATCAGGCTGCGCTTGCCGGCCAGCGTCACGAACTGCTTCATGCTCAGCAAGTGCGACGAGTACGTGCTCAAATCGTTTTCCAGACTCTGCTCGTCGCCGATGTCCAGGAAAATATCATCGAACATGCCGGCTTCCGACCCTTCACCGGCCGGAATCAGCAGGCCGCACTGCAGCATATACTGCACCAGCCCCACCGTCTTCATGCTCACGGATTTACCCCCGGCATTCGGCCCCGAAATCAGCAGGATGCGCTGCTCCGGCGTGAGCTCAATATCGAGCGGCACGACTTCGCGCGGGTCGTCCTTGGCGTGGTTCTGGAAGGTGAGGTAGAGCAGCGGGTGGCGCACCTTTTTCCAGAGCATCTGGGGGCGCGGGTGCAGCGCGGGCAGCGTAGCTTCCAGCCGCAGCGCCAGGATGGCCTTGGCGCGCACGAAATCGAGCAGGCCGAGGTACTGGTAGGCTTTGCGCAGGTCCGGAATGTGGGGGCGCAGCTGGTCCGTCAGGGCCGTCAGAATCCGGATCAGCTCCCGCTGGTAGGCGTTTTCGAGGTCCTTGATATCGTTGTTGAGTTCGAACACGGCTTCCGGCTCAATGAACACCGTCTGCCCCGAGGCCGACTCGTCGTGAATCAGGCCTTTCACGCGGCGCTTGTGCTCGGCAATAACGGGCAGCACCAGGCGGCCACCCCGGATGGTGGGCTCGGCATCGCCCGGAATCCAGCCTTCGTTTTTGGCGTGGCGCAGAATACCGGCAATCTGCTTGCGCAGCAGACCCTGGCGTGTAATCAGCTCCTGGCGGAGCTGGCGCAGCAGTGGCGAGGCGTCGTCGCGCACGAGGCCTTCGTCGTCCACCACTTTGTCGAGGGCGGCCAGCAGGTTGCGGTCCACCTGCACCCCAATGCCGAGCAGGCGTAGGGTCGGGTACAGGTCTTCGGGGGCCTGCGTGAAGAAGGTGAGGGCCTGCCGGATGGTGCGCAAGCTCATTTTCACGGCGAAGAAGGCCGCTACGTCGAGGTAGGCGCCGGGCAGGCTGGCCCGCACCAGATGCGGATTTACGTCGTGGTAGTGCTGGGAAGGAAAGTCGGCCCCGCTATGCAGCAGGAAGCGGAACTCGTCGGTCTGGAGCAGGAGCTTCTGGAGCTGGTCGTGCTTGGTCTGGAAGCTCATCTTGGCCACAAACTGGCGGCCTAGCGGGCTCAGGCACAGGCCTTCCAGCATGTCGCGCAGCTGCGCAAATCCTATTTTCTGCTCGAAGTTCTGAGGAAGAATCAAATCAGGTAGTCGGTAATAAGTAGGCGGTAATCGAATGAGAATGCGAAGGTAAACATCCGCAGCGAGGGGAAAGATTCATTAACCGTAATGTAATCTAGGCGTTTTGCTGCGCGCCGAAACCAAGCATGGCTGCTTACTCGTTTTTGGCGCACTATGGGCGGCTGTGGAGCGCTACATCTCCCCTTCCACGCCCAGTCCGAATAAGGCAAAATCGTACTTCACGGGGTCCTTCGGGTCGAAGGTGCGCAAGTGGGCGGTAAGGTCTTCGGCAGCCAGCCAGTCCATCTGCTTGCGGTCCAGCAGGCCCAGGCGGCGCGCTACCCGCTCCACGTGCACGTCGCAGGGGCAGACGAGGTCAGCCATGGGCAGGCGCGTCCATAGGCCGAAGTCCACGCCCTGGTCGTCCTGGCGGACCATCCAGCGCAGATACATGTTCACGCGCTTGCAGGCCGAGCCGCGGGCCGGTGTAGCCACGTGCTTGCGGGTACGCTGGGGCGCGTCGTCGAGGCTAAAGAACAGGTTGTGGAAGTTCTCGATCCGCTCTTTCTGCGTGCGGCCGTGCAGAAACCCGTCTTCGAGCGTGTCATGGCCGGCGTAAAACCAGCGCAGCCAGTGCACGAAATACAACAGGTCGGTGTCGCAGAAAGTACGGTGGCAGAAGCCCAACAGACCCTTCAGGTCGTCGTCGGAGTGCTGAGTGATGAACTGGTAAGGCGCGTTGTCCATGCGACGCAGCAGCTCAGTTACCTTGCTGATGATGGTAGGCCGCCGCCCCCAGGCCAGTAGCGCCGCAAACAAGCCGCTGATTTCCACGTCCTGCCGCTGCGTGAAGCGGTGCGGAATCTGAATAGGGTCGTTGAGAATAAACGCCGGCTGGTTGTAACGGGCGTAGTTTTCCTCCAGTATAGTGCGGACCTGGGCGTGATTCATACTTGCGACAATAAAAGAACGTCATGCGGAGCGGAGCCGAGGCATCTCGCTAGTGTAGTAGAATCATTTACCACATTACCAAGATGCTTCGGCTCCGCTCCGCATGACGACCTGATTTTTAGATTCTTTCCTCGACTTACGGCACGTAGCTGGTTTCCACGCGGAAGCGGGCGTCGGGGGTGGCGAGGCGCTGCACGGCGCGGGGCGAGAGGCGCACCAGGATGTTGCTGTTTTCGCCGGTTTCGGGCAGCGGGCCAATCACGCGCACGTACACCGACTGCCCGTTCATGATGTTGCGCACCTGCATGATAGTGCCCACGGCGGCCGTTTTGTGCAGGGCCAGGTACTTGTCGGTGGTGCTGTTGGGGATGCTGGTGGCCAAGCCGCTTTCCGTCACGCGGTGCACGATTTCGCTGGCGCGGGTAGGCGTGCGGTCTTCCTCCTTCTGCTTGGGCGCGGCAGGAGTAGCAGCGGCCGTGTCGGGCTGCTTGCTGCTTTCCTCAGGGCGGGCGGGCGCGGGAGTTGGGCGGGCCGGAGCAGGCGTAGCGGCTACGGCAGGCTCGCGCGTGGCCGGAGCCGCCGGAGTTTCGCGGCGGGGCGGGGTGGTGCGGCTGCCAGCAGCCACAATCAGCGTTTCGCCCACGCGCACATTGTAGGCAGTGGTGAAGCCATTGAGACGGGCCAGCTCAGCGGGCGTGGTCTGGAAGCGGCGGGCAATGGCGTAGAGCGTCTGGCCGGCTTCTACCTTATACACGTGGTTGCCGCGGGCATCGGTGGGCAGGACACGGGCCGCCGCCGAGGTAGCCGGAGTGCCGCCGGCAGGAGCAGCGGCAGCCGTGGCTTTGGGCGCGGCCGGCGCGTTCATTACCGCCCGCTGGCGTGGCACCAGCACAATCTGGCCGGTCACCAGGGCACCGTTCTGGCCCGCGTTGGCCTCCACAATCTGATCTACGGGCACTTTATAGCGGCGTGCGAGGCCGTAGAGGGTTTCGCCGGGCGCCACACGGTGCTTGATCAGCATTTTGCCATTGCGGTACTCCACCCCGATGGAGTCGGGAGGGGTGACCAGGCCGGGAGCGGCCAGCGCCGAAAAACCAGAGAGAACAAACGCGGCGGACAGCAACGAAAATCGGGACATACAATCAACAGGCAAGGGCAGCAACGGACACTAAACGGCAAAAAACCGCTGCCGTGCATAAATTCTGCCGAAAGTTAGGGATTCGCGCGCAGTAGCCCAGCCTGATAGCACGACATCGGTTTTTTATTGCTCGTTTTCGGGAAAATCCAGGGTTTTACCCAGGCCTACGAAAACGCGCCGCCGGCGCGGGTCTGGGTGGCTAGCTCCGGCTTCTTGCCCCACATTAGCCGGCCCGGCAGTTTTTCCCGTTGTTTGTGTTTTCACCACCTGCTGCTTTCTATGCTCGCCATCGGCATCATTCCCGCCCGCTACGCCTCCACCCGCCTGCCCGGCAAGCCCCTCGTGGACCTCGGCGGCCAGTCCATGATTCAGCGGGTGGTGGCGCAGGCCCGCCAGTCCAGCCTGAGCCGGGTGGTAGTAGCCACCGACGATGCGCGGATTCTGGAGCATGTGCAGGGCTTCGGCGGCGAGGCCGTGCTGACCAACCCCGACCACCCCAGCGGCACCGACCGGGTGCGCGACGCCTATGAGCAGCTGGGCGTAGCCGCCGACTGCATCATCAATATTCAGGGCGACGAGCCGTTCATTCATCCGGCCCAGATTGATGCGCTGGTGCAACTGTTTGCCGTGCCGCCGCCGCCGCCGCTGGCCACGCTGGTGAAGCCGGTCGTCAGCAGCGAGGAGCTGTTTAGCCCGCACCTGCCCAAAGTAGTGCTCGATGCGCAGGGCAACGCACTGTATTTCAGCCGCCACCCCCTGCCCTACCAGCGCCAGCACCCCGAGACCGAGTGGCTGCAGCAGCACCGCTACCTGCGCCACATCGGCCTCTACGCCTACCGCCCCGACGTGCTGACGGCCATTACGCAGCTGCCGCCCTCGCCGCTGGAGCTGGCCGAAAGCCTGGAGCAGCTGCGCTGGCTGGAAGCCGGCTACCGCATCCAGACCGCCGAAACCGAGCTGGAAACCATCGGCATCGACACGCCCGAGGACGTGGAGCGGGCGTTGCAGCATCTGCGCGGGCAGTAGGTATACAAACAACCTGTCATCCTGAGCAGAGCGAAGGACCTTCCCACGCCAGAACGATTTTGTTCAACGTGGGGAGGTCCTTCGCTCTGCTCAGGATGACAAACGATTTTTCTAGCTTATCTACTTAACTTCCATCACGCTGATGGCGTAGCCGCCGCCCGGCGCGCAGTATTGCGCCAGCTTGGATTTGCGCGTTACGTTGAGCTTGCGGATGGCATAGGCCTGCGGATTTTTCTCGTAGTGCGCGTCCTTGCCGTCGGCGTAGATGGTGGCTACGTACTTCTTGCCGGGCTCCAGGAAATCGAACTTGATGGTGCTGGTGCGGCCCTGCTCGTCGCAGGAGCTGCCGATAAACCAGCTGCTCTTGCCCTTGGCTTTGCGCGCAATGGTCACGTAGTCGCCGGGCTCGGCTTCCAGCACTTTCGTGTCGTCCCAGTCCACGGCCACGTCCTTGATGAACTGGAAGGCGTCGAGGTGCTTGTTGTAGGTTTCGGGCAGGTCGGCGGCCATCTGCAGCGGGCTGTACATGGTCACGTAGAGGGCCAGCTGCCGGGCCAGGGTGCTGTGCACGAAGGAGTTGTTCTGCGGATTGTAGGCACTGACCTTGGTCTGGAAGATGCCCGGCGTGTAGTCCATCGGGCCGCCAATCAGGCGCGTAAAGGGCAGAATAGTGGTGTGGTCGGCGTTGTTGCCGCCAAACGACTCGTACTCGGTGCCGCGGGCGGCTTCGTTGCCAATCAGGTTCGGATACGTCCGGCTCAGGCCGGTGGGACGCACGGCCTCGTGCCCGTTCACCATGATTTTGTACTTGGCGGCTTTTTCCAGCACGTAGTTGTAGTGGTTGATCATCCACTGGTCGTAGTGCTTGTGGCCCAGCGGCACAATGTCGCCGACGTAGCCGGTTTTCACGGAGGTGTAGCCGTACTTATTCATGAACTGGAAGGCCGTGTCCAGGTGCCGCTCGTAGTTGCGCACCGAGCCGCTGGTTTCGTGGTGCATCATCATGCGCACGTTTTTGGCGGCGGCATAGCGCTGCAGCTCCTGCACATCGAAATCGGGGTACGGCGTCACGAAGTCGAACACGTAGTCCTTGTGCTTGCCGAACCAGTCTTCCCAGCCGGTGTTCCAGCCTTCGACCAGCACCGCATCAAACCCGTGCTGCGAGGCAAAGTCGATGTACTCCTTCACGTGGGCCGTGTTGGCGGCGTGCGTGCCGTTGGGCTTCACCTTGGTATAGTCGATGGAATCGAGCTTGATGTTCTCCTGGTTGGTGTACGACCAGGTGCTCTTGCCCGTAATCATCTCCCACCACACGCCCACGTACTTCACGGGCTTGATCCAGCTGGTGTCCTTGAACTTGGGGGGCTCGTTGAGGTTGAGCACCAGCTTCGAGGTCAGAATATCGGCGGCTTTGTCGCTCACAATCACCGTGCGCCACGGCGACTGGCAGGGCGTCTGCAGCAGGCCTTTGTCGCCGGCCGCGTCGGGCGTCAGGTGGCTTTCCAGCACGAAGTTCTGGTCATCGAGCTCCAGGTGCATGGCCGAGTAGTCGATGAGAGCCGCTTCGTGGATGTTGATGTAGAGGCCGTCTTTGCTCTTGAGCATGAGCGGCGTTTGCAGGCCCGTGGCCGAGAAAGGCGTCTGGGAGGCGTTGGGCGTGGTGGCCGCCTTCATCTTGCCCCGCACTTCGGAGAGGTTCGAGGTGACAGTGCTGTACTCCTGCGTGTCGTAGTCGCCGGGCAGCCAGAAGGCTTTCTGGTCGCCGTTGAGGGCAAACTGTGTCCGCTCCTCCTTCACCACGAAATAGGCCAGCTCCGGCTGGCGCGGAAACTCGTAGCGGAACCCCAGGCCATCATCAAACAGCCGGAACCGCACCCGCATTACGCGCTTGGTGGCGGTTTGGGTGAGCGTCACGGCCAGCTCGTTGTAGTGGTTGCGGATGGTTTTCACCTCGCCCCACACCGGCTGCCAGCTTTCGTCGGCGGTGCGGCGCTCGGCGGCGGTTTGCGTGAAGCCGCTGGTCAGGCTGGTGGTGCCTTTCAGGTCGAGGCCCAGCTTGCTGGTTTTCAGCACCGGGCGGCCTTTGTAGCGCAGGCTGTAGGTGGGCACGCCGTCGGCCTG
Source organism: Hymenobacter psychrotolerans DSM 18569 (assembly GCF_900142395.1). GTDB lineage: Bacteria > Bacteroidota > Bacteroidia > Cytophagales > Hymenobacteraceae > Hymenobacter > Hymenobacter psychrotolerans. Next base: position 47,205 of record NZ_FRAS01000005.1, on the reverse strand, counting down.
CAGGTTCACGCTCAGCGTCAGCTGCTTGTTCGGCGACTGGATGTCCTCGGCGCGGGCCGTGCGCCACACCAGGCAGCACAGCAACAGCAGGGAAAGTCGGGAAATATTCATTCGGGAAAGATGGGAATGAAGGGAAACAAAATATCGGTACGGTGCTGCAAGTTCCGGCTTTGGCGGCGGGCCTGCTACCAGTGCGTTACCCGGTTTGCCTGCGCTATTGATTTTTAGCCCCGCTCCTGCTTTTCAACAGCCGATATTCTACCCTACGCGGCCGCGGCCTCGTTCGGGCAAACAGCGGCGCCGCCTTATCCACTGACCTTCAGCGGAAACGCGCCGGAACGGGCCGATGCAGCTGGCCCTGGGGCCCTGTACGCGCCGCGCGGCCCTGCCGGTAAGTGCGGCGCACCTTCATATCCTCTTCATATATGTGCGCCGTGCTTTGTGCCCGAAAGTACCTCAGCGTGGCTATGCACCAACAGAAATTCTCCCTGGCTTTCCGGCGGGGCCTTGCCCGGAAGCAGCGTCCAACGGTCCGCTTCAGCCCCTGACGCCGCCCCGGCAACCTCACGGCCGCGCCACTTCCCGGCCCGGCACCCCGGCCTGCCTAATCGGCCGGCCACTCTCCCCAAGGCTCACTATCCCACTTGTATGAAAAGAAGGTTCCTGCTCGCGCTGGTTGGCGCGGGCGTGCTGTGCGGCACGGCTAGCTGCTCCAAAAAACACCAGGAAAAAGAAGGCCACGTCAAGTTTCTGGTTACCAGTGCCCTGCAGAAAGACACCACGATTACCAAAGAGTACGTGTCGCAGATTCGGGCCTTTCAGCACATCGAGGTGCGCGCCCTGGAAAAAGGCTATCTGCAGAAGATTTACGTGGACGAGGGCCAGCACGTGCAGCAGGGGCAGCTGATGTTTCAGATTATGCCGATGGTGTACAAGGCCGAGCTGCAGAAATCGAAAGCCGAAGCCAACTACGTGAGCCTGGAGTACCAGAACACCAAGCAGCTGGCCGACAAGAACGTGGTATCGAAAAATGAGCTGGCGCTGGCCCAGGCCAAGCTGGACAAGGCCAACGCCGAAGTCGGCCTGGCCAAAACCCACCTCGACTTCACCACCATCCGGGCGCCGTTCAGCGGCATGATGGACCATTTCCAGGCCCGGCTGGGCAGCCTGGTGGATGAGGGCGACCTGCTGACCACGCTTTCCGACAACAGCAAGATGTGGGTTTATTTCAACGTGCCCGAGGCCGAGTACCTGGCTTACACGACTCGTGCCCGCACCAAAGACGAAACGCGGGTAACGCTGCGAATGGCCAATAATGAGGTGTTCAACCATCCCGGCGTCGTGCAGACCATTGAGGCCGATTTCAACAACGAAACCGGCAACATTGCCTTCCGGGCTACTTTTCCTAACCCCGAGGGCCTGCTGCGCAACGGCGAAACCGGTTCTGTGCTGATGACCGTGCCCCTGAAAAACGCCCTCATTATCCCGCAGAAGGTCACGTTCGAGGTGCTCGAAAAGAAGTTTGTGTACGTGGTGGACGCCAAAAACCGGGTGCACCAGAAAGAAGTGACCATAGGGGCCGAAATACCGGACCTCTACATCGTGACGGGCGGCCTGAAAGCCGGTGATAAGCTTCTGCTGGAAGGCATCCGGAAAGTGAAGGACGGCGACAAAATCCACTTCACCTACCAGGAGCCCAAGTCGGTGATTGCGCACCTGAAAGTGTATTCGGAATAAGGCGGGCATTTCCCGGAAGAAGAACGTCATGCTGAGCGAAGGCGCAGCCGCAGTCGAAGCATCTCTACCGCCAAACTAACCCCTCTTTATTGCACGATTTCCGCTCCATAGCCCAGGGTTTAAACCCTGGGCTAGTGAACCGTGCCACGAAGCGGTAGAGATGCTTCGACAAGCGGACGCCAGATCAAGCATGACGCCCCAATAGTCACGAATAGCTCCCTATTTCATGTTCAGTAAATTCATTCGCCGCCCCGTGTTTGCCATCGTTATTTCGGTGGTTATCATGTTCCTGGGGGTTCTGGCAATCAACACGTTGCCAACGTCCCAGTTTCCTGAAATCTCGCCGCCCATGGTGATGGTGAGCACGGCGTACCCGGGCGCCAGCGCCAAGGTGCTCACCGAATCGGTGCTGATTCCGCTGGAGCAGGCCATTAATGGCGTGCCGGGCATGAAGTACATGACCTCCGACGCCGTATCGGCCGGCGAGGCCAACATCCAGATTGTGTTCAACCTGGGCACCGACCCCGAGCAGGCCGTAGTAAACGTCAATACGCGTATTGCGCAGGTGCTCAACCGCCTGCCGGTGCTGGTGCAGCGGGAGGGGGTGGTGGTGAACCGCGTGGTGCCCAACATGCTCATGTACGTCAACCTCTACAGCAAAGACAAGAATACCGACATGCGGTACCTCTTCAACTTTGCCGGGGTGAACATGCTGCCCGAAATCCAGCGCATTGATGGCGTGGGCCGGGCCAGTATTCTGGGCTCCCGCCAGTACGCCATGCGCGTGTGGCTGAAGCCGGACCGTATGCGGGCCTACAACCTGTCGGTGGATGATGTGATGGAAGCCCTCAACGACCAGAGCGTGATTGGCTCGCCGGGCCGCATCGGTCGTTCCGACGGTAAGGAGGCCTCGGCGCTGGAGTACGTGCTGACCTACAAGGGCCGCTTCAACGACGTGGAGGAGTACAAGAACGTCATCATCAAGGCTAATTCCAACGGCGAAACGCTGCGCCTCAAGGATGTGGCCAACGTGGAGCTGGGCTCGGAATTCTACGACATCTACTCCAACCTCGACGGCTACCCCTCGGCGGCCATCATACTCAAGCAAACCTACGGCTCCAACGCCCTCGATGTAATCAAGAGCGTGAAGGCCAAGCTGGAGGAGCTGAAGAAAACCATGCCCCCCGGCATGGACTACAAGATCAGTTACGACGTGTCGAACTTCCTCGACGCCTCCACCGAAAACGTGATTCACACCCTGCGCGACGCCTTTATTCTGGTGGCCCTGGTGGTGTTCCTGTTCCTCGGCGACTGGCGCAGCACGCTGATTCCGATACTTGCCGTGCCGGTGTCGTTGGTGGGCGCGTTCATGGCCATGCAGGCGTTCGGGCTCACCATCAACATGATTACCCTGTTTGCGCTGGTGCTGGCCATCGGGATTGTGGTGGATGACGCCATTGTGGTGGTGGAAGCCGTGCACGCCAAGATGGAGGAAAAGCACCTCTCGCCCTACGGCGCGGTGCGCGAGGTTATCGGCGAAATCAGCGGGGCCATCATTGCCATTACCATCCTGATGACGGCCGTGTTCGTGCCGGTGGCCTTCATGAGCGGGCCGGTGGGCATTTTCTACCGCCAGTTCTCCATTACGATGGCCGCCAGCATCGTCATTTCGGGCATTGTGGCCCTGACGCTGACGCCGGTGCTGTGCGCCATGATTCTGAAGAACAACCACGGCCAGCCCCGCCCGAAAACGCCTATCAACCGGTTCATCGACTGGTTTAACCGCGGATTCGAGCGCCTGACCGGCCGCTACACCAACCTGCTGGAACGCCTGGTAGACCGCCGCGTGCTCACCTTCGCGGTGCTGATTGCCTTCGGGCTGGGCATCTTCGGCATCTCCACTACCCTGCCCTCGGGCTTCATTCCGGCCGAAGACCAGGGCATGATTTACGCCGTGCTCCAGACGCCGCCCGGCTCCACCCTGGAGCGCACCAACGACCTCTCGCAGCGCCTCCAAAAGCTGGCTGAGAAAGTACCCGGTATCGAAAGCATTTCCACGCTGGCCGGCTACGAAATCCTGACTGAAGGCCGCGGCTCCAACGCCGGTACCTGCATCATCAGCCTCAAGCCCTGGAACGAGCGCAAGGAATCAGTGCACGACGTGATACTGGCCCTGGAAGAGAAGGCCAAGGACATTCCGGGCGCCACCATTGAGTTCTTCGAGCCGCCGGCGGTACCGGGCTACGGCGCGGCGGGCGGCTTCCAGCTGCAGCTGCTCGACAAAACCAGCACCGGCGACTATAAGGCACTGGAAAAGGTGAACGAGGAGTTTATGGCGGCCCTGCAGAAGCGCAAGGAGCTGGCCGGTTTATTTACGTTCTTCTCGGCCAACTACCCCCAATACGAGCTGCAGATTGACAACCAGCTGGCCATGCAGAAGGGCGTGAGCATCGGCAACGCCATGAACACGCTGAGCATCATGGTGGGCTCCACCTACGAGCTGGGCTTCATCAAGTACCAGCGCTTCTTTAAGGTATTCGTGCAGGCTTCGCCCGAGTACCGCCGCCTGCCCAAGGACATTCTAGACATGTGGGTGAAGAACGACAAGGGCGAAATGGTGCCGTTTTCGGCCTTTATGAAGATTGTGAAGGGCCAGGGCGCCAACGAAATCAACCGCTACAACATGTATCCCACGGCCTCCATCCGTGGCGACGCCGCCCAGGGCTACAGCTCCGGCGAGGCCATCAAGGCGGTGCAGGAAGTGGCGGCCAAAACCCTGCCCCGCGGCTACGACATCGACTGGGGCGGCTTATCGAAGGACGAAGTGAGCCGCGGCAACGAGGCCATCTACATCTTCCTGGTCGTGATTGTGTTCGTGTACCTGGTGCTGGCCGCGCAGTACGAGAGTTTTCTGCTGCCGCTGTCCGTAATTCTGAGCTTGCCGGCCGGCATTTTCGGCTCCTTCCTGCTCATCAAAACCATGGGGCTGGCCAACAATATCTACGCTCAGGTGGGCCTCGTGATGCTGGTGGGCTTGCTGGGCAAGAACGCCGTGCTGATTGTGGAATTCGCGGTGCAGAAGCACGAGGAAGGCATGACGGTACGCGAAGCGGCCATTGAAGGCGCCAAAGTGCGTTTCCGCCCGATTCTGATGACCTCCTTCGCCTTCATTGCCGGCCTGATTCCGCTGGTATTAGCCCACGGCGCAGGTGCCATCGGCAACCGCACCATTGGCACGGCGGCGCTGGGCGGCATGCTGTTCGGCACCGTGTTCGGGGTAATTCTCGTGCCGGGCCTGTACTACGTGTTTGGCACGCTGGCCGCCGGCCGCAAGCTGATTCAGGATGAGAATGAGAATCCGCTGTCGGAATTCGAACCCCATGTTATTGTTGAAGAGGAAGTTCCGAGCCATGCTCATGCTTAAGAAACGCATCTACCAAGGCCTGAGCGCCACTCTGCTGGCCCTTTCGGTGGCCGCGTGCAAAACGCCCGAGCTGGCTACCAAAGCCGCCGGCCGCCCGGTACCCGCCAGCTACGCCACCACTACCACGGACAGCACCAACACCGCCCGCACGCAGTGGCGGCAGTTCTTCACTGACCCTCACCTCATCGGCCTCATCGATACGGCCCTGCAGCACAACCAGGAGCTGAATATCTCGCTGCAGGAAATCCAGATTGCCCGCAACGAGGTGCAGATCCGCAAGGGCGAATACCTGCCCTTTGTGGGCCTGGGCGCCAAGGCCGAAGCCGAACGCCCCAGCCGCAACACGCTGCCGGGCGCTACCGAGGAAGCTATCCGCATCCAGCCCGAACACCGCAACCCCGAACCGCTCCAGAACTACCAGATTGGGACGTTTGCCAGCTGGGAAGTAGACGTGTGGCACAAGCTGCGCAACGCCCGCAAGTCGGCGGCGCTGCGCTATCTGGCCACGGTGGAGGGCCGCAACTTCACGGTCACGAACCTGATTGCCGAAATTGCCACCTCCTACTACGAGCTGCTGGCCCTTGACAACCAATTGGCTATTGTGCGCCAGAACATTGAGCTGCAAACCAATGCGCTGGAGCTGGTGAAGCTGCAGAAGGACGCGGCGCGCACTACGGAGCTGGCCGTACAGCGGTTTGAGGCGCAGGTGCATACCACGCGCAGCCTGCAGTACACCATTCAGCAGCGCATCATCGAAACAGAGAACCGCCTCAACTTTCTGGTCGGCCGGTATCCGCAGCCCATCACCCGCACTGCCGCCGCCTTCAACGCCTTGCCGGCCACAACCATTCAGGCGGGCATTCCGACCCAACTGCTGCAAAACCGCCCCGACATCCGGCAGGCCGAGCAGACCCTAGCGGCCACGAAGCTGGACGTACAGGTAGCGCGGGCCAACTTCTACCCGGCACTGCGCATTACGGGCGGAGCCGGCTTCGGCGCCTTCAAGCCCGGGCTGCTGCTGTCGACGCCCGAGTCTATGCTGTATTCACTGGCCGGCGACCTGGTAGCGCCGCTGGTGAACCGCAACGGTATCAAAGCGGTGTACGGCAGCGCCAATGCCGTGCAGATTCAGGCGGCCTACCAGTATGAGCGCACCATCCTGAACGCCTACGTGGAGGTAGCCAACCAGCTGGCCAGCATCCGCAATCTGCAGCAGGTGTATGAGGAGAAAGCGCAGGCGGTGCAGGCGCTCAACCAGTCCAGTGCCATTTCCAGCAGCCTGTTCCGCTCGGCGCGCGCCGACTACACGGAAGTCCTGTTCACGCAGCGCGACGCCCTGGAATCCAGATTCGAACTGATTGAAACCCGGCTGCAGCAGTTCAATGCTACCGTAAATGTATACCGGGCATTGGGCGGGGGCTGGAAGTAAGCCGGGAGGTCAAGTAGCCTATAAAACAGAACGTCATGCTTCGACAAGCTCAGCATGACGTTCCAGGTTAAAGCAGGCGGGAACCACTCGGCTCTTTTCTACCCGCCGGCTTTCTTGGCTTTGTAGCCTTTTTCGAGCAGCACGGCCATCACCTTGTCGCGGAAGTCGCCCTGGATGATGATTTCGCCGTCTTTGGCGTTGCCTCCCACGGCGCACTTGGTTTTCAGCAGCTTGCCCAGCGTCTGCAAATCGGCGTCCTGGCCCACGAAGCCGGTGATGAGCGTGACCTGCTTGCCGCCACGCGACTTTTTGTCGAGCTGCACGCGCAGGTTTTGCTGCTGGGGCGGCAGCGTAGCGGCGGTTTCGTCGCCGGTTTCCTGGTACTCAAAATCGGGATTAGTGGAATATACCACGCCCTGACGGCGGTTTTTATCAGCTTTCATGAAAGAGTATCTGAAGAGTAGCGGAGTAACTGAGTAGGCTGCCGGTGTCTGTTCCGCGAAAGCAGCCAGATAGCAAAGCAAGACTTTTGCCGGCCGCTTCTACCAGACAGCGCCCGCAAATTTACTCAGTTACTCCGCTACTCCGGTACTCTACACCGCTACTTCCAGCGCCAATGGATGCAGCGCCACTTCGAAATCGGTAGCATCTTCCACGTAGTCGCCATCGACGTGGAAGCCCAGCGGCGTGGCCGCACGCACCAGCACGTGCCGCGAAGTATGGTACACGGCGCCGCCCGACACGGCCAGCGTGCCCAACGCCAGCCCCAGCCCCACACGCACTGCCCGCGGCAACGACAGCCCATCAATCAGGCACACATCGAGCAGCCCATCCTGAATGTCGGCGCGGGGCGCGATGTAGGCGTTGTTGCCGTACTGCGCGGCATTGGCGAAGGCCAGCACGTAGCAATGCGTATCGAAAAGCTCCTGGCCCTGCAGCGTTACCTGCACGGGCGTGGGCCGGAAGCGGCGGTACTCGCGCAAAGCCACTTTCACGTAGGTGCTGAGCCCGCGCGTGCCGGCCCGCGCAAATAGCTTGCTTACGTGAGCATCAAACCCCAGCCCAGCCGTGCAGAAGAAAGGCCGCCCGTTGATTTCGCCGGTATCGATGCGCTGGAAAGTGGGCTGGCAGACGCGGCGCACGGCCCCCGGCAAGTCCAGCGGAATGTGCAGGTGGCGCGCCAGGCCGTTGCCGGAGCCGCGCGGCACAATGCCCAGCGCCGCCTGCGTGCCCAGCAGCCCCCGCCCTACTTCGTTCACGGTGCCGTCGCCGCCCACGGCCGCCACCACCCGATAGCCTTCGGCGGCGGCCTGCCGGGCCAGTTCTTCGGCGTGGCCGGCATATTGAGTGGGCCAGATGGCGAATTCGGCGCCGGCTGTGGTGGCGTAGCGCGTCAGCAGCGCCGGCACATCCTGGCTGCGGTTGGTGCCGGAAGTCGGATTCAGGATAAAGCAGATACGCACGGGGAGAGTAACTGAGTAGCGGAGTACAAGAGAGTAGCCAAGACCCTGACTGGCCTACCGTGAGGGCAATACGTAGCCGGGCGGCACGAAGGAGTGGGGCGAAGAAAAGTAAATGTAAGGAGCCGGCAGCTTTGCTGTTTCCGGCCCCTGCGGACGCTGCGCCGCCTTCCCGCTCCTGTACTCAGTTACTCACCTATTCCGTTACTCGTTTGGTTTATCCGCAAACAAAAAGGGCTGCCCGATCGGGCAGCCCTTTTTGTTTGCGGATAAACCAAACGGCTTAGCCGTTCATTTTCTCGCCCAGCTTCTGAATGAGGTCGGCGGTGCGGGTGGAGTAGCCGGTTTCGTTGTCGTACCAGCCTACCACTTTCACCAGCGTGCCATTGGCCGAAGTCAGCTCCGAGTCGAAGATGCACGAGTGCGGGTTGCCCACGATGTCGATGCTCACCAGCGGATCGGTGCTGTACTCCAGGATGCCTTTCAGCGGGCCATCGGCGGCAGCTTTCAGGGCCGCGTTGATTTCCTCTTTGGTGGCTTCCTTCTTCAGAATCACGGTCAGGTCCGTGGTCGAGCCGTCTGGAATAGGCACGCGCATGGCAATACCGTCCAGCTTGCCTTTCAGCTGCGGGAGCACCAGGCCAACGGCCTTGGCAGCACCCGTGCTGGTAGGGATGATGCTGTAGGCAGCGGCGCGGGCGCGGCGCAGGTCCTTGTGGGGAGCATCCTGCAGGTTCTGGTCGGAGGTGTAGGCGTGCACCGTGGTGATGTAGCCTTTCTCGATGCCGAACACGTCATCCAGTACCTTGGCCATCGGGGCCAGACAGTTGGTGGTGCACGAGGCGTTGGAGAGGATGGTTTCCTCGCCGGTCAGAATGTCTTCGTTCACGCCCAGTACTACCGTCGGGATGTTGCCGGTAGCCGGAGCCGAAATCACCACTTTCTTGGCGCCAGCGGTGAGGTGCTGGCCCGCGCCGGCTTCATCTACGAAGCGGCCCGTCGATTCCAGTACTACGTCTACGCCCATTTCGCCCCAGGGGAGCAGCTTGGGGTCGCGCTCAGCCAGAGCATGAATGCGCTGGCCGTTTACAGTCAGGCTTTCTTCGTCGTAGGCCACCGTGCCGTTGAAGCGGCCGTGCACCGAGTCAAATTTGAGCAGGTGAGCCAGCGTTTTGTTGTCGGTCAGGTCGTTGATGGCCACGACTTCTACGTTGTCGCGCTGGAGCAGCGCCTTGAACGTCAGGCGACCAATCCGGCCGAAACCGTTAATGGCAACTTTGATTTTAGCCATAGTTGTATGGGAATGGGGAGTGTATCGGCCCCGAGAGGCCGGGTGGAAACGCGCAACGAAGGTAGCGGGCTCCGGGTACTTCGCCAAATCGGGACCCATGTAGCGGCGGTGCCAGCCGATTTGAAAAAATTTCAGCCTGACAATCAGGCTATTTCCGTAGCCGAAGTGAAAATTTTACACAACAGCACTTGCCCGTTGCGCAGCGGCTTCTATCTTTGCACCACCAAAACGGAAAACGCCGTTTGTCATGGTCCGTTCGTCTAGGGGTTAGGACAGTAGATTTTCATTCTACCAACAGGGGTTCGATTCCCCTACGGACTACAACAGCACCCGCTCTGATTCAACTCAGAGCGGGTGTTTTGTTTTCCGGCCCTCTGAGGCCGGCCGGCGGCTTAAAACCTGCATGTGCCTGCCCGATGGCGGCCCTATCCGGCCCGCCCCCGGCAGCGCGTTAGCAAAAAGAGACGGAACAAAATAATGCCTGTGGGCTGCTTTCTCCCGTAAGAGCATAGGATTCACCATCCGATCCTACGCATGTCCCGAACCATTATCGTCTCGAACCGCCTCCCTACCAAAATCCAGCGCACAGAAGAAAGCCTCACGTTTCAGCCCAGCGAAGGCGGGCTGGCTACCGGGCTGGGCTCTATCTATCAGCAGGATGGCAACGTGTGGGTGGGCTGGCCGGGACTGTTTGTGGAAGACGCGGCCGAAGAGGAATACGTGCGCGGGCAGCTGCGCCACGACAGCATGGTGCCCGTGTTTCTGACCGAGGCCGAAATCCGCGACTTTTATGAGGGCTTCAGCAACTCCACGCTGTGGCCTACTTTTCACTACTTCACGCAGTACGCCACCTACGAGCAGGAGCACTGGGATGCCTACGTGGCCGTGAACGAGAAATTCTGCCGGGCCGTGCTGGCCCAGGCCGGCCCCGAAGACACCATCTGGGTGCACGACTACCAGCTGCTGCTGCTGCCCGAGATGCTGCGGCGTGAGCGGCCCGATGCCACCATCGGCTTCTTCCTGCATATCCCCTTCCCTTCCTACGAGCTGATCCGGGTGCTGCCGTGGCGCGCGGAGCTGCTGCGCGGCATGCTCGGCGCCGACCTGATTGGCTTCCACACCTTCGGCTACATGCGGCACTTCCTGAGCGCGGTGCAGCAGCTGCTGGGATTGTCGTCGCAGAACGGGCAGATTGAAGTGCCCGACCGTATGGTGCTGGTCGATGCCTTCCCGATGGGCATCGACTACAAGCACTACGTGCGGGCTGCCGCCTCCAACGAAGCCAAGATGCACGAGGCCACCTACCGCGAGGCCCTGCGCGACGTGCGCGTGATTCTGTCCATCGACCGGCTCGACTACTCCAAGGGCATTGCCCAGCGGCTGCGGGCCTTCGAGGTGCTGCTGCAGCGCTACCCCGAGTGGCGCGAGCAGGTGAGCCTGATTATGGTGGTGGTGCCCTCCCGCGACCAGGTGGCCCAGTACGCTTCCCTGAAAGAGGAAATTGACGAGCTGGTGGGCCGCATCAACGCGCAGTACCGCACCATCACCTGGAACCCCATTCACTATTTCTACCGCTCGTTCCCGCTGGAAGAGTTGGCCTCGCTCTACCGCCTGGCCGAAGTAGCCCTCGTGACGCCCATGCGCGACGGCATGAACCTGGTAGCCAAGGAATTTATTGCCAGCAAGGCCGACAAAAAGGGCGTGCTGATTCTGAGCGAGCGGGCCGGCGCGGCCCGGGAGCTGTCCGATGCCCTCATCATCAACCCCACCGACACCGGGCAGCTGGCCGAAGCCATGCACGACGCCCTGGTAATGCCCGAGGAAGAACAGGTGCAGCGCATGGGCTCCATGCAGACGCTGGTGCGCCAGTACAACGTGTTTGCCTGGACCAAGCTGTTTATGGCGCGCCTCGAGTACAGCAAGATGAAGCAGCATACGATGGCCACCGAAAAGCTCACGCCCGGCACCACGGCAGCCCTGCTCGGCGAATATCACGCGGCCGACCAGCGCCTGCTGCTGCTCGATTATGACGGTACGCTGGCGCCGTTCCATGCCGACCCGCAGCGCGCCCAGCCCGACCAGGAGCTGCTGCTGCTGCTGCGCGCCCTCACCGACAACCCCAAAAACCGCGTGGTCATTATCAGTGGCCGCGACCGGACGACGCTGGAAGCCTGGCTGGGCCATCTGCCCGTCGATTTTATTGCCGAGCACGGCGTATGGCTGCGGGCCGCCGGTGAGGAATGGCAGATGTTCCAGACCCTCAACAACGAGTGGAAACGCGAAATCCGCCCGATTCTGGAGCTGTACGTGGCGCGCACGGCGGGTTCGTTCATTGAAGACAAGGAGTACTCGCTGGTGTGGCACTACCGCCGCGCCGACGTGGAGCTGGGCGCCGTGCGGGCCCGCGACCTGCTCAACCACCTCACCTTCATGACCTCCAATTCCGATTTGCAGGTGATGGAAGGCAACAAGGTCATCGAAATCAAGACGGCGGGCATCAACAAGGGCACGGCCGCGGCCCGCTGGCTGGCCACCTACCAGCCGCAGTTCACGCTGGCCATCGGCGACGACCGCACCGACGAGGATACCTTCCGGGCCATGCCGCCCGAGGCCTATACCATCAAAGTCGGCACCGATTCCCGCTCGCTGGCCCGCTTCCACGTGGCCTCCACCACCGACGTGCGCCACCTGCTGCGGCAGCTGCTGTAGCCGGAGTGGATGAGTGAATGAGTGGATGAGTGGGTGAGTGAATTTCGTCTGTCATCCTGAACGCAGTGAAGGACCTTATTACGCCAGAACGATTCTGTTCATGCGGGATAAGGTCCTTCACTGCGTTCAGGATGACAGTACCTTTGCGCACCCCACTCATCCACTCATTCACTCATCCACCACATGCCCCACCTTCTCATCGACGACCTGCTGGTGGAAGTCGTGCGCAAGAACATCCGCACGCTGCGCCTGAGCGTGCACATGCCCGATGGCCGGGTGCGCGTGTCGGTGCCGCTGCGCACTCCGGATGAAACGGTGCGGGAGCTGGTGACGGCCCGCCGCGCCTGGATCCGGAAACACCAGGCCACGTTTGCGGCCCGCGAGCTGCCGGCCCGGCTGCAGTACGAGTCGGGCGAGCTGCACCCCTATCAGGGCCAGACCTACGAGCTGCAGGTGCACGCCACGGCCGGCCCGGCGCGGGTGGCGCTGCAGGAGCCGCACCTCCACCTCTATATCCGCGAGGACAGCACGCCGGCCCAACGGGAGCAGGCGCTGGCGGCCTGGTACCGGCAGCGCCTGCGCGAGCAGCTGCCCCGGCTGGCCGCCCGCTGGGAGCCGGTGGTGGGCGCGCAGGCCCGCACCTGGGCCATACGGCAGATGAAAACCCGCTGGGGCACCTGCAACATTCAGGCGCGCCGCATCTGGCTGAACCTGGAACTCATCAAGCGCCCCCTGCCCTGCCTCGAATATGTGGTGGTGCACGAGCTGACCCACCTGCACGAGCGGTACCACAACGCACGGTTCTGGGGCCTGATGGACCAGTTTATGCCTGACTGGCGCCAGCACAAAGCCGAGCTGAACCGCGTGCACCTGCGCGCCGCCGACGCCGACTAAGCCCCACTTCTCCGGGCCAGCGCGCCCGTTCCAAACCCTGGCGCGAGCAGTTGCCACCACGGCGCGGGCTCTTGCCAGCCTGGCAGGTGCCCTTGCCACGTCAGCGCGGGCTCTTGCCAGGCCAGCAGTTGCTTTTGCCAGCCTGGCGCGAGGGTTTGCCACGTCGGCGCGGGCTTTTGCTACGTCAGCGCGTCCATTTTTGGGACATGGATAGGACTTTACCAGGTTCAGTCAGAATTTTTTAAGACAAAAACAAGACCCGGGCTTTTCCCGCAGCTACACGAAGGTGGGGCGGTCGAGCTTCTTGGCGATGCGGTAGGCCGCGTTGACGAGGCCCACGTGGCTGTAGGCCTGCGGGAAGTTGCCCCACTGCGAGCCGGTGCGGGCGTCCACGTCCTCGGAAAGCAGGCCCAGGTGGTTGGTATAGGAAAGCAGCTTCTCGAACTCCCGCACGGCATCTTCGAGCCGCCCGACGCAGGCCAGCGTCTCGACGTACCAGAAGGAGCAGATGAGGAAGGTGGTTTCGGGCGTGCCGAAGTCGTCGGGGTGGCGGTAGCGGTAAAACAGGCCTTCGGGCGTCATCAGCTCCTTTTCCAGGGCCTCCAGGTGGCGGTGCGCCCGCGCGGAGTTGGGGTCGAGGTAGCCCATCATGATGAGCTGCAGGGTGCTGGCATCGAGGTGGGGCGAGCCGATGGCGTTGGCGTAGGCCTGGTGCTCTTCGCTGAAGCACTGCTCAATCCGGTGCTCGGCTTCCTGCATGAGGCGGGTGGCCAGGGCTTCCATGTCGGTGTCGCCGAGCGAGTGCGCCACCTTGCGGGCGGCGTGGCTGCCGGCCCAGTGAAACAGGTAGGTGTAGCAGTGGTACTGCGCAATGTGGCGGAACTCCCAGAGGCCGGCGTCGGGCTGGTCCATGGTTTTCTCAATCATGTGCAGCGTTTCGTACACCAGCTTTTCGGGGCTGGCGCGCTCGGGGTTCACGAAGCGGCAATCGACGTAGAGCGGCAGCAGGGCTACCAGAATCTGGCCGTACACGTCGTTCTGGATGTGGGTGTAGGCGTCGTTGCCGATGCGCACGGGCTGGTTGCCGAGGTAGCCGGCCAGCGGCAGCTCGCGCTCCGTCAGCTCCGAGGCCCCGCTGATGCCGTAGAGCGGCTGGTACTTGTCCTTGACCTTGGTGGAGATGTTGGCGATGTAGTGGAAGTACCGCTCCATCTCCTCGAAGTGCCCGATGTTGTTGAAGGCCGTGAGCGTGTAGAACGTGTCGCGCATCCAGCAGTAGCGGTAGTCCCAGTTGCGGGTGCTGCCGGGGGCTTCGGGCAGGCTGGTGGTGCTGGCCGCAATAATGGCCCCGGTGTCTTCGTACTGGTGCATCTTTAGGGCCAGCGCCGACCGGATAACGGCCTCCTGATGGAAGTTGCTGATGCTGGTGCTCTTCACCCACTGGCGCCAGTAGTCTACGGTACCGAGCAGAAACCGTTCGGCGGTGCTGGCCAGGGCCGCTTCCAGGGGGGCGCCGTAGGTGAGCACGAGGTATTTGGTTTCGTTGAGCACGAAGTCTTCGCCTTCCAGCACGTAGGTCAGCGGGATGTCGGTGGTGAGGCGGATTTCCTCATCGAGGCCGAGGTAGGCAATGTGGTTGGAGCTGCGGCGGCGGCTCAGGCGGGTCTGGCCGTAGTCACCCACAGGGTTGCAGGCCACCCGCACGCGCGGCGTGCCGGCCAGCGGTTCCAGCTTCCGGATCAGCATCAGGGGCTTGTAGTAGCGCTCATACTGCGGGAAGCGCGGCGCAAAGTCCGTGACGCGGTAGCGGCCGTCCTCGTTCTCGATTTCGGTGCAGAGCACGTTGGTGTTCTGCTGGTAGTACTGGTGGCTGTGAAAGGGCGTGGGCGCGGCGGGCCGGATGCTGAACTCGCCGCCCTTCTGCTCATCGAGCAGGTCGCCGAATACGAAGCTGCTGTCGAAGCGGGGCCAGCAGAGCCAGGCCACGGAGGTATCCTTGCGAATAAGGGCCAGATAGGCGCAGTTGCCAATCAGGCCCATGTCGTAGGTATGCTTGATCATGCGAGGGAGGAAGAATGATGAAGGAGCGGGCAGAAATCCGCCGGCCCTCCCCTAGTACCCCAACAGCGCGGCCGGGGTTGCCGCAGCCTTCACCGGCCGGGCTTCGTAGGAAGGAGGCGCCCCGGGCGCCTCGCTGTTCCTTTACCACCCCCTATGCCCGCTACTGCCACCGCTTCGCCCCGCCGTTCTTCTCGCCTGCCGCTGTACCTGTCGCTCACGTTTGTGGCGGCGCTGGTAGCCGCTTATTTCCTCTGGCCCGCGTTTCAGCAGCAGGTGCAGGAGGCCTTTACGGCCCTGAAAAGCGGCGAGCAGGCCCGCATTTCGGCCTGGATGGCGCAGTTCGGCAACTGGGGCCCGGTGGTGCTGGTGCTGCTGATGGTGGTGCAGATGTTCTTGTTCGTGGTGAACGTGGTGGCCCTGATTCTGGTGGCTATTCTGGCCTATGGGCCGTGGTGGGGCTCATTGCTGGCGCTGGGCGGCATCGTGCTGGCGTCGTCGGTGGGCTATGGCCTGGGCCGGCTCCTGGACGATTCGTTTGTGGAGCGCCTGCTGGGCAAGAAAACCGAGCAGAAAGTGCTCGGCATCGTGGAGCGCTACGGCGTGTGGGCCGTGGTTATTGCGCGCCTCTCCCCGGCCCTCTCCGACGACGCCATCAGCTTTGTGGCTGGGGTGGCGCGCATGGGCTACTGGAAATTTATGGCGGCCACCGTGGCCGGCGTCGTGCCCCTGATTGCGCTGCTGGCCTACCTGGGCGAGGAAAGCAACCGCCTGAAAACCGGCCTGCTATGGGTGACGGGCGGCAGCCTGCTGCTGTTCGGGGGCTACGTGTGGTGGGACCAGCATCGGCAAAAAAACCACTAAATCATTGCCTGGGACTTGCAGGGTAACTTTTTAGCGGCTTATCTTTGCATCACCAAAACGGAAAACGCCGTTTATCATGGTCCGTTCGTCTAGGGGTTAGGACAGTAGATTTTCATTCTACCAACAGGGGTTCGATTCCCCTACGGACTACAACAGCACCCGCTCTGATTCAGCTCAGAGCGGGTGTTTTGTTTTCCGGCTCTGCCCCAGGAAGCAGCAGTAAATACTCATTGAATCTGCCAGTGCCCGAGCCGGCCGGGAGCCGCGGTGCCTTGCCCCGCACCGGGCAGGCTGGCAACCGCTGCAAAACTGCCGCCGGCAATCGAAAGCACGAGCACATGCGGGCGGAATGGCTTCTGCTTCAGCGGGAAGCTGCTTTGTTTCGGGCAGAATTCCAGCTCCGCCGTAGCTTCTTTTCGCGGCCAACTGCCGCCTTCTTTCAGGCAAGACGCGCCGGAACTCGTAATATTGGGGCACGCAGCCACTGCGCTTGACCCATTTACCACCTGTCTCGGAAGCAATGACCAAGATTAAAGTAGCAAACCCGGTAGTAGAACTCGATGGCGACGAAATGACGCGCATCATCTGGAAATTCATCAAGGACAAGCTGATTACGCCCTATCTGGAGCTGGATATCAAGTACTACGACCTGGGCATCGAGTACCGCGACGAAACCAACGACCAGGTAACCATTGATGCCGCCAACGCCATCAAGCAGTACGGCGTGGGCATCAAGTGCGCCACCATCACGCCCGACGAGGAGCGCGTGAAAGAGTTCAACCTGAAGCAGATGTGGAAGTCGCCGAACGGCACTATCCGCAACATTCTGGACGGCACCGTATTCCGCGAGCCTATCGTGATGAGCAACGTGCCGCGTCTCGTACCGAACTGGACGGCCCCGATCTGCATCGGCCGCCACGCCTTCGGCGACCAGTACCGCGCCACCGACTTCGTGACCAAAGGCAAAGGCAAGCTCACCATCACCTTCACGCCCGAAGACGGCGGCGAAGAGCAGTCGTTTGAGGTCTACAACTTCAAGAGCGACGGGGTAGCGCTGGCCATGTACAACACCGACGAGTCGATTCGCGGGTTTGCGCATGCCTGTTTCAACCAGGCCCTGATGAAAGGCTGGCCGCTGTACCTGAGCACCAAAAACACCATCCTGAAAAAGTACGATGGCCGCTTCAAGGACATCTTCCAGGAGATTTACGAGCAGGACTACCTGGCCAAGTTCCAGGCGGCCGGCATCACCTACGAGCACCGTCTGATCGACGACATGGTGGCCTCGGCGCTGAAATGGAACGGCAACTTCGTGTGGGCCTGCAAAAACTACGACGGCGACGTGCAGAGCGACACCGTGGCCCAGGGCTTCGGCTCGCTGGGTCTGATGACTTCCACGCTGGTAACGCCCGACGGCGGCACCATGGAAGCCGAAGCGGCCCACGGCACCGTAACGCGCCACTACCGCGACCATCAGAAAGGCAAGCCGACCTCCACTAACCCCATTGCCAGCATCTTCGCCTGGACGCGCGGGCTGGAGTTCCGTGGCAAGCTCGACGGCAACCAGGAGCTGATTGACTTCTGCCACAAGCTGGAGCAGGTGTGCATTGAAACCGTGGAAAGCGGCAAAATGACCAAGGACCTGGCCGTTTGCATCCACGGCAACAAAGTGGAGCACGGCCGCGACTACCTCTACACCGAGGAGTTCCTGGAAGCGCTGGACACCAACCTGAAGGCCAAGCTGGGCAACTAACCGCTGCCTCCTACCAGAAAAGCCCACCCGGTTGCCGGGTGGGCTTTTTTGCGTTTTATGGCCTATTGCCACACACACACAACGCCCTGACTTTAAGCACACAGCCTTGCTAAAAACCAGAAAACCGGGCCGAAGCAGGCCGGCTGCTGCGGCCCGGTTGGGTGGCGCTGGCCAACGTAGCAACGGAGGCCTACGTACCTTCGGCCATGACCAAAGCCGTATTCATCGCCACCGCCGAGCCCTACAGCGGCAAGTCGTTAGTCTCGCTGGGCCTGGTGAACCTGCTGCTGGGGCAGGCCCGGAAAGTCGCCTACTTCAAGCCCATCATTGCCGCCGACCCGCAGCAGCAGCCCGACCCGCACCTCGACACGGTGGTCCGGCACTTCGGGCTGCCGCTGGCCCCGGCCGATACCTACGCCTACACCCGGCCCGAGGCGCTGCGGCTGCTGGAAGCCGGCAGGCAGGGCGAAATGATTGACGTCATCATCCAGAAGTTCAAGGCGCTGGAAGAAGCCCACGACTTTACGGTGGTGGAAGGCACCGACTTTGTAGGGCCGGGCACGGCGGTGGAGTTTGATGCCAATGTGTCGGTGGCCAAGAACCTGGGCGTGCCGGTGCTGCTGGTCGTGTCGGGCGAGGGCAAGAGCACAGCCCAGCTTATCAGCGCGGTTCTTACGCTGCTGCGCAGCTTCGAGGCCCGCGAGGTGCCGGTGCTGCTGGTAGTGGCCAACCGGGTAGCGCCCGCCCAGGCCGACGACGTGCAGGAATTGCTGCGCGCCCAGCTCCCCGCCGAGGTGCTGCTGGCCGTGGTGCCCGAAGACCCCAACCTGCTGCACCCCACCATGCAGGAAATCCAGGATGAGCTGGGTGGCAAGCTGCTGTTCGGCGAAGAAGCCCTCAGCAACCAGGTCGATAACTACGTCATTGGGGCCATGCAGGTACCCAACTTCCTGAACTACCTCAAAGACAACGTCCTCATTGTAACGCCCGGCGACCGGGGCGACATTATCGTATGCGCGCTCCAGGCCAATCAGTCGGCGACGTTTCCGCGGGTGGCGGGCATTGTGCTCACGGCTGGTTCGGAGCCCGAAGCGCCCGTGCTGCGCCTGCTGGCCGGCCTGCCGGGCGTGGTGCCTATTCTGGCCGTACCTACGGGCACATTTGAAACCACCACCCGCGTGGGCGCCATCAGGTCGCGCATCACGCCCGGCAATCCGAAGAAAATCCAGCTGGCTATCAGCACCTTCACCCGCTACGTGGACGTGGCGGCGCTGCAGGAAAAGCTGGTCAGCTTCCAGCCCGAAGGCCTTACGCCGCACATGTTTCAGTACCGGCTGCTGCAGTGGGCCCGGCAGACCCGCCGGCACATTGTGCTGCCCGAAGGCAACGACGACCGGATTCTGCGCGCCGCCGCGCTGCTGCTCCACCAGGACATTGTGGATCTGACCATCCTGGGCAACCCCGACGACGTGGCGGCCGCCGCCAAGCGTCTGGGCATCAACCTGCCGGCTGCCCACCTGCGCATCATCGATCCGGTAGCCTCGGAACACTACGACGCCTACGTGGAGGCCTTTTATGAGCTGCGCAAAGACAAGGGCGTCAACCACGACATGGCCCGCGACCTGCTACGCGACGTGTCGTACTTCGGCTCGATGATGGTGCACCAGGGCCACGCCGACGGCATGGTGTCCGGGGCGGTGCACACCACCCAGCACACCATCCGGCCGGCCCTGCAGTTCATCAAAACCAAGCCCGGCGTGTCGGTGGTGTCGTCGGTGTTTTTCATGTGCCTGCCCGACCGGGTGGCCGTGTTCGGCGACTGCGCCGTGAACCCCAACCCCACCGCCGAGCAGCTGGCCGAAATAGCCATTTCCTCGGCAGATACCAGCCAGGCGTTCGGCATTGAGCCGCGCGTGGCTATGCTGTCCTACTCGTCGGGCACCTCCGGGGCGGGCGCCGACGTGGAAAAGGTGCGCCAAGCCACCGAGCGGGTGCGCCAGCTGCGGCCCGACCTGAAAGTGGAAGGCCCGATTCAGTATGATGCGGCCGTAGACCCGCTGGTGGGCCGCCAGAAGCTGCCTGACTCGGAAGTAGCGGGCCAGGCCAGCGTTTTTATTTTCCCCGACCTCAATACCGGCAACAACACCTACAAAGCCGTGCAGCGCGAAACCGGGGCCCTCGCCATCGGGCCGGTGCTGCAGGGCCTCAACAAGCCCGTCAACGACCTGAGCCGCGGCTGCACCGTGGATGACGTGTTCAACACCGTCATTATCACGGCCATCCAAAGCCAGCAAGGATAGCGCCGGGCCGCACCCGAAACGACCACTTCCGGCCAATGCTGCTCGCGGGCGCACTTTCCTGTAGCTTGCGGCCTCATTTAGCGAGAAGCCTTTCCCATTTCCCGACCACTACACAGAGCAGCCACCCCACCCTATGCCATCAGGACTTTTTGCTTTATTAGATGACGTTTCGGCTTTGGTTAAAGTCAGCGCGGCCAGCCTGGACGACGTGCCGGCGCAGGTAGCCAAAACCACCGGCAAAGTGTCGGGCATTGTGATAGACGACACGGCGGTTACGCCCAAATACGTGGTGGGCCTGGACCCCTCCCGCGAGTTGTCCATCATCTACCAGATTGCCAAAAAGTCCCTGTTCAACAAGATTCTCATCCTGAGTCCGGCGGCCCTGATTCTGGGGTATTTCGCGCCGTGGGCCATCACCCCGATTCTAATGCTGGGCGGCGCCTATCTGTGCTTTGAAGGGTATGAAAAGGTGCACTCCATGTTCAGCAAGCACCCCGAGGTGCAAGCTGAAAGCGCGGAAATACAGTCCATTACACCCGAGGAGCTGGAGCAGCAGCGCGTAGCCGGGGCTGTCAGAACCGACATCATCCTGTCGGCCGAAATCATGGCCATTGCTTACAGTCAGGTGACCGGCCAGCCGATAGTAAACCAGATTCTGGTGATGCTGGCCGTAGCCGTGTTTATTACGGTGGCCGTGTACGGCTTTGTGGGCCTGATTGTGAAGGCCGATGACATTGGCATGCACCTGGCCAAAGACAAGTACGGTC
The DNA here is from genome assembly GCF_900142395.1 of Hymenobacter psychrotolerans DSM 18569. Classification (GTDB taxonomy): domain Bacteria; phylum Bacteroidota; class Bacteroidia; order Cytophagales; family Hymenobacteraceae; genus Hymenobacter; species Hymenobacter psychrotolerans. Next base: position 26,519 of record NZ_FRAS01000005.1, on the reverse strand, counting down.
CGGCTACCCAGAAATTCGGGCGCGGCATCGTGAAGTTTATGCCTCACTTCCTCAACATTCTGAGCTACGTGGGCACCGCCGCCATGCTGTGGGTCGGTGCCGAAATTATTGCGCACGGCATTCCGTTCACGGCCCACCTGCTGCACGATTTGGAGCTGGCGCTGGCCAGTGTGCCCGCCCTGGCCTGGCTGGCGAAGGCCGTTGCCTGCGGAATTTTTGGGCTTATTCTGGGCTTCCTGATTGAGAAAGTAGTGCACCTGGTCAAGAACATGCTGCCGAGCAAAGCCTAGGGCACAGCCCCCGCAGCGAGAAACCCCATCATCGGCTTTTCCAGGCCAGCAGGCGCAGGTATGAACATATTCGTTGTTAACTCCGGCAGTTCTTCCATCAAGTACCAGCTGTTTCGGTGGCCGGCCCGGCAGCCGCTGTGCAGCGGGCTGGTAGAGCGCATCGGCTACCCCAACGCCACCATCACCCATAAGGTGTTTGCGGCGGAAGCGCCGCGGGAAACCCGCCGCACCCTCGCCCTCCCCGACCACGAAGCCGGCCTGCGCGAAGTAGTGGCCCTGCTGACCGATGCCGAACAAGGTGTGCTGCGCGACCCGGGCGAGGTGGAGGTGGTGGGGCACCGCGTGGTGCACGGCGGCGAAACCTTTGCGGCAACCACCGAAATAAACGCCGAAGTAAAAGCCGAAATCCGGCGGCTGTTTGCCCTGGCGCCGCTGCACAATCCGGCCAACCTGCTGGGCATAGAAGTGGCGGAGCGCATCTTCCCGCAGGCCCGGCAGGTAGCCGTTTTCGACACGGCCTTCCACCAGACGCTGCCCGAGCCTGCCTTCCGCTACGCCCTGCCCGAGCGGCTGTATACCGAAGACCGGGTGCGTGTCTACGGCTTCCATGGCACCAGCCACCAGTACGTGGCCCGGCAGGCGGCCGCCTACCTGGGCCGGCCCGAAGCGCGCCTCATTACTCTGCACCTGGGCAACGGCTGCAGCGCCGCCGCCGTGCACGCGGGCCGCTGCCTCGATACCAGCATGGGCTTCGGGCCGCTGAGTGGGCTGGTGATGGGCACCCGCACCGGCGACCTGGACCCGTCCGTTGTGCTTCACCTGATGGGCCAGCTCGGCTACAGCACGGAGCAGATCAGCAACCTCGTCAACAAGGAAAGCGGCATGCTGGGCCTCACCGGCCTTAGTGATATGCGCGACATCACGAAGGCCCTGGAGCAGGGCGACGCCCGCGCCCGCCTGGCCTACGACCTCTACGCCTACCGCATCCGCAAATACATCGGAGCCTATGCGGCCGTGCTGGGGGGACTCGATGCGGTGGTTTTCACGGCCGGCGTGGGCGAAAACGACGCGCTGGTGCGCCAGAAAGCCTGCCAGGGCCTGGCGTTTCTGGGCCTGGAGCTGGATGAGGCAGAGAACCAGCAGCGTCGGCCCGGCCTCCGCGAAATCAGCCGGGCGGGCAGCCGCGTGAAGGTGCTGGTGGTGCCCACCAACGAGGAGCTGGAAATTGCCGGCCAGTGCGCCGAGCTGCTGGCCACGTAGCAGCGAGTGCCGCCGCTTGCCGCGCCCGGCAGGCCTTGCAGCCGCAGAAATACCAGTTTTCTTACCCGGTTCCGTGCCGCGCGCCCTACCTTTGCGTGCTTAGGGAAACTGTGGCTGCGGCCGGTTTCTGCCGTTTCATCTTCTGACGTTGCCTGCCCCGTGCGCCTTCACCCGGGATTTCGCCTGCCCATGCCCAGCCTGCTCGTGGTGCTGGGCTTGCTTCTGCTGACTTCACTTACCGCCACGGCTCAGTCGTACAGCAGCCAGGGGCCGCTGCTGCGTGAGCTGGTGCTGCGCACCGACACGATGCGCTACCAGCTGAGCCGCCACACGGTGCTGGTGCAGAACGAGCCCAACCTGTATTTCTACTACAGCCAGGAAGACGAAACCGCCGAGCTGGAAGTGTACCCCGGAAACGGGCGGACGGGCCGGCCGCTGCGCCTCGTACGCTCCGCCGACTTCCTGCTGCTCGACTCGCTGACGCCCGCGCCGGGCGGGCAGTTCTACCGCGCCAAAATCAAGTTCAAGGAGCTGACGGCGGCGCGGTTTCTGCGCCTCACCTTCACGCAGGCCAACGACTCGGCCGGGGGCGCGGCCCTCACGCAGACCGTGAACCTGCTGCCCGTGACGCGCACCACCCTGGAGCTGCGCCCCGCCGACACGGAGCTGTTTGTGGGCGAGGAAAAGGTGTTTGAGCTGAGTAGCAACAACCCCAAAAACATCCGCACCAGCGCCGACTGGACCAAGGGCCGCGACATCGACTACCGCATTACGCAGGAAAAGGGCGGGCTGCGGCTGCATGTGCTGCCTAATGCACTGGGCAACCGACTGCTCACGGTGCAGCCCCAGACCGAGCGGCCGTTCCTCACCGACAACAACCGCCGCATCAGCTACGCGCTGCCGCCCATCCGGCAGGAATTCACGGTGAAGGCCTCGCGGCTGCGCTTTCTGAGCGTCGATAAGAAGGAAATTACGCTGGATGAGGTGTCGCGGCGCAGGGGTGTGGAGCTGATTCTCGACAACGGCCGCACCTTCGACCTGAAGCGCACGTACCGGGTGGAAGAGCAGGAAGAAGCCGGCGGCGCCCTGATTGCGGAAGTGTTTACGCGCCAGTACCTGACCAACGACCGGGTGCTGTGCTGGCTGCGCGTCTACAACACGCACCGCCAGACCGACAGCTACCTCTACATCAAGGAGAACGACCAGGCCAAGTACATCACCAACTTCAACATCTCGCCCAAAACCACCGTCAACGCCGTGAGCGTGCGGCACCGCGGCGGCGACTGGACCAGCAGCCCCAACGTGAATCCCGGCGAAACCTTGGATGTGCGGCTGGAGGGCGAGTCGCTGGCCCGGGCGCGCTTCCACTTCGAGGACGTGCAGGTGATTCCCTCCGACTCCAGCATCCGGACCGATGCGGCCGTAGTGTACCGCGTGCAGGTGCCCGTCACCATCGACAAGCGGCGCATCACCATCTTCAATGCCGGGGTGCCCACGGGCCAGAGTCTGGCGGTGCGGGAGTTTCAGCGGCCGCGCCCGCTCGACTTCGTGAACGTGACGTTCGGGGAGTCGCCGCGGCCCGTGACGCGCCTGAACGGCCCGGTGCTCTACGACCGGACAGTGAGCGACGTGGTGTTCAGCTTCAATACCGCCGGCATCGACTCCGACAAGCAGCTCTACGGCAAGCAGTACCTGATTTTCGATATCCGGACCCAGAATGCCAAGGGCGAGCTGATTGAGATGCGCACCGTGGACAATATTGTGGTGTGCCCCGGCGAAAACTCGGTGCGGGCGGCTTTCTATCAGGACAAGCAGTGCCAGGTGGGCAATATCAGCCTCAACAACCTGCTCTCCGCCCGCAAAACCTACGCCCTCGACGACTGGAGCACGATTATCATTACGGTGCGGCACAACCAGGCGCAGTATCAGGAGGCCGGCTTTACGCAGAAGCTGGAGCTGGTGCTGCAGCGCCGCGTGAAGTTCGATATCGATATCAGCTTTCCGGGCGGTTTGCTCACCAAATACAAAGGCGAGTCGAGCTTCACCTCGTTTGGGGGTATTTCGCTGGCCACGCTGGCGCAGTTCAGCTTCTACCACCCCACCAAAATCAACAAGCTGCGGCCCTACAAGATTGGGGCGGGCTTCGTGGCGCTGAACGCCTTCAACCTGAGCGAAAACCCCGATATCAAGCGCGACCTGGGCATTGTGGTGCTGGGCTCGGTGTATCCCACCCGCTCCGACGCCAAGCTCACCTTCCCGCTCTACCTCGGCGGCGGCTACCTCATGAACAAAAAGTCCTTGTTCTTCCTGTTCGGCCCCGGCATCGGTATTCGGTTGTGATGAAGTGATGGGGTGATGAAGTGATACGCCACAAGTAAAAGCCGGCTCGTCATTCCGAGCTTGCCGAGGAATCTCGCGTACTGATGTTGGATTACTACCACAACCTCAGCACGCGAGATTCTTCGGCTTCGCTCGGAATGACGTTCTTTTTACCTTTCACCTCATCACCTCATCACCTTTCACTTTTCACCTTTCACCTCATAACCTACTTCACCGGCAGCTCTACGCTTACGATGGTGCCCTGGCCGGGGCGCGAGTCGATGGTGAGCTTACCGCCCAGCAGCCCCACCCGGTTGCGGATGCCGGGCAGCCCGATGCCGATACCGGCTTTTTCCTTGCTGAGCAGGTCGAAGCCCTGGCCGTTGTCCTCGGCCGAAATGGCGAGAACCTCTCCCTCGCGCACCACATGCACAAAGGCTTCCTGCGCCTCCGAATGCTTGATGATGTTGTTGAGCAGCTCCTGCACCATCCGGTACACGGCCAGCTCCAGCAGCGCTGGCAGCGACTCCCGCAGGCCAGCCACGTGCAGGTGCATTTTTATGCTGGAGCGCGGAATGCGGCGCACCAACTCTTTCAGGGCATATTCGAGCCCAAAATCTTCCAGAATACCGGGAGTCAGCTCGAAGGAGATGCTGCGCGTCATCTTGATGGCTTCATCGAGCAGAGACAGGCCCTTGTCACGCTTGGCCGTGGCGGCGGCCCGCTCCAGGTGCAGCTTGGTGGCATAGAGCACCTGCCCCAGCCCGTTGTGCAGCGCCTCCGCGATACGCTTGCGCTCCGCTTCCTGGGTGTTGAGAATGGCCGATAACACTTCCTGCTGCTGGCTGAGTTTGAGGCGGGTGGCTTCTTCGAGCAGGCGGGTGCGCTCGGTCATGTCGCGGATAATGGCCAGCACCCCGGTTACCTGCTGGTTGTCGGTGTTGCGCAAGGGCACCAGATGCGCATCGAACTGGCCCGGCAGATCCACGAAGCTCGGGCTGCTCTTCAGGATTTGTTCCCCGGCCAGTACGCGCTGCAACACGGCATGCACCTGCGCCGTGTCGAGGTGCGGAAAAACGGTGTAGATGCTTTTGCCGAGCACCGCTGTTTCGGCCAGGCCGGAGTAGTGCTCGGCTTGGCGGTTCCAGGCCGTCACGCAGCCCTGCCGGTCCAGGGCCACAATGCAGTCGATACTGTTGGCGAGCAGGCTTTCCGAGAATTCCTTTTCGGCCCGCAGCTGCTCGCGGGCGGCCCGTTGCGCGGTAATGTCGCGCCACACGGCATGAATCAGCTGCTCGCCGCCCACGGCAATGTTAGTGAGCGTGATTTCAAGCCACATAGGCTCCCCCTGCAGGTTGTAGCGAAACCACTCGAACCGGTGTGCTCCCTTGGCCTGCACGGCAGCCTCATGCTCCTGAATCAGGAGCAGGCTGCTGCGGCCGTTGGTCTGCCTGTCGGGTACCTTAAAGTTCAGGGGCTTGTTTAACAGCTCAGATTTTTCCCGGGCTCCTATCATCCGCATGGCCGCCTCGTTGCAGTCCAGAATGTGGTGGTTGCGGACCAGCAGCGCGGCATCAGCGCTTTGCTCAAACAGGGTGCGGAAGCGGGCTTCGCTGGCCGCCAGGCCCGCTACGGCATGGTGGCGCGTGGTGGTATCCAGCAGGGCCAGGCGGCAGTGGGTAGCGGGCTGGCCGGTGGAGCCGGCGATGGCCAGCGCAATAAACTGCGCATAGAAGCAGCTGCCGTCACTGCGGTTCATAGTCAGCTCACAGGTTTCCTGCGTGCCCGTTTGGAACGCCTGCGCCAGAAAATCGGCGAAGCGGTGACGCTCCTGCAACGGCACAAACACCCCGAACCGCCGCCCCAGCAGCTGCTGGCGCGGGCTGCCCAGCAGCTGGCTGCAGTGCAGGTTTAGCTGCGTGATGGTGCCGTCGGGCAGGAGTGTGCAGTAGCCTACCGGGGCAAACTCGTACAGGTCTACGTACTGGGTCCGCAGGGTTTCGGCTTCCTGCTGGGCCAGCAGCAGCTGCTCATACTGCATTTCCAGCTCCATCTGGCGCACCTGCAGGTCCTGCACCAGGCGCAGCACTTCCTCCGGGCTTTTCTCCCCGATCGTCTGCGCCACCAGCCGGTGGCGCTCCTCGGCCCGGGCCCGCCATTCCTGCAGCCGCAGCTGCGCTACATCCCGGGAAGAGGCAGAAGGGAAAGTACTCATGGCTGTTGGCTGGCTACTGCTTCGTGAAAACCCGAACTATAGTACATAAGCTCCGGCTTACGCGCGCCCCCGGCCGATGTTATGGCTCAGCTGCGTGCCACCTCCGCAACCTGCCCCCCGGCAGCACGCCGTGCTGGCGGGCGTGAGCGGAGCCAGTGCCACAGGCCGCCGAAGAGCAGACTCGTACCGGGCACGAGCCACAACGGGCAACCAGCCCGCTGGCCGGTTGCCCGTTGTGGTGTGGCGCTTTGCTATCCGCCCTAACGCGGAGCAGTAAAATGCCGCAACAGTTGTCTAGCTGGGGCGCGCAGGTGCAATCCTGGCCTTCACTGCCTCAATGACTGTGCATGCTGGGCCACTAGCCGCTACTCACGCCTGTTGCAGCGGGCCGCCATCGTTCATCCACTCAGGAGGGCATGGATGCGGGCCAGCTTTTCACAGGCTTTGGAGGCATTTTTTCGTCGGGTTGCCGAAATATACGGACGAGTAAATCAGTGCTTCTCGCCGAGCTTTTCAGTAGTTATACCTCGTCTGTAGGGGCTGGGCAATACGTTTAAGGAGGGAGTTGGCTGCCCGGTTACGGGGCCGGCCGATGGGAACCCGCCCGTAGCACACGGGCAGCCAGCTGCAGCCAAGCGCCTGCCTTGTCAGGACACCTGCTGCCCCATTGGCCACGCATTCTGCCGCACCCTGCCGCCAAGCGGGGTGCAGCTGCCAAAGCGGCGAAGCACCATGTGATACGGCTGTTGCTCCGCTACTTCACCAGAGCCTGCCCTTTCCATTTTCACCTTTCTCGTATGCCAACGATTCGTTTCGAGCTTCGCCAATCGGCCGGAGCCGGGGCCTACCAGCACCTGGCCCTCTTTGAGTCGCTGCCCCCGCAGGCAGTGTGCCGCTCGCGCACTGGGTGCTGCCCTATGAGTCGCGCCGCACCATCAACTCGCGCACTACCCTGCTCATGACCGAGGCATCGGCGGCAGTAGCGTTGCCCGACACGCTGCTGGATGCCGGCACCGGCACTCTGCCTACTTCCACGCTGCCGGTAGCAGCCTGCCTCAACCGCCTGCGCCTGACGCTGCGCGGGACCTATCTGTGCGGGCACTTTTCGCTGCAACGGCTGCGGCCAGGCGGGGCCAGCTGGCTGTTCGGCCCCATCCAGTTCATCCCCGACCAGCTGCCGCAAGCCCGCGTGAGCTACGGTGCTCCGGCAGGCGGAATATAGAGCGGCACTCAGTACTTATACGGAGGCAAAAAACAGGTACTAACACGGAGCTGGACCTTAACATTGTGCACTAGCTTTGAAGGAGTTACGCCAGACAAGACCACATCAGTGGCCATACTACCCCACTTCTGACACTCGTTTCTCTAGCCATGTACCCTTCCAATTCTCTTCCTGATCAGGCGGGCCGCATCTACACGGTAGATGTGAACCTGACAGACCCAGTGCAGCTGGCCCGCCGCCTAAGCAGCGCGGCTACCGACGACAACGGGCGGCCCTGCCTGCTCATCGACTGCCAGCGGCTGGGCTGCCTGCGCACGCGGGGCGTCAGCTTTCTGGTGTCGCAGCTGCTGCTGACCCGTGCCGCCGGCGCCGATGTACTCCTCTACCATGTAGGCCCCGTGCTGGAACGCGCCCTGCGCCTGCTCCACCTCGACCAGCTGTTTCAGCTGTGGCCGGCGGCGCTGGGCTCCACAAGTAACCGGGTGGGCACGGCATGACCTGGCCCACTTCTATTCTTTGATTCCTTTCCACTTTTTCTTTTTTCTGATGGCTACTTCTCAATCATCGCGCGGCACGGCTGCCGCTAACACTCCTGCTCGTCCGACCAGCCGCCGCGGCTTCGCCTCCATGGACCCCGAAACCCAGCGCCGCATTGCCAGCGAAGGTGGCAAAGCCTCCCACGAAAGTGGCCGCGGCCACCGCTGGACCTCGGAGGAGGCCCGCCAGGCCGGCCGCAAAGGGGGCCAGAGCCGCCGCCCCACTCCTATGGCTTAGTACGCGCCATAATCAGCTACAAACCAGCACAGCATTTCGGACACTGCTGTGCACAAAAAAGCCCCGGAGAATTTCTTCGGGGCTTTTTTGTGCGCCTGCTGCGGCCTGCAGCACGGCCGCTACATGCGTTTTCACGACCTGGCAGGCAGCCGCTGCGTACGTAGAGGTATCACGCTGTCTGCTTATGCCCACCCCCACTACCCCGCTTCCTGCTGCCCCCACCTCCGCGTTTGCGCCGTTGCGCATTCCTATTTTCCGGATGCTCTGGATTGCCTCGTTCGTATCGAACATTGGTACCTGGATGCAGAACGTGGGCGCGGTGGGGCTGATGACGGAGCTGACTACCTCATCAGTCCTGGTGGCACTGCTGCAGACGGCCTCGGCGCTGCCCGTGTTTCTGCTGAGCCTGCCCGCCGGCGCCCTCGCCGACCTGGTAGACCGCCGCCGCATGCTGCTGGCCACCCAAACCTGGATGGCCGTGACGGCGCTGGTACTGGCCAGCGTTACTTTGTTGGGGTTCAATACGCCGTGGCTGCTGCTCACACTCACGTTTCTGCTGGGCCTGGGCGGCGCCCTCAACAACCCCGTGTGGCAAACCGTGACGCCGGAAGTGGTGCCGCGCGCCGAGCTACCCCAGGCTATTGCGCTCAACAGCGTCAGCTTCAATCTGGCGCGCGCCTTCGGGCCGGCGCTGGGCGGCCTCGTCATCGGGTATTTTTCGGCGGGCGCGGCGTTTCTGCTCAACGGCATATCGTTCCTGGCCACCATCTATATGGTATACAGCTGGAAGCGCGAGCCGCAGGCTACCGCCACGCTGGCCGGTGAGCGGGTACTGGCGGCCATCCGGGGCGGTATCCGCTACGCGCGGTTTGCGCCGCCGGTGCAGCATATTCTGGTGCGGGGCGTGTGCTTCACGTTCGGGGCCAGCGCCTTGTTTGCCCTGATGCCGGCCGTGGTGGTTCGCCATCTGCAGCTGCCGACCTCCTTCTACTCTATACTGCTTTCGTGCATGGGGGCCGGGGCGGTGCTGGGGGCCGTGGTGCTGCCGCGCCTCAACCGCCGCCTTTCCATCGACTGGCGCGTAACACTGGCCACCAGCGCCTTTGCCATCGGGCTGCTGGGCCTGGCCTATTCGGGGAGCAAGCCGCTACTGATGGCTTTGCTGGTACTGGTGGGCCTGGCCTGGATGCTGGTGCTCAACTCGTTCAGCGTAGGCGTGCAGACGGTGGTGCCCCGTTGGGTGCAGGCCCGTACTATCAGCCTCTACCTGCTTACTATACAGGGCGGCATGGCGCTGGGCAGCGTGGTATGGGGTTCGGTGGCTACCCGCTGGGGCCTGCCGCTGGCTCTCACCGGGGCCGCCGGCTGGCTGGGCCTGAGCACGCTGCTGGTGCTGCGGTTTTCGCTGTATACGTCGCCTGAAGCGCTGGATTTCACGCCGGCCCGGCCGCGCCTGGAGCCCGTGCTGGCCGAAGAGCCGGCCTCCGACGAGGGCCCGGTCATTATCACGACAACCTACCGCATTGCCCCCGAAAACCGGCCGGCCTTTACTTATCTCATGGAAAAGCTGGCCCACATCCGGCGGCGCGAAGGCGCCATTGGCTGGGGCCTCTACGCCGACTTGGCTGACCCCACCAAAATGCTGGAGTATTTCATGACCGAGTCGTGGGGCGAGCATGCGCAGCAGCACGAGCGGGGCGTGAGCCGCGAGGAAGAAGAGCTGAAACTACAGATCCGGCAGCTGCACCAGGGCCCGGAGCCGCCGGCAGTGTCGCATCTGCTGGCCCAGAGCTACAGCCATACCGCCGCGCCGCCCGTTATGGTGCCCGGCAGCACGCGCCTGGTAGCCAGCACCGCCGGCGAAGCCACAGCTTAACCAGATTGCCGACGCCCGCGCACAGGCTTTAGCCTCGCACTCAGCCCGTAAACACAAAGCCCGCTGCCAACTTCAGACGTTGACAGCGGGCCTCGTAGCAGCCTCCCGTGGCTGCGCAGGAAGTGTCTGCGTTAGCGGAGCGCCGCCGCCACCGCCTCGGACAGAGGCGTAGTGGGCCGGCCAATCAGCCGGGAGAGCTGGCGGCTGTCGTCATAAAGTGCCCCCCCGGCGGCATCGGCATCCAAACTGGCCAGGCTGTGCGCGAAGCCTTCGGGAATCCCGAAACCAGCCAGCGCAGCGGCGTAGTCGGCCACGGGCAAGTCGCGGTAGGGAATGTTTTTGCCGGTCTGGCGTGAAATTTCAGCGGCCAGCTCAGACAAGGTGTACGAATCGTCGCCCGCCAGCTCGTAGGCCTTGCCTTCGTGGCCCGGGGTAGTAAGCACCGTGACGGCGGCATCGGCAAAATCGGACCGGGTAGCGGATGATATTCTGCCATTTCGGGCGCTGCCGATGAAGGCGCCGCCTGCTACGGCGCCGGGCACCGAGCCTGTATAGTTCTCAGTATACCAGCCGTTGCGCAGCAACGTGTACGCCACACCCGACGCCTTCAACTCCGCCTCGGTGGCGCGGTGCTCCTCCGCCAGACTTAGCGGCGACGTATCGGCGTGCAGCACGCTGGTATAGATGATGTGCCGGACTCCTGCCTGCCTGGCGGCCTCCAATACATTGTGGTGCTGCGTGGCGCGCTGCCCTACTTCACTGGAAGAAATCAGCAGCAGCTTTTCCACTCCGGCCAGCGCCGCGCTGAGCGTAGCCGGTTGGTTGTAATCAGCTTCCCGAACTTCCACGCCCAGGTCGGCGGCTTTGGCAGGGTTGCGTACTAGGGCCACTAGTTGGTCGGCGGAAGTCCGGGCTTTCAGTTTTTCGATAACCAGGCGGCCTAGCTGGCCGGTGGCTCCGGTAATGGCAATTTTCATGATTTCAGGTGTTAAATGAGGAACGGCACAAAAGTATGTGGTATACTTACATAAAGTAAGTACGTACAAAAAGGTAAGTATGAAAAAAGTGAAAGTATCTTCTGCACCGGACGCAGAAACTCTCTCAGAAAAGCTGCGGCGCGGTGATTTGCTGTCGGCAGCCTGCCCATCGCGCACCGTCATGAAGCACATTACGAGCCGCTGGGGCGTGCTGGTACTGCTGGTGCTGGCCGGCGAAACCCGCCGCTTCAGTGAGTTGCGCCGCCTGATTGGGGGCGTGAGTGAGCGGATGCTGGCCCAAACCCTACAGTGGCTGGAAGCCGACGGCCTCGTGCGCCGCGTGGCCTATGAGGTGGTGCCCCCGCACGTAGAGTACAGCCTGACGCCCCTGGGCCAGCAAGCCGCCGCCAAAGTGCGCGACCTTGCAGACTGGATTGAAGGCAGCGTGCCGCAGATTGTGCAGCATTGGAACCAGGCGCCGGCCAACTGACGGGCGGGCGACGCACACGGCGCACTACCACAGCGGCACTGCGTAGCGGGGCGCTTCCGGCAGGTGTTGCTCGGCATCGGTACGTTTCGGCGGGCTCAGCGGTGAAAACTTTACGGCCCGCTCAGCGCTTTCTGTACGAACCTCTCCTCTATCATGAAGTTACTGTACAGCTACCTGCGCCACTATTGGGGCCTGCTGGGACTGGCCTTGCTGCTGGCCGCCATCAATCAGGTCTTTTCCTTACTCGACCCGTATATCTTCCGCCAGATCATCGACCGGCACGTGGTGAAAGCCGGCGAAACGGTGTTTCATGACGGATTCTGGACGTTTCTGACTGGGGGCGCGGGCCTGCTGATTCTGCAGGCCATGGGCGTGGCCATGGTGTCGCGCATCGCCAAAAACTTCCAGGACTACTACGTCAACGTCATCACGCAGCGGCTCGGGGCGCAGCTCTATTCCGATGGCCTGCGCCACTCGCTGGAGCTGCCCTATCAGGTGTTTGAGGACCAGCGCTCCGGCGAAACCCTGGGCAAGCTGCAGAAGGTGCGCACCGACGTAGAAAAGCTGATTCAGAGCTTTGTCAACATCCTGTTCATCTCGCTGGTGGGCATCATTTTCGTGGTCTGGTACGCCATCAGCGTGTACTGGCCCATTGCGGCGGTGTACTTTCTCACCATCCCTATTTTGGGCTCCCTGAGCTTGTTTCTGAGCCGCCGCATCAAGGTGATTCAGAAGACCATCGTGGCCGAAACCACGGCCCTGGCCGGCTCCACCACCGAAAGCCTGCGCAATATCGAACTGATTAAGAGCCTCGGGCTGGCCCAGCAGGAAACCCTGCGCCTGAACGCCACCACCGAAAAAATCCTGAAGCTGGAGCTGAAGAAAGTACGCTACCTGCGCTCCTTGTCCTTCGTGCAGGGCACCTTCGTGAACCTGATGCGCAACGTAATTCTGCTGATGCTGCTGTTTCTGGTGGTGCAGCAGATTATCACGGTGGGCGAGTTCTTCTCGTTCTTTATCTACTCGTTTGCCATTTTCGGGCCGCTGCAGGAAATGGGCACCATCATCAACATCTACCGCGAAACGGAAGCCTCGCTGGCCAATTTCCAGCAGATTCTTGATACGCCCAAGGAAGTGAAACCCGCCCATCCGCAGGTAATTGAGAAGATTGAAACGCTGGCCTTCGATGACGTGCACTTCCAGCACCTAACGGCCAATGCCCCGGCCCTCGCGGGCATTTCGTTCCAGACCAGGCTCGGCGAAACCATTGCCTTTGTCGGTCCTTCGGGCTCGGGCAAAACCACGCTCGTGAAGCTGCTGGTGGGCCTGTATCCGCCGGCGGCCGGCCGCATCCTCTACAACGGCATTCCCGGCACCGACCTGGACCTCGACACGCTGCGCGAGCAAATCGGCTTCGTGACCCAGGACACCCAGCTTTTTGCCGGCACCATCCGCGAAAACCTGCTGTTCGTGGCGCCCCAGGCCACCGACGCCCAGTGCCTGCGCGCCCTGCACCAAGCCGCCGCCGATACGCTGCTGGCCCGCGCCCCACTCGGCCTCGATACGGTGATTGGCGAGGGCGGCGTGAAGGTATCAGGGGGCGAAAAGCAGCGCCTCAGCATTGCGCGGGCCCTGCTGCGCCACCCCACTCTGCTCGTCTTCGACGAAGCCACCTCGGCCCTGGACTCGCTGACGGAGGAAGAAATCAGCCAGACGGTGCGGGATCTGTCCGGCTCGCGCCAGCACATCACCATCCTGATTGCGCACCGGCTCAGCACCATCCTTCACGCCGACCGCATCTTCGTGCTGGAGCGCGGCCACGTGGCCGAAGCCGGCCGCCACGAGGAGCTGCTGGCCCAGCGCGGCCTCTACTACGCCATGTGGCGCCAGCAGATTGGGGAGCGGCCTCAGGCTCAGATTGCTCCGCAGCCACTGCCGGCGTAGCGCCTGCTGCTGAGCGGCTTTCAACCCAGCGAAACCGCATTGCAGCACAGCAAACCAGACGCTGTAGCTGTCCTGAGCGCAAGACAGTTGGGAGAGGCCTGCAACTTTACGGCGCCCGGAATCATCCTTCTGGAAAATGGACTTAAACGCACGAAAATCGTTTGGATATCGTTTCGTTAGTAGCCAGTTCGGCACGATTCCTGACATTCTCCTTCCTGTTAGTTTCGCCTCAAAAGGACTTTTCAATGACGCTCTACCCCCGCCTTCTTCGTCGCTTTGCCGGCTCGCTGCTGGCAGGGTGGCTCTTGCTTGCCGGCCCGGCCGGCGCTCAGTCCGCTACTGCCCAGCGCGACGTACTTCGTGAAATCACCGATGTAGTCGGCCTCAAGCCCCGCTTCGAGCTGCTGGCTACTTCGCAGGTGCAGAACGCCGCCGCCGTAGTCTACAGCGGCAAACGCTACCTGCTGTATAACCCTAAATTTGTGTCAGCCGTGAATCAGGCTGGCCGTACCGACTGGGCGGGCATCAGCATCCTGGCGCACGAAATGGGTCACCATCTCAACGGCCACACCCTGCGCCAGGGCGGCTCCAACCCCGCCGACGAGCTGGAAGCCGACGAATTCTCGGGCTTTGTACTGCGCAAGATGGGCGCCAGCCTTTCGCAGGCCCAGGCCGGTATGGCGGTGGTTTCGGATGAGCAGGCCTCGCCCACGCACCCCGGCCGCAGCACGCGCCTCAAGGCCATAAATGAGGGCTGGCAGCGCGCCAGCCAGCAGATTGTGGCCAGCAGCCGCAACACGGCGCCCTCGGCTGCTCCGGCCGTGATTTACAACCGCCCGGCCCCGGCTCCCGTGGTGGCAACCACCAACCGCGTGAGCCAGCCCGCCAACATGATTGGGCGCATCACGTTCCGTAGCAACCCGGACGAGCTCTACTACCTGACCAGCCACCTCAACATCGTGCGCCTCGACCAGCAGCAGCGCACGGCGCAGGTGGTGGGCCGCCTCACCCGCTCCGACTCGGCCGCCTTCCCATACGTGCTGGTGGATGGCCAGCAGCGCCGCCTGTTCGTGAGTGCGGCAGGTGCGGTTTTCGATAAGAACGGCCAGCAGGTAGCTATGCTCTCCGACCCGTCGTAGACCTTCTGACTGGCCCCATGTAAAGCAAGCCGGCTCCTCAGGGGGCCGGCTTTTTGCTGTGCGGCCCTCGCTACAGCAAGCGGCAGGTTCTGGCAGCACATATTCTTGTGCTCCAGGTAACCTGATCCGTGCGGCTCCTGTTGCAGTAGGCTTGGGGTGCTGGCGGCCTGCCGAAATGCCCTGGCCGGTACACGTCCCCTTTCATCCTTGTTCCTGACTTTTCTGTTCTGATGCCCGAATTACCCGAAGTTGAAACCTACCGTCGTTTTCTGGACGACCTGCTAGTTGGCCAAACCATTGTGGCTCTGGAAGTGAAGGACGCCCACGTGCTGGCTACCGATGAAGACACATTGCGCAACGCCCTGAATGGGCACTCTGTGACGGCCACCCATCGGCTCGGCAAAAACTGCTTTCTGAAGCTGGACAGCGGGCAGCTGCTGGCCCTGCACTTCGGGATGACCGGCGACGTAGGGGCCTACCGCGACGAGCCCGACGCGCCCCGCTTCACCCGCGTAGCGCTGCACCTCGCCGATGGCCTGCGCGTGGCTTTCATTGATCCGCGCAAGTTCGGCCGTATCCGGCTTGTGGATAGTGTGGCGCGGTATCAGAAAGACAAAAAGCTGGGCCCCGATGCGCTGGATATTACGGCGCAGCAGTTGCAGGCAGCCCTCGGCCACCGCAAGTCCCTGATCAAGCCGCTGCTGCTGGACCAGAGCATTACTGCGGGGCTGGGAAATTGGATTGTAGACGAAGTGCTGTTTCAGGCCAGGGTGCATCCGGAGCGGCGCGCCGATACCCTGACCGACTCAGAGTTTGAGGCGCTGCACACGGCTGTTCAGCTGGTACTTAATACCGCCATCCGGCACGAAGCTACCTATAGCCGCTTTCCCGCCTCTTTCCTGATTCATGCGCGCGGATGGGATACTTCGGCCACTCCGGGCACGGATAATCATATTTTCTGCCCGGTTCATACAAAAACCAAAGTAGAAAAAAGCTATGTAGGTGCCAGAGCTACTTATGTATGTCCGCGCTGCCAGCCGGCGCCTTAGCGGCACCAATAGTCCTATTCTATAAATGAAAAAGCCCGTTTAGCCTTGCTGAATGGGCTTTTTTCATTTTACCGCAAAAAATAGTCACAACACAAAGAAAATCATGTAGATACTGTATTTCTCCGGTATAAATTGTTAAAAATTTACCTTTTCCTATACACACGCAACCAACTTGATAAACAGTTAGTTAGATTTGCACTAACGCAGCCCACCTGGGTGAGGCGTTGAGAAGTGAAGTTGGACGCATTGTGAAGAAGAAACGGCCCTTAAAAGCCAGCCGCAGAAAGGCGTATTGAAGAAGTAACTCAAAAATCACCCAAAAACCATTTCATGAAGAAAGTAACCCTGTTCCTGAGCCTCGCCGCCACCGTTCTGAGCCTGGCTTCCTGTGAGAAAGAGTTGGATAATGTGAATACCCCGGACCAGGCAGCCGCAGTCCCCGCTGTCAGCCGCCTGACCGTTGAAGAGAAAACCAGCCTGCTGACCTCCGGCGACTGGAAACTGACCAGCATGACGGCCTCTTCGGGCCAGACGGAAACCAATCTGCTGGTGATGCTCAAGGCGGATGAGCGCGACAATCTGTCGAAATTCCAGGCTGCCGGTAAATTCGTGCAGGATGAAGGCGCTGCCAAGCGCACCGAGGAAACGCCGCAGGAATCGGAAGGAGTCTGGGCTTTCAGCACCGATGGCAGCCAGCTCAGCGTTACCAATGCCGGTACCACCACGCAGTATGACATAGCCGACGTAAGCGCCTCGTCGCTGACGCTCACCCGCACCAACACCGATGCGGAAGGCAAAACCACCATCATCAAGTCGGTTTACGCGCACTAAGTAGCTGTTCCGCTGCCCGTACTCCTTGCTTTATACCACCGTTCAATCAGCAAAACGCCCGGCCTGCACTGCAGGTCGGGCGTTTTTGTGTTCAGTAAGTAGCGGTACTGCGTTGCCACGGCGCTACCGCTCGTTGTTCCGGACTTCGGCTTTGCGCGTGAGAGTAGTCAGCCAGGACCTGCTGAGCTCCGATTCGCTTTCGGCCCCCCGGCGCCGTTCGTCGCCGAGCGGGCCACCGGGGTTGGGCAGGCTGCGGTTCACCCAGCTCAGGATATCGGCCGTGGTGCCCGGAAACAAGCCGTGAAAAGCCGATAGCGCCTTGGCCGGCACGCTCAGAATTACTTCGGCGTCGCCGCGCCGGCAGGCATTCCAGATCTGGCGGCCGGCGGCATCGGCATCCATCGAAAGCATCGGCAAGGAGTCGGCAATGATGAAGGCCGCATACTCCTTTTTGTGCTGGCCTTTCACGATGGCATGGCGGGCGCTGCCCGTGCGCATCAGGCCAGGGCACACCGTCGTGACCTGAATGCCGTGCTCCAGCAGTTCGGACCGGAAGCTTTCGGAGAGGCCCACCAGCGCAAATTTGCTGGCGCAGTAAGGCGCCAGGTGCGGCACGGCCACCTTGCCCCCCACCGAAGCAATATTGACGATGCGCCCTTCGCCGCGGCGGCGCATGGCCGGCAGCACGGCCTGCATGGCGTGTAGCGGCGCCCAAAAGTGCGTGTCCATCGAGTCGTGGTAGTCGCGCAGCTCAATGTTGTCGAGAGGGCCCGCCGTGATGATGCCGGCGTTGTTGATGAGCACGTCGATGGCACCCAATTGCTGCTGCACCTCGGCCACCATGGTTTGCACGTCGTCGGCGTTGGTGAGGTCCCGAACCAGGGTCAGCACTTCGGCTCCGTCCTGGCTGAGCTCCTGGCGGGCGCGCTCCAGCTCGTCGGCGTCGCGGGCACAGATGGCGACTTTCGCGCCTTCGGCCACGGCCTGCCGGGCCAGAATCAGGCCCAGCCCGCGCGAGCCGCCCGTGATAAGCACGACGCGGCCGTGCAGGTTATACGTGCCGCGGCGGTTGCTCCAGAGCGTGGCGGCGGCCAGTAATGCGCCGGCCCCGGCCGCGGCCAGCCAGCTGTTTCGGGTTGCTTGCTTCATATCAGGCTTGTATGGAAAGGGCGCGGAAAGGTTACAGCCGCTGCCGGGCATAGCCCATACTTCTGCCTGGGGCGGCCGGCGCTGCACCAAAATGCGCCGCCGGGCGTTAGGCAGGCGGAATCCCCGAATTGGCATCATATTTACAGAGTCGTAGCGGCCCACCCAGCGCTACTTCGCTGCCCGGTTTTTCTTTTTACGCCCATGAAAACGACCTTTTTCGCCACGCTTCTGCTCCTGAGCGCCCCCAGCCTGCTCCTGGCCCAGACCACCACGACCACCGTCAAGACGAAAACCAAGCCAGCCACCGGAGCGCCGGCCAGCAAATCCAAAACCACGGCCGCTACGCCGCGCCCGGCCACCCGGCCGGCACCGGTTGAGCTGTCGGAGGAGGCGCAGGCTCAGGTGGAAACCCGCGCCAAGGCCCTCACCGACAACATGCAGAAAGCACTGGCGCTGAATCCGCAGCAGGTAGAGAAAGTGCGCCAGATCAATCTGATTAGTGTGCGGGGCGTGGAAACGTCCCGCCTCACCTACCGCCAGGACGTGCGCAAGATGGCCTCCGTCGTGGACGACATCGGCCAGTCGCGGCTGGGCGCGCTGAAAGACGTGCTGACGCCCGCGCAGTTCGACAAGTACCAGCGCAAGCGCGAAGAGAAGATGGGGGTGCCCAGCGGCCAGGCCGCCCAGGGCAACGCCGCGCCCGGCCTCGGCAGCCGCTACGAGGAGTAGTGAGTGAGTGAATAAGCGGCCGAATTTGCGGCTGTTATCCTGAACCCAGTGCCGGGCCTTCTGACGGCAGAATGAGCCGTCGATATGTCCCGCTCAAGCGTGAAAAGGGCCTTTGCAGGTCCAGGATGGCACTTAGGCACTCCTTTATACCTCACACCAGCTCACGTCGAATACCTGCATACTTAGCTTCACGATAAAGCCGCTGACAACCACCAGAAACAGCACCCGCACGAAGCCGGTGCCGTGGCGCAGGGCCAGCTTGGCGCCCAGCACGGAGCCGATGATGTTGCAGGCGGCCATCGGCAGGGCCACGGCCCACAGAATCTGGCCGGTGTAGGCGAAGTAGGCCAGTGCCGCCAGGTTGGTGGCCACGTTTACCAGTTTGGCTGAAGCTGAGGAAGTTATAAAGTCGTAGCCGAACAGGCCCACGAAGGCGAACAGCAGGAATGAGCCGGTACCGGGGCCGAAAAACCCGTCGTAGAACCCGATGACCATGCCTACCAATGCGCCGTACAGTGGCTCCCGGCTGGCCGGCAGTCGCGGGGCATGGATGGAGCCAAAATCTTTGCGCCAGAAGGTGTAGATGGCAATAACCACCAGCAGGCCCAGCACCAGTTGCGGCAGCAGCTCCTGCGGCAGCTGGCTCACTACGCGCGCCCCCAGAAACGAAAACACGCCGGCTACCCCGGCCGCCACGCCCACGGCCTGCCACCGGATGGGCACCTTGCCTGCGTAGCTGCGCAGGGCCGCCGCCGTGCCCATCAGCGACGACACTTTGCCGGTGCCGAAAATGGTGGGTACCGGCGTGCCTTTCAGCAAAATCAGCATGGCGGGCAGCTGAATCAGGCCGCCACCGCCTACTATGGCATCAATAAAACCAGCCAGAAAGGCAAACAGGCACAGCAGGCCGAGAGTAACAGCAGAAATCATGAGGCCGCGAAGGTACAGGAGCCGCCGCCAGGAACCCTACACGGCCCGCCTTCTAGCCGGCCGGCGGCAGCAACCGCCGCCCCGGCTGGCCGTAAAGCCGGTTCTATGACCGAAAACCTCACCCAGCGGCAGAAAATGCTCACGTTTGCCGGCGTGCTGCTGGCCATGTTCCTGGGCTCCCTCGACCAAACCATTGTCAGCACCGCGCTGCCCCGTATCGTGGCCGATTTGAACGGGCTGGACCGTTTTACGTGGGTGGCCACGGCCTATCTGGTGGCCAGCACGGCGCTGGTGCCCATCTATGGGAAGCTGGCCGACACCTACTCGCGCCGCAAGATTGAAATCGGGGCCGTCAGTATTTTTCTGGTGGGCTCCATGCTATGCGGCCTGGCCGGGGAGTTTGGGCCGCTGCCGCTGCTCGGCGACGGGATGAACCAGCTGGTGATATTCCGCGCCATTCAGGGGCTGGGCGGCGCGGGGCTGTTTGCCATGGCTTTCATCGTCATTGCCGACCTGTTTCCGCCCGCCGAGCGGGGCCGCTACCAGGGCTTTACGGGCGCGGTTTTCGGCACGTCGTCGGTGCTGGGGCCGTTTCTGGGCGGTTTCCTGACCGATAATGGCTCGGGCTGGATACCGGGCGTGGCGGGCTGGCGGCTGGTGTTCTACGTGAACCTGCCGCTGGGCTTGCTGGCGCTCTGGTTTATCGTGACGCAGATGCCGGCCCTGCGGCCCGCCGGCAAGCCCCGCCCCATCGATTATGTGTCGGGGCTGCTGCTGCTCGTGGGACTGGTGCCGCTGGTTATCGGGCTGCAGCTCAACAAGGCTGAATACGGCTGGACCTCGCCGGTCACGCTGGGGTTGCTGGCGGTGTCAGTTGCTGCGCTGGTGCTGTTTGTAGTGCGCAGCCTGCGCCATGAGAATCCGATTCTGGACTTCGGGCTGTTTCGCAACCACGTGTTCCGCACGGCCAACGGGGCGCTATTTTTGCTGGGCGGCGCGTTTCTGGGCATCATCATCTTCGAGCCGCTGTTTATGGTGAATGTGCTGGGCGTATCGGCCACCAAAGCCGGCGTGAGCCTGATTCCGCTGTCGATGGGCGTGGTGGCCGGTTCACTGCTGGCCGGGCAGATGGTGTCGCGCTTCGGGCACTATAAGCGCTGGATGCTGGGCGGTATCGTGGTGCTGCTGGGCGGCCTGTCGTTGCTGGCGACTATGCCCGCCACCGTTAGCTACGGGCAGGTGCTGGCGTATCTGCTGCTGTGCGGCATCGGGCTGGGCCCTACCATGCCGCTGTACACGCTGGCCATTCAGAACGCCATCGAGCCGCACCTGCTGGGCCAGGCCACCTCGGCCAGCCAGTTTTTCCGGCAGATTGGCGGCGCCATTACGGCCTCGGTGCTGGGGGCCATCCTCACGCTCACGCTGGCCCAAAGCCTGCCCGCCAGTGCGGCCGCACCCGCGCCGGTGGTAGTAACTGAAGGGCCGGCACTACCGGCTACTACGGCCGCGCCAGCCTCCCCGGCTTCCAAAGCGGCTTTTTCCAAAGCTATTTCGCGGGTATACCTGGTGAATATTGTGCTGGTGCTGGGCGGGCTGGTGATAACGCTATTTGTGCCGGAGCTGCCGCTGCGCAAAACCAACGGCCCGGGCGCGGTGCCGCCCGCGGAGGCCTAGCCGGCGGATATAGGTCCTTCGGCAAACTACTTGGCGCATGCCTCTGTTATAGCAGCTGCCACGCGCCACAACGCCGCCGTGGCCTTTCTTCCGTCTATAACCTCCTGTCATGTCCTTAGAAAATAGCCTGCACCTGAGCGTGCTCGACCAGTCGCCAGTACCGGTGGGGCGCACGCCGCGTGAAGCCCTGCAGCATACCATTGAGCTGGCCCGCCTCACCGACCGGCTCGGCTTCACCCGCTTCTGGGTCTCGGAGCACCACAACACCAATACGCTGGCCGGCTCGGCCCCGGAAGTGCTGCTGGCCCGCCTCGGCGCCGAAACCTCGCGTATCCGCCTGGGCTCGGGCGGCGTGATGCTGCCGCACTACTCGGCGCTGAAAGTGGCCGAGAACTTCCGCCTGCTCGAAACGCTCTATCCCGGCCGTATCGACTTAGGCATCGGGCGCGCCCCCGGTACCGACCGTATCACGGCGCACGCGCTGAATCCGCACAACACCTTCAGCGACCAGGACTTCGCCGACCAGCTGATGGATCTGCGCGCGTACCTGCGCGACGAAGTGGTGGCGGATACCATTCATGCCCAGGTGAAGGCGGCCCCGTTTACGGATACCACGCCGGAAATGTGGCTGCTGAGCAGCAGCGGGCAAAGCGGCCTGTTTGCGGCTCACGTAGGCGCGGCCTTCTCGTTTGCGCACTTCATCAACCCCACCAGCGGCCCCAAAATGGTGCAGCTATATAAGGAGCGGTTCCAGCCGTCGCCGGAGCTGGCCGCCGCCCAGGCCAATGTGGCGGTGTTTGTGGTGTGCGCCGATACGGCCAGCCACGCGCAGGCCCTCGCCGATAACCTGGCGCTGCAGATGCTGAAGCTGGAAACCGGCAACTACTCGCCGATTGATGCGGTGGAGAAAGTGAATACCTCTGCCCTATCGGCCGACCTGCTGCACCGCCTTGCCTACCACCACCAGCGCATCGTGAGCGGCACGCCCGACAAAGTGAAAGCCGAGCTGACAGAGCTGGCCGCCAGCTACGACGTCGACGAAGTGGTAGCCGTGACTATCACGCATGATTTTGATGACCGGCTGCGCTCCTATGAGTTGCTGGCCGATGCGTTCCAGGTGCCACAGAAAATGTCGGCGGCGCTGGCAGCAAGCCTCTAGCGGCGCCTCCTTCTCGCTTACTAGCTCTCTACAGAAAGCCCGGCACTGCCGGGCTTTCTGCTTGCATACCCGTTCCTAGTACCTGTAAACCAACCAACTGCGCCTTTATATAGAATTTTTCTAACCAACTGTTTTGAATCTATCTAAATAGGTGCGTGCTTTGCATTATATTAAACGATTCTAAACAAGCTCTGGCGCTTCGTCCATGTCCCGTCCTCTTCCTCTGCTGCTGCTGCTATCCTTGCCCCTCGCTGGTTTTTCTCACGCTTCCTTAGCCGCTACCGCCGGAGAACTACGACTGGCAGTGCCTGCACACGGAGCGGATGATGCAGCCCGCCGCGGCTGGATTGCCGGCCGGGTTACCAACACAGAAGGACAGGCAGTGGAAGGCGTTACGGTAGCGCTGAAAGGCACTTCGTATGGCGCCAGCACCCAGGAAAACGGCAATTTCCGGCTGGCAGCCCAGGCAGGCTCCTACCAACTGGTAGTGAGCAGCATCGGCTACGCTACGCAGGAAGTAGCCGTGACGGTAACGGGTGGCGAAACCATTACGCTGCCGGCCTTCGCGCTGGCGGTTAGCAGCCAGGCGCTGACGGAAGTAACCGTAACGGGCCAGAAGTCGCTGAACCAGCGCGCCATGACGGTGGGCAAGCTGCCCGTGCCTACGCTCGATCTGCCACAAAGCGCCGTGACGGTGGAGCGCGAAGTGCTGGAGCAGCAGCAGGTGCTGCGCCTCTCCGATGCGCTAGTGAACGTGAGCGGCCTGTACGTGACCAGCACCACCGGCGGCACGCAGGAAGAGCTGGGCAGCCGCGGCTTTGCGTACGGCTCCAACAACACCTTCAAAAACGGGGTCCGCTTCAACAACGGCATCATGCCGGAAGCCAGCTCACTGGAGCGCATGGAAGTGCTGAAAGGCAGCGCGGCTATCCTCTACGGCAACGTGGCGGCCGGCGGCGTGCTGAACCTCGTGACCAAGAAGCCGCAGTTTGAGCGCGGTGGCTCGGTGGGCCTGCGCGTGGGCAGCTTCGGTTTCTGGAAGCCAACGGTGGACGTGTATGGTGCCATCGGGGACAGCAAAAAGGCGGCGTTTCGCCTGAATGGCACCTACGAGCAGGGCAACAGCTTCCGCGACGTAGTAAAGTCGGACCGGGTGTACGTCAATCCGTCGCTGCTTTTCGAGCTCAGCCCCAAAACCACGCTGGTGCTGGAAGGCGACTACCTGCGCGACAACCGCACGCCGGACTACGGCATCGGGGCCATCAACTATGAGATTCCGGCCTCGCGCACGCGCTTTTTGAACCTGGCCGGCGCCAACAACGCCACCACGCAAACCAGCGCCACCGCTACGCTCACCACGCGCCTCAACAACACCTGGAGCCTGCGCGGCGTGGCGGGCTTCCAGCGCTACGACAACGAACTGCGCAGCGCCTCACGGCCTACCAACATCGTCAGCACGCCCGGCGCCACCTACGGCAACTGGAACCGCGGCCTGCAACGCTCCCAGACTTCTGAGAACTACTACCTCGCGCAGCTGGACCTGACGGGCACGTTCAACACGGGCTTCCTGGGCCACACGCTGCTGGTGGGAGCCGATGCCGACCAGTACCAGACCAACTCGGTGGCCTTCACCACGCCGGAGTCGGCGCTGCGGCCCGGCACGGCTGTGACGGTGTATGACGCCATCAACATTCTGGACCGCAACAAGGAGCTGGCGCAGCCCGCTGAGCGCCTGAGCAGCTTCGACCAGCTGGTGCGCAACTCCCTGACGAAGGGCAACACGCGCCGGGCCGGCTTCTACGTGCAGGACCTGATGAGCGTGAGTGAGAAAGTGAAGGTGCTGGCCGGCGTGCGCTGGAGCTACCAGGAAACGCCCAGCGACGTGTTCAACTACAACACCATCGCCAACATCAACAACAAGATTGCCAACACCTACGTCGAGACGCGCCGCTACGACAATGCCTTCTCGCCGCGCCTGGGCGTCGTATATCAGCCCATTAAAACGTCGTCGGTGTTTGCGTCTTACTCAAACTCCTTCTCGCCCAACAGCGGCATCGACACCGATGGCAACACGCTGCGCCCTTCCATCATTCAGCAGTACGAAGCAGGCATCAAAAACGACCTGTTCAACGGGGCGCTGTCGGCTAACGTGACGGCCTACCAGATTGTGAACAGCGACCAGGCGCAGACCATCCAGCCCGGTGCTCCCAACTTCAACGAGAGCCGTCCTTCGGCGCAGGAGCTGGCGGGCGAAGTAACCAGCAAAGGCGTGGAAGTAGACGTGCAGAGCAAGCCGATGATGGGCTGGAGCCTCATTACGGGCTATAGCTACAACCACACGTCCTACACCAAAACCAACACCTACATCAACGGTAGCCGCCTGCGCTACAACCCGGCCCACACCGCCAACCTGAGTTTGTTCTACAACTTCGGCAGCGCCTTCGGCGACACGTTCCTGCGCGGCCTGAATGCCGGCGTGACCACCTACTACGTAGGCGACCGGGTGGCGGGCCGCAGCACCCGCGTAAACGTAGCCAACGACACGTACCGCCTCATAGAAGTACCGAACTACGTGCAGTTTGACGCCTCGCTGGGCTACACCTACAACCGCGTAGGAGTGCGGGTGAAGCTGGCCAACATCCTGGATGAGCTGAGCTACAACCTGCACGACGACAACAGTGTGAACCCCATTGCGCCGCGCAATTTCTCGGCTACGGTGAGCTACAAACTATAGGGCCCGGCGCTGCCCCGCAAGCGTGTTTGAGTGAAGAGAAACCCGGACGAAAACCAGCTGCAACTGGAGTCCGTCCGGGTTTTCGGCTAAGCCGCCGCTTCACCTGGTTTTGTCTGTTATTTTTGAGCTTTGGCAGCTGCCTGACTGCGTCATACTACCCCTCATGAAAGTTTTTTTTCGCAACATTCACCTTTACCTCAGCCTCGTTTCAGGGCTCATTATTGCCGTGGTGTGCTTCACGGGCGGCGTTCTGGTCTTCGAGAAGGAGCTGGAGCAGGCCTGGCATCCGGAGCGCTACTACGTAACGCCGGCCGCGGCGCCGCGCCTGCCGCTGGCCCAGCTGACGGAGGCGGTGCGCGCCTACAAGCCCAAAGCGGCTATTGCCAGCGTAAAAGTCTATGCCGACCCGGCCCGCACCGTGGAAATCAGCCTGGCGGGTGCGCCCAGCGGCGAAAAGAAGAGCGAGGGAAAGGGGGAAGGCGCCCGGGAAGGTCGTGCTGAAGCCCGTCCGGAAGGGGCCGGCCGCACTGCCGAAGGCCGCCAGGGTGAGCAAGGCGGCGAAAATGGCCGGGGTGAAAAGGGCGAAGGCAAAGGAGAGAAAGGTGGCAAGGGCGGCCAGGGTGGTGGCGAAGGCGGCCGCGGCCCGGTTGTGTTCGTGAACCCCTACACGGCAGCCGTTACGGGCGAGCTGAACTACCGCGAAACGTTTTTCTTCACGATGATGGCGCTGCACCGCGGCATGGTGGGCGGCCCCATCGGCAAGCTGGTGGTGGGCATCAGCACGGTGATGTTCCTGTTTATTATCGGTACGGGCATTGTGCTGTGGTGGCCGGCGTCGCGCAAGGCCGTGAAGCAGCGGCTGCAGGTGAAGTGGAGCGGCGGCTGGAAACGGCTCAACCACGACCTGCACATCGTGCTGGGCTTCTACTCGGCTTTGCTGCTGTTCGTCTTCGGCTTCACGGGCTTAGCCTGGTCGTTTGAGTGGTTCAACAAAGGCATCTACGCCGTTACTAACTCGCCTATGGAGCGCCCCGAGCCTCCCGTATCGGTGGTGCCGGCCAGCTTGGCTACTGTGGCCGCATCCGAAGCTGTGGCCCCTGAAGCTGCTCCGGCAGCGGAAGGCTCAGCAACGGCCGCTCCTGCTGCGGGTTTGTCGGCGGATGCGGTGCTGGCCCAGGCCCGGACGCTGGCTCCGCAGGCTGTCTATTACACGCTGCAGCTCCCCAAAGACGCTACCAGCAGCATCCGGGTAGCCACGCTGCGCCCCGATGCCGTATATGAGAATGCCACCGACGAAGTATACCTCGACCAATATTCGGGTAGCGTACTCAAGTCGCAGACCTACGAGCAGCGCAACCTAGGCCAGCGTGTGCGGGGCCTGTTCAAGCCGGTGCATACCGGCTCCATCTTCGGCTGGCCGTCCAAAATCGTGAGCCTGGTGGTGTGCCTGCTGGGCGTCACGTTCCCCATCACGGGTACTATTATGTGGCTGAACCGGCTGAAAAAGGCTAAAAAGAAGCAGCGCAAACTGGCGGCGGCAGCTTAGAGCACCTAACAAAACCGGTTTTCGTATGCTGGTGGTATGGCAAAGCAACTGGTATCGGATGAGCTATGGGACATGGTGGAGCCGCTTCTTCCGCCAGTTCCCCCGCGTCCCAAGGGAGGGCGGTCGCGTGTGGAGGACCGGGCCGCGTTAACGGGCATTCTGTTCGTGTTGCGCAGCGGTATTCCGTGGGAGATGCTGCCGGCGGAAATGGG
>NZ_FRAS01000022.1 GCF_900142395.1 Hymenobacter psychrotolerans DSM 18569 | reverse complement strand
CGACCGTGTTTGCCGAATTGCTCGATGCTGTACCGGCCGTGCGCCAGCCTCGTGGCCGCCCGCGCAAGCGCCCCGGCAAGCTCCACGCCGACAAGGGCTACGACTACCGTAAGTGCCGTGTGGCCCTGCGCAGGCGCGGCATCAAGTGCCGCATCGCCCGCCGCGGCATTGACTCCAGCCAGCGGCTGGGGCGGCACCGCTGGGTGGTGGAGCGCACCTTTGCCTGGCTCAACCGCTTCCGCCGCGTGCGCGTGCGCTACGAACGACGCGACGACATCCACTTGGCCTTTACCATGCCCGCCTGCGCACTCATCACCTGGAGAGCCGTTAAACGGTTTTGTTAGACACTCTTAGTCGTAGCCCTACTTCTCGCCATTCTGCCCGCCCAGGTTCACTACTATCCCCAACTGGAACACCGAGTTGGCCGCTTTCAGGTATTTGCGGTGCTTGAGGCCGAAGTTGCTGCCGCTTATCATTTGGAGCTGCAACGGGCCCAGCACCTGAATGCGGGTGTAGGTAATGGGTTCCAGGAAAATGTTGTCTTCGGGAGCGTGCGCCAAGCCGTTGAGGCGAAACCCGTTGAGGGTCACGTAGCTGGCGCGCAGGGCGGTGCCGTAGGTAAACGGCCAGTCGCGGCCAAGGACGTGGAAGCTTTTCTTCTCCTTGGAGGTGTAGTTGACCTGCAGAAAATACTTGTTGAGCGTGCCTTCGCGGGTTTCGGTAGGCACGTTGGTTTCGCGGCTGTATTCGCTGTATTTGGTGCTGCCTACACCTAGCCCGCCATATACTTCCAGCACGCGGCGGTCCTGGCGGAGGCGTGTGAAATAGCCCAGCCCGCCTTCCACGAAGTCGTGGTCCTGAGTCTGACGGTCGTTTTTGGAACCGAAGAAGCTTTGCTTTTTATTGGCGTGCAGGAAGGAAGCCGAGCCCATCACACCCAGGTGGTTGGAAATGGCGTAGGCGCCCTGCACGGCCGTGTTCTGGCTGAAGTTGGTATGAATGCCGGCGCTCCATTCTCCTTTCTGCGTGAGCAGTGGCACCTGGGGCGGCGGCGGGAAATAGAGCGACGTGCAGCCGGCCAGCAGAGGCAGGAGCAGCAGGAAAAGCGCGCGGAACAAAAAGGGCATGGAACCAGGTGCGGGGCAGAAAAGGGAAACCGGAAGCAAAACGCGGAACACAGAGTTTCGTTGTGTAGCAGCCCCAGGCTGAACAGTTGCGTACAGCCTACGAGCCGTCAGCATGCTGCTCATTGGCCTTCTCCAAACTTCGTGCTTTATGCCCAATACTTCCTACGATGCGCTTATAATTGGTTCCGGGCAGGCCGGCAACCCGCTGGCCACCACTCTGGCTGATGCGGGCCAGCGGGTGGTACTCGTTGAGGAAAACCTGCTGGGTGGCTCTTGTATCAACTACGGCTGCACTCCTACTAAGGCCATGCTGGCATCAGCAGAGCGGGCTCATCAGCTGCGCACGGCCGGGGACTATGGCCTCCAGCCAGTAAAGCCAGCCGTGGATATGGCCGCCGTAGTGGCCCGCAAAAACCATATTGTACAGGCCATGCGGGAAGGCGTGCGCAGCAACCTTACGCAAGAACGCCAGGGCATCACAGTGTTGCATGGGCAGGCTACGTTCGTGGGGCCGCGCACAGTGCGGGTAGCACTGGCAGGCGGCGAAACGCAACGCCTGACGGCTAAAAAGGTGTTCATCAACACGGGCACCCGGGCCGCTATTCCCGACATCGAAGGCCTACAGGACGTACCGTTTCTGACGACAACCCAACTGCTTGACCTGCCGGAAGTACCCGAACACCTGCTGATCCTGGGTGGCGGCTACATCGGCCTGGAGTTCAGCCAGATGTACCGCCGCTTCGGCAGCCGCGTCACCATCATTGAAGCGGGCCGGCAACTGCTGGAGCGCGAAGACGATGACGCCTGCCAGGCCCTGACCGAGGTGCTGGAAGCGGAAGGCGTGGAAATCGTGCTGGGGGCCGAGGTACGCCGGGTGTCGCGCAGCGAGGCGGGCGTTTTCACCCTCACGGCACACACCGCCACGGGCGAACGGCGCCTGCGCGGCACCCACCTGCTGGTGGCTACCGGCCGCGTGCCCAACACCGACACGCTGGGCCTCGACCAGGCCGGGGTGCAGCTCGATGAGAAAGGCTACATCCAGGTAAATGCCCGCCTCGAAACCACTGTGCGCGGCGTGTACGCCCTCGGCGACGTGCATGGCGGCCCCCAGTTCACCCACATCAGCTACGACGACTACCGCGTCGTGCGGGCCAACCTGCTGCACCGCGGCCCGCGCCGCTCAGCCCGGCAGCGGCCCCTGCCCTACTGCGTGTTTACGGAGCCGCAGCTGGGCCGCATCGGCCTGAACGAGCAGCAGGCCCGGGAGCAAGGCATTGCCTACCGCGTGGCCACACTGCCCGTCAGTACCATCGGGCGCGCCCGCCAGACCGGCCGCACCACCGGCTTCTGGAAAGTGCTGGTCGGCGAGGATGACCGGCTGCTGGGCGCCACGGTGCTCTGCGCCGAAGGCGGCGAAATCATGAGCATGTTTCAGCTGATTATGGCGGGCCGCCTGAAATACGAGCAACTCCAGAACATGGTGCTGGCCCATCCCACCTGGGCCGAAGGGCTGAACAACGTGTTTCGGGAGCTCCAGAAGCCGGAGTTAAAGGCGTAGCCTCTGCACCTCAAGCGGCTTTTCGGCCACGAAGCTGACTTCGTAAGCCAGACAAAATTATGTACGAGCTTATCCAAGTTAATCCAATAGTATTATGCAAGCTATCATCCACTTAAACACTTCAATACATGTTAACACAACTCCCCCCCCCCCCCGCAAATTTGCTTTCGTAGCCTTGCCACTGCTAAGCAGTAGTTTCTCGGCTCTTGCCGATGCAAGTGTAACCTATCGACCAAGCGGCTGTAATTGGTTTGGCCGTAAGTATGTAGCCGATACCAAAGACAAGAAATGCGGGGCTTTGGCAAAGCAAAAAGCAACAGATGATGCGTGCGGAGACGGGACAGCACAGAGCTGGGTGGAATTTCCCTTCTGCTCTATCGGGGTTTGGCGAAAAGGCGAGGGCAAGCCTTATTCTCCCATCAACACCGGAAATACCTTCACAGCCATAGTTGGACTTGCCCAAGCCAGAATTGATCCGGCGAGGTTTTTTCTTTCTGCTTGGGGAGGCTATGGCTCTTACCGTGAGAATTCATACTACTGCTCTAACACGGGGTATATGTGCATGGGCAACGACAACAATCTTTTGTATCCTGCTACAGCCCCAGCAATTGCTCCAAACGAGCCGGGCCAGTCGTACCGCAACGCCCGTGTGGAAGCCGGGCAGCAAAGCTTTAACTCCGAGACGCGCACTGTGACAATCCGCAATTTTCACGCGACTATGCGCAACAATCCTTACGATAAGATCAATGAATTCAGTGCTCTGCAAATTTCCCTTCTACGCTCCTCTTCTTCTCGCCAAGACAGTATTAACCGGGAAAATGATGAAGCTTACCGCGCGCACGTTTTGCTGGAATCCCGGGTCCTGCTCAATAACGGCCGGCTAACTATCGACGGCCTTCTGCAGAAGGCCGAGGTAGTTACAAGAGACAGTGCGGGCGTACAAATTGCCGAGGTCCGGATGCCTGAACTGCGCATAGAACTACCGGCGAATGTCCCTTCCGACAGTGTGGCGGTCGTGGTCGGGAGCGACGTGGGTACCCTCGATAGCGGCATTTCCACACGTTACCTGCCGGGCCACGAAAGCACTACCTATGAGATGGCAGCGGTGGCAACTTCAAACGAAGTGTTGGAATTCAGCAGCTATCCAAACCCCGCGGCAAGGGGGCCGGTAACGGTCGATGCTATGGTAGCCCAGCCGCAGCAGGTTACCATTGGCTTGTACAACGAAGCCAATATGCTGGTTTTGCCTGTGTATTCAGGCGCATTACCAAGCCGCACCCGCCGGTCGTTTCCGGTCAACTTACAGCAGATTGCTCCGGGAACTTACTACTTGCGGCTCACGCGAAGCAGCGGTAGTCTTACCCGACGGGTAATCGTCCGCTAGACTTTAGGCGCATGTATATGAAAAGTTACCGGTGCTGTAGTTTCACAGGCTTCCTAGTTCTCTTCCTGCTGTCTATCAACAGCGTAGCTCAACGGTCTTTTTCCGTGGTAATCGTAGCGCAGGCGCACGGCATGGTTCCTCGCTTCGCCGACAATCAACCAGTAAATGCACAAATTAGTATACCTCCGCAGGTTTACCGAAGCGGGCTGGTAGGGGCTGTAGTAGAGTTGTCGCCTAGGTTGGCGGTGCAGGCCACGGCAGGCTTTGCTTCCTATGGGCTGACAATCCGAAGACAGTATGATTATCCTCGCCACCGCTACAAAAACTCCGGCTCTAGTTCAACTGCGACGAATGCGCTCGAATTTGCCCTAGTGGCCCGCCGATATTTTTCGAGTGACCAGCGCCCGGACCGCAGTTGGTTTACGGATGTCGGGCTGGATGCTATGTACCTGGGCAACACCGGCAAGATCGGCGGAATCTACACGCTGGGCTTTGGCCTGAGCAACCCGCCACCGAACGAAACCGGCATGTCCGGCTCAGTTTACGCCGTCGGTGGCAACCCGTACCGCGTGGGCATCCGGGCCGGAATAGGCCACGAGTGGGCGCTGGGTCGCAGGCACTTCGTGGCGCTGGAGCTGCTGGCCAGCTACGGTTTGCGCGACCTGCAGCGCTTCGAGATGAAGTACACCGTCTGGAACCAGGGCCCTACCATCGACCCGCGGAAGTACGAAAACACCATTGCCACCCGGGTCAGCTTTATCGGCTTGCAGGGCAGTTACCGGTTCCAAGTCAGCAAGCCAACCGCTCCCCGCGACTAGCCGTGTGGCCCGCAACAGACAGTGAATAAACTGCGCAAAAGCCCCGACAACAGCAGTTGCCGAAGCTTTTTTGTGGTACCGACAATAGCAGTTCCTGCTACGGCTGGCGCCACAATGCTGCGAGCCGGTGCGGCAGAATGCCAATGCCCACGGCCACATAGCTACGCCCATACCGCAGCTGGCGGCGCGAGCCATCCGGGTCATAAGGATGCCTACTGCCGGGGCCCATGGTGCCGGAGCCCCCCACCGATACTTGCAGCTGCACAGGCGGTGCGTTCTGCAAAAGGCTTCCCACACCAAAGCGCAGCAACAGCATGGGCTCGACCCGCGTGAGCTGGCGCAGGTCGATGGGCGTGCCCAGGTCGGTGAGGGTGGTATAGTAGAGTCGGGTGGAACGACAGGCCACCCCCAGCGAAAACCGGCTGCTGACGTCGTACACCACGTAAGCTTCGCCAAACAGCCGCCGAAAACGGGCTTCGTACTGGTGCTGCACGGGGTTGGCAAAAATCGTAACCGGGCCCCCGTCGTTTAGGTACCGGGCCTCGTTCAGGCCCCGTCCGTAGCCGCCCAGCACGCCCAGCGTCCAGTGGCGCGGCGCCCAGTAGGCCCCGGCCGTCAGCTCGTATTGCCGGGTGCGCCAGTAGCTGCTGTCGCCGTGGGCGGAGCGGTTTCCAAGCGCCCCGCGCACCAGCACGTGCTTAAGCGGCGAGTAGGCCCCCGATACCTCCCAACGGCTCAAAAAGGTACTGGCCCTCAATTCAGCTTCGTGCTGGGCTCGTATATCGGGAGCGGCGCATTGCATGGGAGCATACACGGAGACGCAACCGCCGCCCGCTAAACTTAAACCAATCAGCAACCACCGCATAATAAATAGCGCGTCAGACACTTAGCAAGAATAAGCCCTTGAAAAAACACAGATAAGATGACAAAAAAACTGCCGCAACCAAAGTTGCGGCAGTTTCTAAATTTCTAACAGTTGCGGCTCGGCGGGCCACTTTACTTGGCGTAGGCCACGGCGCGCATCTCCCGGATAACCGTGATTTTGATCTGGCCGGGGTACTGCATTTCCTTCTCGATCTTCTGCGAAATTTCGTAGCTCAGCTCGGCGGCGCGCTCGTCGGTCACGTTCTCGGCGTCCACCATCACGCGCAGCTCGCGGCCGGCCTGAATGGCGAAGCACTGGTTCACGCCTTTGAACGAGTTAGCGGTTTCTTCCAGTTGCTTGAGGCGCTTGATGTAGCTTTCCATCATCTCGCGGCGGGCACCGGGGCGCGAGCCGGAAATGGCGTCGCAGGCCTGCACGAGCGGCGAAATCATAGCCGTCATTTCGATTTCGTCGTGGTGGGCACCAATGGCATTTACCACGTCGGGGTGCTCCTTGTATTTCTTGGCCATCTCCATGCCCAGAATGGCGTGGGGCAGCTCCGGCTCTTCGGTGCTGACTTTGCCAATGTCGTGGAGCAGGCCGGCGCGCTTGGCTTTCTTCACGTCGAGGCCCAGCTCGGCGGCCATCGTGGCGCAGAGGTTGGCTACTTCGCGTGAGTGCTGGAGCAGATTCTGGCCGTAGGAGGAGCGGAAACGCATGCGGCCCACCATCTTGATCAGCTCGGGGTGCAGGCCGTGAATGCCGAGGTCAATGATGGTTTTCTCCCCGATTTCCACGATTTCCTCGTCGATGTTCTTGCGGGTTTTGGCCACGATTTCCTCAATCCGGGCCGGGTGAATGCGGCCGTCTTTCACGAGCAGGTGCAGGCTGAGGCGGGCCACCTCGCGGCGCACCGGGTCGAAGCCGGAGATGATGATGGCCTCCGGCGTGTCGTCTACGATGATTTCAACGCCGGTAGCGGCTTCCAGCGCCCGTATGTTGCGCCCTTCGCGGCCGATAATCTTGCCCTTCACATCGTCGGACTCGATGTTGAACACCGACACGCAGTTCTCAATAGCGTGCTCAGCGGCAGTGCGCTGAATGGTTTCGAGCACAATTTTCTTGGCATCCTTGGTAGCCGTGAGCTTGGACTGGGCCACCACATCTTTGATGTAGGAAGAAGCCTGGATCTGGGCCTCGTTCTTGAGCGAGTCCACGAGCTGCTCGCGGGCTTCGGCGGCCGTCAGGCCGGAAATGGTTTCCAGCTGCTGCTGCACGTGCTGCTGCTGCTCAGCCAGTTCCTGCGTGCGCTGCTCCAGCTTGGCCAGTTGGTTTTCGAGGGTGGCGCGGCGCTTTTCTTCCTGGGCTTCCAGCTTTTCGCGCTGCTGCTGGGCCTGCATCTCAATTCGTTCGCGGGTAGCATCCAGCTCGGTTTCCTTACGCTGAATCTGCTCCAGCTGGCGCTGGGTGGTCTGGGTGAGCTGCTTGATGCTCTGCTCCTGCTCTACTACGGCGGCGCGGCGCTCGGTCAGTTCCTGGTCGAGGGCTTGCTTCTGGCGGCGGCTTTCCTGCTCCCACTCCTGCTTCAGGGCGCGGAACTTGTCTTTGGACTGCTGAATCCGCTCGTCGCGGGTGCGGGTGGCTTGCTGCTCGGCTTCGGCCAGCAGTTGTTGGGCGCGCGCTTTCGCGTCGGCCTCGTGGTCCTGCCGGGCCTTGCCGGCCAGCAGGCGCCCCACCACGATGCCGACCACAAGGGCCAGCACGGCGGCAAGAGCAATATAAACAGAGGTGGACATGGGCTATGGATTAGAGAAAGAAAGGAAATCCCATAACCCGGCAAAGAAGGCCGTATGCCAAACAACCCCGCCGCGCCGTTTACGCTACCGGGGTTTCAAGCTTTCCTAACTACGCGGGTGCGTGCGTCTGGTATCTTCAGACGAGCACCACTCCCGACAGCAGCTCATCGAGGCGCGCGAGGCGCTCGGTCAGAACCGTGTCGGTACCATCTTTCTCCTTACTGACTTTTAGGCGGTCAGCCATCGTGGACAAGGCAATCATGGCCAGCAGATCCTGCTTGTCCTGAATGCCGTATTGCTCGCGAAATTCCTTGATCCGCTCACCCAACAGGCGACCAGCCATGCGCAGCCGCTCCTCGTCCTGAGGCTCAACGCGCATCGGGTAGTCCCGTTCGGCAATGCGGATTTTAATGGATAGTTCGCTCATGGGAGCAGTCGTGGGTGGGGTTGGGTGGTGATGGTTACTCCCTCAAATAGGCAAGGCACTTATCTATTTCGCGGATGTATTCGTTGAGGCGCAGTTTAAGCTCGTTGACATTGGCCGGCTCGCCGGCTATGGTATTGACAAGTTTAGTGATATTCTCCTGATTGTGGAAATCCTTCAGCTGCCGCTCCCGGTCGCGCACGTCGGCCTGCAGCTGCTGAACCGTGGTCTGGGCATCGGCCAGCTCCTCGCGCAACTGCTGATAGGCAGTCACTAAGGTGTTCACCTGCCGCTCCAGGCGGTCTAGTTGAGCAAGTTGCTGAGAGGAAGCCATTTTTTGGTTTTTGGTTTCTGGTGAAGTTAGGAATGTATCCTAATTCCTCAACCGGTATGCTTCAGTGGGTGGCAACAAGTTTATCAGTTGCTCTTTGGCCGCTAATCCTAGTGCTACAATTCTGCGCCATTCTGCATCATTCAAAATGGCGCGATTATCATAGTTATCATTACTAGGTGGAGCGTAATTATCTAACAGCTCATGCCAATCTTTAAGACAATCATACTCGGCAACTGAAACCCATGTGTCTTCCAAGAACCTCTGATAACCCTTGGTCAGAATCAAATCATCAAAGTAGCAGCACATGAACTCTACATATCCCCAATGAGGATTTGTATTGCTCTCATCCAGCCACATGTTGAGTTGTAAGTCAAGATTCGTAAGCTCTGCAATAGAATCAAGCCACCTAGCCCTCCACAGGTTTCTTTGTTCTACATCCATACAGAATCACCAAGTAACTGATGAATTATAACAGCAGCTACCGCCGGATGACGGCACCGGCCTGCTGCTCGAACTGCTGGATGAGGCGGTTCATCACCGAGTCGATGGCTTGGTCGGTTAGGGTTTGGGTGCTGTCCTGCAGGAAGAAGCTCACGGAGTAGGATTTTTTGTCGGCACCCAGGTTTTCGCCTTCGTACACGTCAAACACATTTACTTGCTGCAGGAGTTTCTTCTCGGTGCGGCGCGCAATCTGCTGGAGCTGGTCGAAGGTGACAGTTTTGTCTACCACCAGGCTCAGGTCGCGGCGTACTTCCGGGAACTTAGGCAGCTCGCGGGCTACAAGGCTGTTCTTGTACTTCTTCATCAGCCAGTCCCAGTCCAGCTCGGCGTACCACACGGGCTGGCTCACGTCCAGCTTCTTCAGGATGGCCCCCGACACAGCCCCGAGTTGCGCCACCGGCTGGTTCTGGGCCAGCAGCGTGAGGCCGCCGGCCAGGTACGGGTGCTGCACCGGCTGCAAAGAGGGTGCCGGGAAGCCCAGCGCGGCCAGCACCTGCTGCACCGCGCCGGCCAGCTGGTGGTAGGTGCTTTTGTCGGACTTTTGCTGCCAGGTTTCGGCGGCGGTGTTGCCGGTGAGGTAGAGCACCAGCTTGTTGCGCTCTTCGTACTCGCCGTTGGCTTTGCGGTGGTAGGTTTTGCCGAACTCGTAGAGCTTCAGGTCGCGCTGGCGGCGGTTTACGTTGTGGCGCACCACTTCCAGGCCGCTGTGCAACAGCGTGGGGCGCAGCACGTTCAGCTCGGCGCTGTTGAAGTTGAGCAGGCGCACCAAGGCCTCGTCCGTTTCGCCTTCCTTCTCGAAGTAGACCGAGTTGGTGATGGAGTTGGTGATGATTTCGGAGAAACCCTGCCCGCTGAGCAGCCGCGCCGTGTTCTGGCGGATAATTTCCGGGTCGGGGTTCGGGAACGTAGCCAGGAACGAGGCCGAGTTGTGCGGGCGCAAAGCCACGTGGTTGTAGCCGTAGATGCGCAGAATCTCCTCAATCACATCGGCCTCGCGGGTCACGTCTACCTTGTGCGGCGGCACCGACAGCAGCCATTCGGCGTGGCCGGCCTCATCCGTCAGCTCTTCGGCAATCAGGATGTCGAGGTCGGTGAGGATCTGGCGAATACGCTCGGGCGCGATGAACTGGCCCACCAGCTTCTCGACGCGGGGCAAGCGCAGCCGCACCGGGAAGTGCGCAATGTGCGTGGGGTACTCGTCCACGATGGGGGCGGCTACGGTAGCGCCGGCCACTTCCTGCAGCAGCAGGGCGGCGCGTTTCAGGGCCACGGGCACCATGTGTGGGTCGGTGCCCCGCTCGAAGCGGAAGGAGGCGTCGGTTTTGAGCTGGTGCACCTGGCCGGTTTTGCGCACGGCGGCAGGCTGGAAGTAGGCGCTTTCCAGGAACACGCGGGTAGTAGATCCAGATACGCCTGAGGTTTTGCCGCCGAACACGCCGGCCAGCGCCATCGGGGCACCGGTGGCATCCGCAATAACCAGGTCTTCGGCGCGCAGGGTGCGCTCCGTGCCGTCGAGGGTGGTGAATTTCTCGCCGGCGGCGGCGCGCTTCACCCGAATCTGGTTGCCGGTAATCTGGTCGGCGTCGAAGGCGTGCAGGGGCTGGCCCAGCTCGTGCAGCACGAAGTTGGTGACGTCTACCACGTTGTTGATGGGCGACAGGCCGATGCTGCGCAGGCGGCGCTGCAGCCACTCCGGCGACGGGCCCACCGTCACGTTTTCCAGCAGCAGGCCGGCGTAGCGCGGGTTGGCTTCGGCGTCTTCAATGGTCACGCGGATGTTCTGCGCGGCCTCGGCGGGCGCATGGAACTTGCTGCTATCGGGCAGGTGGCAGGGCTGGCGCAGCAGGGCGCGCAGCTCGCGGGCCACCCCGAAGTGCGATGCAGCATCGGCGCGGTTCGGGGTCAGCCCGATTTCGAATACGGAGTCGGAGCCCAGGCCGAAGTAGTCGGCGGCGGGGGTGCCGTTGGGCAGGTCGGTGTCGAGCACCATAATGCCGGCGTGCGACTGGCCCAGCCCGATTTCATCTTCGGCGCAGATCATGCCTTCGGAGGCCGCGCCGCGGATTTTGGACTTCTTGATTTTGAATGGCTCGCCCTGCGCCGGGTAGAGCGTGGCGCCTTCCAGGGCCACTACCACGCGCTGGCCGGCATCTACGTTGGGGGCGCCGCACACAATCTGGCGGATGGTGCCGTCGCCCACGTCCACGGTCGTGAGGCTGAGCTTGTCGGCGTCGGGGTGTTTTTCGCGGGTCAGGACGGTGCCCAGCACCACGCCGCGCAGGCCGCCGGGGATGCTTTCCAGCTCCTCAATGCCTTCCACTTCCAGCCCGGAGCCGGTCAGGAGCTTCCCGATTTCCTCGGCGGGTTTGTCGGTCGGAATAAGGGTACGGAGCCAGTCGTAGGATATTTTCATCGTGTAGGTCGGTTGTCGGAGGCCAGTGGTCAGGCGCGGTGCGGCTGCGTGGCCCGGCAAAGGTACGGATTCGGGCGGGCGGCTTCAATGGCTGCTTTCCGGCCTCAGGGGCCGGGGCCGCCGGGCTTACTTATGCGGTTCGCCGGCGTGGGCGGCGTGGTCGTGGAAGGCCTGCTCGCCGGCCGGTATTTCCACGGGCAGGCGGTTGTCCTGGGGCGGGACGGGGCAGGCGAAGCCGTTGTTGTAGGCGCAGAACGGGTTGTAGGCCTCGTTGAAATCGAGCACTATGTCGGTGGCGCCGGCGGCGGGCTTGGCTACATCGAGGTAGCGGCCGCCGCCGTAGGTGGCAAAGCCGTTGGTGCGGTCGGTGAAGGGCACGAAGAGCGTGGAGTCTTTGCCGTCGGCCTTGAGGAAGAGCGTGAGCTGGTGCTGCTGCTTGTTGAGCGCGAAGGAGGCCCGGCCCCAGCGCAGGTACTTGTCGGCCTTGCCATCGGTGAGGGACATTTCTATGGTGTCGCGCTGCGCGAAGACTTCCAGTTCGGCCTCCAGCCGGTAGTCTTTGTTGGGGGCGTAGTAGCGCAGGCTGTCGAATACTTCGCGCTGCTCGCTGCTAAGCGGGGAGCCCTGTACGCGGCGGAAACTGTCGGTTTTTTCCTGGCGGGCTTTGCGCAGCCGGGCTGCATACTGGTCGTCGTTGAAGACAAGGTCCTGCAGGAAATAGCCGAACACGACGAGCAGGCCGAGGCCGATGAGCAACTTGGGATTGATACGCATGGCCGCAAAGGTACCGCTTGCGGGCCAAGTGGGGTGCGGGCTGCCCGAGGGTGTTTTGCTTCAGTCCGGAGGTGTTTTGCTTCGGTCGGAGGGTGTTTTGCTTTAGTCGGGAGGTGTTTTACGTTAGTCGGAGGGTGTTTCGTGTTGGTCGGAGGGTGTTTCGTGTTGGTCGGGGGGTGTTTTGTCTTAGTCGGAAGGTGTTTTGCCCTCGTCGGGAGGTGTTGTGCGTTAGTCGGAGAATGTTTCGCGTTGGTCGGGGCCGTTGCACCAGGCATCGTTCAACAACGAGACGCAAGTAGGCGTCTCTACACCGTTTTGGAGGCTTGTAGTGGCTCCTATGACCGAAGCGCCGCTTCGGGGTACTTTATGCACTTATGCTACAGCATGCCTTCGTCGGCGAAGCTGTAGTAGCCGGCATCGGTGTAGATGAGGTGGTCGAGGATGGGCAGGTCGAGGAACTGGCCGGCTTCCTTGAGCTTGCGGGTGAGGGCAATGTCGGCGGCGCTGGGGTTTTTGTTGCCGCTGGGGTGGTTGTGCACCAGAATCACGCTGCTGGCCAGCTGCTCCAGCGCCTCCTTGAAAATCAGTTTCGGGTCGGCGACGGTGCCGGCCACCCCGCCCCGGCTGATGCTGACGGTGCGCATGACCACGTTGGCGCGGTTGAGCAGCACCACCCAGAACTCTTCGTGCGGCAAATCCTGCAGATGCGGCTGCACCACGCGGTAGATGTCGCGGGAGTTGGTGATGGTGGTGCGGGCCGGCGCATCGGCTTCTTTGCGGCGGCGGCCCAGCTCCAGCGCGGCCACAATGGTAATGGCCTTGGCCTCGCCGATGCCTTTCTGGCGCATCAGCTCTTTCAGCGAGAAGCGGGCCAGGGCGTTCAGGTCGTTGTTGGCGGCGTTCAGCACCAGCTTGGCCACGTCCACGGCTGAGAGCCTGGCGGTGCCGGAGCCCAGCAGAATGGCCATCAGCTCGGCATCGGAAAGGGCGGCGCGGCCCTTCTGCATCAGCTTTTCGCGGGGCCGGTCTTCCTCTGCCCAGCTCTTGATGCCGAAAGAGGTGGGGGTTTCATAGGGGGCCGGCGCGGGCGCGGCGGGGATATTTCCGGTCAGATTGTCAAACTCCTGCATAAGGCATTGTTGTTGTAGACCCCGGAAAATAAAGCAAAAACCCCGCATCCGCGTCTGCCTTCCGGCGGCCCGGCTCAAACCAATTCTACCTAGCGCGGGTTTGCGTTCAGTTATATGTCAAGAAGCCTGTTTCCTTTTCTGTTTTTTGGGGTAGTTATTCTGGGTGAGTGGTACGGCTTTCAGGCCGTGCGCGCCGCCGTGCAGCACGCTACCCCCGGTACCCGCCGCCTAGTTTCGGCTCTTTACTGGCTGGTTACGGTACTGGCCTGGGGCCTGGGCGTGTGGGCCATGCGCAACCGCCACGAGCATGTGTCCTTCCGCTCCTATGCCGGCGGGCTGCTGCTGGCGCTGCTGGCCGCCAAACTCGTGGTGGTAGTGCCGCTGCTGCTCGAAGATGTGGTGCGGCTGGGCCGCTGGGCTATGCAGCGCCTGAGTCCGGCTGCCGGTACGGCCAGCGGCACGGCTATTTCGCGGAGTGAGTTTCTGAGCAAGGCTGCGCTGCTGGCCGGGGCCATTCCGTTTGTATCGTTGCTGTGGGGCATGGCCAAGGGCGGCACCGACTACACGGTGAAGCGCGTGACGCTGCGTTTCCCCAACCTGCCGGCTTCCTTCGATGGGTTTAAGCTGCTGCAGATTTCGGATTTGCACGCCGGCTCCTTCCATTCCAAAGAGCCGCTGCAGCGGGCCGTGGAGCTCATCAACCAGCAGAACGCGGATCTGGTGTTCATGACCGGCGACCTGGTGAACAACTACGCCCACGAGGTGGAAGAGCACATTGATACGCTGGCCGGCATCAAAACGGCGCTGCCCATCTACTCGGTGCTCGGCAACCACGACTACGCTGACTACGTGAACTGGGAGGCGGAAGGTGGTGCCACCGCCAAAGCCGCCAACCTGGCCCGCATCAAGCAGAACCACGCCAAAATTGGCTGGGAGCTGCTGCTTGATGAGGCCCGCACGGTGGAGCGCAACGGCGAGAAAATTGCGGTGCTGGGCGTGCAGAACTGGGGGGCCCGGGGCTTTGCGCAGTACGGCAAGCTGGCGCAGGCCCACGCCGCCGCCGACCCGGCCGCGCCGTTCAAAATCCTGCTTTCCCACGACCCTTCGCACTGGGACGCCGAGGTGCACGGCTTCGAGGATATCGACCTGACGCTTTCGGGCCACACGCACGGCATGCAGTTTGGCGTAAACCTGCCCTGGATGAAGTGGAGCCCCGTGCAGTACGTGTACAAGCAGTGGGCCGGGCTCTACCAGCGCGGCCAGCAGTATCTGTACGTGAATACCGGGCTGGGCTTTATCGGCTACCACGGCCGCGTGGGGTTCCTGCCCGAAATTACGGTGTTTGAATTGCGCCGCGCCTAACCGGCAGCTGACCTGCACAACCCTTCAGAAAAGGCCGTTCCGAAACTTCGGAACGGCCTTTTTGCCGGCGCGGTGGCGGCCCGGTAACCACCGGCCAAGCGCCACCGTATATGCGCCACCAGGATTTCCTGCCCTACTCTCTCCTTTTCCACAACCTCTCCCTCCCCTCTCATGAAAAAGACCCTCTTCCTCCTGTCGGCGGTAGCCTCCCTCTCCCTGGCTTCGTGCTCCGACAACAAAACGGCCACCACGGACACAACTACCTCGGCCGATGGCATGACCACCACGACCACGACCACCACAACCACCGCCTACTCCGACGAAGCCATTCAGCAGCGCGCCGACCGGATTGCGGCGGCCATGGCGGCCAAGATGAAGTTCGATGATGCCACCCGCGAGAAGGTGCGCACCGTGTACATCAACCGGGGCAAGCGCCTGGGCGAGCTGCAGGCGCAGTATACCACCGACACCACCGGCATGGCCGCCGCCATGCGCACGGCCTACTCCGACGCCGACCTGGAACTGAAAACGGTGTTCACCGACCCTACGCAATACTCAGCCTACGAGGCCAGCCGCGTGGAATACATGGACGACCGGTACATGGACGACGCTTCGATGTCGGCCAGCTCGTCGGACATGAGCACTACGGCAGATAACTCTGGCACCGCAGAATCGGGCACGGAAATCAGCAAGATGAAAGTGAAAGGCGACGGCGACGTAAAAATCAAAGACGTGGAAGGCAACAAGATGAAGATAGACGGCGACGACGGCACCATGAAGACCAAAACCACCGACGGCACCAAAACCAAAGTAGAATAGACGCTGCTACAGCCGTAAACCGGCCAGCTTTCCAGAAATCCGCACCGCTCGTCGGTGCGGATTTTTGTTGGTTGATTCCTGTTGCGCAGTTTCCATAAAAGCTCGAACCTGCAACGGTCCGGGCTTTTTTTGGCTCTGTTGTTGGCTACCTTGCGGATTACTGGCGTTACTACTGGTTGATGAGCTTACTGAATTCTCTTTTTGCACCGCTGTTCCATTGGGTGAAGTTGAGTAGCCGCCGGGGCTGGAGCCTGAGTGGCCTGCTGCTGGTGCTGCTCTGGGGCACTGCCTCTGCGCAGGTTCGTGTTTCGGGCTCGGTGCTGGAAGCCGGCACGGGCCGCTCCATTCCGGGAGCGGCAGTAATCGTGCAGGGCACCGGCCGCGGCACCGTCGCAGACCAGGAAGGCGACTTCCGGATTGACGTCAGCAGCCGCGACACGCTGGTTTTCCGGTCCGTGGGCTTCAAGACCCGCCGGGTCCCGATGGGCAATACGGGCCTTTCGCAGCTGGTTATTCAGGTGTCGATGATGCGCGACAGTGTGCTACTGGGCGAAGTGCGGGTGACGGAAGGCCGCCCCGACCGTGCGGCCATCAACCGGGCCCTGCGCAACATCAAGCGCCCCAGCACGGCCCCCACCAGCGCCGTGAAGCGCGCTCCGGCGCCGCGCCCGCTCTTTCCCGTCGATAGTATTGCGCCCCGGGCCGTGGCCCCTACCCTGGCCAGCCCCGTCAGCCTGATTTATGAGCAGTTTTCCCGCGCCGGCCAGGAGCGCCGCAAGATGGAGGAAATCAGGGCCCGCGAAGCCGCCGAACAAGCCCGCAAAGCGCGCCAGAAGTACAACAAGAACTTCAGGGACAACCGCGGCTACGAAGAATAGTGCGAGTCGCTTCGCCTGAGTGCCCAGCCACCACGGCCGGCGGCGCCTAAACCAACCCGCCGGGCCGCGGGGCCGTAAGCCCGAAGATGAAAATCGGGTATCCCTGCATCAATCAGTCGCTCGACTGCACCTCGTCGTCCACGTTCCGGCTGGCCTCCTACTCCGATGAGCGGGTGGAGCAGACCGTGGCCGCGAACCTGGCCTGCCTGCAGGAGATTCTGGAATACAATGTGGCACACGGCCTGCTGTTTTTCCGCATCAGCTCGGGTATAGTGCCGTTTGGGTCGCACCCCATCAACACCTTCCCCTGGCAAACCCGTTTTGCGGCCGAATTCCGGGCCATCGGCGACTATATCAAGGCGCACAACATGCGGGTTTCGCTGCACCCCGACCAGTTTGTGGTGCTCAACTCGCCGAGTCCCGATATTGTGCAGCGCAGCATTGCCGAGCTGGTGTACCAGGGCTCGATGCTGGATCTGATGGGCCTTGATACTACCGCTAAGCTCCAGATTCACCTTGGGGGACTCTACGGCGACCGGGACGCCGCTATTGGGCGGTTTGTGGCCACGTTTCAGACCCTGCCGGAAGCCGTGAAGGTGCGGCTGGTCGTCGAAAACGACGACCGGCTGTTTAGCCTGCAGGACTGCCTGCGCCTGCACGCTGCCACCGGCACGCCCATTCTGTTCGACAACTTCCACCACGAGTGCCTCAACCATGGCGAGCCGATGCCGGAAGCCCTGCGTCTGGCCGCCGCCACCTGGCACCCCACCCGCGACGGTGTGCTGATGATGGACTACAGTTCCCAGTCGCCGGGCGAGCGGAAAGGCAAGCACGTCAGCTCCATTCAGGAAGACCTGTTTCGCGGTTTCCTCCGCGACCTGGGCGACCTGGACGTGGACATCATGCTGGAAGTAAAAGACAAGGAAGCCAGCGCCCACCGGGCCTGCGGCATTCTGCGTGAGCTGAGCCTGGTGCCGGCCGCGCCGGAAGGGTACGTAGCGCCTACTTTCCAGCCTGCCGCCGAGCTGGCTGCGCCCAAACCACGTAAGCCCCGGGCTGCCAAATCTTCTACTCAAGGCTAGTACCGCCTGTTTTCTTTCTGACTCCTACTATTTTCCTTCTCTTGAATATGACCACCGACCTGCTCAACGCCACTATTCACGCCCTGCAAACGGGCCTCACCAGCATTCCGCTCAGCGCCGCCCAAGACAACACCGAAACCT
Organism: Hymenobacter psychrotolerans DSM 18569; assembly: GCF_900142395.1. Classification (GTDB taxonomy): domain Bacteria; phylum Bacteroidota; class Bacteroidia; order Cytophagales; family Hymenobacteraceae; genus Hymenobacter; species Hymenobacter psychrotolerans. The sequence goes on along the minus strand of NZ_FRAS01000022.1, from coordinate 53,441 downwards.
GGCAGCACCAGCTGCTGCAAAGCGGCGAGCCCGCGCTGCAGGACATTGGCCGGGAACTGGGGAATCTGCAGTCGTTGCTGAGCAGCGGCTCCCTGAATGCCGCCAGCATTGGCCGTTCGCTCAGCATGCTGGGGGCCCAGACTACCCAGGCGGCCACGCACGCTGAGGAGGAGCTGCAAGCCACTCTGCGCACCCTCGGCGACCAACTGTTGGAGGCTGGCCGTAAGCTGGAAACCCAGGCCGCCGCTTAGCCGCCACCATTCATTACATAGAAAAGCCCGCTTCTGAACTGCAGAAGCGGGCTTTTCTATGGTGTTCGGGGCAGCTTAGCGCTGCGCCGGAATGGTGGTGCTCTGCGTGTTAGTGCGCCGCGAATTGGGGTTTGTGCGCGGTGCGTTAGGAGCATCGGCACGGCGGACGGGGGCGCTGTTCTGGTTTATCATGCGCTCCTCCATAGTTGCGGGCCGTTGCATGGGTTGGCCAACCGAAGTACCGGTACCTGCCCCCGTGGTTATCTGGGTGGGGCTGGTGCCAATCCCGATTTGCGTGGGGTTGGTGGAAGTGGGCGTGCGCTGGTCGAGCGTGCCAGGGTTGGAAGGGGCCGCTGGCGGTACGGTGGTCTGATTCAGGGAGCCGCCACGCTGCGGAGTGGTGGGCGACAATTGGGCCTGGGCAGTAGTGGCCGCTACTAGAGCGGCGGCAAAGAACAAGGTCGTTTTCATGATGCTTTCAGATTGAATTACGTGATAGTGGACTAGCTTCTGCCTTCTCTTACGGCTGATCAGGCTGCAGCGCCTTATAAAGCGGCCATAGCGCAGGTATAAAATTTTGATATTCAACACAGTGCATATTCATTTAGCTCACTCCCCCTTTCCGAGCAGGTGATATAGCCTCAATAAAAAAGCCCCTTTGGGAGGGGCTTTAGAGCGTGTTTGGAAATTTGCGAAAACGCCGTTTCTGTCATGCTGAGCTTGTCGAAGCATCTCTACCGCTTGGTTGAAAAGCCTCATACGAAGCGGTAGAGATGCTTCGACAAGCTCAGCATGACGTTCTTTTATAATTCCCAAACACACTCTTACGTCAGTAAAAAACGGGTAGACCACTGTCAGACGGCTTCGTTGGGGGCAAGAAGCTGCTCAGCCTGGTATTGCGCCAGCAGCGACGGGCTGGCCACTACCACCGTGGCGTAGCCTTTGGGCATTTCGTTGTAGAGAAGACGCAGCTGCGCATTTTCCCAGCGTTGGCCGGTGGCGGAAGAAGCCGGACCGTAGCTGCTGGTCAGCAGGGCCTGAATACCCCGGCAGTTGGCCTCACCCAGCACACGCACCTCAATGCAGCAGAGCTGGTCTTTGTAGAAGCCATAGCTGATACCGGTTACGCGGTAGCCGCCTAACACCAGCGGCTCGCCCGGCCGGGTGTAGTAGCTGATGCTGCTGGGTGCCCCCAGGCGCTGCTCAGGCACCAGCCGCCGAAACTGCTGCTTCGGCATTCCCAGCCACGACGTGCGGAGCTCCGCTCCCAGCTTCGAGGGGCGAATAGCCGCGGTGCGCTGTCCGCTGCTCGTAGCCGGCTGAGCAGCCCACGACGGCATAGTAGTGAGCAGCAAAAGCAGAAGGAGCAACCGGTGTTTCATAGCCGTGGCAATATAGCAAAAGCTATGTCTAAATGCCTGATAGAACGGGCTATTAATTTGGGCATTTCATCAAAACCGCTAGCCGGTGTTATGCACCTGAGAGCAAATTAAGGCTGGTGGCTTTGGCGAGCATGAGCCCGACAAAGGCCAGGTAGTGGAGCTGCTGCAGGCTGACGGCCAACCGCTCGTAGTCGCGGGCCAAGCGCTTGTAGCGGGCGCTCCAGCTCAGGCTGCGCTCGACGACCCAGCGACGGGGCAGCAGCACGAAGCCGCGCTTGGTGTGGCCCAGCTTGACCACCTGCAAGTCGATGCCGTGCTGCTCGGCGGCTTGGGCGGGTACTTCGCCCGTGTAGCCCTGGTCGGCATAGGCCAGCGTAACGCTCTGCCCCGACGCCACTTGCACTTCTTCGGCCAGGGCACCGACCTGCGCCCGGTCTTGTGCATTGGCCGGGGTGACGACAGCGGCCAGCAGGTGGCCCAAGGTGTCGACGGCCACGTGCACCTTGCTGCCCTTGCGCCGCTTGGCCCCGTCGTAGCCGGCCCGGTGCCCGCTCTCTGGCGTGCTCTGCAGCGTGCGCGAATCGAAAATGACGGCGCTCGCGTCGGCGGGCCGGGCCTCGTTCAGGCGCAGCACCTGGCGCAAATCGTCGGTCAGGGCTTCGAAAACGCGGGCGTCGCGCCAGCGGGCCCACTGCTGGTAGCACGTGGCCCAGGGCGGTAAATCATGGGGCAGGTAGCGCCAGGTGCAGCCGGTACGCACGACGTAGCGCAACGCGTTAAACAACTCACGCAGCGGGTATTGCCGCTGGCCTGCATCTTCCCGCACCAGCAACAGGTACGGCAGTAAAAAGCCCCATTCGTCGTCGGTCACGTCGCTGGGGTAAGCGCGGCGGGGAACTTCCATGCCCGCTAATTTCGCTCTCAAGTCCATAACACCGGCTAGGTCTGGCGCTTCTACTAAGTCCCGCTGTTGTTGAGCCGCACCTCAAGCAACTGCGCACTTCTTAGCGCTGCCCAATACCTTTTGCTTTGATTGCGCGGGGCACAGCGGGCGCGCCCGTGGCAGTGGGCGGCGGGCCGAGGTAGCTGGGCTTCAGCCCGCCGCAGTCGATGACGAGCTTTTCGAGTACCACTCCGGGGTCGACGCGCCAGAACTTGAGCGTGTGCTCCCCGGCGCCCACAGTGTGCTTCGAGGTCTTGATAATGATGTTTTCGGCCACGGCCTTTTCCCAGGGCCGGTTGCCGTTGTCGGCTATCAGTCCGGTGTGCAGGTTGATAATCTGCGGGGCTTCATCATCAAAGGACACGGCGTAACGCAGGCCCTGGCCACCCAGGAAATCCAGCGTAGGCGCCAGATAAGCCTGCACCGTTACGGGGCCGGCGCTGGTCAGCTGCACCTGGTACTCGAGGCGCGGGCTGGTGCCGCCCGGTGCGGCAGTGGGCGCGGCCGTAACCGGAAACGTGGTAACGGCACCGGCCGTGCGCCCCAGGTCGGGCAGGCGCTGCCAGGTGATGGGGCCGGCCGTTACGGCGCGGGTGTAGTTTTCGGCGTCAATGGAAATGTACTTGTTGCCGTAGTCGGCCGCCTCTATTGTCGGCTCCGAGAGAGTCGTGAGCTTGTCGGCGGGCAGGATTACCACGTCGGGCATCTTGTCGGCGGGTGGCTGCTGCCAGTAGGTGTACCCGATGTGGGTCTGGGCCATCATGTGGTTCCACTTGCCCCCGGCCAGCGCGTGGTAGCGGTTCTTGATTTCGGTGTCTTTGGCAAACAGCGCCCGGGCTTTATCGGCCAGAGCGTTGGTAGTAGCATAGCCGGCCTTGGCGGCCTGGCGGTTGCGGGCTACGGTGTAGTACAGCTCATTGAGGTTGGCACAGGCCTGCACGGGGTGCAGCACCAGCTGATAGTAGGCGTCGCGGGTTTCAGTGGGCAGTTGCTGGTTGATGGCTTCGGCGCGAGTCAGCAGGGCGTTATAGTCAGCTACCACGGCAGCCCATTCGCCGGTAGCGAGGCTATAGGTGTCGGCGTCGAGCAGCTCAGGCTTGCGGCGGGCGTTGTACTTGGCGTATTTGGCCAGGATGTCGGCAATAGCCGCCGCGTGCTTGTCGCCGAACTGCCGCGCGGCCCACTGCCGGGTGTAGGCGGCTACCTGGTCGGCACCAATGTTGTCGGGGTTCCAGGCGTAGTCGAGGAAGAAGCTGATGGGCAGCTCCATGGGTTTCAGGTCGCCCACGTTCACAATCCAGATCTGGTTGGCGCCGTACTCGTGGGCCAGGTGCATCTGCTCCCAGATGCGCGGCAGCGGATTCGTGTTCAGCCATTTGTAGTTGCGCGGCCCGCCCACATAATCGAAGTGGTAGTAGATGCCGTAGCCGCCGGCGCGGGGCTTCTCCCCCACTTTCGGGAGCTTGCGGATATTGCCCCAGTTGTCGTCGCACAGGAGCAGCGTCACGTCGGCGGGCACGCGCATGCCTTTGTCGTAATAGTCCTGCACTTCCTTGTAGAGGGCCCAGAGCTGGGGCGTCTGGGCGGCGGGCTTGCCGGTTTCTTCGGCAATGATGGTGCGCTGATCGGCCACTATCTTTTCCAGCAGCGCAATGTTGCTGTCTTCGCTCATGGGCTCGTCGCCGTCGCCGCGCATGCCCACGCTCACTATGTTTTCGCGGGTGCCCATCCGTTTGATACCGCCGCGCCAGAACTCCCGGAGCGTGGCCGCGTTGGTCTGATAGTTCCAGGCGCCTTTGCCGGCGTGCTTCCACTCCTCGTGGGCACGCGTGAGCGGCTCGTGGTGCGAGGTGCCCATCACGATGCCGTATTCGTCGGCCAGCACGGGGCTTTGCGGATCGTCTACGTTGAACATATTGCCCCACATGGCCGGCCACAGGTAGTTGCCCTTGAGGCGCAGGATCAGCTCGAACATATGCGCGTACATCTTCGAGTTGACGCCGCCGAACTTCTCCTGTGACCAATTCTGCAGCGCCGGAGCCTCATCATTGATGAAGATGCCGCGGTACTTCACTTTGGGTGTGCCCTGCGTGTGCCGGCCGGGTGCTACATACAGGGCGGTCTGCGGCCGGGTCGGCACATCGGCCCACCAGTACCAGGGCGAAACCCCGATTTGCTGCGACAAATCATAGATGCCGAAAATGGTGCCGCGCTTGTCACTGCCGGCAATTACCAGCGCCCGGTCTACGCCGGCCATTGGTTTTTCCACCACCTGCAGCACAAAGGTTTCCCACTGGCCGGCCACGCCAGCCACGTCCAGCTTCTTGCTGGAAATCAGCCCGTCAATCAGCGGACTTTTGCCGATGGTGCCGATGAGTACGACTTCCCTGCCAGTCGGGGCTTTGTCGGTTGCGAGGGTGGGCGTGAGCTTGGTAACGCGGTTGATGTCGGCCTGCAGGTCGCGGGCGGCGCGCAGCACGCCGGGCCACTCCTGAGTGCTGGCGTAGAGGGCGGCGGTTTTGCCGGCTGCTGCCAGCGGGAAGCCGCCTTTGCCCTTCTGCGCCGATACGTAAGTGGCATTCTGGGCGGTAGCCGAGCCGGCCAGCAGCAACAGAAATAACAGGAGTCTGGTAGGTAGCGTCATACAGTTCACGCAGTCTTGCGCAGTGGTTGTAGCAGGGTTTGGCCGTGCACGGCCACCGCGCAGTACTGTGGTTTTACACGGCGAAACCCTGCGTGAAAAAACTTAAAACTTCACGACTTCCCAGAAAGCCTTTTTCGGCTGCTGGTTCTGGTCGAAGAGCAAGGGGTAGTTTTTGCGGCCGGCCACGGGGTAGGTATCCAGCCAGGAATACTTGTCCGACACGTTCCAGAACGTGACGCCGGTTAGCACCTTGCGGTAGTCGCGGAAGACCCGGAAGAACATCTTGTACTGCTCGGCCTGCTTCTGCTCCAGCTCCGGCGTGTAGGCATCCGATTCGTCAGGGCGCTTGGCGCGGCGCTCTTTCTCCCAAGGGTAAATGGACACGTCCAGCTCGGTAATCTGCACTTTCAGGCCCAGCGACGCATACTGCTCGATGGCCTTGCGCAGCTCGGCCTCAGTGGGCTCCTGCAACGACCAGTGCCCCTGCAACCCCACGCCGTGTACCGGCACTTTAGCGTCTTTCAATTGCTTGAGCAGCTTGTAGATCCGCTCACGCTTTTCGGGCCGCTCGGTGTTGTAGTCGTTGTAGTACAGCTCGGCTTTGGGGTCGGCTTCGTGGGCGTATTCGAAGGCTTTGGCAATGAAGTCGTCGCCGCAGATCTGGTACCACTCCGAGTTGCGCAGAAACTCCTGCGGGTTGTCGGCAATGGCTTCGTTCACCACGTCCCAGGCGTAAATTTTACCCTTGTAGCGCTTTACCACCGCATTGATGTGGTCTTTGAGGCGCCGCAGCAGCACTTCCTTGCTGACCTGCTTGCCCTGCGCATCCTTGAACAGCCACTTCGGGGTTTGCTCGTGCCAGAGCAGGTTGTGGCCCCGCACGCGCAGCTTGTTTTTCTGCGCGAAGTCCACAATGGCGTCGGCATCGGTCCAGAAGTAGCGGTTTTCCTCCGGATGAATGGGGCCCATTTTCATGGCGTTTTCCGGCGTCACGCTGTTGAACTGTTGCCGGATCAAGTCGGCCTCACTTCCTTGCAGCTGCTGCGGCCCCACGGCCACGCCAACCGGAAAATAGTCTTTGTAGTAGTCTTTGAGGCCTTTTTCGGGCGCTGGGCGCTGGCTGCTGCACACCACAAGGCCAGTCAGCAGGAGGCCGGCGGTGGTGAGCTTGCGCAAGGAAAACAAGGTGGGTTTCATATGAGGTGGAAGAGGTTCGTCCAAGCGTTTTGCGGTGCCTGGTGAGATGTAGAGCAGACACCATATTTCATAGCTGCTCGTTGCGGATGTTGTTAAGAGGAAGTCGTTCCAGGCCAGTCATTCCAGCGCCAAGACGCGAAATATTGCGTCTCTACATTGTGCATAGCAGCACCCTTCGCTACTGCAGCGCCAGCACCACCACCGACTGCGGCGGTAGCTCCACGGCTAGGTTGCCGCTGCGCTTTCGGGCGCCGTTGAAGGTCGCCAGCTGCACTTTGCTGGGGCTGGCGAAGGTGTTGTGGTCGTTGACGTTGGCCGACGTGAGGATGCGGCCGGATACGGTTTTCCAGTTGACGCCGGGCAGGGCGGCTTCCAGTTTCAGCGTCTTTTTCGTGTCGAGGTTGACGAGGGAGACGTGCACGGTGCCGCTGGCATCTTTCGAGGCCGAGGCATTCAGGGCCGGAAGCTTCTCGCCGTTCAGCACGTAGTCGGGACTCCGGAACTGCAGGGGCAGCCATTGGGCGTCCTGATGCACCTGATACAGGTCGAAAACGTGGTAGGTGGGCGTGAGCAGCATCTTCTCCTTGTCGGTCAGTACGAGGGCCTGCAGCACGTTCACGGCCTGAGCCAGGTTGGCCCCGCGCACCCGGTCGGAGTGGTTGTTGAAGATGTTGAGGGTAGTGGCGGCCACCAGCGCGTCGCGCAGGGAGTTCTGCTGAAATAGAAAGCCGGGGTTGGTGCCGGGCTCCACGTCGGTCCACACGCCCCACTCGTCCACCAGCAGCGCCACCTTTTTCTGGGGGTCATACTTGTCCATGATGGCGGCGTGACGCGTCACGATATCATCCATTTTCAGGCAGTTGCGCACCGTATTGAAGTACTGCGCCTCCGTGAAGCCGGTGGCTTTGCCCTTGCTGCCGGTCCAGCTGCCGGTGGGCAGCGTGTACTGGTGCAGCGTGAGGCCCCACATCTGGTCGAGCGGGATTTTCTTCATGCACGTCTCGGTCCAGTTGGCGTCGTCGCCGTTGGCACCGCTCACGATACGCTTGAGCGGCGGGCTGCCGGGGTGGTTGCGGGCGAAAGTGGCGTAGCGCTTGTACACGTCGGTGTAATAGTCGGCCGTCATGTTGCCGCCGCAGCCCCAGCTTTCATTGCCGATGCCCCACCACGTGACGCCGTAGGGCGCAGGGTGGCCGTTTTGGCGGCGCTGCTGCGTGAGGGGCGTATCGGCGTTGGAGTTGAGGTATTCCATCCAGGTGGCCATTTCCTGCACCGTGCCGCTGCCCACGTTGGCCGCCAGATACGGCTCAGCGCCCAGCAGCTTGCACAGCTCCAAAAATTCGTGCGTGCCGAAGCTGTTGTCCTCCACTACGTCGCCCCACCAGCTGTTGATGGTGGCGGGGCGCTGGGCCGTGGGGCCCACTCCGTCGCGCCAGTGGTAGCTGTCGGCGAAGCAGCCGCCGGGCCAGCGCAGGTTGGGTACCTTAATCTTGCGCAGGGCCTCCACAATATCCATCCGGATGCGGCCCTGCTTGGGTACATTCAGCTTTTCATCCACCCAAAAGCCGTCGTAAATGCACCGGCCCAGGTGCTCGGCAAAATGTCCGTAAATGTGCTTGCTGATGACGACTTTCGGGTCGCCGGGCTGCACGGTTACGGGTATGGTTTGAGCGGCGGCCGGGGCAGCCGTTGTCAGCAGAAAGCCAGCAGCCAGAGTGTGCAACGCGAGGTAGGGCAAGGAGAAAAGTCGGGGCATAGGCGAAGCTAGAGTAAGCATAAAAAAAACGTCGTGCTGAGCTTGGCAAAGCACTTCTGCCTGCTTCATTGGGCCAGCGCCCAGCGAAGCGGCAGAGATGCTTGGCTATGCCGACCTTCGGTTCGACAAACTCAGCACGACGTTCTGTGGTTTTAATCGGTACCGTTATTTCCGCAACTTAAACGGCCCCGGCCGGCCCCTCCCCTCGGGTTCCCACGCCCTGTAGCAGGCCAGCCGGTTTCGTTTAAGAATTGCGGATTAGATGTACTGGTTGATGATGGCTTCGAGCCACTCCTGCTTGCCGCTGCGGGCTTCCGGCTCGCCGTGCTCCAGCGCAATGCGGCGCAAATCTTCCAGCGTGAGCTGGCCTTTCTCGAAAGCCGCACCCTGGCCACTGTCGAAGGAGGCGTAGCGCTCCTTGCGGAACTTGCGGTACGGCGACTTCACCAGGATGTCGTTGGCCACTACCAGAGCACGGGCAAACGTGTCCATGCCGCTGATGTGCGCAATGAAGATGTCCTCCAGGTCCGTCGAGTTGCGGCGGGTTTTGGCGTCGAAGTTGATGCCGCCGGGCGTGATGCCGCCGTGCTCCAGAATGATGAGCATCGACTCGGTCAGCTCGTTCAGGTTGTTCGGAAACTGGTCGGTGTCCCAGCCGTTCTGGTAGTCGCCGCGGTTGGCGTCCATCGAGCCCAGCATGCCCGCGTCGGCGGCCACCTGCAGCTCGTGCTGGAAGGTGTGGCCAGCCAGCGTGGCGTGGTTGATTTCCAGGTTCAGCATAAAATCCTTTTCCAGGCCGTACTCTTTCAGGAAGCCGATGACGGTAGCGGCGTCGAAGTCGTACTGGTGCTTGGTGGGCTCAGCGGGCTTTGGCTCAATAAAGAACTTGCCCTGGAAGCCCTGCTTGCGGGCGTAGTCGCGGGCCATGCTCAAGAAGCGGCCCATGTGCTCCTGCTCACGCTTCATGTCGGTGTTAAGCAGGGTCATGTAGCCTTCGCGGCCACCCCAGAACACGTAGTTTTCGCCGTTCAGGGCAATGGTGGCGTCCAGCGCGTTCAGCACCTGGGTACCGGCGTGGGCCACCACCGCAAAGTCGGGGTTGGTGGAGGCGCCGTTCATGTAGCGCGGGTTCGAAAACACGTTGGCCGTGCCCCACAGCAGCTTAATGCCGGTTTCCTGCTGCTTCTGCTTGGCGTACTCTACAATGCGCTGCAGGTTGCCTTCGTACTCGCTCAGCGAAGAGCCTTCGTCCACTAGGTCGATGTCGTGGAAGCAGTAGTAAGGCGTGCCGAGCTTGGTGAAAAACTCAAAGGCAGCGTCCATCTTGTCTTTGGCGCGCCCAATGATTTCGTGGTGAGAGTCCCAGGCAAACTGCTTGGTGCCGGGGCCAAATGGGTCGCCGCCGGTGCCGGTGAAGGTGTGCCAGTACGAAACCGCAAAGCGCAGGTGCTCCTTCATGGTCTTGCCGGCTACCATGCGGTTTTCGTCGTACCACTTAAACGCCAGCGGGTTGTCCGACTCGCGCCCTTCGAATTTTATGGTGTCGATGCCCTTGAAGAACTCGGTTTTAGACAGCGTGTTGGTTGACATAGAATTGGGTAGTTGATTGGGCCAAAACTTGATTTAACGTCTGTTGCCAGCGGCCATACGCCGCCTAGTATTGCTCCTGCAGGAGCGGCTGGGGCTCCACGGTCAGTATCCGCTCCAGCCCGTTGAAGGCCTCGGCGGCACTGGCATATACGCCCGCCCCAATGCCGGCGCCGCGGGCCGCGCCCTGGGCCGCATCGGTGTTGTAGAGCTCCAGCTCCAAGTTGCCGCTGTTCACAAAGGCTTCGCGAAACAAGGGACTCAGGAACATGTTAGCGTTGCCGGCCCGCACCTTGCGCACCTGCACACCGGTTTCACGCATGATGTCCATGACGTAGTTCAGGGCGCTAACGATGCCTTCCTGCGCGGCCCGCAGTACATGGTTGCGGCCGTGCGTGTTGAAGCTGAGCCCGCGTAGCTCGGCCGTGGTGGGGCGGTTTTCCAGAACCCGTTCAGCGCCGTTGCCGAAGGGCAGAAATATCAAGTCCTCAGCCCCGACAGGGGCCTGCGCGCCCAGCTGGTTCATGTCCTCGTAGCTCACGTCGCCGACGAGGCGGCGCAGCCAGCTGTTCAGAATGCCTGTGCCGTTTACGCACAGCATCACCCCATTCTTAGGGCGCTGCGGCGTACTGTTGACGTGCACAAAGGCATTCACCCGCGAACGGGGGTCGGCGGCCATAGTTTCGTTGATGCCATACACCACCCCGCTGGTACCGGCCGTGGCGGCTATTTCGCCGGCGTTCAGCACGTTCAGCGAGAAGGCATTGTTGGGCTGGTCGCCGGCGCGGTAGCTGATGGGCGTGCCGGCCGTGAGGCCAAGCTCCTGTGCGGCTTCCGGGGTGAGCAGCGCCTGTACCGCAAAGGTTTCCACCACGTCCGGCAACAGGTCGGCACTGATGCCGTAGTAGTCGAGCAGCTCCTGGGCTACGGCCTGGCGGCGGAAGTTCCACAGCACGCCCTCCGAGAGGCCCGACACGGTGGTTTGCAGCTCGCCGGTCATTTTGAAGGCTATGTAGTCGCCGGGCAGCTGAATCTTGTGGATTCTGGCGTGCAGTTCCGGTTCGTTTTCCTTCACCCACTTCAGCTTAGAGGCTGTGAAATTGCCGGGCGAATTGAGCAGGTTGCCAAGGCAAAATTCCTCTCCCATATCGGCAAAGGCCTGGTTGCCAAAGTCCACGGCGCGGCTGTCGCACCAGATGATAGCCGGGCGCAATACCTTGCCATCTTTATCAATCAGCACCAGCCCGTGCATCTGGTAGGTGATGCCAATGCCAGCTACCAGCGACGTATCGAAGCCATAGGACGATTTGAGCAGCTGTGTAGCGTTGATTACTTCCTGCCACCACCGCTCCGGGCGCTGCTCAGCCCAGCCGGCCACCGGGGCCACAATCTCCATTTCCTGTTTGGGCGAAGTAACGGCGGCCAGGCACTTACCCGTGTCGCAGTCGAGCAGGGTCGCTTTGATGGAAGAACTTCCTATATCGTACCCGAGGAGGTATTTCATGGGTGGTGGGAGTTCAGAGGAGCAGTAAGGGCGGGTTCTGAGCTACTAGCTACAGCTGAATCAAGCGAAAAAGTTCTATTTCGCTTTGACTGGATGCTGCCAGCTCACTATCGGAATCTAACCGGTCGTTTTCACGCCTGAATAGGCTTCTGATACCCGAATATACAGTAAGTACTTACACACCTTCTATCTGAGAAAGTGGTTTAAACCTCTGCAATTCAAATAAAAATACCGGAAAGGTTTTCGGAATCGGTTCCGATAGGCGGCAGGACTTAATTTTATTTTCTTACTTATTATGCGAATAGTCAAATCCTAAAAGCCTCTGCCGCAACGTGTGCAGCAGAGGCTTCATAAGGAAAAGTTCTATTCAAACATAGTCAGGTCGTTACCTGCGGCTCTGCTATTATACGCGCAGTCCTACTATTTGACTACTAGTTTGCCGCTGGTAAAGCCCTGGGCATCGTGCAACTGCAGCACGTACAGGCCGGCTGCCACATTCAATTGCAAGTCAATGGTTTCCTCCTGCTTCACGGTACGCTCCTGCAGCAGGCGCCCCTGCATGTCCAGTACCCGCACTTTGGTGAGCAGGCCGGTACCGCTGAGCGTGAAGTGTCCGCCGGCTGAGGGGTTGGGGAAAATGTGCACAGCCGTAGCTTTTGCCGAGCGAGTGCCTAAGACGGTGCTTTGCACGTAGCTCCGCAGCCAGACCAGGGCCGCACGCTCAGTATTGTCGGCGTTGGCAATGTAGGCGCCCTGCGCCGTGCGCCAGTGGCCTGGGCGGTAGCCCCAGAGCGTGATGCCGCGTACGGCTGGGTGCGTCCAGAGCGCAGGAAACACGCGCTGGTACTCGGCTAGTTGAATAGCATCATCGAGCTGCGGCGGCGTGCTGGCGTCGACGCCGTCAATATCCAGCTCGGTGATATACAGCGGCTTGCCCGCCGAGGCCAGCGTGGTAAGGTTGGCAGCCAGTGTGGCAGCCGGCACATTGCGCGTCTCGAAGGCGTGGCCCTGAATGCCCACACCGTCCACGAGGTTGCGAGCCGTAAGCAGGTTGACGATGGTGAGGTAGCGCTGCGTACTGGCCGTGGACGACATCACGCCGTAGTCGTTGATGAGGAGCTGGGCATTGGGGAAATATTGGCGGGCGAGCTGGAAGGACGTAATTACCCAGTCCCAGCCCGTGGTGCCGGCCCCGCCGAGGGCATTGTAGTAGTTGCCGGCGCCGCTGCCCGGCGTGTTGGGGCCGTTGTTGCCCGTAGAGCCATTGAGCGGCAGGTCGTTGGTGGGTTCGTTTACCACCTCTACCTGCGTGGCGTTGGGGTAGCGCTGGGCCACGGCCGCAAACCACTGGTTGATTTCTGATAATTGCTCGGCAGCCGGCAGGTTTTCAATCCAGATGGGCTGCTGCTGGCCCCAGATCATGGTGTGCAGCTTGAAGGGGTAGCCCTTGCTTTGTACCAAAGCGTAGGCCGAGTCCAACTCTGCCCAGTTCATCTGGTCGCGCGTGGCTTCCACGGTGCCCCACTTGGCGGCGTTTTCGGGCGTTACCTGGTTCCAGTATACGTTGAAGAAGGGCTTTTGCGGCTGGCTGTATACGCCGCCCAGAAACTTCGGCTTGCCGGTGGCAATAGGCTGGCCCGTAGGCGTAAATACGGTGGGCGGATTGCTCGTGCCCTGCGTGCCGGCATCAAGCTGCGCCACTGTGAAATAGAGGCCCGTGGCCCCAAACACAAACTTGTCGATGTCGAGGCCGTCTTCCCGCGCTCCAATTTGAAAGGTTTGCGTCAGGCTGCCGGCTGCCACTGTGAAGCTGATGGGCGGCTCGCCACCGTTGAACTTCGAGAGGTTGATCCACTTCCAAACGTTGTTACTGGCTCCGCCCCCGCCGTCCACCGCAATGTTGCCGCTGGTATAGCCCACCGAGTTGAGCTGGTTGACGGTAATCCAGTTGGTGTCGTCGGCGGGCAGTTTGGTCCCGAAGCCGTTGCCGTAGTAGAAGCTGTCGTCGTTGGCAGCCGCGGCGCCCACCCGTACGCGGGCATACAGGTCGTAGGAGCCGGCTCCCGGAAACGTGACGGAGTAGCTGATGATACGAGCCGCTGTGCCGGGGTTCTGGGCGTTGATGGTAGCCGTGGGCACCACCGTGACATACTGCACGCCGGCCTGCGTAGGGCTGGTCCAGTCGGCGCCCAGTGTGCCGGATTCGGCTTGTTGCGGCACGGGCGCATTCTGCGCCAGCGTGGCCCCGCTGCCGAGCAGCGCCCATGCTGCACCAGCTAAAAAGGTAAAGGTCCTGGTCATGGTCATGATGGAAGAGATAAAAGAACTATGTGGAAATTTGAAAAGCCGTAGCGGCCGGCGCGGCACCCGCCTTGCCTGGTCGGTTTCGGATGGCGAAAACCTGCTGGCGGTCCGGGGCCGCGTTCGGGTTCTGTAAGGATCTGTGCTGGATAATTCGAGCCGGGCGTTGTTGGGGAGAGGGCCGGCTGAGCAAGTTTCAGCGGGCTACCGCACAGCCAGCGTAGCGGTAATAGGTTTGCTGGCCCCGAGGGCTTGGCTGCGCGCGGAGGGCAGGGAGCCGCCCACGGCAACGGTCACGGGGCCGGTAGGTGCTATACTTTTGCCCTGGGCGTCGATAAGGGCTAGTTGCTCGGGGGTGAGGGTGAACCGGACGGTGGTGCTGGCGCCGGGCTGGAGCTGCACGCGGCGGAAGTTTTTGAGGGCGTAGCGCGGAATCTGCTGGCCCTGGCGCGGGGTGTGGGTAAGGTAGAGCTGCACTACTTCCTCGCCGGCAACTTTGCCGGTGTTGCGCACGGTGGCTTCCACTTCTACGGGCTTGTTGCGGGCTACTTTTTTGGCGGAAAGCCTCAGGCCGGAATACTCAAACCTGGCGTAGCTGAGACCGTAGCCGAAGGGATACATCGGCTCCTGCGTCATGTAGCGGTAGGTGCGGCCCTGCATGCCGTAGCTTTCGTAGGCCGGCAGCTGGTCGAGGCTCTTGGGGAAGGTGATGGGTAGCTTGCCCGAGGGCGACACTTTACCGAACACCACATCCGCCACGGCATTGCCGCCTTCCTGGCCCGGGTACCAGGCCAGCAGCACCGCGTCGCAGAGCTCGTGCACCTCGCTCAGGTTCATGGGGCTGCCCCCCGTGATGATGGCCACAATGGGCTGGGTGTTGTTTTTGCGCAGGCCGCGCAGAAAGTCAATCTGGTTTTGCGGCAGATTGTAGTCGAGCCGGTCGCCGAACGAAGGCGAGGCAATGGACTCGCCCTCCTCCCCTTCCAGCAGCCCCGTAATACCCAGCACCACAAACGTGGCATCGGAAGTACGGGCCGTGCCGCTCACCCAGTCCACGCCGTTCTGGTTGGGCCGGTCGAGCAGCGCGCCCGGGCGGTACTGCATCTGGCTGGCAGGGCTCACGCCGGCCACCAAGCCTTCCAGAATGGTTTTCATGTCCGGATTCACACCGTAGTAGTTGCCCAGCAGCGCATCAAGGTTGGCGGCGTTGGGGCCCGTCACGAAGTACTTGGCCAGGTCGTTGCGCAGGGGCAGCACACCGTTGTTCTTGAGCAGCACCAACGACTTCTGAGCCGCCTCCCGGGCCAGGGCGCGGTGTGCGGCGCTGTTGATGGTTTCTGCCCCCAGCTTGTCATAGGGGCTGCTGCCCTGCGGGTCGAACAGGCCCAGCCTGAACTTGGTGCGCAGCAGAATAGCCAGCGACTTGTCCATCAGGGCCTCTGTGGTAAGGCCCAGCTGCACGGCTTCCGGCAATGCCGGGTACACGCTGCCACAGTTCAGGTTTACGCCCCGCTGCAACGCCAGCGCGGCAGCTTCGGCGGGCGTTTTCACCACGTTGTGGCCCTTGTAGAAGTCCACCAGCGCCCAGCAGTCGGATACGATGTGGCCTTTGAAGCCCCACTGCTGCCGCAGCACGTCCTGGAGCAGGTAGGTATTGCCGCAGCAGGGTTCGCCGTTGGTGGCGTTGTAGGCGCACATCACGGCTTCTACATTGGCATCTACCAGCTGTTTGAAGGCGGGCAGATAGGTTTCCTGCAGGTCCTGGGGCGAGGCCACGGCGTTGAACTCGTGGCGCAGCTTTTCGGGGCCGCTGTGCACGGCAAAGTGCTTGGCGCAGGCCGCTGTTTTCAGGTGGTTAGGGTCGGTGCCCTGCAGGCCCTGCACGAAGGCCACGCCCAGCCGGCCGGTGAGCGTGGGGTCTTCGCCGTAGGTTTCCTGGCCGCGCCCCCAGCGTGGGTCGCGGAAGATGTTGATGTTGGGCGTCCAGAACGTAAGGCCGCTGTACTGCTGGCGGTAGCCTTTGGCTACGGCTACGTTGTACATGGCCCGCGCCTCGTCGGAAATGGCCGTGGATACGCGCAGCGCCAGGTCGTCGTCGAAGGTAGCGCCCAGCCCGATGGCCTGCGGAAACACGGTGGCCGCGCCGGCCCGGCCCACGCCGTGCAGGGCCTCATTCCACCAGTTGTAGGCCGGAATGTTCAGCCGCTCAATGGCCTTGCTGTTGTACATCATCTGGTCGGCCTTTTCTTCCAGCGTCAGCCGCGAAATCAGGTCCTGCACCCGCGCCTCAATGGGTTTGGCCGGGTCGAGGAAGGCAGCGGCGGGCTGCTGGGCCGGCGCCGGCAGCTGGCGCAGGCCAGCCAGCAACCCCAGGAAAAGCAGACGTTTTTTCATAGCAACCAAGGGTGGAAAGACAATGCGGCCGCGCGCAGCGGCTCACGGGAGCGGAGCAAAAGAGGCGGCGAAATCAGGCGCGTTCAGGGGGTGGCCACCGGCACAGCAGCCTGAAACGGAGAAGCCGGCAGCCCTTCTTTGTTGTAGAGGTTGGCACCCTGCGGATTGTCGGCCCAGGCGTAGCGGACGGCCACGGGCGCTGCCACCGCGTCGTTCCAGACGACCACCGTGCTGCCTTCAATCCGGGCCTGCGCCCACACGTATTTCTTGTCGGGCCCGGCCACGGCAAAGTGGGTTAGCGGACCGCCTTTGGCTTGCAGGCCGCCGCCCACATCCGCGAACCGCAACACCAGTTTGTTGCCCTGCACCTGCATAGCCTGCAGCGAAGGGCCGGAGGCAACCAGCTTTTTTTCGCCGTAGGCCAGCTTGCGGGCGGCCAGGGCCAGGCGCTGCCCCACGGCTTTCTTGTTCAGCGGGTGGATGTCGTTCCACTCGCCTACATCGGTAGCCACGGCCATGGCGGTGTGCGGCACGGCGAGGGTCTGGCGCTGGGCTTCGCGCAGAGCGGCCCAGCTGCTTTCCGTGGGCTGGTTTTTGGCCGGCATGAAGTTGGCGAGCTGCACGTACAGAAACGGCAACTCAGGCCGCTGCCAGTGCTGGCGCCAGTCAGTAATCATAGTGGAGAAGAGCGGCTGGTATTCCTCCGGCTTTTTGGTGTTCGACTCGCCCTGGTACCAGATAACGCCTTTCACGGCGTAGGGCAGCAGCGGCGCAACCATGCCGTTGAACAAGCCGCCAGGCTCATAATTAAAGAACGTGGGCGGAGCCAGCGGCTCGGCTTTCGCGCCCAGCTGGTACTGCCACTTGCCGCTCAGGTCGAGGGTTTGCGAGCCGGCGCGCAGCACGTACTGCTTGTCGGGCACGAAGCCGCCCCGGCCGGTGCTGTTGATGACGCGCACCACCAGCACGTTTTTGCCTGCTTTGAGGACGGTGGCCGGCAGCTCGTACTTGCGCGGCGGATACTGATACGACGTGGTACCCACGAATTTGCCGTTCAGGTACACCGAGTCGGCATCTACGATGGTGCCCAGATCCAGCCGGGCCGGCTGCCCCACCATGCTGGCCGGCACGTCCAGCTCCCGCCGAAACCACACCACGCCATTCACCGGGCCCAGGCCCTGGTCGGCCCAGTAGCCGGGTACGGTTATGTTTTTCCAGCCGGCAGCGTTGTAGTCTACCGCCGACCAGGGCAGCTGGCCTTTGGCGTAGCCCTGGTCCTGGCGGCGGAGCTGCGCGTGCCAGGCGGTGGCGCGCTGCTGGTCCTGCTGCTTCACCTGGGCCACGTAGGCGCTGTCGCGCACCTGCGCGGCCCGCTGCTGATACGTGGGGAAGCTTTTCAGCCCCTCAGGACTGAGCCAGGCTTCGGCCGGCGAGCCGCCCACCGCAATCCGGACCAGCCCGATGGGCACCTTGTAGGTGGCGTACAGTTCTTTGGCGAAGAAGTAGCCCACCGCCGAAAACTGCAGCACGCTTTGCGGCGTGGCCGCCGTCCAGCGGCCGCCGGGCAGGTCGGCCTGCGGGCCTTTGAACACGTAAGTCGTGGGTGCATCAAACTGCCGGATCCGGGGGTTGGCAGCATCGGCAATAACCGCCGGGTACCTGTCCTTCACCCGCGCCATCGGCAATTCCATGTTCGACTGCCCGGAGCACACCCACACGTCCCCGAATAGCACGTCCTTCACTTCCAGCCGGTTGCTGGCCGTGAAAGCCAGCGTATAGGGTCCGCCGGCCGGCTGGGCGGGCAGCGCCAGGCTCCATTTGCCATCGGGGCCGGTAGTAGCGGTGTAGGTTTTGCCCCGAAAGGCCAGGGCTACCTTCTCCCCTTTGGCGGCCCAGCCCCACAGCGTCACTTTTGCGTCGCGCTGCAGCACCATTCCGTCGCTCACCAGTCGTGGCAACCGGACCTGGGCTCTGGCCGCGGGGCTGAGCAGTACGGTTGCTACGAGCAGGATTTTCGGAATCAGGTTCATGAGGCGGTGAATGAGAATGAGCGGAAGAGCAATGCACCGGAAGTAGAAGCCGTGGTTCCTGTACGGAAACCACGGCTTCTCTTCCGACACAAATTAGTAGCCTTGGTTTTGCGTGATTTTGCCGCTGGTGCGGTCAATATCCTGCTGCGGAATCGGGCGCAGCACGTGGTAGGGCTGAATGTTGGCCGCTACGTCGGAGCCATAGGTGCCGCTGATGCCGTTCAGAGGCACGGTCTTGTTCACGGTAGCCGGCACGCGGGTCGCGGGGTTGGTTTTCACCCGTTCAATGAGCTTTCCGGTGCGGGTCAGGTCCATCCAGCGCATCACCTCGCCGCCCAGCTCGCGCGTGCGCTCATCCAAGATGAAGTCGATGTTGAGCTGGCTGGCCGTGACGCGCATCTGGGCTTCCTTGCCCGGCGCGGCCGCCCGTACGCGCACCACGTTCATGAAGTCCACGGCCTTGGTCATGTTGCCCAGGTACATGTTGGCCTCTGAGGCAATCAGGTAGGTTTCGGCCAGGCGGTACACGATGAAGGGCCGCACCGAGGGCGCATTGGTGCTGGCGCGGCGCACGTCGTCGTACTTGTTCATCACAGGGTAGTACTCGCGGGTGTGCTGGCTGGGCTGGATTACGCGGTAAGGCACCGGGCGGCGGGCGGCGATGCGCGCCAGTACGGCGGCCGGCAGCTCGTAGCTGGGGTACCAGAGCGAGGTGTCGCCGATGATGGCGGCAGTGCTGCCACTGGCCGCGCCCGGCGAGTTGACGTACCAGGTGGTCGTGAACCACTTGTTGAAGCGCGTGTCGGTGGTGCGCAGGGTCCGGCCAGCTTCGCCGGGCATGTTGTAGGAGTTGAGCAGGTAGGGCGTGGGCACGAACCGGGCAAATGGCCGGCCGTTCTTCAGGTCGCGCACCATGTTCGGGATGCCCTGCTCGTAGCGGCTGCGGTAGAAGAAGCTGGAAGCGTTGCCGCCGTTGAAGTAGTTCTGCTCGCTGGTCTGCGTGAAGGTTGGGTCGGTGCTGTACTGCACGTTCATCAGCACCTCGGGGCCGTTTTCGTTCTGGTCGGCAAACACGCGGGCGGGGTCGGCTTCCAGGTTTTTGCCGTAGCGCGTGCGGTTGTTGATCAGCTCCTCGGCGTACTGCGCGGCCTTGGCGTAGTCGTCGGCCTGCTTGGCCGTGGAGGTGGCGCGGGTCAGGTACACTTTGGCCAGAATGTGCAGGGCCGTGGCGCGCGACACGCGGCCGGGCTGGCCCGGTGTGTTGGCAATGTTGGCCAGCGCATCCGTCAGGTCCGCAATAATGGCGTTGTAAACGTCGGCAATGGGCGTGCGCGCAATGTCGGTGGTAGGCGTGTCGCGGAATTCGAGCTGCAGCGGCACGTCGCCCCAGTACTGCACCAGCAGGAAGTAGTAGTGGGCGCGCAGCACTTTGGTTTCGGCCACAATCTGCTGCACGCGGGCCGCCGGAATGCCCTGCACCGTGGCGGCGTATTTCAGCACGCCGTTGGCCCCGTTGATGTACTGGTAGTAGTTGTTCCACTGGTTGGTTACCACGCCGGCCGAGGGCCCGAAGTTCAGGCCGCGGGCATACTCGTGAAAGCCATCCTGGTCGGCAATGCCGCGCATGAACTCATCGGTACCCGTCACGGCCATGTACATGGCCTGCTCGTTGCCGTAGATGTTGCGGTGGCCGGCGTACACGCCGGTCAGGCCGGCCTCCACGCCCTGCGGAGTTCCCAGAAACGACGGTACCAGAACGGATTGGGGATCTTCTTCCAGAAGATCTTCGCACCCGCTAACGGACACGAGCAGAGCAAGTCCCAGAAGTGCAAGAAAAGACTTTTTCATATAAAGTAGCGCCGCGGCGCCGGTTGAATCGTTGGAAGTGAGTTGAGAGTGGCTGCCGCAGGCGGACCGGAAAGCTGTATGCCCCCGGCCGGCCCGCAGAGCAAGCCGGTCTTAAAAGCCCAGGTTCAGGCCTACCAGGAAAGCGCGCGTAGCCGGGTACGACACCCCGCGGCCCGCTACCCCGGCATTGCCGTTAGACGGGTTGCCGTCCGTGAATTCGATGCCGCCCTGGCTGGAGTTGGCGTTGTTGAAGCGCGACGAGTACGACAGCGCATCCGGGTCAATGGCCTTGTTCTTCTTATACACGTCCACCGGCGACCAGATGAAGGGGTTCTGCACCTGCACGTAGATGCGGGCCGTGCTCATTTTCACCTTGCTGAACAGGCTGCTCGGCAGCGCGTAGCCCAGATCAATGCTGCGCACCTTGACGAAGGTGCCGCTTACGTAGCCCAGCACGCGGCTGTCGGTCTGGTAGTCGCCGATGCCCTGCACCGGCTGCGGGAAGTTGTTGGTAGGGTTCTGCGGCGTCCAGTAGTCCAGATTGATCTGGTTGCGGCGGCCGTCGAAGGTGGTAAAGTACGAGGGGCCGAACAGCAGCGGATCGACGATGGTGGCGCCCACGCGGGTGAGGGCCACGGCCGTCAGATCGAAGCCTTTGTACTTGAAGCGGTTGGTCAGGCCGGCCTCAAACTTGGGCTGGCGCGAGCCGATGATCTGGCGGTCGGCGGCGTCGATGCGGCCGTCGTTGTTCACGTCCTCAAACTTGATCTGGCCGGGCAGCGTGCCGTAGCGGGCCGCTTGCGACTCTTCGCCCAGCTGCCAGATACCGGTTTTTTTGTAGTCGTAGATAACGTACAGCGGCTGGCCGATGAAGCGCTGGTTAGCCAGGTCGTCGATAGGGTCGCCGTTTTCGTTGTAGCGGTTCAGGTCCAGCACTTTCTCGCGGTTCACCGTGAAGTTCCAGTCCGTAATCCACTCAAAGCCCCGGTCGCCGCCGGTACGCATGTTGATGGTCGAGAGCGTAATTTCCAGGCCGCGGTTCTGGGTTTTGCCCGCATTGACGAGCACCGAGGTGTAGCCGCTGGCGCCGGGCAGGGCGAAGGGCAGCAGCAGGTCGCTGGTGCGCTGCTGATACACTTCTACCGAGCCGCTCACGCGGTTGTCGAAGAAGCCGAAGTCGAGGCCGAAGTTGGTGGTAGTGGTGTATTCCCAGCCCAGGTCGTTGTTCGGAATGCTGCCCGGCACCACCCCTACCGCGCCGGTGGGGCCGTAAGTGTAGTTGCCGTTGCCGAGGCCGGTGTTCAGCGAGCCGAGGGTCTGGTAGGGGTTGATGGCCGTGCTGCCCACGCGGCCGATGCTGGCGCGCAGCTTCAGGCCGCTCACCCAGCTCTGGTCCTGAATAAAGCCTTCGTTGGCAATGTTCCAGGCCACGGCCGCCGAGGGGAAGGCCTTGTACTTGTTGCCCGGCGACAGGCGCGATGAGCCATCGACGCGCATGGTCACGGTGGCGGAGTAGCGGTTGTCGAAGGCGTAGTTCAGGCGGCCCATGTAGGAGATGATGTCCCAGCGGCTGAAACCGCTCGTGGAGGTCACCGGCTTACCCGCGCCCAGGTTGTTGTAGAGCTGGTAGTTGGTGGGCAGGTCCTGCACCGTGGCCGAGAAGTTGTCGGTCCGGAAATCCTGGATGCTGTACAGGCCCGTGAAGTTCACGTCGTGCTTGTCGGCGAAGGTGCGGTTGTAGAGCAGCAGGTTTTCCAGCAGAATGTTGGAGGCCGTGTTGCCGGAGCGCCCGGCCTGGTTGACGCCCGTGCCGCGGGCCGGCGTGCCGGTAGCAAAGAAGTTGCCGCCCGTTTCGGACCGGAAATCCAGGCCGACATTCAGGCGGTAGTCCAGGCCCTTGAGGATGTTGACCTGGCCGTAGAGGCTGTTGAAGCTGCGCAGCCGGCGGTTCTGCTCCTTATGGGCATCTTCAACGTAGTACGTCAGTGGGTTGGGCAGAGCCGTGTCGGTGTTCGGGAACAGAATCGGCAGGCCGTTGGCATCGAAGGGCGAAGCCAGCGGGCTGCCCGTCAGAATGGAATTGATGATGTTCAGGTTCGGGTCGTCCTGCTGGATGTAGGTGTTGAGCGTGTTGAAGCCGATTTTCACCCGCTTGCCAATCTGCTGGTCCAGGGTGCCGCGCAGCGAGAAGCGCTGAAACTGCTGCACCGGCACCACGCCCGTTTCGTCGTAGTAGCCCAGTGAGGCCGAGTACTGGGTCTGTTCATTACCGCCCGACATGCCCAGGGCATGGTTCTGCAGGCGCCCCTTCTGAATCAGCAGGTCCTGGTAGTCGGTGAAGCGGCCGGCGGCCAGGTTGTCCCGCTCGCCCTGGGTCAGGAAGGTGGGCGTAGCTACCGGGTCGAAGGTGGGGTTGCGGGCCCGGTAGGCGCGCAGCCGGAAATCGTAGAACTCCTGCCCGTTCTGCAGGTCGAACTCGCGCGCCTGCTTCACGCCGTAGTAGCCGCTGTAAGTAACGCGCGTCGGGCCGTTTTTGCCGCGCCGCGTCGAAATCAGAATAACACCGTTGGCGCCGCGGGCCCCGTAAATGGCCGTGGAAGAGGCATCTTTCAGCACTTCCAGCGACACGATATCGTCGGGGTTCAGGTCGTTGAGGCTGCCATCGTACGGTACCCCGTCCACGACCAGCAGCGGGTCGTTGGAACCCGAAAACGAGCGGTTGCCCCGGATGCGGATAACCGGGTTCTGGCCGGGCGTGTTGCTGGAGCTGGAAATATTGACGCCGGCCGCGCGGCCCTGCAGGGCCTGGCCTACGTTGGCCACGGGCACATCGCGCAGGGCCTGCTCATCCACCGACGAAATAGCGCCCGTCACCTGGCTTTTCCGCTGGGTGCCGTAGCCCACCACCACTACTTCGCTCAGGGCCTTGGCGTCGGTAGCCAGCGCCACATCGAAGGTGGTGTTCTGCCCGATGGGCCGCTCCACCGACACGTAGCCGATGGCTGAGAACACCAGCGTGGCGGCATCGTTGGGCACCTGCAGCACAAAGCTGCCGTCGCCGTTGGTAGAGATGCCGGTATTCGTGCCTTTCACCAGCACGGTCACGCCGGGCACGCCTTCGCCGCTGGTCCGGTCCGTCACGCGGCCGGAAATAGTGCGGGCCGTCTGGGCCTGCACGTGGGTTGGAGCCAGCAGGGCGCCGGCCAGGGGCAGGCCGGTAGCGAATGCCAACGGCCAGCTCAGCCCTAAGGCTGTTTTGCGTAGTGGTGAATGCATGTGAGTGAGGGAATTTGAGTTGTGTGTTGCGGAGGAAAAGGGGGGATTTGGGCAGGCAGGCGGCTAGAAGCCGATGGAGTTGCCGCCATCCACGGGCAGCGAGGCACCGGTGATGTAGCGCGCCGCTTCGGAGGCCAGAAACACGGATGCGTGGCCGATATCCTGGGGCTGGCCGAACTTGCCCATAGGCGTGCGGCGCATGGCCCGGTCGCGCCGGTCGGGGTCGGAGTTCATGGCGGTGCGGCTCATCTCGGTTTCAATGAAGCCCGGCGCAATGGCATTCACGCGCACGTTGTACTTCGAAAACTCCGAGGCCAGCACCTTCACCATGCCTTCCACACCCGACTTGGAAGCGGCGTACGCCACTACCCTATCGATGCCGTAGTAGGCCGCCATAGAGGAAATCATGAGGATGGTGCCGCTCTTGCGCTCGACCATGCGCGAGGCGCAGGCCCGCGTGAGAGCAAACACGGCGTTGAGGTTGGTCTGGATGATGCGGTTGAATTCTTCGTCCGTGACTTCCAGTGCTGGTTTTTTCATGTTCACGCCGGCGTTGTTCACCAGAATATCCAGCGGGCCATAGGTGGCCTCTATATGCGCTACCAGCCCGTCGAGTGTGTTTAGCTCGCAAACGTCGTTGGTGAGGTAGTGCGCCGAGCTGCCGAGCTCGGCCACGGCTTCCTGCAGCACGGCCTCGCGCCGACCCGTAATGATGACGGTGGCGCCGGCCACGCTCATGCAGCGGGCTATTTCCAGCCCAATACCGGTGCCGCCCCCGGTAATCAGGGCCAGCTTGCCTTCCAGCGAAAAAGGGTTAGGCTGCAGCTTCCCGTTTGGCTGCGGGCGGGCAGAAAGAAGAGGCTTGGGGTGTACCATGCGGGTGAAGGTAAAGCGGGTGGTTAGCGCAGTTGGTAGAGGTCGACCAATTGCTTGATTTCGGCCAAAGGGCGGGTGGGCGGAGTGAGGGCCTGCGGAATGGGCCGCCGCGAAAACGTCTGGAAGTAGAGCACGCAGGCATCGCGCCACCACAGCGCCTCGCGGTGCTGAATGCGCAGGCGGGCGGCTACATCGGCGTGCAGCCTGGCATCCAGGGCCGGCTTCACCTGCTCCCAGCGCTGCTGCATCCAGAGCACGGAGTCGGCGCCGGTGTAGTAGCGGGTGGTTAGCTCGTCCCAGAGGCTGCGGCCGGTGCTGAGCTGCTGCCCCCAGCCCACATGATGGAACCAGAGCAGGTAGCTGGGCGGGCAGGTGGCCGGATTGCTCCACACCTGGCGGGCACCCGGCGCATACAGACTCAGGGCGTTGGAGCCGCTGGCGGTGCGGTTGAAGCCCAGCCCCACGGAATCAGCTTTATGGTAATACACCGACGTCCAGTCGGGCCGGTCGCTCTTGGCCAGCCAGGGCTCGGGGCCGTAGTGCAGGGTCTGGCCCATGATGTGGTGCAGGCCCAGTGGCGTAGTGTAGCGCACATAAATGTCGCGCGACTTATTGAGCACGTCCGTTACCGCGGCCACAGCCTCGGGCTGGCGCGTGAGCGTCATGCGGGTCCATTCTTCGGCAATAGAGGCCGAGCTGAGCGTATGGTCCCAGGCCAGGCGCCCGAAGGCGTACCAGTTGGACTGCCCTATAGGGTGTCCGGTCCAGTTCCGGTCGGAGCCGATGTTGGCCACGCCCGCAATGCCGCTCAGGCTGTGTTTTTCCAGCGTGCCGTCTACCACCTTAGCCACGGTAGAGCCTGGGCCCTGGCTGTGCGTATCCGAGTCGAGGCACTCCTTGATGAGCGGGCCCAGGTACACGAGGTGCGTGGCAAAGCCCAGGTACTCCTGCGTGAGCTGTACTTCCAGCACCAGCGGCGTGCGTGGCATGGCTCCAAACAGCGGATGAAACGGCTCCCGCGCCTGAAAGTCAATCGGGCCGTTTTTCACCTGCACCAGCACTTTCGGATCGAATTTGCCATCCAGCGGCTGAAACTCCTCATAAGCTTCCTTGAACCGGTCCCCTTTGGAGTTGGCTTTGTACACAAAGGCGCGCCACATCACAATACCGTCGTGCGTGCCCAGAGCCTGGGCCAGCATGTTGGCTCCGTCGGCGTGGTTGCGGCCGTAGTCCTGGGGGCCCGGTTCGCCTTCGGAGTTGGCCTTCACCAGAAAGCCGCCGAAGTCGGGAATGGTCTGGTAGATTTCGTCGGTCCGGGCTTTCCACCACTGCTTCACTTTGGGGTCGAGCGGGTCGGAAGTCGGCAGCCCACCGATGACCTTGGGCGCGGCCCAGAACACCGACAGATACACCCGGATGCCGTAGGGGCGCATCACGCCGGCCAGCGCCGCTACTTTCCGCAGGTACTCCGGCGTGAGGTAGCGGGCACTGGCATTCACATTGTTCAGCACCACGCCATTGATGCCGATAGAGGCGTTGGCGCGGGCGTAGTCTTGGTAGCGCGGGTCCAGCACTTCGGGCAGTTCCTGCCACTTCCAGATAGAAGAGCCCGCGTAGCCGCGCTCCACGGTGCCATTGGGGTTGTCCCAGTGGTTGAGCAGGCGGTGCTGGATGCGGGGCTGGCTGCTGAGGCTGAGCTTGTCCGGCAGCTGCCCGGTCTGCACCTGCCGGAGCAGCGCAAAGCAGCCATACAGCACCGCCGCATCCGTGGGCCCGGTGATTTCGATACCGTCTTTCTGAGCCGATATGCGGTAGCCTTCCTGGCCGAGGGTAGCATCAGGCGCCACGCGCAGCCGGATGCGGCCCTTGCCGCCCGGCGCCCCCACCGGCACCGGGCGTCCCAGCAAGCCTTGCAGCCCGAGTTGCAGCTCGCTGGCAGCCGTTTGCAGGGTAGGTCCCGCGTTATTGTCAAGTGAAATGCCTTTGGCCTGCGCCTGCCACGCTTTGCGCGCACTGCCCTCGGGCAGCAGGTCATACTTCAGCCACAGGCGGTAGCCATCATCGGCCAGGGCCGCAAAACGGGGCCCGGCGCACAGCAGCAGAAGCAGCAGCAAGCGGAGTAACATGGGTGGGAAGGCGGAGTGAAGGAGCGGTCAGACGAAGCGGGGCACGTGGGCAGCAGCATGGTAGCCGGGCAGCCCCTCCTCCTCGGCCAGCAGCCCCTGCCGGATGCCCAGCTCCAGCCCGCGCAGCTCGGCCAGCCCGCGCAGGCGGCCAATGGCGGAGTAGCCGGGGTAGGTGCGCTTTTCCAGATCATCGAGCATCTGGTGGCCGTGGTCGGGGCGCATGGGCAGGTTGGGGGTGCCTTTGCCGGTACGGGCCCGGCGCAGCTCTTCGCGCACCAGCTCCCGCACCACGGCGTACATATCCACGTCGCCAGTGAGGTGGTCGGCTTCGTGGAAGTTGCGCGGGTTTTCTTCGCGCTTGGTAGCGCGCAGGTGCACAAAATGAATGCGGGAGCCGAAGCGCCGCACTATGCCGGCCAGGTCGTTATCGGGGCGCACGCCCAGGGAGCCGGTGCAGAACGTGAGGCCGTTGGCCGGCGAGTCGTAGGCACGCAGCAGGCCCTCCAGGTCGGCTTCGGTGCTCACCACGCGCGGCAGACCCAGCAGCGGAAATGGCGGGTCGTCGGGGTGAATGCACAGGTTGACGCCCGTTTCCTCAGCCACCGGCCCTACTTCCCGCAGGAAATAGTATAGGTTTTCGCGCAGCGCGGCGGCATCAATGGCGGCATACTCATCCAGCACGCCCTGAAAATCAGCTAACTCAAAAGCTTCCTCGGAGCCGGGCAGGCCCAGTAGCACTGTGTTGGTCAGCTCTGCTGTTTCCGCCGCCGACATAGCAGCAAACTGCGTGCGGGCATCTTCCGCCACGGCCGGCTCATAAGCCGCTTCGGCACCGGGGCGGCGCAGGATACACAGGTCGAACACGGCGAAATCCTGCCATACAAAGCGCAGGGCGCGGGAGCCGTCGGGCATTTCATAGTGCAGGTTGGTGCGCGACCAGTCCAGCACCGGCATAAAGTTGTAGCACACCGTCCGGATGCCGCAGGCCGCCAGATTGCGCAACGACTCCTTATAACGCGCTATGTACGTGTCGCGCGAAGGCAGGCCTTTCTTGATGTCCTCGTGCACGGGCAGGCTTTCTACCACGGCCCAGTGCAGCGGCGAGTAGCGGGCATTATCGGCTTCAATGAGATGCTGCCGCTCCCGGATTTCAGCCTGCGGCCATACTACGCCCACCGGCAACTGGTGTAGCGCCGTGACTACGCCCGTGCAGCCCGCCTGCCGGAGCGAGAAGAGCGAAACCGGGTCCTGGGGTCCGAACCAGCGCATGGTGTGCAGCATGGAAATAGGGTATAAGAAATTTACTATCCTGAAGCCAGCCCCGAAGAACAGGTATAGGTTTTTCCGAAAAACCGGTCCTGGGTATCTCTTGGGCTCCTGGTCTCGAAGATAGAAGAACAATTGACACGCAAGTGAATAAAAAAACACCCTCAACAGGCTCTAATTCAAATAAAAAGATCGGAAACGTTACCGAAAACGGTTCCGATAGGTAATCTTGACTCGTTGCCGGATAAAAAATATTTTGTAGATTATCTTCGAATAATCAAAAGCCTGCTCAGCTTCCTTCCGTCCACTGCTTTTCGGGTATTATAAAATAATACCATTTGCCTTATGATGAAATGCACTAAGTGCATCTCCGCCGATGCGGTGATGCGGGCCGGATTCATCCGGGGACGGCAGCGGTACTTCTGCAAAGCCTGCGACTACCACTTCACCGACAACAAGGAACTGCCGACCCCGGAGCGCAAGCGCCACCAAACCACTATCAGCGACGTAGCCAAGGCGCTGGGCGTGGCGCCCTCCACCGTTTCGCGGGCTCTCAACGGCCATTCCGACATCAACGCCAACACGCGGCAGGCCATCATAGAAGTGGCCCGCCAGCTCGACTACCAGCCTAACCTACTGGCCCAGAGCCTCAAGAGCAGCGAAACCAACACCATTGGGGTGGTGATTCCGGACATTGAGCGGCCCTTTTTTGCAACGGCCGTGAGCGGAATTCAGCAGGTGGTGGGCGAAGCCGGCTACCGCGTCATGATTTGCCAGTCCAAGGAATCGTACGAAATGGAAGTCAGCAACGTGCAGGCCCTTATTGCCAGCCGCGTAGATGGCCTGCTGATTTGCCACTCCCGCGAAACCGAGAACTTCGACCACGTGAAACCGGGCGCCTGCCGGGGCGTTCCGGTCATTCATTTCGACCGGGTCAGCAACGAGGTAGACAGCGCCAAAGTAATCCTGGACGACTGGAACGGCGCCTTCAACCTCACGGAGCACCTTATTGAGCAGGGCGCGCGGCGCATTGCTATTCTGGCCGGCCCGGAGTCGTTGCTGATCAGCCGGAACCGGCTGGCGGGCTACCAGAGCGCGCTGAGGCGCCACCATTTGCCCCTCAAACCCGAATACGAAGTCCACATCAACTTCCGGCCCGAGTCGGCGGTAGCGGCCCTCGATACGTGGCTGGCGCTGCCGGAGCCGCCCGATGCCATATTCGCCATCAACTACACCAACGCCTTCGACCTGCTGGTGGCCCTGAAGAAGCGGGGCCTGCGCGTGCCCGATGAAATAGCCGTGGTGGGGTTCGGCGACGAGTTCATGGCTTCCATGATTGAGCCCGGCCTTACCACCGTCAACCTGCATCCTTACCGGATTGGGCAGCAGGCCGCCCGCCTGTTTCTGGAGCAGGTGCGCCAGAAGGAAAGCTTCAAGCCGCGCACCTACGTGGTGTCCGGCGACCTGGTCATTCGGCAGTCGTCGCTGAAAGGAGCCGGCGGCTATTTCAAGCTCGAAATCTGACCCAGCTTCATGGGGGCCGATATGGGGCCCGGAAAAACAAAAACCCATCCGACGAAGCGTCAGATGGGTTTTTCGGGTACTAAGTGGAGCTGCAGGGATTCGAACCCTGGTCCAGACAAGGAAGGCGTCGAGCTTTCTACGTGTGTATCTATGCTTAAATTTTCGAGACATCCCAGGCGCACATCAGGCCCTTGGTTTGTCCTTATCTGTTTGAGTTTCGCCTTAGCGTCACAGCGCCCCTAAGACTATCCTACCTCTTACGACGCCCCGAACTCACCCGTGAGAAGGATTACGGGTGCGGGACGATGGCATTTACTTAGTACCTAGACTAAGCAGCCATGGCGTAGCTATACTCGCCAGTTGTTGTTCGGACGGCTTTTTTTACGGGAGATTCATCCAACTCCCGACACGCTTACTCGCGACATGCACAAGCTGTCAATTCCGGTCAGCCCCAATTGAGAAAGAACATATCCGCGCCGAAGTGCGGGGTGCGAATGTACGCACATCAGCCAGAAAACGTTGCTGGGCCCCAAAAATGTTCCCGGTTTCAGACCAGTTTGAGCAGCATCCGGGGCCCGCACTCTGAGCGCCCGGATGCTGCCTACGCCGGCCGGGCGCTACTTGGCGGCTACCTTGTTGGGCTGAAAACCGTCGGCGTTGGTCTGCCACAGTCCGAAGGCCATCAGGTCGGCAATGCTTTCGAACTGCTTGAGGCGGGAGTCGCCCATGCCGTGGCCGGCTTCGTAGTCGGTGAAGAACAGCACGGGCTTGCCGCTGGCGTTGCTGGCCTGCAGGCGAGCCGCAAACTTGGCCGGCTGCCACGCAATTACGCGCGGGTCGTTGAAGCCGGCCGTGACGAGCGTGGCGGGGTAGCTGGTGCCGGGCTTGAGGTGGTGGTAGGCGTCCATTTCCAGCAGTGCTTTGGCCTCGTCCTCCTTGGCCATGGTGCCGAACTCGGGCACGTTTACGGGGCCGTTGGGCGAGTTTTCCATGCGCACGGCGTTCATACAGCCCACCTCCGGAATGGCCACCGCAAACAGGTCAGGCCGCTCGGTCATGGCCCGCCCGATGAGGATGCCCCCGGCGCTGCCGCCGTTGATGGCAATTTTGCCGGGCGCGGTGTAATTGTTTTTGGTCAGGTATTCGGCGCAGGCAATCAGGTCTTTCCAGGTGTTGGGCTTGGTGGTTTTCTGGCCGGCCTTATGCCAGGCCTCGCCCAGCTCGCCGCCGCCCCGCACGTGCGGCACGGCCAGTACACCGCCCTGCTGCGCCCAGAGCAGGAACGGCGGCATGAAGGTGGGCTCCATCACCCGCGAGTAAGCCCCGTAGCCAATCATTAGCGTGGGCGCGGCCTTGTCGCGCTTCAGCCCCTTCTTATACACCAGCGACAAGGGCACCTGCACGCCGTCGTGCGAGGGCACCATCACCTCTTCCACCACCAGGTCGGCAAATTCGGGGTATTGCGCCTCCGACGACAACGGCTCGGGCGTGAACTGCCGGCTGGCGGCGGTGTAGCGGTAGCGCTGCCGGTCGGAGGTCCAGCCGCCCATCGTCACCCATAGGTCCGGCGACTGCGCGTTTTTGCCCGTCAGCTCCAGGCGGCCGGCGGGGCGGGGCAGCTTCAGCTCCTGCACCGTTTTCGAGCCGCGGGCCACGAAGTACAGCTTGGCCCCCACCCCGTTTTTCGTGCGCACAAAGTACACGCCGTCCTTGGTGGTTTTCAGCTGCTCATCGTTGATGGATTCGTCGGCCGCCTCGGGCACCAGCACTTCGGCCGTGGCTACGTCGGGCCGGGCGGCGGGCATGCGCATCAGCTTCTGGCGGGGCGTGTTGCGGGAAGTCACGAAGTAGATATTCTGCTCGTCCGTCACGAAGTTGGTGACTTCATCGGAGGGCCGAAACAGTGGCTTCCAGGGAATATTGGGCTTGGTGAGGGCCGCAGATGGGGCGTAAAACACATTCATGTAGCGGTCCACGGAGTACAGGAAGCCATACGCCAGTTTGGTATCCCGGTCGATGCCCGCATATGGGTAGTCGGAGGGCTTGATGCCGAGCTTGGGATAGAGCTGGCTGGAGAAAACTATCTGGTCCTGGGCGACGAGCGTGCCCACGCGGTGCAGGCGGCACTGCGTGTTCTGGCGGGCGGCCATATCCTTCAGGTCGTCGTTGTTGTAGGGCAGGTAGGCCAGCGTCTGGTTGTCGGGCAGCCACTCGCCGCCGCCCCGGTTCAACGGAATCTGCTCGGGGTAGAGCTTGCGGGTTTTCACGTCCATTATCAGGGTGCGGCCCAGCTCGGTGCCTTTCTCGCTGATGCCGAACGACACCTTGGAGCCATCGGGGCTGGGCGAAAACCCGTTGATGTTGTACACCTTGCCCGCCTCGTAGCCTTCAGGGTCGAAGAGCAGCACCTCCTGCCCCTTGTAGCCATCGCGGCAGTAGAGCTTGGGCTGCTGGTCCTGCGGCCGCGACTTATAGTAGAAGTACCGGTCGTTGTCGGCCACGCGCAGGTCCGTCACGCGGGCGGCTTTGCGCTTGTCCATTTCTACCATCTTGTCAAGCAGCCCCTTTCGGCCCGGAATAGCGTCCAGCGTCTGGCGGGTGTACTCGCTCTGGGCTTTCATCCAGGCGGCTACGGCCGGGTCCTGCAGGTTTTCGAGGTTACGGTACGGGTCATCCACCTTCACGCCGAAGTAGGTATCGGCGGCCGGCACGGAAGGCGCAGCAGCCGGGCCCGATTGGGCAAGAGCGGCCGTGGAGGCCAGCAGACTCGTGAAGAATAAGGCTGTTTTCATGAAATGAGACGTGAATACGGTGAAATAACCCAACCAGAAAGCCGGGCCAAACACGCCAAATTCCCGGCACTACACAATCACACAATCATGTGATTATCAGCCGTTCACACCACACTCGCCACTCCAATACCAGTTCACTTGCCGGCTCATATACTCCCGGCACCGCCGGCGGATTTTCTCATGCTGCTATGCGCTGGCGGGCGGTGCCGGCGGCCCAAAACCCCGGCTGCCGGGGGCGGAATCGGGCCGGGCATTGCCTATCTTTGTAGCCAGTAGCTATGGAGAATTTCGTCGTTTCGGCCCGCAAGTACCGTCCAGCCACGTTTCGCAGCGTGGTGGGGCAGCAGCACGTCACCACTACTCTGCAAAACGCCATTGCCTCGCAGCACCTGGCGCAGGCGTTTCTGTTCTGCGGCCCCCGGGGCGTCGGCAAAACCACCTGTGCCCGGATTCTGGCCAAAACCATCAACTGCGAGTTTGTAGAGGAACACGTGCGCAAGAGCCGCCCGGTTTCCGAGCTGATTCAGCAGCAGCCCGACATCGTGCCCGATGCACTGCTCGCGGCCACAGACCCCAACAACACGCCGTTCGAGCTGGAAGCCTGCGGCAAATGCTCGTCGTGCCGGGCGTTCCAGGAAAACGCCTCGTTCAACGTGCACGAGCTGGATGCGGCCTCCAACAACTCGGTGGAGGACATCCGCAGCCTCGTGGAGCAGGTGCGCTACGCCCCGCAGCAGGGCCGCTTCAAGGTGTACATCATCGACGAGGTGCACATGCTCTCGAATGCGGCCTTCAACGCCTTTCTGAAGACGCTGGAAGAGCCGCCGAGCTACGCCATTTTCATCCTGGCCACCACTGAGCGCCACAAGATTATCCCCACGATTCTGTCGCGCTGCCAGATCTTCGATTTCAACCGGATTCGGGTCGATGATATTCGGGGGCACCTGCGCCACGTGGCTACGCAGGAAAGCATCAAGGCCGAAGAAGACGCGCTGCACCTGCTGGCTCAGAAAGCCGATGGCGGTCTGCGCGACGCGCTGAGCATGTTCGACCAGATGGTGACTTTCTCGGGCCACGACCTGACCTACAAGGACGTGGTGCAGAACCTGCACATTCTGGACTACGAGTACTATTTCCGGCTCGTGGATGCGCTGCTGACCGAAAACCTGAGCGCCACGCTGCTGCTGCTGGAGGAAATCATGCAGAACGGGTTCGACCTGCACAACTTTGTGGTGGGCGCGGCCGAGCACCTGCGCGGGCTGCTGGTTTGCAAAGACCCCGTGACCGTGCAGCTGCTGGAAGTATCCGACAATATCCGGCTGCTCTACGTGCAGCAGGCCCAGGCCGCGCCGCTGCCGTTCCTGCTGTCGGGCCTGAACCTGGTAAGCCTCTGCGACCGGGAGTTCAAGCAGGCCAAAAACCAGCGCCTGCACGTGGAGCTGACGCTGATGAAGCTCACCTACCTCAACAGCGCCGTGCAGTTTGCCCGCGACCTGAACTCTGGTCCGAGCGCCTCCGCCGGAGCCGCGTCGGACAACGGCGAGGCGAAAAAAAAAAGTAGTGTAACAACTCCGGCCGCGCCAGCGGCCAACGGCCGGCTCGTGGCCGACGGCACCGCCGAAGCCCCAGCGACATATGGCGCGGCAGTACCCCGAAGCGACGCTTCGGCCGTTGACCGACCAACACCTAACGGCGCGGTACCGAACCACGCAGTACGGGCCGAAGCGCCGCTTCGGGGTACATCAGCTCCCGCCGACCCCGAGCCCATTGTGCCGGTGGAACGCGGCGTGGAAGAGCTGCACGATACGCCCAGCATCGAGGACGAAGCGGCTACGCAGGTACCGGCCACCACCAAGCTACGCGACACGGTGCCCCACGTTGAAATCGGGCGGCCCAGCATGGCCGGGCACGAGCCGGGCCAGCCGGCCGTGACGGCGGCTCCCATGCCCCCGCCCCGCCCCGGGATGCCACCCGCCGGCAAGCCACTGGGGCTGGGCACCAAGCTGCCGGGCCTGGGCAGCCTCGGCGCCATGAAAGCGCAGCTGGAGCAGCAGGCAGCCGCCGGCAAAGCCGCCGTGGATACCGAGCCCAGCGGCCCCACCACCGGCCTGCCCGCCATCAACGATGAGGTGTTGCAGCGCGTGTGGCAGGAACTGACTGAGGAGCGCAAGGCCATCAGCATGATGCACTACAGCCTCCTCAACCGCCCGGTGCAGGCCAACGAGCAGCACCAGATCCTGCTGCGTGTGGACAACCCCGTGCAGGAAGACCAGTTCAACGAAATGCGGGCCGAGTTTCTGGGTGAGCTGCGCCGCCGCACCGGCTACCCACGCCTGAACGTGCAGGTAGAAATAGTGGAGCGCATCGACACCAGCCGCAAGCTCTACACCTCCACCGACAAGATGGAGTACCTGATGGAAAAGTACCCCATCCTGCTGGAAATGAAGCAGAAGCTGGGCCTCGACACGGACTAGCTTCCAAGCGTAGCAAAGACTGAACCCCGGGGAAACTGCCGTTGCAGCAGGCTTCCCGGGGTTCAGTCTTTTTCTGCTGCTACCCAGGCGTGCAGCCCCACATACGAGCAGACAGCCGCGGGTCTTCATAAGCATTTTTCCGCACTTCGCGGCCGCAGGGGCCCGGCGGAGCTTTTTATTCCCGGGGGGGCCGCCTATCTTTGACTCCTTATTCTGTTCTGTTCTGCTGCCCGCGCTGGTTTCCCTGTGAAAAAACCCCTTCTGCTCCTTATTCCGGCTCTGGCCACGCTCGGTCTTACCCAATGCCAGACCAGTAAGCCCGCCACTTCGGCAGCAGCTACCGCCCCGGCCGCCAGCCCCGAAGCCGCCAAGCAGAAAGAGTACACCTACCAGACCGTAGAAGGCGACCCGCTCAAAGCCCGCATCTACACCCTGGACAACGGCCTGACCGTTTACCTATCGGACTACGACGACGCGCCGCGCATCCAGACCTACCTGGCCGTGCGCGCCGGCTCCAAAAACGACCCCAGCACCGCCACCGGCCTCGCGCACTACCTCGAGCACATGGTGTTCAAGGGCACCTCGAAGCTGGGCACCCAGAACTGGACCGCCGAAAAAGCCGAGCTGGACAAGATTGAGGCCCTCTACGAGCAGTACCGCGCCCAGCGCAACGACCCCGCCGCCCGCAAGCGCACCTACCATCAGATTGACTCGATTTCCAGCGTGGCGGCCAAATACGCCGTGGCCAATGAGTACGACAAGGTGATGGGCGCCATCGGGGCCAAGGGCTCCAACGCCTACACGTCCGTGGAGCAGACGGTGTACCAGGAAGACATTCCGAGCAACCAGCTGGAGAAGTGGGCCGCCATTCAGGCCGAGCGGCTGGGGGAACTGGTGCCGCGCCTATTCCACACCGAGCTGGAAGCCGTGTACGAAGAGAAAAACCGGGGCCTCGACAACGACTTCAACAAAGAATACGAGGCCCTGAACCGCAGCCTCTACCAGAAGCACGAGTACGGCACCCAAACCACCATCGGCACCATCGAGCACCTGCAGAACCCGTCTATCACGGAGATTAAGCGGTATTTCGAGAAGTACTACGTGCCCAACAACGTGGCCCTGTGCCTCTCCGGCGACCTGGACTACGACCAGACCATTCGCCTCATCGACCAGTACTTCGGCAAGCTGCAGAGCAAGCCGGTGCCGGCCTTCACGGCCGCCCAGGAAGCCCCCCTCACGGCGCCCCTCGTGACGCAGATTGTGGGCCCCGATGCCGAAAACGTGATGCTCGGCTTCCGCTTTCCCGGCACGACCAGCCGCGAGGCGCTGGTGCTGCGCATGGTGGATAAAATCCTGAGCAACGGGCAGGCTGGCCTGATTGACCTGAACCTGAACCAGCAGCAGAAAGTGTTGCAGGCCGCCTCGTTCACCGACATCAACAACGACTATTCCTCGCACATCCTCTACGCCACGCCCCGCCAGGGCCAGAAGCTGGAAGAAGTGCGCGACCTGCTGCTCGCTCAGCTCGATAAGGTGAAGAAGGGCGACTTCCCCGACTGGCTGATTCCGGCCATCATCAACAACGAGCAGCTGCAGCGCACCAAAAGCTACGAAAGCAACGAGTCCCGCGCCGGTGCTTTCGTGGCGGCTTTCGTGGCCCGCACCGACTGGAAAGACTATCTGAAGCAGATCAACGACTTCGGCACCATCACGAAGGAAGAGGTGATGCGCGTGGCCCAGCAGTACTACGGCCCCGGCTACGCGGCCATCTACAAGCGCACCGGCAAAGACCCCAACGCCGTGAAAGTGGTGAAGCCGGCCATTACGCCGGTGCCCGTGAACCGCGAAGTAGCCTCCGACTTCTACAAGCAGGTAACCGGCCTGAGCAGCCCCGAGCTGCAGCCGGTTTTCGTGGATTACAAGAAGGACATTCAGGAAGTGAAGCTGGCTTCGGGCGTGCCGGTGTACTATACCCGCAACACCGAAAACAACCTCTTCAACCTGTTCTACGTGCTCGACCTGGGCACCAACAACGACCCCAGGCTGGGCCTCGCCACCGACTACCTGCAGTACCTGGGCACCGACAAATACACGGCCGCGCAGCTGCAGCAGGAGTTCTACAAGCTGGGCTGCTCCTTCGCGGTGCAGAGCGGGCAGGACCGCACCACCGTCAGCCTCTCCGGCCTCGACGCCAACTTCGAGCCGGCGCTGCAGCTGTTTGAAAGCCTGCTGGCCGCGCCCAAGCCCGACGCCGCCGCCCTCAGGAACATGGTGGCCGGCGTGCTGAAGTCGCGCCAGGATGCCAAGCTCAATAAGCAGGTGATTCTGAGCCAGGCCATGGTCAATTTCGCCAAGTACGGCCCCAAAAACCCCTTCACCACGCAGCTGAGCGAGAAAGAGCTGAAGGCCCTGAAACCCGAGCAGCTCACCGCTACCATCAAAACCATCCCCACCTACCAGCACCGCGTGCTGTACTACGGGCCGCGGCCACTTGAAAGCCGCGATTTTCGGCGCGAAGGGGCTGAAAATGTTATTGAATATCCTCGAGTAATAGGTGTGGCAGAAGAGCTTGGATATTTACATGGTGTTCCTGTAGCGCAGTTAACCAAGGAAAGGATTGCAGAGAATAAAAAGAATCACATTGAATTTGCTCTTCCGCTCACCCCTACCCCAGCGGCTAAGGACTTCGCCGAGCAACCCATGAACCAGCGCAAGGTCTATTGGGTGGACTACAATATGGTGCAGGCCGAAATCCTGTTCCTGACCAAGGGCGCCGTGTACGATAAGAGCATTGTGCCGACCACCAGCCTCTACAACGAGTACTTCGGCGGCAGCATGGGCAGCATCGTGTTTCAGGAGCTGCGCGAGAGCAAGGCCCTGGCCTACTCGGCCTCGTCGCGCTACGCCAACGCCGACAAGGCCGGCCGCAGCTCCTACAACCTCAGCTACATCGGCACGCAGAGTGATAAGCTGCCCGAGGCCATGGCCGGCATGAACACCCTGCTCAACGACATGCCCGTGGCCGAAGCCAACCTGCAAATCGCCAAGAACGCCATCCGCAACAGCATCGCCACGGAGCGCATCACCAAGTCCGACATCCTGCTCAGCTACGAGCGGGCCCGCCGCCTCGGCCTCGACTACGACCTGCGCCGCGACGTGTACGAGCAGACGCCCAACATGAGCTTCCAGGACCTGCAGAAGTTCCAGCAGGCCCGCGTGAAAGGCCAGAACCAGACTATCCTTGTTATAGGATCCAAAGACCGCCTCAATTTCAAGGAGCTGGCCAAGTACGGCCAGGTCCAGCAGCTCACCCTGAAAGAAATTTTCGGGTATTGACGCCGCACTTGCGCCTGTCATCCTGAGCGAAGCGAAGGACCTTCTCACGTTAGAACGACTCGTTCAATCACCCTTCCAGCGTGAGAAGGTCCTTCCTTCGCTCAGGATGACGGGCGAAGGACCGGCCCTCTCAACTACTACTAATAACATACAGCCCAAAGTACCTTCAACAATGGCAGAACAGAAAATCACCATCAAGAACGGCAAACTCAATGTGCCTGACCAACCGACCATTCCTTTCATCGAAGGCGACGGTACGGGTCCGGACATCTGGGCGGCCTCCGTGCGCGTCTTCAATGCAGCCGTAGAAAAAGCCTACGGCGGGGCGCGCAAGCTGGTGTGGAAAGAGGTACTGGCTGGTGAAAAGGCCTTCAAGCAAGTAAACAACTGGCTGCCCAACGAAACCCTCGACGCCTTCCGCGAATACCTGGTGGGCATCAAAGGCCCCCTGACCACGCCCGTGGGCGGCGGCATCCGGAGCCTCAACGTGGCCCTGCGCCAGGAGCTCGACCTCTACGCCTGCGTGCGCCCCGTACGCTGGTTTGAGGGCGTGCCCTCGCCCGTGCGCCACCCCGAGCTGACCGACATGGTCATCTTCCGCGAAAACACCGAAGACATCTACGCCGGCATCGAGTACATGAACGGCACGCCGCAGGCCCAGAAAATGCTGGAATTCCTGCAGGATGAGATGGGCGTGAAGAAAATCCGCTTCCCCGAAACCTCCTCGTTCGGCATCAAGCCCGTCTCGAAAGAGGGCACCGAGCGGCTGGTGCGCGCGGCCATCAAGTACGCCCTCGAGCACAAGAAGCCTTCCGTGACCATCGTGCACAAAGGCAACATCATGAAGTTCACGGAGGGTGCCTTCAAAACCTGGGGCTACGAGCTGGCCGAAAAGGAATTCGGCGACAAAGTGTACACCTGGAGCCAGTACGACAAGGTGCTGGCCAAGCAGGGCCAGGAAGTAGCCGACGCCCAGCAGAAAGCAGCCCTCGACGGCGGCAAAATCCTCATCAAGGACAGCATCGCCGATGCCTTCCTGCAGCAGATTCTGCTCCGCCCCGCCGAGTACTCGGTGGTAGCCACCCTCAACCTGAACGGCGACTACATCTCCGACGCGCTGGCCGCCATTGTGGGCGGTATCGGCATTGCGCCCGGGGCCAACATCAACTATCTCACCGGCCACGCCATTTTTGAGGCTACCCACGGCACCGCGCCCAAGTACGCCAACCAGGACAAAGTGAATCCCGGCTCGGTTATCCTCTCCGGGGCCCTCATGCTGGAGCACCTGGGCTGGCAGGAAGCCGCCGACCTCATCTACAACGGCCTCGAAGCCGCCATTGCCGCCAAGCGCGTCACCTACGACTTCGAACGCCTGATGGAAGGCGCCACCCTCCTGAAAACCTCCGAATTCGGCGACGAGATTATCAACCGGATGTAGTAGCTTGGCAGTAGCCAATCAACCACAGAAAACCCCGCGTTGGCTGCAAAGCTGGCGCGGGGTTTTGTTTAACTATTCAAAAATGCAACCCATTAAAATAAAATTTTTGTATCGCGAAGAAGGATCAGGGTCTATTACACCCATAAATGCAAAGGCGGTTCCTTCGCTTTCCTCCCCACCGAATACAAGAAATATGCATGCTATTATCACGACTAGCAAAGGAACTAGAATCAGAGGATTCGTTCACAAAAAACAGAAAAGCACTACTTATATAACAATACCTGAACCACACCCAGTAGTTCTATATTTTAATGCAGCTCAATCATTTTATCAACGCGTGGAAGAAAGTAGAAGACATCTTTTTGAACACTTAGAATCTTCTCAACCTAACGTTAATAGTCAATTGAATGCTTTATATGTATTTTTCAGTTATATGACTGCATACACCACATTTTTGTATAATACTATAGAGTCGTTTATGAATATATCCATCCCCATTGATTATAAGTATAAAAGAATCAAGAATACTCAAACAGAAATACTTGATCAAAAACAGATTCAGAGATTTGCAAAATTTGAGGAGAAAATCAAAAGTATAATTCCCGAAATAAAAGGGAAAATATTTCACATTGAAATGCCTCAGGAATACAACTATATTTTAAAATTAAAAGAATGTCGTGATGAAATAATTCACACAAAGAACTCACCCGATCCAGCACCATATGGCCACCTATTCAATTTAGCTTTAGATTTCAATTACAAGGATTCAATTTCATCAGTAATGACATATATAAACTATTATGAACCAGACCTCATTGAGTATCATTCCCCCCAAACTAGCGCAAGTTTATCACAGAATAACTCGTGACCAGTCCCTGAAATGTAGGCTGCACCTCCACAGGTCGGCACAAGTTATGCCCCGCATTCGCTCGGATAAGACAACACAAAAACAGGGCACCCGATGGGTGCCCTGTTTCATTTTCAATCAAGCAGCTTACGCCTGATCGGCTTTTCGTTCGCGGCGCACGCGCTTCAGCAGCTGCTTGAAGGTGTAGTCCTCCGCTTTGGCCTTGTCGGAGCGGGCGTAGAGGGCTTTGCCATCGTTGAAGAGGTGCATCATCTGCTCGTAGAGAGCGTTGAGCACCGTCATATTTTCCTCGGTGTTGCCCTTCTGGGCGCTCATCTGGCTGCCCTGGCTGGTGGTGTCCTTCACCAGCGCCTCGTAGAGGTCCTGCAGCTGCTGGGTGTCGGCGGGCTTCTGGCCCTTGGCCGTCAGGGCCGCCTTGTTGGCCTCAATGTTCTGGAGCAGCGTTTTGAGGGCCGCTTCCAGGCCCGAGTGGTCGTCGTTGTTGCGGGCACGGCGGGCCTGCTCCAGCCCAAACCGGTCGGCGGGCACCGTGAGCGGGGTGGCGCGCCGCACGCGGGCCTCCAGAAAATCCAGCGTCCGGGGCAGCTCCTTGTACACGGCCTCAATGCGCTCCGTGAACACCATGCGCCTGGCAATCTGCACCGAGGTAGCCTCCAGCGCATCGGCCGCCGCTACGTGGGCATCATAGCCGCTGAGGAAGGCGGTAGTATAGTCCTCGGGCAACAATTCCTGAAAGTCGGCCTGGTCGCGCACGTAGCTCACGCGTAGCAGCCGCGCCAGCGGCACCAGTTCATCAATCCGGCAATGAAATTCACGCGTCAATCGGTCCATAAGGCAATGAATAAGAGGGTAAATGATTCGGGTAATATAGCAAAATGACTTGCACATACTCCTCAGCATTTCCCAACGATTTCCAGACCGTGCCCAACGATTTCCGGATAGTGCCCAAACACTTCCGGGCTGTGCCCAACGACTTCCAGACTGTGCCCAAACACTTCCGGGCTGAGCCCAACGCTTCCGGGCAGTGCCCAACGGTTTCCGGGTAGTGCCCAACGACTCCCGGGCAGTGCCCAATGGTTTCCGGGCCGTGCCCAACGACTTCCCGGCCGCCCCCTAGCGGCCCAGCACCCCGAAGGCCGACGTTTTGCCGGGCACGAAATCCAGCACGATGGAATTCATGCAGTAGCGCTGGCCGGTGGGCGGCGGGCCGTCGTTGAAAATGTGGCCCAGGTGGGTGTCGCAGCGGCCGCAGAGCACTTCGGTGCGCTCCATGCCGTGGGTGTGGTCGGCCTCGTAGCGCACGGCGGTGCGGCGCAGCGGCTCGAAAAAGCTGGGCCAGCCGCAGTCACTGGCAAACTTGGCATCGGAGCGAAACAGGGCGTTGCCGCAGGCGCCGCAGTAGTAGGTGCCGCGGGCGGTGGCGTTCCAGAGCGTGCCCGTGAAGGACGGCTCGGTGCCTTTGCCACGGGCCACGCGGTACACGTCGGGTGTCAGCACTTTCTGCCACTGGGCATCGGTGAGGCGCAGGCGGGTGGTATCGGTGCGCGAATAATAAGGGTTGGCGGGCTTGGGCTGCGGCCTGGTCTGGGCCTGCGCCGACCACGCACAGGTGGCGGCCAGCAGCAGCCCCGTAATACGAGAAAACATACACAGAGAAAGAAGGTGTGCCTACCCTACGAAGCAGCGCCACCGGTCGGTTCAAATTAGGAGCCAGCTACCCCCGGTTTCTGCGCGGCAGCCCACAATATTCCGGCATGGTCTGGTTTAATGTGTATTTTCGCTTCTACTCTTATTCCCCTCTATGATTCGTATGCTACCCTTGCGGCGCATGGCGCTGCTCTCGTTGCTGGCCCTGGCCACCGCCTGCTCCAAACACGACGAGACGCCCGCCACCCCGGCTACCCCGGAGCTGGCCACGTTCGAGAAAACCGTGCCCCTGCCCGCCAGCTACCGCTCACCCAGTGACGTAGCTGAGCTAACCGACGGCAGCCTGTTTGTGCTGGCTACTGCCGAAATATCCGTGTCCCCGCTGGTGGATCGGCCGGTGGGCATTAAGCTCACCGCCGCCGGCGACACGCTCTGGACCCGTCGCTACCTGTTTGGAACCGCCCCTCACTATGGCGTCGGCTATCAGTGCCTGCCCACTTCGGATGGCAACGTCGTCTTCACTGCAAAAACGTTGCTCTCCGCTAACATATACGAGCCACGCCTAACCAAGCTCAACGCCGCTACCGGGGCCGTCCTCTGGACCCTCGCCTTCCCCGACCGGATTTTCGTCTCGACCTGCCGGGTGGCTTCCACAGCCGACGGCGGCTTTTTGTTGGTCGATAACGAAAACGACCAGAGCTTCCGGCTGCACACCATCACGGCGGCCGGCACGCTGGCCTCCACCACCACGCTGCCCTACGGCCTAGTTTCCGACATTCGCCCTACCACCGACGGCAACTTTATTATAGCTAGCGTGCAGAACGCAGCCAGTCAGCCGCAGCCCGTGCTTACCAAGCTTACAGCGCAGGGCAGCGTGCTATGGAGCCGCCCTACTGCTGCCACCGGGTTTGGCGCTACCGTTAGTGTGGCACAAACCCCTGATGGCGGCTACGCCCTGGCCAGCGGCATCTCCTATACGAATTCGCTCAACCCCCTCCGCCTCCTGAAAACCGACGCAAACGGCCAGCAGCAGTTTGTACGCTCCTACCCCGCAACCGAGGGCTTCTCCACCCGTCTGGGCCTGAACGCCGGTAAGCTGGTGCTGGCAGGCGCCCTGACCACTTCCTCCGGCACCCTCACCAAGATGCATCCATTGGTCCTGCGCCTCGATGCCGCTACCGGCGCCGAAGAGCTGCGCCAGGCCCGCCCGCAGGTAGCATACGGCTCCGTAGCCAGCTTCACCACCACCCGCGACGGCAAGCTGCTGCTTTGCTCCAGCGAGGAAGGCAAGCTGGTGCTGCGCAAAACCAACCCCGACCTCACCAACTGAACTCCTCCCGCTTCCACGAAAAAGGGCACCTATGTA
Organism: Hymenobacter psychrotolerans DSM 18569; assembly: GCF_900142395.1. Taxonomy (GTDB): domain Bacteria; phylum Bacteroidota; class Bacteroidia; order Cytophagales; family Hymenobacteraceae; genus Hymenobacter; species Hymenobacter psychrotolerans. The sequence continues at coordinate 10,615 of NZ_FRAS01000022.1, read as the reverse complement.
GGGTGCCCTTTTTTAGTGCCAGTTGTATCGGCTTAGGTATTGAGTACCTCGCCGCCGTTGGGGTGCAGTGCCTGTCCCGTGATGTAGGAAGCGTCGTCGGAGGCCAGGAACACGTAGCACGGGCCCACCTCGGAAGGCTGGCCGGGGCGCTTCATGGTGGTGTCCTTGCCGAAAGCGGCTACTTTGTCGGGCGGAAAGCTGGCCGGGATGAGCGGCGTCCAGATAGGCCCCGGCGCCACCGTATTGGCCCTGATTTTCTTGCCGGCGAGCTGCTGGGCAATGGAGCGGGTGAAGGCCGTAATGGCCCCCTTGGTCGCCGAATAATCCACCAGCTGCTCATTGCCCCGGTACGCATTCACCGACGACGTATTGATGATGGAGTCGCCTTCTTTCAGGTGCGGCAGCGCGGCCTGCGTCACGCGCACAAACGAGAAGAAGTTCACCTGAAACGTATCCTCGAACTGCGAGTAGGGCAGCTCCGTGAGGTCTTTGCTCACGAACTGCTCGGCGGCATTGTTCACCAGAATGTTGAGGCCGCCCAGCTGCTCCACGGTTTCATCTACAATGTGTTGGCAGAACTCCGGGTCGCGCAGGTCGCCGGGCAGCGTGAGGCAGCGGCCGCCTTCGGTTTCTACCAGCTGCCGGGTTTCGTAAGCGTCCTGCTCTTCGTGGGGCATGTAGGTGATGGCCACATCGGCCCCCTCGCGGGCGAAGTGCACCGCCACCGAGCGGCCAATACCGGAGTCGCCGCCCGTGATAAGGGCTACTTTGCCGGCCAGTTTGTCGGCGCCTTTGTAGCCGGGCCGGATGTACTCCGGCTGCGGCGTCATCTGCTGTTCTATGCCCGGCTGCTGCTCCTGGTGCTGCGGGGGCAGGGTCGTTGGTTTGTTGTCCATAGCGGTTAGGGTACTCTACATGATACAAGCCTATTCCAACGAGGGCCCGCACCTGGGGGTATAGCCGAGTATAGCCCTGCGCTAGTGAATGGAGGGGTTTCCGGTGTCGTAGGTGGAGTGCCCGGCCTGCACTACGCGCGCCGTCACGAGGAGCTGCCCGGTGTGGCGCGTGGTGTGCTCGGCGGCGTGCACCAGCAGCCCGATGACGGTGCTGGGCAGCCCCTGCCGTCCCACCGGCCGGAACTCGGTCAGGCTGGCTTCGGGGGTGGTGCGCAGAGTGGCCAGCATCTGCTCCACGGCCTCCGCAAACTGCTGCACCAGCGCGGCGGTGGTTTCGGGCGGCGTGGCCCCGTCTTTTTCGGCGGCCAGGAAGCGGAACTGGGCTTCGGAAAGCGGCTCGTGGCGCGCGTAGGACTGCATGCGGCTGAGCACGCCCGCCAAATGGCGCAGATGAAACCCCACCGACGCCACCCCGGCCGGCCGTACCGGCAGCAGATGGTCGGGGAAGTCGTGGAGGGCGGCCTGCACTTCGGCGCGGGCCTGCAGCAGCGCGTGGGCCACGGGTTGCAGCAGCGGCGGCACGTCGGGCAGAGGGCCGCGCAGCCAGTATTCGGGTTGTGGAACGGAGGGCGTTGTCATGAGGTGTATAACTGCCGGAGCGGCCTGCAGGTTAGGAACAGCGGCAACTGCAACTATATTCACAAAAACCAATATCTTCCCAGTAGCAGCCGTATCCCTCTACCTTTTCCCCTTCCCGCTATGGCCCTCGACCTGCTTTCCGACGCCGTTGTAGATACCGTGTCTCTGCCCGCCACCAATGCCCGGGTGCTGAAGATGCGCGGTATTGGCAGCTCCAGCACCGTTACGGGGCTGGAAGTACGCCTGTCGCGCGTGTTCATCAAAGACAACCGCACCCCCAAAGTCTGGCCCTTCCCCGGCTTCGCCGACGTGTATCTGCTGCTGGTTGTGTTCGACAACCTCAACCCCGAGCCGCAGGCCCTGACGCTCTCCGGCTTTGCCCGCATCGACGACGGCGAAGACGTGCCCGTGGACAAAACCGCCTACCTCTGGAAGCAGCAGGACCCGGCCGACCCCGCACCCTCGCAGGTACACGTGCTGCTCTCGGTGCTCAAGAGCAAGAAGGGCCTGCGCGATACGGCCGCCATACTGGCCCAGGCCCGCGACTCCGACGACTACCGCAGCCTGGTGGGCGAGGTGGTGGGGGCCATTGCCGGCGCCCCGGCCCGCACCGCCGAAATCATTCTGCGGCTGGGCGCCGTGGTGGGCAATCTGCTGAAAGAGGTGGAAGACAAGCCGCTGTTTACGCAGGTCATCAGCTTCACCGACATCAACGGCGACTTCGACAACCTGGGCAAAACGCCGGTGGTGAAGATGAACAACTACGTGCAAACCACCCTCACGCTGGTCGTGCGCGACCCGTCCCGCGAGCCGGCTGCGTAGTGTTCCGGCAGCACCCTGGCAGGATAGCCGCGCGGGTTTTATACCTTCCGGCCCGATTCCTGCGTTCTGCTTGCCTGATGAAACGTTTGTTGCCTCTTTTGCTTCTGCCCCTGCTGCCCGGTGCCGTGCCGGCGCGGGCGCAAGCTGCGCTGCCGGAGTCGGCGCGGCTGCTCACGCTGCGCATCAACGGCCAGCCCGTAGCGGCCGATACCAGCAGCTCCCGCTTCTTTCTGGGCGCCGACCGCGCCCTGCGCCTCAACATCGTGCGCGCCGACGACCCCGACGGCGAGGGCCTCACCATCATCATCGACCGGTTTCCCATCCAGGCCGGCACCTATGGCTTCCAGGAAATCCTGAGTGGCCGCAACCGCGACGCGTCGTACCGCTTTGGCACCGTATCGGCCTACTCCAAGTCCTGCGGCCAGAACACCGGCAACGTCACCATCACGGGCGTGAATGCCAGCCGCCACTGGCTGATGGGCACCTACTCCTGTCAGGTGTGCGAGGCGGGCCGCGGCGGCAAGCGCCTCACGCTGGAAGGTACGTTCCGGTATCCGGTGGAAAAGGAGTAAGCCCGCAGCTTCCTTTGAACCACAAAAAAAGCCCGGCCTCCTGACAGGAAACCGGGCTTTTGCGGGCTTGGTGCGGCTTACAGAGTAGCCAGATCAATCACGAAGCGGTACTTCACATCGGACTTCATCATCCGCTCGTAGGCTTCGTTGATGTAGTCCATGCGGATGATTTCCACGTCGCTCATCACGTTGTTTTCGGCACAGAAATCCAGCATTTCCTGGGTTTCCTTGATGCCGCCGATGAGTGAGCCGGCAATGCGGCGGCGCTTGGCAATCAGGTTGAAGGCATGCAGCTGCGGCGCTTCCGGTGGCACACCCAGCAGCACCATTGTGCCATCGAGGCGCAGGCTGCTGATGTAGGGCGTCAGGTCCATGGCGGCCGACACGGTATTGATGATCAGGTCGAAGTAGTTGCGCACCGACTTCATGGCCTCCGCGTCCTTGGTCACCACGAATTTGTGGGCCCCGAGGGCTTTGGCGTCGGCTTCCTTGGAAGGCGAGGTGCTGAGCACGGTTACTTCGCAGCCCATAGCGGCCGCAAATTTCACAGCCATGTGGCCCAGGCCGCCCAGGCCCATCACGGCCACCCGGTCGCCGGCCTTGGCGTTCCACTGGCGCAGCGGCGACCAGGTGGTGATACCGGCGCACAGCAGCGGCGCTACGCGGGCCAGATCCAGCTTCTCGGATACGTGCAGCACGAATTTCTCCGTCACGACGATGTTGTTGGAGTAGCCGCCGTAGGTGATGGAACCGTCTTTGTCGACGGCGCCGTAGGTGCCCACCGAGCCATTGTCGCAGTACTGCTCCAGGCCTTCGGCGCACTCGTCGCAGTGCTGGCAGGAGTCTACGAGGCAGCCGACGCCGGCCAGGTCGCCGGGCTTGAAGCTGGTGACATGCGCGCCCACTTCCGTTACGCGGCCCACAATTTCGTGGCCCGGCACCATGGGAAAGATAGAGCCGCCCCACTCGTTGCGCACTTGGTGCACATCGGAGTGGCAGACGCCGCAGAACAGAATTTCAATGCGCACATCGTGCGGGCCAACGTCGCGGCGCTGGAAATCAAACGGAGCAAGGGGAGCATGGGCCGCCGGAGCGGCATAGCCTTTAGATTCGGTCATGTAGTTAGGTTGAGGAAGGCTCGGTAAATCGGAAGTCAATAACCCTGTTGGAGGCAGAAAGTTTGTGCGGGCCCTGCTGTAGCAGATTCCCTGAACCGAACGGCGTCAGGAAGTGGCTTTGTCCATCTGCTGCTGGGCCGCGTCGTGGGTGGCGGCGGGCTGCACAGGCGGAGCTTCGGCCGCTGAGGGGCTGGTCCAGCCTTTGCGCAGCATCTGCTCCACCTGCGCCTTCAGCCGCTTCATCGATTCGCGGGAAAAACGCTTCTGCAGCATGCGCCCAAACAGCTTGAAGCCCAGCCAGTAGAACGGGTTGCGGATGCGGCCGGTCTGCGAAAACGAATGAATCCGGAACACAACGCGCCCGGTGGTGAGGTTCTTATGAACCGAAAAGTCAATCTGGCCCCGCTCGAAATGGCCTTCCAGCGTGCGGTAGTTGTAGCCCCACACCTGCTCCTGCTGGCCGTTTTCGAGGGTGTGCCGCTCGTCCGTGACGCCCCCAATCCGGACGCCAAACCAGAACGTGAACAGCAGAAACCGGCCGCGCAGCACCATCACGCGCTCCTCCAGCGGCTGGTCGGGCAGAAAGATGCCGGTGATGAGGCCGGGCGGCGGAAACGTGTAGTTGCGCAGCACCTCGCGGGCGGCGGCCCAGGAGCCGTGCGCTTCGGGCGGGCCGGGCGTTTCCAGCGGCAGCTCGGTTTCGTAGTCGTCCACGTTCCAGCCGGCTTCGCGGGTGTACTCGTGCGTGCGCTCCAGGTCGAAGTTGTAGCCGGCGTGCGTGTACGATTCGAGGCGGGCTTTCTGCAGCTCGTAGAGGGGCGTGGGCTTAGGCATCCTGCGTGACTTCGGTGGTAGAATCGGCCTGCTTTACGGTTTCTACGTGCACCGGGCCCAGCTGCAGGCCGCCGCTGCGCTCGGCCACGCGCTGGCAAAACGTTTCCCAGGTCTGCTGCTGCACCCGGCGGCCCACGCCCAGCGTGTCGTAGGTGAAAGCCACCAGCCCGTCGCGGGAGCGGGCCCAGGAGTGGATTTCGAAGCGCAGCGTATCGGGCAGTGTGGCGTGCGGGCAGAGCGTAAACCGGATCCGGCCCGCTTCGGGGTGGCTTTCCAGCGTCACCAGCTCAAAGTAGTCGTCCCCGATTTCCGACACCCGCACGTCGCCGTTCCAGGGCCCCAGAATCTTGATGCTGAACTCGTCGTCTACACTTAACTGGTGCTCCTGTCCTTCCGATTTTTCGAAATCGGCCAGCAGATCCGGCGAGTAGTCCGGAATGTTGTCTTTGATATGCTGAAAAAGCGCCGCCGCCGGCTGGCGCGGGTGCTGCACATCAACCCAGTAGCGGCGCTCGAAGTGTGGGCCGCTGCCGGTATGGGCGGGTTGCTCGGGTTTGTTGCTCATAGCGTTGTAGGAAGTGCGGGGTGTGTAGGCCACTAACGTGCCGGCCGCGGCCGGGGTTAGCGCCGGGCTTGGCGCGTTGGTGGCCGCGCCGGCCCGCCCAACCCGGCCGGCCTTCCGGCAGTACACCCGGCAGTGCTTTCTTATCTGCTCTGTTATGGCTTACTACCGCCCGCCCGGCCCACCCGCCGACCCACTCATTGTCCGTGACCTGACGCGCCTGCAGGAAACGATGCGCGCCCAGGTACGCCTGCTGCCCCTGCCCCGGGTACCCGCGCTTATTGCCGGCTGCGACTCATCGTTTCCCACGCCCGACACCATTCTGTCGGTGTTTGTGCTGCTGCGGTTTCCTTCGCTGGAAGTAGTGGAGAAAGTGTACCACACCAGCGCCGTGGAGCTGCCCTACATTCCGGGGCTGCTGTCGTTCCGCGAAGCCCCCAACCTGCTGCTGGCCTACGAAAAGCTGCAGCAGAAACCCGACGTGATTATGGTGGACGGGCACGGCATTGCGCACCCGCGCCGGATGGGCATTGCCGCGCACCTGGGGGTGCTGCTGGACGTGCCCACGTTTGGCGTAGCCAAGCAAAAACTTACCGGCACTTACCAGGAGCCGGCCCTCACGAAAGGCAGCATTTCGCTCTTGCTCGATAAGAATGGGGAGCTGCTGGGCGAAGTTATCCGCTCCAAAGACAAGATAAATCCGCTGTTCGTGAGCCCCGGCCACCGCTGCGACCAGGCCACGGCCACGCAGCTCACGCTGGCCTGCCTGCGCGGCTACAAACTCCCGGAGCCTACCCGCCTGGCCGACCACTGGGCGGAGGAATTCAAAAAAGAATTGAAATAGATTCTTTCACATATATAATATTCTATATTAGACCATCTTTCATCCTCATTTTAAGCACTATGAGAAAAACCTCTACCCTTCTGTTTGCTCTCACGGCCTGCCTGGCAGGTGCCGAGTTGCAGGCGCAACAGCTATTCTCCAACGGCAGCTTTACGACCGGGGCCACCGCCAAAAACGGCTCCGTGGCTCCTACCGGCTACACCTGGAGCGAAGTGCAGAACGATAATGGCGTGACGACCATCAGCAACGCCAACGCCGGCTTCTCGTCGCTGAAAAGCAGCGGGTTTGAACTGGCCGACGATTTCACCGTGCCGGCCGGCCGGCGCTGGAACATCAGCTCGGTAGGCGTGTATGGCTACCAGACCGGGTTTGCCGGCACTACGTCTCCTTTCACGGCCATCTACATCCGTATCTGGAACGGCCCGCCTTCCAATCCGGCCTCGCAGGTGGTCTACGGCGACCTGGTAACCAACCGCTTCAGTAGCAGCACCGATGCCCTGTCGTACCGCATCTTCAACTCGCTGTATCCTACGCCCGCAGCCACCGGCACCACGCGCAGAATATGGCGGGTAGTAGCCACGCTGCCTACTCCGGTTTCGTTGCCGGCCGGTACGTACTGGGTGAGCTATTCTACCACTACCTCGGGCACCACGGCCCACTTTATGGTGCCCATCACGACGGCAGGGCTGCGCCAGACTACCGGAGCCAACGCCCAGCAAGCCGGCTCCACTGGCGTTTGGGCCCCTATCCAGGACGAAGGCACGCCGGTAGGCCCCATCGTGAACATGGATATGGCCTTCGATCTGGAAGGCTCATCGGTGCTGGGCACCACGGCGGCGGCCCCGGAATTTGCGCTGCGCGTAGGTCCGGTGCCGGCTTCCAGCCTGGCCACGGCTGAGTTTGCCTCTCTGAAAAAGCCCGCCACTTTCGTCCTGACCGATATTCAGGGGCGCAGCGTCTGGAAAGCCAGCAGCGCCGTGGGCAGCACGTGGCTACAGGTGCCTCTGGAAGGCATGGCCGCCGGCACTTATCTGCTCACCATGACCTCGGAGCAGGGCAGCAGCCGGGCACGCCTGCTGAAGCAATAACACAGAGCACTGCGGCTACGGCCGCTATATCCCGGAGGAGTCGTTGAGGGCCTGCAGCAGGCTTCCCAGCGACTCCTCCGCTGTTTGCGGCAGTCCCAGCAGCCGGGCCGCCGCCGCATATACCACCCCGGGCGAGCCGGCCTCAGCCAGAATGCCGCGCTGCTGCCCGGTTTGCGTGGATTTGGAGAGCTTCTGGCCGGCGGTGTCCAGCAGCAGGCCGTGGTGCAGAAACTGTGCTTGCTGAAAAGATGCCATACCAGGCAACTGCGCTGCCAGCCACAGCTGCGCGGCAGTACTGGGCAGCAGGTCCAGCCCGCGCACTATCAGATTGACGCCCAGACGCACATCATCTACTACTGAGGCCACCTGATAGGCTGCTACACCGTCTTTCTTGCGAACCACAAAATCACCCAGCTCTTCGGCCAGCGGTACAGCCAGGGGGCCTTGCTGCACATCCGTGAAGCGTATCTGGGTGGCAGCCGGTACCCGTGCCCGCCAGGCCGTTTCGGGCGTACTCAGGGGCAAGGCCAGCTGCTGGCAGGTGCCGGGGTAGCGGCCATTGGGAGCAGTAGCAGTGCGCGCTAAGTCGGTGCGGGAGCAGCGGCAGGCGTAGAAGGCCTGCGGGTGCGCTGCCCGGGCAGCCTGCAGCGCCGCCTCGTAGGTGGGCAGGTACAGCAGCTGCGAGTAGTTGCGCTCGAAATCATCGGGGCCGGCAGGGCCGGCATCGTAGTCGAGACGCAGCCACTCCAGGGTGCGGAAGATATTGTCCAGATACGCCGGCCGGAACCGGGCCCGGTCCAGGTCGTCGATGCGCAGGTGCAGCGTGCCGCCGGCCCGGCGCGTAAGCAGCCAGGTCAGCGTGAAGTTGACGGCGTTGCCGAGGTGCAGAAAGCCGCTGGGCGTGGGAGCCAGCCGCGAAACCACCGAAACGGGAAGTAACATGACTATATTGGGAAGCCGGCAAATTACGCCCCCTGCCATTAGTCTCACTTTCTACAGCTGTGTGTATGCCGCGCATTCGTACTTCTATCAGGCTGCTGGCCACTGTGCTGCTGGTTTTTGCGCTGTCTGGCTGCTGCGGCGTTTTTGTTCAGTGCGACGCCTGCCCTCCCAACGAAGGCCTGACTTTCGTCTTCGAAACGGAACCTGCCAAAGGCGGCTTTCAGCCCGGCGAAATCCGCTCGGCTTATGTGGTGCGCTACACGCTCAACAACTACCTGCTGCCTCTGGATACCCTCCGCCAGCCCACCTATTCGCCGTACACCTATTCCAGCTTCGAAGAATCGGGGGTGGTGCTGTTCAGCACTGAGTTCAGCTACCGCATTGTGGTGCCGTCAGCATCGCGCCAATACGACATTACGGACATTGAGCTAAGCTATGAAGAAAGCTCCGGCTGCTGCGGCTGCAACCAGCTGCGCCGCCGCAAATTCAAGCGCGACAATGTGCTGACCATAGCGGATGCGGGTGATACGGAAGGGGTAATCCTGCGGCGCTAGCAGGCAGATTAAACCTGGCACCCGTTCGGGCATCCATAGAGCATCCGCTATACTTGTGGCTGCCCATGAAACACCTGCTCCTCTTCCTGCTTTTCTGCCTGCTCGTGGCCGCGCGGCCCGCGCAGGGCCAGCAGCCGCTCTACTTCCCCCCTGCGGCCGGCTCCGCGTGGGCCAGCACCACGCCGCAAGCCCTGGGCTGGTGCCAGCCTCAGCTCGATTCGCTGCTGAATTTTCTGGGCCGCAAAGGCACCAAGTCGTTTATCGTGCTGAAGGACGGGCGCATGGTAGTGGAACGCTACTACGGCACCTACACGCAGGATTCCAGCTGGTACTGGGCTTCGGCCGGCAAGTCGCTCACGGCTACGCTGGTGGGCCTGGCGCAGCAGGATGGTCTGCTCAACCTGACAGACAGCACCTCCCGCTACCTGGGCCGGGGCTGGACCTCAGCGCCGGCCGTGAAGGAGCGCCTCATTACTGTCCGGCATCAGCTCACGATGACCACCGGCCTCCACGACAACCCGCCCGCGCCCTGCGACAATGAAAGCCAGATGTCCGGCTGCCTGCTCTACCGCGCCGATGCGGGTACCCGCTGGGCCTACCATACCGGCCCCTACCGCCTGCTCCAGGACGTGCTGGCCAGCGCCAGCGGCCTCACCATCAACCAGTATACCAACCAGCGGCTGGCCTCCCGCATCGGTATGGGTGGGCTGTGGATAAACGACGTGTACTACAGCCGGGCCCGCGACATGGCGCGCTTCGGCCTGCTCATGCTGGCCCGGGGAAGCTGGAACGGCACGGCTATTCTGCGCGACACAGCATACTTCCGGCGCATGACCACGCCTTCCCAGACTCTCAACCGCAGCTACGGCTACCTGTGGTGGCTGAACGGCCAGCCCTCGTATATGCTGCCCGGCCTGCAGCTGGTGTTCAACGGTCCGCTGGTGCCCACTGCCCCAACCGATATGATAGCCGCCCTGGGCAAAAACGACCAGAAAATATACGTGGTGCCCAGCCAAGGGCTGGTGGTAGTGCGCCAGGGCCGCGCCGCCGATAATTCCGCGCTGGCTACTTCCGCCTTCGATACGCAACTATGGCGCTACCTGACGGCCACCACCGACTGCCGGCCGCTGGCTACCGCGCGGCCTGCCTTCCCGGCTGCCACACTCTACCCCAACCCCGCCACCGAATCGGTGACGGTGGGCGCGGTGCCGGGCAGCCGTCACCTGCGCCTGCTCGATGCGCTGGGCCGGCCGGTGCAGCAGTGGCCGGCCGCTCAGCGCAGTGTGTCGGTGGTGGACCTGCGCCCCGGCCTCTACCTGCTACAGTGGCTGGATGCACGTGGCGGCGTACTGGCCGCCAAACGACTCATTAAGCAATAGTTTGCTGGATTTCAGCCGATAGCAAGGCGTTTCTCTAAGAAGCTGTTTAAGTTAATCAGCTGGGATTAGCTTTGCTTGATGCAGCAGAAGCGGTATAGTTCAGACTTAACGGAGCGTCAGTGGAGGAAGTTAGCGCCCTTATTCGTGGTGCAGCGCACGAGTAAGTGGCCGCTGCGCGCGGTGGTGAATGGCATCTTCTACGTGCTCAAAAACGGTTGTGTGTGGCGCGACGTGCCGGCAGACTTTCCTCCCTGGCCTACGGTGTACTATTATTTCGGCAAGTGGACCGCCGATGGCACTTGGCAGCGCGTGAGTGGTTGTTTGACGCTGGAAGCCCGCGAGCGGGTAAAAAAAACGCCCAGCCC
>NZ_FRAS01000001.1 GCF_900142395.1 Hymenobacter psychrotolerans DSM 18569 | reverse complement strand
AGGATGGCGAAGTTCTTCTGGCGCGTGCCGTCGGTGGCCGGGTCGGCCTCGAAGCCCGGGGCGCAGATGATGGAGAAGTCCGGCGTCCAGCTCGTGTCGGCGCCGGCTGCGGGGCGCAGGAACATGTTGTAGCAGAACAGGTTGTGCCAGGCCAGCTCGTTGACGACGCGCAGCTTGAGCTGGTAGTCGGGGTGGGCGCCGGCGTAGGCCTCGCGCACGAACAGCTCCTTATCAGCCAGGTAGGCCGCCATTTTCTGGTGCAGCTGCTCGAACTTGTCCTCGGGGAAGGGGATGTTGATGTCGCCCCACCAGACGCTGTCCTGCGTGCCGGCATCTTTCACGATGAAGCGGTCCTTGGGCGAGCGGCCGGTGAAGGCGCCCGTGTCGGCCATGAGCGCGCCCGTGTCGGTGAGCACGCCTTCGTGGCGGCGCAGCGCGTGCGCGGTGAGCTGCTCGGGCGTGAGGTTCAGGTGCACCTGCGCGGCCCCGGTGAGGCCCAGGGTAGTAAGGCGGCTATCGAGCGTAGTCATAGGAAAGAAAATGAGGTGGGAATTTGAGCGAAAAGACGGTGAGACGGGCGGCAGCTTACCCCTAGTTGCGTTGGAGCGGTAAACAGAACAGATACATCAAGCCGAAAATACAGCCGGACAAACGAAACATCATCCGAAATCAGGCGCACAACACTGCCAGCGCGGCCACCATGCCGTAGCGAGGGTATAAGCACCCGAATTGTCTGACAAAGCTAGTACACGACCTGCAGAGCCAATGAGATGTTTCGGCATATTAGCGGGACAAAACGAACATTTTGTGTGGCAGCGGTATATTAGGCAGGGCAGCTGGTTTTCGGCGGGCTGCTCCGCCCCGATAGTGCTTCCAGTTTCAGTGCCATGCCTAAGCAAATAGCCCATTACAACGGCCTCTACGGCGATACGAAGGCGCAGGTCTCGCATACGTACATTTACAGCCAACTGATTTCGCCGCGCAACCGCACCACCAACTGGGGCCTGAAACCGCACCTGCACGGCAACCTGTACCAGCTGTTTTTCCTGGAGGCCGGGCAGGCTACGCTCGACGCCGTAGCGGAGCCCATGGAATTGAGCACGCCCTGCGTGGTGCTGATTCCGGCCGGGGCGGTGCACGGCTTCACGTTCAGCCCGCAGGTGAAAGGCCGCTCCCTCACGGTGGCCGAGGCGCTGCTCGACACCATTCTGCAGGTCAGCCCCTCTATTCTGATTGAGCTCAGCAGCGTGTACGTGCTCAGCGACTTCACGGAAGAGGAAAGCTTTGCGGAGCTGCTGGCCCTGGAGCGCCACATTCATGCCGAAATGCACTCCCAGCTGCCGGAGCGCCAGCTGGCCCTGAACGGCTACTTCAAGCTGCTGTTTGTGAAGCTGTTCCGGCTGCTCAAGCATCAGGAGCGCAAGGCGGCGGGCAGCTCCAACCGCAACCTGCACTACTTCCACGAGTTCCAGAAAAGCGTGGCCCGGGCTGCTCCGTTCGAGAAGAAGATTGCCGATTATGCCCGCGAGCTGAACATTACGCCGGTCCACCTGAACCGCATCTGCCACGCCGTGAAGGGCAAGTCGGCGCTGGAAATCGTGAATGCCAATACCATCCGGCGCGCCCACAACCACCTGGTATATACCTCGTCGTCGATTTCGGAAATTGCCTACACCCTGCAGTTTGCCGACTCCGGCTACTTCACGCGCTTTTTCCGTAAGCACACGGGCCTCTCGCCGGTAGCCTACCGGGCCCGCGCCTACCGCGACGAGAAGCGCGCCGCCGAAGCCGGCAGTGCCGCGCACCCCGGCAAAGCAGCGTCCGTCTGAGCCAGCCAGCCGCCCGCCCGCCACGTTCACTCATCCACAACCCAACTTTCTGCGTTATCTTGTTCCGCCCCCAACGGCTTATCGGCCGGGGGGCTTGTTTTTCGTCTTTGTTATTTCTGGTGCCGTGACTCAGCCCTTAGCCGAAACCCTGACCCACCTGCGCGTTGGCAACCAGACGTTTCTGATAAAATTCTACCAGGAAAACCGCAACCTGTTTGCCCGCTGGGCCCGGCGCCAGCACCAGCTGGAGCCAGCCGCGGCGCACGAGCTGCTGCGCACCGTGCTGGTAGAGTTCTACGACCAGGTAGCCGATGGCCGCCTGACCAAGCTGCCGCCCGACCTGCGGGCCTACGTGTACGGCATGGCCGCTCAGAACCGGCAAACCACGCAGACAGAAACCGATATTCTGCCCGCGGCGGAGGCGGGGCGCCGCCGCCGGCTGCTGGGCCTGTTCACGCAGCTCACCACCGACTGCCAGCAGGTGCTCATGTTCTTTTATTTCCGGGGGTATAATTTCGAGAAAGTGGCCGGCAAAATGGGCTTCGCCAATGCTACCGTGGCCCGCCTGCAGAAGTCGGGGTGCCTGCGCCGCCTCTACGACCTGCACCTGCGCACCCAGCAGGCGGCCAGCCCGGCCGGTTCTTGATTCTGTTGCTTGTTCTGGCGCGCTTCTGTGTAGCTTCGCCGTTGCATCCTCGCTTCGCTGTTCTTCCCTCGCCTGCTCCCCGCTTATGACACCTCCCATCGATTTGCGCCCCTACCTCGATGAGCTGGAACGCTTTGCCGATGGGCAGATGTCGGAGAGCGAGCAGGCGGCTTTTGAGCTGCGGATGGAGCAGGACGAGCAGCTTAGCGCGGCCTACGAAGCCTACGAGCGGTTTACGGCCGACCTGCGCTGGGTAGCCGGCCACGAAACCCTGCGCCACCGCCTCATAGGCCTCGACAAACGCCTCGACCAGCGCCAGCAGGCCCTGACCCGCATTCAGCGCCGCCGCCGGCGCACCCAGGTCCGCTGGACGGTGGTAGCGGGCGTGCTGGCCGTATTGCTGGGCCTGGGCATCTGGCTGTGGCTGCGCCCGCACACCATGAGCCCCGACGAAGCCTGGACCTATTATTACACGCCGGAGCCCGGCCTGAGTAAAGCCGCCACGCGGAAAAAAGGCAACACGCTGCTTTCAGAAGCCATGCTGCAGTACCGCAACGGCCAGTATCCGGAGGCGCTGCAAACGATGCGTCGGATTTCCGAAGCCGGCCTGAGCCCCGACTCGCTTTACTACTACACGGGCGTGGTACTGCTGCGCCAGGGCGACGCGGCAGCGGCCCGCTCCTACCTGGTGCGCGCCAGCCGGCAGCCCGGCTCGGCGCTGACGGGCAAGGCGCTCTATCATCTGGGGATGGCGCAGTGGCGCACCGGCCTGCTGCCCCAGGCTCAGACGACTCTCCGCACCGTAGCCGCCGACTCCCGCAACCCTTATCAGCGGCAGGCGCGCAAGCTGCTGCGCACCAAGCTGCTACAGCCTCAGCCGTAAGCGGCAGTCACTGCTTCTGCCGCTACCAACTGGCCCTTTCCCGACCATCCTATTTGGTTTGGTGGCAACCGGGACGCGGGCGGACTCGTCTGGCCAAGTATGAACTCTGTGTCCTCCGCACCGGCCTCCTTCAGCATTATCATTCCTACCTACAGGGAAGCCGGCAATATCGGGCGGCTACTCTCCTACCTGCGGGAAGCGGCCGGGCCGGCCACTGCGCTGGAAATTGTGGTAGCCGACGCGCACAGCCCCGACGGTACGGCCGCTGAGGCCCGGCAGGCCGGGGCCCTGGTGGTGCAGTGCCCGCAGAAAGGCCGGGCAGCTCAGCTCAATTTCGGGGCCCGCCACGCCACCGGCGACATCTTGTACTTTCTGCACGCCGACACCTATCCGCCGGCAGATTTTGTGCAGCAGATCAGGGCGGCCGTGGCGCAGGGCGCGGGCAGCGGCTGCTACCGGCTGCAGTTCGACCATCCGAGCTGGTTTCTGAAAGCCAACGCCTGGTTTACCCGCTTCCCCGTGCAGGCCTTCCGCTTCGGCGACCAAAGCCTGTTTGTGCGGCGGACTGTTTTTGAGCAGGCCGGCGGCTACCGCGAAACCATGGTTGTTTTTGAAGATCAGGAAATTACGGGGCGCCTGGGGCGGGTAGCCCCATTTCGCGTACTGCCCGGCCCCATCGTCACCTCGGCCCGCAAATACCGCGAAAACGGCGTGGTGCGGCTGCAAAGTATTTACTACCTGCTCACGGTTATGTACCACTTGGGTCTGCCCCAGCACCGCATGGTAGATGCCTACCGCCGCCTGATCCGGCAGGATAAGGTGTAGAGGAGCAGCAAGAGGCAGCGCTTATTTCAGCCTGCACTCTGACTACCTTACTCTTTCTTCCGGCGCCGCAACGGGTGCTGAATCACCTCATTCCCCACAAAGTTCTGCCCGCCGGTAGCCTTATACTGCTGGTACCGCTCGGCCTCCACTTTGCGCCGGTCCACGAAATACAACCCGCCCCGGAAGCCGCGCCGCCGCACCCAGTTGTTGATCAGGAAGGCATGGGTTTTCTCCAGGCGGTTGACGCCGCGGGTTGGTACTCCGTATTCGCCCTGGAAGTATACGCCCGGTGCCACCGGTGGCCGCACAATGCCGGTTGTGTCGCCGTGGCGCAGGCGCTCCGTATCGGCCACCCAGCTGCCGTTGATGATGTTCACGGCCGGATAGGGCGAGGGGTTGCCCCACATTACGCGGCGCTGGGCTCCGTTCACGTTGGCAAACCACGGCAGGTGCGACATGACGAAGGCCGAGAAATACGCGTACTCTACCGGGTCGTAGTTCCGCTCCCGAAACACCAGCGTCACTTCGCGGCGCTCCGCCCGAATCATGCGGCGCAGCTCCTTCCGGAAGCGGGTGTCGGCCAGGTACTCCAGCGCCTCCGCGAAGGTATTGAACAGCACCGTCAGGCCGTTGTAGTGCACCGCGCCGTGCAGGTAGTTGATGGCGTGCGGCATGCGGCGGCGCGTGCCGTGCGGTATCTCCGGCGTCGGCACCGACTTGCCTACCATCGTCGCCAGAAACTTGCCCACTTTGCCCACCAGCACCTCATCGGCATCCGGAGCGTAGCTGGGCTCGGCCCACGCCGTGCCCACCGGCGTCCGGAACACTACGTTGCGGGGCCACACGGCGCCCTGCCCGTCGGGCATCTGTCCGCTCACCCAGGGATGACCAGGCGCCAGCAGCCCCGCCGGCATCTTATGCAGCGTGAGCAGGCGCATCACGTGCAGGGCGCCGCCGGTGTTATGGATAAGGTTGCCGCGTACGATGTTCTGCAGCAGAAAGGCCCGCTCCTTCACCCAGGCTCGCTTCCGGCGGCGCGCCGGTGGCAGTGCTGTATCAGGCGAAGAAGGCTGGGCGGGGGAAGGAATGGTAAGCATAGCAGCAGAAAATAGAAGAGCCAAGGCACTGGTTTCTAAAGCTACACGAATTATGCGGGGCTTTTCGTATGCGGCCTATTCCTGAGGCCCAATAAGCCGGCACTAGCAATAGAGCAGAGCGGTGGGCCTACAGTAACTCTCCGAAACACACAGCGCCACCCGAACGGAGTGGCGCTGTGTGTTTGCCGAACAACGCGCCTCTAGTGGCGCTGTACCAGGCTTTGCTTACTGACGCACTACGCGCTGGCGCAGCACGGTACCGTTCAGGCGGGCCGTCAGCACGTAGGGGCCGGCCTGGCAGGGCGGCGTCAGGTGCGTTTGGCTGAAGCCGGCATCCAGCGTGGTAGTTTGCTCCCATACCGCGCGGCCCAACGCATCGGTCAGGGTGAAGGTAACCGGCGCGGCAGTGGGCATGGTCAGCTCCACGGTCAGCTGCTCGCTGAAGGCGGTTGGGTAGGCGGCCAGCTGCGCGGGCAGGCTTTCCTGAAAGGCCACGGGGGCCGGACCATAGTAGGTGGTTTTGCCGTCCTGGTCTTCCTGGCGCAGGCGGTAGTAGCGCAGGCCCTGCTTGCCTTCTTCCTGATCAACAAACTGATAGGTACGCGGCGCAACGGAGACTCCTTCGCGGGCGGCCACAAACCCCAGCTGCCGGAACTGGCGGCCATCGGTGCTTACTTCTACCCCGAAGCCGCGGTTGTGCAGCTCCGTGGCAGTGGCCCAGGAAATAACTGCCTGCCGCCCTTCGCGCACGGCCCGGAATGCCGTGAGACCCACCGGCAAAGGCCGCAGCACGTCACCGAGGGTCCAGCGCGAAAATCCTTCCACGTTGTTCAGCGTGGCGTAGCCGGCGCCGCTGCTGCTTACGCCCCGCATCTGCCAGTTGGCACCGGCGTCCGTCGATTTGAAAAAGCGCAGATTGGCGGGCAGAATGCCGTTCAGCTCGTGGTCCAGGTAGTGCATCACCATGCTCAGGTTCAGGCCGGTAGCCGTAGTGGCCACCACGTCGAAATAGCGCTTGATGCCCTGGTTGCCGGAGGCGCTGGCGGCCGTGCCCGTCACACGCAGCACGTCGGTGGAGCCGGGCAGCACCGAGCCGGGGGCAGGCGTCATCGTCAGGCCCAGCCCGCCAAACTGCTCCGTATTGTTGGCCCGTACGGTGCGGGTAGCCAGCAGCTTGCCCAGCACGTAGCTGGCATCCGATTCGGTGATGTTGGCTTGCTCCAGCAGCTCAATCGTATGCGGGCCCGTTACCAGAATACCGTTGGTGAGCGTCAGTTGGCTGATGATGTCGGCGTCGTTGGTGATGGTCTTGTTGCCGGCACCGTTGATTTCGAGGTTGAAGTAGACGCCGCCGCTCACCAGCTGCGGGCCGGTGCCGGTCAGTTTCACGAGGCCGCCCACGCTCGTAAACGTGCCGCCCGAGTTGTTCATATCACCCTTGATTTCGAGCGTGCCCTGGGTCTGGTTGTAGGTACCGGAGGCGCTGTTGAGGAAGTTGCCCGTCACGAGGACGTCGCCGGCATTCTTGAGCACGCCGTCGTTGCGCAGGTTGCCGCTCACGGTGAGGGCGCCACCTACTTCCACGTTCACAATCTGGCCGCTGGCTACCGTGAAGTTGCGCAGGTCGGTATCGGCGCGCGAGTTGAGGCTGATAACGCCGCCCTGGCCGCTGTTGGTCACGTTGGTCACGCTGATATCCGACACGGAGGCCCAGCCGTTTTCGAGGCGCAGGGCCGTGAGCGGCTGCGTGGTGCTGGTCAGGCTCACGTTGCTAACCAGGTTGTTGCTGACCGTGGTGCTGGTGCCGGCGCCGCAGTTCACCACAATTCCCCGGAACTCGGCGCTGGTGTTCACCCAGGCCCCGCCACTGGCCGCCGCCGCGCGCCCCCCAATGGTGTTGCCGCTGATGACGTTGTTGGTAGACGAGGAGCCCGGCTCGAAGGCAATGGCCGTTTGGACGGTGTTGGGCGTGGTAGCGGCGTCGTAGAAGAAGTCGTTGTTCGACACGTTCCAGTTCAGGCCGTTGCCGCTCTGTACCTGCAGCCCGCTGGTCGTGAAGTTCGACAGGTCGTTGTCGGTAATGGTGGTGGCGTCGTTGAAGGCACCGGGCTGAATGTTGAAGGCGTAGACCAGCGTTTTGGGCAGGCTGGTGGGCGCAGCACTCGAAATCAGGTTGTCGGTCAGCGTGTTGTGGTCGTTGCCGGTGCCACCGCTGGCCGCGTTGCCGATGGTGACTACGCCCAGCCCGGGCATCTGGCAGCTGCCCAGAATCCGCGTCTGGCTCAGGCTGTTGTAAGAGGCGTCGCCCTGAAATATCACCGTAGCCAGCGAAATATCGGTCTGGCGCAGTGTGAGCGTGCGGGCGTTGGCGCCGTTGTGGCCGCTTACTACCACGTAGCGGCTGCCCGCTCCAAACGTCAGGGTGCCGCTGATGCTGGTGCTGACGCCGGCCGCCGGCCGGATGGTAATTGGATTAGCCGCAGTGCCGGCCTTATTGATGACTACGCTTTCAGTGTAGGCCGCATCCAGCAGCTGGATTTCGATGGGTTGCGCGGGCACTCCGGTGATGGAATTGATGGCCTGCGTGATAGTAGCATAAGTCCCGCCCGCTCCAACGGTTTTCACAACGGGAGCCGCCCAGGCAGAGGATGAGGTGAGCAGCAGCAGGGAGCCGGCCAGCCAACCGCGGAACTGAGGGGTACGGGCGCGGCCAGCCATGCGAGGTAGCAGTGTTTTCATCGGAATAAAAGAAGGAGCAAGCGTGATTGGGAAACCAAAACAGAGCCACCGTACCAGAAAAGCCGGACGGCCTCAGAAGCCAACTATTCCACCCGAACCAAGCGGGCGTACCGCGCACAGATACTGAATTCTGGCAGGTCGGACAACTGCGTCTCCTACCAAAGTCTAATTATCACTAGCCAATTAGCATTCTTTCTAATATGACTGTTCAAATATAAGCGCAAAGAGGAACGCCGCAACAAAGTCGCACTTTATTTTTGGATTACCAACATAGAGATGAGAGTTGAACTGTTAACCAATAGCCTAAATTACAGCTTATAACAGCCATTACACGGTTTTACAAGATAACTCTCCTTTCTTATTCGACTACATCTTGATTGCTCTTCGTTGTATTCGCATCTCCACAGAGCGCACCTGAACAAAATTACAATTATTGTACATTTTAAATTTTATCATCTTCACCATTTGAAGAATATACAAGCACAGTACAATTTTCTTCGTTTAAAATATTGTAGAAATGCTATTAAATAAAAGGTCCGGCCGTTCCTGTGCTATGAAAGCAGCAGGAGCGGCCGGACCAGGCGCTGTATCATCCGCAGAGGTCAGCGGCGGGCTATTGCGTAGGGCGGTTCCCGATTGGGTACCAGCGTAAGCTCAAAGGTGTCGAGGTTGAGCGCGGCCAGATGCGCCAGTTCCGGATTGTGCCGGTAGACGCAGCCCGTATCGAGGCCGATGGCGCCGCCCCGAATTCGGACGCGCCGCTGCACTTCGGCCGTGGGGATGGGCACGTGGCCGTGCAGCAGGCGGCGCCCGGCCAGCCGGGAAGTATCTACCGTAAACTGCTTGATGTTGAGCATGGAATGCCAGTCGGTGCGCATGCGCTCAGGCGGCAGCCGGAAGTTGTAGCCGGCATGCACCAGCGTAAACCCCGGAATATCCAGCTGGTGCGGCAGCCCCGCCAGCCACTTCAGATAAGGCTCCGGAATGTCGGCGGCCTGCGCTACGCCAAAGCTTTGCAGCGTGAGCTGGCGGTCAGCGGCGGAGGCCCACGTCAGTTGCGGCCGGCCCTGGGCAGCATCCAGCAGTTCCTGGTCGTGGTTGCCGCGCAGGCAGTGCACCTGGTAGCCGCTATGCGTCAGCCCCATCAGATAGTCGAGCACGCCGCGGCTGTCGGGGCCTTTGTTTACGTAGTCGCCCAGCAGGTATAGCTCGTCGTCGGGCTGCAGCTTCAGTTCGTGTTCCAGCAGATACTGTAGTGTCTGCAGGCAGCCGTGCAGGTCGGTGGAAGCGTAGCGGGCCATAGTAGAAGAGCAGTGGTGAAAGGAAAAGCCGGGTGGTACTGAAGAAAAAAGCACCATCCGGGGCGGATGGTGCTTTCTGCTGGTCAGGCATTATTAGCTATAAGGAGGCTTGTCGAGGTCAGGCTTATCAAGGTTGCGGTTGGGGTGGCGCAGGCCGGCATCCAGGGCTTCCTGCTCCAGGCGCTCCTCCGTCTGCTCATCAAACTCGTTTACCGGCAGGTCGCCGGTGCCTTTGGGCTGCTCCGTCTGGCTGGGGTTTCCGTGGTTCTCTTTCGACTGCTGGTTGGTGTTATTGCTGTTGTAGGGCATGGCGCTCAGGGTCTAAAGTGAAAAATTGGAGTTGTAAACAGCCATCGGGCACGGCGTAGCTGCGCGCTACTGGTCGATGTCCGTGTCGGTGGCGTTGGGGTCGGTGAGGTCAGCGTTGGTACCCTGGCGGGCGAGGTCGGCGTTGGTGCCGGTGGGGCGGTCCATCTGGCCCATGCCCACGCGCGAGTCGGGGTCCGACATTTCGTCGCGGCCCGGGCGGGCGTCGTCGCGGTCCAGCTCGTCTACCGGGCGGTGGGCTTCCAGATCCGCATCGTTTTCGTCGGGCATGTCTTGGTTGGGCCGGTCGGGGCGGGTTTCGTCGGCGGCCCGGATGTTGTCGGCCGGGTGGCCGGCTTTGTCGGCATCCTCATTCACAGAAACGGCCGAAATGCCGTTGCCGCTGTCGGTGCCGTAGCCCTCCTTGCCTTCGCGGTTGCCGAAGCCTCCGCGGGCCGCTTCGTTCTTGGGCGGGTCGCCGCCGGGCGTGATGTGGCCGGCCGCCATTTCCTGTTCAGTTGTATCGTCGTTGATGACGCGCACGGGACGGTCGTTGGGGTCAATAGCCATAGTAGAAGAGGTGTTGTGGTGGGTAGAGAGTACAGAGTAAGTGTACTGTGGTTCCCGGATTTGGGTTTAGCTTTGCCCGTATCCCGCCCGAATATTTCGCCCTATCATTTTATTTTTCAGCATGTTACCACCCATCCGCTCCGTTGCTGCGTTACAACGCCACCTTGCAGCAGGCGAGACGGTGAAGTACCTGCTTTTCTGGGGGCATACCGGCCAGGGCACTCCTGGCAAAGAGGCGTTCAGCCAGTGGTATCCGGCGCCGTTTACTGTAGATGGCGACACCTATGCCACCGCCGAGCATTATATGATGGCCGAAAAAGCCCGCCTGTTTCAGGATGAAGCCACACGCCAGGCCATTCTGCAGGCTTCCCACCCCGATGTGGCCAAGCGGCTGGGGCGCAGCGTAGAAGGCTTCCGGGAAGGCGTATGGAATGCCGAGCGGTACGCGGTTGTAGTGCGCGGCAACCTGGCCAAATTCAGCCAGCACCCGGCGCTGCGGGAGTTTCTGGTGGGCACCGGCAGCCGGGTACTGGTAGAAGCCAGCCCCATAGACAGTATCTGGGGCATAGGACTGGCGCAAAACCACCCGCAGGCCACCAACCCCGCTGAGTGGCGCGGCCTGAACCTGCTGGGCTTTGCGCTGATGGAGGTGCGGGCCGCACTGCAATAATTCCGATAGTACTGCCGGGCCGAAAGTGGCTGTTTCCGGGCTCTACGCCGCGCCGGGCACGAATCTGTGAGTAACTTAGTTGCAGCGTTGCCCGTTTGGCAAAGGCATATACTCTGCCAGCCCGGTAGCTTTTGCCGCTGCCCGGCCGAGCGGCGACCTGTACGCGTTGCCGGACAAGTGCCCGTTGTCTACTTTCTGATTATGTCTACTGCTTTTCCCGGGCTGATTCCGGACGACGAGGATCTTCGCCTTGATGCCCTCAGGCCCTATCGGGTACTATTTCAGCCCAATCAGCCGCTGTTCAATGAGTTTGTGTCTATTCTGGCCAAACTGTTTGCCGTGCCTATTGCGCTGGTGTCGTTGGTTGGTGCCGATGAAGTAATATTTGCCGGCAACGTGGGGCTGCCAGGCATGGGGCAGACCGCCCGCTCCAACAGCCTGTGTTCCGTAGCCGTGCTGCACGAGGGCATTACGGTGTTCCAAGACCTGCTGCAGCACCCCTGCAACCTGGTGAACATGGATGCCGTGCGTGGCCTTCGGCTTGGGTTTTATGCGGGCCGCCCCCTCCGCTCGCCCGGTGGCCTGGCGGTGGGCACGCTCTGCGTCATAGACCGCAAGCCCCGGCTGCTTTCCTCTACCGAGCAGGTTCTCCTCGACCACATGGGGGCAGTAGCATCGGACATTTTGCTGCTGGAAGCCACCTTTGCCAACGACCAGACCCTGAGCCGGGCCCTCTGGGAGCGGGTACGGCAGCAGGTGCAGTTCTCCCTGACGCGCATGGACACCCTAGCCGAGCTGGGCAAACACGAAGACGACCAGGAAACCGACGCGGCCCGCGCCTATCGGCAGTCCAGCCAGGAAGAGGCGCTGCTGGTGGTGCAGGCCATGCAGAAAGAGCTGAAGCAGGCCCTGGCCGGTCTCGGGAAGTAGGCTAGCCGCGCATCGGGCGCGGGTTGGGGTTGCGTATCTTGCCTCGCTATCAGCCAGCTTTTTCCGCTATGTGGACCGAACACGACAACACGCTCACGCGCACCTTCCGCTTCCCCGACTTCAAAACGGCCTTCAGCTTTATGAGCGACGTGGCCGAAGAAGCTGAATACCAGGAGCATCATCCCTGGTGGAGCAATGAATACAACGTGGTCAGCTTCCGCCTGCGCACCCACGATGCCGGCAACCGTGTGACCAACAAAGACCATCAGCTGGCCGCCGCCATCGACCAGTTGGCCGCTGAATACGGCGGAGAGCAGACGGAGTAGCGCGGCCCCAACCGCACGTCG
The DNA here is from genome assembly GCF_900142395.1 of Hymenobacter psychrotolerans DSM 18569. Lineage (GTDB taxonomy): Bacteria > Bacteroidota > Bacteroidia > Cytophagales > Hymenobacteraceae > Hymenobacter > Hymenobacter psychrotolerans. Next base: position 661,631 of record NZ_FRAS01000001.1, on the reverse strand, counting down.
TTTCAAGCAGCTCGTCGTTCGGAGCGTGTTGAGGAATCTCGCGTGCCGACGTTGTAGAGGCACTTACCATACTAGCGAGACTCCACGGCTGCGCACACTGGCCTGATGCGCCACATGCTCGGAATGACGGGCTGTGTATGCTTGCCGCTGACGTCCAGCAACCACTAACTGCCACCCGGCAACCCACAACTCAGCTACCTTTGTCGTTATGGCTGACTCCCAAGAAAAGACGTTGCTTTACCTCGTGCCCACGCCCATCGGCAACCTGGAGGATATTACGCTGCGGGCCATTCGGGTGCTGGGCGAGGTAGACACCGTGCTGGCCGAAGACACCCGCACCAGTGGCCGCCTGCTGCAGCACCTGGGCCTGAAAAAGCCCATGCTCAGCTACCACCTCCACAACGAGCACCAGCAGGTGCAGCGCCTGCTCGATAGGCTGGAGAAGGGCGAAACCATGGCTTTGGTGTCGGATGCGGGCACTCCCGGAATTTCCGATCCGGGCTTTTTGTTGGTGCGCGAGTGTCTGGCCCGGGGCCTGAAAGTGGAATGCCTGCCCGGCGCCACGGCTTTCGTGCCGGCCCTGCTCAAATCGGGCTTCGGGGCCGAGCGGTTTACGTTTGAGGGGTTTCTGCCAGTGAAAAAAGGCCGCCAGACCCGCCTCAAGGAGCTAGCCCAGGAGCACCGCACCATGATTTTCTACGAGTCGCCGCACCGGATTGTGAAGACGCTGGAGCAGCTGGCCGAAACGCTGGGCCCCGACCGCCCGGCCTCCGTCAGCCGGGAGCTGACCAAGCTGTTTGAGGAAACCGTGACGGCCCCGCTGGCCGGGCTGGCGGCCAACTTCGCGGCCCGGGCGGCCATCAAAGGCGAAATTGTGCTGGTGGTGCAGGGCCGTAAAGAAGAGCGCACCAAGGAAGACCGTTATGCTACCCCCGAAGACCGTGCTGACTAAACCCACTCCCGAAACTCTGGCACCAACTGCCGCCGGCCGCCTGAGTTACTGGCTGCCCAGCCTGCTGGCGCTGCTGAGCGCCGGCCTGCTGTGGCTGGGCTGGCCCGTGCACCCTTCGGGGCTGGCGCTGGTGTTGCTGGTGGCCTGGGTGCCCTACCTCCGGCTGGAGCAGCTGCTTACGCAGCAGGGCGCCAGCGGCTGGAAAGTGTTCCGCTATACCTACCTCTGCCTGGTGCTCTGGAACGCCTTCACTACCTATTGGGTGAGCTACAGTACGCTGGGCGGCGGCATCACGGCCGTGGTCTGCAATGCCCTGATGATGTGCGCGCCGGTTATGGCGTTCTATCATACCAAGCGGCTGGCGGGCCCGGCGCTGGGCTACTTCTCGCTGCCGGTCTACTGGATTGCCTTCGAGCAGCTGCACCTGCACTGGGACCTGACCTGGCCCTGGCTCACGCTCGGCAACGGCTTCGCTCAGGCTAACTACTTGGTGCAGTGGTACGAATACACCGGCTTCCTGGGCGGCTCCGCCTGGATGTGGCTGGTGAATATTCTGGTGTTCGGGGCGCTGTTCCGCCGGCAAACGGTGGCGCCCGCCCGGCGCTGGCTGGCCCCGGTGCTGGCGGCCGCGCTGCCCATCGTGGTGTCTTTGCTTATCGGCAGCCAGTACCAGGAGAAGGGCCAGACGGCGGAGGTAGTGGTGGTGCAGCCCAACGTCGACCCGTTTCTGGAGAAGTTCAGCAGCAACCCCAACTTCATTCCCTACGATGAGCAGCTCACGCGCCTCATCCGCCTCACCGAGCAGCAGCTCACGCCCCAGACCAAGCTGGTTCTCTGGCCCGAAACGGCGCTGGAAGAATCCTACTTCGAGCAGTCCTTTGAGATTCATCCGAAAGTAGTGCGACTGCGCTCCTGGCTGGCCACCCACCCCGGCCTGGAGCTGATTACGGGCATCACCAGCGTGCAGCAGTACCCGAGCAAGGAAACGGCTACGGCCACCGCCCGCTTCCGCGACGACCTGGGCTTCTACGACGTGTCGAACACGGCCGTGCACTTCTCCAGCGCCAGCGCGCCCGTCACGTTCTACCACAAATCGAGACTGGTGCCAGGCGTGGAAAAAGTACCCGTGGCCCTGGCCAAACTCGTCAACAACATCGACCTAGGCGGCTTCGTGGGCTCGTATGGCAGCCAGGATGAGCGTACTGTGCTCCAGAGCACCACTTCGGCTCTGCGCATTGCGCCTTCCATCTGCTACGAGTCGGTGTACGGCGACTTTATGGCCGAATACATGCAGAACGGCGCCACGCTCATCGGCATCATCACCAATGACGGGTGGTGGTCCGATTCGCCCGGCCACGAGCAGCACCTGCAGTACGCCACACTCCGCGCCATCGAAAACCGCCGCGACATTGCGCGCTCCGCCAACACCGGCATTTCGGCCTTTATCAACCAGAAAGGCGAGATTGTACAGCGCACTGGCTGGTGGGTGCAGGCCGCCAGCCGCCACACCGTACATCTCAACGAAGAGCTGACGTTCTATGCGCGGCATGGCGAGCTGATTGGCCCGGCCACGCAGCTACTGGCGGTGCTTCTGCTGGGCTTCACGGCTGTGCAGGCCATGCGGGCCCGCGCCAAGCATTCTACAGCCTTGTAATTCAGCTACGTGGCTTCCGCCGCGGCAGGCTCCGCAAGACTTTATTTTACTTTCGACTTCATGGATTTCAACCACATCAGTTTGCAGTTGGCGGCCGTGGCGCGCCGCGCCGGCCAGTTTATTCGCCAGGAATCAGCTACGTTCAGCCGTAGCCATATCGAGAGCAAAGGCGTCCACGACCTAGTGTCGTATGTGGACAAGGAAACCGAGAAGCTGCTGGTAGATGGGCTGCGCGAGGTGCTGCCCGAAGCCGGCTTCATCACCGAAGAGGGCACTGAGGGCGCCCACCGCGCCGAGGAATTCAACTGGATTATCGACCCGCTCGATGGCACGACCAACTTCGTGCACGGCCTGCCGGTGTATTCCGTGAGCGTGGGTCTGATCCGGGGGCAGGAGCTGGTAGCGGGGGTAGTGTATGAGGTAGTGCGCGACGAATGCTTCCGGGCTGCCAAAGGCGCCGGCGCTTTCTGCAACGAGCTGCCGATTCGGGTTTCTGATGTTCCGGACCTGAATAACGCCCTCATTGCCACGGGCTTTCCCTACACCGATTTTGGCCTGATGAACGACTATCTGCAGGTGCTGGGCTCGTTCATGCGGAAGTCGCACGGGGTGCGCCGGCTCGGCTCCGCAGCCGTAGACCTGGCGTATGTGGCGGCCGGACGCTTTGAGGGGTTCTTCGAGTTCAACCTAAACTCCTATGATGTGGCTGCGGGCCTGCTGCTCGTGACCGAAGCAGGTGGCCGCACCACTGAGTTTCTGCAGGACGGCGACCCGCTGTTTGGCAGGCAGGTGGTAGCCAGCAACGGCCACGTGCACCAGGAGATGCAGGACACCATCCGCGAATACTGGAAGTAGGCTATTTGCTTCCCCATTTGCAGCGCTGGCACCTCTTTCAATGTAAGGAGGTGCCAGCGCTGTTTTTATGGTAGCTAGCTGACTGGAAACAACTTAGCAACCAAGCGGTCTACCTACTACAAGCCAGCTACAAAGCGGTAGCCGCAGGCGCATCTGCAAAAACTACTGGCTATGCCTACCTCAACCAAGGGATAAGCGGTAACAGTGGTTGGAAATCGGCCAGCGCAACCCTCCTGGTTCTCTGCTGCTTTGCTCTACTAAAATCCCTAGCACGACAGTGTCACGGACTTAACAGGGTACAATCTAGAGTCATACGAAACCAAGCTGCACAATGCCCAGTATACAGCGCACTTAGCTGCTAATAGTCCAACATAGACATTAACCATTTTATCCCATATTGGGATTAAAATTCCCGCATTGAAATTTAATGTTGCACTATTTCAACTATTTTTAAAAAACACCCAGATAACTATTCATAGGCAGTAAAACTATGTTGATCTGGACAGGGCTTGGTTTCATAGAGCGTTTGTGGCAGTTCGCCGAAATAGCACAACCATCCTACAATAGGATTTTAATAACTACTATAAACTATGTTATATTTTTCAGGTATTTAACCCTGTAACTTTGCGGCTCACACCGAGCGCTCTTTTTAACTAATTACACCTGTCAGCTTCATGAAACTAAGTGCTACTCCCTTTCACCCGGTTACTGGCGAACTGCTGCCGACGTACCGGGATGCTTACCTCCGTGGAGACCTTTCCAGCAAAAACACCGAAGCGGTAGACAACTACCTGAAGGCGAACAGCCAGTACGGTGATGCCACGCTGCGCCGTTACTTCGAGTTGAACCAGGCCGGCCATGCCGTAAAGCCCATTGGCTGGGTACAGCGCCAGTTCGACCTTATCCGCACCGAGCCGCAGCGCTTCCGCCGTCGGGCGGCGTCGCTGGTGGCGGGCAGCGTGCTGGTGGGCGGCGCAGTATTTGCCGGTGCCAACCTGCCAACTACCCCCACCGAAGACCTGCCTACCGCCACTGCCACTCCAACTGAGCTGGTAGAGCCCGCCAGCAGCGAGGCTGCTGCTATGCGCGTAATGACCGTGCGGGGCCGTATTCTGGACGAAAACGGCAAGCCGCTTATTGGCGCTACGGTGCTGGACAAAACCAGCGGCCGGGGCGTGAGCACCGATGCTTCCGGCAGCTATTCGCTGGCAGTGCTGGGTGGCCAGGCCCCCGTGCTGCAGTACGGCTACGCTGGCTACACCGAGGAAGAAGTACGCCTGAAAGGCCGGGGCACGTACAACGTGACGCTGCTTCCGCGCGAAGCCACCGCTAAAAAGCGCCGTTGGTGGCTCTTCTAGCAGCGTTGCCGCGGGCGTATCAGCCGCTTTCCCCTTCTTCTTCGCATGCCCTTTTCTTTCCTAAACAGATTCAGTCTGCGTAAAATCACGGTCGGGACTACCGATGACGCCGGCCAGGCGGCCCGGACGGTCCTTGAGCAGCTGCTCACCGAGTTGCCGGAAATGCTGCTGGCCTGCCTGGTGGAAGTATCGTCAGGCCGTGTGCTTGCTTCCTACACCACAGCGTCGGCGCTGAATCCAAACCAGATCAGTCTGCGGTATGCCAAGCTGCTACGCCAGACAGACTCCGCGCTGGCTGCCCGGCAAATTCCGGGTGGGCCGCTCACTGAGATGACCCTGCTCCTGGAAGACCAGCTGCATCTGATCCGCCCACTGCCAACCCGCGGCTGGTACTGCTTCCTCGCCGTTCGTTTCGCTGACACCAATTTGGGTATGGCATCGGAAATACTACGTCGCCAAACCGCACAGCTTCAATAACTCACCTTTTTTACTATCATCACTCCGATGTCAACCCCCAAACAAGCCGTTAAAGAAATCCTGGAAGAACTGCCTACGCTGTTGGCCGTTGCAGTAGTAGAAACCGAAACGGGTATGGCCCTGGCTTCTCACACTAACATTGCTGACTTCGATATTGATACGGCTGCTGCCTACAATACCGAAGTGGTAAAGCAAAAGTTGAAAGCTATACAGGCTCTGAAGCTCAACCAGACGGTGCAGGACATCCTGCTCACGCTGACCGACCAGCTGCACGTTATCAAGCTTTCCCCCACCGGTGACAAGTTCATCTATCTGGCGGTGAACTCGCGCGACACGAACCTGGCCGTTGCGCGCCAGGTCCTGAAAGCGCAGACGGCTGTTCTGACGTAAGGCAGTCAGCTACCTGATGTATCTAGAAATGCCCGCTGGTAGTTCCGGCGGGCATTTCGATTTTGGCAGGAGCAAACTTTTCCGGTAGCGCCGTAGTTTTGTGGCTGCTATGTGGTTACAAACCTTGATTATCGGACTGCTCTTTGCGGCGGCGGCGTTCTATGTAGGGCGGCTGTTCTGGCGCGCTTTTTTCAGCAAGTCGGAGGCCGGCTGCGCCAAGGGCTGCGGCGGTGCCTGCTCGGCTATTGATGTGGACCGGCTGCAGCGCACCATTGAGGTAGCCGAAGCCCGTTACAAGGCCCAATAGGCGCCCACAGATCTTCCTGAAATAAGGGCAACCCGCCCCCGTACCGCCCTCGTATAGCCGATACGGGGGCGTTCTGGTTGCTCTCGTGCGTACTGTGCTATTTCTCTCTCATTCCCGAATACCACACAATCATGCAAGACAAAGAAGAAGAACACTCGCTCGTTAGTGTAGAGAACAAGCTCAACAAAGACGGTTTCACGGAAGACTTCCGGGTGACGGAAGGCCGCCTGCACACCATCGGCACCGACCGGAGCAAGAGCTATGCTCCCAACGAAGTGACCATCGTGGATTTCTACCGTTTTGAGGGGGAAAGCGACCCGGACGACATGTCCATCCTCTACGCCATCGAAACCAATGACGGCGTGAAAGGCACCATCTCCTCGGCCTACGGCGTCTATGCCGATGCTGATGTAGATGAGTTTCTGAAAACTGTGGAAGACCTGGGCAAAAACCTGCGCAAGAACCACAAATAGCACCGGCTCTCCTCGCTACGCCACAACGACCAAGTGCGCCCCGGATAGGTCCGGGGCGCACTTGGTCGTTGTAGCGTCAGGCCTACAGGCACTCTTAGCCCCAGACTTTGGTGCCCTCGGTGCAGTTGCGGCACATCTCTATCTGGTCGCGGCCCTTGAGCAGCGACGCCCGAAACTGCCGGTACTTGGGGCCGTGCCACAGCTGGCGGAAGGTCTGGGTTTTCAGGTCGCCGAGGCGGTATTCGGCGTCCTTGTCGAAGCAGCAGGGCACCACCAGCCCGTCCCAGGTAATGACACAGCTGTGCCACATCTTCCAGCAATGGTTGAGCAGGCGGTTTTTGATGCTCCAGGTACCGTCCTGGTTGTTTTCGTAGCGCGAGTAGTAGTCGATGGTGGGAATGAGCGGTGAGCCGTGCTGGTAGTCGTAGATCTGAGCCGTTTTGAACCACACGTCATCCACGCCCAGTTCGGCAGCCAGCTGCTTTGCTTCCTCCATCTGGTGTTCGTTGGGGCGCACCACCAGAAACTGAAATACCACCCGCGGCGTCTGGCTCTTCAGCTCCCGCCGCCACTTAATCAGGTTGCGCGTGCCTTCCAGCACTTTGTCGAGCTTGCCGCCCACCCGGTATTGCTGGTACACATCCTGCGTGGTGCCGTCCAGGGAAATGATAAGCCGGTCGAGGCCACTTTCCACGGTGCGGCGGGCGTTTTTGTCGTTGAGGTAGTGGGCATTGGTGCTGGTGGCCGTGTAGATGCCCTTGCGGGAAGCATACTGCACCAGATCCAGGAAATTGGGGTGCAGGTACGGTTCACCCTGAAAGTAAAAAATCAGGTACCACAGCCGCGACGCTACCTCGTCGATGGTCTTGCGGAACAGCTCGTCGGGCAGCATGCCGGTGGGCCGCGTGAAGGAGCGCAGCCCGCTGGGGCATTCCGGGCAGCGCAGGTTGCAGCTGGTCGTCGGCTCGAAGCTGAGCGCCACCGGCAGGCCCCAGTGCCGCGCCTTGCCCGTCAGTTTGCTCAGGGCGTAGCCGCCCACCACCTGGGCCGTGTTCCAGACGCGGCGCGGCGTAGCCTTGGAAATAAAGTTGAGCGAGTCGGTGAGAAGGGAAGCCATGCTGCGGGTAAAGGTACGTCGGCCAGACAGGACCGCCTCTTCAAACAAAAACGCCCCCCGATGTTTCGGGAGGCGCTTCTCTTATTTCGGCTGCGAAGCCCGTGCTACTTGGCCGGTGCCTCCGTAGGCAGCAGGCTGGTATAGGTGCTGGCTTTGCCGAAGGACTGCTTTATTTCGTCGACGGCGGCGCGGCTGCTCAGGCGCTTGGGCTTGGTGTTGAGGAAGGTACCGTCTTCGGCCAGCAGGAAATAGGCCGGCACATCTTCCAGAGCGTAAGCCCGGGCAATAGGAGCCCGCATGCCACCCACGGCCCGCACATGCACGCCGGGCAGCTTTTTGCTTACTACCAACTGCTTCCAGGCGCCTTCGTTTTCGTCGAGAGCAATGTTAAGGAACACGATGTTCTTGTCCTCAAATTTCTTGGCCAGGTCGGCGGCGTAGGGCAGGTCGCGCAGGCTCAGGCCGCTGGTTGTGCGCCAGAAGTTGATGTACACCAGCTTGCCCCGGAAGTTTTGCAGGCTTACTGTATCTCCTTTGGCCGTAGTCAGCTTGAAGTCGGGCGCCATGGAGCCAATAGCAAACGCCTTGTGCGTGTCGAAATCCTGGCGCAGCACGGGCGTGTACACGTTCTTGGTGTCCACGCTGCGGAAGTCGGCCAGCATCGCCTCCGACTGCCGGACGTGCCCAAACCGGAACGACTCCTGCATCACGCGGCCCATAATAACGGGGCGCACGGCACCGCTGAGCTGCTTGCGGGCCATGTCGTAGCACACCTGATAGAAATCGGGGTCGGAGCGCTGCTTGCCGGCGGTAGTAGCCAGGTAGTGGATGTAGTTCAGCAGAAACTCCTGGTACATCTCGCTCTGGATAGCCGCCTCGTTGTTGATCAGCTTCTTATCGTTGAGAAACTCAAAGTAGGAAGGCGACATTTTCAGGCGGCCTTCCGTGGCCACTACCTGTTCGCGCAGGTCCTGGAACGTGAGCTTGTCGTTGGCGTAGCTGTAGTCGATTTCAGCCTGCGCATACCGGCGGAAGGCTTCGCTGAACTTATTGTCCTCGATGGCGTTTTTCAGAAACTTCTGCTCCTCCTTGCGGCGGTAGTCCAGAAACGACACGAAGCCAGCCTCGTACAGCATGATGTTGTCGGGCAGCACCTGAAAGCCGTCGTTTTCGATGAACTGCTCGTCCAGATCCGACAGGTAGGTATTGGCTTCGGCACCGCGGCCCTTGAAGCGCACGGACCCGGGCAGGTCGCTGCCCCGGAACCGGATTTCCAGCGCATCGCCGGGCTCCAGAAACAGGTCGGCTACATCTTCGCCGTATACCAGGTCGGCGCGGGCGGGGCCATCCAGCTTAATAGCCATCCGGAACTCGCCTTTGTCGTCGAGGCGGGCGTAGGTAATCTGCTCTTTCAGATCAAGCGGATTTTCGCGGACTGCCACGGCCACCGTGTCCCGGGTTCTGCCGTTTACTTTGCCGGTGAGCGTTACAGTGCCCTGGGCCTGAGCCTCGAAGGACAGGGCCGCGAGACCAACGGCCAGCAACCACCCGGAAAGAAAGCGAATAGAGTACGACATCGGAGCAAGTAGTTCTGGCAGATAGCTTCGGAAGTTGCCGCTAAGCTGGTCCGGCCGCTTGTGGCGCCCCGTCACATCATTCGCGGTAAAAGTCAATTCCTGTATCGAAGATACGGGTTTTGGGTTGTGATAATCCAATCCATTTGCGGTCTTTTTTTCGTAGCCAGCCCTGCTGCCCTACCTTTTGCGGATATTATCCAAACAAACCCTCCAATACTTCATCCAGCCGGCCGGCTGGCTGCACCCGAATGCCGTAGCGGGCCAAGTCGAGGCCGCGGGCGTTGAACTGCGAGATGTACATTTCAGCAAAGCCCAGCTTCTCGGCTTCGCTCAGGCGCTGGTCGAGGCGACTTACCGCTCTTATTTCGCCGCTCAGCCCCACCTCGGCCGCCAGGCACACCTCGCCCCGGATAGCTACGTCGTTGAGGGAGCTGACGACGGCGGCGCACACGGCCAGGTCCAGCGCCGGGTCATCGAGGCGCAGGCCACCGGCAATGTTGAGGAACACGTCGTGCTGGCCCAGGCGCAGGCCGCTACGCTTTTCCAGCACAGCCAGCAGCATCTGCAGGCGCTTGGCATCGAAGCCGGTAGAGCTGCGCTGAGGGGTGCCGTAGGTGGCGGGCGTCACGAGGGCCTGCACCTCCACCAGCAGCGGCCGGTTGCCTTCCAGCGTGGCCCCGATGGCCATGCCGCTCAGGCTCTCAGTGCGCTGGCTAAGCAGGATTTCGGAGGGGTTGCTCACCTGCCGCAGTCCCGTGCCCTGCATCTCATAAATGCCCAGCTCCGACGTGCTGCCGAACCGGTTCTTGATGGTGCGCAGAATGCGGTAGCTCAGGTGCCGGTCGCCCTCAAACTGCAGCACTGTATCTACCATGTGCTCCAGGATTTTGGGGCCGGCAATGGAGCCATCTTTGGTGATGTGGCCGATGAGCAGCACCGGCACGCCGGTTTCCTTGGCGTACTTCAGCAGCTCGGTGGTACACTCGCGCACCTGGCTCACGGAGCCGGCCCCCGCCTCCACCAGGCCCGAATGCAGAGTCTGGATAGAGTCGACGATGACGACGTGGGGCTGCAGCGTGTCGATCTGCTTGAAGATGTTCTGGGTGTTGGTTTCGGTGAGGATGTAGCAGTTGGGGTGCTGCTCGCCCAGCCGCTCGGCGCGCATCTTGATTTGCTGCTCGCTCTCCTCGCCCGAAATGTAGAGCACCTTCATCTGGGTCAGGCTCATGGCAATCTGAAGCATGAGCGTGCTTTTGCCGATGCCCGGCTCGCCGCCAATGAGCACCAGAGAGCCGGGCACGAGGCCCCCACCCAGCACGCGGTTCAGCTCGCCGTCGTTGGTGTTGAAGCGGGCTTCTTCTTCAAAGTGAATCTCGCTGATAACCCGGGGCTTGGCCGCTTTGGTGGTACCCACCGTGGTAGAGGCTTTCCAGGAGCCGGCGGCCTTGGTGTCTTCTTTCTGGATAACTTCTTCAACGTAGGTATTCCACTCGCCGCAGCTGGGGCAGCGGCCTATCCATTTGGCGCTTTGGGCACCGCAGTTCTGGCAGAAATAGAGGGTCTTGAGCTTGGCCATTCGAAGGGATTGGAAGGAACTGCTACAATGCGGGCAGTCGCTAAAAAGTTTGGCAAGAACGGAGTTTTTGGGTGCTTCGGCGCAGCTGCGCAGCTGGCAATGGCGCGGCTAAAAGTCGGCGCTGTTCATGCACCAGAACTTAGGTGCTATAAACCTGCTAGTCAGCACTTTGCCACGCATTATTTAAGTACCATTCTGATTTGTATTACTTTGTAAGATAAACAATACTACCCCTATGAAACACCTTTCCTCTGTTTGCCGCTCGGCCGGTGTGCTGTTCTCTTTGCTCCTGTTCGGTGCCGCCGGGGCTCATGCCCAAGCCACCCAGAACTACGGTTTCAACGACTACGACATACACCTGCGGGCCCCCTCCGATAACAACCACGGCCTGGGCTGGTACGGCTCCGCCGCCAACCCCAAAAACTGGCAGGGCCAGACCGTTGATGGGCCGGTGCTGTACGGCTACACGGGCGGCGCGCTGGGCACTACTCATAGTGGCACCCGCAAGCTTGTGCTGACGTGGAACCATACCGGCCACGTGGGCATCGGCCTCAGCAGTCCGCAGTACCCGCTGCACGTGGCCGGGGCCGGCTACTTCACCGGCGCCCTGACCACCACCGGCACGCTCAGCAGCAGTGCATTGGGGGTGGGCACGGCCTCGCCTGCACTGCTGCTGCACCTGACCAACAACAACACGCCGGCCATCCGGATGGAGCAAAACAACTCCGGTGGCTTCAACGCGCAGACCTGGGACATCGGGGCCAACGAAGCCAACTTCTTCGTGCGCGACCTGACCAATGGCTCGCGCCTTCCTTTCCGCATCCGGCCAGGGGCCCCCACCAGCTCCGTCGACATCAGCGCCAGCGGCAACGTCGGCATCGGTACCAGCACTCCACAGGCCAGGCTGCACATAGTTGGCAATGCCAAAATCGACGGAAGCAATACGCTGGAGTTTGGCGCGGGCGTAGCGGGCAAGCAGACGCAAGCCGGCACTATTGGCTACGGCAACCTCACGACGGATGCCCTGAATATTGTGGGGGCCGGCACCAGCGCCACCGACCGGAAAGTGGCGGTGTACTCCGAAGGCGGCATGACCATCACCGGCAACCTCACCCTGAACGGCGTGGTAGCTTCCAGCTCCGATGCCCGCCTGAAAACCAGCATACGTCCTCTGGCTGACGCCCTGGCCGGAGTCCGGGCGCTGCAGGGCCGCCGCTACCGATTCCGTACCGGCAAAGGGCCGCAGGGTGAGCAGCTGGGTTTTATTGCGCAGGAACTGGAGCAGGTATATCCTGAGCTGGTCATGACTGGTGCCGATGGGCTTAAGGCCGTGAACTACGCCCAGCTGACGCCGGTGCTGGTAGAGGCCCTGAAGGAACAGCAGCAGCAAATAGAGCAGTTGCGCACCGAGCTTTCGGCCACCCAGGCGCAACTGCGGCAGCAGCACATGGCCAGCACCGCCACCCTGGAAAGCCGGCTGCAACAGCTGGAAACACTGCTGGACGCGCGGGCAGCAGCCAAGTAGCCGCCCACACCCATTGCCGGCGGGTAGTGTACGTGTGGAGCGTCCGGGCTGATGCGCTATTTTGGCAACCCACAACTCTCACCACCAACCTATTACGCACTTTTACTTGCTTGATTTTAGCAGTAGACACATAATAACAAATTAGATTTTTTCTATATTTACCTGCTCTTCTCTCTCCTACATTCTACTCTATGAAACACTTTTATCGTCTGCTGCTGGGGCTTGGCCTCAGCGGACTGGCTTCGGGGGCGCACGCCCAGACCGGGGCCGTAGGCGTGGGCACTGCCACCCCCGATGCCAACGCGGCGCTGGATATTTCGGCGGGCACGGCGGCCAATAAGGGCCTGCTGGTGCCCCGCCTGACGGAAGCCCAGCGTACGGCCCTTACGACTACCAGCCAAGGCATGCTCGTGTACCAGACCACTGGCCTGCAGCCGGGCTTCTGGTATTTCCAGGGCGGGCAATGGGTGCCGCTGGGCATTGGAGCCGGCACGGGCGCCCAGAGCTGGCTGCGCACCGGCAACCCGGGCATCAATGCCGCCACCGACTTTCTGGGCACCATCAACTCGCAGGACCTGGTTTTCCGGACCAATAACACGGAGAAACTGCGCATTGACATCGACGGCACGCTGTTCGCTAATTCCTCTAAAGGCCTAGTACTGAACCAGGCTGACGCACCGCTCATCACGCGTGGCTGGGACAAATTCACTTCTGGTAACTACAACGGGCTGGGCCGTTGGGGGGTGTTTATGGAAGCCAACACGCTTACGTTTGGGGTGCCGGCGCTGGGTGGCAAGCAGTTTCAGTGGGTAAGCTACGATGTTACCTCTGCGCGCAACACGACCTTCATGTCGCTGACGCAGGAAGGCCGCCTGGGTATCGGCACCACTCCGGCCCTCACGCTGGATGTGCTTAACGCTATAGGTATGCGCAATGGCGCAGCCTGGGACCACCTCTACTTCGCGCATGATGGCAGCACAGCCTACATGAATGCCGGCGGTGCCGAAACCGGCCTCGCGCTGCGGGTAGGTGCCAGCGGCCAGGGCAGCTACGGCGACCCTAGCCAGAACTACCGCGACGTAATGCGCCTATTACCCGGCGGCAACGTAGGTATCGGGGTTACGAATCCGGCGCAGGCGCTGGAGGTGAATGGGGGCATTTCGGCCGCTACGTTCAATGCCATCAGCAAGCAAGGGGCCTTTCTGCAGTGGAACCGCTCCAACAACGACGGGGAGACCTGGCTGCTGAACCAGCAGGGCTTGGGCGGCGCCAACGCGGGCATCCGGTTTGGCAGCGCCACGCAGGCCAATGCCGTAACGGAGTGGGCGCGTTTCCTCAACAACGGCAACTTCGGCATTGGCACGACGAGCCCCGGCGCGAAACTGGAAGTAGCCGGCCAGGTGAAGATTACGGGCGGCACCCCGGGCGCAGGCAAAGTCCTGACCTCGGATGCCAGCGGCCTGGCCACGTGGCAGACTCCGGCAGCCAGCACCACCGCTACCAACATTCAGACGACTGCCACCTTTGCTATTCCTACCACTGGCAACGCGGCACTGGCCCCTACTACGGGTGTCGTAATTCTGCCTGATAATGCTAACACGAGCAACGGCACCATTACGCTGGGCATAGGTACCAACGGCCAGACGCTGGTGGTCACCAACCTCGATGCGCAGGTCGTGAGCCTGACCAGCAGCAGCGGCACCGGCAACCTGCTGCCCAATTTCGCGGCGCAATTCGTGTACGTCGTGAATGGCAGCACCGCCGGCTGGTTCCGCATCAATTAGGCCTTCCTTCTCCCGACTTTTTTTCTCTGCTATATGCGACTCATTGCTACTCCCGCCGGTATCGTACCGTCCTCAAGCCATGCTCACCAGGCCGAGCCCGAGCGCCGGGGCTGGCTTAAGCGCCTCGGCGCCCTGCTTGGCGGCACCTTGCTGGCGGGCACTGCCGCTGCCGGCACCCGCGGCGCGGCCTCGGTGCAGGGCGAGTATCCTTACCTTGGCGAAATCATCATGTTTGCCGGCACCTATCCACCCAGAGGGTATGCCTTCTGCGACGGACAAATACTGTCTATTGCTCAAAACACGGCCTTGTTTTCTCTCCTGGGAACAACGTACGGCGGCAACGGCCAGACGACTTTTGCGCTGCCCGACCTACGCGGCCGCTTACCTATGCACAATGGCCAGGGGCCAGGGTTGTCGCCCCATACTCTGGGAGAAATAGCCGGGACCGAAAACGTGACGCTGACCTTCAATCAGATGCCCGCCCACAACCATACGGCCACGGCTACCCAGGTTACCACTAGCCCGGGCAACACCAACAACCCCAGTGGGGCTCTGCTGGCCAACGATGGTGCCGGAGGCACGCAGTATGCTACTGGCGTTGCTTCCAACGCCAGTATGGCGGGTGCTCCCACCATCGGAATAGCCGGCGGCAACCAGCCCCACCCCAATATGCCGCCCTATCTGTGCATCAATTTCTGCATTGCTCTGGAAGGTATCTACCCATCCCGGAATTAAAGCTTTACTTTATACCATATGAAGCCACTCTACTCTTTTCTGGCGCTGAGCCTGACGGCCGGCCCCCTGGCGGCCCAGGGACTCACGAATGACGGCAGCACCATCACGGTAAGCACGGGCGCCACCCTGTTTGTGGCTGGCCCGCTGGAGAACAAAACCGGCGGCACTTTCAGCAACGCCGGCACCGTGGAGGTCGGCGGCGACCTGACCAACGCCGGTACGCTCACTTCGACCGGCCTCGTGCGCCTGACCGGCACGGCTAACCAAACCCTGACTCCAGGCGGTGCCAGCCTCGCGCAGCTGGAAGTGGCCAACACCGGTGCAGCCGCCCAAAACGTGGTAAGCGTACCGGCCGACCTGACCATCACGCAGCAGCTCACGCTCACGAGCGGCATGGTACGGACGGCCGCAGCCGCCACCATCAGCCTGCCTAACACGGCCAGCGTGAGCGGAGAAGCGCCCGGCCGCTACGTGCAGGGCAACCTGCAGGTGACGCGCACAGGAGTGAACAGCGCCACCAACTTCGGCAACGGTGCCACCCTCGACCCCGGCAACAACATCGGGACCGTGACGGTGAAGCGCACGGCCGGCCTGCTGCTGCCCAACGTGAGCTACGGCCAGAACAACGCCGTACCAGCCCTGCAGGGCATCGACCGAATCTGGACCATCACGAGCAGCAACAACGTCAACAATGCCGTGGCCGTGACGCTGAGCTGGCTGCCCGAAAACGACCACAACCTGAGCAGCTTTGCGCAGGCACAGGCTTGGCGCGCTACGAGTGCCACCACCTGGGCCAAAGCCGGGGCGCAAGCCGCTGCCACTACCACCAGCACCAGCCGCAGCTTTTCGTTCAGCACCACTGTATTGGGGGCCCTCACGGTGAGCAACGCCGCCAACCCGCTTCCCGTGGAACTGGTAGACTTCACGGCGGAGCGCCAGGACAACGACGGCCTACTGCGCTGGGCCACGGCTTCGGAAAAAAACAACGACCGGTTTGAGGTGGAAGCCAGCGCCGACGGCAGCACCTTCCGCCGCATCGGGCAGGTGCAGGGCCACGGCACCACCGCCCAGCGCCACGACTACCGCTTCCTCGACCAAAACCTGGCCCGCTACCAGGCCAGCACCGTGTACTACCGCCTCCGCCAGGTAGACCAGGATGGCACCGAAACCCTCTCGCCCGTGCGGATGGTGCAGGTGCCCGGTGCCACGCCAAAGCTGCTGGCCGAAGCCTTCCCCACGCCCCACTACGGTGGTCCGCTCACGCTGCGGGTGCAGGCTCCGGCTGCCGGCCCCCTCACGCTGCGGGTGCTGGAAGCTACAGGACGGGTGTTGTGGCAGGAAACGCGCACCGTGCAGGCCGGCTGGCATGAGCAGCCTCTTGCCCGCGCCGCCGAGTTGCCCGCCGGCCTTTACCTGCTGAGTGTGCAGCAGGCTGGCCAGCAGCAAATGGTGAAACTGGTGCGGGAGTAGCCACGCCACTACCATAAACAGCTGAAAAGCGCCTCCGTTGGGAGGCGCTTTTTTGTTGGCCAATATGCCAGCGCCACTCGGAAAGCAATTGATGCGTGCTGTCTGGTATTCTCCACTACGTCACTGCATTACCTGCACCTCCCACTCCGCATTTTCGCCTGACTCCCACAATTTTCCGGGCGCGCACCAAACCTGCCCGCGCTTGTGTATCTTCCTGCCACGCTTCATCCAATTTTCATCTGAACACAACTTCTACTCCTGCTTTCTGCATGAAACACCTTCACTCCCTGGGGCTGGCGGCCCTGCTGGGACTGGCGCCGTTGCTGGCTTCGGCCCAGCCTGCCCAGCCGGCCGGCCGCTACGCCCTGCAGCTGGCCTCGGGCCCGGTAACGCCCACTGCCAACGCCGCCGAGTGGCTCCGGCAGCCTGCTACTGCTCCTTCCGACGCGTGGCAGGGCCAGGTGTTCCGGGTGCTGCAGTTCGAGCAATTGCCCACTGCCGCCCAGAAAGCCGCCCTGGCCGCCACCGGCGTGCGCCTGCTCGACTACCTGCCCCGCAACGCCTGGACGGCTTCGCTGCCCGCCACCCTCAGCCACCAGCGGCTGGCGGGGCTGGGGCTGCGGAGCGTGCAGCCGGTAGCGCCTACCTGGAAGCTGGCCGGCGACCTGGCCCGCAACGTTATTCCGGACCACATGCAGCGGGGCGGAGGCCTGGTGGAGGTGAACGTGCAATACTACGCCACCATCACGCCCAACCAGGCCGCCCAGGCCCTGCGCCAGACCGAGTGGCAGGAAGCCGGCAAGCCGCAGTTTGAGCAGCAGCTACGGGTGCTGTGCCGCCCCGCCGATATTGCCCGCCTGACGGCGCTGCCCTGGGTGAGTGCCGTAGAGCCCGCCACGCCGCCCGCGGAGCCGGAAAACTTCCGGGGCCGCACCGACCACCGCGCCAACGCTATCAGTACCGACTACGGCGCGGGCCGCCACTACGACGGGCGCGGCGTGACCGTAGGCCACGGCGACGACGGCCGCATCGGGCCGCACATCGACTACCAGGGCCGCTTCGACCAGAGTGCCGCCGGCCCCAGCAGCGGCAACCACGGCGACCATGTAGCGGGTATCATCATGGGTGCCGGCAACATGGACCCGCGGGTGCGCGGCAACGCTACGGCCGCGTTCAACCTGTACTACTCGTACCCCGGCAACCTCAACAACACGCCTGCCGCATATGCCGGGCCCCGGCGCATGCGCGTCACCAACTCCAGCTACGGCGACGGCAACAACGCGGGCTATACCAGCTTCACACGTACCGTAGACCAGCATACGCGTCAGCGGCCCTATCTGCTCCACGTGTTTTCGTCGGGCAACTCGGGCACCAGCAACTTCAACTACGGTGCCGGCGCGGGCTGGGGCAACATCACGGGCGGCCACAAAATGGGCAAAAACGTGGTGACCGTGGGCAACGTGCTCTACACTGATGCGCTGGCCAGCTCCAGCAGCCGCGGCCCGGCCAAGGACGGCCGCATCAAGCCCGATGTGTGCGCCGTGGGCTCCAGCGTCACGTCGACCGTCGACCCCAACACCTACGCCGTTTTCACCGGAACCAGCATGGCGGCGCCCGGCGTGGCCGGCGTCACGGCCCAGCTGGTGCAGGCTTACCGCTCGCTCAACAGCCAGCAGGAAGCCCCCACAGCCCTGCTCAAAGCCGCTCTGATGAACACCGCCGAAGACCTCGGCAACCCCGGCCCCGACTTCCGCTTCGGCTACGGCCGCGTGAATGCGCTGCGGGCCGTGCGGGTGCTGGAGCAGCGCACCTACCTGAAAGACTCGCTGACGACGGGCCAAACCAAAACCCACACCCTTACCATTCCTTCGGGCAAGAAAGAGCTGCGCGTGATGGTGTACTGGCACGACTATGAGGCCGCCATCAACTCCAACCCCAGCCTGGTAAACGACCTGAACATGGAGCTGGCCGCGCCCGGCGGCGGCAGCTACCAGCCCTGGGTGCTCGACCACCGGCCCACCGTGGCCCAGCTCAATGCCAATGCCATCCGGGCGCGCGACTCCATCAACAACGTGGAGCAGGTGACGCTGCAGGAACCGACGGCCGGCACCTACACCCTGACAGTGCGCGGCGCGGCCGTGCCCCAGGGCCCGCAGACGTACTACGTGGTGTATAGCTACATCGAGGATGGCGTGGAGCTGACTTACCCGCTGGGTGGGGAAGGCTTCGTGCCCGGCGAAAACGAAGTATTGCGCTGGGACGCCCCCACTGGCACCGGCACCTTCGCGCTGGACTACACCACCGACAACGGTGCTACCTGGCTGCCGATTTCGGCCAGCGTGGCCGCCACGGCCCGGCATTTCGACTGGACCGTGCCAGCCGGTGTGGCCTCGGGCCGCGTGAAAGTGCGCGTAACCCGCGGCGCGGCCAGCAGCCAGTCGGTAGCCCCGCTCACTATTTCGCCGCTGCCCGGCAACCTGCGCCTGGGCTACGTGTGCGCCAATACCGTGAAGCTGCAATGGGATACCCTCGCCACGGCCTCGGCCTACGTAGTGTACAAGCTGGGCGCCGAATACATGGACTCCATTACGACTGTGACGCGCACTTCTGTAGTGCTGACCGGCGTAGGAGCCGGCGCCGAGCAGTGGTACAGCGTGCAGCCCATTCGGGCCTCAGACGGGCTTCGCGGGCGCCGCACCCGGGCCCTCAACCAGCCTGCCCTGCTCAACAACTGCCCTGGCCCGCCGCTCGTTGCCTTCCAGGCCAGCCGCACGCTGGTGTGCCCCGGCACGGCCATCACCCTCACCGACCAAAGCCAGTCGCAGCCGACTACCTGGGCCTGGAGCATTGCGCCCAGCGCGGGCGTAACGTTTGTGGGCGGCACCACGGCCGCGTCGCAGAATCCGCAAATCCAGTTCAGCACGCCCGGCACGTATAGCGTAACGCTGCTGGCCAGCAACAGCTACGGCCCCACCACGCTCACCCAAAGCGCCCTGATTACGGTGTCGAACGGGCGGGCGCTGCCGCTGGCCCAGAACTTCACCACTGGCACCTTCCCGCCCGCCGGCTGGCAGATTGAGAACCCCAGCTCCAATTACACTTGGCAGCTCAGCGACCAGAGCATCATGGGTCCCGATACGCTGCTGCGCCCCGTGCCAATGGTGGCCGACTACTCCGATAACGTGCGCGGCGCCGAGGACTACCTCATCACGCCGCCTCTGGAGCTGAGCAGCCGGGCGCCCGGTGCCAACAGCCTGCAGCTCAACTTCTGGGTGGCCTACGCAGCGTACAGCGCCACTTACTTCGATGGTATCCGGGTGGATGTGAGCACCGACTGCGGCCTGACCTTCCAGCCTACGGGCTACCTGAAGCGCGGCACGGCCCTGGCCACCGTTACGGGTTTCCAGACTTCTGAATGGGCCCCGAGCGGCCCGGCCGACTGGCGCCAGGAAACGGTGGACCTCTCCAGCCTGCTGGCAGCCGGCGGCCCCTCCCGGATTCTGGTGCGCTTCGCCAACATCAACGACTACGGCAACAATGTGTACCTGACCAACGTGCGCCTGCGCACGGCCGTTGTGCAGAAAACTGCCGCCAGCCGCAACGCCAACCTGGGTCTGGTGAGTGCCTATCCGGTGCCGTTCGGCCAGCAGCTGACGGTACAGCTGGCGCCCACCACCAGCGGTGCAGCTACACTGGTTCTGCTGGATGCGCTGGGCCGCCAGGTTAGCCGCCAGGCCCTGACGCTGCGTGCCGGCGTGCCGCAGCAGCCCCAGTTGGCTACCGGCGCACTGCCGGCCGGCGTCTACACCCTGCGCCTGCTCACCGCCGACGGCAGCCAGCAGCTGAAAGTGGTGAAGTAACGCCGCATTAGTTTCCATCAAAGCAAAAAGCGCCTCCTCCGGGGGCGCTTTTTCGTTGAAACGGCATTGCCTGGTCCGGTGTCGGCAGCGCAGCCAGGTGCAGGAAACGCAAAAAAAATCCGGCCAGTGCCAGCGCTCCATTTCGGGCTCAAATTCTTCGGCAGACAACCTTTGCCGGAAACGTTTCCTCCGGCGAAGCCCCTTGGCAGGGCGCAGACAACGTTTCTTAATAAACAACCGCCTTGGTTAGCGAGTATATAGGCGTGAGACCATTCGCATTGGCTGGCCTCGTTTCGCCACCGAAGTGGTTTTGCTCTATGTCCTTCTCTACTCTGCTTCAACCCTGGCGCTTTGGGCTGGCGGTTGCAGCCACTGCCCTGTTCAGCAGCTGCGAGCTGCTCGAATTTAGTCCTAATGATTTTCGCGGCCCTGCCAGCCAGACGAATCTTACCCAGAAAAACCTGGACCGCCTGGCCGAGAATCCGCTCCCGGCCGGCGACACCCTGCGCTTTATCTTCACCGGCGACTCTCAGCGCTTTTATGAGCAGGCTGAGGCGCTGGTAGAAAGCGTAAACCGGCAACAAGGCATTTCGCTGATGGTAATAGCGGGCGACATTTCCGATTTCGGGCTGGCCCGCGAGATGCGCTGGGTAGACAACCGCCTGCGCAAGCTGACTATTCCGTACCTCACCGTTATCGGCAACCACGACCATGTGGGCAACGGCCGCGCCGCGTACCAGCACATTTTTGGGCCGCTGAACTACTCTTTCGTTTACGGCGACACCAAGTTTATCATGGTGGACACCAACAGCCGCGAGTACAATTTTAATGGCCGCGTGCCGGACATGCCCTGGGTGAAGCAGCAACTCAGCGACCTGCAGGGCGCCAAGCGGCAGATAGTGATGTCGCACGTGCCGCCGCAGGACCTGGACTTTGATCAGACGCTGAAGGAAGACTACACCCGGAGTCTGGCCGAGGCGCCGAAGCTGGTGTTTGAGTTGAACGGCCACCGCCACGACTTCAGCATTGGGGAGCCTTTTGAGGATGGCGTAACGTACATCAATTCCTACGCCTTCGAGGAGAATCAGTATGTGATTCTGACACTGTGGAATGATGCTGATGATGAGCCGCAGTTTCGGCTGAAAAAAGTCAGGTTCTAATGCGCAGGCTTTTGTTTTTGCTGGCGGGGCTAGGCGCTGCCAGTGTACTGCCCACTCTGGCGCAGCAGAAGCCGGTGGCTCCTGCTGATTCGCTGCCCTGGTTCCGGCCGCGCCACGTGGTGGTGCAGACGGCCGGCGGCCTTGGCATGGTGGCCGCCGGGGCTGGCTACAGCTTCTGGCGCGACCGGGCCGAGGCAGAAGTTCTGCTGGGCTACGTGCCGAAAAAATATGCGGGCTCCACCCTCACTATTGCCACGGCCAAGTTTCTCTACACCCCTTTCAAGCTGGCGCTTAGCCCCCGCCTGGAGGTGCGGCCCCTCACGGTAGGCGCGTACGTGAGCTACACCCACAACACCATCAACGATGAGGTGCGGGGCCAATACACGAAAGGCTACTACTGGTTCTCGACCGATACGCGGGTGGGTGCGATACTGCTGGGCGGCCGGGTCAGCTATTTGCGCACCGAGCGGGCCTCGGGCCGCTCCCGCCGCCTCTCCGGCTACTACGAGCTGGGCACCAACGATTTGTATTTGACGAGCTACGTCCCGAACGGCAACTATCGGTCGTTGAGCCCGTTAGACATCCTGACCCTGGGCCTGGGCATCAAAGCAGAGTTTTAGCCACTCCCCGGCCCGCTACAGAAACAGTATTTCCAGAGGGCCATGAGGCAGCTTTCCGTTCGCACCTCCATTCTGCTGGGCTTGCTGCTACTGCGCGCTGGCGGCGCAGCGGCGCAGGATGCTACCCCAGTGCAGGAGCCGCACCGCCGCACTGTGCCGTTCTTCCTGACCCTGCAGATTGGCGGTGGAGCGGGCATGGTGGCGCTGGGCGGGGGCGTGCGGCTGGCCGGGCAGCACATGGAGCCCGAAGTACTGCTGGGCTATGTGCCGCGCCGCTTCAGCAGCCAGCCATTGGCTGTTTTCACGTTCAAAACCACGTATCTGCCCATCAATGCGGGCCTGGGCCGGCACTGGAACGTGAGCCCGGCCGTGGGCGGCTACATCAGCTACACCCACGGCAACACCATGCTAGACAGCAAGGAACCGGGCAAATACCCCGGCGACTACTACTGGTTTTCCTCGAAAGTCCGGACGGGCGCGTATTTCGCGCCGCGGGTATCGTATTCGGGTGTGCGGGCCGGGGCGCCGCGGGTAGCGGCCTATGCCGAGCTGGGCACCAACGACCTGTACTTCTGGAGCCGGGCTACCAACAAAAAGGCCCTTTCTTGGAGCGAAATCCTGACCCTGGGCTTCGGCTCTAAGGTAGCCTGGTAGCACCGGCAACCGGCCTAGCGGGCGTGCCGCAGGTAAGCCTGGCGCGCTTCATTCAGAAGACGCAGGATAGTGGCGCGCTGCCGGAGCAGGTCCTCTACCACGGGGCGCTGCTGCCGAAACAGGCGCAACGCCCGCAGCCGCCGCAGCCGCCCGGCCAGCTTGTTGGCGTAATACAGCGCATAAAACCCCGACACCGGCAGGCTGAGCCCATACAGCAGCGTCCAGCGCCAGTCGTGGGTCAGGTAGCGGTGCACCAGCGCAATCTGGGCCGCGTAGCCGAAGCTGAACGTCAGCATCCCGACTACCAGCATGATGGGCGCCACAAACTCCACCTCTTTGGTAGCGCGCTTGGCCACCATCGACGGCAGCTTGTAGGGCAGATAGTTGTTGAGCGCCCCATACAGATATGCCGGCAGCCCCAGCGTCAGCTTCAGGCCGGCCTGGATGGCGCGGGCCGTGCGCGTATCGGGTGAGCCGGTGCGCTCCAGGGCCTCATCGGTGAGGCCGAACTGCCGGAGCTGCTGCAGATACACCGCCAGCTTTTCGCGCACCTCGCCCAGGTGGTTGGGGTCGTTTTTCTCGAAGTAAGCCACGGCCTGCAGCAGGGTGCGGCTCAGCTGGAAATTGTCGTAGAGCGTGCGCGGGTCGTCTTCGATGAGGTGGCCGGTAAAGGTGCGCTCCAGCTGCTGCACCAGCTCGTCCTCGGCCGCGTCGCGCGTGATAACCAGACGCTGCTCCAGATGCCGCCGGATGTCTTCGGTGAGCTGGTCGGCGGCGGCGGCGGGGTCCTGGTAATACGCCTCGGCATAGTCGGCCACCCGAATGGGCGGAGCCACGTTTACCAGCACGTCGGAACGGAACCGCTGCGGGTCGAAGTAGTTGATACCCACCGGCAGTATCCGCAGCCCCAGCTTGAAATCGTGCCGGGCTTCGGCGCCCAGCGCAATGCGCGCCGCCCCGGTTTTCAGAGGCCGCAGGCGCCGCTCGCTCACGCTGGTGCCTTCCGGAAAAATCATCACCGTACCGCCGCGGCCCAGGTAATCGTAGCACTTGCCGAACGTGGCCTCGTTCTGGGCGGCCAGCTGCTCGGGCGTCACGGCTTCGGCGCCGGTTTCCACGTCCTGACGGCGGTAGATGGGAATGGAATTGCCGGAGGTCAGCACTGCCCTCGATACCGGGTTCTTGAAAAATGTGCTTTTGGCCAGAAACGCAATGGGCTGGCGGCGGTTAGCCGCTACCACGAGCGGGTCCATGAGCGTGTTGGGGTGGTTGCTCACCATCAGCAGCGGCCCCGGCGTCTGGAGCCGGTCACGGTGGCGGATTTCGAGGCGGCGGAAGAACACGCGCAGCGCCACCTGCACGAGCGGCTTCATGACGGTATAGAAGAGCATAGGCAGCAAGTACGGAGGAACTTAGTAGACGGCCAACCGCGAACAGGCCGCGCTTGCAACATTTATTGTCGCGTATCGGCCAACTGCCCCGCCCCGCTCAGGCGTATACTCCCGATATGCTGCACCGTTACTTGCTTTTTTTATTGCTGCTGGCCGCGGTTCCAGGCCAGGCCCAGACCTCCAAAACCGCCGCGGCCACCGCTACCGAGGCCGAAGTACTGCGCAAAGCCACCGAGCTGATGCAGGACCGCCAGTATGAGTCGGCGTGGAAGCTGCTCAACGGCTTCGACCCCAAACATCGCCGCCCGGCCGTGGCCCTCAAGCAAACCGAGCTGGCCCTCAACTACCACCTGCGCAGCCGGGAGCTGGAAGGCTTCGGCTTTGTGGATCTGAAACCGCTGGAACGGCTCGACTCGCTGCGGGCGAAGTACACGCGGGCCGCCATCCGCTACCCGTTTGCGGTGGAGCTGGTGCTCAAGAATCTGCTGAAGCAGCAACCGGGCAACTATAAGCTCAACCGCGCCCTGGCCGACTACTACTTTCAGGTGGAGCAGTGCCAGTGCGCCGAAGCCGATAAGTCGCCAGCGACACTCTACGCCCTCATGGCCCGCCACTACACCATCGCGCACCAGCACGGGCAGGGCGACTACAGCTCCTACTACAAGCTGGGCTACGCCCGCATGAGCCAGACCCGGTTTACGGAAAGCCTGCCGCTGTTTCAGCGCTCCATCAAGCTCCGCCCCGACTATGCGCCGGCTCATTTCCACCTCGCCTACAGCTATACCGAGCTGAAAAAGCTCCGGCCAGCCCTCGAAGAAGCCCGCACCGCCGCCCGCCTCGCCGACACGCCGGAGCTGAAATACGACGCCAACTTTGTGGCCTCCGAGCTGGAGCGGCGCCTGGGCATCCCCTCTTCCACCCCAAAGCCGGAGCCCACCAACAAGCCCTGACAGCACTAGCCGTGCCTGTAGCAGAAAAGCGCCCCCGCAAGTATCTTTATATATAATTTTCTAGCATTACAACACTTTTTCCCTCACGGCCATGAAACACGCTTTTTCGCTTACCTGCCGCCTAGTGCTGGGGCTGGTTCTACAGGTTGTGGCTATGCCAGCTGCACAGGCGCAGGCACCGGCCTGGCAAACGGCCGTGGGCACGGCCGGCACCAGCATTTCGGTGAGAGCAGCGGCGGCCAACGCTAACGACGAGGTACTTGTAGTGGGTGATTTCGCCAATACCGCCACGTTCGGCACCACCACGCTCACCAGTACCGGTACTGCCAATGATGGGTTCGTGGCCAAATGGAGCAATAGTGCCGGCCGTTTTGTGTGGGCCCAGCAGATAAGTGGCACCGCCGGCGGCGAGTACGTGCAGTCCGTGGTCGTCAGTGGTACTGCCATCTATATAGGGGGCATTTTCACCGGCCGCAACGCCAGCATCGGTACCACCTTCCTGAACAACGCCGACACCTTTGGCAACTCCGACCTGTTTGTTGCCAAGCTGACTGACGCCGGAACCAGCAGCAGTTTTGGCTGGGCGTACCGGGCCGGTGGGCAAGGCAGCGAGGAGCTGGCGGGATTAGCAGTTTCAGGCTCCGGCGTATATGCTGCCGGTACTTTCCGGGGCGCCACCACCACATTGGGCTCCATCAGCCTGAGCAACGCCAGCAGTTCCGGCTCCAACATCTTCGTCACCAAGCTTACTGATGCGGGTGCTACTGCCAGCTTTACCTGGGCCCAGCAGGCCGGCGGCAGCACCGGCGCCGACCTGGTAAAAGCCGTGGCAGCCAGTGGAACCAGCGTCTATATAGCTGGCCAGTACTCCGGCACCACTACCCGCTTTGGCAGTACGCTGCTACCCAATGCCGGCAACTCCGACTTGTTTGTAGCAAAGCTCACCGACGGCGGCAGCACTGCCGGTTTTACCTGGGCTCAGTATGCTGGTGGCACAGGCTTCGAGGCGGTAAATGCCGTGGCGGTTGAGGGCACGAATGTGTATCTGACGGGCCAGTTTGGTAGTCCGACTCTCGCCATAGGCAACAGTAGCCTCACAAATGCCGGCAGCCTGGACCTATTCGTGGCCCGGCTGACTGATGCGGGCAACGCCGGCTCTTTTGCCTGGGGCCAGCAGGCCGGAGGCAGTGGCGCGGAGGTAGGCAATGCGCTGGCCGTACACGGCCCCAACGTGTATGTAACCGGCTACTTCGACAGCCCTGCTGCCCTCTTCAGCAGCACCACCTTGTCTACAACCGGCCAGGCCGATGTGTTTCTGGCCAAGCTCACCGATGCGGGCAGTGCCGCCCCATTTGACTGGGCACAGCAAGCCGGTGGCCCCTCCCGCGACGCTGGCACTGCAGTAGTTCTGCAGGGTGCACGTTTGTATGTAGCCGGCAGTTTTGATAGTCCAGCCATCAGCTTCGGGCTCCTTTCCCTCACCCGGCCGGGCACTTCCACCGGTTTTTTTCTGGCCTCTCTCACCGATGTAGTACTATCCTCCGGCACCCCGGCACTGAGCAGCGGTGCTATTGCTGTTTTCCCCAATCCGGCTCGCACCACTGTTTCCGTCATGCTGCCTGCTTGGCCCGGCCTGGCGCGCGCTACACTCGTTCTGCTGGATGGTTTGGGCCGGGTTGTGCGCACTGAGCAAGTGGCGCTGTTGGCGCCAGATATGCGCCACGAACTGAGCGTAGCTGGTCTGCCGGCGGGCCTGTACGTGCTGCGCATTGTGGCAGGGCCAGCTACTGCTACCCGTTCCCTGGCAGTAGAGCGGTAGCTTCACCTCACATAGTTGATACGGCGGCTGATCCACTGGCCGCCGGGATTCTGCATTCAGCTTGGCTGGCCTATACTCGAACACAGAGCCACGACGGCCGGTGAAGCTACTGAACGTGCCACAGTCGTATCACCGGCCGGCCGCTACTGCGCTGCTCAGCATGGCCGCCTGCTGCACCAGCTCCCGGAATTCTGCGCGGGCCCCATCTGCATCCGGCCCGGCCACGCTGCGCGCCAAAGCGGCCGTGCTTTCCCAGGTGGCTGTTCCACCGTGCCGGGAGTGGCGCAGCAACAGCCCAAACTGCGCCACCGAAGCCGCCAGGCGCAGATTGTCGGAGGCCTGCGCTATGGGCTCGTTGAAACGGAAGCCGCGCACGGGCAGCGTGAGCAGGCGGCTGGGGCTGCCCTGCGGCTCCTGGTAGCGCAGCTTCACGGTCAGTAGCTCGTGGCTGGCCGTAGCCGCCGGGGCGGTGGCCGTGGTCTGGTACTTCAGCGCGTCAACGGTAGCGGCGGAAGAGGCCGGGGCCCCGGCGGGCACCACCTCGTAGAGGGCCGTTACCTGCTGGCCCGCGCCCAGCTCACCAGCATCTTTGCGGTCATCGTTGAAGTCTTCGGCGGCCAGCAGGCGGTTTTCGTAGCCCAGCAGCCGGTACTCGCGCACTAGCGCCGGGTTGAACTCCACCTGCACTTTCACGTCTTTGGCCAGCGTAAACAAGGTGCCCCCGAACTGACTCACCAGCACCCGCCGGGCCTCCCCGATGTTGTCGATATATGCGTAGTTGCCGTTTCCTTTGTCGGCCAGCAGCTCCATGCGGCTGTCCTGCAGGTTGCCGCGGCCAAAGCCCAGCACCGACAAAAACACGCCCGATTCCCGCTCCTGCGTCACCAACCGCTCCATGTCGGCATCCGACTGCTCGCCCACGTTGAAGTCGCCATCCGTGGCCAGAATGATGCGGTTGTTGCCGCCGGCCCGGAAGTGCCGGCGCGCCACCTGGTAGGCCAGCCGCAGCCCCTGCCCGCCCGCCGTCGAGCCCCCGGCCTGCAGCTCGTCCAGCGCCTCCAGAATAGCCTCCGAATTGGTGCCCGGCGTGGGGGGCAGCACCAGCCCGGCCGCCCCGGCATACACCACTATCGACACGTAGTCCTGCGGCCGCAACGCCTGCTGCACCAGCTCCCGCAACGATTCTTTCAGCAGCGGCAGCTTGTCCGGGTCTTCCATCGAGCCCGACACGTCCAGCAGAAACACCAGGTTGGCAGGCGGCAGATTCTCCGTTGAAACCTGCTTGCCCTGCACCCCTACCAGCACCAGCTGATGCGCGGGGTTCCAGGGGCAGGCGGCTACTTCCGCGTTCAATGAGGCCGGGCCGGTAGTGGGCTGCGGATAGGAGTAGGGGAAGTAGTTCACCAGCTCTTCCAGCCGCACGGCGTCGGGCGGGGGCAGCTGCCGGTCCTGGGTCAGGAAGCGGCGCACGTTGGCGTAGAAAGCCTTATCTACGTCAATGGCGAAGGTGCTGAGCGGGTTGCGGCGGGCATCCAGAAACGGGTTTTCGTGGATAACAGTGTAGTTCTCGCGGCTTTCCGGCCCTATGGTATCGGCGGCGTTGGCCGCGGCATCGGGCGCGGCGGCCGGCTCTGCGGCAGCTTCTACCTGCTCCGTCACGGCCATGTTTTCGGTGGAATATTGGTGGCAGGCGGGCAATAGCCAGGCGCCAGCCAGCAGCCCGCACAGGGGCAGCAAGCGGTTCAGTTTCATCAGAAAGAAGACGTAAAGGATGAAAAAGCCTCACCCGAACACTTGCGCTGAACCAGCCGCCCCGCCGCAGCTCGCGACCTGGCGTGGGGCAGCCCGGCCGGCCGGTTTCCTTCGCGACGGAAACAACAGGGCCAGCAGAAGCAGCGCGGCCGCCCGCTCAGGGGTCGGCCTCGGATGAAGAGCAAAGACAAGCGGCGCCGCCTGTGCCTCTTTATGCCTCAGCCCCTTCCGATGTAACCCATTGGAGTCGTGGAAAGTGATGAGGTGACAGGTAAGAGGTGACAGGTAACTGGTGATGGGGGGCAGGGGGGGACCGTCATTCCGGGCGCTGCGCTGCGCAGGCGAGGAATCCTGGGTGTTGACGTGCGCAAGGTGGTTTGCCACACTAGCGAGATTCCTCGGCTACGCTCGGAATGACGTTCTGCTTTTCACCTCATCCCCATTTACCTGTCACTTGTCACTTGTCACCTGTCACCCCCTTTTCTAAAAAACTGGCACGGTTTTGTAATTACCCCTGTCACAAGCCCGCCGCCGGAACCGCGCACCCCGGCCCGCCCGCTCCCAACCTCCAACACACCCTCGTCATGAATACCAAAAAACTTTTCGGCCGTGTGGCCGCGGCTACGCTATTGCTTTCAGTTTTCGGCAGCGCCGCCCAGGCCCAGGTGCAGACCCACCGCGTACCGGCCTACACCGGCAAAGCCCAGGCCCGCCCCGTTACGTCCTATAAATCGTCCTCCACGAGCACCAACGGCCCCCAAATCGGTATCCGGGCCGGTGTAAACGTCGCCGACTGGTCTGGGGATGCGGTGCAAAGCGTGATGGATCTGGCCGGCTACACCGATGGCGCCGTCACCAAAAGCATGAAAACCGGCTTCCACGCCGGCCTCTACGCCACGCTGCCCATTGCCCCCGGCTTCTCAGTGGAGCCCGGCGTGCTCTACTCCGAAAAAGGCACCAAGCTCACCGGTACGCTCCCCTTCGAGCAGTTCGACTTCCTGAATGCCCGCGTTACGGCCACTTCGCGCATGTCGTACATCGATGTACCGGTGCTGGCCAAGGTGGATATCGTGCCCGGCTTCTACCTGTTTGCCGGCCCGCAGGCCTCGTTCCTGGTGAGCGGCAAGGCCCGCGTAGAGGCTGGTTTGCTCGGCTTCTCGGCCTACAAGCAGGATTTCGACATCAAAGACCAGTTCCGCCCCGTCGATTTCAGCGTGACCGGCGGCCTGGGCTACCAGTCGACCAGCGGCTTCGGCCTGAGCGCCGGCTACGACTACGGCTTCTCGTCGCTCGACAAAAACAACCGCTTCGACGCCTACAACCGCGTCATCAAAGCCTCGGTGAACTACTCGTTCTAAGCGCTTCCGGGCAGGCTGACTGCTCATAAAAAAGGCCCCGCTGCTAACCAGCGGGGCCGTTTGCGTTTTCCGGCTCCATCTTCCACAACCTCCCCGGAAAACTATAGCATACAACACCCCAATACACCCTCTTACGTACCCAAAGGCCAGGCCGGGCCCGACGACACATACCGGCCCCGACCCGCTGCAACCGGCCGGTGCCTGCGCCGGGTGGGTGAGTGAAGCTCCCGACCTGACCCAATTCCTGTAGTTTGCGGCTTAGCGCGCCCCGTAGCTTTCGGCGCCGGGCCGCAGCCCTTCCGCCGCCTTCACCAGCCGCACAAACTCCGCCCGATACCCCTCCGCATCCTTGCCGCGCGCCGTTTCGGCCAGCTTGGCGGTGGCCCCAAACGTGGCCTCTCCCCGGTGCTCCGACTCGCGCAGCAGCATCCCGAACTGGGCCACCGCCGCTGCAAAACGCAGGTTTTCCGAAGCCCGTTCCACCGGCACCGCCGGCCCGCGCAACGTGCGCTCCAGCAGCTGGCTTTTGCTGCCCTGCGGCTCCTTATAGCGCATTTTCACGGTCAGCAAATCCGCTGAAGCCGGGGCCGGCTGCTCCGTGGCGGCGGCCTGGTATTTCAGCTTGTCAACCACGGGCGGGGCCCCCACCGGCACCACCTCATACAGGGCCGTCACGGTGTGGCCCGCGCCCAGCTCGCCGGCGTCTTTGCGGTCATTGTTGAAGTCTTCGGCGGCCAGGGCGCGGTTTTCGTACCCGATGAGGCGGTACTCGCGCACCCGCGCCGGGTTGAACTCCACCTGCAGCTTCACGTCCTTGGCCAGCGTAAAGAGCGTGCCCCCGAACTGCCGCACCAGCACCCGCCGGGCTTCGTCCAGGTTGTCGAGGTAGGCGTAGTTGCCGTTGCCCTTGTCGGCCAGCAGCTCCATTTTCTTGTCCTGGTAGTTGCCCTGGCCCACGCCCAGCACCGTCAGAAACACCCCCGATTCCCGCTCCTGCACCACCAGCCGCTCCATGGCGTCGTCGGATTTTTCGCCCACGTTGAAGTCACCGTCCGTGGCCAGCACCACCCGGTTGTTGCCGTCCTTCTGAAAATTGTCGCGCGCCACCTGGTAGGCCAGGCGCAGGCCCGCGCCGCCCGCCGTCGAGCCCCCGGCCTGCAGGTTATCGATGGCCCGCAGAATCTCGCCCCGCTTATTGCCCGGCGTGGGCGGCAGCACCAGCCCGGCCGCCCCGGCATACACCACCAGCGCCACCCGGTCCTGCGGCCGCAGCTCCTTCACCAGCAGCCGCAACCCCGCCTGCACCAGCCCCAGCCGGTCGGCCCCGTACATCGAGCCCGACACATCCACCAGAAACACGAGGTTGGCGGGCGGCAGCTTATCGGTAGCTACCTGCCGGCCCTGCAGCGCCACCTGCACCAGCTGGTGGGCCGGGTTCCAGGGGCAGCCGGCCAGCTCCGTCGTCACCGAAAACGGCTCGGCGCCGGTGGGCTGCGGAAAGTCGTACTGAAAATAGTTGATCATCTCCTCCACACGCACCGCGTCGCGCGGGGGCAGCTGGCCCTGCTGCAGAAAGCGCCGCACGTTGCTGTAGCTGGCCGCGTCCACGTCAATGCTGAACGTGCTCAGCGGGTCTTTTTGGGCTGAATGAAACCCGTTTTCCTGGATGCTGGCATACGACTCGCCCACGCCCGGCTGTGGAGGCGGCGCTGGATAGTAGGGCTGGCTCAGGCTGCTCGTTCCCCTCAACACCACGCTCGGCTTGGCCGCGCGGTCCTTCATCTGGCCTCTTTGCTCAATCTTTACCCCGGCCACTTTGCCCTGCAGCGCGCCCCCTGTCACTACTACTTCGCTCAGTTGCTTCTGGTCAGCCACCAGCGCCACGTCTACCTGCCGCGTGGCAGGCACCATTTTTTCCACCTGCACATACCCGATAGAGCTGAACACCAGCGTCCGGTGCCGGCCGGGCAGTGCCAGCGAGTAGGTGCCGTCGTGGCTCGTGGAGACGCCGGTCGTCGTGCCTTTCACCAGCACCGTCACGCCGGGCAGGCCCTGGCCGGTGCGGGCGTCCGTCACGCGCCCGTACGCACTCATCGTATCAGCCGGGGCCGTCGGCCGCACGGGCTCTGTGGTGTTGCGCTGCGCCTGGGCGGCGGTAGTGCAGGCGAGGCTGCCGGCCAGCGCCAGCAACGAAAGAAGATAGTTGTTCATAAGGCAGGCCGCTTAGGTGAGGTTGATACTCCCTTGATGCCACCCCTCCACCAATTCCACACGCCCCCGAAAAAAATATCCATCCGCTACCCGCCCCCGGTTCGATGCCCCCGGTCCGACGCCAAAGGCGTCCGACCGGTCGCCGCTCCCCATCCGCCCCCACAAACCACCAGTCAGCAACCATAAACCATCAGTCAGACGTGATAAACCATCAGTCAGACGTGATAAACCATCGGTCAGATAGCATAAACCATCGGTCAGACACCATAAACCGTCAGTCAGCAAGCATAAACCGTCGGTCAGACACCATAAACCGTCAGTCAGCAAGCATAAACCGTCAGTCAGACAGTAAAAACCACCCGTCAGCCCCCGTTTGCGCCGTACTTGGCAGTTCCGGCCAGCGGCGTACCTTTGAAGCTATGGAAACGCAAGCCCCCGCCCTCATGCAAGACACCGCCATTTTCGACCTGATTCAGCGCGAGAAAGAGCGCCAAACCCACGGCATTGAGCTCATTGCCTCCGAAAACTACGTTTCGGAGCAGGTGATGCGCGCCCAGGGTTCCATCCTCACCAACAAGTACGCCGAGGGCCTGCCCGGCAAGCGCTACTACGGCGGCTGCGAAATCGTGGACCAGATCGAGCAGCTCGCCATCGACCGCGCCAAGCAGCTCTTCGGCGTGGAGTGGGTGAACGTGCAGCCGCACTCCGGTGCCCAGGCCAACGCCGCCGTCATGCTGGCCATCCTCAACCCCGGCGACAAAATCCTCGGCTTCGACCTCTCGCACGGCGGCCACCTCACCCACGGCTCCCCCGTCAACTTCTCCGGCAAGCTCTACAAGCCCTCTTTCTATGGCGTAGAGCCCGAAACCGGCCTCATCGACTGGCAGAAAGTAAAGGAAACTGCCCGCCGCGAGCAGCCCAAACTCATCATCTGCGGCGCCTCGGCCTACTCCCGCGACTGGGACTACCAGGCTCTGCGCGAAGCCGCCGACGAGGTAGGCGCCCTGCTGCTGGCCGATATTTCGCACCCCAGCGGCCTCATCGCCAAAGGCCTGCTCAACAACCCGTTCGAGCATTGCCACATCGTCACGACGACCACGCACAAAACCCTGCGCGGCCCGCGCGGCGGCCTCATTATGCTGGGCAAAGACTTCGAAAACCCCTTCGGCCTGAAAACCCCGAAAGGCGAGCTACGCATGATGTCGGCCCTGCTGGACTCGGCCGTATTCCCCGGCACGCAGGGCGGCCCCCTGGAGCACGTTATCGGGGCCAAGGCCGTGGCCTTCGGCGAGTGCCTCTCGGACGCTTACACCCAGTACACGCAGCAGGTGATTAAGAACGCCCAGGCCCTGGCCAGCGGCTTCGTGGCGCGCGGCTACCAGATCATCTCGGGCGGCACCGACAACCACCTCATGCTGATTGACCTGCGCTCGAAGGGCCTCACCGGCAAGCTCGCCGAAAACACCCTCGTCAAGGCCGACATCACCATCAACAAAAACATGGTGCCCTTCGACGATAAGTCGCCCTTCGTGACCAGCGGCATGCGCATCGGCTCGGCCGCCGTCACTACCCGCGGCCTCCGGGAAACCGACATGGCCCGCATCGTCGACCTCATCGACGACGTACTCATGCACCACGACGACGAGGCCCACCTGCTGCGCGTGCGCGGCCAGGTAAACGAGTGGATGCAGCAGTTTCCGCTTTTCGCTTAACGAAATGAGTGGATGAGTGAAGGAGCGGATGAGTGAATAAGATGCCGTTGGCTACATCCTGCCGGGGCTGGTTTTCGTTCGTCTTGCATCCCCTTTCTCGCTTACCGCTTCACTCATTCCCTCATCCCCTCATTCACGCATTACTTTGAATACCGAACAATCTATGCCGGGCGAGCCCCAGGAAATGTCCTTCATCGACCATCTGGAGGCGTTGCGCTGGCATATTATCCGCTCCGCCATTGCCATTGTGGTGTTCACGCTGGCGGCCTTCCTGGCCAAGGACTTCCTGTTTCACGACCTGATTCTGGGCCCTTCGCGCGGCGACTTCTGGACCTATAAAGCATTTTGCCGCTTCGGCCAGTGGATTCACGCCGAAAGCCTCTGCATCGGGGAGCCCACCTTCGATCTGCAGAACCGCCAGATGAGCGGGCAGCTGACCATGCACATCAGCTCCTCGTTTGTGGTAGGGCTGGCGCTGGCCTTCCCCTACACGTTCTGGGAAATCTGGCGCTTCGTGAAGCCGGGCCTGTATCCGCACGAGCAGGCCAATTCGCGCGGGGCGGTGTTCTTCGTGTCGGTGCTGTTCATCGTCGGGCTGCTGTTTGGCTACTACATTGCCGCCCCGCTGAGCATCAACTTTCTGGCCTCGTACCAGCTTGATGCCACCATCGAAAACCAGATTGACCTGCAGAGCTACATCAGCACCCTCACCACCATGAGTTTGTCGTGCGCTTTCGTGTTCGAGCTGCCGATGATAGTGTTCTTCCTGGCCAAAGCCGGCCTGATTACGCCGGAAATCATGCGCCTCTACCGCAAGCACGCCATTGTGGTCATCCTCGTCATTGCGGCCGTCATCACGCCCCCCGATATTTCCGCCCAGATCATCGTCACGATTCCCATCGTGCTGCTCTACGAGCTGAGTATCAACATTGCCCGCGTAGTAGGCCGCAACCGCACCAGGCAGCTCAACGACCGGCTGGCCGAGAACAACGGCGTCGCGTAGTGGCAATGCCTGACTGAGTGAATGAGTGACTGGGTGAATGAGTGATGGACGCTCCGGAATCCCCTATTCACTCATTCACCCATTCAGGCATTCGCTCATTCAATCATTCACTTACTG
The DNA here is from genome assembly GCF_900142395.1 of Hymenobacter psychrotolerans DSM 18569. Taxonomy (GTDB): domain Bacteria; phylum Bacteroidota; class Bacteroidia; order Cytophagales; family Hymenobacteraceae; genus Hymenobacter; species Hymenobacter psychrotolerans. The sequence goes on along the minus strand of NZ_FRAS01000001.1, from coordinate 626,774 downwards.
CTATGAAACCTATTGCCCTCGGCTCCGACCACGCCGGCTTCGAATACAAGCAAATGCTGCTGGAGTGGCTCCGCGACAACGGCTACGAAACCCGCGACTTCGGCACCTACTCCGCCGATTCCGTCGATTACCCTGACTTTGTGCACCCGCTGGCCTCGGCCATTACGGCCGGTGAGCTGGAGCGCGGCATTCTGGTCTGCGGCTCCGCCAACGGCGTCTGCATCACGGCCAACAAGCACCGCGGCATCCGGGCGGCTATTGCCTGGGAGCCGGAGCTGGCCGAGCTGGCCCGCCAGCACAACGACGCCAACATCGTCTGCGTGCCGGCCCGCTTCGTCAGCCCGGAAAACGCCCGTGCCATCGTCAGCCAGTTCCTCAACACCGCCTTCGCAGGCGGCCGCCACCAAAACCGCGTCAACAAAATTGATTGCTAAGTTGGGTGATGAGGTGACAAGTGACAGATAACAGGTAACAGGTAACAGGTAAAAAGAACGTCATTCCGAGCGAAGGCGCAGCCGGAGTCGAGGAATCTTGCTAGTGTGGTAATTACTATCACAACGTCAGCACGCGAGATTCCTCGGCTGCGCTCGGAATGACGGTCTGCTTTCTACCCCTTCACCACTTACCTGTCACCTCATCACTTCATCACCCCATCACTTCAACCGATACACCCGCGGGGTTGCCGTAGGCTGGTAGCGGCCGAAGATGGCGGGCACTTTGTACTGCAGTTCCTCCAGCCGGTTGGTCTGGTCAATCAGGACCGTGGGTGGGGCAGGAGCGAGGTTGCGCGACAGCCGGTACACGGCCGCGTACTGGCTCAGATACCCGAAATCAGCCTGAGCCAGGCGCCAGTCGAGGTAGGGCGAGGCCGGGCGGTTGTCGATGTAAGGACGCATATCGGGGCCCAGCACCAGCAGGCTTTGGCCCTTGATGGCGGCGTACTGCGGGTTGGGCTGCACGGCGTAGCGGCTTTCGGCCGGAAACTGTAGCACCGTTTCGAGGTGCAGGATTTCGCGGTAGCGCAGCCCCACTACGCTGGCCAGCACCGCCACAAACACCACTTCCACCACCCAGCCCCGGGGCGCTTTCTGCCACAGATACAGGCTGAAATACGTGACGGGCGGCAGCACCAGCACCAAAGAGCCGGGCGCTACACCCCGCCCCGCCCACGCCATCAGGCCCGCTACCAGCAGCCACACCAGCATCATCTGCTGAAACTTCACCTGAAACACCAGCCCCAGCGACGTGGTGAACATGCGGGCCAGCGCCAGCAGCAGCACCGCGCCGGGCAGCACCAGCAGCCGCCATTGCAGCAGCAGCGGCAGCCCGTCGGCCCCCAGCACCAGCCCGCTGAGCGTAGGGACCAGATGAAACCGGCTGAAATCGGGCAGCGCATCGGTGTAGAGGAAGAACGTGGCGGCCACCGCATACGGAAACCCAAACCCGCAGAGCAGCAGCAGAAAGCTCCGGAACGAGTTGGCCGCGAAGATGATAACGGCAAACAACCCGACCAGCAGAAACAGCGCCAGCGGCAGGTAACACAGCGCCGCCACCCCAATCAGAAACCCCGCCCGAAACAGCCGCCGGTTGTCGTAGCCTTCCCGCGAAGTGGGCAGCAGCGCGCTCAGCCCCAGAATGATAAACGTGTGCCCCAGCAGCAGCGGCGACAGAATATCGAGGTCCGTAGTGGCGCTGGCCAGCAGCAGGTAGGTGAGGGCCGCCAGGTAGCCGCGCTCCGGGTGCACATCGGCCCGGTTGAGTACAAAGTTCAGGCGTAGCGCCTGCGTAACGAGCAGGGCCAGCGCAATGATGCGGTAGAGCCACAAGGGCCGCGACGCAACCACGTCGAGGCCGGCAAAAAGTGCCGCGGCCAGCGGGGCGGTGGCGTCGTACAGGTCGCGGTAGGGCAGGGCTCCTTCGTGCAGCCGCTCGCCTACCAGCAGCGCCCGCAGCTCAATGGCCGTGAGCGGCACGCCCCACCACAGCAGCGGCAGCCGCACGGCCAGCACCAACACAAGCAGCGCCACCAGGCGCGTGGGCAGAGGGCTTTTAAAGAATTGAAGCAAGCCAGGAGGAAGATGACAGGTGACAGGGGAGAGCCGGCAAAGGTACGGCCTTGCCTCCATGCCCACCGACAGGGGCTGTGCGCCAGACCAGCAGCAGCCTGGGCCTGAGCAGCAACGCCGGACCGGCCCCGGTTACTTTTCGCCTAATTACGTAATCACCTGCTTATCTTTGCCGATTCCTATGGAAAGCAAACGACAGCAAAAAGTATCCAGCCTGCTGCAGCAGGAATTGGCCGCCGTGTTTCAGCGCGACCTGCCGCACCTGTTTCCGGGCCTGGCCCCGGGCATCAGCACCGTGCGCGTATCGCCAGACCTGGGCGTGGCGCGCGTGTACCTGAGCCAGCTACTGGCGAAGGAAGGCAGCGGCGAAGCCACCCTGGCCCTGGTGCGCGACAACCAGAAAATGGTGCGCCAGGCCCTGGCCAAGCGTATCCGGCAGCAGTTGCGCATCGTGCCCGACCTGGTTTTCTTCCTCGACGACTCGGCGGCCTACGCCGCCAAGATGGACCAGGTGTTCGGCCAGCTCAACATTCCGGCGCCCGAGCCCGAAGCCGATGAGCAAACCGGCGAGGCCGCGCCCAAACGCCCCAAACTCTTCGCTGACGAGGATGAATGAATGAATGAATGAGTGGATGAGTGAATGAGAGAATGATGACATCCTGATGTGCTCATTTCTCTAGGGCTCTCCACTTGCAATTCACTCATTCGCTCATCCACTCATTCACTCATTGTCTTGCATTACGACCCCATTAAACGCTCCCTGGGCGAGGTTTTTAACCGGACGCCGCTACTGCGCCGCCTGTTTTATCATCTGCTGGATCTGCTGCTGCTGCGCACCTGGCACGTGCACCGCGAGCTGCGCCAGTGGGCCAAAGGCCGCACCGACGAGAAGCTGACCATCCTGGATGCCGGCTCCGGCTACGGCCAGTACTCCTACTGGCTGTCGGGCATGAGTGCGAAGTGGAGCATTCTGGCCGTGGATGTGAAAGACGAGCAGATTGCCGATTCCAACCAGTTCTTCCGCGGAATTGGGCGCACCAACGTGCAGTTTGCCGTCCAGGACCTTGTGCTCTACCAGGAGCCCAACACCTTCGACCTGGCCCTGTCGGTAGACGTGATGGAGCATATTCTGGAAGACGTGGAAGTGTTCCGCAACGTGCACGCCTCGCTCAAGGACGGCGGTATGCTGCTTATTTCCACCCCCTCCGACCAGGGCGGTTCCGACGTGCACTCCGATGGCGAAACCAGCTTCATTGAGGAGCACGTGCGCGACGGCTACAACATTCATGAAATTCAGCAGAAGCTGCGCACCGCCGGTTTCGAGCGGATTGAGGCCCGCTACAGCTACGGCGAGCCGGGCCAGATTTCGTGGCGCCTGAGCATGAAATACCCGATTCTGATGCTCGGCCAGTCGAAGCTGTTCTTCCTGCTGCTGCCATTCTACTACCTCGTCACGTTCCCGTTCTGCCTGCTGCTCAACTGGCTGGATGCCCGCACCACGCACGATTCCGGCACCGGCCTCATCGTGAAAGCCTGGAAGTAAGCCTTCGGGGCCGCTACCTTTTTCGGGGAGTGGCGTATCTTGGGGCTCCCGCCGGCCGTTATTTTTAAGGCCGGGCGTTTCTGAGGAGCCAGCCCGGCCGGCTCTTTGGGTATAGCCAACACCCGCGCCAGTTAAGTACCTTTAGCCACTACTGCCCCACCCGCCTTTCCACCATTCACGCCCCGCATGGACGTTCCGTTGCTCATTGCCCGGCGTTACTTTTCCTCGAAGAAGAAGCGCAACATCATCAGCATCATCTCCAACATCTCCATGATTGGCGTGGCGGTGGGCACGATGGCGCTGATTATTGTGCTGTCGGTGTTCAATGGGCTGGAGGATCTGGTGCGCACGCTCTACGGCAAATCGGACCCCGACCTGCTGGTGACGGCCGTGGAAGGCAAGTCGTTTCCGGTGAATGAGAAGATGCTCGATGACCTGCGCCGCATCCGGGGCGTGGGCCTGCTCACCGAAGTCATCGAGGACAACGCCCTGCTGCAGTACCACGACCGCCAGATGGTGGTGAAGATGAAGGGCGTTTCGGAGAACTACTACACCCAGAGCAACATCGACTCGGCCATTGTGGAAGGCGACCACCGCCTCCGCCGCGGTGGCGAGCCATACGCGCTGCTCGGGGCCGGTGTGCAGCACGAGCTCAGTATTGCCCTCAACAACCGCTTTGCACCGCTGCACCTGCTGTATCCGCGCAATACCGGCAAGAAAACCCTGTCGCTCAACCCCGAAACCGCCTTCACCGAGAAAACCATTACGGCCGGCGGCGTCTTCCTGATCGAGCAGCACATCGACGACAGCTACATCTTCGTCCCGATTGAGTTTGCCGAAGAGCTGCTGCACTACGGCGACCGGCGCACCGCCCTGGAGGTAAACGTCGGCGACGAGCACGACATCCAGAAGGTGAAAGCCGTTATCAAGCAGCACCTGGGCAGCAAGTTCAAGGTGCTTGACTCCGATGAGCAGCACGTAAGCCTGCTGAAGGCCATCAAGGTGGAGAAGATGTTCGTGTTCATCACCTTCGCCTTCATTCTGCTGATTGCCTCGCTCAACATCTTCTTCTCGCTCTCGATGCTGGTTATCGACAAGCGCAAGGATGTGGCCATTCTGCTGGCTATGGGCGCCACTCCGCGCGACATCCGCCGCATCTTCCTGCTCGAAGGTGCTATTGTGGCGCTGGTAGGGGCCGCTACGGGGCTGGCGCTGGGCATCACCATCTGCTGGCTGCAGCAGACGTTCCATATCGTGAGTATGGGCATGGCCACCAGTGTGGTCGACTCCTACCCCGTAAAGATGCAATTCGCGGATATCGTGCTTACCGGGCTGGCCATTGTCGTCATCACCATTGCCGTTTCTATCCGGCCTGCGCTGAACGCCGCCAAGCTCGACGTGCGCGAGAATCTGTAACATTCCCCGGACCTGATCAGTATTCCATCTACCTGAAAGGCCCTTCAGGCATAGTGGAGTATAGGGTTCGTCTTATAAATGTGATTATTTATAGAATGAATTTTACTTTTCACTAAAAAAACAGGAATTTAGCATTTGTCAGTACATTCAACGCTGCATTTTGGTCGATTTTTATCCTCATGAAGGTTTCCACCTCTCAACCTTTTCAGATTGTTTATTCACTACTCGAGCACGAGTATCTGGGATATTTATTTGAGTCTTACGTAGTTCAGCGCAACAATAAGGACCAGCTCACGCTCCAGCACCAGACCGTCTCCGCTAAAAACGCCCCTGAGTTTGCCGACGGTCTGGATGAAATCGACTTCGAATTGGTGGCCCTCACCGACCAGATTCAGCAGGATGCAGTTATCAAGGAATTCTGGCCGAAAAAAACCACGCCGGCCGACTTCTTCCTGAAGATATACGACCCCGAGAAAGGCGACAAAGCGCTGCAGGACGTTATCTTCCGCTACGTGCAGGAGCGCATGGGCCAGATTCTGGAGCGTCTGCACGGCAAGTATGTGTTCATCATGGGCAAAGACGGCGAGCCGACCTGGCGCGAGATGCAGCTGGCCCCGGAGCCGGCTTCCGTGCTGTTTCACTTCCGCCGCAACGAAGACAACACGCACTACTTCCCAACCATCCAATACCAGAATCAGAAGCTTGATTTTCAGTACAAGAACGCGGTAATCGTGTGCGAGCAGCCGGCCTGGCTGCTTCTCGATAATGTGCTCTACCACTTCCGCAACGATGTGGACGGCAAGAAGATCAAGCCCTTCCTCAACAAGAAGTTCATCGTAATTCCGCGGCAGGTTGAGGAAAGCTATTTTCAGCGTTTCGTGGCGCCGCTGGTCGAGTCGTTTGATGTGCACGCCCGGGGCTTCGATATTCGCTCGGAACGCTACGTGGCGCGGCCTCAGCTCACGTTTTCGGATGCCCCGACTGCCACTGTGGTGGAAGAGGTGCGTCCGGCCGCCCGGCGGGCGCTGGCCGAAACCGGGGGCTCGGCCGTAGCCACGGCCGCCGTTTCTGACCACATTCACTTCGACCTCAGCTTCCGCTACGGCGACCACACCGTGCACAACGGCTATGACAAGCGGGTGTGCGTGAAGCTGGAAAAGAAGGAAGACAACTACATTTTCCACCGGCTCGTGCGCAACCTCGACCGGGAACAGGAAATCATTCGGGAGCTGGCCGACCGGGCGCTGGAAGTGCGCAACGGCCGGGCCGTGCTGGAAAAGGCCACCGCCTTCCGCTGGCTACACCACCACGCCGACGAGCTGGCGCGCATGGGGTTCACGGTGCAGCAGGGCAGCACGTCCGGCAAAGACTACTTTATCGGGGCCGTGAGCGTGGAAGTGGGCATCACGGAGGCCAACGACTGGTTTGATGTGCGCGGTACAGTGCGCTTCGGCGAGTTCGAAATTCCGTTCATCAAGCTGCGCTCCTACATTCTGCAGCGCCGCCACGAGTTCCGGCTGCCCAACGGCCAGATTGCCATCATCCCGGAGGAGTGGTTTACGCAGTATTTGGAGCTGTTTGCGTTTGCCGAGGAGCAGGCGCACACCCTCACGCTACGCAAGCACCACCTGGCCCTGGTTTCGGACCTGCAGAACGGCAGCCTGGCCACGGTGGTCATGAGCCGCAAGCTGGAAAAGCTGCGCGGCTTCGAAACCGTGGAAGACCAGCCGATGCCGCGCGGCTTCCGGGGCGAGCTGCGGCCCTACCAGAAAGCCGGCTACAACTGGCTGCACTTCGTGAAGGACTACCATTTCGGGGGCTGCCTTGCCGATGATATGGGCTTGGGCAAAACGATTCAGACGCTGGCGCTACTGCTGCAGCGCAAGGAAAGCGGCGAGGCCGGCGGGGCCGCCTCCTTGCTGGCTATGCCTACTTCGCTTGTCTACAACTGGTTGAGCGAGGCCCAGAAATTCACGCCCGACCTGCGCATCCTGACCTACACGGGTACCTACCGCGACAAAAACGTAGAGCAGTTTGCCGACTACGACGTGGTGCTGACCAGCTACGGAATTGTGCGCCTGGATGCTGAGCTGCTGAAAACCTACAAGTTCGACTACGTGATTCTGGACGAGTCGCAGGCCATCAAGAACCCGAGCTCCACTACGTCGCAGGCCGTGCGCGGGCTGCACTCGCGCCACCGCCTGATTCTGACCGGTACGCCCGTGGAAAACAGCACGATGGACCTCTGGTCGCAGATGTCGTTCATCAATCCGGGTTTGCTGGGCACCCAGACGTTTTTCCGCAAGGAGTTCCTCAAGCCCATCGAGAAGGGCAAGGATGAAGGGCGCACCCGCAAGCTGCACGCCCTCATCAAGCCCTTCATTCTGCGCCGCCACAAAGCGCAGGTGGCCCGCGAGCTGCCCGACAAGATTGAGCACCTCAGCTACTGCCCCATGACCGAGGAGCAGCAGCACTGCTACGAGGAAACCAAGAGCTACTACCGCAACAAGATTCTGCAGAACATCGAGGAGCACGGCACGGCCAGCACCCAGTTTATGCTGTTGCAGGGCCTCACCAAGCTGCGCCAGATTGCCAACCACCCCCGCATGGCCGACGAGGAGTATGAGCACGAGTCGGGCAAGCTGCGCGAGGTGGTCCGGATGATTAAGAGCGTGGTATCGGAAGGCCACAAGGTGCTTGTATTCAGCCAGTTCGTTAAGCACCTGGATATCGTACGGGCTTCTTTGGATGAGCGGCAGATTGACTACGCCTACCTCGACGGCAACACCCGGGAGCGGCACAAGGTGGTGAACCGCTTTCAGGAGGACGAAAAGCTGCGCGTGTTCCTGATTTCGCTGAAAGCGGGCGGCGTGGGCCTCAACCTCACCGCCGCCGACTACGTGTTTATTCTGGACCCGTGGTGGAACCCCGCCGTGGAGGCGCAGGCCGTGGACCGCGCCCACCGCATCGGGCAGCAGAAAACCGTTTTCACCTATAAATTCATCACCAAGAACACGGTGGAGGAGAAGATTCTGGCCCTGCAAAACAAGAAGATTCAGCTGGTGACGGACCTGATTACCACGGACGAAGCCATCATCAAGAGCCTCACCAAAGAAGATATTGAGGAACTGCTCGGGTAATACTGGCGCAGATTAACAACACGGAACTATTGAATTTCCAGACCGTTTACCCCCTTACTTCTGGCAAGCTTCGGCTACTTACCCTTGATTCAGACGAGCACGGCAACTTCATTGCCTTATTGAGCAACTGGGAAGTCTGGACCAACCAGTGGCGACTGGCGCTGCAGCAGCAGTTTCGATTTCCCCTGATCAGAAAAATTGATGATACCCGATTCCTGATAGTGGAATCCCGGCGTGGCCCGCAAGACAACGGTCATGTTTTCGGAGTTAGCGGCAATAAGCTGCTGACGTTCAATGCAGGAGATGCAGTTGAAGCTGTTCTGGTGCAGGACGAGAAGATTGTAATTTCTTATTTTGACGAGGGCATAGGTAGTGGTAAACCCAGTAGTGACGGGTTGGCCGTGTTCAACTTTGATGGTCAGCAGCTTTGGGGGTTCAATTCAAGCAACCCGGCTCACTTTATATTGGACTGCTATTGCATGTGCAAACTGGGCAAAGACAGTATTCTGTTCTATCCCTACACTGACTTTCCCTTGCTGGAGCTACGTCTTACCGACTACCAGGTAACTCATCAGCAAACCCCGGATGATTTCTGCGGTAGCCATGCCCTAACCACCACGCGTGGCAACGTTATTTTCTGTGGTTCCTACGAAGACACGTGTTTCTTCTGGTGGGACAGGAAGGATAAAATCAAACGTTTTGGTGATTTCCCTCCGGCCAGACTACGAGGAATTGGTAATGGAAAATTCCTGACTTTCGATGATCATAGCTTTACAATAGTAGATGCTATGGCAGTAATGAGAGAGAAATAGTCATCTGGCATACTTACACAGGGATCAAGCATAACCAGAGAAACAGCATATGGGCCTGTTCGACGCGCCAAAACCCGTCCGGGTAGAAATAAAAGGCCACACGCTGCACTGCATTATCTGCCGGCACCAGGGCTTCCACCGCAATGAGGTGAGACTGGAACGTGCCGGGCTGTTCACCTCCGACTGGGCTGACCCGCATGCCATCTGCTATGAGTGTGACAATTGCGGCTACCTGCACTGGTTTATGCCGCAGTAGCGGCGCTCTGGCAACCAGACCAAACCCAGTAGGCTGCGCGGGAGTTAAGCAGCCATGCACTTACTTCTTCGTACGCACGTAGCGGCTGCCCCGGCCCAGGTGTGGGCCGGCTTCACACGGGAATTGTTTCTGGACCTGGCGCCGCCATTTCCGCCATTCCACCTGCTTCGTTTCGATGGCTGCCACCGCGGCGACGAGGTGCATCTGGAGCTGGGCGCCGGCCTGCTTCGTCAGCTCTGGACCTCGCTCATCACCGACCACGGCATCCGGCCCGACGGCACGTATTTCTTTGTGGATGAAGGCCAGACGCTGCCCAAGCCGTTGCGCTTCTGGCGGCACCGCCACCTGCTGCAGCCTGCCCCCGGTGGCGGCACCTTCATCGTGGAAGATCTGGAGTTTCGCAGCCCGTTTCGGTGGCTTGATGCGCTGCTATACCCGGCCATGTGGGCGCAGTTTGCCTGGCGGCGCCCTATCTACCGGCGCTACTTTGGCCGGCCGGATGGCAACGCCCCTATTTTGGGCCCGGCCCCCGGCAAGGCAGCGCTGAAGCCGCAGTAGCCGTATATGCCCCAGTCAACCCGCGTATATTGCCCCGAATCCGGCCCTGCTCATGCATATTCCTACTTCTCTCCGCAGCTTTCGGGCTGTTTTTCGTTTGCTGACGGCCGTGCTGGTTCTGAGTGGTGCGGCGGGCTGCAGTAGCAGCCGCTCAGCGTATCAGTTTTGGCCAGTTCCTTCGGTAGCTGTTCTTCCAGCTACACCCGATTCTGCCACGTCTTCGGTAGTAGCTACTGTACCGGCAGCGGCGGCTCAATCCGCTACCTGCTCCGCTCCGCCACGCAGACAACTAGCAAAAAGGCCGCCTTTGCGGGTAGTGGCCCGAGCCATTCAGCAGGCGCACGCTCACCAACAGCCGCTACTAGCCAAGCCGACGAGGCAATCGGAAGCCGCCAAAGTAGCGGCACCGCAGCGCCCAACCGAAGTGGGGCTAGGCACCACGGTACTGGGCGTGCTGGGGCTGGTGGTGCTGCCCATTGCGCTGCTGGGCCTGCTGATCTGGGGCGGGCCGGTATGGGCCGTGCTGGCCGGCCTCTCGGCTCTGGCGGTGCTCATCGCCTACCTCGACCCGTTCGGATAAGCCCGGCTGCCGCTACAGCGGGCACGAAATCCAGGGCCGCCCGCGAATCCTGCGCTGGTGGGGCTACCTTTGCAGTCCAATCTGCTAATTCTGCTGCCATGCCTGCCACTGTCACGCTCAAACCCGGAAAAGACCAATCTCTGCGCCGCCGCCATCCGTGGGTGTTTTCGGGGGCCATTGGCCGGATGCAGGGTGAAGTGGTGGAAGGCGAAGTAGTACTGGTGCAGGCCGCCAACGGCGAAATGCTGGGTGTGGGCCACTATGCGCCCGGCTCCATTGCCGTCCGTATGCTCGACTTCGGCCCCGATGCGCAGTTGCCCGATGCCACGTTCTGGGAAAACCGCCTGCGCAATGCCTACCAGCTCCGCCAGGGCCTGGGCCTGACCGGCACCGGCAGCACCGATGTATACCGCCTCACCCACGCCGAAGGTGACGGCCTGCCCGGCCTCATCATTGACGTGTACGGCGACACGGCCGTAGTGCAGGCGCACAGCGCCGGCATGTACAAAGCCCGCCCGCTCATTGCCGCTGCGTTGCAGGCAGTCATTCCGGGCCTGCGCGCCATCTACGACAAGAGTGCCGAAACCGTGCCCGCCAAAGCCGCACCGGGGGCGCAAAATGGCTACCTGTTCGGGGAAAGCAATGGGCAGGAACACGTAGTACACGAGAACGGCCACCCGTTTGCGGTAGATTGGGAAACGGGCCAGAAAACCGGCTTTTTCATCGACCAGCGTGACAACCGCAGTCTGCTGGCCCGCTACGCGCCCGGCCGCCGCGTGCTCAACACGTTCTGCTACACCGGTGGCTTCAGCTCCTACGCGCTGCAGGCCGGGGCCGAGCTGGTGCATTCCGTGGATTCCAGCAAAAAGGCCATTGAGCTGACTGAGCGCAACGCTGCCCTCGCTGGTCTGGAAAGCAAGCACGCGGCTTACGCCGAAGACGTGTTCAGCTTCTTCAAGTCCACTCAGGAGCAGTACGACCTGATTGTGCTCGACCCACCCGCGTTTGCCAAGCACCTTTCGGCCCGCCACAATGCCCTGATGGGCTACAAGCGCCTGAATGCGGCCGGTATCAAACACATTGCGCCAGGCGGGTTGCTGTTCACGTTCAGCTGCTCGCAGGTGGTTTCGGCCGAGCTGTTTGAGGGCGCGGTACTGGCAGCGGCCATCGAAGCCGGCCGGCCCGCCCGCATTCTGCACCGCCTCACCCAGCCCGCCGACCACCCCGTCAGCCTGTTCCACCCCGAAGGCGAATACCTGAAAGGTCTGGTGCTGGCCGTGGAATAGAGCCGGCGCTTGCTTTTAACGTTGCCATCCTGAGCAACGCGAAGGACCTTACCACCACCGAACGTCAACTGTATAGAAGCTTCGTTTTAGGGTGGTAAGGTCCTTCGCGTTGCTCAGGATGACGTTTTTCGGCAGCTTTTTAAGCAGCAAGCTACTTGGCGCCCGCCGGGGGCATCTGCATCAGGAACTGGCTGCTATTGCCACCCGTGTAGGTGGGTACGGCGCTGCCGCCTTTCTCCCAGGCTTCAATCCAGCGCATCTGCACCAGCAGCGGCGTGAGGCTTTGCTGCTGCTTCTCGTTGGCGTAGGCCTGCGCGTCGGCGGCAATACGGATGGCTTTGGCGCGGCCTTCGGCTTCGGCAATATTGATGCGGGCCTGAGCTTCGGCCTGCCGGATGCGGTTTTCGGTTTGCAGGCCGGTTTGCACGGCCGTGTTTTTGGCGTCGATGGCGGCTTTGAGGCTGGCCGGCGGCTCCAGCTTGGTGGTAATCTGCTGCACGTTGAAGCCCATGCCCTGGAGCTGCCCCACGAGGTTGGCCTTCACGCGTGCCTCGTAGCTGCCCCGGTTGCTGATGAGGCTGTCGGCGGTATAGCGGTTGGTGGCCACGCGGTAGGCCTCGTACACGGCCGTTTTCAGGAAGCCGTCCTCAATGGCCGCCAACGGGCGGCGGTACTGCCGGAAAATGTCATCCACCTTATCCGATTGGATATAGTAGTTGAGGCTGGGAGCCACGCCGAAGCTGGAACCGTCCTGACTCTGCACCTCAAACTCCTCATATTCCTTGTGCTGGGTGTAGACCGGAAACTCGTACACGGCCGTGCTGAGCGGGCTGTAAAACACCCAGCCCGTGGTGTAGGTGATGTCGTCGACGCCGCGGCCGGAGCCGGCCAGGTTCACCTTGATGCCCACGTTGCCGGCATCAATGCGTTCTACTTTTATCAGGCTGCAGCCCGCAATCAGGGCTAGTAGCAACAGCCCAACGAATACCAGCGGCTTCAGCCAGTTGCGGCTAGGGTTTAGTTGAAATTCGGCCATTAGGTGGCGAAGAAGAGGGAATAGAAGTAGAGAAATAACGCAGAATGGCCCGGCCGGCCTGGTACAGCGACAGAACCACACCCGCCGCCAGCACCAGAACCCCCAGCAGCCCGCAGATCAGCCACCAGTCGGAGGGGCTGCTTAGCCAGTCGAGGCACAGGGGCACGGCATAGGGCAGCACGGCGGCGTAAAACACCAGCCAGCCGCCCAGCCACAGGTAAGAAATGTATTTTGGAGCCATAACAGAGTATCCAAATCTACTGATGTTGGCGGCAATATCGGCATCCGTCGGCACCACACACCTCCTGGCAGGGTGCTGACCACCCGTCGGGTGCTACAGCCGGAACCCATGCGCCGTATGGGCCGTGAAGAAGGCCGGCTCTGCTCAAACGTGAGCGTTGCGCGCCTTGGGCGCATATTTCTGATTGCATGGCAATTAAACCAACATTCGCCCCCGCGGCCGCTGCCCGGGCCTACTTTTTCGGCGGCCAGTTGAAGCCATCCGGTGAGTTTTGGAGTTGTAGCTTGCGCATACCCTTTATCTTGCTCTGTGGCCCGAAAAAAAACGTTCGTTTCTCCTGCTTCTCGTCCGGTAGCTGTTATTGGGGCTGGTATTGGCGGTATTGCCACGGCCGTGCGGCTGGCGGTGCGCGGGCACAAAGTCACGGTATTTGAGGCCCAGGAAAGCTTCGGCGGCAAAATGCACCAGCTGGAGCTGCCCGGCGGCTACCGTTTCGACGGTGGCCCCTCGCTGTTTACGCTGCCGCACCTCGTGAATGAGTTGTTCGAGCTGGCCGGCCGCAACCCGCAGGACTATTTCCGCTACCAGCGCCTCGACCCCATCACGCAGTACTTCTTCGCCGATGGTACCCGCCTCACGGCCTGGGCCGACGAAGAGAGGTTTGCGCAGGAAGTGCAGGACAAGCTGCACGTGCCGGCGACGCAGGTGCTGCAGTTTCTGCGGCGCAGCGGCCAGGCGTATGATGGCACGGCGGGCACGTTTCTGCACAAGTCGCTGCACAAAGCCGGCACCTACCTCAGTCCCGAAGTGCTGAAGGCGCTGGCGGTGCTGCCCCAGCTGGGCCTGCTCAGCACCATGCACCAGCGCCACGCGGCGGCTTTCCCGCAGGATGCGCGCCTCGTGCAGCTCTTCGACCGGTTTGCCACCTACAACGGCTCCGACCCCTACCAGGCACCCGCTACACTCAGCCTGATTCCGCATCTGGAGCACGGCCTGGGCGCTTTTTACCCCGAAGGCGGCATCTATGCCATTGCCCAAAGCCTCGTACGCCTGGCCGAAGAGCTGGGCGTAGCGTTCCGCTACAACGAGCCGGCGGAGGAAATCCTGACGGCCGGCGGCCACGTGACGGGCCTGCGCACGCCGCAGGATGTGTACGACTTCGGACTGGTGGTCAGCAACATGGACGTGGTGCCTACCTACCGCCGCCTCTTGCCCGCGCAGCCTGCGCCGGAAAGCACGCTGGCCCAGCCCCGCTCGTCCTCTGCCCTGATTTTTTACTGGGGCATCGCCCGGCGCTTTCCCGAGCTGGGAGTGCACAATATCTTCTTTTCGGCTGATTACAAGCGCGAGTTTGCGGCCATCTTCCAGGACCACACCATTGCCGACGACCCTACGGTGTACGTGAACATCACGAGCGGCCACACGCCCACCGATGCGCCGGCCGGCCATGAAAACTGGTTTGTGATGGTGAACGTTCCGCATGACCAGGGGCAGGACTGGCCGGCACTGGTCGCCCGCACCCGTGCGGCCGTGCTGGCCCGTGTGAGCCAGGCGCTGGGCACCGATATTGCTCCCCTGATCCGGGCTGAGCAGGTCTGGGACCCGCCGGGCATTGAGCGGCGTACTTCCTCGTTTGGGGGCGCGCTGTACGGCAGTTCCAGCAACAACCTGCTGGCCGCTTTCCTGCGCCACCCCAACTTCTCGCGGAAGCTGGAAGGGCTGTACTTTTGCGGTGGCTCGGTGCATCCCGGCGGCGGCATTCCGCTCTGCCTGCTTTCGGCCCGTATTGTTTCTGACCTGATTAAGAATGAGGCATAAAAGCGGACTAGGCTGCTGCGGCCAGCGCTTATGCGGCGCAGCAGCCTGCCCACGTCTCATTGCCTTTCCCTGCTTTTCTCTCCATGCCCGACTCCATCCAACACCTTCCCACTGAGGCTACCCCCCCGAACGAAGCTGCTACCGCGCAGGCCACTGCCCAGCGCCGCCGGCTGCGCCTGGCCCAGGGCATTCTGCTGCTGTTTCACGTCACGGGGTTTTTGGGCCTGGGTTTCGCCGAAGACCCCTCGTTCTATCTGCAGTTTGTGCCCCTGAACCTGCTGCTGACCGTGGGCCTGCTGCTGGCGTACCAGACCGAGAAGACCGCAACGTTCTGGTGGTTCTGCGCCGTCACGATGGCCGTGGGCTTCTTCGTGGAGGTTATCGGCATCCGGACCGGGCTGCTGTTTGGGTTCTACCAGTACGGCCCCACGCTGGGTACCAAATGGCTGGGCGTGCCCCTGATGATAGGAGTCAACTGGCTGATGCTGGTGTATACCACCGGCGTTATGGCCCGCTACCTGCCCATCCCGGACTTTTTGCGGGCCCTGGTAGCCACACTGCTCATGGTAGGCCTCGATGCGTGCCTGGAGCCCGTAGCTGTGCGCTACGACTTCTGGCAGTGGCGCTTTGATGTAATTCCACTGCAGAATTTCAAGGGCTGGTTTGCTGTATCCCTGATTCTGCAGGTGTTTTTCAACCGCACCCATTTCGCAAAACATAATGCACTTGCTCCGTTTATATTTATGCTGCAACTGCTTTTCTTTTTCGGATTGGGCCTGCTCAGCTAAAAATATTTCCATTGTGGAATATTATTTGTTATGCCCATCATCGTTCTTGAATAAAGCCCATTCCCCGACTTACCCCTTATTCCCCCTTTATGGAGCAAGTACTACTCCACCAATTACTTGAGCGAACGAACCTGCTGGTGCGGGATATGGGGATACGCCTGCTGCACGAAGACCAGCTGGCGGCCGCGCTGGATCTGACGCCCAGCACGTTCCGGACAGTTTTTGGCTCCAAGGCAGAGCTGCTGCTGCAAGTGACGCGCTACAACCTGGCCCGGCAGCGCCACGAGCATCAGGAGCTTTTTGCCAACCTCGCCACGCCCGTGGAGTGCCTGCTGGCACTGCTGCGCCACAGCGTGCAGGAGCTGCGCGGCTCCCACCACGACTACCATATTGTGCGGGAGCAGTTTCCGCTGGTCTGGGAAACGATGCAGACGTATCTGCAGGAGTACGCCTACCCGCTGCTCACGCGTCTTATTCAGGAAAGCATTCAGGAAGGGCAGCTCCGGGCCGCGCTTGATGCGCCGTTTATTGCGCGTATCCTGCTGGCCCAGTTTAGCTTAGTGCTGAACGAGACATTTTTTCCGCCCGACCAGACCAACCTGGGCGAGGTGTACTATCACATCTTCTTTCCGTACGTGCTGGGCCTGTGCACCGAAGAGGGCATGCGCCTGACGGCCACTCACTTCAGCAAAGCCTGGGGCCGCTAGCCATCCGGCGCCTACCACAAGGCACCTACCACAACGGGCCGGCCCTGCATAGGGTCGGCCCGTTGTGGTAGGTGCGGTACCGGCAGCTTAGCTGATGGATACGCGTACTTTCTTGGTGTATTCGCGCAGAGCGTCTTTAAACTGGGAGCCGTGTTCCTGCATGTGGTTGAGGATGAAGATGGCGGCAAACACGTGGGTCAGCTTCTCGCCTTCGTCTTCACCTTCCACCTCAAAGGCCGGCTCCTGCTCTTCCAGCAGCGCCTCTTCGGCAGCTACCAGGGCTTCCAGCGTCTGGGTTTCCACCAGGCGCTTGATAACGGGCATTTTCATGAGCGGCGGGCTTAGTTGAGGCGCGAAATCAGGGCGGCTACGGCTTCTTCCTTGCTGGCTGCTACCGTTTCCAGCAGCTCGCCGTTGCGGAACACGGCGAAGAAGGGCAGGTTGGTAACGTTGGCCAGCTTGCGGGCCTCGGGGCTGGTTTCGGCATTCACGTCCAGAAACTTGATGCCTTGCTCCTGCATAGCAACGGCCATACGCTTGTATTTGGGCGAAAACAGGCGGCAGTTGCCGCACCAATCGGCGTAGTATTTCACCACTACTTTCTCATTCTGTTCGAGCAGCTCGGCAAATTCGGCGTCCGTGGCTTTGATAACGGGCATTGGGTCAGTTTTTTGTGAGAAACGGCGTAAATCCAGATAAGAATGATTCTTACCTTCAGCAAAGGTAAAGCCGGAAACCGGTAAAAAGGTTTGTTCTGCCGCAGATTTCCCGCCCGCCGCCCCAACAAACCGAAGGAAGCCGGCAACTTTCAACCAGCCCCACGGAGTATACGCTGCAGGCCCGGTTACTTGCCGGGCGCTTGTTTATATGCAGTATCTCCTGGTTTTCGTGTGCCTGCTGCTGGCTGCCTGCGGAGCGCCGGATTCTGCCGCCACTCAGCGGGCCGCCACGTCCCCGCCTCCCCGTATGCAAAACATCATTTTCTTCGGCAACAGCCTCACGGCCGGCTACCAATTGCCGGCCAGCGCCGCCTTTCCCAGCCTGCTGCAGCAGCGCCTCGACTCCCTGAACCTGCCCTACAAGACGTTCAACTACGGCGTGAGCGGCGAAACCAGTGCCGGCGGCCGCCAGCGCGTGGCGTCCGTGCTGGCCCGCCAGCCCGTGGATGTGTTTGTGCTGGAGCTGGGCGCCAACGACGGGCTGCGCGGCATTCCGGTGCGCGAAACCACCCAGAACCTGCAGGCCATCATCGACCAGGTGCGGCTGAAGTATCCGGAGGCGCGCATTGTGCTGGTAGGGCTGGAGTTTCCCTTCGACCTGAGCGCGCTGGGTGGGCACCAGTACGGCCGCTATGCCGCCGAGTTCAAGGCCCTGTTTCGTATTCTGGCCGAGAAAAACAGCCTGCCGTTCGTGCCGTTTCTGCTGCAGGGCGTGCTGGGCCGCCGCGAGCTGAACCTGCCCGACGGCGTGCACCCCAACGCCGCCGGCCACAAGCTGCTCGCCGACAACGTGTGGGCGGTGCTGAGCGGGCTGTTGACCACATAAAAGACAAAGCGCCCTGCCGAACGTATTCGGCAGGGCGCTTTGATACCGTAGTGTGTGGCCGCGGGCCAGGGCCGCTACGCCTTATACAGCTTCTGGTAGTACTCCGTAGCCATGCGGCCCGACTCGAACTCGGGCTCTACCTCGCGCATGGCGGCTTTGGCCACGGCCAGGTATTTCACCGGCTCGTCGTAGTAAAGCGGAATTATTTCGTTTTCCAGCACATCGAGCAGGCTCGCCGCTTCAATGCTGTCCTTCACGTGGTCGGGCTGGTGGATGTCGGTGTGCGGGATGACGAAGCCGTTGTGGCCGTGCTGCACAAACTCCGGAATCCAGCCATCGGCAATGCTCAGGCTCAGGCTGCCGTTCATGGCGGCCGTCATGCCGCTGGTGCCGCTGGCCTCGCGCGGGAAGCGGGGCGTGTTCAGCCACACATCGGAGCCGCGCTTCAGGTAGCCCGACAGTGCCAGCTCGTAGCCCGTAAGCACGGCGCAGGTTTTCAGGCCTTTGGTTTTCTCAATGATGTCGTTGAACAGCCCGATGGCGCCGTAGTCTTTGGGGTAGGGCTTGCCGGCCCAGATAACCTGCACCGGCCGGTCGGCGCGGTTCACCAGCTCCTGGAACCGCTCGAAATGGTGCAGAATGAGGTCGGCGCGCTTGTAGCCGGCAAAGCGGCGGGCCCACACCACGGTCAGCGCATCGGGGTCGAGCAGCGTACCGGTCTGGTCAGCCACGATGTCGAAGAGCTGCTTTTTCAGCTTGCGCTTCCGGGCTTTCAGTGCCGCGTCGTCGTTGGCTTCCAGCGCCTCGTGCAGCTGCTGGTCGCGCCAGTAAGTGCCGTTCTGCGAGTTGGTGATGGCAATAATGGGGCAGATGCCCGGGTTGGCGCCCCACATGTCATTGGCCACAGTGCCGTGCACCTTCGACACGGCGTTGGAGATGCGTGAGAAGCGCAGAGCCGTGAGCGTGTAGTTGAGCGTTTCGTTCTCGACGCCCGCCACCCGGCGGATTTCGTCGGCGGGCACTGAGCCAAAGAACGTCATGTCGGTGAGCAGCCGCATGGGGTGTTCTTCGTTGCCGGCCAGCTCGGGCGTGTGCGTCGTGAAAACGAGGCGCTTCTGTACTTCCTCCAGCTTGCGGCCGTGCTTCTCGTAGAGGTAGAATGCCAGCGGCAGGCCGTGGCCCTCGTTGAGGTGATACACGTCCGTCTGCACGCCCAGCACGTCCAGTAGCTTGCCGCCGCCCACGCCCAGCAGAATGCTCTGCGCCACCCGGGCGGCCGTGTCGGCGTCGTAGAGATGGTGCGAGATGGTCCGCGAGATGTAATCGTTTTCGGGGATGTCGGTGGTCAGGAAGAACATCGGGGCCGTTCCGAACGTGTCGGGAGCCAAGTACATGGCCTTCACCTGCACTTCGGTCCCATGGATGGTGATGGGGAAGATGAGGCCCGTGTCTTCGAGGAAGGAGTAGTACTTGTGGCGAAAGTCGCAGCGCATCGTCTGGTCCTCGTTGCGGCCCTGGTCGTAGTAGCCGAAAGTCCAGAGGATACCGATGCCGATGAGGTTCTGCTTCAGCTCGTAGGCGGAGCGCATGTGCGAACCGGCCAGGAAGCCCAGGCCTC
The DNA here is from genome assembly GCF_900142395.1 of Hymenobacter psychrotolerans DSM 18569. Lineage (GTDB taxonomy): Bacteria > Bacteroidota > Bacteroidia > Cytophagales > Hymenobacteraceae > Hymenobacter > Hymenobacter psychrotolerans. Next base: position 607,364 of record NZ_FRAS01000001.1, on the reverse strand, counting down.
CGGAGTAGGTTTTGAGGGCCTGATCCAGAGCAAACTCCATGGAGAAATACACTGCCTGGGTTGCGAATTCGGGCGCCGGCGTGTAGGGTTTAAAGTCAAAAGCCATAGGGGGAAGGTCGGTGAGAAGGTAACGCCGTGCTGGCAACCAGCATACGACGGGCCCAAATATCGGATTTTCCCCGTGACACGTGTTGAATGACACCGCAGATAGCAGATTAGCGCTAAAACTGGTCAATACAACACCAGTAATCGATGAATTGCTGATCAGTGGTGGCGGCTTCCGCTGCAACTGCAGGCGCAAAAAAAGCGGCCGGCCCACCCGCGCTTTGCGGATGTGCCGGCCGGTGGGAAGTTGCCGCAGGCTACTGAATTACATACACGATGTTTACCTGAGCCGAGTTGCCGCGCCCGGTTTCGGTTTTTACCTGCGTTCCATCGAGCAGGATAGTGCCCGTTATTTCGCTGCTGGCGGTAGCTCCGTCCAGTTGGGCCAGGAAATTAACGGCCTCTCCCTGCTTGAGCGTACGTTTGAACTTGTAGGTTTTGGGCAGCGCCACGTTGTCGAGGATGGTGGTGCCGCCCGTTTCGTTGGCATAGATGATGTCGGCGGTAGCGCCGCTGGTCGGGGTCGAAATCCGATACTCTACTTCTCTTTCACGGGGGCCGGCAGGCTTGTTGTCGTCATCGTCTTTGCTGCAGCCGGTGAAGGCGAGTACACTGCCAGTCAAGAGCAGATAGGCCAATTTCTTCATCAGAAACCAGGGTATAAGATGTGGAGGAAAGGGTTGAGCGGGCAAATATAATTATACAATGTTATTGTAATACTACCCATCCTGATGGCGGCCGGAAGCATGCCTGCTCATCCCGGAACGGACATTTTACCCTGTCACCCGCCAGTGGCTAGCCGGAGTGGCAAAGCGGCTCACTTTAGTTCCCATGAGACGCGTGAATGGCAGCGTATAGAATTAGGACATAAGTGGTTGGGTAGAACAATACCGGGTACCTTTAACCAGCCTGACGCGCTGCGCGGGCTAAGCGAGCCACTCCTTTTCCACTTTCCAACCAACTCACTTATGAAGTTCCATTTCGTGTGTGCGGCAGCGGTGATGCTGTTCATGGCATCCTGCTCCAAGCAGGAGCTGACGCCTGCTACGCCCGCCGCTACTACGGCCACTGCTACTGCCAACGTGAGTGCCACCGGCTTTCCGGAAGGCTTCGAGACGGGCACCAAAACCGCGTATACCACCGGCTCCGCCACGCTCGGCTCGGGCTCCTGGACGCTGAACGATGCGCTGCTCGGCAACACCACCGCCGACCGCAAAACGGGCAGCCAGTCGGCCCGGATCCGTAATGTGGGCTCGCTCACGATGAACTTCAACACCCCGGCCGGGGCCGGCATCGTGACGGTGGCGCACGCCGTGTATGGCACCGATGGCAGCTCGCAGTGGGAGCTGTGGGCCAGCCAGAACAGCGGCTCGAGCTACGCCAAAGTGGGCAGCAGCATCACGAGCAGCGCCACCACGCTCAGCACGGCTTCGTTTACCGTGAACCTGAGCGGCGCGGTGCGCCTGCAGATCCGCAAAACGTCGGGCGGCACCAACCGCATCAACATCGACAACATCACCGTGGAGCAGTATGGCAGCGGCGGCGGCACCACGCCACCCGCTACCGGCGCCAGGAAATTCCTGTTTGATGGCTCGCACGGCGAGCTGGCCGGCAACGCCGACTGGGTGCTGGACGTGAACAGCGGCGTGGCCTCGCGCTACCCGACGCCGGCGCAGAGCGGCATCACGAGCAGCACCCCGGAAACCTACTGGACCGGCGCCATTTCGGCCTGGGGCGTGGCGCTGGCCAAGCTGGGCCACACCGTGGAGCAGTTGCCGGCCGGCACGGCCATCAGCTACGGCAACGCCTCTAACCCACAGGACCTGAGCAACTACCACGTGTTTGTGGTAGACGAGCCGAACATCGTATTCACGGCGGCCGAGAAAACCGCCATCCTGCAGTTTGTGCAGAACGGCGGCGGCCTGTTCATGATTTCGGACCACACCATCTCGGACCGCAACAACGACGGCTGGGACTCGCCGGCCATCTGGAACGACCTGATGCAGAACAACTCGGTGAAAACCAACCCGTTCGGCTTCTCGGTGAACATGGACAACATCGTGGAAAACAGCAGCAACGTGCGTACCGGCAGCAACCCCATTCTGAATGGCTCGCAGGGCGTGGTGTCGCAGCTTTCCTTCCACAACGGCGCCACCATGACGCTCAACCCCACGGCCAACGCCACCGTGCAGGGCCTGATCTGGCGCAAATCGGCCACGCAAGGCAACAACCTGGCAATGGCGGCCAGCAGCACGTTCGGCTCGGGCCGCGTGGTTATCATCGGCGACTCCTCGCCGGTGGACGATGGCACCGGCTCGCCGGGCAACACCGTGTACGATGGCTGGGGCGAAAACGTGAGCCATCCGCGCCTGCACATGAACGCCTCGCTCTGGCTGGCCAGGCTGCAGTAACCGCCCTCTGTTTTTCAGGAAAACCCCGTGGTCCGGTAGTCGGGCCACGGGGTTTTTGTTTGGAGCAGAGCAGGGTAGAAGTAGGGGGAAATTCCGCGGCTACAGAGCCTGATTGCCCACTGCGGCGCTACAAAGCGTCAGAATCGGTCAATACAACACGGATTCCGCGCAGTTCAGCATTATATTCCCGGCGGCTTCCTGCCGTAACTTGCCCCCTTTCTGACCCGATTCCCACTGCGCCCATGACTACTTCCCGTCTTCTGCTGCTGGCTGGCTCGCTGCTGGCTTCCAACCTGCTGCCTGCGCCCGCTCAGGCCCAGCTCAACCCGGTGGCGCTGGCCCGGCTGGCCAGCAACGGGGCCATGCTGGCGGCCAACGCCCAGAAAAGCGCGCCCATCCAGCGCATCGACCCGACTTTCTGGTGGGTGGGCATGAAGAACCCGAAGCTGCAGCTGCTGGTGCGCGGTGCCGGTATCGGGAGCAGCAAGGTGAGCCTGAAGTACGACGGGGTGACCCTGGACGGCGTGCAGCCGCTGGAAAACCCGAACTACCTGCTCGTCAACCTCACCATCAGCCCCAGCGCCAAACCGGGGCAGCTGGCGCTGGAGTTTAAGGGCAAGAAAACGGTGCGCTACAACTACGAGCTGCGCGCCCGCACCACGCCGCAGGACCCCACCAAAGTGCAGGGCGTGTCCACGGCCGACTTCGTTTACCTGCTCATGCCCGACCGGTTTGCCAACGGCGACCCGAAGAACGACTACATCAAGGGCATGAAGGCGCCGGCCGTGGCCCGCGACTCGATGTACAGCCGCCACGGCGGCGACCTGAAGGGCATTGCCGACCACTTCGACTACCTCAGGCAGCTGGGCGTCACGGCTATCTGGCCCACGCCCATCGTAGAAAACAACCAGCCCAAAGCCAGCTACCACGGCTACGCCCTCACCGATTTCTACGCCGTAGACCCCCGCTTTGGCTCCAATGCCGAGTACGTGTCGTTTGTGCAGCAGGCGCACCAGCAGGGCCTGAAGGTGGTGCACGACGTGGTGCTCAACCACATGGGCACCCAGGGCTACCTGTTTCAGGATGCGCCGGCCAAAGACTGGTTTCATCAGTGGCCCGCCTTCACGCGCAGCAACTTCCGCGACGCGGCCTTCAACGACCCCTACGTGTCGGGTTTCGACCGGAAGCAGTTTGGCGAAGGCTGGTTCGATACGAGCATGGCCGACCTGAATCAGAGCAATCCGCTGGTGAGCACCTACCTGATTCAGAACTTTATCTGGTGGGTAGAGTACACCGGCCTCGATGCTTACCGCGTCGACACTTACACCTACTCCGACCGTAAGTTTCTGATGGACTGGGGCAAGGCGGTGCTGGACGAGTATCCCAAGCTGGGCATGTTTGCCGAAGCCTGGGTGCAGGGCACCCAGCAGCAGGCGTACTTCGCCCGCAACATTCTGCCCGAAGTTGATGGTTTCAAGAGCAACATGCCGGCTGTGCTCGACTTCCAGAGCCAGTACGCCATCAACGAGGCGCTGACCAAGGACGCCGGCTGGACCGAAGGCATCAACAAGCTTTACTACACCCTGCAGGCCGACTGGCTCTACGAAGACCCGATGCGCAACGTGGTGTTCCTCGACAACCACGACATGAGCCGCTTCTACTCGGTGATAGGGGAGGACTTTGCCAAGTACAAGATGGGGCTGGCCTGGCTGCTGACCACGCGCGGCATTCCGCAGCTGTACTACGGCACCGAAGTGCTGATGAAGAACTTCTCCGACCCCGACGGGAAGGTGCGTGAAGACTTCCCCGGCGGCTGGGCCGGCGACAAAAAGAACCTGTTCACGAACCGCACGGGGCAGGAGGCGGAGGCCTTCAACTACGTGAGCAAGCTGGCCAACTACCGCAAAACGCATCCCGCGCTGCACGCCGGCAAGTACCAGCACTTCATCCCGAACGAAGGCGTATACACCTACTTCCGCTACTCCGACGCCGGCACCGTGATGGTGATGATGAACTCCAACAAGGACGAGAAAACCGTGGATATGGCCCGCTTCGCCGAGCGCCTCAACGGCTTCAGCTCCGGCACGGAAGTCACGACGGACACGGCCCTGCCCAACCTGAAAACGGTGAAACTGCCGGGCCGCACGGCCTGGGTGGTGGAGCTGAAGAAGTAAAAACCGGGCGCCGGCAGGAACAAGTTGGTTTTGCTATACCTTGTAAATGAGCTTTTTCCCTCAACTGCATTGCTATGACTGACCTCACCGACCAAGTTGCTATTGTTACGGGAGCTTCCCGCGGCATTGGGCGCGCCACAGCGCTGCTGCTGGCCATGCAGGGCGCCAAAGTGGTGTGCGTGGCCCGCTCCGCCGACGAGCTGGAAGAGGTAGCGCACAAAACCCGCGGCCTCGCCATTCCGGCCGACGTATCGGACGCAGACGATGCGCAGAACGTGGCTGACGAAGCCCTGCGCCACTTTGGCCGCCTCGATATTCTGGTCTGCAACGCCGGGGTGGGTTCGTTCAATCTGCTGGAGCACTTTTCGGCCACTGAGTGGGACCGGATGTTTGACGTGAACGTGAAAGGCACCTTCCTGCTGTGCAAGGCTGTGGTGCCGCACTTCAAGGCGCAGCGGAGCGGCCACATTGTGGGCATTGCCTCCGATGTGGCGCGGCGCACCTTCGAGCACGGCACGGCCTACGGGGCCAGCAAGTTTGCCCAGGATGCCGTGCTGGCCAGCCTGCGCAAGGAAGTACGCCCGCACGGCGTCAAAGTCAGCACCATTTATCCGGGCCTCGTCGATACCTATTTCAACGACTCGCTGCCCGGCAGCCCCGACGCCGAAAAAACCCACCTCAAACCTTCCGATGTGGCCCAGGCCGTGCGCTACGTGCTGGAAGCCCCGGCCCACGTGGTGGTAGATGAGCTGATGCTGCATCCGCTGACGCAGGAATGGTAATGAGGTGAATCGTGATGAGGTAAATGGTGACAGGTGACAGGTGACAGGTGACAGGTGACAGGTGACAGGTGAAAAGAACGTCATTCCGAGCGAAGCCGAGGAATCTCGCTAGTGTGGTAAATCCTGTTGTGCACGCCTGTTGCATAGCTCAGCACGCGAGATTCCTCGGCTGCGGCTCCGCCCACTGGCTTGATGCGCCACATGCTCGGAATGACGGGCTGCTTTTTCCCTCATCACCCTTTACCTGTCACCTGTCACCATTTACCTCATCACGATTCACCTCATCACCCTAACCCACCAATTCTCCATTTCCTATCTTGCCCGGTATGAGAAACCTGCTACTGCCTGCCGTGGCCCTCTCGCTGGGGCTTGCTTCGTTTTCTTCTTTCCTTCTGACCGCGCACACCCCCGTTCCCGTGTCCGATATCCCGACTACCGCTGCCCCCGACCCCAACACCACCGATGAGGTTCCGCAGGACAACAAGCTGGTTATCTACCAGCTAATGACGCGCCTGTTCGGCAACAAAACGGCCCTGAACAAGCCTTATGGCACGGCGCAGGAAAACGGCGTGGGCAAGTTCAACGACATCACCGACAAAGCCTTACAGGAAATCAGGAAGATGGGCGTGAGCCACGTCTGGTACACCGGCGTGCTCGAACACGCCACCATGACGGACTTCAGCAAGCAGGGTGGCCCCGGCCCCGATGATGCCGACGTGGTGAAAGGCCGCGCCGGCTCGCCCTATGCCATCAAGGACTACTACGACGTGGCCCCGGACCTGGCCGTGAACGTGAAAACCCGCATGCAGGAGTACGAGGCCCTGATTCAGCGCACGCACAAAAACGGCCTGAAGGTGCTCATGGACTTCATTCCGAACCACGTGGCCCGCAGCTACCAGTCGGACGGGAAGCCGGGCGGCGTGGTGGATTTGGGCGCTCAGGATGATAAAACCAAGGCCTTCGCGCCCAACAACAACTTCTACTACCTGCCCGGCCAGAGCCTGGTGGTGCCCAAAGGCGGCAACCCGGTGGGCGCGGCCCTGGGCCCGAAGGAAGACGGCAAGTTTGTGGAAACGCCCGCCAAAGCCACCGGCAACGACGTATTTTCGGCCACCCCCAGCGTGAACGACTGGTACGAAACCGTGAAGCTCAACTACGGCGTGGACTACCAGAATGGCCGCAAGCCGAACTTCTCGCCCGTGCCCGACACGTGGAAGAAGATGCGCGACATTCTGGTGTTCTGGGCCAAGAAAGACGTGGACGGCTTCCGCTGCGACATGGCCGAAATGGTGCCCGTGGAGTTCTGGACCTGGGTGATTCCGGAAGTGAAGAAGGTGAAGCCGGACATCGTGTTCATTGCCGAAGCCTACGACCCCAAAGTCTACAGCCGCTACCTCAACGAGGGCAAATTCGACTTCCTCTACGACAAAGTGGGCCTCTACGACGGCCTGCGCCGCCTGATGACCACCGGCGGCAACACCGACGACATTACGGAGGTGTGGCGCAAGGAAAGCCGCGGCTTCTCGTCTAGAATGCTGCGCTTTCTGGAAAACCACGACGAGCAGCGCATTGCCTCCAAAGACTTCGCCACCGACCCGCGCACCGCTATTCCGGCCATGGCCGTGACGGCCACGCTGGCCTCGGGCCCCGTGATGCTGTATTCGGGCCAGGAAGTGGGCGAGCCGGCCCTGAAGTCGGAAGGCTTTTCGGGTGAGGACGGGCGCACCACCATTTTCGACTACTGGGGCGTGCCGGAGCACCAGAAATGGATGAACGGCGGCAAGTTCGACGGCGGCAAGCTCGACGACAGCCAGAAGCAGCTGCGCGCCTTCTACAGCCGCCTGCTCAACCTGGCCAGCACCAGCGACGCTATCCGCAAAGGCCGCTTCTACGAACTGCAGGACGCCAACAACCTGGGCAAGGAGTACGACCAGAAGGTGCTCTACAGCTACCTGCGCTACACCGATACCCAGCGCCTGCTCGTCGTCGTCAATTTCAGCCGCGACAAAACGCTGCGCCCCACCATCAGCATCCCGGCGGATGTACGCAAGCGCATCGGCCTCGACCCTACTGCGTTCTGCACCTACACCGACCTGCTCAACGATGCGCCGCCCACCGAGTTCCTCAACCTCACGCTGCCCCCGCTGAGCGCCCACATCTTCGAAATCAATCCTAAAAAGTGATGAGGTGATAGGGTAAATGGTGAAAGGTAAACTGAACGTCATTCCGAGCGCAGCCGAGAAATCTCGCTAGTGTGGTAAACCTTGTTGTGCACGTCAGCACGCGAGATTCCTCGACTTCGCTGCGCTCCGAATGGCGTTCATTTTACCTGTCACCTGCCACTGTTCACCCCCTCATCACTTCATCACCCCATCACCTCAACCTCACTCATGGCAACCAACGTAGCGGCCGCCCCTCACGATACCCGCGAAAAACCCCGCCTCAGCTTCTGGCAGATCTGGAACATGAGCTTCGGCTTTCTGGGGATTCAGTTCGGCTTCGAGCTGCAGAACTCCAACGTGAGCCGCATTTTCGAGACGCTGGGTGCCAACAAGGACGATATTCCGATTCTGTGGATTGCGGCGCCGCTCACGGGTCTGCTCGTGCAGCCCATCATCGGCTACTTCTCCGACCGGACCTGGCACCCGTACTGGGGCCGGCGCCGGCCTTTCTTCCTGATTGGCGCCATTCTGGCCACGCTGGCGCTGTTTATCATGCCCAACTCGTCGGCGCTGTGGATGGCGGGCGGTATGCTCTGGATTCTGGACGCGAGCATCAACATCAGCATGGAGCCGTTCCGCGCCTTCGTCGGCGACAAGCTTCCCGGCGAGCAGCGCACCTGGGGCTTCGCTATGCAAAGCTTTTTTATCGGGGTCGGCTCCGTTATTGCGGCCGCGCTGCCCTGGATTTTCAACAACTGGTTTCACCTCAGCAATACGGCGCCCAGCGGCGAGATTCCGCCCTCCGTGAAATGGTCGTTTTATGCGGGAGCCATTGCGTTTCTGCTGGCCGTGCTTTACACGGTGTTCACCACCAAAGAGTCGCCGCCCGAAGATATGGAAGCCTTCCGGCGCGAGAATGCCCAGGTGGGCATCTGGGACGGGCTGAAAGAGTCGTTTCTGGGTATTTTCTCGATGCCGACGGCCATGCGGCAGTTGGCCCTGGTGCAGTTTTTCACGTGGTTTGCCCTGTTCTCGATGTGGATTTATTCCACCAACGCCGTTACGAGCAACATCTACAACATGAAGGTAGACAGCGGTTTGTACAGTCGCCTGACGAGCTTCATCGGTAGTGCGGCCGGCCGGGAGACAGATGAGAAGGCCCAAAAGGAGCTGGCCTCGCTGCAGAAAGACATCCAGGAAATCAACCAGTTCCAGGCTGATAAGCCCGCCAAGATTATCACCATCAACATGGCCAACTACTACCTAACGCACGCGCAGCCGGCAGGGCAGGACCAGGCCGAGCTGAAGCGCGTGCAGCAGCAGTACAACGACGGCGCCGACTGGCTGAGCTTGGCCTCGTCGGTACGCAATGGCGTGGCGGCCATTTTCGCCTTCGTGATTCCCTTTATTGCCGCCCGCACCAGCCGCCGCCTGGCGCACATGCTCTGCCTGCTGATTGGAGGGCTGGGGCTGCTGTCGCTCAAGCTCATCACCAATCCCGACCTGATTATGGTGTCGATGGCCATGGTTGGCATTGCCTGGGCCAGCATTCTGAGCATGCCCTACGCTATTCTGGCCGGCTCGCTGCCCGCCAACCGGATGGGCTATTTCATGGGCGTGTTCAACTTTTTCATTGTCATTCCGCAGATTGTGGCCGCCACCATTCTGGGCTATTTCACCATGCATCTGTTCGGCGGCAACACCCTCCACACGCTGGCCTTGGGCGGCGCTTCCATGATACTGGCGGGCCTGCTCACGCTCTGGGTAAAGGACAACGACGAAGCACAAGGCGCCATTCCGGTAGTGGACTCGCCGGGCTACGACACCCCAACCGTCACGACGCCTCGCGCATAAGAGTTGGTTCCTTGATACGATGCCCCCGGTTGCCCTGCAGCCGGGGGCATCGTGTTTTCAGTCCGTATTTATCTCGAATTATCCCCGTGAAAATCAGCATTTAACTCCGCAACAGTCGCCAAGCCTTTGCTCGTATTGCTTACTTACGTCTGGTTGGGCGCTTGGCACTCGGCAAGCGTTGCAGGCTGGAGGGTGCAAGGCCACGTATGCTGTTTCTGACAATCTTTTTCGGCCTGTTCTTCGGGCTGTTCGTGCTCATTCTGGGGCGGCTGCTGTTTTCCCGCACGGCCCCCGCCGACTCCGGCGCCCGGCCCCGCGTGAGCATTCTGGTGGCGGCCCGCAACGAGCAGGATACCATTGAGCGGTGCCTGACTTCGCTCTGCCGCCTGCAGTACCCGCCTGAGCTGCTGGAGATTCTGATTGCCGATGACGCCTCCACCGACAACACGGCGGCCGTGGTGGAGCGTTTCATTGAAGGCAAACCACAGTTCCGGCTGCTGCGGGTGCGCCACCAGCTGGGCACGGCCCGCGGCAAAAGCAACGCGCTGGCTTACCTCTGCCGGGCCGCATCCACGGATTATTTCCTGTTTACGGATGCCGATATGGCGCTGCACCCGCACTGGGTACAAACCATGCTGGCCGCCGCCGCCTCCGACGAGCAGGTGGGCATCGTGACGGGCATCACGACGGCGGCGGGCCGCCGGTTTGGCCGCCTGCAGGGCCTCGACTGGCTGTTTGGCCTCAATATCATCCGGGTGCTCTCCGACCTGGGCCTGCCCATCACTTCGGTCGGCAACAACATGCTGGTCACGCGGGCCGCTTATGAATCTATCGGGGGGTATGAGGCGCTGGCGTTCAGCATCACGGAGGATCTGCAGCTTTTCAGCCGGATTGTGGGGCAGGGCTGGCACTTCCGAAACCTGTGCGAAACGTGTGTGCTGGGCGTCACGGTGCCGCAGCCAACCACGCAACACCTGCTTCGGCAGCGCAAACGCTGGATGAAGGGCGCCGTGCGGTTGCCCGCGAGTCTGTCGCTGTTGTTCGGCTTCTACGGCATGTTTTATATCGTGCTGTTCTGGCCGGGCCTGCTGGCGCCAGCTGTTCTGCTGGGCATATACGGCGCCAAAATCATCTGCCAGACGCTGTTTCTGCACCTGACGCTCCGCCAGGTAGGCCGCTGCGAATCCCTGGGGCTGCTGCTGCTCTACGAGCCGTATCTGTGCCTGCTGTCGGTGGCGGTGGTGGGCTATACGCTCTGGCCGGGCCATATCTGGTGGAAGGAGCGGCAGTATCAGTGGGCTGAGGGCTAGCAGCAACCTCGCTCAACATTCCGTGCCAGGCTACTGCCGCCAGAGTCAGCGGGCCGGCAAACTACGGTCTATCGGCTGGCCTGCAGCCACTGTTGCGCGGCCTGCTCTTCCGTGAACACGCGCACCGACACCATGTTCATCTGGTCGGTAGCCAGTTCGTCGGCCAGGCGCATGTTGAGGGTTTCGGCGTGGTAGGGCGTGACCAGGTAGGCCAGGCGGGGCCGGGTACCCGGCAGCGCCGCGGCCAGCGAAGCCCGAAAATTCTGCATCACCCACCGAAAATCGGCCGGCTCGGCCAGGCCCCGGCTGCGGAGGTCAATCAGCCAGCGGCCTATCTTTTCCCGCTCCGCCAGATTCAGGGCTACCTGATAGCCGTGGCGGTGCTCTTCGGAGGTAGCCGGCCGGGTCCAGCGCAACAGCAACTGCCCCAGATCGGCGCGGTGAGTGAGCAGCAGGTATTCGAGGTTGGCAACAAGCATCAGCAAGCATCAGCGAGGGGTGGAAAGCAGCGTAAAGATAGGCACTAACCGCCGCGCAACATACATCGTGCCGATGAACAAATGATGAAAAAAGGAAGGGGAGCTTTATCTTCCATTCGTCATCCCCCACCCTTATTTTCTTCGCTTATGCTTCTACGCTACCTCCGCTGGCTGCGGCCGGGCCTGTACGCGGCCTTATTTCTGATTATCAACGCTCTGCCCAGTCAGGCTCAGCCTTCTTCCCCGCCCAAGCGGGAGCTGCGCGCGGCCTGGGTGGCCCACGTATTCAACCTCGACTGGCCCAGTGCCCGCACGCGCACGCCGGCTCAGCAGCGCCAGGAGTTTGTGGGTATTCTGGACAGCCACCGGCAGAACGGCATGAACGCCGTGGTGGTGCAGATTCGGGCGGCCGCCGATGCGCTGTATCCCAGCACCCTGGAGCCCTGGAGCGAGTGGCTGACCGGCACTCAGGGCGTGGGCCCCAATCCGCCCTACGACCCGCTGGCCTTTATGGTGCGGGAGGCGCACCGCCGGGAGCTGGAGTTTCATGCCTGGCTGAACCCCTACCGTGCCCTCACCAACGCCACCACGGCCAGCGTAGCGCCCACTCACGTCACGGTCCAGCACCCCGATTGGGTGGTGCCGTTCGGGACGCTGCGGGTGCTGAACCCCGGCCTGCCGGCCGTGCGCCAGTACCTGACGCGGGTGGTGATGGACGTGGTGCGCCGCTACGACGTGGATGCCATTCACTTCGACGACTATTTCTACCCCGCCCCGCAAACCGGCGTGGTGTTCAACGACGACGCGGCCTTTGCCGCCGACCCGCGCGGCTTTGCGGCCACCACTGCGGGCCGGGCCAACTGGCGCCGCAACAACGTGGACATCTTCGTGAAAATGGTGTCCGACAGCATCCGCAGCGTGAAGCCGTGGGTGAAGTTCGGTATTTCGCCGCCCGGCGTGTGGCGCAACGGTACCAGCGTGGGCGGCACCGCCACCACCGCCTTCCAGAGCTACTCCGACATCTTCGCCGACTCGCGCAAGTGGCTGCGCCGCGGCTGGGTCGACTACCTGGCCCCGCAGGTGTATTTCGCCATCGGCCAGACGGCCGCCAACTACTCCCTGATTGTGCCGTGGTGGAGCCAGCAGGTGAATCCCGACACCGTGCGCCACGTCTACATCGGGCAGGGCGTGTACCGTATTAGCGCCACGGCCACCGAGCCGGGGTTCCGCTCGCCCAGCCAGCTACCCAGCCAGATCCGGCTGCTGAGGCAGCAGCCCAACGTGCAGGGCAGCATGTTCTACAAAACCACCGAGCTGCGCGCCAACCCGCTGGGCTTAGCCGACTCGTTGCGGCAGGATTTCTACCGCTACCCGGCTCTGCTGCCCACTATGCCCTGGAAAGACAACGTGCCGCCCACCGCGCCCGTGCAGGCCGGCCTCTGGAACAACTCCAACTCTGGCTTTGTGGAAATGAGCTGGCAGCCCGGCCCCGCCGCTACCGATGGCCAGCTGGCCCGCCAGTACGTAGTGTACCGTGTGCCGGCGGGCAGCGGCCCCATCACGGCGGCCGACCTAGCCAACCCCGCCAACATCCGGGCTATTACGGATACCACGTATTTCCGGGAGCCGGCTACCGGAACGTCCTTCCGCTACGCCCTCACGGCCCTGGACCGCCTGCACAACGAAAGCGCCACGGCCACGCTCACCATTCTGCTGCCTACCACGGCAGGCGCGCAGGCCGCTCCGCTGCTGGAACCCGCGTATCCCAACCCCTTTCAAGCCGAAACCCGCCTAGCCTTTACGCTGCCCACGGCCGGCCCCGCCGAGATGCGCTTGCTCGACCTGACCGGCCGCGAGGTGGCCCTACTGGCTTCCGGCCGCCACGCAGCCGGCCGCCACGAGCTGACCTTGCGCGCTGCCGCGCTGCCCGCGGGCCTCTACGTGCTGGTATTGCGCACCACCGATGGCGTGGCGCGGCAACGGCTGCTGCTGACCCGCTAGCTCTGGCTCTGTCACACCCAAATTGCGGTTTCGGAACCTGCCGTGCGTCCTGCAGGGTTGCAGGAACGTCTGTGCCCTATATTCACGACTTCATTTCCCACATTTCCATTTCTATGACCTGCAAACCGCTTTGGCTGCTCAGCCTGGGCCTCACGCTGGCCCTGCAGCCGGCTACCGCCCAGCAGAAACCCGCTGCCAAATCTGCCGCTACGTCGGCTACCGGCACCAAACTCGTGGAGAAAGTGACCCGCAAGGGCACCGAGCTGGTGATTCCCTACGAAAAATATGTGCTGCCCAACGGCCTCACGCTGCTCATCCACGAAGACCACTCCGACCCCATTGCCCACGTTGATGTCACCTACCACGTAGGCTCGGCGCGGGAGCAGATCGGCAAGTCGGGCTTCGCGCACTTCTTCGAGCACATGATGTTCCAGGGCTCCGACAACGTAGCCGATGAGCAGCACTTCAAGCTCGTCACGTCGGCGGGCGGTACGCTGAACGGCACTACCAACCGCGACCGGACCAACTACTTCGAAACCGTGCCCAGCAACCAGCTCGAAACGGCGCTGTGGCTGGAGTCGGACCGCATGGGCTTCCTGCTGGACGCCGTGACGCAGCAGAAATTTGAGGTGCAGCGCTCCACCGTGAAAAACGAGCGGGGCCAGAACTACGACAACCGCCCCTACGGCCTGGCTTCCGAAAACGTAGCCAAAACGCTCTACCCGTACGGCCACCCCTACAGCTGGCTCACCATCGGCTACCTCGAAGACCTGGACCGCTCCGACGTAAACGACCTCAAGAACTTCTTCCTGCGCTGGTACGGCCCCAACAACGCGACCATCACGGTGGGCGGCGACGTGAAGCCGGCCGAAGTGGTGAAGATGGTGGAGAAATACTTCGGCTCCATCAACCGGGGGCCGGCCGTGCAGAACATGAAGCTGCCCGCGCCCGTGCTCACCCAGGACCGCTACGTGCACTACGAAGACAACGTGCGCTTCCCGATGCTGCAGATGGTGTTCCCGACGGTGCCCCAGTACCACCCCGATGAGGTGGCCGTAGACGCGCTGGCCGAAATCATTGGCGGCGGCAAAAACTCGCTGCTCTACAAAAACCTGATCAAGACGCAGAAATCGGTGCAGACCCGCGCTTACCACCCCACCTCGGAGCTGGGCGGTGAGTTCACCATTGTGGCCCTGAGCCTGCCCGGCAAAGGCCTCGACAGCACTGAGGCTATTGTGCGCAAAACGATGACTGAGTTTGAGAAGCGCGGCGTAACCGACGACGACGTGGCCCGCTTCAAAGCCTCGCGCGAAGCTGACCTGGTGAACGGCCTGGCCAGCGTGAGCGGCAAAGTAAGCCAGCTGGCGGCCTATCAGACGTTTGCCGGCAACCCCAACCGCCTGCCCCAGGAGCTGCAGCGCATCCGCAGCCTCACCAAGGCCGACGTGCAGCGCGTATACAACCAGTATATCAAAGGCAAGAAAGCCGTAGTATTGAGCGTGGTGCCTAAGGGCGGCACGGCCCTGGTAGCCAAAACCGACAACTTCACGGTAAGCAAAGACGGCTACAAAGCCCCCGCTACCGACGAGTATGCCGGCCTGAAATACGTGAAGGCCACCGACAGCTTCAACCGGAGCGTACAGCCCAAGGGCGGTGCCAACCCCGTGATTCAGGTGCCTGCCGTATGGCGCCAGGAGTTTGACAATGGCCTGAAAATCATTGGCAACCGCAACACCGAAATTCCGACCGTGACCATGCTGCTCACCATCCGGGGCGGCCACCGCCTGGAGCAGCAGAACCTCAACAAGGCCGGCGTAGCCTCGCTCACGGCCGCTATGCTGGAAGAAGGCACCCAGAAGTACACCGGCGAGCAGTTTGCCGCCGCGCTGGAGAAGCTGGGCAGCGACATTCAAACCAATGCCGGCGACGACAACACGACTGTTGTGGTGCGCAGCCTCACCAAAAACCTGCCCGCCACGCTGGCGCTGCTGGAGGAAATGCTGATGCGCCCCCGTTTTGCGCAGGCTGATTTCGACCGGCTGAAAAAGCAGACGCTGGAAGGCATTGCCAACCAGAGCACGCAGCCCGTGGCTATTGCCAACAACACGTATGCCCGCCTGCTCTACGGCCCCGGCGACGTGATGAGCATCCCGGCTTCGGGCTCTACTACGTCGGTGCAGGGCATCACGCTGGATGATGTGAAGCAGTTCTATCAGCAGAACTACGCGCCCAACATCAGCTACCTGACGGTGGTAGGCGACGTGGACCAGAAGGATGTGCTGCCGCGCCTGGGCTTTCTGAAAACCTGGGGCCGCAAAGCCGTGACGCTGCCCGCCAGCGACCCGAACCCGCAGCCCGACAAGACGCGCATTTACTTCGTGAACAAGGACGGCGCTGCGCAGTCGGAAATCCGGGTGGGCTACCTCACGCCGCTCACTTACGATGCTACCGGTGACTTCTACCGCGCCTACCTGGCCAACTACATCCTGGGTGGCGCCTTCAACTCGCGCATCAACCTGAACCTGCGCGAAGACAAAGGCTACACTTACGGGGCCCGCTCGGGCTTCCAGAGCACCCGCTACATGGGTCCCTACACGGCCCAGGCCGGTGTGCGGGCTGATGCCACGGCGGCTTCGGTGAAGGAATTCGTGAAGGAAATCAAGGAATACCGCAACGGTGCCACCGACGAGGAACTGCAGTTTCTGCAGGCTTCGGTGGGCCAGAGCGACGCCCTCAAGTACGAAACCGGCCAGCAGAAAGCCGCTTTCCTGGGCCGCCTGCTCGAGTACGACCTGCCCACCAACTACGTGAGCCAGCAGAGCGAAATCCTGAAAAACCTGAAGCGCGAAGACCTGCAGGCCAGCGCCCAGAAATACCTGCCCATCGACAACATGTACATCGTGGTGGTCGGTGACCGGGCCAAGGCCTTCCCGGGCCTCTCGGAGCTGGGCTACGAAGTGGTAGAGCTGGACCTCAACGGCAACAAAGTAGCCACCCTGACGGCCCCGGCCGCCGCTGCTCCGGCAGCTCCGGCCGCCGCGCCGGCCACTGCTGAGAAGATGAAAGTGGTGAAGAAGGACAAAGAGGGCAAGAAAAAGCGCAAGCAGAAAACCAACGAAGACGGCACCGCCGGCAAAGGCGAATAGTCGTTCTTCTCTCTGGCAGAACAAAGCCCGGCCTGATTTTCAGGTCGGGCTTTTTTGCGGCCGGGAAAGTAGCCGACCGAACTAGTAACCAGCCCGTTTCCCGGCCACCTGGCGTCCGGTTCTGCTTGTATCTACACTGCCGCTGAGCGTTTGCTGCCGGCTAGAAGCGTGGATATTAGCCACCCGCCAGCAGCAACAGAAAGGGCTTGCAATCAGGAAATAACCGACGGTGCTTTTTTGACCAGCTTGCTCTTGAAGACCAGCGGGAACTTATGACAGGCACGGAACGGTTTACGCGTGCCTTTCGGCCCCGATGCCCACTGCCTATGACGCTGAATTCTCCGCCCAACGATTTGCCTGGCCTCTACGAGGAGCATTCGGTTGCCTCAGGCAACGCCAGACGCATCCTGCAGACGCTGGCCTACATTGCTCTGATGGTCGGGCTGCTCTATTTGCTTTACAGTTCGTTTGGGCAGCCACTGCCCAGAAAAAAGCTCCGAAAGAAGCCCTGGCCCATCAGCCAGGGCTTTTTGTTGCTGCAGTGCCGGGCCCTCTAAGCCCGCCGGGTAGCAGCGCCGGGTTTTTGCAGTAGAGGCCCTTCGGTCCGGAACCGGGCCACCCCGGAGCCGGTTCTATCGGCGCGGGTATGCAGCCCGCACCGCTTAATCCGTATCTTTCCCCGGAGGCCATTAGGGGCCGCTGGATATGCCTGTGTCGCACGAAACGTCTTCTACCTCTTCTGCTTTGCGCGAAGTGCTGGCCCGCCTGGAGGCCTTCAAGCGCAAATTCTACCTTTCGCTGCTGGTGCGTGGCGCGCTGGTGGCCGGCGCGCTGCTGCTGAGCTTGTTTCTGGTGTTGAACCTGCTCGAATACTTCCTGTACCTGCCTACCTGGGTGCGGGGCGGGCTGCTGTTTGGGTTCCTGGGACTGGCCGCTTATGCCTTCATGCGCTGGATCTGGCAGCCGCTGGCCGCCCTCACCAACCTGCGCCGCCTGCTTTCAGATGAGCAAGCGGCTCAGCGTATCGGGGAGCTGTTTCCGGACGTGCAGGACAAGCTGCTGAACGCGCTGCAGCTCCAGGACAAAGCCCAGGGCAACGCCCTGATTGCGGCCAGCCTGGAGCAGCGCGCTGGCCAGCTGGCGGGCGTGCAGTTTGAAAACGGTATCAACATTCGGCAGCAGACGCGGCCCTTATGGAAGTACGTGGCGGTGCCGGCCGCTGTCATCATGGCTGTGCTGCTGATTTATCCGGCCTTCTTCGTGCAGGGCACGGCGCGCATTCTCAACTACCGCCAGAAGTACGCGCCGCCCGCGCCGTTTAAGTTTATCATCGAAAACAAGGACCTGACGGCATTTCAGGGCGAGGATTTCAAGCTGGAAGTGACGGTGGAAGGGGAGGCCCTGCCCAACGACGTCACCATCCAGTACGGCGGGCGCGAGCGGCACCTAGTGCAGGACCGGCCCGGCCACTTCAGCTACCAGTTTCAGCAGCTGCAGCAGGATGTGGAATTTCAGCTGGCCGCCGCCGACGTCACGTCCGCCGACTACGACCTGCGCCTGCGCCAACGCCCCAACCTGCGCGACTTTCAGGTGGACGTGACGTACCCGGCCTACCTCGGCAAGCCCCGCGAAACCATCCGCAACACCGGCAACCTGACCGTGCCGGAGGGCAGCACCGTGCGCTGGCGCTTTGCCACGCAGGCCACCGAGCAGCTGCAGCTTCTCTTCAAAAGCCCCGACGAAACCCTGACCGCCACCCCCGACGAGGAGGAATTCACGGCTTCGCGGGTGGTGAGCCGCACCCAAAGCTACGCCGTGCGCCTCCGCAACCCGGCCAGCCTCAACCGCGACCCAATCGAGTACCAGCTCACGGCCATTGCCGACCAGAGCCCCGAAATCAGCCTGGAGTCTTTCCCCGATACCACCTCGCTGCGCTACCTGGCGCTGGGCGGCAACCTCCGCGACGACTACGGCCTCTCGCGCCTGCAGTTGCATTACCGCCTCACCAGCAAGGCCCGGCCCAACCCGGCGTTTCAGGTGCGGGCCTTGCCGCTGGGCGCGGGTCCGGTGCAGTCGTATGCCTACCAGTGGGACCTGCGCACTCTGAAAATGCAGCCCGGCGACCGGCTCGAATACTTTGTGCAGGTATGGGACAACGACGGCGTGCACGGTCCCAAAGCCACCCGTACCCGTTCGGCGGAGTTCCGGCTGCCCAGCCGCACCGAACTGCGCGAGCAGCTGAACTCGCAGGCCGAATCGGTGCAGAGCCAGCTGAGCAAGTCGGCGGAGCAGAGCAAGAAGCTGGAGCGTGAGCTGGCCAAAAGCCAGGACAAGCTCAAGACCAAGCGCGAGCTGAACTTCCAGGACCGCAAGCAGCTGATGGACATGCTGGAGCAGAAGCAGCAGATGGACCAGCAGATGCAGGACATGAAAAAGCTGTTTGATGAGCTGACCCAGAAGCAGGACGAGCTGGACCCTAAAAGCCAGGAGCTGGCTGAGAAGGCCAAAGAGCTGCAGAAGCTGATGGAAAGCCTGCTCGACCCCGAAACCAAGAAGCTCTACGACGAGCTGCAGAAGCTGCTGGAACAGCAGAAAGACATGAACCAGCCCGAGATGCAAAAGCTCCTGCAGCAGCTCGAAAACAAGGAAAATACCCTGCAGAAAGAGCTGGAGCGCGCCCTCGAAATGTTCAAGCAGCTACAGTTTGAGCAGAAGCAGGAAGCCGCACTCGAAAAGCTGGAGCAGCTGGCCCAGGAGCAGGAAAAGCTGGCCCAGGAGACCCAGAAAAACGACAAGGACAACCCCGACAACAAAGACAGCAGGCAGAGCCAGCAGCAGAAGCAGGACCAGCTCAAACAGCAGCAGCAGGAAAAGCAGCAGCAGTTCAACGAGTTGAAGAAAGAGCTGCAGGACCTCAAGAAGATGGACGAGCAGCTCGGCAACGAGAATGGTGCCGACGAAATGAAGCTCGAGCAGCAGCAGGTGGACGAGCAGATGCAGGACAGTGAGCAGCAGCTGGGCAAAAACCAGAACCAGAAAGCCAGCCAGAGCCAGCAGAAAGCCGCCCAGAGCATGAAGCAGATGGCCCAGAAAATGAAGCAGCAGATGAGCGACGAGGAGCAGGACCAGCAGCAGGAAAACATCGATGACCTGCGCGACATCCTCGAAAACCTGCTCAAGCTCAGCTTCGACCAGGAAGGCCTGGCCAAGGACTTCCGCCGCGTCGACCAGAGCGACCCGCGCTTCGTGCAGCTCGGCCAGACCCAGCGCAAGCTCAAGGACGACGCCCGCGTGGTGCAGGACTCGCTGTATGCGCTAGCCAAGCGCGTGTTTCAGCTGCAGAGCTTCGTGACGCGTGAAGTAGGCGAGATGAACGGCCGCATGGACGAAAGCCTCGACCACATCCGGCAGCGCGACGTGGGCCGCGCCACCGCCAGCCAGCAGCAGGCCATGACCAGCATGAACAACCTGGCCCTGATGCTGAACTCGGCGCTGCAGCAGATGCAGCAGGAGCAGCGCGAAAGCCAGAGCCAGCAACAGCAGCAGGGCGGCGGCAAGCCCGGCCGCAAAAAGAAGAAAGGCAGCAGCGCCGGCGAAGGCCAGCTCGGCAAGATGCAGCAGCAGCTCAACCAGCAGATTCAGCAGCTGCAGCAGAGCGGCAAGCAGGGCCGCGCCCTCTCCGAAGACCTGGCCAAGCTGGCGGCTCAGCAGCAAATGCTGCGGCAGGCTTTGCAGGAGCTGGAAAAGCAGCAGAAGGGCACCAAGCCCGGCCAGAAAGATGGCAAAGGGGAACTCGGCGGTGGCGGCTCCGGCGAATTGAAGAAATTAATGGAACAAACAGAAACCGACCTCGTAAACAAGCGGCTGACGGAGCAGACTATCATGCGCCAGCGCCAAATTCTGACCCGCCTGCTCGAAGCCGAGAAATCGGCCCGGGAACGGGACCAGGATGACAAGCGCGAGGCACAGTCGGCTCAGAACCGCCCACCTGTTTTTCCGCCCGCCTTTGACCAATACAAACGCCAGAAAGACCGCCAGACTGAGCTGCTCCGCACCGTGCCGCCAGCCCTCACGCCTTACTATCAGCGGGAGGTAAGTGAATATTTTCAGAAAATGAAATAGCGTCTCGCTAAGTTTGCGCCCCGCCGCCCCTCACCACTACCTAATGAAGCAGGTTAAAATCCAGATTCCCTCCCTTGTCGAGAATATCCGTGTGGTTGAAAGTTTTATCGATAACTCGAAAGACACTTTCCACATCGAAGACGACATCTACGGCAATATCATGGTGGCCGTCACCGAGGCCGTCAACAATGCTATCCGCCACGGCAACAAGTTCGACAAAGACAAAAACGTCTATCTGTCGCTGTTTGTGGAGCAGGACAAGGTGAAGTTTGAGATAGAAGATGAGGGCTCGGGGTTCGACTATACTAACCTCATTGACCCAACCGCGCCCGAAAACCTGGAGAACCCCGGGGGCCGTGGCATTTTCCTGATCCGGCACCTGGCCGATGAGGTGGAGTTTCATAAGGACGGCCGCAATGTGCAGCTCACGTTTATGCTGCCTACTCCCACCGAATCCGAATCGGCCGTTAACGGCGCCGAAACGACTTCCCACTAGCAGCATGAGCGACCTGCCTACCGAGCACAACGACCAGGAAGACGATGATTTCGGCCGCGACGAAGGCCCGGGCATCGAGTTTCTGGTGGAAGATGTGGATTTTCAGCTGTCCGACGCCGAGGAGCTAACCTCCTGGGTTGAGCGGGTGGCCGAAGTGCACGAGCACGAAATTGTGCAGCTCACCTACATCTTTTGCTCGGATGAGTACCTGCACAAGGTGAACGTGGAGTACCTCGACCACGACACCTACACCGACGTCATCACCTTCGACAATGCCGATGATGCCGACATTATTGAAGGCGACATTTTCATTTCGGTGGACCGGGTACGCGAGAATGCGCAGACGCACGGCGTCACGTTCCGCGACGAGCTGCACCGCGTCATGATTCACGGCGTGCTGCACCTGCTCGGCTACGCCGACAAGGACCTGCTCAGCCAGACGGCCATGCGCAAAAAAGAAGACGACTGCCTGCAGCTGCGCACCTTCTAGCTCACTGCACCGGCTTGCTACCTGAAACGCCCGCCTTTTCGGTGGGCGTTTTTTGTGTGGCACCTTCCCGGCCCGGTCCGGCGCCAAAGGCGTTAGACCGGAAGGCTCAACTCCAGTATATTTCCGCAATGTCTGCCACGCCCTCACCCATCCGCATCATTCCCGGCAACGCCCTGGACCATTACCTGAGCCAGGGCTACTACCGGATGGCGCAGGACCTGTTTACGTGCCGGTTTCTGCCCGTGGAGGATACGCTGTACACGGTGCACTGGCTGCGGCTGGTGCTGGCTGAGGTACGCTACGGCCCGGAGCAGCGCCGCCTGCTGCGCCTGAATGAGCGGTTTTCGGTCACGGTCCGGCCGTTTCAGCTGACGGAGGAGCTGGAAGAGCTATACGCCCGCTACCGGGCCAGCATTACGTTTGATGCGCCGCCCACCGTAGAGGCGTTTCTACTGGCCGGCGCCACCCACAACGTTTTCACCACCGAAACCATCGAAATCCGGGACGCAGGGCAGCTGATTGCGGCCGGCATCTTCGACAGCGGGGCCCGGACCATGGCCGGCATCATGAACTTCTACGACCCCGGCTACCGCAGGCACAGCCTGGGCAAGTACCTGATGCTGCTGAAAATCAACCTGGCCCGGAGCCGCCAGCACCAGTATTACTATCCCGGCTACCTGGTGCATAACTACCCCAAGTTCGACTACAAGCTGTTTCCCTGCCAGTCCGCCACCGAGGTATTTGATGCCAGCACCAGCCAGTGGCTCCCGTTTTCGAAGGAGGTGGTAGCCACTCATGCCGCGGCCCTGCTGGACGAGTTGCAGCGGGAGTTTCTGGCAACCTACGACAGTGAGTGACGCGGCCACCGGCGCGCACAAAGCGGAAGGCTGCTTATCTTTGCACAGGTTTTGAGCGGGTTGCGTCCGGGTTTGTGCACGTGCTTTTCGAGTAAACTGCCTGCCTTGTGCGGGCGTTTTTGATTGGCGCAGGCCCTGAAGTTGGTTTTGCCCCGCAGCTTCCGCACCAAATACCGCGCAGCGCTGTTCATCCGAGCAGCTTTCTAAGTACCTCCGCCATGTTTCAGCAAGAAGATTACGACGTTATTGTAGTAGGAGCCGGCCACGCCGGCTGTGAGGCCGCCGCCGCCGCCGCCAACATGGGCTCCAAGGTCCTGCTCGTAACGATGAACATGAACACCATCGCGCAGATGTCGTGCAACCCGGCCATGGGCGGGGTGGCCAAAGGGCAGATTGTGCGCGAGGTGGACGCGCTGGGCGGCCAGTCGGGCATCATCACCGACAAAACCATGATTCAGTTCCGGATGCTGAACCGCTCGAAAGGCCCCGCCATGTGGAGCCCCCGGGCGCAGTCGGACCGGATGCGCTTTGCCGAAGAATGGCGCCTCACGCTGGAGCAAACCCTGAACGTGGACTTCTGGCAGGAAGCCGTGACGGGCATCGTGGTGGAAAACGACACGGTGGTGGGCGTGAAAACGGCGCTGGGAATCGAGTTCCGGGGCAAGTCGGTGGTGCTCACCAACGGCACCTTCCTCAACGGCCTCATCCACATCGGGGAGAAGCAGTTTGGGGGTGGGCGCGCCGCCGAGAAAGGCAGCACCGGCATCACGGAGCAGCTGAAAGAGCTGGGCTTTGAAGCGGGCCGCATGAAAACCGGCACCCCGCCCCGCGTGGACGGCCGCAGCCTCGACTACAGCAAAATGGAGGAGCAGGCCGGCGACGCCGAGCCCGGCAAGTTCTCCTACCTCGACACGCCGTCGTTGGTGAAGCAGCGCCCGTGCTACATCACCTACACCAACGCCGAGGTGCACGAAATCCTGAAGGAAGGCTTCGAGAAGTCGCCGATGTTCCAGGGCCGCATCAAGGGCCTGGGGCCGCGCTATTGCCCTTCAGTAGAGGACAAAATCAACCGCTTCGCCGACAAGGACCGCCACCAGATTTTTGTAGAGCCGGAAGGCTGGAGCACGGTGGAAGTGTACGTGAACGGCTTTAGCTCTTCGCTGCCCGAGGACGTGCAGTACCGCGCCCTGCGCAAGATTGCCGGCTTCGAAAACGCCAAGATGTTCCGCCCCGGCTACGCCATCGAGTACGACTTCTTCCCGCCCACGCAGCTGCACCTCACCCTGGAAACCAAGCTGATTCAGAACCTGTATTTCGCGGGCCAGATCAACGGCACCACGGGCTACGAGGAGGCCGCCTGCCAGGGCCTGATGGCCGGCATCAACGCCCACAACAAGGTGCACGGCAAGCAGCCCTTCATCCTGAAACGGAGCGAGGCCTATATCGGCGTGCTCATTGATGACCTGGTAAACAAAGGCACCGACGAGCCCTACCGCATGTTCACGAGCCGCGCCGAGCACCGCCTGCTGCTGCGCCAGGACAACGCCGACCTGCGCCTCACGCCGCTGGGCCACGCCTTGGGCCTGGCTTCGGATGAGCGGATGGACCGGGTGCGCGAGAAAGAGCAGCAAACGCAGGAAATAGCCAAGCTGCTGAAGAATTTCGCCATCGAGCCCCAGGAAATCAACGGCTGGCTCACGGAAATAGGCTCGGCCGTTATCAGTGAGAAAACGCGCGCCGTGAACCTGCTGCGCCGCCCTAATGTGGACCTGCCGGCCCTGGCGCGGGTGCTGCCCGGCCTCACGCTGGCGCTGGCTCCGTACCGGCCGGAGGCACTGGAGCAGGCCGAAATATTGGTCAAGTACGAGTCGTATCTGGAGAAGGAGCACCAGCAGGCGGCGCGGGTGCAGGAGTTGGAAAACTTCGTGATTCAGGGCCGCCTCGACTACCGCGCCATGCCGGCCCTCTCGCACGAAGCCCGCGAAAAGCTGCTCAAGATTCAGCCCGAAACCCTGGGTCAGGCCTCCCGCATCAGCGGCGTTTCGCCTGCGGATGTGTCGGTGCTGATGGTGTATTTGGGACGTTAGTTATTGTCATTTTGAGCAACCAGAACGTCATTCCTCGCTCCGCTCGTAGTGACGTTCTGGGATGCGCTTTGCAAATTGGGCTTTGTGTTGATACGCTATGCAACCATGAGGCTCAAGCTCTGCATTCTATTCTTCGTCTTTGCCTCTTGTAGTGCAGATAATGCAGTACGTAGGCTCCCTTCACCCGCGGTGCGGAAGTATTTGGAGGAGATAACCAGTATCCTGCAAGCCAATTTCATTAATCGGTCGGCAATAAACTGGGTAGTTTTCAGGCAGAACCTACTAGCGCAAGCAAGTGGCGCCAAAACAATTGAGCAGGCCTATCCAGCGGTTGTATCTGCTATTGGAGCCCTGGGCGATAAGCACAGTATGTTTGTGCCCGCCCGGCCGCTGAAGGGCCTCGAAACGCCTTCTGCCAAGCAGCCCCTGCTATACCCCGACGAGCCGGTGCCTGGGGACATTGGCTACATCAGAATTCCGTGGGTTGTCGGTAGTCAGGAAAAGCTGGACGCGTACATCACCCGCGTGCAAGCCCAAATCAAGGAGCGGGATAAGCCGGAATTAAAAGGCTGGGTCGTGGATTTGCGAGGGAATATGGGCGGGAATATGTGGCCGATGCTTGTGGGGGCAGGACCGATTTTGGGAGAGGATACCCTCGGCTACTTTATCGACTCGGATAATGCCCACACCGCGTGGCGCTACGAAAAGGGCAAGGCATTGCTGGACGGCAACACACAGGCAGAAACAGCCAAGTATTATACGCTTCAGTCGGCCAACCCTGTAGTGGCCGTGCTGACCGATACCCTAACGGCCAGTTCGGGCGAGGCCGTTGCGGTGGCCTTTAAAGCCCGAAAGCACACCAGAAGCTTTGGGGCGGGCACGTGCGGGGTATCTACCAGCAGAAGCCGCTTTTATTTGTCCGATGGGTCCGTTTTTTTGCTGACAACCGCTGTATTCGCCGACCGCCGCCTGGCACGGTATGGCCACTCTATAGCCCCCGACGAGCCGCTCGAGTCGAGCGAAGTAGTGCCACGAGCCGTCCGCTGGATCAGAGAAGAATACGAAATGAGGAAATAAGTGGCCTGGCTATAGAAACTGTATCGTCATGCTGAGGCGCAGCCGAAGCACCTCTACCGCATAGGTGAATTACTACCGCAACGTCAGCACGCGAGGTGCTTCGGCTGCGCCTCAGCATGACGTTTTTGCTTAATGACATTCTTATCTGGCAAAAACGGCCGCGGATCCTTTCGGATTCTGCGGCCGTTTTTGGTTTTGTACCTTCGCCTTGCGGCTGGCTTCTCTGCGCAGGCTGGTCGTCGCAATCAGCGGAATCAACATAATCAGCGAGCATCTGTGATTTACGAGCGTTTGGAGAAGTGCCCGGTGTGCGGCAAAACGGAGTTTCGCAACAAGCTGGTGGTCGAGGATAAGTCAGTCAGCAAGGAGAGTTTCGCCATTCAGCAGTGCGAGGCGTGCTCGTTCCAGTTCACCAACCCCCGGCCCGACGCCGCCCACATCGGCCGCTATTATGAGTCCGACGAGTACGTGTCGCACAACAGCGGCGCGGGCGGGCTCATCAACCAGGCCTACAAGGTGGCGCGCTTCTTCACGATGCGCCGCAAGGTGGGCCTGCTCAACCGGCTGGTTCCGCGCAAAGGCCGGCTCTTCGATTATGGCTGCGGCACGGGCCATTTTCTGGCGGCAGCCAAAGGCAACGGCTGGCAGGTGGCGGGCTGGGAGCCCAACGCCCGGGCCCGCGAAGAAGCCACCCAGCGCGTAGGGCAGCCCATCGGCACCGAAAATCTGGTGCAGTTTCAGCCCGGCAGCTTCGATGCCATTACGCTCTGGCACGTGCTGGAACACGTGCACACGCTCAACGAAACGCTGGCCCAGCTCATCAGCCTGCTCAAGCCTGAGGGCGTGCTGCTGATTGCGGTGCCCAACGTGGAAAGCCTCGATGCCCAGCACTACCGCCAGGACTGGGCCGCCTACGACGTGCCGCGCCACCTCTACCATTTCAGCCCCAAAACCATGACGCAGCTGCTCAAAAAGCACAAGCTGACAGTGCTGGAAAAGCTGCCGATGGCGCTGGATGCCTACTACGTGAGCATGCTCAGCGAAAAGCACCGGGCCGAGCGCAACGGCGGTATGCTGTCGGTGCTGAAGGCGGGCTATAAGTCCAACCAGTACGCCGAGCAGCACGAAGGCCAGTATTCCAGCCTGATTTACGTAGCCGCCAAACGCTAAACCCTATGACCGTGCCGCGTGCCTGCCTGCTGGGAGTGCTGCTGGCCGCCGGGCTGCCGGCTGTAGCGCGGGCAGGCGGGGGAGGGGAGGGGCCGGCGCCGGACCGGGCGGCCTCATGTGGGCTGCTGCATACGCAGAGGACCATTTCGGGCGGTGCGGCGTACGTGCCGCCCGATACCAGCCGCCGCACGGCCGGGCCGGATACGGTGGTCCAGCGCCCGGCTCTCATTCCTGATACTACTCCCGTAGTAGATGAGGACAAACCCACCCGCAAAACGGCGCTGTTTACGGCCCTGGCTATTGCGGCGCTGACTATTTCCACGCTTCTGCTCTACAATGTCCGCTCGCGCTAATCTTTTTCTTCTGTTTTCGGTGGCGGCGGCTGTGGCCGGCTGTGCCTCCGTCAGCTCGCCGCAGGGCGGCCCCCGCGACGTTACGCCGCCTAAGCTGGTCAGCTCCTCACCGGTTAATGGAGCCCGCAATGCCCGCCCTCAGCAAGTCCGGCTGGTTTTTTCGGAAGCGGTGCAGGTGAAGGATCTGCAGAAGAACCTGATTATTGCGCCCACCATTGCCGAAGACAACAAGTACAAAGTACGCGAGGAGCGCAACGCCATTACGCTGCTGTTTGAGAAGCCGCTGGAGGAAAACACGACCTACTCGTTCAACTTCGGCAACGCCATTTCCGACATCACCGAGAGCCTGCCCGCCGCCGATGCCATCATCAGTTTCAGTACCGGCGCGGTGCTGGACTCCGGCGCCGTGCAGGGCACCGTCCGCGGCCTGCTGACCCAGAAACCGGCGGAGGCCGCCGCCGTGCTGCTGTATCCGGAGGCCGACACGGCCGGGCTGCGCCGCGGCAAACCGTACTACCTGGCCCGCTCCGACAAGGCGGGAGCCTACAAGCTGCGCAACCTGAAAGCCGGCCGCTACCGCCTCTACGCCCTCATCGACAAAAACCAGAACACCCGCTACGATGAAGGCGAGAAAATAGCCTACCTGCCCCAGCCGATTACGGTAGGCTCCCGGCCCGACACGGTGCGGCTGGAGCTGGTTCGGCCGGACGGGCGGCGGCCGCTCGTGAGTGGGCAGCAGGCGGCGCCAACTCAATACCGGGTTAGTTACAACGAAGGCCTGCGCTCGGCTACACTGGCCCCGCTGGGCGGCACGGGTTCTGCCGCGCTGGCCGAAGCGGTGCAGCTGGCGGAGGCCGGGCGCACAGTGGCCCTTTACCGAACAGCGGCTCTCACGGAAGGCCGCTATCTGCTGGCCGCCACCGACAGCGCCGGCAACACCGGCCGCGACACAGTTACGGTGAAGTTTCAGGGGACGGCTCCGGCACGGCGCCTGCCGCTGTACACTGTGGAAGGCAACCCGCGGGACGTGTACCGGCAAGGCGAAGTGCGCTACACCTTCGCGGAGCCCATCCGCGTAGCGCCCGGCAAACCCTTCGCCACGCTACAGGAAGATTCTTCCGCCCGCCGCCCGCTGCTGCTGGGCCCCGATGGAACGCTCAACCCTGACCGCCTGCATCTGACCGTGCTGCTCAACACCAAAGCCAAGTCCAGCCTCACGCTGCAGCTCGATACGCTCAACCTTACCACCATTTCGGGGCAGCGGCTGGGAGCCCGGCCGCTCCGGCTGCGCGTAACGGAGCAGGCAACCACCGGCAGCCTGGCTGGCACGGTCCAAACTAAATACAAGCGCTACGAAATTCAGCTGCTGGACGCGCAGGGTGTGCTTGTGGCTACGTTTAACAAGCCCGGCCCTACTTTCCGCTTCGACCGGGTTGCGCCGGGCACCTATACCATTCGGGTGCTGATAGACGCTGATGCCAATGGCAGCTGGCGGGGCGCTGACCCCAACTTGCTGCTGCCGCCTGAGCCGGTATACCTGCTGCCGCAGCCGGTGCAGGTGCGTGCTAACTGGGAAGTGGAAGACCTGCGCCTTACGTTCTAACGCTACTGCGCCTTACAACTGCCCTGCTACTGCCTCGTCGGGTGGTGGCAGGGCTTTTTGCTGCCCCTCCTGGCAGCCTACTTACGAGTAGCTGGACTGATGCCTGCCGTGCCTGCTACTTTAGGCTCTTGGTAGGGCTTGCGCGTAGCTTGGCGGCCGTGGAACACTTTCCAAGGTTACTTTTCGCCACTTAAATGGGCTTATACGTGCTGGAAATGCGGTTTTCCTGATTCGGGGCTGTTTCACGGCGCCAAGCCCAATTGGCTTTTCTGCTGGAAAAAGGCCGCCTCGGCTGGGTGTGAGCCAGCTTTCCACATGGAGCAGGACGCGTTTCCAGTTACTGAGGGCTTTTTTGGGCTCTTTTCCACAGCTATTCCACAGGGTTTTCCACGTCTGTAGGGCCAATTGGCTTAACCTGTGGATAATACCTGCCTAACCTGGGGATAACCCGTGGAGAAAAAAGGGATAAGTTTTTTTGCGTTTCTCACGGCCCCAGCACCCCCTTGCAGCTGTCCACACCCGGTGGATAAGCGTGGACAACTTCGCCCGCTTTTCACCACAATCCACACCTGCCGTGGACTGTGGATTGTGGATTAGTGGATAAGCATTGTGGATTGTGAAAAACTTTATTAAAGCGTTTACAGTCAGTATTTTACTATCAACATACCCTGTTGACAGACGGTGCATAAACCCGCAGCTTTGCACAAGTTATTAGCCCTGTGGATTACTATTTCTGATTGTCCACTTATGCACAGCCCTAACGACAGGGATAAAAAAGATTTCTTAAAATTTCTTCTTTTAAAAAGTTATTAACCCTGTGGACAAACCGGAGGCCGAAAAAAAAAGGAGCCGGCTGAAGGAAGTCCTGCGGCTTCGCTGGTTCGGCTGCTGAGCCGGCCGGTGGCCTGCGGCAATCCTGCTGCCGGGTTCAGCGTATACAGGCAGCACCCTCTTCCGCGCCGTATGCCGTTCAACTACAACCAGGATTTCCGCAACCTCGACTTGCGCCAGCACCCGGAGCTGTACCGCGTGGGCAAAGGCGAGCAGGGCGTGTTGCTGGTGCAGCCCTATAAAGCCGAGATTCTGCCCCACTGGCGCTTCCGGACGCCTGAAGTGGCCCGGGAGTCGTCGGAGAAGATTTACGCGCTGTTTGAGGCCTATTTAGAGGCAAATGATTTTGTGGGCGCCGACATGGCCCGCAAGTTTCTGCAGATGGGCTTCACGCGGGCCCGCCGCTACGCCAACCACCAGGGCGGCAAAAAATACGCCGGCCCCGTGCCCGACGACAAAAAAGGCCAGAGCGGAGCCCACGGGCGCGCCGAGTTGCCCCGCTCGCCCGAAGACCCGCAAAAGGCAGAAGCCGCCGCCATCTTCAAGCGCAAATGGGACGAAGCCAAAGCCCACCCGGAGTACGTGCGGCAACGCGCCGAATTTGAAGCCCGCTACGGGAAGTGACCCGGCATTGGCTACCTTTACTTTCTCCTACCACTACATTCCTGAGCTATGAGCCCGACCCAAGCATCGCCTTCGAGCACCGACGAAAACGAAATCATTCTGGGCACCGGCATGGGCCCGCTCCGCTTCGGCGCAACCATGGACGAGGTGCGCGCCCTGATGGGAGAGCCCGAAGAAATTGAAGAGTCGGAAGACGACGACGAGTTCGAGCACCAGGCCTGGAACTACCTCGAAGAAGGCTACTCGCTCTACTTCGACCGCGAAGACGACTTCCGCCTGAGCTGCATCGAAACCGACCACCCCGGCATGCGTCTCTACGGCGAGAGCATCCACGGCAAATCGTCGGATGACATTCAGGAGCTGATGCGCCGCCACGGCCACGAGTCCAGCGAAATTGAGAAGATGGATACCGGCGAAATGCGCATCTCCTACGAAAAGGAAATGATTGACCTTTACTTTGATGAGGATGAGCTGCAGTTCGTGAATTTCGGTGTCTTCATCTCCGAGGACCTGGACGTGCAGTGGCCTGCCTAATTCAAGGTTATCCACAAAAAGCCCGAATTTTGCTGTGGATAAGTGGATAAGTAGTTGATTTGGTATCTGTTTAGCACGCTCTTTGTAGCACAGCAGCCAAGTTATCCGCATTTCCGGCTCCTACGAAAATCATGGCGCATAAAAAAGCCGCTCTTGCAAAAGAGCGGCTTTTTTGTATTCAGCCAAGAAGGCAGGCGGCAGTAAACGGCTAGGGCTTAGCCCAGAATAGCGCGGAACAGCAGGAACAAGCCGCCCGAAAGAGTCATGGTCACGGGCAGCGTAAGCACCCAGGCCAGCGCAATGTTGCGCACCATCTGTGGGTTCAGGTTCTTGATGCCGCGGTTGGCCACCATAGAGCCCGCAATAGCCGACGACAGCACGTGCGTGGTAGACGAAGGCAGGCCGTAGGCGGTAGAAGCCCCAATCATGGCGGCGGCCACCAGCTCCGACGAGGCGCCCTGCGCGTAGGTCAGATGCTCCTTGCCGATTCGCTCCCCGATGGTTTTCACAATGCGCTGCCAGCCAATCATGGTGCCCAGGCCCAGCGAAATGGATACGATGAGCAGCACCCAGGTCGGCGCGTAATCGGTGAAGGTGCGCAGGTTGGCGAGTGAGTCGTCCAGCGTGGCCCGGTCGGCGGTGCTCAGGCTCACATTGTTGCTCTTCTGGATGGTTTTGGCCTGGCTGCCAAGCAGCAGGACTGCTTTGCGGATATGGAAGCGCGCTTCCTGCGGCAACTGCGACACGGCCGTTTTGCCCACAAAAATGCTGTCCAGCGCATTGGTCTGCACCCGGATGCTCGACACGGCCGCCCGGTCATCGGCGCTGAGTTCGGCTACGTTCACCTTCTGCATTACCTGCTCCACTTTCAGCAGCGAGTCGCGCATGTCCAGCGGGTTCTTGGAATGGTCGAGGGCGTAGAACGTGGGCACGATGCCAATCATGATGAGCATGATCAGGCCCACACCTTTCTGGCCGTCGTTGGAGCCGTGGAAGTAGCTTACCAGCGTACAGGTCACAACCAGGATCAGCCGAATCCACAGGGGTGGGGGCTTGCGCTTGTGCGGCTCCTTAAAGATGGCCTTGTTCTTCACAAAGCGCTTCAGCAGGAACATCATGATAATGGTGAGGGCAAAACCGAACAGCGGGCCCACCAGCAGCGCAATACCCGTGTCGCCGGCCTTGCTCCAGTTGACGGCGGCGTTCTTGGCTTCCGGCAGGAAGCTGAACGCAATGCCCACGCCCAGAATAGAGCCGATAAGCGCGTGCGACGAGGACGACGGCAGCCCGTAGTACCAGGTGCCCACGTTCCAGATGATGGCACCAATAATCAGGGCGCCCACCATGGCAATGCCGTGGTACACGTTCTGATCTACCAGACTCTCAACCGGCAGCAGGTACACGATACCCATGGCCACCCCGATACCGCCGGTCAGCACCCCGATAAAGTTCCAGAAAGCCGACCAGACCACGGCCACCCACGGCCGGAGCGTGTTGGTATAGATTACCGTCGCTACGGCGTTGGCCGTGTCGTGGAAACCATTGACGAATTCGAACGCGCAGGCTGCTATCAGACAGAGGATTAGCAGGATCAGCACGTGAGGCTCTAAGCCAAACATAAAGAGGGAATTGGTGAAAATTTGGTTTTCATCATCCAAAGGTAGCTCACCCTAAGGCGGGGCAAGATTATGAAATTGTTACGGAGTGGCATCCGGCCCGGGTATTGAGGCGCTAAACGCAGGAATATTCAACAAGTTGAGTTGAATGGCGGCACAAGCCCGCGCATCCGCTACTTTTGCCCATACTTTTAGAGCTGAGAGCTTAGAGCCGGGAAGCCCGGCCCTCTTCGGGCGCCCGGGCTGCATGGCAGTGGCCACGCTAAGCTCTGAGCTTCAGACTTCTCACTTCTCTTTCTATATGAGCAACACTCCGCAGAAAGCCGCCGCCAACACCACCGAAGGCACCCTGGCTGATATCGTTTCGCACGCCAAAGAATACGGCTTCGTGTTTCCGTCCTCCGAAATCTATGATGGCCTGGCCGCCGTGTATGACTACGGCCCCAACGGCGTGGAGCTGAAAAACAACCTCAAGCAGCTCTGGTGGAAGGCCATGACGCAGCTCAACCAGAACGTGGTGGGCATTGATGCGGCCATCTTTATGCACCCGCTCACCTGGAAAGCCTCCGGCCACGTCGATGGTTTTTCGGACCCCATGATTGACAACCTCGACAGCAAGAAGCGCTACCGCGCCGACGTGCTACTCGAAGACAAAGCCGCCGAGTACGAGAAGAACGGCGAGCTGGCCCGCGCCGAAACCCTGCTGGCCGAAATGGGCCGCCTGCTCACGGCCGAGGATCTGGCCGGCGTCAAGCAGCTCATCATCGACGAGCAGATTCTCTGCCCCGTTTCTAAAACCGGCAACTGGACCGACGTGCGCCAGTTCAACCTGATGTTCTCGACGCAGGTGGGCGCCGTGGCCGACGACTCCAGCAAGATTTACCTGCGCCCCGAAACGGCCCAGGGCATCTTCGTCAACTTCCTGAACGTGCAGAAGTCGGCGCGGCAGAAGGTGCCGTTTGGCATTGCCCAGATCGGCAAAGCCTTCCGCAACGAAATTGTGGCCCGGCAGTTCATCTTCCGCATGCGGGAGTTCGAGCAGATGGAAATGCAGTTCTTCGTGCGCCCTGGCACCGAAGGCGAGTGGTACGAAACCTGGAAAGCCACGCGCCGCCGCTGGCACGAGGCCCTGGGCCTGCCCGCCGACAAGCTCCGCTTCCACGACCATGATAAGCTGGCGCACTACGCCAAGGCCGCCGTGGACATTGAGTATGAATTCCCGTTCGGCTTCAAGGAAATCGAGGGCATTCACTCCCGCTCCGATTTCGACCTGACCCAGCACCAGACGCTGAGCCGCAAAAAGCAGAACTACTTCGACAACGACGTAAACCCCGAAACCGGCAAGCCCTACGGCAACTACGTGCCCTACGTGGTAGAAACCTCCGTGGGTGCCGACCGGCTGTTCCTGGCCACGCTGTGCCAGGCGTTCCAGGAGGAAACCATTGTGGAGGGCGAAGGCGAGGAGCAGAAAACCAAAACCCGCAAGCTGCTGCGCCTGCACCCGGCCGTGGCGCCGGTGAAAGCCGCCATTTTCCCGCTCGTGAAAAAGGACGGGCTGCCCGAGAAAGCCAACGAAATCTACAACAGCCTGCGCCACGACTTCCGGGTGGTAGTAGAGGAGAAGGACTCTATCGGCACGCGCTACACCCGCCAGGACCTCATCGGTACGCCGTTCTGCATTGCCGTCGACCACCAGACGCTGGAAGATGAAACCGTAACGGTGCGCCACCGCGACTCGCGCGAGCAGACCCGCATGCCTGTTTCGGCACTGCGCAGCTACATCGGGGAGGCCGTGAGCTTGTCGCGCATTTTCGAAAAGCTATAACCTGAGAAGGTTATAAGAAAATTGAAAGAATAGGTTTTCTATAATTCTTCCTTAAAATTCTCCGGTTTCGGTAAGATTCTTGCTTACTGAGGCCGGAGAATTTTATTGCGTTTTTTCTCCGGTATTTTCAGCTTTTGTGGGCTGCGTCTGGCCGTTCGTTTTCTGTTTTTCCTCCACCTTATATTCTTTTCTATGTCTCTTTCTACTCTTTCTGGGCGGCGGCTGTATGGGTTGCCGCGTCTGCTGACGGCGGTTAGTCTGCTGGCCTCGGCGCCGGCAGTAGCCCAGTTGGCAGCCCCCAAAGTAGCGGCACCCACCGCCACCCGGCAGCTACAGTTTATAGCCAACCGCAACCAGTGGGCCAAGCCGGTGATGTTTGCCACCGACGTACCCGGTGGCCGCCTGTATCTGGAGCGCGGCCGCCTGCTTCAGACGCTTTATGATACCAAACAGGTGGAGGAGCTACACCACCACAAGCCCGACGGCAAGGACCACCGCGTGAAGGCGCACGCCTACTCCGTGACCTTTGTGGGAGCCAACCTGCAGGCCGCGGTGAAAGGCGAAACCGAAACCGGCGAGGTCAGCAACTATTTCCTGGGCAAAGACCAAAGCAAGTGGGCTTCCAACGTGCCGTCTTTCGAGGAGGTGCGCTACAAGGAGCTCTATCCGGGCACCAACCTGCGCTTCTACACCAACAAGGAGCATCTGGAATACGACTTTGAGGTGGCGGCCGGAGCCGATACCCGGCGGATTCAGCTGCGCTACGAGGGCCAGCAGAAGCTGAGCATCGTGAAGGGCGCTTTGCACGTGGCCACTTCCGTAGGCACCGTAATCGAGCAGAGCCCCGTGGCTTACCAGCTGGTGAACGGCCAGAAAGTGAACGTGCCCTGCAACTACGTGCTGAGCGCCAACAACACGCTTACGTTCGGTTTTCCGCAGGGCTACAACCGTGCCCAGCCGCTGGTAATTGACCCGGTACTGGTGTATTCTTCCTACACCGGCTCGTCGGCCAGCAACTTCGGCTACACGGCCACCTACGACGCCCAGGGCAACCTGTATGCCGGCGGTACCGTGTTTGATCCGGGCTACCCTACTACTACTGGCGCTTATGATGTGAGCTACGCCGGCGCCCAGGACTATGGCATCATGAAGTTCAACCCTACCGCCACTACTCGGACGGCTTCGCGCATCTACGCCACGTATGTAGGCGGCAATTCCGACGACCATCCGCACAGCATGGTGGTAGACCCGGCCGGCAACCTCGTGATTATGGGCACCACCAACTCGTCGGACTTCCCGACGACAACCGGAGCCTATGACCGGAGCTTCAATACCGGCGCCGACATTGTTATATCGAAGCTGAACCCGACCGGCACGCAGCTGCTGGCTTCCACTTTCTTTGGCGGCAACGGCGTGGACGGACAGGTAACCAGCTCGCTCGACAACAACTACAACGACACCTACCGCGGCGACGTAACCACCGACCCGCAGGGCAACATCTACCTGGCTACTCTCACGTCGTCGGCGAACTTCCCGGCGGTCAACGGCTTCCAGATGACTAAAGCAGCCAACTCGGATGCCGTGGTAGCCAAGTTCAACTCCGGTCTGACGGCCCTGACCTGGAGCACCTTTCTGGGTGGCTCCGGGCAGGATGCGGCCTACTCGGTGCAGGTAGACAGCACGGGCACCGTGTTTGTGAGCGGTGGTACTACCAGCACCAACTTCCCCGGCACCTTGGGCGGCCTGCATCCGCAGTACCGCGGCGGCAGCGCCGACGGTTTTGTGGCCCGTCTCTCGGCCAACGGCAACGACCTGTTCCAGTCTTCCTACATCGGCACTTCTGCCTACGACCAGGCGTATTTCCTGCAGCTTGACCGCCAGGGCGACGTATATCTGTTCGGGCAGACCGATGGCCTGTACCCGGTGACTACCGGCGTGTACTCCAACCCCGGCAGCCCGCAGTTCATTCATAAGCTCAACCGCGCCCTGAATACCACACTCTTTTCGACGGTGATTGGCAACGGCAGCACGGGCAACTCCAATATCTCGCCTACGGCTTTCCTGGTTGACAACTGCGGGCAGATTCTGCTTTCGGGCTTCGGCGGCAACATCAACAACATGCCCATCACGCCCAACGCCATTCAGAGCAGTTCTACCGGCTCATCCGGCGACTTTGGCTACTTCTACATCATGCAGCTTTCGGCCAATGCCGGCGGGCTTGTATATGGCACGTATTTCGGCAACGGCAGCTGCCACGTAGACGGCGGCACCTCGCGCTTCGACAAGAAAGGCATCATCTACCAGTCGATGTGCGTGGGCAGCGGCTCGGGCGGGACACAGCTCCCCATCACTCCCAATGGCTGGTCGGCGACGAACGGGGACAGCTGGAACAATGCCGCCTTCAAAATTGATGTGCTGCAGCTGGACGCTTCATTTACGCCTTCCAACGTTCCGAACGGCTCCCGCATCCGCACGGGCTGCGCTCCGCTCACGGTGTTCTTCACGCGGCCTTCCGTCAGCGGTACGTCTACCAGCTGGGACTTCGGCAATGGCCAGACTTCGGGCAACGCCACGGCACTGGTGAGCACCGTATACAACACTCCCGGCCGCTACGTAGTGCGCCTCACCGTTACGGATCCTTCCAACTGCATCCAGAGCGCCACTGCCACCGATACCATTGTGGTGTATGGCCTGCCCCGGGCGGCCGCCGGCCCCGATAAAACCATTTGCGAAGGCGGCTCCACCACACTGAGCGTGCCCGATGCCGGCCCCGGCGTTACCTACTCCTGGTTCCCGCCCCTGGGCCTGAACACGAGTACCGGCCGCACGGTGGTAGCCTCGCCTACCGCTACCACTTTCTACATCCTGACGGCTAACAACGTCAATGGCGGGTGCACTGCCAAAGACACGGTAGTGGTGAACGTAGCGCCCCGCCCGCGCGTGACGGCCACGGCCAGCACGCTCAATGAGCTGGCCGGCACGCCCGTCAACTTCACGGCTTCCGCAACCGGCGGCACCGTGAGCAGCTATACCTGGGACTTCGGTGACGGAACTACCGGCACCGGCGCTACTACTTCGCACACCTACAGCAACCCCGGTCCCAACGGCACCACCTACCAGGTGCGCCTGACCTCCAGATCGGGCCCCAATGGTGGTTGCGAAGAGGTGCAGAACCTGGCCGTGTTTGTACGCGGCGTAGAGAAGCCCAACATCATCACGCCCAACGGCGACGGCAAGAACGATACCTTCCGCCCGTTCCTGACCTTCCAGCCGGTAAATATTCAGATTTTCAACCGCTGGGGTAAGAAGGTGTTTGAGCAAAGCAACTACACCGACGGCTGGGGCAAAAACAACGTCCCCGGCGGTGTCTACTACTACCTGCTCGAAAGCAGCACCGGCGAAAGCTGGAAAGGCTGGGTGGAAGTAGTCCGCTAAGCAACTGTAGCACAGAAAAGGCCCCTGGAACTCAGTTTCAGGGGTCTTTTTCGGTAGGAGGCAGTCGGTTAGCTGCGGCTGAGCCAATCGGCAGCTTCGCGGCGCGAGGTAAAGTAGTTGAACTCGACGTAGGCCGGTGGCAGCGTGCTGGCGCTGGCAGCCAGCGAATTGCCGACCTGGTACTGATACTGCCCCTCCGACACTACGGCCGCAATAAACAACGGCCGCGTTTCGTGCTCCGGCAGCACGCTGGCCAGCGGGGGCAGCAGCTCCAGCTCGTCGTCGGTGGGCGGGGCGTTGCGCTTCAGATCCAGCAGCAGCTTGCCCACGTTGTGCTCCAGCATCTGTTCCAGCGCCTGCTGATACGCCATGCCAAACGACACCGTGAGCCGGGTGGCGCTGTAGCTGAGCTGCAGCATGTCGGTGGTGGGGTGGTAGGTGAGCGACGCGTCGGGAGTATGAAACAGAGTCATAGGCAAAACCGGAAAAGCAATAACCTGTAGCAGGCAAAATGCAATTATGAGAGGCTTTAACTGGTTGAACTTCGGCTGTTTACGTGCTGATTAGCATTTTAAGTTTTCTATATTCAGTGAAATACTACGGATTTACCCCAAAATAACCGGCGCGGCCGGCGCTGCTACGGTGGCCGGTTTGCGCATTCGGCGGCTGTAGCTGCGGCGGGTTGCGTACCTTTGCTGCATTTTAGCAGCCTATGTGGAGAAACCTTGCCTTGTTTGTCATTAAGAACCGTCGGCTCCTGATTGGGCTACTGGCGGTTATTACCGTGTTTATGGCCTGGGAGGCGCGCAAGGTTGAGATGACCTACGACTTCGCCCAGGTAGTGTCGCCCGACGACCCGGACATGGTGTACTTCCAGCAGTTCAAGAAGACCTTTGGCGAGGATGGCAACGTGCTGGTGCTGGGCATGCAGGACAGCTCCGTGTATAAGCTGGGCAACTTCAACGAGCTGCGAACCCTCACCGACACGCTCAGCAAGGTGCAGGGCGTGAGCGGCATTCTGGGCGTTACGCGGCTGCCCAAGCTGGAAAAGGACACCGCCACCCAGACGTTCCGGGCCGTTCCTATCTTCCGCAACTTCCCGCGCACCCAGCTGGAGCTCGACTCGCTGATGCGCATCGTGAATGCGCAGGAGTTCTACAAAGGCCAGCTGATTTCGCCTACTACCGGGGCCACGCTGCTGGCGCTGACTATGGACCCGAAATTCCTGAATTCCAGCAAGCGCGAAGGCGTGATGCAGGAAATTCTGGGGCATGCCGAGCGGTTCCAGAAGAAAACCGGCATCAAGATGCACTACGCCGGCCTGCCCTATGTGCGGGCCACCATGACGACCAAAGTAGCGGCCGAAATGAAGCTGTTCGTGGGCCTGACCATCGGCATGATGGCCCTCACGCTGCTCATGTTCTTCCGCACGTGGTCGGCGGTGGTGTTTCCACTACTGATTGTGCTGATTGTCGTGACATGGTGCATCGGGAGCATGGTGCTGCTGGGCTACAAAATCAACCTGCTCACGGGCCTGATACCGAGCATCATCATCGTTATCGGCATCCCGAACTGTACGTATCTGCTCAGCCGCTACCACTACGACTACCGCAAATCCGGCAACCAGGTGCTGGCTATGGCCCGGGTAGTGCGCAAAATCGGGCTGGTAACGCTCATGAACAACACCACCACGGCCATCGGTTTTGTGGTGTTCTGCTTCACCAACATTGCCATCCTGTTCCAGTTCGGGGCGGTGGCCACGCTCAACATCTTCGTGGCGTTTGCGGTGTCGTTTATCCTGATGCCGATTGTGTTTACCATTCTGCCGCCGCCCACGCCCAAGCAGCTGGAACACCTCGAAGCCAGGCCGCTCATGAAGCTGCTTGAGTTCTTCGACTACGTGGTGCTGGAGCGCCGCCGCACCGTCTACATCACCACGCTGGCGCTGGTAGTGCTGGCTTCGTTCGGGGTGAGCAGAGTACGGTCGGTAAGCTACATGGTGGACGACTTGCCTAAGGATTCGTCGGTAAATTCCGACCTGAAATTCTTCGAGCAGCACTTTAATGGCGTGATGCCGCTGGAGCTGGTAGTGGACACGGGCAAGCCCAAAGGCCTGCTCAAGCTCAAGAATCTGGAGCGGATTGACCGGCTCGAAAACTACCTGCGCACGCAGCCGGTGCTTACCTCGCCGGTCAGCGTCGTTACGTTCCTGAAGGCCTCCACGCAGGCGTTCTACAACGGCGACCCGAGCTACTACCGCCTGCCCGACAACGACGAGAAGAACTACGTGTTCAGCTACCTGGCCCGCTCGCAGTCGACGGAAGGCAGCGAAGGCCAGCTCACCAGCAAGCTGCTGCGCTCCTTCACCGACAGCACCATGCAGAAGGCGCGCATCTCGCTCAAGATTGCCGATATCGGCTCGCACAACCTCGATACGCTGCTCAACAACCGCATCCGGCCCGAGATTAACAAAATCTTCAACGGCACCGGCACCGACGTGCAGCTGACGGGCACCACCATTATCTTCACCAAGGGCAACGAGTTTCTGATTGGCACGCTCAAATCGAGCTTGCTGCACGCGTTTCTGCTGGTGGGGGCCGTCGTTCTGATTCTGTTCCGCAGCATCCGGGCGGTGTTCTTCACGCTGCTGCCCAACTTCTTCACGCTGCTGCTCACGGGCGGGATTATGGGCTATTTCGACATTCCACTCAAGCCCAGCACGGCCCTCATTTTCAGTATCGCGCTGGGCATTGATGGCGACAACTCCATTCACTTGCTGGCCAAGTTCCGGCAGGAAATGGCTGCTAATGGCCGCCGGGTGAAAGCCGCCATCAGCACCACGCTTTCGGAGGCTGGCACCAGCATGATTTACACCAGCATTGTGTTGTTTCTGGGCTTCCTGGTGTTTGCCTTCTCGGAGTTTGGCGGTACCAAGGCGCTGGGCCTGCTCATGTCGGCCAGCCTGCTGATTACCAACTTCTCCAACCTGATTCTGCTGCCCTGCCTGCTGGTTACCTTCGAGCACGGCAAGGACGAAGACGTCATCGACCAGTCGGGCATCAAGCACTACGACGACAACTACCACGAGGAAGACGACGACCTGGAACTGAACCTCAACCGCATGCAGGTGCAACCCCGCCAGAACGGTTAAAATCATTTACACTATCGTCATGCTGAGCTTGCCGAAGCATCTCTACCGCTTCGTTGGATGACTACTGCAATGAAGCGGTAGAGATGCTTCGGCAAGCTCAGCATGACGTTCTGATACAACGACCCTCCCCCACAATGAACTACCCCGAATTCAAGCAGCCGCTCAACTACGGCCAGGTCGGCACCGATATCCTGGCGTGGTGGAAGCAGAACGGCATCTTTGAGAAAAGCGTGAGCACCCGCGAAGGGCAGCCTACGTTCGTATTTTATGAAGGCCCCCCTTCGGCCAACGGCGCCCCCGGCATTCACCACGTGATGGCCCGGACGGTGAAGGACATCTTCTGCCGCTACCAGACCTTGCTGGGCAAGCAGGTCAACCGCAAAGGCGGCTGGGACACCCACGGCCTGCCCATCGAGTTGCAAGTGGAGAAGGAGCTGGGTATCACCAAGGAGGACATCGGCAAGAAAATCAGCATTGAGGAGTACAACCAGCGCTGCAGGGAGACTGTCATGCGCTTCAAGGCCCAGTGGGACGACCTCACCGAGAAAATGGGCTACTGGGTGGACCTCGACGACCCTTACATCACCTTCGAGCCCGAGTACATCGAGAGCTGCTGGGCGCTGCTCAAGAAGCTCTACGACAAGGGCCTACTCTACAAAGGCTACACCATCCAGCCCTACTCGCCGGCCGCCGGCACCGGCCTGTCGTCGCACGAGCTGAACCAGCCCGGCACCTACCGCGACGTGAAAGACACGACGGTGGTAGCGCAGTTCAAGGTGAAGCGGGATGAGAAGTCGGAGAAGCTGTTTGGTGGTCCATCCTGGTTAATCGAAAACACTGACGTATTCATTCTCGCTTGGACTACGACGCCTTGGACACTACCAGCCAACACTGCTTTGGCCGTTGGCAAGAACATCCCTTACGTTCTTGTTCGCACCATTAATCCTTACACCAAGCAATACATCCGGGTTGTTTTGGCTAAAGCGAGGTTGAAGAGCTACTTCTCAGATTATACTGAAATTGGTAAGCCTACGCCACCAACCTATTCAGATTGGGGCAGTGAGACAAGACAGATTCCTTGGGAAATCGAAGCCGAATTCACTGGTGCTGACCTGGTGGGCGTCAACTACGAGCGGCTGTTCGGCCACGACAAGGGCTTTCCGGCCTTTGAAGGGGAGGAGCGTGCCTTCCGCGTTATCAATGGCGACTTCGTAACCACCGAGGACGGTACTGGCATCGTGCACATTTCGCCCACGTTTGGCGCCGATGACTTCCGCGCTGCCCAGCTGGCCGGCGTGCCCGCCCTGCTGGTTGCTGATGACGAAGGCAAGCTAGGCCCCATCGTGGACCGGACGGGCCGCTACGTGCCCCAAATGGGCGAATTCGGTGGCCGCTGGGTGAAAAACTACGACGGCCACGACCAGAGCGGCGCCGATTACAAAACCCTCGACGAGAGCATTGCCATCCGCATGAAAGGCGACGGCACGGCCTTCAAAGTGGAGAAGTACGAGCACACCTACCCGCACTGCTGGCGCACCGACAAGCCCGTTCTCTACTACCCGCTCGACTCCTGGTTTATCAAGACCACGGCGGTAAAAGACCGGCTCATCGAGCTCAACAAAACCATCAACTGGCAGCCCGAAAGCACCGGCACCGGCCGCTTCGGCAACTGGCTGGAAAACCTGGTGGACTGGAACCTGAGCCGCTCGCGCTACTGGGGCACGCCTCTGCCCATCTGGCGCACCCAGGACGGCACGGAGGAAATCTGCATCGGTAGCATTGCCGAGCTGAGCGCCGAAATTGATAAGGCCGTAGCGGCCGAGGTGATGACGCACAACCCCATTGCCACCGGCGAAATGAAGGATTTGCACCGCCCCTACGTGGACGACGTGTTCCTCGTGTCGCCCAGCGGCCAGCCCATGTACCGCGAAACCGACCTCATCGACGTGTGGTTCGACAGCGGCGCTATGCCCTACGCGCAGTGGCATTACCCGCTGGAAAACAAGGCCCAGTTCGAGAAGAACTTCCCGGCTGATTTCATTGCCGAAGGCGTGGACCAGACCCGTGGTTGGTTCTTCACCCTGCACGCCCTGGCCGTCATGCTGGAGGACTCGGTGGCCTACAAAAACGTGATGGCCAACGGCTTGGTGCTGGATAAGAACGGCAACAAGATGAGCAAGCGCCTCGGTAACGCCATCGACCCGTTCCAGACTATCAGCCAGTTCGGCCCCGATGCCACGCGCTGGTACATGATTGCCAACGCCCAGCCCTGGGACAACCTCAAGTTCGACCTGAACGGCATCACGGAGGTGCAGCGCCGCTTCTTCGGCACGCTGTTCAACACCTACTCGTTCTACGCCCTCTACGCCAACTTGAGCGGTTATGAATCAGAGAAGTATCCTAGTATTCCACTTGTGGAATGGAGCGAACTTGACTTATGGATTTTCAATAGGTTGCAAAAACTAATCGAAGATGTTCGCGGACATTTCGACAATTACGATCCAACTAAAGCCGCTCGTGCTATCCAAGATTTTGTAGTCGACCACCTTTCAAATTGGTACGTCCGTCTTTCCCGCCGCCGCTTCTGGCAAGGAGAAATGACAACTGATAAGATCAATGCATTCAAAACCTTGGAAGCATGTCTTCTGGGAGTGACGCAACTGATGTCTCCTATTGCACCATTCTTTAGCGAATGGTTATATAAGAATATGACGGACGGCCCTCGAGCTAGAGGGGCGTATCAAGGAAACCTTATGCCAGAGTCAGTGCATCTAACAAGGATTAAAGACGCTCAATGGGATCCATCAGTTGATTCAAAGAGTCTCTTAGATCGGATGGAGTATGCACAAAGAATCAGTTCTCTAGTGCATTCTCTTCGCAAGAAGTCTGGAATTAAGGTTCGTCAACCACTCAAGCAAATTTTACTTCCAATAGATGACAAGGGTAAAATCGGACTGATCAAATTGGTATCGGATCTGATTTGTGCTGAAGTGAATGTGAAGAGTATAGATTTTTTG
Organism: Hymenobacter psychrotolerans DSM 18569; assembly: GCF_900142395.1. Lineage (GTDB taxonomy): Bacteria > Bacteroidota > Bacteroidia > Cytophagales > Hymenobacteraceae > Hymenobacter > Hymenobacter psychrotolerans. The sequence continues at coordinate 563,652 of NZ_FRAS01000001.1, read as the reverse complement.
GATGATACCAGTGGTATGCTGGTGAAGTCAGTGAAGCCCAACTTCAAGCGCCTCGGCCAGCAGTACGGTCCCAAGCTGAAAGCCGTGGGGGCCCGCATCCAGCAGATGAGCGCCGAGGAAATCAGCACCCTCGAAAAAACCGGCCAGCTGGCCGTGGAAATCGACGGCGAAGCCTACACCCTGGCCCCCGACGACGTGGAAATCCGCACCCAGGACCTACCCGGCTGGCTCGTAGCCACCGATGGCCCGCTCACGGTAGCCCTCGACGTGACCCTGACCGACGAGCTGCGCCAGGAGGGCGTGGCCCGCGAGCTGGTGAACCGCCTCCAGAACCTGCGCAAAGACAGCGGCCTGGAAGTGCAGGACAAAATCCGCGTGACGCTGGGCCAGCAGCCCGAGCTACAAGCCGCCGTGCAGTCGTTCGGCGACTATATCCGGGAGGAAGTGCAGGCCCTGAGCCTGGATTTTGCCCCGGAAATCAGCGGCGGTTCGGTGCTGGAATTCGACGAGTATTCGGTGCCCGTGCAGCTGGAAGTCGCAACTGCGTAAGGCTCAGCTACCAACCGCCGCCTCAGAAACGGCGGTTGGTACACGGACGCATAAAGCGCTACGCCGCCCCGCGGAATCAGCTCAAAAGGGCACAAAACGCCCCCTGAAACATATACCACCGAGGCTGAGCCCAGGACGAATGCCGATACAGCCAAGTCTAAAATTCAGCGTCAGTTTGTGCCAAGAGAGGGGAGAGGTTCCAGCCCTGACAGAGCGTCAGGGTAAAGTCTCGCTTCTCACTTCTAACCGCTCACTTCTCTTTACATGAAGTACTGGAAATACTACCTGGTGGCCCTGCTGGTCATCGTTATTGATCAGCTTTCGAAGTGGGCCGTACACCGCTACATGCCCATGGGAATGCCCGGCGAAATTCCGGTGCTCGGCGACTGGTTTAAGCTGCACTACACGCTGAATCCGGGCATGGCCTTCGGGGTAGAACTGCCCGCGCCCTACGGCAAAGTCATCCTCACGCTGTTCCGGCTGGTAGCCGTTACGGGCATCAGCTACTACATCTACCGGCTGTGGAAGCAGCATGCGCCCAGCGGGCTTATTTTCTGCATTTCCCTGATTCTGGGCGGTGCCATCGGCAACCTCGTAGACTCTATTTTCTACGGCGTGCTCTACGACAACGCGCCTTTCACCGCGCCCACTCCCTGGCTGCACGGGCAGGTGATTGATATGCTGTTTGTGGATTTCCCCGACGGCTTTTTTCCGGCGTCCTGGCCGCTGGTAGGAGGGGAGATGATACCCGATTTCCCCATCTTCAACATTGCCGATGCCTGCATTTTCGTCGGCGTGGTGCTGATCCTGCTGTTCCAGAACCGCTTCTATAGCCATGAGGAGGAAGAAGCCCACCCCGTAGCCGCCAACGACCCCGCTGCCGCCCAGGCCCGCCGGGACGCCGAAGCCTCGGAGGTGGTGTAACAAAGAGGAGCTTGATAAGCTAAAAATGCTTGTCGGAACTGTTCCGACAGGCATTTTAATTTCCACTGAACCGTGGCACTTTTACTGCGTTGGAGTCAAGCTTGTAACTATTATTTCTTCAGCTACTATAACGGCTTCCAAGCCTGTAGCAGCATCAATTGTACACTTAATTGTATCCTCAGCTTCTTCAAAAGCCAGATATAAAATAGCATTCTGATGGCTGAAGTTATCAAATTCCATTGCCCGGATTCCGTTGAACTGGAACTGTATGTCGCAGTTATTCAAGATCTTGTATCCACCTATTTCATCAGTTTTCTGGGTTCTTTCAAAAGCTGAAAGTAAAACAGTTACGGAGGGATGATAACCTGGGTTGGATTCAAAAATCACTCGCTTAATTTCCGCATCATGAAAGTTTGGCCAATAGCCAAAATGCCGATGAACAACTTCTGAGTTGATTATTCGGCTGATTGCGGTGCTCTCACTGTTAAGCATATCTAAGAAGCTTCAACAAGAAAATAGCAGAGTGGAACAGCTAGGTACGATGCCTATAAAATCAGGCGTTCTTATCACCAGCTATAGTACACCAGCGGTTTAATCCGTTGCTCATAAATACCCCGTACGGCCTGCATCTGCTCCGGAGTAAGCGCCGGCAGCTCGGCGGCCTGCAGGTTCGATTCGAGCTGGCTGGTCTTGGACGCGCCCGGAATCACGCAGCTTACTTCATCGAACATCAGCACCCAGCGCAGGGCAATAGGGGCGAGGTTGGGCTGATCGGGAAACACTTTCTTCAGCTCTTCCACGGCTGCCAGGCCGGTTTCGTAGTCTACGCCGGCGAAGGTTTCGCCCTTGTCGAAGGCGGCCCCGTCGCGGTTGAACTGGCGGTGGTCGTCGGGGGAGAAGGTAGTGTCGCGGGAGAATTTGCCCGTAAGCAGGCCGCTGGCCAGGGGCACGCGCACAATCAGGCCCACATCAAGCCGCTTGGCCTCACGGAACAGCAGTTCGGCCGGGCGCTGCCGAAACATATTGAAGATGAGCTGAATGGTGCTGACGTTGGCAAAAGTCAGGGCTTTGAGGCCTTCTTCCACCTTTTCCACGCTCACGCCGAGGTGCCGGATCTTACCTTCGTCCTTCAGCCGGTCGAATAGCTCGAAGATTTCGGGGCGGTAAAACACCTCGGTGGGCGGGCAGTGCAGCTGAATCAGGTCCAGCGTGTCGAGCTGCATGTTGCGCAGGCTCTGCTCCACAAACCGGCGTAGCGCGGCGGGCTGGTAGGCGTCGTTGGTATGGGGCTGGAGCTGGCGGCCGCATTTGGTAGCCACGTACACCGGCTCAGAGCGGCTGCGCACGAGCCTGCCCACGGCTTTTTCGCTTTCCCCGTCGCCATACACATCGGCCGTGTCAATGAAGTTGATGCCGCTGTCGACGGCGGCGTTGAGGATGGAGTCGGCGGTTTCGTGGCTGAATGGGTCGCCCCACTTGCCACCTACCTGCCAGGTGCCGAGGCTGATTTCGGATACGTTGAAGCCGGTTTTTCCTAGTTTACGGTAGTGCATAAGAGAATGAGGTGTGATTGTCTGTACCAGCAGCATACGCCAAACCGGCACGGCAAGCTACCGGCCACTGGCCTATCTTTACTTTTTTCCGCCCCGTCCGTCGCCGCCGTGTCCCAGTCCATCCTCTCCGTCCGCAACCTCACCATCGACTTTCACAGCCACCGCGGCAACACGCGGGCCGTGGCCGATATTTCCTTTGACCTGCGGCGGGGCGAAACGCTGGCCATTGTGGGCGAGTCGGGTTCGGGAAAATCGGTGACGTCGCTGGCGCTGATGGGCCTGATTCCGCTGCCGCCCGGCCAGATTGTGAGCGGCGAAGCGCGGTTTCAAAGCGAGGCACTGGGGGAGGTAGACCTGCTCACACTCTCCGACGAGCAGCTGCGAAAAGTGCGCGGCAACGATATCAGTATGATCTTTCAGGAGCCGATGACGTCCCTGAACCCCGTGTATACCTGCGGCAGCCAGGTGGTGGAAGCGCTGCGCCTGCACACTACGCTCACGGAGAAGGAAGCCGCAGCCCGCACCGTGGAGCTGTTCACGATGGCCCAGCTGCCCCGGCCCGAGAAAATCTTTACGAGCTACCCCCACGAAATCAGCGGCGGGCAGAAGCAGCGCGTCATGATTGCCATGGCCATGGCCTGCAACCCCGCCATCCTCATTGCCGACGAGCCCACCACCGCCCTCGACGTAACGGTGCAGGCGCGCATGCTCCGCCTCATCGACGACCTGCGCCGGCAGCACCAGACGGCTGTCATCTTCATCACCCACGATTTGGGCGTAGTGGCCGAAATAGCCGACCGGATTCTGGTGATGTACCGCGGCCGCGTGGTGGAGCAGGGGCCGGTGCTCGACATCTTCACCAACCCCCAGCACCCGTACACGAAAGGCTTGCTGGCCTGCCGGCCAAAACTTTCGGTTGGGAAGAAAAAACTTCCTGTTGTTTCCGATTTCATGCAGGAAAACGCCGATGGAAGCTTTTCTGCTACTGAAACTGGCCTACCGCAACTATCTGCTAATGACACTAGTCAAGCTGCTCCAATAGTCCCTCAAAGCATTCCTGAAACCACCAAAACGTTCCCCGTGGAACATTCTGTTTCACGCCCTGTGGAACCGGGCTTTGGGCTGACTGAGGCGCCGGGCCTGGAGTCCGGGTTACCACTGCCGCTGGTTCAGCTAGGCCCGGCCGCCGGGGTTGTCGGCGGAACCATGCCGGGAGCTGGTGCTCTGGATGCTGCTCCAGCTTCGGGCATTGGTCCTGACGCAGCCGCGGGTCCTGTAGTAGCGGCCACCCGCGCCGAGCCCATTCTTCGCGTCGAAAACCTGAACGTGCACTTCCCGATTCGCAAGGGCTTCTTCAACCGCCGGAAGGAATTCGTGCGCGCTGTGGATGGCGTGAGCTTCGACATCTATCCGGGCGAAACCGTAGGGCTGGTGGGGGAGTCGGGCTGCGGCAAGACCACGCTGGGCCGAACCTTGTTGCGGCTAGTGGAACCAACTTCAGGCAGCATCCTGTTCGAAGGAGTTGACCTGGCCACGCTACCGGCGGAGCAGCTGCGCCGCCGCCGCCGCGAGTTTCAGATGGTGTTTCAGGACCCTTACGCCGCCCTGAACCCGATGATGACCGTGGGCGAGGCCATCCTGGAGCCCATGCGGGTGCACGGCGTGGGCGGCACCAGGCAGCAGCAGAAAGACCGGGTGCTGGAGCTGCTGCGCACGGTGGGCCTGAAGGAGGAGCACTACCTGCGCTACCCGCACGAGTTCAGCGGCGGCCAGCGCCAGCGCATCTGCATTGCGCGGGCCCTGGCGCTGCAGCCCAAGTGCATCATCTGCGACGAGTCCGTGTCGGCGCTGGACGTATCGGTGCAGGCCCAGGTGCTCAACCTGCTCAACGACCTCAAACGTGAGTTCGGCATTACGTATCTGTTCATCACCCACGACCTGTCCGTGGCCCGCTTCATGTCCGACCGGATTCTGGTGATGCGCCAGGGGCAGATTGTGGAAAGTGGCCCGGCCGCCGAAGTCTACGCCAACCCGCAGCACGAGTACACCCGCACGCTGCTGGCTGCTATTCCTAAAGACGAGCCCGCTGATATCCGGGCCGCCGTGGCCAGCCGGGCGTAAAGTGGCCGGCGCATAACGTAACCATAACCCCGTATTTGTAGTCCGGAATAGTTATTCCCGGCTATATTCCGTATCATCTCCCCAGAGCCCATTTGTGGGCCTGCATACTTAACCCGGAAAGCTTCGTAAACAGCTTTCCCTATCAACCCTGCCGCCTGCGAAAAAGACAACCACTGGCGGCTCTCATTTTCTAAATGAAAAGAAAAGACGACTCCGCCGCCCCCCGCGCCGACCGCGCGAAGGCAGCAACCGGCAGCCATGAAGCTGCCCCCATTACCAAAGACATTGTATTCCGGATCTTCCGCGACAACCCCGGCAAAGTCTTCGCCTACCGCCAGATTTCGCGCCGCCTGGGCGTAACTACCAAGGAGCAGCGCGAAGACATCTTTGCCCATCTGAAGGCGCTGAAAAACGCCGGCACGCTTACGCTGCTCCAGAACGACGAGTACCGCCTCACGGATGCCGGGGCCGCCCACGCTGCTACGGAGCCCGCCAGCAGCCGCCGGCCGCGCAATGCCGGCAATATTCCGGTGCCGGCCCGCCGTAGCGGCCGCCCGGTTGAAACCGAGTTTGGCCAGGACCCCGTGGTGCACCGCCGCCGCGAAGCAGGCTTCGACTTTCCGGATGCCGACGGCGCTGATACCCGCCGCCGCCATGGCCACGACAGCCACGCCGAAACCCTCATTGGGACGGTGGCGCTGGCGACCGACAAGTACGCCTTCGTTATCAGCGAAGACAGTGAGAACGACGTGCGCGTGTTCACGGACCGCCTGAAGTTTGCCATGCACGGCGACACGGTGCGCCTGCGCCTGCGCGGCTCCCGCGACGGCCGCCCCGTCGGCGACGTGGTGGAGGTGCTCAAGCGCAACCGCGTGGAAGTGGTAGGCCGCCTGCAGCTGCAGGGCGGCATCGGCTTCGTGAAGCCTGACAACCGCAAGCTTTACTTCGACGTGTTTGTGCCGTTCGAGAACCTGCACGGTGCCAACCACGGCGAAAAGGTGCTGGTGCGCATTACCGAGTTTCCGGAGGATGACGCCGGCCGCTCGCCGGTAGGTGAGGTAGTTCGTAGCTTCGGACAGGCCGGCGAAAACGAGGCCGAGATAAACGCCATCATGGCCGAGTTTGGGCTGCCGTTTGAGTTTCCGGCTGAAGTGGAAGAAGAGTCGGAATCTATTTCCGACGTTATTCCGCAGGCCGAGATTGAGCGCCGCCGCGACTTCCGTCCCATCACCACCTTCACCATCGACCCGGCCGACGCCAAAGACTTCGACGATGCCCTGAGCATTCAGAAGCTGGAAAATGGCCACTGGGAAATCGGGGTGCACATCGCCGACGTGACGCACTACGTGCGGCCCGGCACGGCGCTGGAGCAGGAAGCCAAGCACCGCGCCACGTCCGTGTACCTCGTGGACCGGGTGATTCCCATGCTGCCGGAGCGCCTCTCCAACGGCCTCTGCTCGCTACGCCCCAACGAAGACAAGCTGACCTTCTCGGCCGTGTTTGAGCTGGACGAAAACGGCAAGCTCTACGAGTCGTGGTTCGGTAAAACCATCATTCACTCCGACCGCCGCTTCGCCTACGAAGAAGCCCAGGAGCGCATCGAAGGGCTGGACTCGGACTACACCGCCGAGATTCAGCTCATGAACAACATCGCCAAGAAGCTCTGCGCGCAGCGCTTCAAGCAAGGGGCCATCAGCTTCGAAACGCAGGAGGTGAAGTTCCGGCTCGATGAGAACGGCAAGCCGCTGGGCGTGTACGTGAAGGAGCGCAAGGACGCGCACAAGATGATTGAGGAGTTCATGCTGCTGGCCAACCGCAAGGTGGCCGAGTTCGTGTTCAAGCTCAAGAACCGCAAGCCGCGCCTGACCATGGTGTACCGCGTGCACGAAGCCCCCGACCCGGACCGCCTGCAGACCTTCGCGCTGTTTGCCAAGAAATTCGGCCACAACCTGGACCTGACCAACCCCAAGAAGCTGAGCACCGAGCTGAACGACTTGTCGTCGGAGGTGATTGGGCGGCCCGAGCAAAACGTGATTCAGACTCTGGCCGTGCGCACCATGAGCAAGGCCATCTACACCACCGAGCCGCTGGGCCACTTCGGCCTGGCCTTCGACCACTACTCGCACTTCACCTCGCCCATCCGCCGCTACCCCGACATGATGGCCCACCGCCTGCTGGAGCACTACCTGGAAGGCGGCAAGAACGTGGACGTGGAGCCCGTGGAAGAAGAGTGCAAGCACTCCTCGGAGCGCGAGAAAGTGGCGGCTTCCGCTGAGCGGGCCAGCATCAAATACAAGCAGGTGGAGTTCATGTCCGAGGTTATCGGTGAGACGTTCACCGGCGTGGTGTCGGGCCTCACGGAGCGCGGCATGTACGTGGAAATCGAGGAGAACAAGTGCGAAGGCATGGTGCGCCTGAGCGAGATTCCCGGCGACTTCTTCGAGCTGGACAAGGACAACTACCGCATCGTGGGCAAAAACACGAAGCGCATTATCCAGTTCGGCGACGAGCTGCAGGTAGTTGTGAAAGCCGCCAACCTGCTCGACCGCACTATCGACTTCGAGCTGGTGGACAACCGGCCCGATGCCGTGAAGCGCCGCGAGCAGGAGGAGCGCCGCCAGAACAGCAAGCCCCGCGGCTACCGCCCCGAGCGCAGCGGCGGCCGCCCCGGCGGCGACAAAGGCAAGCGCCGCCGGTAAGTCTGCTCGTGCAGGCAGGGAGCAGCCGAGCAGTTCGGCCCCAGCCTCAACCGTGAAAAAGCCCCCGGTGCTACTTGTGCCGGGGGCTTTTTTATGGCCATGCCGAAGCGCCTACTTGAAGTGTACTGGGAGCGTAATGGCAGTGGCTGCTGCCTGGCCGTTGAACTTGCCCGGATAAAAACGGGGCAGTTGCCTGATGCATTCCATAGCGGCGGCATCATAAGCCGGAGTGAGGCCTTGTCCCGGTGCTACCTGCACCTCCGTGACTTCGCCGGTGGCGGCCACTATCAGATTCACGAGCACCCGGCCGTGCTGCCGTGGCCCCCGGGGCCGTTGGAGCGTCTTGTGGATATACTTCAGAAGCGTCTCATGCCCGCCCGGAAAAACGGGCATCTGTTCCACCCGCAGGTAGCCGCCGCTGGTCAGGGGCAATGAGTCGGTGGGAGCTGGTTGAGGCAATGTTGCCGCTGGTTTGGCAGCCGGGCGGGCCGGCCGGGAAACCGGCGCCGGCTTGCGGGCATCCCACCAGTTGTAGGAGTTCTGGGCGGAAGCGGCTACCGCAGACAGCAGCAGGCCGCAGCAGACAAGCAGACCACGCATCGGAGAAATAGCTTAAGCATAGAAGAACACCTCCCGAAGATACCGGTTTGCTGTCCGACCCGCCTGCGCCGTTACCCAGCCGCTCGGTTACTCTTCCGTACCTTTCCTCTCCGAACCTTTACCCGTTTCTGTGGACCTCACTGCCCTCACCGACAAACTCACGGCCGGCCTCGCCGGCTTGCACTACGGCGACCAGCCTACCGCTCTTTACGAGCCTATCCGCTACATCATGGCCCTTGGCGGCAAGCGCATCCGGCCGTTGCTCACGCTGCTGGGCGCCCAGCTGTTCACCGATGAGCTGGACGGAGCTCTGAAGCCCGCGCTGGCCGTGGAGGTGTTCCACAACTTCACGCTCATGCACGACGACATCATGGACCAGGCGCCGCTGCGCCGGGGTCAGCCCACGGTGCACGAGAAATGGAACCCCAACGTGGCCATCCTGAGCGGCGACGTAATGCTGGTGCGCGCCTACGAACTGCTGCTGGACATGCCGCCGGCGCTGCTGGCGCCCATGCTGCGCCGCTTCTCCCAGACGGCCGCCGAGGTGTGCGAAGGCCAGCAGTGGGACATGAACTTCGAGACGGAAACCCAGGTCAGCATTGCCCAATACCTCGACATGATCCGGCTGAAAACGGCCGTGCTGCTGGGCTTCGCGCTGGAGTTGGGCGCGCGCCTGGGCGGAGCCTCCGAGCAGGATGCCGACCACCTGCGCCAGTTCGGGGTAGACATTGGCCTGGCCTTTCAGCTGCGCGACGACTTGCTGGATGTGTATGGCGACGCGGCCACCTTTGGCAAGCGCGTCGGCGGCGACATCGTGAGCGACAAGAAAACGTTCCTGCTGCTCACAGCCCAGGCGCAGGCCGATGCCACGCAGCAGGCGCAGCTGGCGCGCTACATCGGCCAGCCCGTAGCGGATGCCGACGCCAAGGTGCAGGCCGTGCGTGCCGTCTACGACAAGCTGGACGTTCGTCCGCAAACGGAAGCCCTCATCAACCGCTATTTCGCAGATGCCCTGCACCACCTGGAGCGGGTAGCTACGCCTGCTGCCCGCAAGGAGCCGCTACGCCAGTTGGCACTGCAGTTGCTGGAGCGCGAAAGCTAAACCAGTCCATTGCTTGTTTTCAGGCCCTTTACAGCCCTCGCGCAGTAATGGCCGTTCCGACGATAGGGGCGACGCCTGTTAAGCGCGTGGCGGCCCTGTAAAACGTTTTTCCTGCTTTTCCTTGCTTCTATGTTCCTGCTCAACCCGGCCCTTGTGCTGATTGCCCTTACCGCCGGTATTTCCATGTACGCGTGGTCGAACCGCCAACTAATGGACCGCTGGATACTCAGCCCCTACCTCGTGCAGCACAAGCAGCAGTGGTACCGGTTCCTCACTTCCGGCTTTCTGCACGCCGACCTGACGCACTTATTCTTCAACCTGTTTGCGTTCTACTCCTTCAGCCCCATTGTGCTGCGCGAGTACACGGAGCGGTTTGGGCTGGGCGGTGGTATCGGCTGCTTCCTGCTGCTGTATCTGGGCGGCATCATCGTCTCCGACATTCCCACCTACCTACGCCACCGCCACGACCCCGGCTACCGGAGTCTGGGTGCCTCGGGTGGGGTGTCGTCGGTGGTGTTTGCGAGCGTGCTGTTCTTTCCGGTAGCGCCGGCCGGTGCCGGTATCTACATTTTTCCGCTTCCGGTTCCGATCCAGCCCTTCGTGTTCGGCTTGCTGTACCTGGCCTATTCCTACTACATGAGCCGCCGCAATGCCGACAACATCAACCACGATGCGCACTTTTATGGTGCTTTGTATGGCGTGGTGCTGTCGTTGGCGCTGGCCCCGGCTTCAGCCATGGCCTTCGTCCAGAAAGTGCAGGCTTACTTAAGTAACTTACTGTAAACCAATATTATATAGAAAAAATAAACGAATTTTTATATCTATTCCGGAGAGTGTACCGTAAAGGGCATTCAACCTACCACTCTCTACTCCCATGAACAAATTGACTTCTTTGGCTAGCCGCCTGCCGGTCGCCATGCTTTCCCTGACTCTAGTCTTTTCTGTACTGCTCAGCAGCTGTTCCGGCCGCAGCAGCAACGGTAGCCTGACCATTTTCGGGGTCATTTACCTGATTATTGCCGTCTTGGCCTTCCTGAGCCTCATCAAGCAGGACTGGTCGATTGGTAAGAAAATCGTCTGGGGGCTTATCATCTGGTTTTTCCCCTTTGGCGGTTCCATCATCTACTTCCTCTTCTCGGGTCGGCGGTAGCTGCTTCAGTTGAAGACAACAAAAAGCCCCGGCACGAATTCGTGCCGGGGCTTTTTTCTGCGCTATTGCCAGTGCCTATTTCCCACCCAGTAGTTTCTTCTTTTCGAGGCGAGCTACGTGCTTGAGCAGCTCACCGGAGTTGGTGATTTCCGTGACCTGCCAATGGTCTCCGCGGCTAAGCATCTTCAGCTCCACTACCAGCGTGGTGTCATATTTGGGCTGCGTGAACTCCAGGCCAACCAGCGCCTGCTCTCCCTCTTCCTTCACGTACTTAATGTCCTTGAACTGGCTGTCGGGGTTGACCACTTTGCCAGCCAGGCCCAGCATGGATATGTTCACGAGCTTGCCCGGTTGCGCTGCCGCCGCCGCCTCCACCGAGCCGGTTTCGATGTAGCGGTGCAGCTCCTTGCGGGCCGCCTGCGCGAGTTGGGGCTTCATCATGCGCAAGGCCCCCTTAAACATCATTCCTCCGGGGTTCAGGAGCCCCAGCGCAGAGCCCTGGGTGGTAACCTGGTCTACTAGGTTGCCCGTTACGCTGCCTACGTCTACGTAGCGTTCAAAGTCGGCCACATCGTGGGTGCGCACGGCATTGGCGGCCTGCATCAGCGAGTATTTGGGGCCCGACTTCAGGCTTTGGTAATAGAAGTAGCCGCCGGCCGCAATGGCCACCAGCACGAGCAGAATCATCAACTTCTTCATAAGTATACGTAGGGAGAGGAGTGTTTGAACAGCGAAAATACTCGATTGGAGCGGGCTTACCACGCGCTGAATGCGTAGTGTATAGCTGGCTGCCATGAGGCGCACTTCCTTCTGAGGGCAGGCTGCGTAGAAGCAGCTATGCAAGTCTCTTCTGCTTCTTTTGTGCGCCCCGAAGTGCATGGCCACCGGGGCTGCCGGGGCCTGTACCCCGAAAATACGCTGCCTGCCTTTCTGCACGCTGTGCAGCTCGGAGTTGATGTGTTGGAGCTGGATGTAGTGCTTTCAGCCGATGGCCAGGTAGTGGTGTCGCACGAGCCCTGGATGAATTCTATTATCTGCCTCGCCCCCCGCCAGCAGCCAATTCCGGCTGATGAGCAGCACCAGCACAACCTCTTTCGGATGTCTTACGCCAGCATCCGCACCTATGACTGTGGGCGGCTACGGCATCCGGCGTATCCAAACCAGCGCAGCCAGCCCGCAGTTAAACCGCTGCTACGCGACGTAGTGGCGGCTACTACTATGCTGGCCCGGCAGCTGGGCCGTGCACCAGTTCATTTCAGCGTTGAAGTAAAGAGCACTCCTGCCGGCGACAATCTGTTTCACCCTGGTCCGGCTGCCTTCGCTCAGGCCGTACTAACCGAATTGCAAACTCTGGAGCTGGTGCCCCGCACTACGCTATTGTGTTTCGATGACCGGATACTGCAGCAGTGCCGGCAGCTACTCCCGGCCCTGCCGCTGTGCCTGCTTGTGGAAGACGACATACCCTTCGCAGAGCACGTGCAGAGACTCGGATTTTTGCCCGAGGTATACGGTCCGCGCCATGACCTAGTGACCCCAGAGCTGGTGGCGCAAGCGGCTGCTGGTAATGTGCGGCTGGTGCCCTGGACGGTCAATGAGGTGCAGGACATGCGCAGGCTGCTGGTACTTGGAGTAGCTGGCATCACTACCGATTACCCTGACCGTCTGCTGGCGCTTCTTCCTGAAAATGCCCATTAGGCATGCATCGGCTTCTGTAACAAGCCCACTGGCGGTTGCCGCACAACTATTGTTCCGGCAAATCATCTTGCTCTGTTCAGCGTCAGGCCTACTGTTACAGGTTAAAACACTGCCTATAGGCCCAGAATAGGCTTTTGCTAGTGATGCAATACAAGTGTAAAAGGCATTGTTTCAGTATGTGTAAAACAGTGAGCTTGTAAATTGTAGCATGTGTTACTCGTTACAAGTTTTATACTGTAACAGTTTTTGTTCATTCAAATGTGTTTACTTGTTCGATCTTGTATTGCTGTAATGCCGAACATATTTGTCATATTTACACTCTGATCTGTAGTTGCTTCTTCTATGCCACATCAAGGCGAAATCCTTCAGGAAACCATCAAAAACAGCGGTATATCCATTACTCGGATAGTGGACGGGTTGGGTATTACACGTCCCACTATGTATCGTAAATTCAAAGAAGAGACACTTGATTACGCATTTGTTAAAAGGGTTGGCGAAATTATAGGACACGACTTTTCAAATGATTTTACATCGTCACATCAATCTGTATTGCCTTTTGTAACACATAAGGCGGATGTTACACCTGTTAACACTGTAACAAACAAGTCTTCCTCTTTACAATCTACTGAGGCTGACCCCATAAAGCAGTTGTTAGCACTCCAAACCAAGTACATTGCATTACTGGAAGCCTACAACGAGCTCCTGTTGAAGGTGTATGGCCCGCGTTAACAAAAACGTTCCACGTGAAACATTTTTGTTTGCTTCCAGTAGCCGCGTTGTGTGGAACTGACCGCCTAGCCGGACGATGTAGGCAGGTCAATACGCAAGCTCACGATAGACCAAGTACATACTTAAGGCTGCATCCAAGCTTAAAGCAAGTCGGGAATAGCAGGGGTAAGCCATAGTGGCGAACTGCTACAGAACGCCGTGCTGGCAGACGCACACTAGTGCTTTTTTCCTGGCTGCTACTGCCGACTACTACAAAGGTTGCTGTGCTGATATACCCGGACTGTTGATGCCTAAATAGGGCAGGGGACGGCATCTTGCAAGTGAAGGATTTTCGTTTCTAAACCTCGCAGATTTGAATGCCTCTAAAGTGCCTGCAGGGCAATAGGTCAATCGTAGCTCTGACCGACTCACCAAGTCCTTACATTCTACATCAGGAAGACAGAGCAGCTAATACGACCAGATGCCACCCATAAAGTAGAGTGAGCCAAGAAAAGGCCTGCCATCATACCAAGCTCACCCAATGCGGCGGCTTATGCGGGTGCTTTGAAAGTCTTGGCGTATCCTAATTTAGAGTACGAAATAGCTGCCTGACTCTATTGCCAAGTATAGCACGCCGCGTATGTAGGCAAGCCAACTAGACGTAGCCGCCGGCCCTCAGGATGGTGAGCAGTCGATAGGAGGGGAGGGGCATATAACCTCACACCAGCAGTGTTGCCTGTGGGAGGTGGCGTACAATCACATCCCACTAAGGAAGGTCAGGGTTATGTAGGCCTACCGATGCTGCAGAGCGGAGTAATCAGGATTAAACCTGAGCCCCAGAGGTAGTGCTCCCTCAAATGAGCCAAGGCTCCAAGTCGAGAGCAAGCCATATGCGTGTAGTGGCAATGCTAGGTGGGCCTCAGGGTAGGTGAGCTGGATCGATGCGGTTGCTGGCCTCACACTGGCGAAAGCGCCAATTACAGGAAGACTACTTCTTTGACAACCGTTTCGCCAACCTCCGCATTAATAAGCTCCAGCACCCGGGTCTTGGCCATCACCAACTCATGCTTGAGGGGAGCAGAAGTCAGCCTGACGAATAGCTTGCTGTTGCTAACGTAGATTTCCTTGGTCTTAAGAGCAACTGCCTTGCCCATCACCTTCTCCCAGCTAGCTACTACCGTCACCTCGTTCAGTTTGCCTTGCAGCCGATAGGCCTTCAGCAAAGCCTTGATACTATCCTTGAGCGGGACAATATCAGCCTGACGGGAGTTTTCGGGGGAGTTTGGTTTTTTCACGAAGAGAATTTAATATAACGCGCGAGGAAGGGCGCAGCTGCCCTGGCCCAAAGGTACGGTGCTTATAGCGCCTGCACGCTGCCATGCTCCACCCGAAAACGACTGATCTGATCTGTGATGTTTGCCAGCGCCAGATCGGTGCGGTCGAGGTGGGTGTGGGTGAGAAACACTTGGCCAAAGGTATGGTCGGCGACGAGCTGCAGTAGCCGGGTGATGCGCTTCTCATCCAGCCGGTCGAAGATGTCGTCGAGAAGCAGGAGGGGCTTTTGCTGGTTCCGCGCAGCCAGGATTTCGAACTGCGCCAGCTTAAGCGCAATGACGTAGGACTTCTGCTGCCCCTGCGACCCGTAGCTCTTCACGGCCAGGTCATCCATCAGGAACACGAAGTCGTCTTTGTGGGGACCAACCGTGGTACGCTGCAGCGTGAGGTCCTTGCGTTCCTGCACCCGGAGCAGCTTGGCGAAATCGGCTTCCGGTAGCTGGCTCTTATAGGAGAGGGTCACCACTTCCCGGCTATCAGCAAGCTGCTGGTAGTGGCGCTGAAAAATGGGCACGAACTCCAGCAGGAACTGCTGCCGGGCTGCGACAATCTTCTCGCCCACCGGCACCAGCTGCTCATCCAGCACAAGCAGATAGTCCCGGTCGTAGCCACCCTGCCGCTCGGCTGCCAGCTTCAGGAGTGAGTTGCGCTGCCGCAGAATATGGTTATAAGAAATCAGCAGCTCCAGGTACGCGTGGTCGAGCTGCGAGATAAGGCTGTCGAAATATTTGCGGCGCTCTTCACTGCCCTGCCGGATCAGGTCCGTGTCGTAGGGGGAAATGAGCACGGCCGGATAGCGGCCGATGTGGTCTGATACCCGCTCGTAGGCCTGCTTGTCGTGCGTTACGACTTTCTTCTGGCCCGCCCGCAGGCTCACCTGAATCATCTCCTTGCTGGCACCAGCATCGGAACCAGGAGCGTCCTGCTGAAAGCGGCCTTTCACCACGAAAAACTCTTCTCCTTGTTTAATACTTTGCGCATCTAGCGGGGAGAAGGCACTCTTGGTTAGAGAGAGGTAGTGAACGGCGTCGAGCAGATTGGTTTTGCCGCTGCCGTTGTCCCCGATGAAGCAGTTGATGCGCGGCGAAAAGCGCAGATTGGCTTCATTGTAGTTTTTGAAAAACAGCAGGTGCAGGCTTTCGAGTATCATGCTTGGGGGTTCGGAATTGCAATCCTTTTACGTACTTTCGCATCCCAAACGCGAACAACCGAAAGCAAGATGGCGGAGACGAAAGTAAAGGCTACCCCGAAGGCTTCCAATTCGGCGAAGAAAACGCCGGCCCAAAAAGCCGTAGCCCAGAGCAATGCTGTTACCAATACGGTAGAACAGCCCGACCCGGTGATGCCCCCTGCCGTAAGCAAAGGCAAATCAGCCAAGAAGGGTGATGTGAAGGAGGCAGAAGCTACTTCACCAGCTAAACCCAAATTCTCGAAAGAAACCTACCTCGCCTGGTATGAGCAGATGCAGCTCATGCGCAAGTTTGAGGAGAAGGCCGGCCAGCTCTACGGTCAGCAAAAAATCAAAGGCTTCTGCCACCTCTACATTGGCCAGGAAGCCTGTGCTGCCGGAGCCGTATCGGCGCTGCGCAAAGGCGACAAGTGGATTACCGCGTACCGCGACCATGCCCACCCGCTGGCCCTGGGCACTTCGCCAAACGCCATCATGGCGGAACTGTATGCCAAAGCTACCGGCTGCTCGAAAGGCAAAGGCGGCTCGATGCACATCTTCGATAAGGAAGTAAACTTCGTGGGTGGCCACGGCATTGTGGGTGCGCAGGTGCCCATGGGTGCCGGCATTGCCTTCGCTGAGAAATACAACAAGACCGGCAACCTCTGCATCTGCTACATGGGCGACGGTGCCGTGCGCCAGGGTGCGCTGCACGAAGCCTTTAACATGGCTATGCTGTGGAAGCTGCCCGTCATCTTCGTGGTGGAGAACAACGGCTACGCCATGGGTACTTCGGTACAGCGGACTTCCAACGTAACGGAGCTCTACCACATCGGCCGGGGCTACGACATGCCGTCGGAGCCGGTGAATGCCATGAACGTAGAAGACGTGCACGATGCCGTAGCACGCGCCGCCGAGCGTGCCCGTGCCGGCGAAGGCCCCACGTTCCTGGAGTTCAAAACCTACCGCTACAAAGGTCACTCGATGAGCGACCCGGCAAAGTACCGCACCAAGGAAGAGCTGGAGGACTACCGCTCCCGCGACGCCATTGAGGCCGTACGCCACACCATCCTGACCAATAACATGGCTACGGAAGAAGCGCTGACTGCCATTGACGACAAGATCAAGGTGCAGGTACAGGAGTCGGTGGAATTTGCGGAAACTTCGCCTTACCCAACCGCCGACGAACTGTTCAAGGACGTGTACGTGCAGCAGGATTATCCTTACATCCGCGACTAACCCTGCCGCGGACTTCACTCCGGCTCTGGCCGCTGTTTCCAGAAACTTCTCATGTCAAAGATTCCTCAAACGGGCAAAACGCCCGGAGCCCGTCAGCCGCAACAGCCCGTCTCGGCCGACCCGCTTGCTACCGGCACGTATGCCCCGGAACACCCGCTACTGGAAGACCCCGACGCGCTGGCTATCCGGCTGGCTGAGTCGGAGGACTTTCTGCGCCGCAACAAGAACGTACTGCTCGGGTTGTTGGCAGTAGTGGTGCTGGCCGTAGTGGGAGCCTTTGTCTTCTACATGTGGCGCTCCTCCCAGGATGGCAAAGCGCAGGCAGCCATGTTCCAGGCGGTACACTACTGGGAAGCCGACTCGCTGAAGAAGGCCATGAAAGGCGACGGTCAGTACGTCGGGCTGGAATCGGTAGCCAACGAGTACAGCGGCACGAAAGCCGGCAACCTCGCCAATTTCTACGCTGGCGTGGCGGCCCTGAAGGAAGGCCAATACAAAGCGGCCGCTGACTACCTGGAGGATTTCTCGTCTGATGATCTGCTGGTGCAGGCCCGCGCCTACGCCCTGCTTGGTGATGCAAATCTGGAGCAGAACAAATACAAGGAGGCCGCCGACTTCTACAACAAGGCCGCCAACTACAATGCCAACGAGCAGTTCTCGCCCGGCTACCTGCTGAAGGAAGCTACGGCCCGGGAACTAGCCAAGGACTACGCCGGCGCCCTGAAAGCCTACGACCGGATTGTAACGGAATACCCGGCTTCCTTCGAAGTAAACGAAGCCCGCCAGTACAAGGCCCGCGCTGAAGCTCTCAGCGGCAAATAAGAACGAGCTGCTCCGGCACTGGAGCTGGCCCAACAGGAAAAGGACGGTGTAGTACCGTCCTTTTCTTTTACCCGATTCAGCCGCTCCGGTCGTTTGCCGGCGCGCAACACACAACGCCCGGCAATGGGCATGCGCAACGCTTCTCAACCTTTCCTCTGATGGCTACTTCCCTCAAAAACCTGAGCGAGTACAACTCCGACCACTTCATTGATATTGCCGACAAGCGCTTCGGGCTGGTAGTGGCAGAATGGAACCGCGAAATAACCGACACCCTGGCCCGCGGTGCGTACGAAACGCTACTGAAGCACGGCGCCAAGGAGGAAAACATTTTCCGCAACACGGTGCCCGGCAGCTTCGAGCTGACACTGGGCGCGCAGCTACTGGCCCAGCATGAGGAAATAGATGCCGTTATCTGCCTGGGTGTGGTCATTAAAGGCGAAACCAAGCATGACGACTACATCTGCCACGCCGTAGCCAATGGCATCACCAACGTGGGCCTCAAGTTCAACAAGCCGGTCATCTTCGGGCTCGTAACTACGAACACCCTGGAGCAGGCCTGGGACCGGGCAGGGGGCAAGCACGGCAATAAGGGAGTAGAAGGCGCAGTAGCGGCCATCCAGATGCTGAGTTTTTAGCAAGCCGACCCGCCTACCAAAGCGCACACAAGCGTAAAGTGCCCAGGCAAAAGGGATTGTCGTACAAAAGCGTAGCTTTGCGCCCGAAAATGCCGGGTGCCCTGCGCCGAAACAGGGAATTTGGCTGGCAGCGTAGGCACGCAGCTAAACTAATTTTCTGCTAAAGCTGTTGGCTTCAACATCCTGAAGCCTGTCTACGTCTTTTTCGTATCATCTTCTCTCTTCCATTTTTAGTTTACCTTTTCCGACCCCGACATGAGTGACGAAACCCTACGCTATTCCAGAGAAGATTTGGCTGAGTTTGAGCAAATCATCCAGGATAAGCTAACCGCCGCCCGCAAAGAGGTTGCTTTCATCAAAGAAACCCTGAGCCGCAAAAACGATTCCGGCACCGACAATACGGCCTCTTCTTCGAAGGTGCTGGAAGACGGTGCTGATACGGCCGAGAAAGAAAGCCTTAACCAGCTGGCCTCGCGCCAGATGAAGTTTATCATGCAGTTGGAAAACGCATTGGTCCGCATCAAAAACGGCACTTACGGCGTCTGCATCGGTACTGGCAAGCTGATTCCGAAGGAGCGCCTGCGCGCCGTACCGCACACCCAGCATTCGATTGAGGCCAAAATGGCCCGGCGCGACTAACTCCGCCACCTGTTCCTGCAGAGCCCGGACTTCCGGCCGTCCTTCCCAGTATGTGGAAGCAGGGCCGGAAGTCCGGGCACTGTTTTCTGGTCGGACTCGTTATCAACCGCCAGCCTCCGACCGGCGCTTTCCTGACACACATCTATTTTCATCTGTACCGTAGCGATACGGAACTCACCCTTGCAACTATGGGCAAGAAGCACAACTCCGACAACCCTGCTGGCCGCCGTGGCCGCACCGACCGACCTGCAGGCAACGCCGACGGATCCGGTTTTTACCAGAAATTCAATACCCCACGGGGCGGCTCCGACCGTTCGGGCGGCAACGGCAGTGACCGGGAGCGGCCAAGCCGTTCTGGTGATGCCGGCGGCCGGGGAGGCTATTCCGAGCGCCCGGCCTTCGGGCGGGGTCCTGGCGACCGTACCGGTGGCTTTGGTGGCCCCAAGAAATTCGGCGGCAGCCGTCCGGGCGGTAGCTTCGGGCGGAGCAATGAAGGCGGCTTCCGCGGCCGCGACACCGACAGCCGCCCCTATGGCAACCGCCCGGCCGATGGTGGCCGGAGCTTTGAGCGCCGGGAGCCGCGCCGCGACGATGACCGCCGGGGAGGATTCGGGGGGCAGCGCCGCGAAGATGAACGCCCGGTACGCTCGTTTGAGCCTAAAAAAACCTGGGAAGGCCAGCCGTACCGGCAGGAAGGGCGCCCGGCCGTGCCCCGCGGCAACGCTGGCGAGCGGAATCGGAAGTTTATTAAAGCGGACCCCAACCAAACGGAGGCGCCGCGCAGCTTCACGCCGCGCGAAGACAGCTTCGAGCGCGGCCCGCGCCCCGAGCAGAACCTGGGTCCGGATCGGGAAATCCGGCCGGCTCGTCCGTTCGATTTCCGGGGCCGCCCGGAAGGGTTTGAGGAGCAGGATGCGCCGCGCCGGGAGCGGAGCGCCAGCCCGGATGACCGCCCGCGGGGCAGCTTCGGAGAGCGGCGCGAAAGCAACTTCGGCAGCCGGAGCACGGGCGAGCGGAGCAGCTTTGGTACGCGTGGCTCCTCTGACCGCAAAGAAGGCGGCTTCGGCGCTCCGCGCAGCTTCACGGAGCGGGACGCTCGTCCATCGTCGCGGCCGGAGCGGCCGGCCCGCTTTGGGCACGATGCCGCTACCCCGCACCGCGCCGACAAGCTGCGCCGGGGCGAAGTAGCCGGCCAGGCCCCCGATTACAAAAACCTCAAGCACTACGAGGAAAACAAGAACCGCGGCAACAAGCGTCGGCGCCAGGAGGAAGAGGCCGGCACCGAGGAGCTGCGCCTGAACCGCTACATCGCCAACGCTGGGGTATGCTCGCGCCGCGAGGCCGACTCGCTGATTGCGGCCGGCGAAATCAAGGTGAACGGGCAGGTAGTGACGGAAATGGGCTACAAAGTGCAGCCCAACGACACGGTACAGTACGGCAAAACCAACCTCAACCGAGAGAAGCTGGTGTACGTGCTGCTCAACAAGCCGAAAGACACCATCACGACCACCGAAGACCCGGAAGGCCGCCGTACCGTGATGGACCTTGTGAAGGAGTCGTCGAAGGAGCGCATCTTCCCGGTGGGCCGCCTCGACCGCAACACCACAGGCCTGCTGCTCTTCACCAATGATGGAGAAGTGGCGCAGAAACTGTCGCACCCGTCGCACCGCAACAAGAAAATCTACCAGGCCGAACTCGACAAGCCTTTGACCGAAGAGCATCTGAAGCAGATTGCGGCCGGCGTAGAGCTGGAAGATGGCAAAGCCGAAGTAGACGACGTAGCTGTGGTAGCCGGCAATCCGCACTTTGTGGGCATTGAGCTGCACATTGGGCGCAACCGCATCGTGCGGCGCATCTTCGAGCACCTCGGCTACGACGTGGTGGCGCTGGACCGGGTGCAGTACGCCGGCCTCACCAAGAAAGACCTGCCCCGCGGCAAATGGCGCTTCCTGAACGAAAAGGAAGTTATCCGGCTGAAGTATTTCATGTAGAAACGCAACCCCGGCGCTGTCCGGGGGCTCTTATCCATGGTGTAGAGAAACAGGGAGTGGTGAGTTTGTAGTCCGGCCGGCGCGCTGCCGGTTCGGGCAGAACTCACCACTTCTGTGCTTCTCTGGCCTGCTTCCTTACGCCTCACCCGTCAGCATCAGCCCGTGCGCACGTTTGCCCTTGATATTGGTAACACAGCCGTGAAATATGGCTGCTTTGAGGGAAACGCGCTACTGGAATCAGAAAGCGGGCAAACCGCCGCCCAGATTCTGGCTGCCCTGCAGCGGCTGCGGCCAACCCACGGTATCGTGGCATCGGTAGCCGAGCCAACGGGGGAGTGGGCCGCTGCACTGCGGCAGGAGCTGAGCGGGCAGGTGCTGGAGTTCAGCCCTGCCACCACGCCGCTGCCGCTGCACAACGCCTATGCCACGCCGCACACGCTCGGGGCCGACCGGTTGGCCGCCGCCGTAGGAGCTGCCTGGCTGCGCCCCGGCCACGATACGCTTATCGTGGATGCCGGTACGGCCATCAAGTGCGACCTGGTGGAGGGCGGGCATACGTTCCGGGGTGGCAGTATTGCGCCGGGGCTCCGGATGCGGTTTGAGGCGCTGCACAAGCTCACGGGGCGCCTGCCGCTGGTAGAAATGCCCGCCGAAGCCGCCGCGCCGATACCCCTGACCGGGCACGACACGCAGGCGGCTATCCGCAGCGGCGTACTGAATGGAGCCGCCGCCGAAGTCAACGGCTTCATTGCCAGCTACCAGCAACAGTTTCCGCAGCTGGGCGTGGTGCTGGCCGGCGGCGACGCGGCTTTTTTCCAACCACGGCTGAAAGGCCTTATCTTTGGCATTCCGGAGCTCGTGCTGATTGGGCTCCACCGTATATTGGCATACAATGTTAAACTCTAAATACGCCGGGCTGCTGGGATTGACGGTGTTGGGCCTCGGTGCTGCCACGCACAGCCAGGGCCAAAACCTCGGCAACTCTCCTTATTCCCGCCTCGGACTGGGCGACACCTATTTCAATGCGGGCGGTGTCCGGCAGATGGGTATGGGGGGCACTGGCCTGGCGGCGCCTAACGGCTCACAGGTAAACGAGCTGAACCCGGCCCTGCTCTATTACACGAACCGCACCACCTGGGAGGCGACAGCAATAGGGGAGTACAAGACGGTAAGCAACAGCACGACTTCGCAGAAAACCGGTAGCGGCAAGCTGGGCTATCTGGCGCTGTCGGTGCCTATTTCCAGCCGTTGGGGAGCTGCCCTGGGCCTCAAGCCCTTCAGCTCCGTCGATTTTGAGTCGACGGAAATAATGCGCGTCGATAACAACCCCAACCTGGCGCAGGTACTCAACCGCTACAAAGGCGAGGGCGAGCTTTCCGAAGCCTACTTCGCCCACGGCGTGCGCTTGGCCAAAGGGCTGTCGGTGGGCGTGGCCGCATCGTATGTGTTCGGCAGCATCGACATGAACTCTTCCACGCAGGTGGTGCCCGACGACGTGCTGACCGCGGGTGGGGACATAGACCAGACGGTGCTGATAGACCATATCCACTACTCCGATTTCAAATTTCGGGGCGGTGCGCACTACCGGAGCAAGCTAAGCAAGACCCTCAACTACAATGTAGCCGGTACCTACAGCTTCCAGACCAAGCTGAACGGAGAGCGGCTCCTGACGCTGAGCCGCCAGACGGCCGTTGGTAGCCAGATTGGCGAAAACATTGTGCTGGAAAGCGGCGAAGGCAGCGCGACGGTGCCAGCGCTGGCGCAGTTCGGCCTGAGCCTCGACAACAACCGCAGCTGGTCAGCCAGCCTGGATGTTGCGCAGCAGCAGTGGTCGAAGTTCCGGGCCTTCAACCAGAAGGGCGGTACGGTTGGCGTGCCGCTGGACGACACGTGGCGCGCCGCTCTCGGCGGGGAATTTGCTCCGGATCCTGGCTCGGTTGATAGCTACTTTAAGCGCGTAACGTACCGGGCAGGTATTGCCGTAGCGCAATTGCCGTATCGGCCCGGGGGGCAGGTGCTCTACGACCGGTCGGTGAGCTGGGGCTTCTCGTTTCCGGTATCCGCCACAGCTCTTGATGCCACCATCCTCAACCTGGGCTTTGCCTATGGCCAGCGCGGCAACACCGATGTGCGGGAGCTGAGCACCGGTCTGACGGAGCGCAACGTGAAGGAAACCTACATCCGGGCGCAGCTGGGAGTGTCAATCAACAACCGCTGGTTTATCAAACGCCGCATTGAGTAAACTGCCGCGCATGGCTGCTTTCGGTCTGATATTGTCCTGCCGGCCTGTGCTGGCCCTGGTGCTGGGCGCCGGGCTGCTGGCGTCTGGCTGCCAGAAAAAAGACCCGGCGGCCAGCAAAAAGCCCGTGGAGTACAAGGGCCCGCTGCTGGAAACCACCAACGTGCTGACGCTCTACAGCGACTCGGCCAAACTGCAGATTAAGTACACGGCCCCTTTGGAGCAGCAGTTCGAAAGCGGCGACAAGCTCTACCCCAAAGGCATCGACGTAACGTTCTACACGAACGGGGGCAAAGAGGTGCTCAACACGCTGCGCGGCAACTATGGCCGCTACGACAAAGCCAAAAACCTCTATTTCATCCGGGGCGACGTGCGCGTAAGCAACGTGCAAAAGCAGCAGTCGATGAAGACCGAGGAAATGTACTTCGACCAGGAAAAGCGGCTGATCTACAACGATACCACGCAGCTGGTGCGCATCCAGACGCCCACCGAAATCCTGACGGGCTACGGCCTGACCGCCAACCAGGACTTCTCGCGCTACACCATCCTGAAGCCCGAAGGCGTGTTTACCATTGATCAGGCGGATATGAAGTCCGCCAACTAAACCTGTACCGCATGAAACGATTCTGGGAGCCGG
Source organism: Hymenobacter psychrotolerans DSM 18569 (assembly GCF_900142395.1). GTDB lineage: Bacteria > Bacteroidota > Bacteroidia > Cytophagales > Hymenobacteraceae > Hymenobacter > Hymenobacter psychrotolerans. The sequence continues at coordinate 539,846 of NZ_FRAS01000001.1, read as the reverse complement.
GCCTTGGGCGCACTATTCTGTTTGCCGTGTCCGTAGTGTCTTTCGTTATCGGCACCTACCAGACCGTGCAGCGGATGGGCGACGAAAACGCCCTGCGCGACAACTACTGGCTGTTCATGATTTCGTTTTCCTGCGTGATGCTGTACCGCTACCTCAAGCCTGACGCCAAGCCGCAGGCCCCCAGCCAGCCCTCTACGCCTCCCGCCAAGCGCGTACCCCGCAACAAGCGCCGCGACTAACCCAAGGCCAGCCAACCGGCTGCCAACCACCTTGTGCAGGACCTTTTCTCGCCGGAATCAGCCGTTTGGTTGGCGTTCCGGCAAGGGAAGGTCCTGTGCTTTGCAGGGGCCGGTGCGTGTTTTCGCGACGCTGGCTTACTGCCCACTACCTCACCCGATTATCCAATCGGGGCCGGCCCTTTGATTCTCCCGGCAATTCTGGTTATTTTGCACCTCTTTCCGCTTTTACATACTGCGCTTTTTTTCAAGTAAATGGCATTAATTAACACGATTCGGGAAAAATCAGGCTGGGCCGTGGGCGTCGTCGCCGTGGGCATGGTGCTCTTCATTGTGGGGGGCGACCTGGTGGGCGGCAATAGTCGGCTGTTCAATCGGGACCAGACCGTGGTAGGCGAAATTGCCGGCGAGAAAGTGGAACTCGAAGATTTCCAAAACACCCTGGAGCAGGCCAAGCAGTCGTTCATTCAGCAGCAGGGCACCCAGCCCGACGAGCAGACGATGGGCTACCTGCGCGACCAGGCCTGGAACCAGACTATCTACCGGATTGCGTTCCAGAAAGAGTTTGAAAAGCTGGGCCTCACGGTTTCGGATGAGGAGCTGACCGATATGGTGCAGGGCAAAAACATTCACCCCAGCATCCGGCAGGCCTTCACCGATCAGCAAACCGGCCAGTTCGACCGCGCCAAAATCATCCAGTACCTGCAGGGCCTCGACAAAATGCCCCCGGATGCGCAGGCCGCCTGGCACAACTTCGAAGCCAACCTCGGCCCCGAGCGTATGGGCCAGAAGTACAACAGCCTGCTCAAACTGAGCAACTACGTGACGACGGCGGAAGCCAAGCGCTTCGACGAAGACCAGAACACCCGCGCCTCCATGCGCTACCTGTTCGTGCCGTACTTCTCCATCTCCGACTCGGCGGTGAAAGTAACCGACGACCAGCTGCAGGCTTACCTCGACAAGAACAAGTCGCGCTATAAGGTAGAAGATGGCCGCACCATCGAGTACGTGAGCATTCCGGTTACGGCTTCTGTGGAAGACAGCACGGCTTCCCGGCAGGCTGTTGATCAGCTGGCAGCCCAGTTTGCCGCTGCCCCGAACGACACGCTATTTGTGAAGCTCAACTCCGACCAGCCCTACAACTCGGCCTACGTTTCGCCGGCCGATATGCCGGAGAAGCTGCGTCAGCAGCTGCCCCTCACGGTAGGCAAGGTGTACGGCCCGTACTCGGAGAACGGCACTACCAGCCTGCACAAAGTAATCGGTGAGAAAACCGGGGCGCAGGCGGCGGCCCGCGCCAGCCATATCCTCATCAAGGCGGAAGGCACTACCCCGGAGGCCGATGCTGCTGCCAAAGCCAAAGCCACCGACCTGCTCAACAAAATCAAAGGCGGCGCCGACTTTGCTGCCATGGCTCGCCAGTTCGGCACCGACGGCACCGTAACGACCGGCGGCGACCTGGGCTGGTTCCAGCAAGGCCGCATGGTTCCCGAGTTTGAGAAAGCCGTATTCGGCGCTTCTTCCGCAGGCCTGCTGCCCAACCTGGTGAAAACCTCGTTCGGCTACCACATTATCAAAATCACGGCACCCAAAACCACTCAGACCTACCAGCTGGCCACCGTGCAGAAGCGCATTGCGCCTTCGGAAGCCACCAACGAAGCTGCTTACGCCAAAGCCCAGACGCTGAAAGGCGAAGCCACCGACCTGGAGTCGTTCCGCAAGGCCGTAGCCAAAGACAAGAACCTGCAGAAGCAGGAAGCCAAAGGCCTCGGCCGTGGCGACCGGGCCGTAAACAGCATCCAGAACGCCCGCGAAATTGTGCGCTGGGCCTATGGCACCAACGGCAAGAAAACGGCTGTCGGCGACGTATCGGAGGTGTTTGATATGGGCGACCAGTACGTTGTTGCCGTCTTGACCGGTGAGCGGAGCAAAGGCACTGCCGACGTGGCCAGCCTGAAGCCCGAGCTGCAGGCCGCCGTGCGCAACGAGCTGAAAGCGCAGCAGATTATAGAGAAGCTGAAAGGCAAAACCGGTACGCTGGAGCAGATTGCGGCCACCTACGGCCCGCAGGCGCAGGTGAAAACCACGGAAGGCGTTGTGCTGGGTACCGGTACCATTCCGGGCCTCGGCGGTGAGCCGGTAGCAGTAGGCGCCGTATTCGGGCTGAAAGCCGGCCAGAAGTCGGCTCCCATCCAGGGTGAGCAGGGCGTGCTGATTGTAGAGCCCGTGAGTGTGCAGAAGCCCACTGCTGCCACCGATGTAGCCGCCGTGAAAAAGCAGCTGATGATTCAGCGCCAGAACCGCGCCGACGGCCTCATCTACGAAGCCGTGAAAAACCACGCCAACATCAAGGACGAGCGTAACAAGTTCTTCTAGACCTTGCCCGCCGCATAAAAAAAGCCGCTTCTTCAGGAGCGGCTTTTTTTATGTGCGTGTGTCAGGTTGGTAAAGGTGCCGGGTTGCCTATGGCTTGAACCACTGGCTAAGCATTCCGTCAACCCAGCTACCCGCCATTTTCCTGCTTATCTTGAAATGAATCCGGCCGCTACGCCGTTTCCTTCCAATATGCTCCCTTCTATGCGTCGTTTACGTCCCGTGCTGATTTCTCTTCTGCTCCTGACCGTAGCTCCGGCCTACGCGCAGCAGGAGGGAGGCAACATTTCCCTGGCCAAAGAATACACCCGCAAGGGGGAGCACGAAAAGGCGGCCTTTCTGTTCAGCAAGCTGCCTACCGAGGCCCAGACTGCCCCCAACATTCTGCCCGACTATCTGGAGTCGCTGCAGCAGCTCAACCGCCACAAGGATGCCGAGAAGCTGGTGAAGAAAGCCCAGCGGCAGTACCCGCAGGAGCAGGTGTATGGCGTGACGCTGGGGGCCGTGTACGCCGCTGCCGGCGACCAGGCCGCCGCCAACAAGCAGTACGAAAAGGTGGTGAGCCAACTCAGCACCGCTCAGGTAGTGCCCGTCGCTACTGAGTTCAGCCGCCGGAAGCTGCCGGAATGGGCCGAGAAAACCTACCTGCGCGGCCGCGCGCTGGCCCAGAACGACACCGAGTATGGGCCGCAGCTCATCCAGCTCTATACCCAGAGCGGCAACTCGGAGCGGCTGATGGCCGAAACGTTGCGCCTGCTGCAGAACGATGAGCAGCAGCTGCCCTTTGTGCGCAACATGCTCCAGAACACGCTGCAGGACGAGAAAGGCTTTGAGGCGCTGGAGCGGGAGCTGCTCACCAATGTGCAGAAGTACCCCGAGCGGGCCGTGTACAGCGAGCTGCTGCTGTGGCTGCAGGTGCAGCGCCGCGACTTCACTGGTGCGCTGGTGCAGGCCAAAGCCCTCGACCGGCGCGGCCGCAGCGAAGGCAGCCGCGTGATGGATATTGCGGCCATTGCCCAGCAAAACAAAGACTATGAAAGCGCCATCAGCGGCTACGAATACGTGTTGCGCGAATACCGCAGCGGGCAGTTCTACGCCACCGCCCGCCAGCGGCTCGTGCAGACCCGCGAAGCCCAGGTGCGCGACACCTACCCCATTGATCCGGCCAAAATCCGGGGACTGATAGGGGAGTACCAGCAGGTGCTGACGGAATTGGGCCGCACGCCCCAAACGGCGCCGGTGCTGCGTAGCATGGCTGTGCTCTACGCCTTCCAGCTCGACGAGAAGCCCGCGGCCATGAAGCTGCTGCAGGAAGTAATTGATATGCCCCGCGCCAGCCTTGCGGTGGTAGATCAGGCCAAAGTTGATCTGGCCGACATCTACCTGCTGCGCGGGGAGCCCTGGGAGGCCACACTGCTGTACTCGCAGGTAGAGAAGTCGCACAAAGACTCGCCGCTGGGCTACGAGGCCAAGCTGCGCAACGCCCGCCTGAGCTACTTCGCCGGCGACTTCAAGCTGGCCAAAAGCCACCTCGACATTCTGAAGGAAGCCACCAGCCGCGAAATTGCCAACGACGCCATGCAGCTCTCGCTGCTCATCACCGACAACACCGCCATGGACACCGCCGGCGTAGCCCTGCGCGACTACGCCGTGGTGGAGCAGCTCGTGTTCCAGAATAAGCTGCCCGAAGCGCTGCGCGGCCTCGATGCGCTGCTGCAGAAGTATCCCGGCCACGCGCTGCAGGACGAAGCCTGGCTGCTGAAAGCCCAATTGCAGCGCCGCACCGGCGACTACAAAGCGGCCGTCGGAACGTTGGAGAAGATTACGGCCAACCCCAAATACGACGTGCTCAGCGACGATGCGCTGTTCCTGCTGGCCAATATTCAGGAGGAGAATCTGCAGGACAAGGAGCAGGCCCAGACGCTCTACAACCAGCTGCTGGTGAAATACCCCGGCAGCATCTACGTGGCCGAAGCCCGCAAACGGTTCCGCAAGCTGCGCGGCGACTCGCTGTAAGGATGTAACCACGAGGCCGTCATTCCGAGCATGTGGCGCATCAAGCCACATGCTCGGAGTGACGTGTAAGAGGACAGCCGCCTAGCTGAAAAACAGAAACATCAGGCCCAGGGCCATGATGAAAATCAGATACATCAGCCCGTCGGAGAGGATGTACTGGCCGTATTTGCGGAGGAACTCGTGGAAGCTGGACATGCCGCAAAGGTACGGCGAGGGGCTGGCTGCACGCGGTTTTCTTCGTACTTTTGAAGATATGCCGCTGTTAGGCTCCTGTAGGCTATGATGGAAAAACGATGGATTCGCAAGCCAGCGCCCGACGCTGAAAAAGTCCGGCACCTGGCCGACGCCCTGCGCGTCAATGAAACCATTGTAGCGCTGCTCTGCCAGCGCGACGTTTGCACCTTCGAAGAGGCCCGCGCCTACTTCCGCCCCGACCTGCGCACGCTGCCCGACCCGCTGCTGATGCGCGACATGGACTGCGCCGTGGCCCGCCTGCGCGAAGCCCTGCACGCCGGCCAGAAAGTGCTGGTTTTTGGCGACTACGACGTGGACGGCACGACTTCCGTGGCCGTAACCTACAGCTTCCTGCTGCCCTACTTCGGCACGGAGCGTATCGAATACTACATTCCGGACCGCTACAAAGAAGGCTACGGCATTTCGGAGGCCGGCATCGATTATGCGGCCGAAAACAGCTTCTCGCTCATCATTGCCCTCGACTGCGGCGTGAAATCCGTGGATAAGATTGCCTACGCCAACGAGCGGGGCGTTGACTTTATCATCTGCGACCACCACTTGCCGGGCGCAGAGCTGCCTGCCGCCGTGGCCGTGCTCGACCCCAAGCGCCAGGACTGCAACTACCCGTTTAAGGAGCTTTCCGGTTGCGGCGTAGGCTTCAAGCTGATGCAGGCCTTTGCCGAAGACCAGGGGCTCGACGAAGCCCCGCTCTACGACCTGCTGGACCTGGTGGCCGTGAGCATCGCCGCCGACATTGTGCCCATCATGGGGGAAAACCGCACGCTGGCCTACCACGGGCTGCGCCTGCTCAACGACCCGCAGCGGCCCCAGCGAGCCGGCCTCGACGCGTTGCGCGAATTGGCTGGTTTGCAGAAGTCCGACCTCAACATCAGCAGCCTGGTGTTCGGGTTTGCGCCCCGCATCAACGCGGCCGGCCGCATGGGCGACGCCAAACGCTCAGTAGCTATGCTGCTGGCCGACAGCAAGCAGGAAGCCTTCGACAAAGCCGCCGTGGTGGACAAAACCAACCAGGAGCGCCGCGGCTTCGATACCAGCATCACGAAGGAAGCGCTGGACATGATTGAGGCCGACGCGCTGTTTCAGGATGCTCACACTACGGTGCTCTTCAAGCAGGACTGGCACAAGGGCGTGGTAGGCATCGTGGCCTCGCGCTGCCTCGACAAGTACTACCGCCCCACCATCATCCTCACCGAAAGCAACGGCAAAGCCACCGGCTCGGCCCGCTCCGTGGCTGGGTTTGATGTGCACCAGGCCATTGAGGAGTGCGCCGATTTGCTGGATCAGTTCGGGGGCCACATGTACGCGGCCGGCCTCACGCTGCCGGTTGAGAACGTGCCGGCTTTCCGGGCGAAGTTTGAGCGGATTGTGGCCAGCCGCATCCGGCCCGAGCAGATGATTCCGCCCGTGGAAATCGACGCTGAGCTGAATTTAAACGAAGTAACGGGCAGCTTCCATAAGCTGCTGTGCCAGATGGAGCCTTTCGGGCCCGGCAACAGCAACCCCACTTTTATGGCGCGCGGCGTGTACGCGGCGCCTAATTCGGCCCGTGTGGTCGGCAACTCCCACCTCAAGCTGGCCCTCACCCAGGACGGGCACCACGTCCTCGACGCCATCGGCTTTGGGCTGGCCGAGCACCTGCCCCAGATTCAGCAGGGCCAGCCGTTCAGCGTCTGCTACACTGTCGAAATCAACGAGTACCGCGGCGTGCGCACTCTGCAGCTTCGGCTGAAGGATATCCGCTGGGAGTAACGGCAGCTGGAACGCGGCGGCTACCGTATGGCTGCGAGGCTGATGGCTACCTGTATACCAATCACCCGATTCTGCGTTAGCGTCTATCCCGTGCAACCCCGCGCCGCTTCGCTACCTTTGCCCCGATGATTCTCAGAGCCGAACACCTGGTTAAGAAATACAAAGCCCGCACCGTCGTCAACGATATGTCGTTGCACGTGGAGCAGGGCGAGATTGTGGGGCTGCTGGGGCCAAACGGAGCCGGCAAAACCACGTCCTTCTACATGACCGTGGGCATGGTGAAGCCCGACGGCGGCCGCGTTTACCTCGACGACCAGGAAATCACCAAAATGCCCATCTACCAGCGGGCCCGCCTCGGGGTAGGCTACCTGGCCCAGGAAGCCAGCGTGTTCCGCGACCTGAGCGTGGAGGAGAACATTCTGGCGGTGCTCGAAATGACCGACATGCCCAAGCAGGCCCAGCTCGACAAGGTGGAGTCGCTGCTGAATGAGTTCAGCCTGACGCACGTGCGCAAAAACCTGGGCAAGGTGCTGAGCGGCGGCGAGCGGCGGCGTACCGAAATAGCGCGCGCGCTGGCCGTCGACCCCAAATTTGTGCTGCTCGATGAGCCGTTTGCCGGCGTCGACCCCATTGCCACCGAGGAAATCCAGGGCATCGTGGCCAAGCTCAAGCACAAGAACATCGGCATTCTCATCACCGACCACGACGTCAACTCCACGCTCAGCATCGTGGACCGCGCCTATCTGCTCTTCGAAGGCAAGCTGCTGAAAGCCGGCACTGCTGAAGAACTGGCCGCCGACGAAACCGTGCGCCGCGTGTACCTGGGCAAGAACTTCGAGCTGAAGCGCAAGCTGTAGGGGGCGCTGGTAGGGGAAAGGGTGGATTAACTTCCGTTTCTTCGCTGCGTTAAATCCCTCTCCATCCCGTTTCCGTCTGCCCCGTTCCGCTCTGTGACTTTCGTTTCTTCCGCCCAGTCTGCCCTTCTCACTTGGACCGCGCAGCGGCGCCTGCCGGCCATCCGTCACTTCCGCGACCATCCGCACGAAGTGCAGCAGCAGGTGCTGCGGGAGCTGCTGCACACAGCGCGCGCCACGGAATGGGGCCGCCGCTACGGCTTTGCCGACGGGATGAGCAGTGCGGAATTTGCGGCGCGCGTGCCCATCAGTGCCTACGAAGAGCTGGTGCCGGATCTGGAGCGGGTGATGCGCGGCGAGGCCGATGTGCTGTGGCCCGGCCGGGTGCAGTGGTTTGCCAAGAGCAGCGGCACTACCAACGCCCGCAGCAAGTACATTCCCGTCACGCGCGAGGCGCTGCACGAGTGCCACTACCGGGCTGGCCGCGACATGGTGGCGTTGTCTACGCTCCACTATCCTGAGGCCCAGCTGCCGGGCGGCAAAACTCTCTCACTTGGCGGCACGCACACGCCCAATCCGCTCCGCCCCACCGATGCGGCCTCCCGCGCCGGCGACATATCGGCGGTGATAATGCAGAACCTGCCCGCCTGGGCCGAGCATATCCGGACGCCGCCTTTGGAGCTGGCGCTGCTGGATGAGTGGGAACAGAAAATCGAGCGGATTGCGCGCTACGTACTAACCCAGGATGTGCGGGCGCTGGCCGGCGTGCCCACCTGGATGATTGTGCTGCTGCGCCGCGTCACGGAGCTGGCCGGCGCTGGTAGCATCACGGAAGTATGGCCCAATCTGCGGCTGTTTCTGCACGGCGCGGTGGCGTTCGGGCCCTACCGGGAGTTGTTCCGGCAGCTTATTCCGGGCCCGCAAATGCACTATCTGGAGGTCTACAACGCTTCGGAAGGCTACCTGGCCCTGCAGGACGAGCCCGATTCGGAGGACCTGCTGCTGCTGCTTAATCACGGCATCTACTACGAGTTTCTGCCCGCCGACCAGTGGGAGGCTCCCGAGCCCCGGGCTCTGCCGCTGGAAGCCGTGGAGCTGGGCAAAAACTACGCCCTCATCATCAGTACCAATGCCGGCCTGTGGCGCTATAAAATCGGGGATACGGTGCGCTTCACCAGCCTGCAGCCCTACCGTATCCGCATTTCGGGCCGCACCAAGCACTTCCTGAATGCCTTCGGGGAAGAAGTGGTGGTGGAAAATGCCGAAGCCGCCGTGGCCGCCGCCTGCCGCGCTACCGCTACCACCGTGCGCGACTTCACAGCTGCTCCCATCTACTTCGCCGGAGCGGCCGATGGCTCCCGTGGCGGCCATCAGTGGCTTATCGAATTCACGCAGCCTCCCCACGACCCCGCTCACTTCACTGCCATCCTCGACCAGACCCTGCGCCAGCTCAACTCCGACTATGACGCCAAGCGCCACCGCGACCTGGCGCTGGCTCCCCCGATGGTAACGGTAGCTACATCGGGCCAGTTTGAGCGGTGGCTGGCCAGCCGTGGGAAGCTGGGTGGGCAGCACAAGGTGCCGCGTCTCAGCAATTCCCGGGAACTGCTGGAGGAAATCCTCAATACAGCCTGAGCCAGCCACAAAAAATCATCAAAATGAGGATTTAGCCAAGCAATGGAAGGGTAGGCTGCTACGTATGTCTTGCTTAGATGTTGTTGGACAATTCAATAAATTTAAGGGAGAATTTTACGTTGTTCTCAAACAACTATATATTAGAGGATTCGATACCGCTCAACCGCCCCCTCTGTGTCCGCCGTTGCCTCCTCATCCCACCGTCCTTACGTTTCCCGCCGGAAACGCCGCCGTTTTTCCGAAGAAGCTCCGCTCCTGAGCAACCGTTCCATGCTCGGCTTTCTGGGCCTGCTGATCCTGGGCCTGCTGGTCAGTCTGGGCATTATCGTGGCGCAGCTAGGCGACTCTGACACCATCTCCTCGCAGAGCAGCCCCAGCCAGCAGGCCCCGACCAGCTTTTTTGTGAGCCAGTAGCCGGCTGGCCGGGGCCGTACTGCTTATTGGTCCAGAATACCGCCTACCATCTTGCCCAGTACCCCGCCGCTTTCCTTCTGCGCATTGCCGCCGTTGGGAGCCAGCGCCTGAATCAGCTTCTTGATGGGCATCGACTGCAGCCATACGCGGCCGGTGCCGCGCAACGTGGCTAGGAGCAGGCCTTCGCCCCCAAAAATCATGGATTTCAGGCCACCAGCCCGCGCTACGCTAAAGTCGATGCCGGGCTCGAAGGCAACCACGCAGCCCGTATCCACGCGCAATAGCTCGTTGTTGAGGCGCTTCTCAATGATGGTGCCGCCAGCATGAATGAAGGCTTTGCCGTCGCCGGTCAGCTTCTGCAGGATAAAGCCTTCTCCCCCGAAAAAGCCGGCGCCCAGCTTCTGGTTGAAGTGAATGCTCATCTTGGTACCTCGTGCCGCCGCCAGAAAGCCGTCTTTCTGCACAATCAGCCCCTGTGGCATCGTGCCCAGATCTATGGGAATGATGGTGCCAGGGTAGGGCGCGGAAAAGGCTACCCGACTCTTGCCGTAGCCGCCCCGGTGCGTGAAGTGCGTCATAAACAGCGACTCGCCCGTGAGCAGGCGCGTACCCGCCGAAAACAGCTTGCCCATAAAGCCCTGGTCCGGCTCCGAGCCGTCGCCCATCTTGGTTTCGAAGGCAATGGCTTCGTCCATGTACACCATGGCGCCGGCCTCCGCAATTACCGTCTCGTTGGGGTCCAGCTCTACTTCCAGCACCTGAATATCGGTGCCGAGAATCTTGTAATCTACGTCGTGCGAGTTCATAGCCATGGAGAGAGGCGTGTGGTGAAAAGGTGCCTCAAGTATAGTGAAACCGCAGGTATTGTGGCCTGCCGCACGCTTGCCTTTCGGGCTCTGGGACTGGCCCGGCAGCGTAGGCGGTCCGCAAAAAGCAACGCCCCACTACCGGCAGGCATTGGGGCGTTGAGTAAGTGTGTGGCCTGCTGAGAAGCCAGGCATTGCGGGGGCTTATTCTTCCGGCAGCTCGGCGCGGGTATCTTCGGCTTCGGCGGCGGCGTCGGGCTCGGTCTTGGTGCCTTTGCGGCTGGTTTCCCGGCTGGTGCGGCGCATAAACTCGTCGTCCGATTCTTCCGGCTCGGCGGCGCCATCTTCCAGCGGGAAATCCTCCTCATCTTCGGGCTTCTCCCCAAACTGCCCGTCGCGGTTCACCAGCTTCTTGTCGCGCACGTGGCGGTTGAGAAACGTGTTGATGTCCTCTATGGAGTAGTTGGAGGTGATTTCGCCCAGCGGGTTCACTTTAATCTCGAACCCCTCCAGCTCCTTGTGTACGCGGGCTTTTTTCTCGGGGTCGTTCTTTTTCTTTTTCGGGCTGACGGGTTTCTTGGCCATAGCGGGGGCAGTAAAGCGTAGAGTAACGGCAAGGCCCTACGCAAAGCGGGGCCGCTCCTAGCATCACACTACGAAGCGGCCCCGCGTACGGATAACCGGATACCCTAATTTTTTAGCTGACTCCCTGCCTATGCGGCGGGCTGAGCCAAGGCTGCTACCGCCAGCTCAATGCGCTGCGCGGTTTCCTGGGCGCCCAGAATGCTCATAATGGCCATCAGGTCGGGGCCAGCGGCGGCACCGGTTACGGCTACGCGCAGCGCCTGCAGCACCTGGCCCAGCTTCAGGCCCTGGCCTTCCACTACCTGCGTGAGCAGCGTTTTGATGGCATCGGGCGTGGTATCGGCGGCAGCGGGAAGCTGACGGGCAAACTCAGCCAGCGCGCCGGACACCTGCGCATTCCACTTCTTGCTGATGACCTGCTCGTCGTAGCTGGCGGGGCGCGTGAAGAAGATCTGGGCTTCTTTGGCTAAGTCGGCGGGGAAAGTGGCGCGCTCCTTCACGAGGGCCGCAATCTGCTCGGCTTTGTCGGCCGGCACTTCCAGACCCTGCCCTTTGAGAGCTTCCTGCAGGTACTGCGCCAGCTCGGCGTCGGGCTTGGCCCGTAGGTACTGCTCATTGTACCAGCGCACCTTGTTCTGGTCGAAGCGGGCCGGCGACTTGCTTACCCGCTCAATGGAGAAGGCCTCGATAAGCTCCTGCATGGAGAAAAGCTCCTGCGTAGTGCCGGGGTTCCAGCCCAGGAAGGCCAGAAAGTTGATGAATGCTTCGGGCAGGTAGCCGCTTTCGCGGTAGCCGCTGCTCACGGTCGGTTCGCCGGTTTCAGCGTCTTTACCGTGCCATTCCAGCGGAAATACCGGGAAGCCCAGCCGGTCGCCGTCGCGCTTGCTGAGTTTGCCGGTGCCGTCGGGCTTGAGCAGCAGGGGCAGGTGAGCAAACTGCGGCATGGTAGCTTCCCAGCCGAAATAGCGGTAGAGCAGCACGTGCAGCGGGGCTGAGGGCAGCCACTCTTCCCCCCGGATTACGTGCGTGATTTCCATCAGGTGGTCGTCCACGATGTTGGCCAGATGGTAGGTCGGCATGCCGTCCGATTTCATCAGCACCTTGTCATCTACGGCCGAAGAATGCACCACTACCCAACCCCGAATCAGGTCGTTGAAGCGGATTTCTTCCTTGCGCGGCACTTTCAGGCGAATCACGTATTGCGCCCCGGTTTCCAGCAGCTGCTTTACTTCCTCGGCGGGCAGCGTGAGAGAGTTGCGCATCTGAGCGCGCGTGATGCTATTGTACTGCGGGTTAGGCACCTTGGCGGCGGTCAGGCGGGCGCGCATGGCGTCCAGCTCCTCGGCCGTATCGAAGGCGTAGTAGGCGTGGCCGCTGTCGATGAGCTGCTGCGCATACTGCATGTACATCGGTTTCCGCTCGCTCTGGCGGTAGGGCGCGTGGGGGCCGGGCGTGGCCGTCCAGGGGCTTTCGTCCAGCTTAATGCCAGCCCACTCCAGGCTCTGGCGGATGTAGTCTTCGGCGCCGGGCACGAAACGGTTCTGGTCAGTATCCTCGATGCGGAGCAGCATCTTGCCGCCCAGCTTGCGGGCCAGCAGGTAGTTATACAGCGCCGTGCGCACGCCGCCAATATGCAGCGGCCCCGTGGGGCTGGGCGCAAAGCGCACCCGTACTTCTCTTTCCATAATACAGTCGGTTCGCAGCGTCTTCGGGATAGAAAAACGCGCTGCAAAGGTACAAAAGGTGCGGCGGCGAAACAGGGAAATGGTGAGTTTGACGTTCGGGCTGCTGAAACAGGCCCGCCGTGCGCTCAGCGCATTTCTTATGCTACCACCAGCCCATACTTGGTAAGCAGGCCCGGCAGGCTCTGCAGCGCAAAACGGGCGTTTTTTAGTTCGTTCTGTTCGGGGTCCAGTAGCACTTCCTGCGCGGTAGCAAGGTCGGCACCGGTCAGGTTGGTCTGGCTGAAAACAGCTTCAGCCAACCGGCATTCCTGAAACAGGGCGCCGGTCAGGTTGGTGCGGGTGAAGTCAGCTCCGCGCAGTGAGCAGTCCACGAAGCGGGTGTTAGGCATATTCTTGCCCGAGAACAAGGCATAATCGAGCTGACACCGGTCGAAATGCACGTCGAACAGCATGTCGCGGCAGGCATGGAAAGCCAGCCCCAGCAGCTTGCAGCCCTCGAATGCCACGTTCTGCAGTGCGGTATCCGCTAGGCTGGTGCCGGCGAGGTTGCAGTTTTCGAACAGACACTCACTGAACCGGCGCCCGGCCAGACTGGCCTGCGTCAGGTCGAAATTGCGGAAGTGGTACTGCTCGAACTCCTGCTGCCCCACCAGCGCCGGCGGCATAGCGCGGTCCAGCACGTTTTCGGGCGGGAAATAGGAAGGCTTAGCCAGTGCTTTGGCAGGCTTCCGGGAAACAGGACGGCGCATGGCAGGAGCGGGGGCTTACCCTTTTACCGCCACGCAGGAAATTTCTACCTGCACGTCTTTAGGCAGGCGGCTTACTTCCACCGTTTCGCGGGCCGGGGCATAATCGGCTTCGAAGTAGCTGCCGTAGATGTCGTTGATGGTGCCGAAGTTGCCAAGATCCTTCACGAAGATGCTGCACTTCACCACGTCGCGCAGCGTGAGGCCGGCGGCCTGCAGCACGGCCTGCATGTTGCGCATTACCTGGTGGGTTTCCTGGGCTACGTCGCCGTCGCCGACGAGCTGACCGGTGGTGGCATCAAGAGCAATCTGGCCGGACACGTACACGGTGTTGCCGGCCTGCACGGCCTGGCTATAGGGGCCGATGGGCGCGGGGGCCTGAGCGGAGTAAACGACGGAATGGGGCATAGAAGAGAAGAAAATAGGCGGCAACGTCAGCCGCAGGACCTAAGCAAAAGTAAGCGGAAAAATGCCAGCCGCTGGAAGGGCTATGGAGATGCCCGCAGCCGGAAGCTGCTGCTGCCGGAGAGTCAGGCAATAAAAAATCCGTCTGCCGGAGCAGACGGATTTTTCTACAAGCGTATCTGAATCTGACGGAGGCTATTCCACCGTTACCGATTTCGCCAGGTTACGGGGCTGATCGACGTTGCAACCGCGCAGAACGGCAATGTGGTAGGAGAGTAGCTGCAGCGGCACCACCGAAACCAGCGGCACCAGCACTTCCGACGTCAGCGGTACTTCAATCACAAATTCCGCCATAGCCGGAATTACCGTGTCGCCTTCCGTCACGACGGCAATGATGCGGCCTTTGCGGGCCTTTACCTCCTGAATGTTGCTGACCACCTTCTCATACGAGCTGTCCTTGGTAGCAATAACTACCACAGGCATATTCTCGTCGATGAGTGCAATCGGGCCGTGCTTCATTTCGGCAGCCGGGTAGCCTTCGGCGTGGATATAGCTGATTTCCTTGAGCTTGAGTGCGCCTTCTAGTGCTACCGGGAAGTTGTAGCCGCGGCCCAGATACAGGAAGTTAGGCACATCCTTGAACGTCTCGGCAATCAACTCAATTTCGTCGTTCAGCAGCAGCGCCTTCTCTACTTTGGCCGGAATGCTGCTCAGCTCCACCATCAGCTCGCGCAGGCGGGTATCGGAAAGCGAGCCGCGCTTATGGCCTACAATCATGGCCAGCAGCGTGAGCACCGTTACCTGAGCCGTGAAAGCCTTGGTAGAAGCCACCCCGATTTCGGGGCCAGCGTGGGTATAGGCACCGGCATCCGTAGCGCGGGCAATGCTGCTGCCCACCACATTGCAGATACCGAAGATGGTAGCGCCTTTGCTTTTGGCCAGCTCAATGGCGGCCAGCGTATCGGCGGTTTCACCGCTTTGCGAAATAGCAATTACAATGTCGCGCTCCGTAATAACAGGGTTGCGGTAGCGGAATTCCGACGCATACTCCACTTCTACCGGAATGCGGGCCAGATCTTCCAGCAGGTATTCCGCTACCAAGCCAGCATGCCAGGAGGTGCCACAAGCCACAATGATGATCCGGTCGGCATTCACAAACTTGCGCTCGTAGGCCCGGATGCCGCCCATGTTCAGGTGGCCGGCTTCCAGCTCCAGACGGCCGCGCATCGAGTCGAGGATGGAGCGCGGCTGCTCGAAGATTTCCTTCAGCATGAAGTGCTCGTAGCCACCCTTCTCGATGCTGTCGAGCTCCATTTCCAGCTTCTGGATATAGGGCGTCTGCTGCACATCTTCCTTGGTGCGGATTTCGAGCTGGCCATTGCGGATAACCACGATTTCGTAGTCATTCACATACACCACTTCATTCGTGTACTCGATGATAGGCGTAGCGTCCGAGGCCAGGAAAAACTCGTCCTTGCCAACCCCGATTACCAGCGGCGAGCCTTTGCGGGCTGCAATCAACTGGTTGGGCTCGTCGCGGCTCAGCACCACAATGGCGTAGGCGCCAACCACTTCGTGCAGGGCCAGGCGCACAGCCTCTTCCAACGAGCAGTTGTTTTGCTTCTGAACTTCCTCAATCAGGTTCACGAATACTTCCGTGTCCGTGTCGGAATGGAAAACGTGGCCCTGCTGCTGCAGGTGCTGCTTCAGGGCAGCGTAGTTTTCGATAATGCCATTGTGGATGATGGCAATACGCTCCGAAGTAGAGTAGTGCGGGTGGGCGTTGGAGTCGTTGGGCTCACCGTGCGTGGCCCAGCGGGTGTGGCCCATGCCAACGTGGGCACGCGTGTCTTTTTCCGCAATGAAAGCCTCCAGCTCGGCTACTTTGCCTTTCTTTTTGTAAACATTCAGGTCTCCGTTGAGCAGCGCAACACCAGCGGAGTCGTAACCGCGGTACTCCAGGCGGTGAAGTCCCTTAAGAATGATGGGACAAGCTTCCTGGTGGCCGATATAAGCAACAATTCCGCACATAAGTGGAAGAGTGAAAAGGGGGTTGGTTCGTGAAAAAGTCAGAAAGCTGCGGCGTGGCAAATGCCATGCCGCAGCTTCACTCGCAAAAATAAAGGTCGAAAGTTAGCGCAACTTCGAGTAGTATACCCGCAGCTTGATATTGGTGCCGTCCAATACAGCCCGGTTCAGATCCAGCGTGAACGAGTTGCGCAGGAACGGAGAAAATACGAATGCTGCCGGAGAAGGGCCATTCAGTCTGTCATAGACATACGCCTGCACATAAGACGTAATGCTGGTGCTGTAGAATGTGTTGAGCGGGTTATTCAGAGTAGCCTTAGCTGTGTTCTGATAGTAGCCACCAGAATATTGGTCATCTCCGATAGAAGTCAAGCCAGCGCCGGTTGGGTTTACCCCATCACGCAATACCATGCGCTCAATTCGGGTGTTAAGCACGGTGCGCTGCAGTGCTTGGTTGCTGGCGTTAACTTCGTAGAGGTAGGCGCTGGTAGCCTGCGGGAACAGCAGGTTGGCGAAAGGGCTTACCGGTATCAGCAACTCGGCCCGGTTGATGGCAATGGCGGGGCTGCCACCATCCGTAGTTGGCTGGGCCAGAGTCCGCAGCTCGTTCAGGCCCGGTATTTCCAGCTTGGCTCCAAAACCGTTGCCGCCCTGCATATACACTTTGCCATCGGTTTCCGCTGCTGGTACCGACTGCGCAGCACCGGCAGTGCCAGCTAGGCGGCTAAGCGGTGAGCCGGTAGGCAGCTCGTTAGTAATCTGGGTGAAGAAGCGCGGGGCGTTGCCAAAACTTTGGAAGCCGGTCAGGCCCAGCGCAAGGCTGTATCGTCCCTTCAGTGTGCCAGTGTTCTTCTTGTTGGTGTAGTGGTAATGAAAAACCACCCGCGTACCGCCGCCTGGAAGGATGCTCGCTACCGCCGTATTAAAATCAGAAGTAGGCTGAATGGCAATACCTTTCCAAAGGGCATTCAGGGACGCTTGCGTGAAGTTGGTACCCTTGAGCAGCGCGAATACGTCGTTTGCCAAAGGCAGAGTCCGGCCGCCGCCGTGCAGCTTGAGGCGCACCACTTTATCCGGAGTCGTTACCAGCACCGAGTCTTTGTCGGTGGCGCTGGTCGGGTTGGTGCGCTGCCACTCCTTTTTCACGCCATTAAGCCGGGCACTCACATTGAGCCCCAACTCGGCGCCTGTTACCACCGAAGAAGAAGAATTATAGACCTGCCGCTCGTCCAGGGGTTGAGCCAGCTGGTAGATGTTTACGCGAAGCGGAGCGGTAGCCGAGCCATAAACCGTTTCGAAGGGCGCTTCTATCACCAGCGAATCGAGCTGCGGATTAGCGTCTACACCGGTTACCTGCCTCACACCCGACGGAACTGTGTCGCGTGCGGGCAGGGCCTGCGCAATCTTCAGATTCAGGTAAGCACTAGCGGTAGTCGTGCCCAACACATTGTCGCGCACCCGGCCTAACAGAATCTGCGACGACTTCTGGGTATCCAGCGAGTCGCGCAATACGGTAGAGGCCGTCACGTCGAAGTCGCGGTAGTCGGTATTAGCAGCAGTGGTACCAGGCAGTTCTACGCCAAGGTTGCTGGCGTCTTCGCAACCGGCCGCCGTGAAAAGCAGCGTGGCGGAAACTAGGGAAACCGACGCGAGCCGGTAGGCGCTAATTGGCCAGTTCATTATACAGTGCGTAGTAAGAAGTCAGTAGGTTTTCGTCGGCTCCTACCTGCCCGATCTGCTTGTTTTTCGAGTATTCCGAGAACAGAGCATTCAGGTTGTCGCTGAAATCCTCGTCTGATTTCACCACCGAGTCGGCGTATTCCATGCCTACTTTGATGAAGCCACCGAAGTCAGCAGTCTTCAAACCGGCCAGCATTTCGTCATCGATATCCAGCATTTTGGCTTTTTCGATGATGTCGCCGCCGAATTTGTAGTCAAACTCGTTGTTGTAGATCGTGAAAACCGACTTGGCGTCCTTGAAAATCGGGTCCTTCTTGTAGGTCGTTTTCAGGTACATCGGAATCAGGCCGGTCATCCAGTCGTTGCAGTGCACGATGTCGGGCGCCCAGCCTAGTTTTTTCACCGTTTCGAGCACACCTTTGCAGAAGAAGATGGCCCGCTCATCGTTGTCGGCGTGGAACTTGTCGTTCTTGTCTACCAACACCGATTTGCGGTGGAAATAGTCTTCATTGTCAATGAAGTACACTTGTAGCTTGGCATTCGGGATGGATGCCACCTTGATGATCAATGGCTTCTCATCCTCGCCTACGGCGATGTTGATGCCGGAAAGGCGCACAACTTCGTGGAGCCGGTTTTTCCGCTCATTGATGATGCCGAAGCGTGGAACGAAAATGCGAATCTCCATTCCCATTTCCTGCATCCCCTGGGGCAGGCGCCGTAAAAATTCCGCTACTTTGGTGGTCTGCAAAAACGGATCAATCTCCGTAGCCGCGTAGAGGATTCTCAACTTGGACATATCAGTTAGAAAAGGGTAGTTGGGGGAAGGCAACACGTTGGGGAGCACAAAATTAAACAAATTTGGGCGAAAATTCAACTAAACCCATCCGGGGCCTGTCGAAACAGGCTACTACATCTATGGAGATACTGCACACGGCCGCCGCGTTGCAAGCCTACACCGAAAACTGTCGTCGCGCGGGATTGCGCCTGGGGCTGGTGCCCACTATGGGTGCTCTACACGAAGGCCATCTGCAACTGGTACGGGCCGCCGCGCAAGCCTGCGACGTGGTGATTGTCAGTATTTTTGTCAATCCGACCCAGTTCAACAACGCTGATGATTTCCGGCTGTACCCCCGCCTGCCCCAGGCCGATGCCGACCTACTGGCGCCGGCGGGCTGCACCGTGCTCTTTCTGCCTTCGGTAGAGGAAATGTATCCGCACGCCGCAGTACTACGGTTCGATTTCGGGGCGCTGGAGCGCGTGATGGAAGGGGCCCACCGGCCCGGCCACTTCAACGGGGTGGCTACGGTGGTCAGCAAATTATTTCACCTGAGTCGGCCGCATCAGGCCTACTTCGGCCAGAAAGATTGGCAGCAGGTGGCCATTGTTCGCCAGATGGTGATGGACCTTGGTTTTGACCTGGAGCTTGTGTCTTTTCCAACCGTTCGTGAGGCGGATGGGCTGGCTATGTCCTCGCGCAACCGCCGGCTGCCGGCCGAGGCCCGTGCAGCGGCTCCGCGCCTGTATGCTGCCCTGCAGCTTGCCGCCGAGCAACTCACGCGCGGGGCTTCTGCTGCGGCTGCGCAGGCGGCGGCGGCCGCTTACATCGGGCAGGAGCCAGCCTTCTCGCTTGAATACTTGGAAATAGCCGATGCGCATACGCTGCAGCCCATTCATGTGTGGGTGCCCGGGCAGGCGGTGGTTGTGTGCCTGGCTGCGCAGGTGGGCGGCGTCCGCCTCATCGACAACATTGTGCTGCTGCCGGAGCAGCAGGCGGTAGGAGCAGCCTAGCTGCCGGGCTGGTAAGCCGCTTTCTGCGAGGCAGCCTACCAACTCTGGCTTCCGTATCTTTGCGGCCTTTGTTTTTATCTGCTTTTTCTCATGCACATCGAGGTCCTCAAATCAAAGATTCACCGCGTTAAGGTCACGCAGGCCGAGCTGCACTATGTAGGCAGCATCACCATTGATGAGGACCTGCTCGACGCGGCCAACATGGTGGAAAATGAGAAAGTGACCATTGTGAATATTAACAATGGGGAGCGGTTTGAAACCTACACCATCCGGGGAGAGCGGGGCTCGGGCATGATTTGCCTGAATGGGCCGGCGGCCCGCCGTGTGGCCGTTGGCGACATCGTCATCATCATTTCCTATGGTCTGATTGACTTTGCCGAAGCCCGCGCGCACAAGCCCACCGTTATATTTCCCGACCAGCACAACCGCCTGGGCTAGCCCTTGTGCGTACTGCTGAATCCTGAAGAGCCGTTAGCTGATTCTAGTAAATCATCTTGTGAAGCAACTCCTTACTGTTCTTAAATATACCCTGCTGCTGTCGGTGTCCGGGCTGCTGATGTGGTATGCGCTGCGTGGGCAAGACCTAAGCCGGATTGTGCAAACCGTGCGGGAGGCGAATTACATGTGGCTGCTGCTGACAATGGTGTTTTCGGTGCTGGGATATTTCAGCCGGGCCCACCGCTGGAAAATGCAGCTCGACCCTACCGTGAGCGGGCCCAAACCGTCTTTCTGGGATGTGTACCACGCCATGATGGCCGGCAACCTGGCTAATATGGTGCTTCCGGGCCGGGTGGGAGAGGTTGTGCGCTGCTCATTGCTGCAGCGCACCAGCCAAGTGCCGCTGCAGGTGTCGCTGGGCACGGTTATCACCGAGCGGATAATTGACGTATTGGTTCTGCTGGCGCTGCTGGGCACCGTGCTGCTTCTTGATTTTAAGACCTTCTGGGGCTTTGCCGATAAGTACCTGCTGCAGGGCAAGGCCGATGCGCTGGCCCGCAACAGCAATGCGCTGGTGGCCGCGGCAATTGTAGCTGTGCTCCTGGTGTTGCTGTTCGGCTATATCCTGTGGCGCAACCTAGAGCGACTGCGGCAGGTGGCCGTTTTCAATAAGATGCTGGGCTTTGTGAAAGGGCTGCTGGCCGGCGTGTTCAGCATCGTGAAGCTGGAAAACAAAGGCGCATTTCTGTTCCACACCTTCTTTACGTGGCTGGTTTACTTCCTGATGGATTACCTGGCCTTCTTTGCCTTCCCGGAAACCTACAACCTGGGCGTACGGGCAGCGCTGGCCATTCTCACGTTTGGCGCGTTTGGCATGGCGGCACCGGTGCAGGGCGGTATTGGTGTGTTTCACCTGCTGGTGCAAAGCACGCTGCTGGTATACGGCATCAGCAAGGAGGGGGGCATTGCCTATGCGCTGGTAGTGCACGGCGCTCAGACCCTGCTCATTGTGATAATGGGCGGAATCAGCTTTATTGTCAGTATGGGAAAATCGGGGCGGCTGGGGCGCAAGGGTTCCTTGCTCACTACCGTGCCTCTTGAAAACACCGCCGATGTGGAGCAAAGATAAAATCCTGAGCCGGGCCGACCTGCTGCCGCTGGTGGCATCCTGGAAGGCCGAGGGCCAGCAAATCGTGTTTACCAACGGCTGCTTCGATCTGCTGCACCTTGGCCACGTCGACTACCTGGAAAAGGCCCGCCACCTCGGCGACAAGCTGGTGCTCGGCCTCAATACCGACGCTTCTGTCAGCCGGCTCAAGCCGGGGCGGCCGTTGCAGGACGAAGTGTCACGTGCCCGCATTTTGGCCTCCCTTTTGTTTGTAGACGCAGTAGTGCTCTTCGATGAGCAAACCCCGCTGGCCCTGATTGAGGCCATTGTGCCCGATATTCTGGTGAAAGGCGACGACTACGCCATCGACGGAATTGTGGGCCACGAGGTGGTGTTACAGAACGGCGGGCAGGTACTCACCGTACCACTGGTAGCCGGCTACAGCACCACGCGCATCGTCGAGCGAGTATTGCGGAGTTCCTAGGAGGGTGGTTTCTGGTTGCGTTCGGCAACGGCCAGGGCCGCTGCCGGGGCTCAGAAACCATAAACGAACCTCTCCATGTACAACTCAAGCGGAATTTATTTCATCGTCATCCTGGCGATGGGCGTCAGCTGGATCATTCAGTGGCGCCTGCGCAGCAAGTTCAGCCAATATGCCCAGGTCGGGCTGCAATCCAACCTTTCCGGTAAGCAGATAGCCGAGCTGATGCTCGCCGACCACGGCATCACCGACGTGCGCGTCATCAGCACCGAAGGCCAGCTGACGGACCACTACAACCCCACCGACAAAACGGTGAACTTAAGCGAAGCCGTGTACGCGGAGCGGAGTGCCGCCGCCGCCGCCGTAGCCGCCCACGAGTGTGGCCACGCCGTGCAGCACGCCACGGCCTACAGCGCCCTGCAGTTCCGCTCGGCTATGGTGCCGGCCCTGAGCGCCGTGTCGAAGTTTATGCCGTTCGTTCTGCTGGCCGGCGTCCTCATGATTCGCTCCACGGTTATTCCGCTGGGCGTCGGTATCGTGTTGTTTTCGCTCACCACGCTGTTCTCTTTCGTGACTCTGCCCGTCGAGTTTGACGCTTCCAAGCGTGCTTTGGCCTGGATTGACCGGCGCGGCATTGTAACGCCACAGGAGCACACCATGGCCAAGGATGCCCTGTGGTGGGCCGCCATGACCTACGTGGTAGCTGCTCTCAGCTCACTGGCTACGCTGCTGTATTACGTAAGCATTTTCATGGGTAGCCGCGACCGGCGCTAAGCAAAAAAGCATGGTGCATCAAGTCGTCGTTCCGAAATCCGGGGCGGCGGCTTAGCGCTTACTCAATCCTGTCAGGATAGGAAACGCGCCGCTGTAAACCCGCTTTTTGGCCTGCTGTGGGCTTGCGAAGTATAAAAATCCGGGCTTTCTGCGCCAGCTCGCTAATTGTGATTTAATTTTGAAGGGCCGGACCAGCGTTGCTGCAACGCTTCCGCCCCTTGGCCCGACCTTTTCCCCATTCCCATCCCAAGTACTATCCGCATGGATTTCCAGCTTACCGAAGAACAACTTGCCGTACAGGCAGCCGCCCGCGAATTTGCTCAGAACGAACTCTGGGCTGGTGTAATTGAGCGCGACGAACATCAGAAATTCCCGGCTGAGCAAATCAAAAAGATGGGCGAGCTGGGCTTCATGGGCATGATGGTGAGCCCCGAGTACGGTGGTGGCGGTATGGATACCGTGAGCTACGTGCTGGCCATGGAAGAAATCAGCAAAGTGGATGCCTCGTGCTCCGTTATCATGTCGGTGAATAACTCGCTGGTATGCTGGGGCCTGGAGAAATACGGCACCGAAGAGCAGAAGCGCAAGTACCTGCCCGGCCTGACGTCCGGCCAGATCATCGGCGCCTTCGCTTTATCGGAGCCCGAAGCCGGCTCTGATGCTACCAGCCAGCGCACCACCGCCGAAGACAAAGGCGACTATTACCTGCTGAACGGCACCAAAAACTGGATTACCAACGGCACCACGGCCTCTGTGTACCTCGTAGTAGCCCAGACCAACCCCGAACTGAAGCACCGCGGCATCAACGTGCTGATTGTGGAGAAAGGTATGGAGGGCTTCCAGACCGGCCCGAAGGAAAACAAGCTCGGTATCCGTGGATCTGACACTTGCTCGCTGATGTTCACGGACGTGAAAGTGCCCAAGGAAAACCGCATCGGCGAAGACGGCTTCGGCTTCAAATTCGCCATGCAGGTGTTGGCCGGCGGCCGTATTGGCATTGCGGCGCAGGCACTGGGCATTGCCTCGGGCGCTTACGAACTGTCGCTGAAATACTCGAAGGAGCGCAAAGCTTTCGGGGTTCCGATTTCGCAGCACCAGGCCATTCAGTTCAAGCTGGCCGACATGGCGACCAACATTGATGCAGCCCGCCTGCTCTGCCTGCAGTCAGCCCACGACAAGGACGCCCACCAGGACTACGCCAAGTCGGGCGCTATGGCCAAGCTGTTTGCCTCTAAAACGGCAATGGACACGGCTGTAGAAGCCGTGCAGATCCATGGCGGCTATGGTTTTGTGAAGGAATACCACGTGGAGCGTATGATGCGCGACGCCAAAATCACGCAGATCTATGAGGGAACCTCGGAGATTCAGAAAATTGTAATCTCGCGGGAAATCCTGAAATAGAGAAGGAATAGCCTAAAAGTCAGAACTATTGCACAAAACCCAGCCGAATTTCGGCTGGGTTTTTCGTTTTTGTGAATTTTTATATCTTAATTTGCATTACATAAGTCCGGCCGCCCTGTTTACCGGACTTACCAAAGGACGCAAACCACCCCTGGAAGATGGAAGATTACAATAAAGTGATAGAGTCGCTGGGTGTACGATACATCAAAGCGAAAAACCTGGTACTGCAGCAGCCTTTTACGGTGCGCAATTCCTATGACGTAGGCAACAACCTGATTCTGCTGCACAAGGGCCGGATTACCTTTGGTGAGGAGGAGCAGGTGGTGGAAGAAGGCGAAATGCTGTTCATTCCGGGTGGCCGCGCCACCAAGGTGAACTACGGCGATTCGGCGGGTAAAATCATTACCAACGATGACCTGATCAGCAACAAGGACAAGTTCTTCCATTCCAACTCGGACCTCGACCTGATTGGCGACGCCGAGGAAAGCCACTCGTTTGTGAGCTTTGAGGCCAAGGTGTTCGACTCCGTGAACTTCTTTGCTTCGCTGGATGTGCCGGCCTTCCTGATTTCGAACAACTCGAAACTGGCCAACCTCGTCATTAAAGTAGTAGAGGAAAGCCTGCAGGAACTGCCCGGCCGGGAGCGGCTGATTACGATTTACACCGAGAATCTGGTGGTGGAAATTGTGCGCTACATCCTGAAAAACAAGATGTTTGTGGAGCAGCTGGCTACCAACAGCACGTACTTCAAGGATCCGCGCCTCATCGACCTGTTCAACTACATCAAGGAGAACATTGGCGGCGACCTGTCGAACAAAGTGCTCAGCAACGTGGCCAACGTGAGCGAGGACTATGTGGGCCAGTATTTCAAGATGCTGACCGGTATCAACCCGCAGGACTACATCGAGTACCAGCGCATGGAGCGCGCCGTGTTCCTGCTGCGCACCACCAAAAAGAGCATCCGCGACATCGGCAAGGAAGTGGGCTACAAAGACACTGCCTATTTCTGCCGCCGCTTCAAGATGATGTTCGGTATCCCGGCCGGCAAGATGCGTCGCCGCGAATCGGCCATGAACATCTAGGGCCTCATTCCCTGGATTCCAACGAAAAGCCCCGCCTTGTATATCAGGGCGGGGCTTTTCGTTGAGTCGGATACTGCTTCAACAACTCTCTATACCACGTCAGGCACCGTGTTGAACGACTGCACCACACGGGAAACCTCACCCAGAAATTCGGGCGCTTTTTCAATCTGGTTGCCCACTACAATGACATCGGCGCCGGCGGCGAGGGCCGCGTGTGCCTTCTCGGCTGTATTGATGCCCCCGCCCACAACCAACGGAATGTCTACGGCCTGGCGCACAGCCCGAATCATGGCGGTAGACACCGGATACAGGGCGCCACTACCACCATCTAGGTAAATCAGGCCCAGACCTAGCTGCTCGCCAGCCATGGCTGTGCAGGCCGCAATAGTTGGCTTGTCGTGAGGTAGGGGAGTGGTGCCGCTCACGTAGCTCGCCGTAGTCTGGCGGCCGGTGTCCACGAGCATGTAGCCGGTAGGCAGAATCTGCAGATTGCTCTGGCGCAGCAAGGGCGCCGCAATGACGTGCTGCCCAATCAGGAATTCCGGGTTGCGGCCTGAAATCAAGGACAGCAGCAGAATGCCGTCGGCCTGCGGATCGAGGTGCAGGCTGTGGCTGGGGAAAAGCAGCACCGGCACAGCTGAATGCTGCTTCAGCAAACGCAGAAGGGCAGCCTGATGAGAGGTCATCACCAGGCTGCCACCTACAAAAAAGTAATCTATCGGGTGCTGTTGCGCGAGCTCCAGCAACTGCCGGCAGCCTGCTTCGTCGAGGTTGTCGGGGTCAAGCAGGACCGCTAACGATTTGCGGCCGTCCGCGTGGCGTTTGCTGAGGCCATCATAGAGGCTGGTGAGGCGCATTCGCGTCGTCGTGGTGATAAGTAAAGTCGATGTCCCGGGTCTCCGGCTCGGCCGGAGAAGATGCAAGGTCGGGATTTTTGATCACCGGCAAATACTCACTCAGTTTTTTGGCTACTACCGCCATCAGCACAGCTGTAGCCTGCGCTACCAGCATCTTGCCTGTATCGGACTGCAAAAATGCCCGAAAGGTAGAAGCCAGAATAGACGAAGCCTCATCGGAATGGGTGGCATACGGTCCGGCAGCGGTCAGGCTGGCTTCGGGGCCGACAGGCTGAAATGGGTCATCGGCACCGGAGGCACTGGCGTGATACACATCGGGCGCAATATCGGCGCGCTCATGGATGGGCTGCTGGCCACGGTCGGCATGGTGCTGGAAGCTGCCAAATCCCAGGTCGTCGCCGGTGGGCAGGCTGGCTTCGGGGCGAAGCGGCTTGCGCAACGCCCGGCGGCCCCGGCGAGGCTCAGCCAACTCGTGCTTGGGCTTCTTAGAGCCGAAGGCTTTGGAAAGCAGCCAGACGCCGCCCAGTACGCTGGCCCCAATGGCTACGTACTTGCCGACCTGCTGCGTTTTTTCCTTGATTTCCTCTACGTCGCCTAGCAAGGCACGCTCGTATTCAAGCTTTTGGCGCTCCAAAAACTCCTTTTCATCTTCAAACAGTGGGTTAGTCAGTTCGGCCATGTCAGATTAGGCTTGACGTTTGTCGGATTTATAAATGGTATTGTCCAGCATCTTATCGGCCATACCTTGAAATGCTTTCTTATCGACGCCGACCAGAAAAATAATCAGGAGCACCAAGTAGAAGCCTGCCAAAATACCGAAGCCCCAGTAAGAGCTGTCGAGCAGCTCGTTGAGCAAGAGGCCCAGGAAGATATTCAGGAAGAGAAAAAAGAACAGCCCGATGGTGGCCATTGCCACGCCGTGCATGGTGCCAACTACGGCGCCCTTCACTTTTTCCTGCACTTCCAGCCGTACCAGATCAAGGCGGGTATCGAGGTAGCCTTTGAGGTTGCCAATCAGGTTATCAGTGCGGGGTGTCTTGTTGGCGTCGTCTTCGTCGTTGAAAATGCCCATATGCGGGAGAGGATTTATAGAAAACCATGTTAAGAGAGCAGCATCTGAAATGCCGGTGCGAAACCAACTTTTCGGATAGCCAGTTCATACGGAAATTGCGGAACCGTGTCTGAAATCTGCTATAATTTTACCCGCAACTTTTTCTGTCTTGAGTCAGAATCACTACCAGACATTAGGAATACCGGCAACGGCCTCTGCGCAGGACGTGAAGCAAGCCTACAAGCGGCTGGCAGTGGCGCTGCACCCTGATAAGCACGGTGGGAGCACCTTATACGAAGAGCGGTTCAAGGCTGTAGCTATTGCCTACGGGGTGCTGGGCGACCCGAACCGCCGCGCCGCCTACGACCACCAGCTGCGGGTGGCAGCCCAGCGCGCTGCGGAGGCACTGCGCCAGCAGCAGTATCAGAGCTCTACCCAGCACCTGTACGGCGTGCCGATGCCTCCGCCGGCACCGCTGCGTACCCGGCGGCCGGCCGGAGCTTCGGAGCGCCATTACCGGCCTATTGTGAGGCAGCGGCGGTTCACGCGCCGCGACTATCTGCTGGCTTTTGGGCTGCTGGCCGGGTTGCTGGTGTTTTTCCTGACCGTGAAGCTGACCATGGACCACGTCACGGCAGTAAGCAACTACGAAGATGGAATGCAGGCGTATGGGCAGCAGAAATGGGAAACTGCGCATGCCTACTTCTCGCAGGCGCTGCACTTCAAGCCCACGTACAGAGAGGCCTTGCGCCGCCGGGCCGAAATAGACCAGCTGATAAACCACAACTACAAAGCGGCGCAGGAAGACTATATGGCCGCGCTGGCTGGCACCGAGCAGGCGGCCGACCGCGCCCGGCTGCTGTACCGCCTGGGGCAGTGCCAGATCAGTCTGGGGGAGGCTGATGCGGCCGAGCAAAGCCTCACGGTGGCGCTGGCCCTCGACTCTACCCAAAGTGGCGCGTGGCTGGCCAGAGGCGAAGTGCGTTTGTTCGAGCAGCAGAGCTTCGCCCGAGCCATCGAAGATCTGTCAGTGGGCCTGCGGCAGCGTATGGCGCAGGGCAAGCCGCTGTCGGTGAAATACATAACCTATCGGGGGCTGGCCTATTATAAGCTGCAGGATCTGCAGCAGGCCCGGCTAGACTACCGGCAGGTTCTGGAGGCAAATCCGCGCAATGGGCAGGTTCATTTTCTGCTGGGCCGTGTGGCGCAGCAGGAGGGCAACGCGCTGGCTGCGTGTGAGTTCTTCACGCGGGCCGTGCGGCTGGGCTACGTTTACGCCGACGAGGCCCGCCGGCAAAACTGCCCGTAAAGTAGTGGATTGCCACTCAACCTAAAAAGGCGCTTTCCCGGTCAGGAAAGCGCCTTTTTGGTGTGTATCTGGCAGTGCCGACTAGGGCATCAGCACTTTGTCGATGACGTGAATGACGCCGTTGCTCTGCACTACATCGTAGGTGGAAATAGTGGAAACACCACCTTTCTCGTCTACGAGCACCACGTTTTTCGGGCCGTTCATCATTGCCTTCAGGGTACCGCCGCTTACGGTTTTCAGCGTTGCCGTGCCTTTGCCGGCTTTGATAGCCGCCATGATTTTGTCGGCCGTCATGTTGCCGGCTACCACATGGTAAGTCAGAATTTTGGTGAGTGTTGCCTTACTCTCGGGTTTCACCAGCGTTTCTACTGTCCCGGCGGACAGTGCGCTGAAGGCGGCATTGGTAGGGGCAAATACTGTGAAGGGGCCCTTGCCTTGCAGCGTTTCCTCCAGACCGGCTGCCTTCACGGCGGCTACCAGCGTAGTGTGGTCGGCCGAGTTGACGGCATTCTGCACAATATTCTTATTCGGGTACATCGCCTGGCCACCTACCGACACGGTGCCGGGCGTCATCGCCGGCCTTCATTTCCGTCGCTAGCTCCACCGTTAAGCGGTAAAGCTTTGCAAGCAAGCAGGAAGGCAAAGACTGACACGCTCCAACATAGTCCCGGGAAATGGGGTGGGCCAAACGCAGACCGGCCGAACCAGTTTACCTGGTTCGGCCGGTGTGGGATTTCGAAACCGTAGGGTATTCGAAGAGCGGGGGCCAGATGGGGTGGGAGTTCATCTGGTAAGCGGGATGTGGGAATTGGCCATCCAATAGCTGGGGGGATTAGCTGCTGGATGACGGGACAATATTAGACAATCTTTGGTAGATGCTAATGAGTGTTTGCTTTTTTTGGGTTAGTGAACACTCATTAGCCTGATTTTCATGGCTAATATTATTTTGTGCATGCCCTGGTTGCCACAAAAATGATTGATGTCAGCGCTACATTTTCCGATAAACTAACAAACGTTTGTTTACTAAATAGTGGTTACTTACCTTTATTGTAGCGCTTTGTTGCCTAGACTCTAACCCCATTCCCATGCTGTTCAATCCTGATGTTGAACGCCTGCCGCTGCCTCAGCTCCGGACTTTGCAAAACAGCCGCCTGAAAGAACAGGTAGCGTATGTATACCAGCGGGTGCCTTTCTATCAGAGAAAGTTTGACGAGTTGGGCATCAACCCGGCTACGTTTAAGGGGCTGGAGGAACTGCCGAAGCTGGGCTTTACCAAGAAGGCCGACTTCCGCGAAAATTACCCGTTTGGGCTGTTTGCGGTGCCGCAGAACGAGGTAGCTCGTCTGCACTGCTCCAGCGGAACTACCGGTAAAGCCACAGTGGTAGGCTACACGGCCGACGACCTGGAAATCTTCTCGGAGGTGGTGGCCCGCTCGCTGGCCGCCGCCGGCTGCCGGCCCGGTATGAAAATGCACAACTCCTACGGCTACGGCCTGTTTACGGGCGGCATCGGGATTCACTATGGTGCCGAGAAGCTGGGTATGACGGTGATTCCCGTTTCGGGGGGCGGCACCGACCGGCAGCTGCAGCTGCTGCAGGATTTCCAGTCGGAGGTTATCTGCGCCACGCCTTCCTATGCGCAGGTGCTGGCCGAAGAGCTGAAACGGCGCGGCCTCTCGCCCAATACGCTCAGCCTACGCTTTGCCGTGCTGGGCGCCGAGCCGTGGAGCGAAGCCATTCGGGGGCAGGTGCAGCAGGGCCTGGGCGTGGAAGCCACCAACATCTACGGCCTGAGCGAAATCATCGGGCCGGGCGTGTCGCAGGAAGACGTGGACGAGCGGGGCACGGGCAGCTACATCTGGGAAGACCACTTCTACCCCGAGATAGTAAGCCAGGAAACCGGCGAGCCGGTAGCCGAGGGCGAGATGGGCGTGTTGGTGCTCACCACTCTCACCAAAAAGGCCATGCCCATTCTGCGCTACTGGACCGGCGACATCACCAACATCTACTACGAGCACTCCCACAAGCGCACCCACGTCAAGATGGGCCCCATCCGCGGCCGCGCCGACGATATGCTCATCATTCGGGGCGTAAACTTCTTCCACACGCAGGTGGAGGATATCATCAGTGGCCTCGAAAACGTGAGCCCCTACTACCAGGTGGTAGCTTCGCGCCGCGGCAGCATGGATGAGGTAGAAGTGACCGTGGAAATCGAGGAAGTGCTGATGCGGGAGCTGGGCCTGGAAAGCCTCTCCGATGACGTGGTGCAGCAGCACGAGTGCCTGAAAACGCTGAAGGGCACGTTTGCCAAGAAAATCAAGGACAACATCGGGCTCAGCATGAAAGTAACCCTGCTGGGTTGCGGGCAGTTGCCGCGCAGCGAAGGGGGCAAATTGAGCCGGGTCAAAGATTTGCGCAATCTTTAGAAGGCCATTGGCAACCTGCTCCTGACCTTCTGATTTCCCACCTATGATTCCGACCCGCAAAGCCAACAAACGCCAGCTTATTCTCGATGAAGCCGCTAAACTCTTCAAACAAAAGGGTTTCGGCGGAGCATCCATGCGTGATTTGGCCAGCGAAGTAGGCATTGAAGCGGCCAGCATGTACAACCACATCAAGTCCAAGGACGAGATTCTGGAGCTGATCTGCTTCCGCGTGTCGGGTATGTATATCTCTCAGCTTGCCGAAATTGAGGCCACGGCTGCGTCGTACGTCGAAAAAATCAAGGCCCTGATCAGCCTGCACATCCGCCTCATGATTGAGGACGGTGCGGCCGTATCAGTAGCCAACCACGACTGGAAATATCTGCGCGAGCCGGCTCTGACCGAGTTCAAAAACGCCCGCAAACAGTACGAGAAAGGCTTTGCTGCGCTGATTGAGCAGGGTATTGCTGCCGGCGAGTTTCAGCCCGTGAATGTGTCGGTGGCCTTGTTCACGATTCTGTCGGCGGTGCGCTGGGTGGAGCTGTGGTACCGTCCTGGCCGCGAGCTTTCCGCCGAAGAGCTGGAAGCCAATATTATCACCATGCTCCTCACCGGGCTGGAAAAGAAGTAACCGATGAGCCGTTTTCATAAAGTCAAAATCAAGAGCATTGTGCGCGAAACGCCGGATTGCGTGAGCGTATCCCTGGATGTGCCCGCCGACCTGCGCGAAACGTTCAAATTCACGCAGGGCCAGTACCTCACGTTCCGCCGCGACCATGACGGGGAAGAGCTGCGCCGCTCGTACTCCATCTGCAGCAGCCCGCTCGATAATGAGTGGCGCGTGGCCATCAAGAAGGTGCCGGAAGGCCGGTTTTCCTCGCTGGCAGTGGAAACGCTGCGGGTAGGGGAGGAGCTGGAAGTCATGCCGCCGATGGGCCATTTCTACACCGACCTGCACCCCGAGCACCAGAAGCTCTACGTACTGTTCGCGGCCGGCTCCGGCATTACGCCGGTCATGTCCATCATCAAAACGGTGCTCCTGACCGAGCCCAACAGCCAGGTATACCTCATCTACGGCAACCGGGGCCGCAACTCCATCATCTTCAAGGAGGAAATCGAGGCCCTGAAAAACAAGTTCGTAGACCGCCTGAGCGTCTACCACATTCTCAGCCGCGAGCAGGGCGACACCGACCTGCTGTTTGGGCGCATCAACGCCGAAAAAGCCCGCCTGTTTCTGCAGAAGATTGTGCCCGCCCGCGAGATAGACGAGGCATTTATCTGCGGCCCGGAGGAAATGATCAACGATGTGAAGGACGTGCTGGCGGAAGCCGGCGTAGCGCCCGAAAAGATTCACTTCGAGATGTTTGCCTCCGCTGGTAGCGCCCAGCGCGCCGCCGCCCGCCAGGCCCAGCGCCCCGCCGGCGAAGACGACAAGCACAGCCAGGTAACCGTGCAGCTGGAAGGCACCAAGCGCGTGCTGGAAATGTCGTACTACGGCGACACAATTCTGGATGCCCTGCTCGAAACCGGCGCTGATGCGCCTTACTCCTGCAAAAACGGCATGTGCAGCACCTGCCGCTGCCGCGTGACGGAAGGCACTGTGGAAATGGACGTAAACTACTCCCTCTCCGACACCGAAGTGGCCAAAGGCTACGTTCTAAGCTGCCAGGCCCGCCCCACTTCTGAGAAAGTGGTTGTGGATTTCGACCAGTAGAAGGGGCTGCTCGGCAGGGCAGAATAATTTTCCTTACATTTAACTAACGATTGTTAGTTAATCTTTGTTGAACCGGTATGGAAACGCTAGAACTCACCCAGGAAGAACAGTTTCAGGCCCGTATTGATGCCGATGTGCGCATCGAGCCCAAGGATTGGATGCCCGACGCCTACCGCAAAACGCTCATTCGCCAGATTTCGCAGCACGCGCACTCTGAGCTGGTGGGCATGCTGCCGGAAGGCAACTGGATTACGCGCGCTCCTTCGCTTAAGCGCAAATCCATCCTGCTGGCCAAGGTGCAGGACGAAGCCGGCCACGGCCTCTACCTCTACTCGGCCGCCGAAACCCTGGGTGCTTCCCGCGACCAAATGCTGGCCGACCTGCACTCCGGTAAAGCTAAGTATTCGAGCATTTTCAACTATCCAACGCTGAGCTGGGCCGATATGGGCTGCGTGGGCTGGCTGGTAGATGGTGCCGCTATTCTGAACCAGGTGCCTCTCTGCCGCACGTCTTATGGCCCTTATGCCCGGGCCATGGTGCGCGTGTGCAAGGAAGAAAGCTTCCACCAGCGCCAGGGCTTCGAGATTATGCAGACGCTCTGCGAAGGCTCGCCGGAACAGAAGGCCATGGCCCAGGAAGGCCTCAACCGCTGGTGGTGGCCCACTCTGATGATGTTCGGCCCGAAAGATTCCGAGTCGCCGAATACGGCACAGTCGATGAACTGGCGCATCAAGCGCTTCACCAACGACGAGCTACGCCAGAAATTCGTGGACATGATGGTGCCCCAGGCCGAGTTCCTGGGCCTCACGGTGCCCGACCCCAACCTGAAGTGGAATGAAGCCAAGCAGGGCTACGACTTCGGCGACGTGGACTGGGAAGAGTTCTGGAACGTGGTGAAAGGCAACGGCATGTGCAACAAGGAGCGTCTGCAGGCCCGTGTGCAAGCCCACGAAGAGGGCGCCTGGGTGCGCGAAGCCGCTCTGGCCCACGCCGAAAAGCGCAAGCAGCGCGAAGCCGTAGCAGCGTAATCTCAGCCCAAATCCAGACTGCTCTGCGGCGCGCTGTATGGCGCCGTTTCTCCTGCTCTTTCCTGAGCTAAATTCCCCAAATCATGACCCAGAAAGAATGGCCCCTGTGGGAGGTTTTCATCCGCAGCAAGCAGGGCCTCGACCATAAGCACGTGGGCAGCCTGCACGCCGCCGACGCCGAAATGGCCATCCAGAACGCCCGCGACGTGTACACGCGCCGCCTCGAAGGCGTGAGCATCTGGGTGGTGGAATCGACGAACGTGCACGCTTCCAACCCCGACGATGCGGCGGCTTTCTACGAGCCAGCCAACGACAAAATCTACCGCCATCCGACCTTTTATCAGGTGCCGGATTCCATCAAGCACATGTAATGATGACGGATTCCACGATGCCCGCCCAAGCCCCGGCCGCTGCTCCTTCCGAAACACAGGCGCAGCTGTTTCCTTTCGTGCTGCAACTCGCTGACACCAGCCTGATTCTGGCGCACCGCCTGTCGGAATGGTGCGGCCACGGCCCCATTCTGGAGCAGGACCTGGCCATGGCCAACATTGCCCTGGACTTTCTGGGAGAGGCGCGCAGCTACTATCAGTACGCTGCCGAACTGGAAGGCAAAGGCCGCACCGAGGACGACCTGGCGTACCTGCGCAGCGCCGTGGAATACCGCAACCCGCTGCTGGTGGAGCAACCCAACGGCGACTTCGCGGTCACCATCGTGCGGCAGTTCATCTACGACTGTTTCCACTACCATCTGCTGCTGCAGCTCAAGTCGGGCCCCGATGCGCAGCTGGCGGCCATTGCTGAGAAGTCAGTGAAAGAGGCGGCCTACCACATCAAGTGGAGCTCCGAGTGGGTGATTCGGCTGGGAGACGGCACCGAGGAAAGCCGCCGCCGCGTGGAGAAGGCCATCGGGAACCTGTGGCGCTACAGCGGCGAGCTGACGACGCCATCCGCCACCGAGCAGGCCCTGCAGGCTGCCGGCCTTGTACCCGATTACGCGGCCATTCAGCAGCAGATGGCGGCTCACATTGCCCGCGTGTTTGAGGAAGCTACTTTGGCGGTGCCCGAAGGCGTATTTATGCAGAAAGGCGGCAAAGACGGCCGCCACACCGAGCACCTGGGCTACCTGCTGGCCGAGCTGCAATACATGCAACGCACTTACCCCGGCCTGGAATGGTAGAGCAACTGGCACCCCCGACCGAGGAGCACATCTGGCAGCTGCTGGAGGGCGTTTCCGACCCGGAAGTGCCCGTGCTCAGCATCATTGACCTGGGCATCGTGCGTGCGGTGCGGGTGGAAGGCGAGGAAGTCCACGTCACCATCACGCCCACCTACTCCGGCTGCCCGGCTATGAACGTTATTGCCACCGAAATCCGGCTGCTGCTGCTGGCGGAAGGCATCCATAAGCTGCACATCCACAACCAGCTCAGCCCCGCCTGGACTACCGACTGGATGAGCCAGGCCGGCCGCCAGAAGCTGGAAGACTACGGCATTGCGCCGCCCGTGGATGGCACGGCTACCGGCCACATGCTCAACCTGTTCGGTAAGGACACGGCCGTGCGTTGCCCGCTCTGCAAGTCTGATAATACGCACATGGTCAGCCAGTTCAGTTCCACGGCCTGCAAAGCCCATTACCAGTGCGACGACTGCCTGGAGCCATTCGACTACTTCAAGTGCCACGCGTAGGCGGGCGCATTCTCATAAGCCCGGAGAGTTAGGCGGAGCCGGAGCAGCTTTGCCGCTTCGCTCCGCCTGACAGCCGGTTCTGTTCTTTCCCACCCCAACTAATCATGTCCGAAACTCCTTCTCTGCTTTTCTCCCTTGATGGTGGTGTCGCTACCATCTGCTTCAACCGGCCCCAGGTTTTCAATAGCGTCAACAAGGAAGTAGCGCTGGCCATGCAGCAGTATTTGCAGGACTGCCAGCAGAACCCGGAAGTGCGCGCCGTGCTGCTCACCGGAACCGGCAAAGCCTTTTGTGCAGGGCAGGATCTGGCGGAAATCACCGGCCCCGACAGCCCGGAAGTAGCGGAGATTGTGGAGAAGCACTACAACCCGATTGTGGAGCTGATTCGGGCCCTGGACAAGCCGGTAGTGGCGGCCGTGAACGGCGTGGCTGCCGGCGCGGGTGCTAACCTGGCCCTGGCCTGCGACATTGTGGTGGCCAAGGAATCGGCTTCCTTTATCCAGGCGTTCAGCAAGATCGGGCTGATTCCGGACAGCGGCGGGACGTACTTTTTGCCGCGCCTGATTGGCATGCAGCGCGCTTCGGCCCTGATGCTGACCGGCGACAAGGTTTCGGCCACCGAAGCCGTGCAGATGGGCATGATTTACAAGGCGTTTGCCGACGACGTGTTTGAGCAGGAAGTGCAGACGCTGGTGCGCAAGCTGGCCGCCATGCCCACCAAAGGCCTGGCTTACACCAAGCAGCTGTTGAACGTGACGTTCAGCAAAGACCTGACCCAGCAGCTCCGCTACGAAGCCGACCTGCAGCTGCGCGCCGGCGCCACCTCCGACTACAAAGAAGGCGTGTCGGCTTTCCTCGAAAAACGCCAACCCAGCTTCACCGGACAATGAGCAAATTCACCGTTGGCATTATCGGAAGCGGCGCCATGGGCGCGGGCATTGCGCAGGTGGTAGCTCAGGCCGGCCACCCCGTCTGTCTGCTCGATAAGAATGCCGCCGCCCTGCAGCGGGCCACTTCTGGTATCGAGGCCAGCCTGCGCAAGCTAGCTGAAAAAGGCAAAATCACATCAGCCGACGCGGAAGCCGCGCACGGCCGCATCCGCGCCTGCTCCGACATGGATAATTTCGCGGAGTGTGGTTTGGTAATTGAAGCCATTGTGGAAGATCTGGCCGTGAAGCAGGCCGTATTCCGCGACGTGGAAACGGTGGTATCGGCTGACTGCGTGCTGGCCAGCAACACGTCTTCGCTGTCTATTGCGTCCATTGCAGCCGCCTGTGAGAAGCCGGAGCGGTTTATCGGCATCCACTTCTTCAATCCGGCCCCGGTTATGCAGTTGGTGGAAGTCATTCCGGCCGTGCAGACGCGCGCTGGTCTGGCCGAGGAAATCCGGGCGCTGGTGCAGAGTTGGGGCAAGCTGCCGGTGCTCACCAAAGACACGCCGGGCTTCATCGTGAACCGTGTGGCGCGGCCGTTCTACGGCGAAGCCATCCGAATTCTGGAAGAAGGCATTGCCGACGTGGCAACCATCGACTGGGCTATGACCGAGCTGGGCGGCTTCCGGATGGGGCCATTTACGCTCATGGACTTCATCGGCCACGACGTGAATTACCGCGTCACGGAGTCGGTGTTTGCCAGCTTCTTCTTCGACCCGCGCTACAAGCCCAGCTTCACCCAGAAGCGCCTGTTTGAAGCCGGCTACTACGGCCGAAAAGCAGGCCGCGGCTTCTACGACTACCGCGAAGGCGCTGTGCTGCCCGAGCCTACCCGCGACGAAACCCTGGGCCGCCAGGTGCTGCACCGCATCCTGGCCATGCTCATCAACGAAGCCGTGGATGCGCTGGCCCTGAACGTGGCCTCGAAGCAGGATCTGGAACTGGCCATGACCAAAGGCGTCAACTACCCCAAAGGTCTGCTGGCCTGGGCCGACGAGCTGGGGCTGCAACACGTCCTCACGACGCTAGACGACTTGTACCACGACTACCACGAGGACCGTTACCGCGCCAGCCCGCTGCTGCGCCGCATGGTGGCGGCCGGCCATACGTTCTTTCAGCATGAGCCAGCCGCAACCCGCTAGTACCAGCAGCACTGCCGAAGCCGTAAAAAACCGGATGCTGCAGCACGACGCGTTCAGCAAGCTGCTCGGGCTGGAAGTGGAAGAAGTAGGAGCGGGCTACTGCCGCCTGCGCTTCACGGTGCGGCCCGATATGCTCAACGGCTTCGCGGCGCTGCACGGCGGCGTCACCTTCGCGGCCGCTGATTCGGCGTTTGCTTTCGCCTGCAACAGCCACGGCCGCCAGAGCGTGGGCCTCACCGTCACCATCGACTACCTCGAAGCCGGCAAGCTCGGCGACGTAATTACCGTGGAGGCCCGCGAAGAAAGCCTCAAACACAAAGTAGGCGTGTACCAGGTGCGCGCCACCAACCAGCAGGGCACGGTGCTGGCCTTGTTCAAAGGCACTGCCTACCGCACCAGCAACGAGATACTGTAGGTGCTATCTGACAACTCACAACCACTATGAACCAAGCCTATATCATCGACGGCATCCGGACGCCCATTGGAAACTTCGGCGGCACGCTTTCCGCCGTTCGGCCCGACGACCTCGCGGCCCTGACCATCCGGGAGCTGCTCCGCCGCAACCCGTCCGCTGACCCCGCCGCCATTGCCGACGTTATTCTGGGCTGCGCCAACCAGGCCGGTGAAGACAACCGCAACGTGGCCCGCATGGCGCTGCTGCTGGCTGGCCTGCCTACCACCGTGCCCGGCGAAACCGTGAACCGCCTCTGCGCTTCCGGCCTCTCGGCCAGCATCGGGGCGGCCCGCGCCATCCAGAGCGGCGACGGTGACCTGTTCATTTCCGGCGGTGTGGAAAACATGACTCGCGCGCCGTTGGTGATGTCGAAACCGTCCAAGGGCTTCGGCACCGACTCGCAGATGGCTGACTCCAGCTTCGGCTGGCGCTTCATCAACCCGCGCATGCAGGAGCTGTACGGTACCGATGCCATGGGCGAAACCGCCGAAAACCTCGTGGACCAGTACGTCATCAGCCGCGACGACCAGGACCAGTTTGCCCTGCACTCTCAGCAGAAAGCCGCCGCTGCCCAGCGTGAAGGCCGGCTGGGCGAGGAAATCGTGGCCGTAGACATTCCCCAGCGCAAAGGGGAGCCGCTGCAATTCGCTCAGGACGAGTTCCTGAAGCCTGCTACCACGCTGGAAGGGCTGTCCAAACTGCGCCCGGCCTTCCGCAAAACCGGCACCGTCACGGCCGGCAACGCCTCGGGCCTGAACGACGGTGCGGCCGCGCTGCTGCTGGCTTCGGAAGACGGCATCAAACAGCACAACCTCACGCCCAAAGCCCGCATTGTGAGCATGGGCGTGGCCGGCGTAGAGCCGCGCATCATGGGTATCGGGCCGGTGCCCGCTTCCCATCAGGCCCTGAAAAAGGCCGGCCTGACGCTCAACGACATCGACATAATTGAGCTGAACGAGGCGTTTGCCGCCCAAAGCATAGCCTGCATCCGAGCCCTCGGCCTCCAGGACAACGACCCGCGCATCAACCCCAACGGTGGCGCCATTGCCCTGGGCCACCCGCTGGGCATGAGCGGCGCGCGCATCCTCAATGCCGCTGTGCGCGAACTGCACCGCCAGCAAAAGCGCTACGCCCTCGTCACGATGTGCATTGGCGTGGGCCAGGGCTACGCGGCCGTTGTGGAGCGGGTCTAGCTCCCGATAGTAACTGGTACGGAGTCTGAGTCCCGAATAAGGGCCGCGGGCTCCGGATTCTTTCATCCTTGCATCCTTTCTGTATCATGCCTGAACTTCTCGGAAACTACGCCATGGGCCGCTGGATGGCCGGCACCGGCGACCAGCAGGAACTCTACGATGCCAGCACCGGCGAAGTGGTGGCCATTGCCAATGGCGAAGGCTTGGACTTCGCGGCCATGCTCGACTACGGCCGCCGGGTCGGCAATAAGGCGCTACGCCGTATGACCTTCCACGAGCGGGGCCGCATGATCAAGGCGCTGGCGCTGCACCTCGACAGCAAAAAGGAAGACTTCTACACGCTCAGCTACCGCAGCGGCGCCACCCGCGCCGACTCCTGGATTGACATCGAAGGCGGCATCGGCAATCTGTTTGCCAACGCTTCGCTGCGCCGCAAATTCCCCGATAAGCCCTTCTATGTGGAGTCGGACCCCATTGCACTGTCGAAGGCCGGCAACTTCATGGGCCACCACATCATGGTACCGAAGGAGGGCGTCGCCGTGCACATCAATGCCTACAACTTCCCCATCTGGGGCATGCTGGAGAAAATTGCGGTGAACCTGCTGGCCGGCATGCCGGCCATTATCAAGCCCGCGTTGCCTTCCGCTTACCTCACGGAAGCCGTGGTGCGCGAAATCATTGCTTCCAAAATCCTGCCTGAAGGCGCGCTGCAGCTGGTCGTGGGCTCGGGCCAGGGCATCCTCGACCACGTAACCTATCAGGACGTGGTGACCTTCACGGGCTCGGCGGAAACCGGCCGCAAGCTCAAGGGCCACCCGCGCATCCTCGCCGAAGCCGTGCCCTTCACCATGGAAGCCGATTCGCTGAACGCCGCCGTGCTGGGGCCCGACGCCGTGCCCGGTACGATGGAGTTTGATCTGTTTATCAAGGAAATTCGCAAGGAAATGACGGCCAAGGCTGGGCAGAAATGCACCGCTATCCGCCGCGCCATCGTGCCCAAAAATCTGCTGGAAGATGTGCAGATTGCCCTCGGCAAAGCCTTGGCCCAAACCACCGTAGGTCACCCGCAGGCCGAAGGCGTGCGCATGGGCGCGCTGGCTGGCCTCGAGCAGGTGAAGCGCGTGCGTGAGCAGGTGCAGCGCCTGGCCAAAAACACGCCCATCGTGTACGGCGACCTGGACAACGTGCAGGTTATTGGCGGCGACTGCAAAACCGGCGCCTTCATGTCGCCGATTGTGCTGCTCAACTCCGAGCCGTTCAAGTTCACCGACAGCCACGAAATCGAAGCCTTCGGTCCGGTGGCCACGCTCATGCCTTACAAGGATGTGGACGAAGCCATTCAGCTCGCCAACCTTGGCAAAGGCTCGCTGGTGTGCTCCGTCGCCACCAACGACCCCGCCACGGCGCAGGAATTCGTGCTGGGTGCCGCCACGCACCACGGCCGTATTCTGGTGCTCAACGGCGAAGTAGCCAAGGAAAGCACCGGCCACGGCTCACCGCTGCCGCTGCTGATCCACGGCGGCCCCGGCCGGGCCGGTGGGGGGCAGGAAATGGGCGGCATGCGCGGCGTAGAGCATTTCATGCAGCGCGTTGCCATTCAGGGCTCCCCAAGCATGATTACGGCCATCACGGAAGTGTATCAGCCGAAGGCCAGGCAGATTGAGAAGGACAAACACCCCTTCCAGCACTACTTCGAGGAGCTGGAAATCGGGCAGACCTACACCACGCACCGCCACACCGTGTCGGAGGCGGATATCACCAATTTCGCGCAGGTGTCCGGCGACAATTTCTATGCGCACGTGGATGCTACGTCGCTGGAAGGCACGCTCTTCACGGGCCGTGTAGCCCACGGCTACTACGTGCTCAGCAAAGCCGCCGGCATGTTCGTGGACCCGCGCAAAGGCCCCGTGCTGCTTAACTATGGCCTCGACGAATGCCGCTTCACCAAGCCCGTTTACCCCGGCATGACCATCGGGGTGAAGCTGACGGTGAAAGAGAAGATAGGGCAGGAAAAGCGCGACGCCGAGGATGTAGCCAAAGGCATTGTGCGCTGGCTGGTAGACGTGTCGGACGAAACCGGTGAAACCGTTGCCGTGGCCACCATCCTGACCATGGTGAAAAAGAAAAACCAGGAGTAATATTTCACGCGGTGTCGCGCAGTAGGCGGCGCAGGGAATCGGGGTGGGCGTCCACTACGAGCCACCGCGCCACCCATTGCGCGACACTGCGTGAAAACCTATCAGAACATGCAAACAGGAACCGTTACCACCGCCACTAGCCCGGAAGGCATTGCCACCATCAGCTTCTTTCACCCCAGCCACAACGCCCTGCCAGGCGCGCTGCTCACCCAGCTGGCCGAAACCATCACGCAGGTAGGGCAGGCCGCCGAGACGAAAGTCATCATCCTGAAGAGCGAAGGCGAAAAAACCTTTTGCGCCGGTGCCAGCTTCGACGAGCTGATAGCCATTGAGGACGAAGCGCAGGGTCTGGCATTTTTCTCGGGCTTTGCCAAGGTGATTAATGCCTGCCGCACTTCGCCCAAAATCATCATCGGGCGGGTGCAGGGCAAGGCCATTGGGGGCGGCGTGGGCGTGGCTGCCGCCACCGACTACTGCTTCGCCACTGCCCAGGCCAGCGTGAAGCTCAGTGAGCTGGTAGTTGGTATCGGGCCGTTTGTGGTGGGGCCGGCCGTAGAGCGCAAGATTGGCAACGCCGCCTTTGCTCAGCTTGCCTTGGATGCCGCCGAATTCCGCAGCGCCGACTGGGCTCAGCAGAAAGGCCTGTACGCTGAAGTAGTGGACTCCATTAAGGCGCTGGATGCCGCCGTGCTGGCCTTTGCCCGCAAGCTGGCCGCCTACAACCCTGAGGCCCTCACCGACCTCAAGCACGTCGTGTGGCAGGGCACGGAGCATTGGGATACGCTGCTCACCGAGCGGGCCGGCATCAGCGGCCGGCTGGTACTGTCTGACTTCACCCGCCAGGCCATTCAGCAGTTCAAGAGCCGCTAAGCCGGACTAATCCACTAAAACGCAAAAAGCCGCTTCTCCTTGCAGAGGGAAGCGGCTTTTTAGCTTGGTAATGAGCAGATATCAGGCGGCTACAGCTTGTCTGGATTGGCAACGGCAGATAGATAGAATTTGCAGGCCCAACAGCCGCGGCCCGCGGAACTGAGCGTATAAATCGGAAAATACTTCGGTCACTTCATAGGTATTGGTCAGAAGATGATGCTCCGTCTGCCGGGTACTGACAACCTCTCCGTGCTGCAGTTCTGCCGTCGTCACCTGGCAGCGTACCTGATAAGAAGCCTCCTGTTTCATGACTGCACCGCGTTGAACGTGAGTTGCTGATACCTGAAACAAATATACTAATATAATTAGCTTTATCAACTAAAAATAGCTGCAATTTTGCCTGTGCTTATCTGTTTGAGCAGTTGTTCAGAATTAGTAGTCAGTAGGTTATCTGCGCCTATTCTAAGGCTGTATAATTAAGGTCTGCTTAGCCAGATAAAACAAAAAACCCGCTCAGCGCAGCGCTAAGCGGGTTTTAGTGGTAATGATTGGAATCGAACCAACGACACCAGCATTTTCAGTGCTGTGCTCTACCAACTGAGCTACATTACCAGCTCCGGGTGCTCCGCGGGCCGTTGTAGCCGTTGGAGAGCACAAAAGTAGTAAACCATTTTCATCTCGCAAGCCGTAACGTAAAAAAATGTTTCGGCGGAAAACTATCGGAGGCAAAACCGTAATTTGTTATGCATACCGACTATATTTCGGCTCCAACCCCAAACCTACCCTTTCCCGTGCACTTCTCCTTTCAAAACATCATCTTCCTGCTGGTGGCAATAGCCGGCTTCGGCCTGTTTGCCTGGCAAGCCCGGAAGATCCGGGCCAATATTCTCGTCGGGCGCGACCGGGATATGAGCGGCAACGTGAACGAGCGACTCTGGAAGACGCTG
Organism: Hymenobacter psychrotolerans DSM 18569; assembly: GCF_900142395.1. GTDB lineage: Bacteria > Bacteroidota > Bacteroidia > Cytophagales > Hymenobacteraceae > Hymenobacter > Hymenobacter psychrotolerans. The sequence continues at coordinate 497,566 of NZ_FRAS01000001.1, read as the reverse complement.
CTGGTAGCCTTCGGGCAGCAGAAAATGTTCAAGCGCCTCACGCCGGCCCTGCTGCACCTGGTGGTGTACGTAGGCTTCATCGTCATCAATATTGAAGTCATTGAAATCCTGATTGACGGTATTTTCGGGACGCACCGGGTGCTGGGGTTCATGGGGCCACTGTACTCGGCCCTGACGGGGACCAACGAGGTGCTGGGCGCGCTGGTAGTGCTGGCGGTGGTGGCCTTCTGGTGGCGCCGCAACGTGGGTGGCGTCCGCCGCTTCACGGGTCCCGAGATGCGCGCCTGGCCCAAGATGGATGCCAACGTCATTCTCTACATCGAAGTGATTCTGATGGTGGCGCTGTTCCTGATGAACGCCGCCGACCTGAAGCTGCACCAGCTGCAGGGCAAAGACCTGCCCGGCGCCTTCCCGGTCAGCGGGCTGCTCACGGGGCTGCTGCCGGATAGCCTCACGGCGCTGCATGTGCTGGAGCGTGTGGGCTGGTGGGCGCACATCGTAGGTATTTTGCTGTTCCTGAACTACCTGCCCAGCTCCAAGCACTTCCACATCATCATGGCCTTCCCGAACGTGTACTTCTCGCGGCTCATGCCGCAGGGCCAGTTCTCGAACGTGGACAGCATCACGCACGAGGTGAAAGCCATGATGGACCCCACGTACCAAGTGCCCACGCCGCCGGCTTCGGAAGGAGCAGAGGCTGCGCCTACGTCCTTCGGGGCCAAGGACGTGAACGACCTGGCCTGGACCAACCTGCTGAACGCCTACTCCTGCACCGAGTGCGGCCGCTGCACTTCGGTTTGCCCCGCCAACATCACCGGCAAGCTGCTCTCCCCGCGCAAAATCATCATGGACACGCGCGACCGGATGGAGGAGAAGTACAACTCGCCCCTTATTTTCGATCCTAACCTCTACGGCAAGGAAGCCAAGCACGACCCGCAGGAGCAGCTCGATAAGGAAAACCACACCTTGCTGCGCGGCTACGTAACGCCCGAGGAGCTGTGGGCCTGCACCACCTGCAATGCCTGCGTGGAAGCCTGCCCCGTGAACATTAACCCGCTGGAAAGCATCATTGAGATGCGCCGCTTCCTGGTGCTGGAAGAGTCGGCGGCACCTAACTCGCTGAACGTGATGTTCTCCAACATCGAAAACAACGGCGCGCCCTGGGCCTTCTCGCCCTCAGACCGCTTCAACTGGGCCGACGAGCTGTACGTAGCCGATAAGGCTGCCGTAACGGCCTAAACAAGCCTATCAGGCAGCGCAAAGCCCATAGAGGCTGATGCGCTGCTCTTACTCAGATACTCAGGCAGGTGCGCTACTTTCGGGACGCCTGCCACATAAAACCGACCTTATAATGGCTGAGCAAACTGCCAAACGTCAAGTATCCGTTCCGATGATGGCCGACCTGGCTGCCCGGGGCGAAACGCCGGAAATCCTGTTTTGGGTGGGCTGCGCCGGGGCCTTCGATGACCGGTACAAGCGCGTAACGCGCGCTTTCGTGCGCATCTTGGAGCATGTGGGCGTGAACTATGCCGTGCTGGGCATGGAAGAAAGCTGCACCGGCGACCCGGCCAAGCGCGCCGGCAATGAGTTCCTGTTTCAGATGCAGGCCATGCAGAATATCACCACGCTCAACGGCTACGGCATCAAGAAAGTAGTTACGGCCTGCCCGCACTGCTTCAATACCATCAAAAACGAGTATCCGGCGCTGGGCGGCGAGTATGAGGTGATTCACCACAGCACTTTCCTGCAGCAGCTCATCAACGAAGGCAAGGTGAAGGCCGAGGGGGGCGAGTCGTTCAAGGGCCGCCGCATCACGTTCCACGACTCCTGCTACCTGGGCCGCGCCAACAACATCTACGAAGCGCCCCGCGCCGTGCTGGAAGTGCTGGACGCCGACCTGCTGGAGATGAAGCGCTGCAAAACCAACGGCCTGTGCTGCGGCGCTGGTGGCGCCCAGATGTGGAAAGAGCCTGAGCCCGGCAAAAAGGACGTGAATGTGGAGCGCACCGAAGAAGCGCTGGCCACGCTCGATGGCGACGCCGATGTGCTTCTGAACCTGCAGGGCGTGGAAAGCAACGCGCCGGTATTGCCGGCCGGCTCCAACCGGGGCGGCAGCGTAATTGCCGTGGCCTGCCCGTTCTGCATGACTATGATGGCTGACGGCGTGAAGAACAAGGAGCGCGAAGCCGACGTGCAGGTGTTTGACCTCGCTGAGCTGATTGCCTCGGCAGAAGGCCTGAACGCCTAGCAGCACCCCGCTGGCACAATCATAAAAACCAGTACAGCCCGGCCGGAACTTCCGGCCGGGCTGTTTCTTTTGTACTTGAACTGTGGCCCCGAGTAGCGGGCTGCTCTACCACACGCTCTAATCAGTCTGTCATGTACGTTCCTTTCGACCAGTTGCCTGCTTCTGCCCGCCTCTGGATTTATCAGGCCAGCCGTCCGCTTACTGCGGCTGAAGAAACCCGTATCGAGCCGGTGCTCAGCCGGTTTGCCGAGGAATGGACCAGCCACGGCCGGACGCTGCAGGCGTCTGTGGCGGTGCTGCATCATCAGTTTCTGGTAGTCGGGCTCGATGAGGCAGTGGCCGATGCCAGCGGCTGCTCCATTGACGCGTCCGTGCGGTTTGTGCGGGAGCTGGAAACGATGCTGGGCCTCTCGCTACTGGAGAAGTCCCAACTGGCTTTTCTGGTCGACGAGCAAGTGCACCTGCTGGACCGGCGCCAGCTCAAGGCCGCCATTGAGGCCGGCCAGCTGACTTCCACAACGCCTTACTTCGATGCTACTGTATCCTTGAAAGATGCCTTGAAAAGCCGATTTCCGGCTCCTGCAGGCTCTACATGGCTGGCGCGTTACTTTAGTTAGAAACGGGGAAAATTTCGCCTTAAAGCTAGAATCCTCTTCAAACTTAGTATTATTAGGCCCAGGTTGGCCGAATTGAAGGCCGGCTCGTCTTCAACTCCACCCTTCACCACCTATGAAGAAACTACTACTGGTTTGCGCCGCAGCCGGTTCCACCGCCCTGCTGAGCGGCTGTGCAACCTCCGGCGGCATGAGTAAAGCAGACAAACGCTTTGCTCGTGGCGAGTATGAAACCGCCATTGAGCTCTACAAAGCCGATGTCGCCAAAGGCAAGGATGTTGCCACGGCTAACTACCGTCTGGCCGAAGCCTACCGCCTTTCCAACCGGATTGAGCAGTCAGAAGGCTACTACAAAGCGGCTATTGACGGCGGCGTAAAGGCCCCCGATGCTCAGTTCTACTACGGCCAGTCGCTGAAGGCCAACGGCAAATACGACGAAGCGGCGCAACAGTTTGATGCTTACACCCAGGCAAATGCTGGTCGCGCCCTCGCCCCCCGGGCCGAAATGGAATCGAGAAACGCCAAGATGGCCAACACCATCGTGGCCATGCGCACCAACAACGAGGTAATGCCGCTCGACCAGGTGAACACGCCGGCCGCGGAATTTGGCTCGTCCATCATGCCCGACACCAAAGAGCTGGTGTTTGCTTCCGGCCGCGAAGGCAAGAAGTACCTCGGCAACGGCGAGAATTTCAACGACTTATACGCCGTCAAGTTCGACGACGCTGAAAAGATGACCGGCGGCGCAGTGCGCAAGCTGGAGCCCATCTTCAATACCGAAAACAAGCACGAAGCCAGCGCCACCTACACCCCGGATGGCAAGACGATGGTGTTTGCCCGCTCAAACGACGGCTCGAAAAAAGGCCTGCTGAGCGTTGACCTCTGGATTTCCTACTTCAAGAACGGCGCCTGGAGCGAGCCGGTACTGGCCAACATCAACGACCGTACCGCCGACGACTTCGCTCCGGCTTTCTCTCCCGACGGCCAGACGTTATATTTCGCTTCCAGCCGCAAAGGTGGCCTCGGCGGCAACGACATCTACAAGGCTACGCTGGGCCCGAACGGCCGCTTCTCGCCCGCCGAAAACCTGGGTGACCAGATCAATACGCCCGGCAACGACAACTTCCCGGCCGTAGCGCCCGATGGCACGATGTACTTTTCCTCCGACGGACAGCCTGGTCTGGGCAAGCTCGACATCTTTATGGTGGACAAGGGCAAGGTAACCAACCTCGGGGCTCCCATCAACAGCTCCGGCGACGACTTCGCTCCGTATTTCACGACCAAGGACATTGGCGTCTTCTCCTCTAACCGCGCAGGCGGCAAAGGCTCGGACGACCTCTACATGTTCCGCAAGAAGGCCCTCAAGCTGGTTACTTTCTATGCCGATGGCACGGTGGTGACCCGCAACGACAAAACCGGTGTAACGGCACCCGCCAGCAACGAAGAAGTGGTGCTGTACGGCCGCGACGGCCAAAAGCTGCAAACCGTGACGACGGACGCGGAAGGCAAATTCAGCATCAAGCTGGACTCGGCTGCTGCCAACTACTCGCTGGTAGCTGACCGCCCCGGCTTCTTTACGGCCCGCACGCCCCTGAGCACGGTAGGCCGCAAACCTTCGCAGGATCAGCTGCCCAACGAAATGAACGACGTTCGTCTGCCGGTAGCCATGACCCTGACGGAAATCGTGAAGAACAAGGCTATCCGCGTCGAGAACATCTTCTACGACTACGACAAGTCGGATATCCGTCCGGATGCTGCTGCCGAGCTGGACAAGCTGGTGGAAACGCTGAACGACAACCCGAAAATCACCATCGAGCTGAGCTCGCACACCGACTCTCGTGGTAAGGATGCCTACAACCAGACTCTGTCGCAGAAACGCGCGCAGTCGGCTGTAGACTACATCATCTCGAAAGGTGTCGACAAGTCGCGCATTACGGCCAAAGGCTACGGCGAGACGCGTCCGGAAATCAAGAATGCCAAGACGGAAGAGCAATACCAGCGCAACCGTCGCACGGAGTTCAAGGTGACCAAGATTGCGGAATAAGCTTTTCGCTGAAAAGCTGAAAAAAGCCCCCACGGTTTCGAGCCGTGGGGGCTTTGTTTTTGGCCTGTAGCAAGGTTTCCGGCACCGAGCCGTACGGTTGGTAGTGGGCGCGTGGGAAGCCGACTGACGAGGTATAGTATGAGCAGGTCTGGCTCAGAGTTGGCTGCGTAGGAACTGGCACAATCCTTGGCTTATTAGCAGCACGGGCATACCACATGGCTGCCCGCACCCTGTGATGAAAAAGCTTCTACTTCTTTGCTTCGGTCTGTTTCTGCTGGCGGCTGCCCGCGTGCAGGCGGCCCCGGCTACGGTTACTTTCACGTCTGAGCGCGGCGTACCGTTCACCTTGCGCTTTGATGGCCGCCCTCTTACCCGCGGTGGCGTCCGCCAGGTATACATCGACCGGCTTGTGGCGGGTACGCACACGGCAGAGTTCCTGATTCCGACGGCTAACGGCCGGGCCATCAGCTACCGCACCCGCGTCTTCCTCGACCCTGGACTGGAAACCAGCTTCGTGCTGCTCACCCGCCCCGGCCGGGCGCCCGAGCTACGCAAAGTAGCGGCCGTGCCGCTGCGTGGTGTTTACGGTCCGGCTACTCCCGGCGGGTACTACGGCAACGCCCCCGGCGGATATGAGCCCGGCGGATATGACCCCGGCGGCCCCGGCTACGGCAATGGCGGCTACCACAACGGCGGCCAGCCCGGTGGCTACGGCTACACCCGCCAGATGGCCCCGCAGGACGTGGACGCTCTTCGGGCGGCTGTGCGGCGGCAGGCTTTCGATAATGAAAAACTGCCGCTGCTGCAGCAGGCGCTCAGCGAAACCACTATTCAGGCCGATGACCTGGTCGTGCTGATGAAAGAGCTGAGCTTCGAATCTTCACGGTTGGATCTGGCTAAGTTCGGGGCTGCGCGCGTGGCCGACCGCCAGAACCTGTACCGCCTCAACGAGGGATTTACCTTCTCAGCTACGGCCCGCGAGTTTCAGCAGTATCTGGCGCAGCCCCAACGCTAGCGGCTGGTGCCCCACACGAAAAAGGCTTCTCCACGCAAGTGAAGAAGCCTTTTTCGTGTGCAGGATAGGCAGGGTTAGCGCAGCCGGTCCATGCTGCGCACCAGCCGCTCGTCGCGACGGATGAAGCGGTTGGCCAGCAGGTTGAGCATCAGGGCCAGCGTAGGGAGGTAGAAGCCCGCCTGGTAGGTCCCCAGCATTTTCAGGTTGAGCGCCTGCTCGCCGAGGGTCGAAAAATAGAAGCCGGCTCCCAGGGTGCACAGAATGAGCAACAGGTTCAGCATGCCGAGGCGCAGCTGCGTGAACCGGTTGCGGAACTGAAATATCTCGAACAAGGCCACGGCTGCCGAAGCACCGGCGAACAACGCAATCAGCCACACATTGCCGGGCGGGGTGAGGCCGGCTCCGGCCTTGTTGTAGCTGAAGCCGAGGGCCGTCATGGTCAGCTCCTGGCCCGTGGTGGGGTCGGCTTTGTGCCAGAGCGGCAGGAAAAGAACAGCCAGCATGCTCAGGGCCAGCAGCAGCAGGAATACGCTTTGGATTCTTTGTATCATCTTTGTGTTTTGTCAGTTTGGGCCGCCGGCCGCGCCAGCGAGCGGGCAAAAGTAGCCAACAACGACTGGAATACCTGCATTCACTCCCCAATGCTTACTGCTTACATAGTTGACGCCGTCCGCACTCCGATAGCCCGATTTGCGGGTGCCCTGAGCAGCGTCCGCCCCGATGATCTGGCTGCGCACATCCTGCGCGAGCTGTTGCGTCGGAATCCTTCCCTGGACCGCAATGCCGTTGAAGACGTTATTATAGGAGCCGCCAACCAGGCCGGCGAAGACAACCGCAACGTGGCCCGCATGGCGGCGCTGCTGGCCGGTCTGCCCATCACCGTGCCCGGTACCACCGTCAACCGTCTGTGCGCTTCCGGGCTGCAAAGCATCATGGATGCCGCCCGGGCCATCAAGTCCGGGGAAGGCGACGTGTACCTGGCGGGCGGAGCCGAGAGCATGACGCGCGCGCCCTTCGTGATGGCCAAGTCGGAAACGGCCTTTGGCCGCGAGCTGACGGCACACGACACTACGTTGGGCTGGCGCTTCGTGAACCCGAAGCTGAGCAAGATGCACCACCCGTTTGCTATGGGCGAAACGGCCGAAAACGTGGCCAGGAAGTATGGCATCACGCGCACGGAGCAAGACGAGTTTGCCTTCAACTCGCAGCGCAAATATTACCGGGCCGCCGAAAAAGGACGTTTCCGCAAGGAAATAGCGCCGGTGTTCGTGGCCAACCCCAAAGGCGCCGCTGCCCTGTTCGATACCGATGAGCCGCCGCGCCTGAGCAGCATGGAAAAGCTGGCCACCATCCGGCCGGCTTTCCAGCCCGTGGATGGCACCGTAACGGCGGGCAATTCAGCCGGTATCAACGACGGAGCCGCCGGGGCGCTGGTGGTAAGTGAGGAGGCCCTGAAACGGTTCAACCTCAAGCCAATAGCCCGCGTGGTAGCCTCGGCGGTGGCCGGCGTCGATCCGGCGTACATGGGGCTGGGGCCGGTACCGGCTACCCAGAAAGTGCTGCAGCGCGCCGGCCTTACCCTGCAGGATATCGGCCTGATTGAGCTGAACGAAGCGTTTGCGGCCCAGAGCATTGCCTGCATCCGCGACCTAGATCTGAACCCGGAAATCGTGAACGTAAACGGCGGCTCCATTGCCATCGGGCATCCGCTGGGCGCGGCTGGCTCGCGCATCACGGCTACGCTGCTTCACGAAATGCAGCGCCGCGAAAATGTGCGCTACGGCCTCGTGACGATGTGCGTAGGGGTGGGGCAGGGCGCCTCCGTGATTTATGAGCGGCTGTAGGCGCCGGATTCGGCGCTAACTTGCGCAGATGACCAACCTGCTGACTCCCACGCTGGAACTGCCGCTGCCCAAGGCCCAATTGCGGCCCTGGCGGCCTACTGATGCCCCGGCACTGGCCCGGCACGCCAACGACCGAAGCGTCTGGCAGAACCTGCGCGACACGTTTCCGCATCCTTATACCGCCGAAGACGCCGCCTATTACCTGGCGATGGTAGCAGATAGCTCCCGCGACCTGCATCTGGCGTTTGAGGTGCAAGGCGAAGCAGTAGGCAGCATCGGCGTGCATTTCAAGAGTGACGTGCGCCGCCGCTCTGCCGAAATCGGCTACTGGCTGGCCCGGCCGTACTGGGGCCGCGGGCTGGCCACGGCCGCCGTGCAGGCAGTTTCCGAGTATGTGTTTGCGCATTTTGACGTGTGCCGGCTCTACGCGGTGGTGTTCGAGTCTAACGTGGCTTCGGGCCGGGTGCTGGAAAAGGCGGGCTACGAACTGGAAGCCATTCTGCGCAAAAGTGTGGTGAAAGACGGCCGCATGCTCGATTCGAGGCTCTACGCTCTGGTCGTCTGAACAACGGGGCAGGCTAAAGCCACCACGTCTGCGTAAGGCGTCTGATTACCTCATTACTCCATCACCTCATTACCTGATAAGTAAGTGCGCTACTTCCTTCATCTGGCCTACGACGGCACCCGCTACCACGGCTGGCAGGTGCAGCCCAACACCCTCACGGTGCAGCAGGAACTGGACCGCTGCCTCTCGCAGGTGCTGCGGCAGCCTGTGTTTTGCCTGGGCAGCGGCCGCACCGATACGGGCGTGCACGCCAGCCACCAGGTAGCGCACTTCGAGGCCGAAATGCCCGCTACGCTGGATAGCAAAACGCTGCTCTACCGCCTCAACCGCGCCCTGCCGCCCGATATTGCCGCCTACGCGCTGCACCCAGTGCCCGCGCAGGCCCACGCCCGCTTCTCCGCCGACGCCCGCACCTACGAGTACTATGTGCGCCAGGTGCCGGACCCATTCAGCGTGGGGCGCGCCCTCTACGTAGACCTGGCCCCCAATGTAGCCGCCATGAACGAAGCCGCCGCCCACCTGCTCGGCTCGCGCGACTTCACGGCGTTTTCCAAGGTGAAAGGCGGCGAAAACCACTACGTATGCGTGGTGTATGAAGCGGGCTGGCACCAGATGCCCGGCGGACTAGTGTTCCGCATTCGGGCCAACCGGTTTGTGCGGGGCATGGTGCGGCTGGTGGTGGGCACGCTGCTGAGTGTGGGGCGCGGCAAAATCACGCCGGCGCAGTTTCAGCAGATTCTCTGGGCCCAGAACCGGGTGGATGCCAGCGGCGCCGCTCCGGCCCAGGGCCTTTACCTGAGCCGGGTGGAATACATGCCCGATGTGGTGCCGCCGGAACTAGTGCCACCCGGTTTGCCGTACTTTGTAGGCCGATAGTAAACGCAGGCCGCGCATGACAGGTGGGCCGTGCAACTTCCCGCTGCCACTGCCGGTTACTACGCTTCAACTCCTTCTGCTCCTTGGATCCAACCACAGCTACTCCTGCCAAAACCGGCAACATCTTCGACTGGCAGGTGCTGCGCCGGCTGATGGTGTATGTGCGGCCCTACCGGCGCATCTTCTACCTGCTGGTGTTCCTGACCGTGGCCACGGCTGTGCTGGGCACGCTGCGGCCCTTCCTCATCCAGCGCATGGTGGATGTCACGATTGAACAGAACGACTGGGCGGGCCTGAACCGGGGCTTCGGGATTCTGCTGGTGCTGCTGGTGGCGCATGCCTTCGTGAGCTATCTGCAGACGTATTTCGGCGGCTGGCTGGGTCAGTACATTGTGCGCGACATTCGCACTGACCTCTACAAGCACATCCTCAACCTGCGCCTCAAGTTCTTCGACCGCACACCCATTGGTGTGCTCGTGACGCGCAACATTTCCGACGTCGAAACGCTGTCGGACGTGTTCAGTGAGGGGCTGGCCGCTATGATTGGCGACATTCTGCAGATTGTCTTCATCATGGCCTTCATGTTCTACATCGACTGGCGCCTGACGCTGGTGAGCTTATCTGTGATTCCGCCGCTGCTGTTCAGCACCTACGTGTTCAAGGAGAAGGTGAAGAAGTCGTTTCAGGAGGTGCGCACGGCGGTGGCTGGCCTCAATGCCTTCGTGCAGGAACACCTGACGGGCATGAACGTGGTGCAGATTTTCAACAACGAGCAGCGCGAATACCGCAAGTTTCAGGCCCTGAATCAGGAGCATACCCGCGCCAACATTCGCTCGGTGCTGTACTACAGCGTCTATTTTCCGGTGGCCGAAGTGCTGGCGGCGGTAGGAGTGGGGCTGCTGGTGTGGTACGCTGCGCAGGGCCAGATTGAGGGCACCATCTCCAAAGGCGCGCTCATCGCCTTCATCATGTACAACGCGCTGTTCTTCCGCCCTATCCGCCAGATAGCCGACCGGTTCAACACGCTGCAGCTGGGCCTAGTCAGCACCGAGCGGCTGCTGAAGCTGCTCGACAGCCAGGAGTTCGTGCCCAACAACGGCACGCTGGCCCCGGCTACGCTGCGCGGCGAAGTGGAATTCCAGAAGGTATGGTTTGCCTACAACGATGAGGAATGGGTGCTGCGCGACATCAGCTTCAAGGTGGAGCCCGGCCAGACGGTGGCTTTCGTGGGCGCTACCGGGGCCGGCAAAACCAGCATCATCAACCTGCTCAGCCGCTTCTACGACATCAACAAGGGCCATATCCGGGTAGACGGGCACGACCTGGCGGAGTACGACCTGAGCGTGCTGCGCCGCCACATCGGGGTGGTGCTACAGGACGTGTTCCTGTTTGCGGGCACCATCCGCGACAATATCACGCTCGGCCACCAGGATATCACCGACGCCCAGATCTGGGAAGCCGCCGACCTGGTCGGCGCCCGGCGCTTCATCGAGCGGCTGCCCGGCGCCCTCGACTACCCCGTGATGGAGCGCGGCGCCACGCTTTCCGTAGGGCAGCGCCAACTTATCAGCTTCGTGCGCGCCATGGTGTACCAGCCGGCCATTATTATTCTGGATGAAGCCACGTCGTCCGTCGATTCCGAAACCGAGGAGCTGATTCAGGAGGCCATTGAGAAGCTGATGCAGGGCCGCACGTCGCTCGTTATTGCGCACCGCCTCAGCACCATCCAGAAAGCCGACCGCATTATTGTGCTGGACCACGGCGAAATCAAGGAAGCCGGCCGCCACGAGGAGCTGCTGCGCCAGGGCGGCTTCTACCAGCAGCTCTACCAGATGCAGTACAAAGACGTGCTGGCCGGCTAACCCTGCGTGTGGCTCGAACGGCTGCTGCCCCGTAGCTTTGCAGCGGCAGCATCTGCCTTCATTCTGCGCCGGGCAGTGGTCCGCGCCGCTATTCCTTTTCTCATGAACCGAATTTTCCTGCTGCTCTCCCTTTTCCTGATTGTGGCCGTCGCCGTTGCGTATTACTACCTGGGCGGCTTCAAAAAGGCCGAAGTCAAGCTCGAAACTACCGCGCAGCCCATCTTTGTGGCGGGCCGCTACTTCGAAGGGCCTGCCAACAGTGAAGCTTTCGGCGACCTGACCCGCGAAGCCTACCAGATCCGGACCTCGGGCAAGCTGCGCGGTACGTTCGGCAACATCTTCTACAACGACCCCGCCAAAGCCAGCGAAACCGCCAAGGTATTCGTCGGCCTTATCGTAGACGATACTGTGTCGCAGGCGCTGCCGCAGGGCTACCGCTACCGCACCTTTGCCGGCGGCCAGCGCGTGCTGCACGCCCAGATTGAGGCCAGCTACCTCGTAGCGCCCGACAAGCTGTACACCGGCGTGAAAGACGCCGCCAAAACGCAGGGGCTCACGCTGCAAAACGTGTTTCTGGAGCGTTTCCCGACTTCCGGCCCCGTAGAAGTGTGGGCAGCAGTAAAGTAAGTTTAGCGGATATATCCGCCATTAAAAGGCCCGGCTGGAAGAGGTTCCAGCCGGGCCTTTTAGCATAAAGTGACTTGCAGAGCCTATTGACGACCCAGGTAGAACGAGGCCCCCAGGCGCAGGTCGCGCAGCCGGAATCCTGCATCAAACACTGATGCAGTGGGCTTCTCGCCGTTGTAGTCGTCGGTGCCATAAGTAGAGCGCTGATAAGACAGGCCCCGAAGGCCTATTTCCAGCGCGAATAGGCGCGTAGGGAAGTACACGAAGCCCGGGCTCAGCTGTCCGTAGAAGCCGGAGCTCTTGAACTCAGAATCGCTGAAACTGGCCGGCTGCTGCTGCGTGGTTTTGGTGCTCGAATAGCCCACGCCGCCCTGGCCGTAGAAAGCCGCTTTTTCGCCGAAGAACTTGTAGTAACGGGCAAACGGCCCCACCTGCAGACGGCGCGAACTATATTCGCCATAGAGCACGGTAGCTGTTGCGGGTCCCGGCCCCGGAGTAATAAGCTCTGGAATGACAACAGGGTATTTACGGGTTTCCTGCTGCCAGTCCGCCCTTATTCCTACCACCACTAGGTTCTCAGCCACAAAGTAGCCGGCAGTAGGGCTGATGTTGAATTTGCGCCACTGCTCTTCATACTTAGGCACATAAGTAGTGGCCTCCACTTCAGACGTCTGCTGCTGATAGCCGAGGCTACCACCTAGCAGCACCGTGCCCGTGGAGAGCTGCGCCTGTGCGGCCCCGGCCGTAGCCAGAGTCAGGAACCCAAGAAGATACGTTCTCATGGTGCAGTGCGCTAGTTACGGCCCAGGTAGAAGGAGGCACCGAAGCGCAGGTCACTGAGGCCGAAACCGAAGTCCAGGGAGCTGGTTTTGATTTCCGGCAGGTAGGCACCCTGCTTTCCTGTCAGGTTCTCGTAGGAAATGCCGCGGAAGGAGAGTTCCAACCCGAATTTTGGGGTTGGAAAGAACACGAAGCCCGGTGTCAACTGTCCGTAGAAGCCTGTCTGCTTCCGCTTATACGAATTATAGCCGGGGGCAGAGTTGGGCTCAGCAAGCTGCTGAGCACTCCGGTAGCCACCGCCCAGCTGCCCGAAGAAGGCCGCCTGGTCGCCGCCCACAAACTTGTAGTAGCGCAGCATGGGCCCAATGTTGAATTCTTTGGTGGTGTAGTCGCCGTACACAACGTACGGGTCCAGTGGGTCGATGGGCCGGTAGACAGGATAGTCCTCGCTGCTCGTGACGTAGCCCAGGTTCAGGCCCAGCATCAGGTTGTCGGCCAGGAAATGGCCCGCGCCTACGTTGCCTTCAAAGCGACTGGCCTTGCTTTCGTAGCTGCCCGACTTGTTGGTTTCGGTGGTGTAGCCGATGTTGCCGGTGAGCAGGGTCGTGCCCTTGGCAATCTGGGCCTGCGCCCCGGTGGCCGCTGCCAGGCTCAGGGCCAGGCAGCCGATAAAGGTTTTCATGTGGAAATGATAGAAGGGGAGAAAGGATAAGAGTGGCAAGTTAACGCCGTCTATCAGACGCAATTGTAGGCGCTGGAAAATAAAAAAGCCCGCTGAACGGGCGTCCAACGGGCTTTCGATAACCTAGCATAAAGTCGGGGTGGCAGGATTCGAACCTACGGCCTCGTCGTCCCGAACGACGCGCGCTACCGGGCTGCGCTACACCCCGAATTTCCCTGTTGGTGCGGCCTAGTGCACCGGGCAATTCAGATTATTTTGCCGAAAAAAGCCTCCGGGTGGGGTTCCCAGAGGCTTTTCGAGCAAGAAACTCTTCAGTCGGAGTGGCAGGATTCGAACCTACGACCTCCAGCACCCCATGCTGGCGCGATACCAGGCTACGCTACACCCCGAGAGAATTGAGACACAAAGGTAAGGTAGAATCTGAGAGTTGCGCAACACCAGCCCGATAAAATTCTGCCCGGATACCGCCGCAGCCATCTGCAGCAGCGGTAGTCTGCCGCCGCTGCCGGCCGAATCAGCCTCATTGTCTTTGGCTTAAAGTGAAAGGTCCGGGCCGGGTGGGCATAAAAAAAAATTTGCTGCGGAGCCGCTAAAAAAGAAGCGGCCCCTCTCAACTACGTCGAGCGGGGCCGCTTTGCGCCGTGGTGCTGCCGAAATTAGGGGCGGCGGTTCAGGGCGTTCAGGTCGTCGAAGGCCTGCTTCAGGCGGGCTACAAAGGCCTTTTCGCCTTCACGCAGCCACACGCGCGGGTCGTAGTACTTCTTGTTGGGCGAGTCGGGGCCGTTGGGGTTGCCGATCTGGCCCTGCAGGAACGCCTCGTTTTTCACGTAGTTGTTCTTGATGCCTTCCCAGAAAGCCCACTGCAGGTCCGTATCAATGTTCATCTTGATGGCGCCGTAGCTGATAGCCTCCCGGATTTCTTCCTGGCTGGAGCCGGAGCCGCCATGGAACACGAAATCGACGGGCTGCGGGCCGGTGCCGAAGTGCTCCTGCACATACTCCTGCGAGTTTTTCAGAATCACGGGCTGCAGCTTCACGTTGCCGGGCTTGTATACGCCGTGCACGTTGCCGAAAGCGGCGGCCACCGTAAAGCGGGGGCTTACGGCGCTCAGCTCCTTATAGGCATAGGCCACTTCTGAAGGCTGCGTGTAGAGCTTGGAGCTGTCCACATCGGAGTTGTCCACGCCGTCTTCCTCGCCGCCGGTTACGCCCAGCTCGATTTCCAGCGTCATACCAATCTTGTCCATGCGCTCCAGGTAGCGCTTGCACACCTCAATGTTCTCCTCAATCGGCTCCTCCGACAGGTCGAGCATGTGCGAGCTGTACAGCGGCTGGCCATACTGCGCGAAATGCTTCTCACCAGCCGTCAGCAGGCCATCAATCCAGGGCAGCAGCTTCTTGGCGGCGTGGTCGGTGTGCAGAATCACCGGCACATCGTAGAGCTCGGCCATAGCGTGCACGTGCTGGGCACCGGAGATGGCGCCGGCAATGCTGGCGCGCTGGTTGTCGTTCGAGGGATACTTGCCCGCGAAGAACTGCGCACCGCCGTTCGAGAACTGAATAATGACCGGCGAATTCACCTCGTGCGCCGTTTCGAGCACGGCATTTACCGTGTTCGTTCCCGTGACGTTCACGGCCGGCAGCGCGAAAGAATGCGCCTTGGCATACTGAAAAAGAGATTGAACTTCGTCGCTGTGCAGGACACCGGCGCGGAGTCCGGTAAGGGTGGGTGCAGCCATTGCGTAAAAGATGAAAATGGGATTGTGAGCCTTCGAACTTACTCACTTTCTCCGTAGCACCGCCCACCGAAACCTCTCAAAAGACGAAAATGCCCGCCTGCCGTGTGCCCGCAGCACTGGAAAAAAGCAAGTACCGGATAGAAATTATTGAAGCTGCCTGCTGCTAAACGTGCGTTGAGTATGAGGTTTTTACACGTAACAGGCAGCAGGCAGGATGGATTATACCTATCTTTGCTGAATACTGGATTGCTCACTCTAGCGTTAGGCGTGCGAATGAAAACACTCTTTACTCTCGTTTGCCTGGCAGGCGCGCTGTCGCTGTCGGCATCTGTTCAGGCCCAGACCAAGCCGGTGGCCAAGCCCGCCGCGAAGAGCCCCGCTGCTTCCGCCCCGGCTGCCAAGCCAAAAAACCCGGCCCCCGCTACCACCACACCTGCTGCACCCTCGTCGGCAACTCCTGCTCCGGCCAAAGCCACGGCTGCTGCCGAAGCGCCAGCGCCCCCTGCGCTGGTTACCGATAAAATGGAGCAGCCGGCTTCCAATACCGGCGCGCTGAAAGTGCGGGCCGAAACCAACCCTGTTACCAAGCGCCTCTCGGTACGCACCGATGCCACCGGGCCTACCCGGGTAGAAATCAACGGGCCCGATGGCCGGCCGGTCATCACCCGGGACCTGATCAACAGCAGCGAAGTGGCGGTGCTGGACGTGAGCGGGCTGCCGGCCGGTGCCTACATCGTGCAGTGCACTTCCGGCGAGCGGCGCGGCATGAAGCGTGTGATGGTAGGGCAATAGCCATCCTGACAGCTACAAGTGAAAAGCCCGTCTGGCAGTTGCCAGACGGGCTTTTATCATTTTTGAAGGTCCTGGAAGAGCCTGACTGACGGCTAAGCGGCGTCTTCGCTCTGCAGTTGCCGCTCGTACAGTGCCCGGTACAGGCCGGCTTCTTCCTGCATCAGCGCTTCGTGGGTGCCGTGCTGCACAATCCGGCCATCGTCGAGCACCAGAATTTCGTCGGCCAGCTTCACCGAACTCACGCGGTGCGAGATGATAAGGCTGGTACGGTTGTGCATAAGGCGCTGCAGCGCGCCCAGAATGGCGTTTTCGGTATTGGTGTCTACGGCCGACAGCGAGTCGTCGAGGATCAGGATCTTGGGCTCCTTCACCAAGGCCCGCGCAATGCTGACGCGCTGCTTCTGCCCGCCCGACAGCGTGATGCCCCGCTCGCCGACTTTAGTATCGAAGCCTTCGGGGAAGCGCATGATGTTTTCGTAGACGTTGGCGTCTTTGGCGGCCTGCAGCATCCGGGCTTCGTCGGGCTGGTCGAGGCCGAAGTTGATGTTGTTGCGGATGCTGTCCGAGAACAGGAACACGTCCTGCGGCACGTAGCCGATTTGCTCGCGCAGGCTGGTCAGGGCGTAGTCGCGCACATCCACGTTGTCGATTTTGATGGCGCCTTCGCTCACATCGAACAGGCGGCAGAGCAGCACGGCAATGGTGCTTTTGCCCGAGCCCGTGTTGCCGATAACGGCCAGCGTCTGGCCCGGCCGGATGCGGAAGCTCACGTTGCGCAGGGCCTGAATGCCAGTGTCGGGGTAAGTGAAGCTGACGTTGTCGAAGACGATGTCGCCCTGGATTTCCTGCGCTACATTCTCCCGCGACACGATGTCGGTTTTCTGGTCCAGAAACTCGTTGATGCGGGCCTGCGAGGCCTCGGCGCGCTGCACGAGGCTGCTCGTCCAGCCCAGCGCCGTTACGGGCCAGGTCAGCAGGTTCACGTAAATCAGGAACTCGGCAATGCTGCCCGTTGTGATGGTGCCCCGGATAACTTCCTGCCCGCCCAGCCACACCGTGACGATGGTGCTCAGGCCCACCAGAAACAGAATCAGCGGAAAGAAGAGCGAGTTGACGAAGTTCAGGCTCAGGGACTTGTCTTTGTAGTGCTCCGAGGCAATGGCAAACTGCCGGTGCGAATCCTCTTCGCGCACAAACGACTTCAGCACCCGGATACCCGAAAAAGCTTCCTGCACGAAGGTCGTCATGGCGGCTAGGGAGCGTTGGATTTCGTCGGACTTGCGCTCAATCAGCGTGTTGACGTAGAAGATGCTCACGCTCAGGACCGGCAGCGGCAGCAGCGTGTAGAGCGTCAGGCGCACGTTCACCATCAGCATCAGCGGCACGATGAGCACAAACAGAATCACGAGCTGCATGAAATACATCAGGGCCGGCCCGATGTACATGCGCACCCGCCCCACGTCCTCCGAAATCCGCGACATCAGGTCGCCGGTGCTGTGGCGGCGGTAGAAGGCCAGCGGCAGGCTCTGGTAGTGCTGGTAGATTTCGTTTTTCTGGTCGTTTTCCACGTGCCGGCTCATCACGATGAGCGTTTGGCGCATGAAGAACAGAAACACGCCCCGCAGCAGCGCCAGCACAATAATGAGCGTGCCGTACAGCAGCACGTTGCGCCCAAACAGCGAATACACTTCGCTTTGGGCCGAGGTGCCCGCAAACAGGTGGTACAGGTCAATGCCCTCACTCACCAAATCGAAGGCGTAGCGCACTATCTGGGCCGGAAAGATGGCCAGCAGGGTGCTCAGGGCCACAAACAGCACGCCTCCGAGGAAGTGCCATTTATAGCGAAACAGGTATTTATTGGTAGCAGAAAGTGCGCGCACAGCAGGAGAGGATAGGGGCCGGAACTCTTACGGCCCACCCGCCGCGAAGATAGCGCCGCCGATGGCCGTAACCGGAAATTGGGTTACTTTTGCACCCGAATTGAGGTGTGTGCTCCGAAGCGGGGGTTTGGGCCGGATGAATAATAGCCGGTTCTGAGCCGTTCAACGTAAACGCTGAGCCGCAGCGCACTTCTCAAAGATACAACCCGCAAGTTCCGCTCTGTTCTTTCCCAAAATTCCCCCATCCCCCTCTTCTCCGTCCCCATGGTTGAAATCCAAGAAATGACCGATACGTCGGTTTTCGGTCAGATTGCTGAGCACCAGCACGAGCAGGTAGTGTTCTGCCACGACCACGAAACCGGTCTGCGCGCCATCATCGGCATTCACAATACCGTACTGGGCCCGGCCCTGGGCGGCACGCGCATGTGGCACTACGCCTCCGATGCCGAAGCCCTGAACGACGTGCTGCGCCTCTCGCGCGGCATGACGTATAAGGCCGCTATTTCGGGCCTCAATCTGGGTGGAGGCAAGGCCGTCATCATCGGCGACCAGACCATGAAGACCGAGGCGCTGTTGCGCAAGTTCGGCCGCTTCGTGAAAAACCTCAACGGCAAGTACATCACGGCCGAAGATGTGAACATGACCACCAAGGACATGGAATACATCCGGATGGAAACCAAGCACGTAGCGGGCCTGCCCGAAAGCATGGGCGGCTCCGGTGACCCGTCGCCGGTGACGGCCTACGGCACCTACATGGGCATGAAGGCCGCGGCCAAAAAGGCGTTCGGGTCTGACTCGCTGGCTGGCAAGCGCATTGCGGTGCAGGGCGTGGGCCATGTAGGTACCTATCTGCTGGAGTACCTGCAGAAGGAAGGCGCCCAGCTGGTGCTCACCGACTACTACGAAGACCGCGCCATTGAAGCGGCGGCCCGCTTCGGTGCCCGGGCCGTTGGCCTCGATGAAATCTACGACCAGGATGTGGACATCTACTCGCCTTGCGCGCTGGGTGCCACCATCAACGACGACACCATTGCCCGGCTGAAGTGCCGCGTAATTGCTGGCTGCGCCAACAACCAGCTCAAGAGCGAAAATGTGCACGGCCCGGCCCTCGTGGAGCGCGGCATCGTGTATGCCCCCGATTTCCTCATCAATGCCGGTGGCCTCATCAATGTATACTCGGAAGTAGTAGGCGGCAGCCGCCAGACGGCTCTCACCCAGACCGAGAAAATCTACGACTACACCACCCAGGTTCTCAACAAAGCCGAGCAGGAGCAGAGCCATCCGCAAGCCGCCGCCATCCGGCAGGCTGAGGAGCGCATTGCCTCACTGGGCAAAGTAAAATCTACTTTTTAAATGGTGAATGAGTGCATGAGCGAATGAGTGAATGACCACTTCACTCATTCGCTCATGCACTCATTCACTCATTCTTTCTCAACCCCATGCTCAACCGTCGCACGCTCCGCATCAAAGTCATGCAGGCCCTCTACGCCTATCATCAGGCAGTTGCGTCTGATTTTTCGCTGGCTAATGACCAGATTGCGGATGCTTTTGCGCCCGATCTGACCTCGCCGGAGCCCCAGGACCGTCGCAAGCTGCAAGGCCAGCGCAAGCTGGCCGAAGTGGTGCTGAAAGAATGGTACAAGAGCGGCGAGGAGCCCGAAAAAGGCGACGATGCTGATGTGTACGGTGCCGTGCAGGATGCCATCAAGTACTACCAGAAGGCCATAGCGAAGGACGCTTCCTTTTATGGTGGCCAGATGGTGCACGCGGCCGAGAGCATTCACGACCAGTACCTACACCTGCTCAACATTCCGGAGGCGCTGCTACAGGTGATTGAGGAAGACAAAGCCCGCGCCGCCCGCAAGCACATTGCATCGGCCGAGCCGCTGCTGGACACCACCCGCCTCGAAGAGAATCAGGTCATCCAGAAGCTTATCAGCAACACGCAGCTGCAGGCCCTCACCATTCGCCGCTCCCAGCAATGGCACGGCGAAGAGGAGATGGAAGCCCTGCGCACCGCCTGGCGCAACGAGATAAAGCAGGACCCCGAAGTACTCAGTTACCTGGCGGCTCCGGCCGGCAACTACGCCGAGGACCAGGAAATGCTGAAGCACATCTTCAAAGCCTTTGTCTTCAAGGGCGAGAGTCTGCCGCGCTACATCGAGGAAGACGACCTGAACTGGGAGGAAAACCGGCCGGTCGTGAAGAATCTGGTGCTCAAGACGGTGAAGATGCTCGACGAAGCCGCCACCGAGGAAATGGAGCTGATGTCGCTGTCGGCGAACTGGGCCGAGGACAAGGAGTTCGCCGAAAGCCTCTACAAGCAAACCCTGGCCGACGACGAGAAATACGAGAAGCTGATTGCCGAATCGGTGCAGAACTGGGACGTGGAGCGCGTAGCCCTCACCGACAAGATTCTGCTGAAGATGGCGCTCTGCGAAATGCACCTCTTCCGGGGCATTCCGGTGAAAGTGACCATCAACGAGTACATCGAAATCAGCAAAATCTACAGCACCCCCAAGAGCAAGCAGTTCGTGAACGGGATTCTGGATAAATTGGCCCAGGATCTAACCGCCAGCGGCGCCATCCGCAAGTCGGGCCGGGGCCTGCTGGACAACCAGTAGCGCCCAGCCGGGGCAACCTGGCCGGGGCTGGCCTCGTCTATAGGGTGTTATTTTCTTTCCTCTCTTCCCACCACGCCACGTTTCGAATGTTATGGGTAGCAAAACCACTACCGGTATTTTGTGCTTCGCGGGCGGTGCCCTCACCGGGGCCGTCATCGGACTTCTGTATGCACCTGAGAAAGGTCGCGAAACCCGCAGCTGGCTGAGCTATCAGCTGGAAAAGTACCGCGAGACGCTGGCCGACCTCACCGAAAATCTCGTGACCAGCCGCGCCGACCAGAGCCCCAGCTCGGCTAAAAGCGAAGGCCAGCGCGTGATTCAGGATGCCAAAAGCAAGGCGGAGCAGCTGCTCGGCGACGTTGATCAGCTCATCAACCAGATAAACTCCCGCAAAGGCAGTTGAGAATGACGCCAGTGACCAAAATGTGCTGATGCGCTGATTTGCAGGAGGCTTGCCCTCGCTCTGCAAACGGCACATCGGCACATTTTCATTTGTGGCATACTCTGGCGTGGTACCTTTGCGCCAACATGGCCGGCCAGTTGGGCCGGCTTCCCCATCTCCCCATCCCTCATTTCATTACTTGATGCATCTCATCACCCTCATCCCCGGCGACGGCATTGGGCCGGAAATCACGAAAGCTGTAACCGACATTTTCGCTGCCGCCAAGGTGCCTGTGCAATGGGAAGAGCAGAACGCCGGCCAGACCACCTTCGACCAGTCGGGCGAGTTGATTCCGCAGGCGCTGCTGTCGTCGCTGGAGAAAAACCGCGTGGCCCTGAAAGGCCCCATCACGACGCCGGTGGGCAAGGGTTTCCGCAGCATCAACGTAACGCTGCGCCAGAAATACGACCTCTACCAGAACGTGCGCCCGTCTAAAACCACCGACGGCATCAAGACGCGCTACGAGGGCATTGACCTGGTGCTGTTCCGCGAAAACACCGAAGGCCTGTACTCGGGCCTGGAAGTATACGATGAGCGCCTCGGCATTGCCGACTCGTTCAACCGCATTACCAAGGAAGGCTCGCGCAAAATCTGCCGCGCCGCCTTTGCCTACGCCGACAAGCACGGCCGCAAAAAAGTGACGCTCGCCCACAAAGCCAACATCCTGAAAATGGCCGGCACCCTGATGCTGAACGCCTGCAAAGAAGCCAGCAACGAGTTTCCGCACATCGTGTTCGAGGACAAGATCATCGACAACATGTGCATGCAGCTGGTAAACAAGCCCGAGCAGTTCGATGTGGTGGTAACCACCAACCTCTTCGGCGACATTCTTTCTGACCTGTGCGCCGGCCTCGTGGGCGGCCTGGGCGTAGTGGCCGGCGCCAACATCGGCGACGATATGGCCATTTTCGAAGCCGTACACGGCTCGGCTCCCGATATTGCCGGCCAGGGCAAAGCCAACCCCACGGCGCTGCTCCGCTCGGCCCTGATGATGCTGCACCACCTGGGCGAGCACACCTACGCCGACCAGATTGAGAAGGCGCTGGAAGCTACTCTCAAAGACAAAAACAAGTGCACCGGCGACCTAGGCGGCCCTGCCTCCACCTCGGAGTTTGCGCAGGCAATTATTGCTAATTTGCAGGTTGCCTAGGTACTTGCCTGGGTTCACATTCTTTTTCGCATGAAACGTATTCTCTTTCCTTCTTTCCTGCTGGCGGGTGCTCTGCTGGCGGGTTCCTGCTCCAACGATAAGCCCGCCGAGGTAGGCGCGGAAGGCATGAACGCCGCCGCCACCGAAGCCGCCGCCAACCCGACCATTGACAACCCCAATGTGACGGCCGAAACTGAAGTAGCCAACCCAAACGCGCCGGTGATGACCTTCGCCAAAACCGAGCACGACTTCGGCGACATCAAGCCCGGCGACGTGGTAAAGCACACGTTTGAGTTCACGAACACCGGCAAGTCGCCGCTGCTCATCGAGAATGCGCAGGCGGCCTGCGGCTGCACCACGCCTTCCTGGACCAAGGAGCCTGTGCAGCCCGGCGGCAAAGGCACGATTGAGGTGCAGTTTGACAGCCACGGCAAATCCGGCATCCAGAACAAGCAGGTGACGGTGCAGGCCAACACCACGCCCAGCATCAACCAGATTTCCATCAAGACCAACATTCTGCCCGACGGCCAGCAAGGCCCGATCCTGCGGTAGCGTGTAGCAAGCCGACGGCTGATGAGGTGAAACGAGGTTCTGGTTAGTAAGGAGCCTGGTTTCACCTCATTGCTGTTTTCTGTTTTCCTGCCACCGTATTGCCTAACTGTCTCTGTTTATGTTTGCTACCCTCTTTCTTCAGGCCGCCGCGCCATCCTCTGCCAACAGCTTTTTGTCGTACCTGTTTCCGGTAGCCATTGCGGTAATAATGTACTTCTTCATGATCCGGCCGCAGCAGCGCAAAGCAGCGGAGGCCAAGAAGTTCCGCGAATCCATTGCCAAAGGTGCTACCGTGGTTACGATTGGCGGGCTGCACGGCAAGGTGCTGGATCTGAGCGACGACGCGGTTATCATTGAGGTAGACCGGGGCACGAAGCTTAAATTCGACCGCTCGGCCATTGCCCGCGAAGTGAAACCCGCTAAAGCCGCCGCTGACGCGCCAGCCACCTCGGCCTAATCCTACGCTGCCCTTATGCCGCTTGTCCGCCCTGCCCGTATGCTGCGCTGGTTCGTCAGCCCGTTTTACGGGCAGGAGCGCAGCTATTGGCGGGCCGTAACGGCATGCTTTCTGGCCGCCAGCACCTTCTGGATGCTGAACGCCCTTAACAAGACCTACACCACTCGCATCACCTATCCGCTGGCCTGGCGCTACGATGCCTCGCGCTACATGCCGGTGAAGCCTCTGCCAACGGAAATAGCCGTAAACGTGACCAGCCGCGGCTGGAAACTGCTTCGTAAGCAACTGATGCTGGACGTGAAGCCGGCCGAAATAACGCTGTATGGCCTGCCCAACACGCGCTACGTGACGGGCCTGGCCGTGCGGCCGGCGCTGCAGTCGGCCATGGAAGGGCTGCAGTTCAACTACCTGATTTCGGATACGCTCTGGGTGGAATTCGACCGGCTGGTGAGCCGCCGCCTGACCCTGGCGCTGAGTCCCGCCGCCGATGGCTCGGCGCTGCCGTTTGCGGCCCGTTTCATGCCGGCGCAGGTGCTGTTCCGGGGGCCGGCCCGGCAGGTAGAGGCGCTGGCCAACCCGTATCCGGTACATCTGCCCCAGGCGCCCGCCAGCAGCAGCAACGGCGACCTGAGCGTACCGATTGGCGGCCCGGAATTGGTGCAGACCAATGTGCAGGAAGTGCGTGTGCGCCTGCAGCCCCGGCCACTGGTGAGCGTGGGCCTGAATGTGCTGCCGGAGTTGGTCGGCTTCCCGGCGGGCCACATCTACCAGCTCCACCCCGCAACCGTGCGCGTGCGCCTGCAGTGCTTCCCCGAAGACAGCGCCCGCCTCGACCGAAGCAAAGTGCGCGTTCGGCTACACTACGGCCAGTTTACCGGCCCCGATTCCAGCCTCCAACCCGTACTGGCTCACGTGCCCGAAACGGTGCGCGGCCGCCGCGTCATCACCAAAGCAGTGCGTATCACCACAGTTCCACAGGAGTAGCTGCATACGCTGAGCAAGGGAGCAGCCGTTCAGGCATATGCTGCAGTTGCTCAGGCCTTCAGCATACTCACTTACTCTCCAGCGTATGCGTCGGATTGGCATTACGGGCGGTATTGGCTCGGGCAAAAGCGTGGTGTGCCGCCTGTTTCAGGTGCTGGGCGTGCCGGTGTACGATTCGGATTTCCGGGCCAAGTGGGTGATGGTGAACGACGCGCACCTGCGCGACGAGCTGCAGGCCGCTTTCGGGCCCGATACCTTCGACGCCGCCGGCCAGCTCAACCGCACCCACATCAGCCGCCTTGCCTTCGCCGATCCTGCCCAACTGGCGCGCCTCAATGCGCTGGTGCACCCCGCCGTAGGCCGCGACTTCGCCCAATGGTCGGCGGAGCGTGAGGCGCAGGGCCATGCCTACATCCTAAAAGAAGCCGCGCTACTGTACGAGTCGGGGGCCTACCGCCAGCTGGACCAAGTCATTACGGTATTTGCGCCGCTGGAAATCCGGCAGGCCCGGGTGCTGCACCGCGACCCGCACCGCACCGCCGACGACGTGCTGGCCATCATCGGGAAGCAGATGAGCGAGGAAGAAAAAATGCAGCGCGCCGACCACCTCATCCGCAACGACGACCAACACTTGCTGATTCCGCAGGTGCTGCAACTGCACCAGGCTTTCAGCGGAGAGTAACTGAGCAATTGAGTAGCCGCGTGGATAGGTAACATAAACAGCCCCACAACAGACCGTCATTCCGAGCGCAGCCGGAATGACGGTTTTTTCTTTGCTGGCCACATGCCCTAGGCCAGATGCATCTGGGCCACAGAGCATGAGCGGAGTAAGCCGCAATCCATAACGGCTTACTCCGCTACTCAACCATTCGGCTGCTCTTCACCGAATAATCGGGCTGCGCTCGAAAGGCCGCTGCCGGTCGAAGAGGTAGCGGTAGGTGACGTGGGTTTTGTAGATGCGCGCCCCGATGGAGCGGGTCAGGGCCAGCATCCGGGGGTTGAAGTCGCCTATCCAGTTCATTTCGATTTCTGTGTAGCCGGCCCGCATAAACTCGGCGCGGGCATGCACCATCAGGGCGCTTTCTACTCCCTTGCCCTGCCACTCCGGCACCACGCCAAATATTACTCCGAAGAGCTTTTTGTCGGTGCGCTGCTCGTAGCGGTGCTTTTGCCACAAAAAGCGCAGCTTATTCCAGAGGTTGAAGTTGCGGCCTACGTGCCTGAAAATCTGGTTTAGCTCCGGCAAGCTCACGAAGAAGGCAATCGGCTCGTCGTTGTGGTAGGCAAACCAAAGCAGGCGCTCATCCAGCACGGGCTTCATCTGGCGCACCAGTTCGCGGGCTTTTTCCAGCGGCATGGCCGCAATGCCGCTGTGGTTGGCCCAGGCCAGGTTATAGACGTGGTGGAAGTCTCGGGCCATCTTTTCCGGGTCGCGCTTGCTGGCGTGCCGGAACTGGAAGGCCGGATATTGCTCGGCGTAGCGCACGGCGGCGTTGCTGAAGCTGGGGTGCAGCTGCGTAGCTACTTCGCGGTAGCAGGTATACTGCTTGAAATACGTTTGAAAGCCATAGCTCTCAAATAGTTGCTGATAATACGGCGGGTGGTAGAACATGCCGTAGTTGGGCTCGGTGAAGCCCGACACCAGCAGCCCCCAGTACCGGTCCCGCTCCCCGAAATTGATGGGCCCGTCCATGGCCTGCATGCCGCGCCCGGCCAGCCAGGCGCGGCTGGCCTCAAACAGCGTATTGGCCGCCGCCTGATCATCAATGCACTCAAAGAAGCCCATGCCGCCGGTGGGCAGCGTGGTATCGGCGTAGGCTGTCTGCTGGTTTACGAAGGCCGCTACCCGGCCGATAACCTCCCCGGTGTCATTGGTCAGAATCCAGCGAATAGCTTCACCGTGCTTGAAATTGGCGTTCTGCTTCGGGTCGAAAACCGCTTCCAGCTCGTGGTCGAGGGGCGGAATCCAGTTGGGGTGCTGCTGATAAATCCGCTCCGCCAGGTCGCGGAACTGGCGGGCGCGGGTCGGGCTGTTGACTTCGAGCAGAGGCATAGCAAGTGTAGAAGAGGAGTGAGGCCCCGGGTTTCAGGAGAAAGCAGGGTTCGGCAAGCGTGGGCGCGAAGGTAAGAACAGACTTACTGCCGCCGGAAAACGGACAGCACCTTCACGCCCCCGGCCCGGATGGCGTGCACCTCGGTACCCAATGAATCGAGGTAGGACTGCGGGTGCCAGCGGTAGCCGGCCAGGTAGTAGCGGGCAGTGCCATCGGGGGTGTAGCGCAGGCGGGCCCGGTCCTGGGGCTTGATGATGAGGGAGTTGTTGTAGAGCGGATAGTGCCAGAATACATTCACCGTCACTTCCGGCGAAGCATCCTGCGCCAGCACCCACTCCAGGCCCTGCCGGTAGCCCAGCCCCCAGTAGTCGCGCTCAAAAAGCTGCTCGGCCACCTCGCCCGGCAGAAAGCTGAAATACACATTCTGATGCGGGTGCATCTGCACGATGCGCACGGCAGTATGCGCGGTTTCGAGCAAACCCAGCCCGATGGCCGCCCGGGCCGCCATGCGCCGCCAGCCGGCCTGCCGGCTTAGCCGCACCATTTGCCGGATGCCCTGCACCGCCCACAGCAGCAGCGCCGGATACACGAAATACAGGTGTCGCCAGCCTTCATACACTACCGTATGCGTGAGCATGACCACCTGTATGGGGCCCAGCAGCCACAGAGCCACCAGCACGCCGGTACGGCCTGCGGCGGTGCTCAGTGCGCGGCGGCCCCGCTGCCAGCCGTACCATAGCGCCGCCCCCAGGCCTACTACCGCCGCCAATGAAAACGGTAGCGGAATCGTGATGCCCATCCAGACCGGAATGTAGTGCCACGGCAACTCGCCTACCAGCAGAAACTGGCCCATGTAGAAGTTGGTGAAGCCCCAGGGGTAGCGCACCGCGTGTGTGCTCACCTCCAGCAGCTTCGGCAGCGAATGGGCCCACAGATACGGCCAGCCCGCCAGCACCCCCACGGTGGTTGCCCCCAGATACGCCAGCAGTACCGACAGCAACATCCGCCGGCCCGGCAGCGGCTCCAGGCCCCAGCGTTTTTCCAGCCCCAGCCCCACCAGCGTAAACAGCACCAGCTGCAGGCCCTGCACCCGGATATCCATGGCCAGCGCGGTAGCCAGCCCGTGCAGCAGGGCCCGGCCCACGGTGGGCCGCTGGCACAGGCGCAGCAGCGTGTACATGGCCAGCGTGAAAAAGGCCATGTACACGATGTCCTTGCCGTTGTAGAAGCCCTCGGCAAAGAACCGCGGCGACAACACCAGCAGCGCCGCCCCCAGCAGCCCCCAGCGCCAGTCGCGCAGCCAGTGGGTGCCCAGCCGGTATAGCGCCCAGGCGCCCATCGTGAAGAGGCTGAAGATCAGAAAGTGGCGCAGCAGAAAATAGGAGCGGGAGTCGTGGTCGGTGAGCAGGTAGCTCAGCACTACGGCGCTCATCTCGAACAGCGGCCCGTGGTGCGCGTCCGGGAAGTCGAGGATGTCGGGAGTGGTGGCGAAAGTGGGGTGGCTCTGAATCGGGTGCGTGGCCGGCAGCAGCTTGGCCGCAATGAACTTGAGGTTGACCAGCCCGTTGAGGTGGTTGTTCGTTTCATCCCACGACACGCCATAGTCGCGGTGCAGCCAGGCACCCAGTAGCAGTAGCACCCCAAAAAACAGCCCCGTACTTAGCCGACGGACTTTACTGGCAACAGGCATCGACAAGAAATTGAACAGGAAAGCAGATAGAAAAGCTGGCTGCGAAGATGCGAAGCCCGGCACTAGGGCCGCCGGAATACCGAAAGTATCTTGATGCCCCCGGCCCGGATAGTGTAAACTTCTGTGCCCAAACTATCGGGATAGGGCTGCGGGTGCCAGCGGTAGTTAGCCAGAAAATAGCGGGCCGGCGGCGCGCTTTGGGCGGCTGGTACGCGGCGCAGGCGCGCCTGGTCAGAAGCCGACAGTAGGAAGGCATTGGCGTACACCATATCCGGCACGTCGCTGGCCACGGTTACCTGCGGCGCCGGGTCGTGGGCCAGCACCCAGTCCAGTCCCTGCCGAAACGCCAGGCCCCAGTAGTCGCGCTCAAACTGCTGCTCTGCCACCCGGGCCGGCAGGAAGCTGAAGTACAGATGCTGATAAGGATGAAGCTGCACTATGCGCGCTACCGTCCGCAGCGTCTCGCCGCCCAGCAGCAGGAGCAGCGCCGTGGCAAGGTGCCGCACCCATTGCCGGGGCTGTGCGGCAGCCCGCCCAAGCAGCAGCAGGCCGCGCACAGCCAGCAGCAGCAGCGCCGGATACACGAAATACAGGTGCCGCCAGCCATCATACAGCGTCGAGCGCAGCACTATCACCATCAGCACCGGCCCGAGGAGCCAGCCCAGGGTCAGCAGGTGCAGGCGGCCGGGCAGGGTACGCGCCATACTGAAGCGCTGTCGTAGGATCTGCCGAACCGAAGCCCCAACTCCCAGCACTGCCGCCAGCACGTAAGGCAGCGGAGTCGTGATGAGCATCCAGACCGGAACGTAGTGCCACGGAAGCTGAGCGGCGGGCACAAACTGCCCCAGATACAGCGTGCTGAAGGGCCAGCCGTAGCGGCTCAGGCTCTGGTAGGCCTCCAGAAAATGCGCCAGTGGCGCCTCCCACAGATACGGCCAGCAGGCAATGGTTCCGAGCACAGTGGCGCACCCATACACGGCCAGCATCCTGGCAAGGCGGCGCGTCGGTATGGTATCGTTCGGGCCGGGAAAGGCGGCCAGCAGGCCCACCCCGGCCACCGTGAAGGCCACTATAATGAAGGCCGGCAGCCGCAGCCCAATGGCCGCGGCCGTAGCCAGGCCATGCACCAGGGCCCACCACAGCGTAGGCCGCTGGAGCAGCCGCGCCAGCGTGTACATGGCCAGCGTGAAAAAGGCCATGAAGACAATGTCCTTACCGTTGAAGAAGGCTTCCGCAAAAAACCTCGGCGAGAACACCAGCAACGCCGCCGCCAGCAGCCCCGCCAGCCGATGCCCAAACTGCAGCCAGGCCAGCCGATACAAGGCCCACGTGCCACCCACAAACGTCAGAAAGACACACAGGTGCCGCAGCAGAAAATAGTGGCCCGGCTGCCCATCGGCAAGCAGCCGCCCCAGCCCCGCCACCGGCAGCTCAAACAGCACGCCATGGTCGTTGTTCTTGTTGCTGGCCAGGGGCGGAATCCGCCGCAGGTCGGCATCGGCCGGCAGCAGCGCCGGAAACAGCTGCTCGGCCACATACTTGGCATTGATGGCGCCATTGTGATGGTCGGTTGGCTCATCCACCGAAACGCCGTAGTCGCGGAAGAGCAGCAGCCCGGCCAGCAGCAGCAAGCCAAAGAACATGCGTACCAGCCAGTTCTGCCTTTTAGCGCGTGCAAGCATAGTCCCAAACAGAAATACAGCTTCCGACACCAGGCCGGCCGGAAAACAAAAAAGGACAGCCGGGAGGGCTGTCCTTGTAATGGTGGGAGATACTGGGTTCGAACCAGTGACCCTCTGCTTGTAAGGCAGATGCTCTGAACCAGCTGAGCTAATCTCCCGAGGGGTATGCGTAAACAATAAAGTGGGAGATACTGGGTTCGAACCAGTGACCCTCTGCTTGTAAGGCAGATGCTCTGAACCAGCTGAGCTAATCTCCCATGGGCGTGTCCCGTTTGGGATGGCAAATATGGCAGGTCATTTTCGATTACGCAACTCTTTGTGCGAACTTTAAGCCGGGAATTTGTCTGGCATGGGCGTAGGCGAGAGGGCAACTCTTTTAGAGTCAGAAATTTTCGACGATTGAAAAAGCTGCGGCGACTAGTAATATTTTCTTTAACCGGGCTGCTTTTGCTGCTGGCCGTGGTAGTGGGCGGCGTGTGGCTGGGGCAGGAGCGCATCATTGCGCTGTTTGTGCAGGAGGCCAACCGCTACCTTATAACGCCGGTGAAAGTGGGCCGCATGCAGGTTTCCCTGCTCGACCAGTTCCCGCGCGTGTCCATCACGCTGCACGAACTGCGCGTGAGCGGCTCGTTACCGCAGGATACCGTGCCGCTGGCCCGTGCCCGCCGCCTCTACTTCGCCTTCGATGCCTGGGACATGCTGCGCGGACACTACCGCATCCGGGCCGTTACGCTCACCGATGGGCAGGTGCAGGTCAGCCACGACCAGCAGGGGCGCGCCAACTACGACGTCATCCGCTACGATACCACCGCTACCGCCGCCAGCCAGCCCTTTGCATTTGCCCTCGAAAATATCAGGCTGGAGCGTGTGCGGGCCGTATACGATGACCAGCAGCGGCAGCAGCGCTACACCGTGCAGGTGCATGATGTGAAAGCCCAACTCGACGTAGAGGACATGTTGGTGGGAGTGCGGGCCCAGGGCAGCACGCGGGTAGAGGCTCTGCAGCTTGGCCCCGATGCCTACTTCCGCAACAAAGACCTGGCCCTCACGACCCGCCTGCAGATAGACCGCGCCGCCCGGCTCGTCACCATCGAGCCGTCGGTGCTGAACGTGGGCAAGGCTGCCTACAGCGTGGCCGGCCGCGTCGACTACCGCCAGGCTACCACCCTGGGCCTGCGCATGGAAGGCCGCCAGACCGATGCGCAGTCGGTGCTGGCGCTGCTGCCGGCACGGCTGGCCAGCCGCCTGAGTGCCTACCGCAGCCGCGGCGACTTGTACTTCGGCGGAACAGTGCGCGGCGAGCTGTCGGCGAAAGCCAGCCCCCGCATTGATGTAAGCTTCGGCTGCCGCGACGCCTCGTTTTACCATCCGGAGTTCCGGCAGGCCGTGGAGCACGTGTTTTTGAGCGGCAGTTTCAGCAACGGTGCGGCCCGGGCCGCCCATACTTCCGTGCTGAGTCTGCGCGACGTGCGCGGTACGCTGCAGGGGCGCCCGTTCAGCGGCAACGTGCGCTACGTCAACTTCCAGAACCCCACCCTGAGCCTGGATCTGCGGGCCGACCTGGACGTAGGACGGGCGCAACGCTTCTACCCGCTGGCCGCCGTGCGTGCGGCCAGTGGCACCGCCCGGCTGCAGCTGCAGTTTGTGGGGAATCTGCGCCAGTTTCGGGCCCAGCCCGCTTCGGCCGCTGTGCGTTCCAGCGGTGTACTGGCGCTGCACGGCGTGCAGCTGCAGCTGCGCGACTTCCGCCAGCCATTTACGGGCTTGAATGGCAACTTCGTGCTGCGCCGCAATGATGTGGCTATCAACGGCTTTTCCGGGAAAATTGGCAATTCTGATTTCCGGCTGAATGGCTTCTTTCGGAATGCGCTGGGCTGGCTGCTGCTGCCCCGCCAGCAACTGCTCCTGGATGCTGACCTGAAGGCGCAGCTGCTTGATTTTGACCAGCTGCTGCGGATGCACCAGCCCGCCGGCCCTTCCCGGGCCACTGTCGCCAAACCAGCCGCGCCGAGTACTCCGGCAGCCGGCAGCTATGGCTTGCGGATTTCGCCGCAGCTGGCCCTGGATGTGCGTACCGATGTGCAGCGCGTGCGGTTCCGGCGGTTTCGCGGGCAACGCCTAACGGGCACCATCCGGCTGCGCAACCAGCTGCTGAGTGCCGCCCCGCTTTCTATTATGGCAGCGGGTGGGCAGGCCAGCTTCCGGGGCACCCTCGACGCGCGCCGGCCTCAGCTGTTGCGCCTGAGCTCTACCATCAGCTGCCAGCAGCTGCCGCTCGACAGCCTGTTCTACGCCTTCGAGGATTTCGGCCAGCGCTTCATTACAGCCCGGCACCTGCGCGGCTCCCTCACGGCCCGGGCCGAATCGGACCTGTATTTCGATGGGGCTCTGAACCCGCTGACTGACCGAATGGAGGCCGAAGTGAACCTGACTGTGCGCAACGGCGAGCTGAACAACTTCCAGCCGCTGCAGAAGCTTTCGATGATTGCGGGCCGGGAGCGGCTGCGGCATCTGCGCTTCGCTCAGCTTACTACTCCGGTCTACATTCAGAGCCGCACGGTGTATCTGCCGGAAATGGAAATCCGCTCCAACGTGCGGGCGGCTTCTCTGATCCGCGTTACCGGCACGCACACCTTCGACCAGCAGATGGACTACCACGTCAGCATCCCGATTCTGCCGGGGCTGCTGCAGCGTACGGCCGGTATGGGCTCCGGCCCCAGCCTGCTGCTGGCCATTCAGGGCGACGAGGACAATTTTCGGGTGACGTATGACCGACGGTCGTCGGTGGCCCGGCCGGCAAGCAGCCTGCCGCCAGCGCGGCGTCCGGCTACGGCCGCTGAACCGCCCAAGCCAGTGGCACCAGTTGAAAATACCACGCCCCCGGCCCCACGCAAGGCATTCGAACTGAAAAAGCCGGAGAAAAAACCGGCGCAGCCCCAGACCGGCGAATACTTCGACTTTTGAGTGCTGCAACGCCCCAGGTTGGTGCCGGCATCGTACGCTAACCTAATCCGTAGCTCTGCGTTAGAGACCAACAGCAACAGCTGTTTGACCACCCCCTCACATGCAACTACAATGAACGATTCCCAACTCCTGCAAAACTATTCGGATCAAGAAAAAGCGGCCTATCTAAGCGTGATTGCCAGCCTGGCGTCCGCCGACCGGGAGGCTTCTGCCACTGAAATTGAGTTTCTGCAGCAGCTTGCGCACCAGGCCGGTCTTTCTGGCGGCGCTACCCAGCAGGTTCTCTCAGCGGCCCGTGACTCTACCAACGACAGTATCAAAGCCAACCTGGACGCGTTGCGTGGCAGCGACCTGCGCTACTCGCTCGTGACAGACCTCATCAGCTTTGCCCGCGCCGATGGCTCCTACGCCAACGACGAGGAAGCCATGGTGAATAAAATTGCCGCTTACCTCAACATCACGCCCCAGCAAACTCAGGCTCTGAACCAGGTAGTAGACCAGGCCGCCCACGTCCCGCACGATGCCAGCGACCCCGCCAAACAAGGCTTCTTCAGCGGCATCAGCGACAAGCTCGACAATGCCGGAATTCCGAAAGGCGCTCTGATGGCCGGTTTGCTGGGCGTAGTGGCTCCGATGGTGCTGTCGAAGGTGATGGGCGGCCGCGGCCAGAGCAGCGGTGGGGGCCTGATGGGTGGCGGCCTGATGGGCGGCGACACTATGGGCGGCCTGATGAGCGGCGCTATGGGCGGCAGCTCAATGGGTGGCCTGCTCGGCGGCTTGCTCGGCGGGGGCCTGCTGAGTGGCATGATGGGCGGCAACTCGGGCGCCGGAGCATCAGGCGGCTATGGCAACCTGCCGCAACAGGGCTCCCATGTGGGCAGCGGCGGCCTTGGCTCGCTGATGTCTATTCTGGGCGGCTTGGGCGGCCAGCCCAACTCGCAGCCCCGCAGCGCCGGTGGCGCCGGACTGGGCGGCCTGATGGGCGGCGGCATGGGCAGCCTGCTTGGTGGGCTGCTCGGCGGACGCCGGTAGAGCCAACCGACTTTTACTTCCATACAAAAGGCCGGCCGCTCATGAAGCGGCCGGCCTTTTGTATGAAGCAGAGGGCTATAACAGGGGCGTGTTGACGGGGTTGAGCCCTTCCAAAGGCCCGCCGTGCCCGAGCTGCACGACTGTGGTACCGGAGCTGGCGAAAGAGCCGCCCGCCCGCTCCACTGCTTCTATGAGGCGGTAGTTCATTTCCTCCTTCACGGCCAGATACTCGTCGTAGCTGGTGGTTTCCACGAAGTACTGCACGGTAACTTCCTTGGCTGCAGGCGTAAGCGCCGCAAACTGTATCTGCACATCCTGCGTAACGAGCGGATTTTCGCCGATGAGCCGTTTGCCCTCCCGTACAATCTGGTGCAGTTGCTGGCTGGTGGTGGTGTGGCTGAGCGCCAGCGTGAAGTTGACGCGCCGGGCCGTCCGCAACGACAGGTTGTCCAGCGGCTTGTCAATCATCGACTTGTTGGGCACGGTTACGTAGCTTTTCTCAGCAGTACGCAGGCGCGTGCTCCGGAAACCTACCTTCTCCACGGTGCCCGTCACGCCGCCCACATCCACCAGGTCGCCCACGGCGAAGGGCCGGTCGAGAAAGATGGTGAACGAGGCAATCAGGTTTTCGAGGCTCTCCTTGGCTGCAAAGGCCACGGCCAGGCCCCCGATGCCCAGGCCCCCAATCAGGGCCGTAACGTTGACGCCGAACACGCGCCCCAGCAGCGCCAGAAACGCCAGAGTGAGCACCAGCACCTTCAGCAGGTCTTTGGCAAACGGAATCAGCTGGTTGTTGAGGCGCGAGGTGCTGGCCTCAGCCCGCCGCCGAAACACCAGCGTCAGAAAATCGACGAGGCGCAGCCCAATCCAGGTGATACCGACAATCAGCCCGACCTGGTAGAGCCGGAACAGGGCCACCTTGGGCCAGGGCTCGTGCTTGGTAAGCTCAGAGCTGCTCACCGGATAGTCGAGCACCTGAAACGCCAGGTATATCGTGGCGAAGAATACCACGATGGACATGGGCTGAATCAGCAGCGCCTGAAACTGTGCTTCGCTCACGCCTTCGGTCCGCTTGCGGATGAAGCGGAACACCAGCCGCGACAACAGCCGCGACAGCAGCCGCCGAAACGCGTAGCCGAACAGCAGAATGCCCGCGCAGGTCAGGTACGCGCCCACATTGTTGCCGAGCAAGCGGTAGTGCAGGATTTCCTGAAGCGTCATAAGGGAAAGGATGAAAGGGCCTGTAGAGCGTTCAATTGGTGCCGGGAAGTGCGCCCGCCGCTTACCGGGGCGTTATACCAGCTGGCGCAGCGCCATTTCAAACGACTTCTGGGCTACCCCCGTGCGGGAGTCGCCCTGCTGGCGGGTGCGCTCCAGCGCCCGGCGAATCACGCGCGACGTATCAGCGAAGATGGCCTGGTCGGTGATTTCGGCGTTGGTTTCCATCAGGTAGGCGAAGACGCGCGCCATGCCGCAGTTGGCAATAAAATCGGGGATGACGGAAGTGTGCTGGTCGGCAAACTCGCCGGTCGGGCCGAAGAAGATTTCCGGGTCCTGGAACGGCACGTTGGCGCCGCACGAAATAACTTCCAGGCCGCCCGCAATCAGCTGCTCTACCTGCCCGCGCGTAACCAGCCGGGAGGCCGCCGCCGGAATAAAGATTTCGGCACCGCTGCTCCAGATACGCTGGTTGATTTCGTCGAACGACAGCAGGTTCGGAGCCGTCAGGGCGTTGCCCTCGCGCTCCAGAAACAGCGCCCGGATTTCCTCCAGCGAGAAGCCCTCGGTGTTGAGCAGGCCGCCCGCCCGGTCGATGATGCCGGTGATACGGGCGCCCTGGCTGGCCAGATAGTAGGCCGCTGCGGCCCCCACGTTGCCCCAGCCCTGAATGATGGCGCGCTTGCCGGCCACACTGCGGCCACCCCACAGCTCGTAGTAGTGGCGTACGGCTTCGGCCACGCCGTAGCCCGTAATCAGGTCGGCTACGGTGTATTTGCGGCTCAGGCTGGGCGTGAAGGTGGTGTCTTCCAGAACTTTCACTACGCCCTGACGCAGCTGGCCCAGCTTCTGAATCTTCTGTGGCTCGGTGGCGTGGTAGTGGCCGTTCACGATGCCCTCCTGCGGATGCCAGAGGCCATAGTCTTCTGTAATCGGAATAACATCGTGGATTTCGTCCACGTTCAGGTCGCCGCCGGTGCCGTAGTAGTTCTTGAGCAGCGGAATTACGGCGCGGTACCAGCGTTCCAGCACGCCACGCTTGCGCGGGTCCTGCGGATCGAAGTTGATACCCGACTTGGCACCGCCAATGGCCGGGCCCGACACGGTAAACTTCACTTCCATGGTTTTGGCCAGGCTTTCTACCTCCCGCTTGTCGAGGCCCTTGCGCATACGGGTGCCCCCGCCGGCCGCGCCACCCCGTAACGAGTTGATAACCACCCATCCTTCTGCCTCTGTTTCGGCATCTTTCCACTCAAAAACAATTTCGGGACGCTTATTTTCAAACTTGGCCAGCAGATCTTTCATGTGAAAAAACGGGAAGAGGGTGGAAGGGTGAGGGGGCTATTTAATCTGCCAAAGGTACGCAGCCCTCGGCAAGGATGCGGGTCTTTAGCCCGGAATGGTACTACTCGCGCGCTTGATGCGTTAAGTGGAAAGCCGCAATTTTTTACCTCTCACTTTGGCGGGCCGGAACTCTTTAAGGCAGAAATATCGTAGTAGGCATATTCCTGCCTGATGACCGGCAAGCCTGCTCTTCCATCTAGACACCGTTGTACACTGTATGAAACCCTTGCTTTCGCGCGTAGAATCGAAAAAAGTAGATAAGGCTGCCGCTATGCTCAAAGTGCTGGCGCACCCCAAGCGTCTGGCTATTGTAGACCTGCTCGGCAAAGAGGATAAGATGACCGTAACGGAAATCTACCGTTCGCTCGATTTGCCCCAGGCTATTGCTTCTCAGCACCTTATCACCCTTAAAGACCGCGGCATCCTGTCGTCGTTCAAAGTGGGTACCAAAATCTATTACTCGCTGTCCATTCCGAAGCTGCTCGATGTCATCGACTCGCTGGAAGAGTGCTGCGACACGATGTAGCAGCAACTGCTCCTTGTGCTCAAACCGAAAAAGACCGCCAGTTGACGGTCTTTTTTCGTTGGGATTAGCCGCCGCTCACGCAGTGCTCTGAACCTAAAAATGCCCTTGCTGTCTGACGGCAAGGGCATTTTGTTTGGAGCGGGACTACTCGGGCAATCCGGTTACGCGGTAGCGGGCTGGTTTTCTAGGTCAAACAGGTCGGTCAGCACGTCAATCAATTGGTCGGCTTCGCCCCGTTTGCAGGCGGCCTTGAGCTGCAGCACCGGCTGCTTAAGAATCTTCTGCATCAGGGACTTGGTCACCTCGTCCATGCGGCGGGCTTCCTCGGGGCTCATCTTCTTCTGAAAACGGTCCATTTCCTCCTGCCGGATGTGCTCCAGCGCGTTCTTGAGTCGCTGGATAGTCGGCGACACCATCATTTCCTTGGCCCAATCGTTGAGGCCGGCAATGCTTTCCTCGATGATGGCCCGCACGTGCGGCACAGCGGCCAGACGGCGCTCCAGAGCCGCCGAAGCCTTGCTCTGAATAGCGTCGATGTTGTACACCAGCACGCCCGGCACGGTTTCTACTTCGGCCTCAATGCTGCGCGGCACCGACAGGTCGATGAAGAACTTGTAGCTCAGCACGTCGAGGTGCTGCACCATCTCGCGGGTGAAGAAGGGAGTAGCGGCCGCAATGGACGATACTACCACGTCGGCTTCCTTCAGGCCCTGCACCAGATTCTCGAAATCCAGCACTTTCAGGCCGCACTCTTCGGCCAGCGCCTCGGCTTTCGAACGGGTGCGGTTGCAGATGGTCACGTCCTGGAACAGCTTGCTGTCACCGAAGTGGCGGCAGACATCGGCCCCGATTTCGCCCAGGCCCACCACCAGCACGCGTGGGTTGGCTACGTCGGCGGTCAGCTCCTCTACCAGCTCCAGAGCCGCGTAGGAAGTGGAGGCCGCGCCGTCGCGGAAAGTGGTTTCCTGCTGTACGCGCTTGTTGGTGAAGAATACGGTGTGCAGCAGGCGGTGCAAAAACGGCCCGGCGGCGTCCTCATCAGCCGACCACTGGTAGGCCTGCTTCACCTGGTTGCTGATCTGCAGGTCGCCGACCACCTGCGCGTCGAGGCCCATGGCCACTTCAAACAGGTGATGAACGGCCGCGTCGGCGTCGGTGAGCGTGTCGAAGTAGTTGGTATAGCTGCGGGCTGCGGGCAGGCCTTTCAGCTGGCCCAGCGCCTCAATGATAATGGAGCTATAGTCGAGGTCGGCGGAGTAGTAGACCTCGGTGCGGTTGCAGGTACTCAGCACCAGCAGGTCGGAAAGACCCAGGTCGTGGTGGAGCGTGTGCAGGAAGCGGCGGCAGGCGGCTTCGTCCAGTGCAATAAGCTCCCGGATTTCCAGAGGAGCTTTTTTGAACGACAGACTAACGGCCTTAAAGGGGTGAGGCATAGCGGGTGGCTACTGCAATTGTAGGGGGCAAAATTACGGCACAAATCGGTAGCGTGAAAACAGCCGGAAAGGTATCCTGGTTCGGCCGCTGGCGAAATGGCTTCTACGGGCTTCAAAAGCCCTTTTGCCGCAGATAAAGTGACAAAAATCATTCCGGCGGCGCGGTCCGGGCGGCGGCGGCGGGGCAACAGCGGCGGAATACTATGCGTTGTACCTTCGCCGGCACGGCCTGCTGCTCTCCCGTTTGGGGCGGAAGGCCGCCAGGTTGCTTCGGCGCTTTCGGGCGCTCCACCCGCGTTTTTGTATTCCTTTGATAGCCATATACGACCAGAAGTCCCGCATCAAGCTCCTGATAGTGGCGGTGGCGCTGCTGATTGCGGCGGCCACCATCATCTACACCAATGTGCTGGTGCAGCGCGTGTCGGAGCGCGAGCAGCAGCAGATTGACTTGTATGCCAAGGCCCAGCGCTTCATCATTAACTCAGAAGTAGACTCGAATACCAACTTCGTGTTCGAGGAAATCATCAACGCCAACACCACCATTCCCATCATCCTGACCGATGACGCCGGCAACATCGTGGACGGCAAGAACGTGGCCGTGCCCAAAGGGCTGTCGGAGAAGGCCGCTATTGCGTATCTGCACCGCGAAATCAAGGTGATGGAGCAACAGCACGCTCCCATTGTGGTGGAGCTTACCGGTACCCGCAACCGCATCTACTACAAAGACTCCGCGCTGCTCACGCAACTGCGCACGTACCCGTTGGTGCAGCTGGCCGTCATCGGCTGCCTGGGCGTAATGGCCTACTTCGCGTTCAGCTACTCGCGCCGGGCCGAGCAAAACCGGGTGTGGGTAGGGCTGGCGAAGGAAACGGCGCACCAGCTGGGCACGCCGCTCAGCTCCCTGATGGCCTGGCAGAGCTACCTGAGCGAGAGTGAGCGGTTTCGGGATGAGCCCATTGTGGAGGAGCTGAGCAAGGACATCCGGCGGCTGCAGATTATCACGGAGCGGTTCTCCAACATCGGCTCGGTGCCGGTGCTAAACCCCGAAAACATCCTGCGCACTACCCAGAATGCCATTGCGTACCTGCAGAGCCGGGTGTCGAAGAAGGTGACGTTTGAAATCAAGACCGACCTGCCCACCGACACGCCGGCGCTGGTGAACGTGCCGCTCTTCGACTGGGTGATTGAGAATATCTGCAAAAACGCCGTGGATGCCATGGATGGCCGCGGCAGCATTACGCTGCATCTGCGCCGCCCCGTCCGCGACAAAACCGCCATTGCCATCGATATTACAGACACCGGCAAAGGCATCCCGAAAAGCAAAATCGACAACGTATTTCTGCCCGGCTACACCACCAAAAAGCGCGGCTGGGGCCTGGGGCTGGCACTGGCCAAGCGCATCATTGAGAACTACCACGAGGGCAAGCTCTTCGTGAAGTGGAGCGAAGTAGGGCGCGGTACCACGTTTCGGGTGGTGCTGAAGGGCTAAATGCCCTCCGCTTTTTCCTTCTGCGACGCTATGGTTTCGGCGGCTTTGCGGGCTTTTTTGGCTTCCGGGCGGTTGGTGATTTCCACGTAGCTGTTGCCGGTTACGGGCTTGCCGTGGTGGGTGCCTTCTACGCGGCACATGCCTTCCCAGTAGTGCATCTTGATGCCGGCAAACAGCTTGAGCGTCAGTTCCTGCTCGGGCATAACGGGCGTCAGGGTCAGGTCGTAGCCTTTGCCGGGGATGCGCAGGCGCCACTTGCTGGGGTAGCGCAGCTTGGAGGTCGGGCTGGTCCAGTATTCGAGGGTTTCCAGCTGAAAATCAGCCTCATTCAGGTGGGTGTTTTGCGCATCGGCGCTGTAGTGCGAGCCGCCCCCAATGTGCTGGCCGGTGGCCCGGTTGTGCAGCTGATAGGCCATGATTTCCTCACGGGGCTCATCGAGCTGCACGCTGAACCAGTCCCAGCCCAGGTCTTTGGCCATCACGCTGTTGCAGTTCCATTGCCGGTCATACCACAGCTCGCCTTCCACCTCGCGGGTTTTGCCGCCCACTTCCATGGTGCCGGTGGCGGCCAGGCGCGGGTAGCTGTAGTAGCCCGCCTTGGCAGTGGGGCCGTACTGCTCGTAGCCGGTGCCGTTGTGCAGGAGCACGGCTTTGGCGGGCGTGGTGGTGAGGTTGATGGCCTGGCCCGCGTGGTCGGCCATGCGGGCCTGCAACTGGTAGCGGCCTTCCTGGCCGGTCAGGGTCCAGCGCTCAGCTTTTTTCTGCATACTGAGGCTGAGCGGCAAGGTAGGAGCCAGCAGCTGCGGCAGCCGCTCTACCTTATAGTCGTAGCGGAACTGCTTGGCCTGCGGGTCGGTGATGGCGAAATTCACCATCTGCCAGTCCTTTTTGCCGGTCACGTTGAAGTGGAAGAACACGTATTCCACCCCGAACGTCTCGCCGGTGGCTTTGTCGCGGAGGTGGCCGGTGAAGTACCACCACTCCAGCGAGTTCTGCTTGTGCACCGCTTCTTCCTGCGGCAGCTGGGCCCGCTCCGCAAACGTGTCGTGCTTATTGGTGGGCCTGAGGGCGCAGCCGGTGGTGGTGAGTAAGAGGACGAGGGTAGCAAGCAACAGATTCTTCATACCCCGGAATAAGGTTTTTGGGGCCGGAAAGGTTTGGCGCTGCTCAGGTTAAAAAGTCCGGAAAGGGCGTGAAATCCGATACCACAGGCTGCGTGGCGTGTACCAGCGTGATGATCTAACACCGCCGGCCACTATTATTAATTCCCCCACCAAGCCTTTCGTATCTGCCTCCAATTCAACTGTGGGGTAAGTGGCGGCCTGCTCCAGTGACATCACCTGAGTGACATATCCGACGAAGGAGTAGCTGACCTGTGTTGCAATTGTTCCGGAAACATTCAAGTCAAACGTGCCATCAGCGCTGGTAGCAACTCCAATAGTCGTGCCCGGCACCAGCACCGTCACGCCAGGCAGGCCTTCGCCGGATGCCTTATCCGTGACGCGGCCGCGCAGTATCTGGCGAGCTGTATCAGGAGCTTTCGGGGCAGCCCGCCGCAGCGCCTCCACTTTGCGCACGTCTTTGGCCTGAAAAACTTCGGCGGTTTGTAGCTGCTGACCCCGGCTTTCTTCGGCGGCTACTTCCCGCAGCCCCAGCACCGTAGCGGCCGCGGCCAGCCAGGTGCGCCAGCGCGGTGCCGGCGCCGGAGGCGGAAGCAGCGGCCGGCCCAGCTGGTCGGGGCGGAACCGGCCGCAGGGCGCGGCGGCGCGTTGGAGCAGCGCCAGAATTTCGGCGTCGGTTTTCTGGGTGAAATCCAGCACTACTTTGTCGCAGGCGGCGCAGTGGCGGCCCTGGGCGGCGGGTGTCATCAGGGCCCAGCTTTCGTGGCAGGGCTGCGGAACGGAGAGAGCAACGAGACGGGGCATAGCAGCGGGTTGTGAGGTCTGCCTGTTTGATGCCCACTTCATCGACATTCCATAAGGGCGTTGGAAAAATTTAAAAGAGGAGGGTTCCGGCAACCTGCCGGAACCCTCCTCTTTTAAGTCAAACCCTGCCTTGCTACTTGAGCGGGGGCTTCTGCGGGGGCTCGTGCTGCACAATGCGCCCCATAATCTGGCCCCGGCCGGGTACCGATTTCAGGCGCACGGTGAGCGGGGCCGGAGCCGGCGAGACTTTCACAGCTACCAGCTGCTTCTCAAACACGAAGGGGCTGGCCTGCACGCGCAGGCTGACGAGGCCGTTTTGCACGGGTGCCCACAGCTGCTGCATCGTGAAGCTGAAGTTGCCCTGCTCATCGGTTACGGCGCCGTAAGGCGTGTCGCCGATAAAGATTTCGGCGCCCGGCACACCCAGGCCGGTGGAATCGTCGAGGACGCGGCCCCGCACCGTAACCTGGCCTTGTGGGGCTTCGGCATGCGTGTCGGCTTGCTCGGTAGCGCGCGGTACTTCGCGGCGCGGCGAGAAGGCGGCGGCTTCTTCCGCGGCCAACAGCGGCTTCAGCCCTAGCAGGGCCACGGCGGCCAGCAGCCACTGGCGCCAGCGCGGCTGCGGCGCGGCTACCCGTGCAAACTGCCCGGCCCGGAAGAAGCCGCAGACGCTGCCGGCTGATGGGCGGGCCAGCCACGCCGTTACTTCGGCTTCGCTCATGCCGGAAAAGTCCACGACTTCGTGCTGGCAGCTGGCGCAGTGACGGCCATCGGCGGTGGGCGCCATGGCAGCCCAGGATTTGGGGCAGGGAGTTGGGACGGAGAAAGCCATAGGTCAGGGCAGAGGAAATGGAAAGGAAGACGCAGTTGCAGCTACTTACGCAGGCCGCGTCAGGCAAGCTACCGAAAACCGGGCCACGATGTCAACCGGCGCCTTTGCGGGAGCAGAAAGTAGCCTAGCCGCATTATTCTGTATCTTTTGCCCCTTATAACCTCTCTCGCCAGCCGATTTTGTCTACTCCGCTTCCTCCCTCACGCCTGAGCGGCCTGTTTCGCCGCAAAGAAGTATCCGACCTGCTCATCAACCCACCCGCCGACGCCGACCTGCACGGCACGCACCCCGGCGAGCATAGCCTGGCCCGACACCTCACCGTCCGCGACCTGACGGCGCTGGGCATTGCGGCCGTTATCGGGGCCGGCATTTTCAGCACCATCGGCAACGCTGCCCACGATGGAGGCCCGGCCGTGTCGCTGCTGTTCGTGTTTACGGCCATTGCCTGTGCGTTTTCGGCGCTGTGCTACGCGCAGTTTGCGGCCACTATTCCGGTTAGCGGCTCGGCCTATACCTACGCCTACGCCTCGTTCGGGGAGCTGGCCGCCTGGATTATCGGGTGGGCGCTGATTATGGAATATGCCGTTGGCAACATCGTGGTGGCCATTTCGTGGTCCGATTACTTTACCGGGCTCATGAGTGGTATCGGCGTCGATATTCCGATCTGGCTGACCATGGGCATGCAGAGCGCCCACAAGTATTACAACGAAGTGCTGGAGCTGATGCAGTCCGGCAAGCCGCTGGCTGAGGCCTCGGCGGCGCAGCTCGAAGGCTACAAGGCCTGGAGCGCCGCCCCGGAGCTGTTCGGCGGCCTGCGCCTGGTCATTGATCTGCCCGCCGGCCTTATCACGCTGCTCATCACGGCCGTGGTGTACATCGGCATCAAGGAATCCAAAAACGCCTCCAATCTGCTGGTGCTGTTGAAGTTGCTGGTGGTGGCTACGGTTATCGGGGTGGGCGTATTCTACATCAGCCCCGCCAACTGGACCCCGTTTGCGCCGAACGGCGTGGGTGGCGTGCTCAAGGGCGTGTCGGCGGTGTTCTTCGCCTACATCGGCTTCGATGCTATTTCTACCACCGCCGAAGAGTGCAAAAATCCGCAGCGCGACCTGCCCCGCGCCATGATTTACGCCCTCATCATCTGCACGGTGCTCTACGTTATTATCACGCTGGTTCTCACAGGTATGGTGAGCTACACGGAGCTGGGCGTGGGCGACCCGCTGGCGTTTGTGTTCCAGAAAGTCGGCCTCGACTGGCTGGCGGGCGTGGTGGCCGTGTCGGCCATCTTCGCCATGGCCTCGGTGCTGCTGGTATTTCAGATCGGCCAGCCCCGCATCTGGATGACCATGAGCCGCGACGGACTGCTGCCGCCGGTGTTTGCCAAGGTGCATCCCAGGTTTCACACGCCTTCGTTCAGCACCATCGTCACAGGCTTTTTCGTGGGCGTGCCGGCCATGCTGCTGAACATGGACCTGGTTATCGACCTGACTTCTATCGGGACGCTGTTTGCGTTTGCGCTGGTGTGCGGCGGAATCCTCGTCATTGATCCGCACGGCAAGTCCGATGCCCGCTTCAAGGTGCCCTACATCAACGGGCAGTATCTGGTGCCGCTGGTGCTGCTGGTGGGCGTAGTGCTGCTGTTCATGTACAATCAGGCGGGCATCGAGGAGTTCCGCAAGGCCCTGAGCAGCGGCTACGAAGAAGGCCGCCACTACATCCCGATGCTGGTGTTTTTCGTGGCCGGTTTACTGCTGGCGTGGTATTCGTTCCGCAAGCACCTTTCGCTGCTGCCCACGCTGGGCTTGCTCACCAACCTCTACCTGATGACCCAGCTCGGCATCAACAACTGGCTGCTGTTCTTCGGCTGGCTGATTATCGGGCTGGCCCTGTACTTCAACTACGGCTTCAAGAACTCGAAGCTGGGTCTGAAAAAGGCCGCGCGGTAAAGGCGAGGGTTGTATTCTTATCCGTCGAGTTCTAACTTGAATCCGGCAGGGCTTTGCGCAGGTGCAAGGCTCTGCCGGTTTTGCTTATGTCTTCTTCTGAATC
This sequence comes from Hymenobacter psychrotolerans DSM 18569, assembly GCF_900142395.1. GTDB lineage: Bacteria > Bacteroidota > Bacteroidia > Cytophagales > Hymenobacteraceae > Hymenobacter > Hymenobacter psychrotolerans. The sequence goes on along the minus strand of NZ_FRAS01000001.1, from coordinate 453,551 downwards.
GTTTGTGTTGCCTATTGAACGGGAGCGGCTGTTGGCCCTGCTAGCTTATACCAAAGAAAGCGTGCGGCTGCGTACCGCGCCGGTTGCCGATATAGCCAGCCACAGCTTCCACGCCCTGGAAACGCAGCTGGCCGGGCTGCCGGGCGTGTGGCTGCCGGCCCCAACCTCCGACGCAGACGCCGGGGGCGACGCCGACCTGTGGCTACGGGTGGAGCGCCTGAAAGAGCAGGCCCCACCCCCGATTACCGACCTGCGGCTGGCCCCGCTTACGGAACTCACTAACGACCCGGCGCAGCCGCCGGCGCTTCGGCTGCAGGTGCCCGCTCAGATGCTGGTTCGTTTGGGCCTGCTACCGGCCGCGGCCGCGGAGGTTCCCGAGTACGACCCGGTGGCACCGCAGCTACTGTTGGAGCTTCCCGAAGCCCCTCAACTAGCCGCTGCCCTGGACGAATACATAAAGCAGCACTGGCTGACCTGGTCTCTGAGCGAAACGCAGCGGCGGCGCACCATCGGCTGGTACTCGCGACTCTATGCCCTAAAGCAGCAGCTCGAAGGCGGCCTGACCGATACCGCGCTGGAGCTGGTGTGGGGCATGGGCGTGGCTGTGTGGCAGCTGCCCGGCGCCGTGGTGCGCTACCCGCTGCTCACGCGCTTGGTCGAGCTGGCTCTAAACCCCCACGATATGGCCCTGGAAGTGCGCCCCCGGCAGCTGACGAGCCGCCTGGAGGCCGACGTGTACGCCGCGCACGAGGTGGCTGGGCTGGCGCAGTTGGAACAGGACAGCCGCCCGCTGCTGGCCGCCGAACCCTACCTGTCGCCCACCGAGCCAACCACCTACCAGGAAGTTCTGCGCCGGGCCGCCACCGTGCTCGATGCCCAGGGCCGCTACCTGCCCGACGACGCGCCTAACCTCGCCCGGCTCCTGCCCAGCCCCACACCCCAACTGCAGGTAACCGACACGTGGGCTCTATATGCTCGCCCGCGCACCAACAATACTCTGCTGCAGGACCTGGAAGCCCTGCGGGCCCAAGTAGAGCAGTCGGCCATGCAACTGCCTGCCGCCGTAGCCGCGCTGGTGCGCGACCCGGCCACTTACCACACCGACCGGCCGCTGCCCTCGTTTCGCGGGTTGTCGCTGGTGGGGGAGTCGCAGCCGGGCGCGACCCCGCAGGAGCTGTACTTCCCCCTGCCGTTCAACGACGAGCAGGTGCGCATCGTGCAGCTGCTGGAGCACGCGCCGGGGGTGGTGGTGCAGGGTCCGCCCGGCACGGGCAAAACGCACACCATTGCCAACGTCATCTGCCATTATCTGGCCTTGGGCCGGCGTGTACTCGTCACGTCGATGAAAGACCCGGCCCTGGCCGTGCTGCGCGACAAGCTGCCGCCGGCGGTGCAGCCTTTGGCCATCAGCCTGCTGACCAGCGAGCGGGAGGGAATGAAGCAGTTTGAGCACGCCGTGCAGCGCATTGCCGAGGAAGTGCAGCGCCTCGACCCTGCCGCTACCAGCCGCCGCATCGAGCTGCTGGCCGCGCAGCTGGATGCCTGCCACAGTCAGCTGGCGCACATCGACCGGCGCGTAGGGCATTGGGGCCAGCAAAACCTGCAGCCGCTGGAGCTGGACGGTGAACGGGTGGAAGCGCAGGAGGCCGCCCGGGAAGTAGTAGCCGGGCTGGACCTGGCCGAATGGCTGCCCGACGCGCTGGACCCGACGCCAGCCTGCCGCCCCCAGTTCGACGACGCAGACATAACCGCGCTACGCACTGCCCGGGCCGAGCTGGGGGCTGACCTGCAGTACCGCACAGCGCAGCTGCCGGCACTGGCGGCGCTGCCCGAAGCACAAGAGGTGCTCCTTGTTCATCAGCAGCTTCGCAGCTCCCTGGCTCTGCAGGCGGCCGTAGCCAGCGGTGAGCTGCCGCCGTTGTCGGCCGGGGCCGACGACCCGCTGCAGCAGCTCACCGAAGTGCTGGCTCAGATAGCCGAGGTACAGGAGCGGCAGCACGCCACAGCGGCGCTGCCGTGGGCCGCCGCCCGGCAGGCCCGCCTCAATGACGCGCAAAACGACACGCTCTATGAGGTACTGGAAGCGCTGGGCGAAGAGCTCCGCGCCGCCTGGGCCGAGCGGCAGGCTTTTCTGGTGCGCCCGGTGCGCGTGCCGGCTGAGGCAGAGCGTGACGATGAGCTGCTTGGCGCCGTAGCCAACCGGGCGCAGGGGCGAAGTCCGTTTGGAGCGGCCGGCTGGTTTGGGAAAAGCGCGCAGAAGCAGCGGCTGGCGGAAATCAGGGTGCTCACGTCGGCGCCTGCCACGGCGGCCGACTGGGCACACGCCGAGCAGTACCTGCTGTTGCTGCGGCAGCTGCACGAGCTGGCGTTTCGCTGGAACGCGCTGGCCCCCGAGCTGGCGCTGCCGCTGCTGACCACCGCCGAGCCGGTACCTGCCATTCAGGAAGCCCTCCGGCTCTACGAAAGCTACGAGCAGCTGCGCGACACCCGCGCGGCCGAAATTCACCTCAACGCCGACCTGCAGCACCTGCTGCCCACCTGGGCACCGGCCCGCACCGCGGCGCAGCAGCCTGCCGTGCTGGAACAAGTGGCCGAGCTGCTGCGGCAGCACCAGGTCCGGTTGCAGTCGGAAGCCGCCTGGGCCGTGCGCGAGCAGTACGAAAACGCCCTGCACGGCACCACCGGCCCCATCAGCGAAGCCCTGCGGAGCTTTCTGGTCAGCGGCCTCGGGCAGGCCGGCCTGACCGAGGCCGCGCTGCGCCAGCACTGGGCCACGCTGACGCAGGAGCTGCGGCGCGTGCACACGCTGCGGCCGCAGCTGAACGTCGTGACCGAGCTGACCGAAGCTATTGCCCGTTCCGGCGCGCCGCGTTGGGCCGCTCAGCTGCGCGAACAGCCCGCCTCCGGGGCTACCGATGAGCTGCTGCCCGCCGATTGGCGTCAGCGGTGGCGGTTGCGCCGGCTCAGCTCCCATCTGCAGTCCCTGGATGCCCGCGCCGAGCTCCGGCAGCTGGCCCTCGTCCGTCTGCAGGCCGAAGCCACGCTGGCGCGCACCTATCAGGATATCATCGAGCAGAAAACCTGGCTGCAGCTGGCGCAGAATGCTACCCCGCAGGTGCGCAGCGCGCTGCAGGCCTACCGCAACGCCATTGTCAAGGTAGGTAAGGGAAAGGGCAAAAGTGCCGGCCGCTACCGCCGCGACGCGCAGGCGGCGGCCGCGGTGGCCAACGCCGCCATTCCCTGCTGGATTATGCCGCACTACCGCGTGTCGGAGTCGTTGCCGGCCGAGCTGGGCGCGTTTGATCTGGTCATCATCGATGAGGCCTCGCAGTCGAATCTGCTGGCGCTGCCGGCGTTGCTGCGGGCAAGCAAGGTGCTGATTGTGGGCGACGACAAGCAGGTGGGGCCGGGCTTCAGCGGACTGACGCAGGAAAAGGAATCGGAGCTGATGAGCCGGTTTCTGAGCACCCAGCCCGCGCTTTACCGGCCGCAGCTTTCACCCAGCCACTCCATCTATCAGCTGTTTCAGGTAGTCTTCTCCGATTCGCAGTTGCCGTTGCGGGAGCATTTCCGGTGCGTGGGGCCCATCATCGAATACTCCAAGCGCGAGTTCTACGACCATAGCCTGAACCCGCTGCGCTTACCCAAAGCCTCCGAACGGCTGGACCCGCCGCTGGTTGACGTGCTGGTGGAGGACGGCGTGCGGCTGGGCGACACCAATCCGGCCGAGGCGCGCTTCATCGTGGAGGAAATCAAAGCCCTGGTGGCCGACTCCGCGTTTGCCGGCCGTTCCATCGGCGTGATTTCGCTGCTGTCCGACAAGCAGGCGCAGCTGATCTGGGCGGAGCTGGAGCGGGAAATCGGGCTGGAAACCATGCTGCTCCACCAGATTGCCTGCGGCGACGCGCACACCTTTCAGGGCAAGGAGCGCGACATCATGTTCCTGTCATTGGTCGTTTCGGGCAAGCCGAAAGCCCTGGGGCACAAGGATGACGAGCGCCGCTTCAACGTGGCCGCCTCGCGGGCCCGCGACCGGATGTATCTCGTGCGTAGCGTGCAGGCTGATGAGCTGAGCCCGGCCGACCACCTGCGCCGGAAGCTGCTGGCGCATTTCGTGAGTCCGTACGCGCAGGACGAGCTCCGCGTAAGCAACCTGCGGGCGTTGTGCGAATCGGGTTTCGAGCGGGAGGTGTATGATTTCCTGACGGAGCGCGGCTACCGGGTGCAGCCCCAGGTGAAGGCCGGCCAGTACCGCATCGACCTGGTGGTGGAAGGCGACAACGACCAGCGCCTCGCCGTGGAATGCGACGGCGACCAGTACCACGGCCCCGACCGGTGGCACGACGACTTGCGGCGGCAGCGGGTGCTGGAACGGGCCGGCTGGCGCTTCTGGCGCTGCTTTGCCTCGGCCTGGGTGCGCTGGCGTTCCGAGGCCGAGCAGGATCTGCTGCGGCACCTGGCCGAACTTGGCATTGGCCCGGTAGCCGCTGCCGCGACGCCCAGCCAGCACACCGCTGCCCGCAAATACGTGGCCTTTCCACCGGAACCCACTGTTGTGGTATCCACTGCCGATGTAGCGCTAAGCCAGCTGCCGCTCACTTTTCCACCGCTTTTCGATAATTGAGTTGTTGAGGCTGTTCCTCATAACTATAGAACCGTCCTGCGCACCTCTGCGGCAACCTCACCAGAATAATGCTCCCACCTGAAGGCGAAACCATCCTGCTTACGTTGCGCCTGGCCGGCTCCGTACCGGCGCGGGCCGGCCGGAAGCTGCACGCCCAGCGCATAGCTGCTCAGCACGCCGCCACCTCCCCGGAGGCGCACCGCCGCGCCGAGAAGCAGTTTTTCGTGGGCTTTGATGCGCTGCTGGATGCCCGCACAGTAGGGCCCGATTATCTGGCGAAGGAAAAGGTGGCCGAAGCTATAGTTGGGGAATTGCTGATGCTGGAGGAGCAGGGGCTGCAAGTGCCGTGCTTCGTGCTGCTACCCAACCACCTGCACGCGGTGCTGCAGTTGCCGGCTGGCTCCGGCCTCTCGCTTTACAAAGCCGTGGACCTGCTGCACCAGCGCACTGCTGCCCAGGCCCGGCGCCTGCTGCGCGGCCAGCTCCCACCCGAAGCCGACTTCTGGCAAACCGGCTTCCACGAGCTGCCGATAGTGGATGAGCCGGAGCTGGCCCGCGTGCAGGCGTATCTGCTGGCTCATCCGCAACGGCTGCAGCTGCCCGAGCGGTTTCATGCCTGGCCCTACGTGCCGGAATAGTTGGTCAGGAAGGTGCCTGCGGAGTTGCGGTCTGATAAACCTGGCGGCCGGTAAGGCTGGCCACCCATGCAGATGCGTAGGTAGCTGCACACTTCTTTTCGGCCGATATGACGCGCTATTTCCGTGGGTTGTTTCTGGCGCTGCTCCTTGTAGCCGCGGCCCCGGCGTGGGCCCAGCGCCCCGACAGTACGCATACCAGCCCCGACCGGCTGCTGTTCTACACCTTCGCCAACGACGCCTTCTTCCGCACCGACTACTACTTCACCCAGGGCATGACGCTGGCGCTGGTGCTACCAGCCCTGCGCCACTCGCCGGCCAATTTCCTGCTGCGGCCAGTACCACTTGGTAGCACGCTGCACCACGGCATCCGGCTGCACTACGACGGATTCACGCCCCTGCGGATTCAGGACGACTTTATTCGGGTCGGGGACCGGCCCTATGCCTCGTATTGGTACGCCAGCTTCTTCCGGGTGGCCAGCCAGCCGAGCCGCCGCTACCGCCTCACTTCGGGCCTGAACCTAGGTTTCATGGGGCCGGCGGCCGGCGCGAAAGGTTTCCAGACCACCTTGCACGAGTGGCTGGACTCGCCTACCCCCCGCGGCTGGGACTACCAGATCCGCAACGACCTGGTGCTGGGCTACGAGGCGCGGCTGGAAACGCAGCTGTTGGCCGTGGGGCGCGGCGCAGAGCTGATTGGCGACGTCAACGCCTCCCTGAGCACACTATATACCTACGCCGGTGCTGGCGCCCGGCTTCGCGCCGGCCTGCTGCAGCCCTACGTCAGCAACCTGGGCGTGAGCCGCCAGCCCGATCAGCGGCGCGTCCAGCTCTACGCCGAAGGACAGCTGGAAGGCCGCATCATCGGCTTCAACGCCACGCTGCAGGGCGGCCTGTTGCGCTCCGACAACCCCTACACGTTGCCTGCCTCGGCGGTGCGGCGTGCGGTAGCCAAAGGCACCGGCACCGTGGGACTGGGCTACGCCGGCCTGCGCCTGACGGCTTCCGCCGTGTGGATTTCGCCTGAGTTCAGCGGTGCCCGCTCCCACCAATGGGTGCAGCTCGGGCTGGGAGTGGCGTTTTGAGTCGATGAAAACAGCCCGTCATTCCGAGCATGTGGCGCATTAAGCCAGTGTGCGCAGCCGGAGCCGAGGAATCTCGCTAGTGTAGCAATTTATACTACCACAACCTCAGCACGCCAGATTCCTCGGCAAGCTCGGAATGACGGGCTGCCTTGCTTAGTCATTCACCACCTGTCACTTACTTCGCCCGGTGAATGATGAACACGCCGGCCAGAATAATCACCATACCCAGCAGGTGCCACAGGTTGAAGGCCTCGCCATCGAGCACGCCCCAGGTAAGGGCCACGATGGGGATGAGGTAAGTGTTGGAAGCAGCGAAAAGCGTGGTGCTCTGCTGAATCAGCTTGTTGAAGAGCACCATGGCCACGGCCGTACTCATGGTGGCGAGCAGTGCAATGTAGCCCAGGGCCGTCCAGGCGCCCGGTATGGTCGCCAGCTTGTGCGTGAAATCGGAAAAGCCGAACAGGTAAAGCAGCCCCATCGGCCCGATGCTGAGCAGCGTGAGGCTGGTAACGGCCACCGGCGAAGGTCCGTGCAGGTGCTGCTTTATCACGTTCACGCTGATGCCGTAGCCGATGGTAGCCGCCACAATGTAGAGCCCGTACCAGGCGTTGGATTCGCCGGAAGGCGTGGCCTCGCCGCCGCTACCGCCCAGCAGCATCAGCACCACCGTGCCCACGAGGCCCAGCGCAATACCCAGCACCCGCAGGCTGGTGAGCTTCTGCCCGAACAGCACGGCGCCTACCACCAGCGTAAACACCGCCGTGAGGCCGTTCAGGACGCCCGCCAGCCCGGAGGCCAGCTTGGTTTCGGCGTAGGCGAAGAGGAACGCCGGAAAAAAAGTACCCACCACCCCGCTCAGCAGCAGCCACTTGTAGCGGCTGGAGTCGACGCGGCGCACGTTGCCGAGCGCAAACGGCAGCAGCAGTAGCGCCGCAATGCTCACCCGCGCCGCGCCCAGCTCCATGGCCGAAAACACCACCAGCCCCTTCTTCATCAGAATAAACGACGTGCCCCAGATGGTAGCCAGCACCAGCAGCAGCCCCCACGCCGAAGCCGAAATCCGCTGTGGTGGGGGCGGTGCCACGGGCGGCAGGGTAGGAGCAGTAGTTACGGCCGGAGCGGGAGGGGTGGGGGGCATGGGGAAAAGGAACTGGTTCCGGCGGAGCCGGAATAAAGAAAGAACGTCATGCTGAGCTTGCCGAAGCATCTCTACCGCAGTGGTAATCAGAAATTACTTTGGCGGTAAAGGTGCTCCGGCTAGCTCAGCACGACGTTCTGATGACAAAAGCTACCCGACCAATACCGGCTCGGCGGCAATGATTTCGTTCAGGATGCCGTGCACTTCGTCTACGGAGTCGGTTTCGACGAGGCGCATGCGCCACTGCTTGGCGCCTTCGAGGCCGCGGAAGTACTGGGCGTAGTGGCGGCGCATCTCGAAGATGCCCACGCGCTGGCCCTTCCACTCAATGCTCTTCTCAAAGTGCATGCGGCACATGTTCACGCGTTCCTCCACGGTGGGCGGGGCCAGCAGCTCGCCGGTCGCCACGTAGTGCTTCACTTCCCGGAAAATCCAGGGGTAGCCGATACTGGCGCGCCCGATCATCACGCCATCCACGCCGTAGCGGTTCTTGTACTCCACAGCTTTCTGAGGGGAGTCGATGTCGCCGTTGCCGAAGATGGGAATTTTGATGCGCGGGTTGTTTTTGATGGCCGCAATCAGGCGCCAGTCGGCGTCGCCCTTGTACATCTGCACGCGGGTGCGGCCGTGCACCGTCAAAGCTTCAATGCCAATATCCTGCAGGCGCTCAGCCACGTCTTCCACGTTTTTGGTGGTATCGTCCCAGCCGAGGCGGGTTTTCACGGTCACGGGCAGATGGGTGTTGCGCACTACGGCGGCCGTCATTTCCACCATCTTCGGCACATCGCGCAGTAGAGCGGCGCCGGCACCGCGGCAGGCCACCTGCTTCACGGGGCAGCCGTAGTTGATGTCGATGAGGTCGGGGCCAGCCAGGGTGCTGATGCGGGCGCACTCGCCCATCGTCTCCACGTCGGAGCCAAAGAGCTGAATGCCAATGGGCCGCTCGTAATCGAACACATCGAGCTTCTTGCGGCTTTTGGCGGCATCCCGGATGAGGCCTTCCGAGGAAATAAACTCGGTGTACATCAAATCGGCGCCGTTGGCTTTGCACACGGCCCGGAATGGCGGGTCCGACACGTCCTCCATGGGCGCGAGCAGCAACGGGAAATCAGGCAGGGCAAGGTCGCGGATGTAGACCACGGATAGAGGAGTTAGCGGATTTTACGCAAATTTACGACACTTCTAACTACCCGCGCCCCATGAAAGGTTTCGTGTCCAGCCGCCTGCATCCTTTTGCCAACCTGCTGCTGCTGGTGGGCCTGTTGCTGCTGGCCATGTGCGTGGCCGGCTTCGTGATGGCCGTGCTCAGCAACCTGTTTTTCGGAGTGGGGCTGCTCGAAATCGGCAATGTCACGAAAGACCCCTCCACCAACCCGCAGGGCTGGGGCGTTTCGATGCTGAGCCAGGGCGTGCTGCTGTTTGTAGGCTTTGGCGGGGCCGCGCTGGCCTTGCCGCTCCTCACCGGCTATTCCTGGAAAGAATACTTTATGCCGCGCCGCCCCATACCGGCCGTGTGGCTGCTGGGCGCGGCCGGGGCCGTACTTGTGAGCGTGCCGTTCATGTCGGGCCTGGTGGAGTGGAACGCCAACGCGCATTTTCCCGGCTTCCTGAAAGGTCTGGAAGCCGAGGCCCGCGAGCTGGAAGAACGGGCCCAGGAACTGACGCGCTACCTCACCCAATTCAACTCCGGTACCCGGTTCCTAGTGGGCCTGCTGGTTATTGCCGTGGTGCCCGCCATTGCTGAGGAGCTGGTATTCCGGGGGGTGGTGCAGCGGAATCTGGTGCAGTGGTTTGGCTCCCGGCACGTGGGCGTATGGCTGGCGGCGGCCATTTTCAGCGCCATTCACTTCCAGTTCTTCGGCTTCATTCCGCGCTTCGTGCTGGGGCTGGTGCTGGGCTACCTGTATGAGTGGAGCGGCAATATTCTGGTGCCCATGGCGGCGCACTTCACCCAGAATGCCTTCCAGCTGGTGCTGCTGTATGCCCAGCAGCGCGGCGCCTTCTCCTCCTTCGACCCCGACTCGACGCAGGCCTTGCCGTGGTGGCAGCAGCTTATTTCACTGATTCTGACCGGAGCCGCGCTTTGGCTGCTCTACCAGCGCACCCTGCAGCACACTACCGCCCAACTACCTACCGAGATGCACACGCTGGGCCGCGGCGGCGCGGCTATTACCAAGTCCACAACCCCGCCTCCCGCCGGCCGTACCCTCAGCCACGACGGCGTTGATATCAGCCGCGACTAACCGCGCATCCGGCTGGCAGCTACGCGGCCGCCTCCACTTCCCTGACCCAGGCGCGTGCCTACGTGCCGCTATTTCCTTCCCGTTGTCCGATCCTGCCTCTCCCGCTTCCGCCACTGCCACCGAACCCGTCGCGCCGGGCAAAAAACCAATGTCCAACCTCGGACAGCGCATTCTGTTCGGCGTCATCGGGGCCGTGCTGCTGCTGGGCTGCATCTGGTACAGCGCCTGGACGTTTGCCGTGTTCTTTGCGGCCGTGCAGATGCGCATGCTGTGGGAGTTCTACCGCATGATGCGGGAAGTGGGCTACAAGCCGGCGGCGCTGCTGGGCGGCGGCATCAGCCTCGTCATTTTTGCCGGAGTGCTGGGCATGGTAACCGTCAGCAACACCACAGATTCTATTGGCCAGGGCATGCACTATGTGGTCGGCGACGCCCGCTCGGCCGGCATCCTGCTGGCCGGCATCATTCTGCTCTTGCCCACCCTGCTGATTCTGCGCGAAATGGCCGCCTGGCCCCGCGAGAAGCAGGATTTCTCGCCCTTTTCCAATGTGGGCGTAGCGCTGCTGGGTCTGCTCTACGTGAGTCTGCCAATGAGCCTGCTGAGCGTGGTAGCATTTAATGACCTTGGCTACGACTACCGCCGGGTGCTGGCCCTGCTGCTGCTGGTGTGGTCGTCGGATATCGGGGCGTATGCGGCCGGTAAAACGTTTGGCAAGCACAAGCTGGCGCCCAAAATCTCGCCCGGCAAAACCTGGGAAGGCGCCATCGGGGGCTTCCTGCTGACGCTGGCCATGGGCTGGGCCATGGGCTACCTGCTGCCCGAACTCTCCCTGACGTACCGCCTCGTGGTGGCCGGCGTGGTAGCCGTATTCGGCCCGCTCGGCGACCTGGCCGAGTCCATGCTCAAGCGTAGTGTGGGCGTGAAAGACTCCGGCCGCATCATGCCCGGGCACGGCGGCCTGCTCGACCGGTTCGATGCTTTTCTGTTTATTCTGCCGGTGCTGGCGCTGCTGCAACTTCTGCTGGGGTAGCCGGTTGTTTTGCCGCCTCCTTCGGAATATGATAAACCCACTACCTTTGGTTTCAAATCCCCTGCAGCAGTCCTGAAATCCCCCCTTCAGGGCTGTTGTTTCATTCCAAATTTCCCACCCCAACCCCCAACCCCGTATGGCTGCCACCACGGTGTACAAAGAACCGGCTCCCCGCGTTGATGCCGAAAATCCCCTTGAATCCATGATGTCGCGCTTCAACGTGGCCACGGAAATCCTGGGCCTCGACGAAGAAACCTACGACGTACTCAAAGCGCCCGACAAGCAGGTTATCGTGCACATCCCCGTCACGATGGACAACGGCAAAGTGCGCGTGTTTGAGGGCTACCGCGTGGTGCACAACACCATCCTGGGCCCCTCGAAAGGCGGCATCCGCTACGATAAGAACGTGCACCTGGACGAGGTGAAGGCGCTGGCTGCCTGGATGACGTGGAAATGCGCCGTGGTTGACCTGCCGTATGGCGGAGCGAAGGGCGGCATCATCTGCGACCCGACCACCATGAGCGCCGGTGAGCTGGAGCGCCTGACCCGCGGCTACACCATGGCCCTGAAAGACGTTTTCGGTCCCGATAAAGACATTCCGGCGCCCGACATGGGCACCGGTCCGCGCGAAATGGCGTGGCTGATGGACGAATTCTCCAAAACGGTAGGCGCTACTTCGCCGGCCGTCGTGACAGGCAAGCCGCTGGTAATGGGTGGCTCGCTGGGCCGCACCGAGGCTACCGGCCGCGGCGTGATGGTATCGGCGCTGGCCGCCCTCAAGAAGCTGGATCTGGACCCTTCGCAGGTATCGGCGGCGGTGCAGGGCTTCGGCAACGTGGGCTCGTGGGCCGCGAAGCTGCTGAGCGAGCAGGGCGTAAAAATCAAGTGCATTTCCGACGTAAGCGGTGCCTACTGGAACGAGGAAGGCATCAACATTGAGGAAGCCGTAGCCTACAAGAACGCCCACAAAGGCCGCCTCGACGGTTTCCAGGGTGCCACGCTCATGGACAACGCCGACGACCTGCTGACCACTGACGTGGATGTGCTGGTGCCGGCTGCCGTGGAAGACGTTATTACGGAGCACAACGCCCACAAGATCAAAGCCAAGCTGATTGTGGAAGGCGCCAACGGCCCCACTTCCGCTTCCGCCGACCCCATCATCAACGAGAAGGGGATTATGGTAGTGCCGGACATTCTGGCCAACTCAGGCGGCGTAACCGTTTCGTACTTCGAGTGGGTGCAAAACCGCCAGGGCTTCAAGTGGACCGAAGAAATGGTGACCGAGCGCGCCGACCGGATTATGTCCGACGCCTTCGAGAAAGTGTACGCCACCAGCCAGAAATACAACATTCCGATGCGCATTGCCGCCTACGTGGTAGCCATCGACAAAGTAGCCCAGACCTACCGCTTCCGCGGCGGTTTCTAAGCTAAGCGGCGGTGCTGCTCAGGATTTCCTGATGCAAAGCGCGGCGTTTTCAGTGGCTAATTCGTACCATTGATAGGCCCGGACCTTACGGTTCGGGCTATCTTTGTAAAAAGAGTACCCTATTTTGCCACCGCAAGCAGGCGCCCCTGCTTCGCAATCCGACTGCTTAACCGGCCGCCGCTCCCTGCGCAACCCGTCTAATCGGCAACCTCTGCGATTCATGAAGATCCATAAAGAAGGACGACGAATACTGTTCTTTACGCTGCTGGCCCTGCTGGCCGTCAACCTGCTCCTGTTCCGGGTAAATGCGCGAAACCTGCTGTTCAACCAGATTTTCGCGGGGGCTTCGGTCATTGCGTTTCTGCTGTTGCTGCAGTTTTTCCGGAGCCCGGCCCGCCGCCTGTTCACCCACGAAGACCTGCTGGTAGCTCCCGCCGACGGCAAAGTAGTGGTGATTGAGGACGTGCACGAGCCGGAGTATTTCGACGACATGCGCAAGCAGATCAGCATTTTCATGTCGCCGATTAACGTGCACATCACCCGCAACCCGATTTCGGGAATCGTGCGCTACTTCAAGTACCACCCCGGCAACTACCTAGTGGCCTGGCACCCCAAAAGCAGCACCAAAAACGAGCGCACTACGGTGGTGGTAGAGTCGGAAGCGGGGCCGCTGGTGCTGTTCCGCCAGATTGCCGGCGCTATGGCCCGCCGCATTGTGTGGTACGTAAACGAAGGTGACGAAGTAAGCCAGGGTGAAGAGTTCGGCTTCATTAAGTTCGGTTCCCGCGTCGACATCTTCGTGCCCGTGGATACGGAGGTGAAAGTGCAGATTGGAGAGAAAGTGAAGGGCGGGCAGACGGTTATTGCGCAGCTGAAAACCGAAGCGCCAAGTCTATTCTAGACCACGGATTCCTGCGGAGTTCACGGATTTTGTGGCCGACTCCATTCCATATCGGCAGTTGCCGTCAGAACAAACCGAAAGAGCTTGCCAATAGGCAAGCTCTTTCGGTTTTAACCCTTCACGAAATCCGTACAATCCGGAAGAATCCGAGCGAATCCGTGGCCTAGGGCATACGGACAATTAGTCACACCAGCACAGGGCGGCGAAGAAGAAGCAAAAGCCGAGGAAGCTGGTGGCCGTTTTTTCATAGCGGGTGGCCAGGCGGCGAAAGTCCTTGAGGCGGTTGAAGAAGCGCTCCACCCGGTTCCGGCGGCGGTAGCGCATCCGGTCAATCAGGCGGCAATACGTGCGGTTTTTCTTGCTTGGAATCACCACTTCGGCCCCGGCTTGTTCGACTGCCTCGACGATGGCGTTGGTGTCGTATCCCTTGTCGGCCAGCACGTAACGCACCGGTCCCACGGCGTCGAGCAGCTCCAGCGCGCGGGTGCAATCGGCCTGCTGGCCCGGCCCCAGCAGCAAGGCGTGGGGCCGCCCGGCCTCGTCCACGGCCGCGTGCAGCTTCGTCGTCAGCCCGCCGCGGCTGCGGCCGAGGGCTTCGTCGCCGGTGCGCTTTTTTTTACCTGCCCGCTGGCCCGCTGATGTGCCCGCATGATGGTCGAATCCAGCAGTACGGCCTCCACGTCGGGCAGGCGCACGGCGGCAAACAGGCGCTGCCACGTGCCTTTCTGCGCCCAGCGCAAGGCCCGCTTGCGCACGGTGTCGTGCTTACCGAAGCGTGCGGGCAACACCCGCCAGGTGCCGCCGTGGCGCATCACCCATAGCACGGCGTTCAAAAACAGGCGGTTATCAGCCGCCGTGCGGCCCACATCGCCCGCTTTACCTGCCAACTGCGGGGAAAGTTTTTCCCAAGCGGCCTCACTCAGTTCATCTCCATCAAGTCCCATTCCCGCAAAGATAATTGTCCGTACGCCCTAGAACCAGCGCGCCGCCAGTGCCATGAGTTGCTCCAGCGCCTGCTGGTCGTCGTGGTCGAAGTCGTTGAGTTGGTCGCTGTCTACATCGAGCACGGCTACCACGTGGCCCTCTTTTAGAATGGGCACCACTATTTCCGACTTCGAGTCGGAGCTGCAGGCAATGTGGCCGGGGAACTGCTCCACGTCGGGCACGAGCAGGGTAGTGGCCTGCGCCCAACTGCTGCCGCACACGCCTTTGCCGTGCCGGATGCGGGTGCAGGCAATCGGGCCCTGGAATGGGCCCAGCACCAGCTCATCATCTTTCACGAGGTAGAAACCCACCCAGAAAAACCCGAAAGCCTGCCGAAGCGCCGCTACGGTGTTGGCAAGGTTGGCCACCAGGTCTGGCTCGCCGGTGGTCAGGGCCTCAATCTGGGGCAGCAGCTGGCGGTATTGTTCGGCTTTGGTGAGCGTCGTATCGAGGTGCAGTTCTTCGGCCATGAGGAAGAGAAAATCAGAAAGAATAAAGCAGGCAAGTCTGGCTCATTACTAGGCATGAGCTAAGGCTATAACAAAGATAGGGGCCGTTTGGCGGCCTGTACTCGGTCGGCCGGCTCAGTTCACGTACACAAACAGCTCATCGTCGCCGAGCCGGCAATGCTCGCGCAAGCCGCTCAGGCCCGGCTTCGGCGCCGATACGCCGCCGCCCAGCTGCCGGGAGCTGCGCAGCACCCGCAGCTCGTCCCAGAGCCCGTCTTTCAGCAACGAGTTGAGGACCGTAGGCCCGCCTTCTACCAGCACCGACTGCACGTTGCGCTGATACAAGCTGTTGAAAATCTGTGGGAACAGGTCTTCCGCCTCCGACAGCATCACATAGTCGACGTTGTCTTTGGCGGCCCGCTCGCGGTAGGTGTAGACCACCGTAGGCTGCTGGCCATTGAAGAGGTTGTGCGCCGGCGGTAGGCTCAGGTTTTTGTCGATGACCACGCGGGTGGGATTGGGGCCGGGCCATTCGCGCACAGTCAGGTGCGGGTTGTCGTGCAGGGCCGTGCGCGTGCCTACCAGAATAGCCTGCTCCTCGGCCCGCCACTGGTGCACCGCCACCCGCGCCAGCTCGCCACTGATAGGCACCGACTGATAATAGGGGCCCGCCAGATAGCCATCAGCCGTTTCGGCCCATTTCAGCACCACATATGGCCGCTGCTTCTCCTGAAACGTGAAAAAACGCCGGTTCAGCCAGCGACCTTCCTGCTCCAGCACCCCCGTTTCTACCCTAATGCCCGCCGCTCGCAGCTTCTCAATGCCTTTGCCGGCCACCAGCGGGTTAGGGTCGAGGTTGCAGACTACTACTTCCCGAACGCCTTTTTCAATGAGCAAATCAGCGCAGGGCGGCGTTTTGCCGTGGTGGGAGCAGGGTTCCAGCGTGACGTAGACGCGGCTGTGAGGCAGTAACGTCGGATCGGCTACGGCCGCCACGGCATTCACCTCGGCGTGCGGCCCGCCGTAGGCCTGGTGCCAGCCCTCTCCGATAATGCGGTTGTCGTGCGTAATCACGCAGCCTACCAGCGGGTTGGGGCGGGTATGGCCGGTGCCGAGCCGGGCCAGGTCCAGGGCGCGGCGCATCATAAGCAGGTCGAAATCGGGAGAGGGCATAGGCAGCGCACTAAGTCAGAATAATAAGCGAAATGTAACCCGAACTTTTAGCTTGTGCCACCCTGCGCCCATCCGTGTACCTTTGCTGCATGTCCACACTTCGCCAGCTCACTACCACCTTTGCCACTGCGCTGGAAGCGTGCTACCCCGCCCCGGAGGCCGCCAGCATAGCCGTGCTGGTACTGGAGCATCTGCTGGAAATCAGTCCGTTGCAGCGGCGCATGCAGGCCGATGCGCCGGTGCCGGAGGCGGTAGCCGAGCTGCTGCCGGCCATAGAAGCGCGGCTGCTGCGCCACGAGCCGGTGCAGTACGTGCTGGGCACGGCGCATTTTGCGGGTCTGGAGCTGGACGTAACGCCCGCCACGCTCATTCCGCGCCCCGAAACCGAGGAGCTGGTGCAGCTGATTGTGACCGAGCAGCGCGGCCGGAGCACTACGCTTTCCGTGCTGGATGTGGGCACCGGCAGCGGCTGTATTCCGGTGGCGCTGTGCCAGGCGCTGGAGCCCGCCCGTATCGTGGCCGTTGATATTTCGGAGGAAGCCCTGGCCGTGGCCCGCCGCAACGCCGCCCGCTACGGCTGCGAAATCGACTTCCAGCAGCTGGACATCCTGACGCAGGCACCCAGCGGCATTGCGCCGGGTACGCTGGATGTGCTGGTCAGCAACCCGCCCTACGTGCTGGAGCAGGAGCGGCCGCTGATGCGCGCCAACGTGCTGGACTACGAGCCTGCCACCGCCCTGTTCGTGCCCGACCACGACCCGCTGCTGTTCTACCGCCGCATTGCCCGGCTGGGTACCACGCTGCTGCGGCCGGGCAGGGCGCTTTACTTTGAAATCAACGAGCAGTTTGCGCCCGAAACAGCAGAGTTGGTGACTGGGCTGGGGTATAGCGAAGTGGAAATCAGGACCGATATTTTTGATAAAGCCCGGATGGTCAGGGCTACCTGGCGGTCCTGAGCCCGCCCCGCGCACCGGCCAGCAACCACTCCAGGCCGGGGTACTTGTGCTTCTGGCGGGCCAGATGCGGCAGATAAAGCCAGCTAAGGCCAAAAGCCTTACCTTTGCCGGCTGACTCGCCGTGCCCTTCATGATTCCTGCTTCTGCCTACTTCGCGCATCCCACCGCCGTCCTCGACGATGGTTGCCGCGTCGGCGCCGGCTGCCGGATCTGGCATTTCAGCCACCTGAGCCCCGGAGCCGAGCTAGGCGAGGGGTGCAGCCTGGGCCAGAACGTGTTTGTAGCCGACGGCGTACGCCTGGGGCGCAACGTGAAAGTACAGAACAACGTGAGCCTCTACACCGGCGTCGAGTGCCACGATGACGTATTCATCGGGCCTTCGGCGGTGTTTACCAACGTGCTGAACCCACGCTCCGCCGTGGTGCGCCGCCACGAGTACCAGCCCACCGTGCTGGAGCGCGGCGTCAGCATCGGGGCCAATACTACGGTGGTATGCGGTGTGCGGCTGGGCGAATATGCCTTCGTGGGCGCGGGCTCCGTCGTCACGAAAAGCCTGCCGCCCTACGCGCTGGCCTACGGCAACCCGGCCCGGCAGCGTGGCTGGATGAGCGCCTTCGGCCACCGGCTGGCGTTTGATGCGCAAGGCCGCGCCACCTGCCCGGAAAGTGGCGAGCAGTATCTCCTAACCGAGGGGCGGGTTTCCCGTATCAGCCCCGACTCATAACGCCGCTTTCGGCGCCGGCACCGGGCGCTGGTTTCCATAAAAGCAAGCACAAGACCTTCCGTCACCCAGATTCATAAGACCCTTCATCGTGTACGAGCAACTACTTCGCAAAGAGGCCAAGCTGGCCGTTATCGGCCTCGGCTACGTGGGCCTGCCTATCGCCCTCGAGTTTGCCCGCAAAATCAAGGTTATCGGTTTCGACATCAATGCGAAGCGCGTGGACATGATGCGCAACCACGTAGACCCCAGCGGTGAGCTGGAAACCAAGGATTTCGAGGGGTGCGACATCGAATTTACCGACTCGCTGGATGTACTGGGCGAAGCCCGCTTCTTCATCGTGGCCGTGCCAACACCTATCGACGAGCACGCCCAGCCCGACCTGCGGCCACTACTCGGCGCGTCGACCACGGTGGGCAAAGTCCTCAAGAAAGGCGACTATGTGGTGTTCGAAAGCACGGTATACCCGGGCTGCACCGAAGACGACTGCATTCCGGTAATGGAAAAGCTGTCGGGCCTGAAATTCCCGGAAGACTTTAAAGTCGGCTATTCGCCGGAGCGCATCAACCCCGGCGACAAAGAGCACACGCTGTCCAGCATCATTAAGGTGGTGGCCGGCTGCGACGAGGAGTCGCTCGACGTAATTGCCAAAACCTACGAGCTGGTGGTGAAAGCCGGCGTACACCGCGCCAGCAGCATCAAGGTGGCGGAAGCCGCCAAAATCATCGAAAACACGCAGCGCGACGTCAATATTGCTTTGATGAATGAGCTGTCGATGATTTTTGACCGCATGAGCATCAACACGTACGAGGTGCTGGAAGCGGCCGGCACCAAGTGGAACTTCCTGAAGTTCTCGCCGGGCCTGGTGGGCGGCCACTGCATCGGGGTCGACCCGTACTACCTGACCTACAAGGCCAAAGAGCTGGGCTACGACGCGAAGGTGATTCTGAGCGGCCGCACCACCAACGACAACATGGGCGCCTACATCGCACGCAAAACCGTGCAGATGATGATCAAAAAAGGCAAGGACGTTTCCAAGAGCCGCGTACTGGTGATGGGCGCCACGTTCAAGGAGAATGTGGAAGACATCCGCAACTCGAAGGTGGCCGACGTGATTCAGGAGCTGAAAAATTTCTCCGTCAACGTAGACATCGTGGACCCGCACGCCGATTCCGATGAGCTGCACCACGAGTATGGCTTCCGCCTGACGCCCGCCGGCGAAGTCCGCACCGACTACGACGGCGTGATTGTAGCCGTCAGCCACGCTCCCTACATGGCGCACGATGAGGCATACTTCCAGTCCATCACCAGCGAAAACGCGGTGCTGGTTGATATCAAAGGCCTGTTCCGGGGCCGGATACAGGAAATGCAGTACTGGAGCCTGTAATCAGAGAGTGAATGGTGAATGAGTGGTGTAGTGAATGCCGTTGGATGACGTCGTTCCTCTTCACTCATTCACTCCTTCACTCCTTCACTCATTAAACAATATGGAGCGCACGAAAATACTGGTTACCGGTGGAGCCGGCTACATTGGCTCACACGCAGTGGTTGAGCTGTACGAGGCGGGTTTTCAGCCGGTTATCGTGGATAATTTCAGCAACTCGCAGGAGTCGGCGGTAGCGGGCATCGAGAATATACTGGGCGTGAAGGTGCCGTTTCACCGCATCGACTGCAACGATGCCGAAGCCATGCGGGCCGTGTTTGCCGAGGAAGGCAGCCTGCGCGGCGTTATTCATTTCGCCGCTTTCAAGGCCGTCGGTGAGTCGGTGCAGAAGCCGCTGGAATACTACCAGAACAACGTAGGCTCGCTGCTGACGCTGGTACAGGTGATGCGCGAGTTTGGGGTAACGGCACTGGTATTCTCGTCGTCGTGCACCGTGTACGGCATCCCGGACCAACTTCCCGTAACCGAGCAGACGCCTACCAAAAAGGCTACTTCTCCTTACGGGGCCACCAAGCAGATGTGCGAAGACATCCTCAATGATGTGGCCGTTGCGCCCGGCAACGAGTTGAAAACCATTCTGCTGCGCTACTTCAACCCCATTGGGGCGCATGCTTCGGCCAAAATTGGCGAGTTGCCGCTCGGAGTTCCCAACAACCTGGTGCCTTTTATCACGCAGACCGCCGCCGGCCTCCGGCAGGAGCTGACCGTCTACGGCAACGACTACGACACGCCCGACGGCTCCTGCATCCGCGACTATGTACACGTGGTGGACCTGGCCAAGGCGCACGTAGTGGCGGTGCAGCGCCTGCTCGATGGCAAAGTCAATTCTGTGGAAACCTTCAACGTAGGTACCGGGCAGGGCAACACGGTGCTCGACGTCATTACGACATTTGAGCAGGTGAGCGGCCGCAAGCTCAACTACAAAGTGGGCCCCCGCCGCCCCGGCGACGTGCCCGCCATCTATGCCGATGTCACAAAATCGGTAGCCGAACTTGGCTTCCGGACTACGGCTACGCTGGCCGAAGCCCTGGAAAGCTCCTGGAAATGGCAGCAGGCGTTGATGAAATAAGTGACCGGCGCATACGAACATCAAAAATCAGTACACCATGAAAGTTATCATCACCGGCGGAGCCGGCTTCATTGGGTCGCACGTGGTGCGCCTGTTCGTGACCAAGTATCCGCAGTATGAAATTCTCAACCTGGATGCCCTCACGTACGCCGGCAACCTAGAGAACCTGCGCGACATTGAAAATGCGCCCAATTACCGGCTGGTAAAAGGCGACATCACCGACCAGGCCTTTGTTGATGAGCTGTTTGCCCGCGAAGAGCCCGATGCCGTGATTCACCTGGCGGCCGAAAGCCACGTGGACCGCTCCATCACCGATCCGCTGGCCTTCGTGAAGACCAACGTGCTGGGCACGGTGCACCTGCTGAACGCGGCCAAAAACCTGTGGAAGCCGCTGGGCTATGAAGGCAAAACCTTCTACCACGTCAGCACCGATGAGGTGTATGGCTCGCTGGAAATGGGCCCGGAAATGTTCACCGAGGACACTTCCTACGACCCCCGCTCGCCGTATTCGGCCTCCAAAGCTGCCTCTGACCACTTTGTGCGGGCCTGGTACCATACCTACCACATGCCCATAAAGCTGAGCAACTGCTCCAACAACTACGGTCCCAACCATTTCCCCGAGAAGCTGATTCCGCTGGCCATTCACCGCATCCGCACCAACCAGCCCGTGCCCGTGTACGGCAAAGGCGAGAACGTGCGCGACTGGCTGTTCGTGAAAGACCATGCCACGGCCATCGACGCGGTGTTCCACAAAGGCACCGTCGGCGAAACCTACAACATTGGCGGCGTGAACGAGTGGAAAAACCTCGACCTGATTCACCTGCTCTGCGATACGCTGGACGAGAAAACCGGCCAGGAAAAGGGTACGTCGCGCAAGCTCATCACCTTCGTGACAGACCGCGCCGGCCACGACCTGCGCTACGCCATCGACAGCAGCAAAATCATGAACGAGCTGGGCTGGAAACCGTCCGTCACGTTTGAGCAGGGCCTGAGCCAGACCGTAGACTGGTACCTGGAAAACGAGGAGTGGCTGGAGCACGTCACCAGCGGCGCTTATCAGGAATACTACCAGAAGCAGTACGCCGCTAAGTAATGTGCTGATTGATGATGGGTTGACGTGCTGAGTATAAGCACGCCAGCAAATCATCAGCACATCACCCCATCATCAATCAGCACACCAACAACGTGTACAATACTCCTTTTCACGACCAGCCGCTCGACAATCTGGCGTTTCTCGTAACCGGCGGCGCCGGCTTCATCGGGTCCAATCTGGTTGAGTATCTGCTCAAATACGGCGCGAAAGAAGTGCGCGTGCTCGACAACTTCTCCAACGGTTTTCGCAAGAATGTGGCACTGTTCGAGGGTAATCCGGCGCTGCGCGTCATCGAAGGCGACATCCGGGACCGGCAAACCTGCATCGATGCCTGCCAGGGCATTGACGTAGTGCTACACCAGGCCGCGCTGGGCTCCGTGCCGCGCTCCATCAACGACCCCATCACGAGCAACGACGTGAACGTGGGCGGCTTTGTGAACATGCTGGTGGGAGCCAAGGAAGCGGGCGTGAAGCGGTTTGTGTACGCCGCTTCCAGCTCTACCTACGGCGACCATAAGGCTTTGCCGAAAGTAGAGGACCGTATCGGCAAGCCGTTGTCGCCGTATGCCGTGACCAAATATGCCAACGAGCTCTATGCCGACGTGTTTGGCAAGACGTATGGCATGCAAATCATTGGCCTGCGCTACTTCAACATCTTCGGCCCGCGCCAGGACCCGAATGGGGCTTACGCCGCAGTTATTCCGCTCTTCATTGACGCAGTGCTGGAAGGCAAACGGCCGCGCATGAACGGCGACGGTGGCCAGACCCGCGACTTTACGTTTGTGGAAAACTGCGTGCAGGCCAACATCAAGGCGGCATTGGTGCAGAACCCGGAGGCTGTAAACCAGGTCTACAACGTGGCCGTGGCCGACCGTACGTCGCTCAACGACCTGTTCAACATCCTAAAGGAAGAAGCCGGCTCCGACATTACGCCCGAATACGGCCCCGACCGCGCCGGCGACATCCGCGACTCGCTGGCCGATATCAGCAAGGCCAACACGCTGCTGCAGTATCAGCCGCAGATCCGGATTCGGGAAGGCCTGCAGAAAACCCTGGCTTGGTTTAAGGAGAATCAGGCGTTTATTGCTGAGCGAAACTAGCACCAGTCTGCGCTCTGCCGTGTGCGCAGTCCAGATATCATAAAAAGCACGAACCCACAGATGAAAGGTATTATCCTGGCCGGCGGCTCCGGCACGCGCCTGCACCCGTTGACCCTGGCTGTAAGTAAACAGCTCATGCCCGTCTACGACAAGCCGATGATTTATTATCCGCTGTCGATTCTGATGATGGCCGGCATCCGGGAAATTCTCATTATCACTACTCCCCACGACCAGGAGCAGTTCAAAAAGCTGCTGGGCGATGGCCGGAACCTGGGCTGCAATTTCCAGTACGTGGTGCAGGAAGTGCCCAACGGACTAGCCCAGGCTTTCGTGCTGGGGGCGGACTTCATCGGCAACGACAAGGTGGCCCTGGTGCTCGGCGACAATATCTTCCACGGCGAAGGCATGGAAGAGCTGCTCAAGTCGAACAACGACCCCGAAGGCGGCGTGGTGTATGCCTACCATGTGCACGACCCGGAGCGCTACGGCGTGGTAGAGTTTGATGCCAACAACCAGGCCCTCAGCATTGAAGAGAAGCCCGCGCAGCCTAAGAGCAACTACGCCGTGCCGGGCCTGTACTTCTACGACAACGACGTGGTGCAGATTGCCCGCGACCTGAAGCCCAGCCCCCGCGGCGAGTATGAAATTACCGACGTGAACCAGGAGTACCTGCGCCGCGGCAAGCTGAAAGTGGGCATTCTGGGCCGGGGCACGGCCTGGCTCGATACGGGCACGTTTGAAAGCCTGATGCAGGCCGGCGAATTTGTGCGCGTACTGGAGCAGCGCCAGGGGCTGAAAGTTGGCTCCATTGAGGAGGCTGCCTACCGCCAGGGCTTTATTGATGCCGACCAACTGCGCAAGATAGCCGAGCCCCTGCGCAAAAGTGGCTACGGCGACTACCTCATGCGCCTGCCCGAGCAGCTGATGATGAAGTAGCCCGCTACAGTACGACCTATACACAGCTAAAGGCCGCCCATGGATTCCTGCCGGAGTCGTTGGGCGGCCTTTGTGGTTATTATTTGTTTCAAAACAATACGCCTGCCAGCAGGCCCGCCAGCACAATCAGGTAGGAGGGAATCTTTTCCCAGAGCAGCACCAGGAACGTAGCCCCGATAAGTCCCAGGTTGACCGGCGTATCGGGCAGGGGGTGGTAGAGCAGGAATACTGCGGCACATACCAGGCCGGCACTCACGGCATTAATGCCTTCCAGCGAGGCCTTCACCACCCGGTATTGCTTGAGCTGGTCCCAGAACCGAATCAGGAAAAAGATGAGCAGCGTGCCGGGCATAAAGATACCTGCCGCCGCCACCAGTGCCCCCACCACCTGGCCACCCAGGCCGTAGTCGCGCATGGCCAGCGCCCCGATGTAGGAGGCAAAGGCGAAGTTGGGACCCGGAAGTGCCTGCGTGAGGCCGTAGCCCGACAAAAACTCCGTCGGCGACAGATAGCCCTTAAACTCCACGAACTCGGCAAACAGCAGCGGTGCCAGCACCTGCCCGCCGCCAAATACGAGGCTGCCGTTGCGGTAGAAGTTCTCGAACAGCAGCACCGGCATGGCGCGGGTGTAGTGGCCAAGTACAGCTGCTGCTATGAACACGCCGCCCCACAGCATAAAATTCGCCCATTCGATATGCAGCGGCTGCTTCTGCGTCACGACGGCGTGCTTGCGGTAGCGGAACGTAGTAACGAGGCCGCCGCTCAGCAGCAGCAGCGGCAGCACCGACGGCAACTGAAACCGGTAGGCCAGCATAGCTGCTGCCACCATGAGGGCCACAGAGGTTTTGGTGTGGATTACCTTCTCGGAAATCTTGTAGGCCGAGTACGCCACAAAGCCTACCGCAATGGGCTGAATATACTGCACCAGCCGCGCCACCTGCTCTTTGTCGAGGTAGCTCATGGCCAGGCCCGCCCCCGTCATGATGCACACGGACGGCAGCATCCAGACCAGTAGCGTGAGGTAGGCCAGATTGGGGCCGCCCAGCCGAAAACCCACCGCCGTAATGGTTTGGGTAGAGCCCGGCCCGGGAAGCAGCTGGCACAAGGCCATGATTTCAAGTAGTTCGGCCGAGGTCAGGTAGCGCCGCTTTTCTACCAGCAGGCGCAGCATCATGGCCGTATGCGCCTGCGGCCCCCCAAACGAGGTGGCGCTCAGCAGCGCTACGTCTTTCAGGAAAATGATGCCCCGAAACCGACGGGTACGCTGCCCGCGTTGCCCACGGGGTGGCGGTGCCAGCGTAATTTCGTCGGGTGGGAGCACGGGCGGGGTGGAAAGCACGAACCTAATGTAACAGAAGCAGCGGGTTGCACCACTTGCCAGGGCCGGAATTATACCGGCTCTAGCATAAAAAAACCTCCGCCAGCCGAAGCCGCGGAGGTTTTCTCGTAAGGTAGGCGGTGCTTATTTCTTCTTGAGGCCCAGCTCAATCAGGCGCTCATTCAGGAATTCGCCGGCCGTAATGTCAGCCTCCTTTTTCGGGTTTTCATCCGTTACGCAGCTTTCCAGAGCCGCCAGGCTCATTTCGGAGCGCGGGTGCATGAAAAACGGAATGCTGTAGCGCGAAGAGTTCATCTTCTCGCGGGCTGGGTTCACTACCCGGTGAATGGTGCTTTTCAGCACACCATTGGTCAGGCGCTGCAGCATGTCGCCCACGTTCACCACAATCTGGTCAGGCAGAGCCGTAATCGGAATCCATTTGCCGTCGCGGCGCTTCACCTGCAGGCCATCAGCCGAGGCGCCCATCAGCAGCGTAATCAGATTGATGTCGCCGTGCTCAGCAGCACGTACAGCGTCAGCCGGCACCGAGTCGGGGTTTTCGATGGGGTAGTAGTGGATGGGGCGCAGGATGGAGTTGCCGTTGCGCACCTTGTCGTCGAAGTAGCTTTCGTCCAGGTTCAGGTACAGCGCAATGGCGCGCAGCACGTCTTTACCGGCCGCTTCCAGCGTTTTGTAGGTAGTACGCGAAGTATTGGCAAAGCTGTCTACTTCCTTGGGCCAGATGTTGTCGGGGTATTCGGCCCCGATGGGGTCGTTGGCATCATCCACTTCCTGGCCTACGTGGTAGAACTCCTTCAGGTCGCCGGTGTTGCGGCCTTTGGCATGTTCCTTACCTTTGCTCACGTAGCCGCGCTGGCCCGCCAGTTCCGGCTTCTCGTACTGCTGCTTCACATCATCGGGCAGCGAAAAGAAGGCTTTTACATCACTGTATAGCTTCTGGGTCTGCTCTTCGGTGAGGCCGTGGTTTTTGAGGGCTACGAAGCCGATGTTCTGGTAGGCTTCGCCAAGTTGTTGTACAAAGCGGGCTTTGCGCTCCGGGTCACCGGAGCGGAAGTCTGCGAGGTCGAGGGAGGGAATTTCTTCCAGCAGTTTTTCTTCCATCTTGGAAAATCACTATACTTTTAGACAATGAGTGCGTGCTGCGCAAGGTACTCAAAAAACTCAACGCTCTACCCGGGCCGGATGTTTCCGGACTGGGCCGGTAGCGGCCGTTTTACTTCCGGTTTTTCTTGTATGAAATCTTCTGTTTTGCTGCCGGCTCTGGCGGCACTGCTTGCTCTGGCCTCCTGCGACGCGGCTAAGATTCAGTCGGATACGTCTAACTCGGCTACCGCCGAAATGGTTACTACGTCGGCTGCCACTCAGGCCAAGAACGGCATCCGCCTCACGCCGTTCACCGATTCGCCCCGGTTTCCGGAGGCCCAGCTGACGCTCAAAACGCCGGTGGCCGGAGCCGTGGTGCCCAGCGGAGCCGTAGCCTTCGAGTACGGCCTGAGCAACTTCCTGCTGACCAAAATGACCGGCGGTATGCACGCGGGGCACCTGGCCAATTCCCAGAAGGGCCAGCACATCCACAACATCATCGACAACGAGCCTTACACGGCGCATTACGAAACGAAATTCACCAAAAACGTGGTGGACGGACAACACGTGGTGCTGTCGTTTTTGTCGCGCTCCTACCATGAGAGCCTGAAGCACCGCGGCGCCTACGATTTGCGCGTCATTACGGTGGGCAAGGCCGTGCCCGGCACTCCGGCTTTCGACGTGAAGGCACCGCACCTGTTCTACAGCCGTCCCAAAGACGTATATACTGGCCGCGACGCCGAGCGGGTCATGCTCGATTTTTATCTGGTGAATACCACGCTGGAGCCCGGCGGCACGCAGGTGCGCGCTACTATCAACGGCGCCGAGTTTATGCTGGACCAATGGGCGCCGTACATGATGGAAGGCCTGCCCATCGGAGAAAACACCGTGAAGCTGGAGCTGGTGGACGACAGCGGCAACCTGATTCCCGGCCCTTATAACTCGGTGACGCGCAGCTTCTCCATCCAGCCCTAATACTTCCTGCCGGAGCTATCCAGTGCCCAGACTGCCCATTTTCCGCTGGCCGGAGAATGGGCAGTTTTCGTGGTGGGAAGATGTGACGAGTACAATATTGTGGTATTCTGCTGTTCTGATGTTTATTTTAATGCATAGTTAATTCCTATAACTAGCGGTTTTATTAGTTTCACGCATCGGGACTTCTGTCCGCCCAGTACACTTACCACCCTTTTACCATTTTTCATGCAACACCTTTTACGCTTTGCAGGTAGGCCATCCGGCTTGCCTGCCCACACCCGTGTACGCATACTTGCGGCACTATTGCTCAGCCTCTGGCTGGGCGCGGCCCGGCCGGTTCTGGCGCAGGTTGATACTTACCAGTTTGCGGCCTCGCAGGGCACGTTCACCCCGCTGGTTGGCGGCACCGCCATTCCGGCCATGCTGGCCGATACGTACATCACCCCAACCGCGCTTCCGCTCGGGTTCACGTTCGTATTCGACGGCACACCCTTCACAGAAGTGAAAGCCTCGTCGAACGGCTTTCTGACCTTCAACGCCACAGGCACGTCCGGCATCACGACGCTGGCGGCAGCAGCCGCTACTAACCGTCCGCTGGTAGCCCCCCTCGGCGACGACTTGGACGGCCGGCCCGTAGGTGCTACGGCTGTAGCTTCTTACGCCACTACCGGTACGGCTCCCAACCGGGTGTTCACCTTCGAATGGCTGAACTGGGAGTGGCGCTGGAATGTAAACCTGGCGGTTATTTCCTTTCAGGTGAAGCTCTATGAAGGCACCAACCGGGTAGAGTTTATCTATCGTCCGGAAGCTAATCCCACCAATGCCACGGCTACGCTGGGTGCTTCCATCGGCTTGGCGGGTACAGGCACGGGCGCCGGCTCCTACTTGGCACTGAGCGATGCGGTAGCCTCGCCTACGACCAGCTCCACCACCGAAAACACCAACATCTTCACGATGCCGGCCAACGGCCAGGTGTACGCCTTCACGCCGGCCGCTCCGGCCGCCTGCCCAGCTCCGCGCGCCCTCATGGCTACTGTGCAGGGACTGGGCGCTACGCTCAACTGGACGGTGACGGGTGGCGGCGGCACGTTCCGCGTTGAGTACGGCCCGCAGGGCTTCACGCCCGGCACCGGCACGGTAGTAACCACTGCCACGCCTACCGCCACGCTCACCGGCCTGAACCCTACCACCACGTATGACTTCTACGTGACGCAGCTGTGCGGCGGCTCCAACGGCAACAGCCTGGTTTCCGGTCCTGCTAGCTTCACGACCCTGGCCAGCCCGCCTGCCAACGACGCCTGCACTGCTGCCGTTTCCCTGACGCCGGCTGCCGTATCGGCAGCCTGCACCAATGCTACCAGCGGCACGCTGCTGGGCGCTACCGCTACTCTCGGCCTGGCTGCGCCCGTTGGCACCGCCGATGATGACGTGTGGTACAGCTTCGTGGCGACTTCCCCGACCCACACCGTGACCCTGACGGGCTCCGGCGACTACGTGCAGCAGCTGCTGAGCGGTAGCTGCGGCACCCTGACCTCGGTAGCTTACTCCGACCCGAACGTGAAGATTTACACGGGCCTGACGGTGGGCACCACTTACTACGTGCGGGTGTACTCGTACAGCGCCACGCTGCCCACCGCTACGGCAGCACCCTTCACCATCTGCGTGACGACGCCGCCGCCGCCACCCGTTAATGACGACCCGAGCGGTGCTATTGCCCTGACCGTGAATGCCAGCTGCGTTCCGACTACCGCCACCAACGAAGAAGCCACCACCACCACCGTCAACGGCTACACCAACCCCGGCACCTCGCCCAACAGCTGCGGCATTGCCGCCTCGCCGAAAGACGTGTGGTTCACGTTCACGACGCCCGCTACGGGTGTGGCTTCCACGGCCGTGCGCGTCCTCGTGACGGGTGTGCCCGCCAGCCAGCTGCGCGCCTTCTCGGCCGCCAGCAGCGCCGGTCCGTTCACGCAGATTGGCTGTTCTTCTACGAGCTCTACCGTAGCGGCTCCGGCAATGGATCTGACGCAGCTCACGCCTAACACCACGTACTACGTGCGTGTGTCAGGCTATGGCTCTTCTGACACCCAGGGTGCCTTCACGATCTGCGTGACCTTCCCGCCCACTTGCGGCGACCCGCGCACGCTGACCTTCTCGAACACGACTCAGACGGCTACGCAGGTGAACTTCCTGCCCGGTGCTGGCCAGCAGACGTTCACCGTGACGGCTACGCCCGCCGCGGGCGGCACGCCCATCACGGCTACCGGCACGGCTTCGCCGATCCAGCTGACCGGCCTCACGGCCGGCACGCCCTACACCATCACGGTAGTGGGCACCTGCGCCGATGGCTCTTCTACGGCTACCCTGACCGGTACCGTGAGCACGCTCATCATCAACGACAACCCCGACGGGGCCGTGCAGCTCACGCTGGGCGCCGACTGCCTCACGCCCACCAGCGCTA
Source organism: Hymenobacter psychrotolerans DSM 18569 (assembly GCF_900142395.1). GTDB lineage: Bacteria > Bacteroidota > Bacteroidia > Cytophagales > Hymenobacteraceae > Hymenobacter > Hymenobacter psychrotolerans. The sequence goes on along the minus strand of NZ_FRAS01000001.1, from coordinate 424,686 downwards.
CGCTGGTAGGAGCTACCAGCACTACGCCGGTAGGCTACACCAACCCCGGCACGTCCTGCACACCTTCGACGGCCACGGCTCCGCGCGACGTATGGTTTAAGTTCACGACGGCTGCCGCCGGCGTAGGCTCTACCGAAGTTACGCTGACCACCACCGGCAACAACGCCAACGTACTGCGCGTGTTCTCGGCTGCCAGCAGCGCCGGTCCGTTCTCGGATGTGGCCTGCAAAAGCAGCACCGGCAGCACCGTAACCGCTGGTAGCCTCGTCGTGACGGGCCTCACGCCTAACACCACCTACTACGTATCGGTAGCGGGCTACACCAACACCACAGTGCAGAGCGCCTTCACCATCTGCGTACGCGGCAACTCCAGCTGCCCGCTGCCCGTGGGCCTCACGGCTGCCAGCACTACGGCCAATACGGCTTCGCTCACCTGGGCCGTTGCTGGTCCTACCCCGAGCGGTTCGTTTATCATCGAGTATGGCCCGCAGGGCTTCACGCCCGGCACGGGTGCCGGCACGGTGGTTACCAGCACTACCCTCAGCACCACGCTCACCGGCCTCACCGCCGACACGCAGTACTGCTTCTATGTAAGCCAGAACTGCGGCACGCTGAACGGCAGCAGCCAGCGCGTAGGCCCCGTATGCTTCCGCACTGATATTGCCCCGGCCAACAACGACGAGCCCTGCGTAGCTACTACCCTGACGGTAGGTGCCGCGCCGCTGAACGCTACTACCTTGGGTGCTACCACTACGCCCGTCAATGGCTATGACAACCCCGGTTGCACCACGGCCGGCACTCCCAAGGATGTGTGGTTCCGCTTCGTGGCCCCGGCTCCGGTGGCAGGTACTACTCCCAACATTGTAGTGAATGGCAACACGGCTGGTCAGGTACGTCTGTTCTCGGCGGCTACCTGCAGCGGTCCGTTCACGCAGCTGGCTTGCCAGCCCGGTGCCGGCCCCAACACGCAGGCTCCGGCCTTGGTGCTGCCCACCCTCACGCAGGGCAACACCTACTACGTATCAGTATCGGGCTACGCCTCCAACGATGCGCAGGGCCCCTTCACGATTGCCCTGGCTACGGCCCTGAGCAATGGCAAGGGTGAACTGCCCGGCGGCGAGGTAAGCGTATTCCCGAACCCAAGCCACAACGGCACGCTCAACCTGGCTATCCGGGGCGCAGGTGCCGTGAAAACCGCGCAGGCAGTGCTGTTCAACAGCCTCGGCCAGCAGGTACTCACCGAGACCGTAGCCGTGCGCTCGGGTGCCGTGCAGCAGGCGCTGCCGGTACAGGGCCTGGCCAAAGGCCTCTACACGCTCCGCGTGCAGGTAGGTGGCAACACCATCACCCGCAAAGTAGTCCTCGACTAAACGCGGCACCGCAAACGCCGGGGCGGCCTCGTCCCGGCGCAACAGAAAGCCCGCTGGCCTTGTGGCCGGCGGGCTTTTTTGTGTGCTCTGGCGTATGGCCGGTAGCGGCGAAGCGGTGGGGGCGCACCGGCACAGGGCTGCCGCATGCGGCGGATGGTTGCCGGGGAGCCGGAAGTGGCCCTCCGCATGCGGCGGGTGCTTTCCGGCAGGCCGGTGGTAGCTCTCCGCATGCGGCGGATGGGTTAGGGGAGGCCGCAAGTCGCCCGCCGCATGCGGCAGACGACCTCCGGCTCCTCGGCAAGCACCCGCCGCATGCGGCGGATGGTAGCAGGACAAGGCACTGGGAGTGGGAGCATGCGGCAGGCCAGTGGGCAGCAGTGGCCCGTCCGGTTGCCCCCGTACCGGTGGCGTTAGGCCATCATCTTAGGGGCCGCCTTCTTCTTGCCGCCGTTGCGGCTTTTTAGCAGGTGGTAGCCAAACAGGGCGCGGGCTTTGGCGGGCTCCTGGAAGAACTGAGCCAGCCCTACGCAATGCACCTGCCAGAGGGCGTCGCATAGCTCGCGCCAGTCGGTGCCGAGGGCGCTGATGGTTTCGGTTTCGGCCTGCCGGGTTTTGGTGCGGGCCGAGGTGGCCGTGGCCAGGGCCGCGAGCAGGGCATGGCCGTCGGTGCCGGCCTGGGCACCGAGGTCGGCGGCGTAGGCTTCCAGCTTCTTCACAAAGGCCTCGAAGCGGGTGGGCAGGTCTTTTTTAGCGGCTCCGGTGAGGTAGTCGAGGCCCTGGGGCAGAAACTCCCGCAGCGTGCCGGCCTGCTTGCGGTATTTGGGCACGAGCAGCACGTCGTGGGTGTCGCGCACGAATTCGTGGATGCGGGTAATTACCTCGTCCTGGGTGACGGTGCCGCCCTGCCCGGTGCCGGCCTGTCCGGCGCGGTCGGTCAGGCCCTTTTCCAGGTCCGCGACGAGCTGCTGAAACGGGGCGGTCAGCTTCTTGAGGGCCGCGCTGGGCGTGCCGGCCAGGGCCGTGGCCGTGTACTGGGCAAACTGCAGAAACACCGCCCGCGAGGCCCGGATATTAAGGAAATGATTCTCGTACTGTTCGTCGTACATGCGTGAAATAAATAAAGGAGGAGGGAGTACCGCGCGGCACCCGCCGCCCGGCCCCGGATAGGGCAATTGGAAAACTAAACGGCTGCTAAGGCGCGGCCAGGGACCCCGGCCGCCCCGCCCGCCTACTTATCAACCACACGAGTAGTAGTGTAGGCATAGCACTGGCTGAGTGAGGGGAAAGGAAATCAAGTTAAAATTTGACGTCGAAGCGGCCTTCGGTGATGCGCAACGTGTCGCAACCGGCCTTGACGAACGTCATCTGAAAGCGCCCCGCCGCTACCCGCGCCCCACCATCGAAGCGCGTGAGCGTGACCTGCCCGCTCAGTAGGCGAGCATCAGTGCTGTGAGCGTACACGCAGCTAGGATCGATATTAACAGCCGCCAAGCCATAGTTCTGCCCAGCCGGTATCTGGCCTTCGTTCACCAGTTGGAATTGCTGCCCGTCCGATAAATCACCTCGCAACGTCACTCCGATACTACCGAGTATATAATTTCTGTCCCGTGCATCTCCGGCAAAATAAAACCTATCGGCGGTGTTGCTACCTGTCCAAGAGCCAACAACTTGGATTAAACTAGGAGCCACATAGATAGTGCCGTTGGCCTTGAATCCTAGTGTTTGCTGGCCGCTCTGGGTTTCAGCGGGCAGTTCCGGCTCTTGGGGCCGGATGGTGTTCTTTTTGCACTGGCTTAAGCTCAGCAGAACCGATAACAGGAGGCAGTAGCGGAAGAATCGCATAGTAGTAAACGCAAAAGCCTGAAAAACAGAAAAGCCCATGCCACGGCCGGGCCAGTAGCAGGCCGGAGCAGTGTAGCAGGGGCAATAGGTGGCGGTAGGAGAAGCGGGGCGGAAAGTGTGGGGAAGATAGGAAGGTGGGGGAGGGAATACAAGCGTCTGCCGGATTGCTCTCATGACCCAACGCGTTAAGTAAGCGCAGCGGTAAATAGGTGCCTCAGGAGCAGATCGGCCCTGTGGCCCCGCCTGCTGCGTCAGCCTCCGGGCGTGACTGGGGCTGAACGGAATCATCTTACCCGTCTGGTGCAGGGTAGCGCCCTAACCCAACGCCAGGCTAACACCTACTCGGCCACCACGGCCAGCCGGCGCGTGGCCAGGGGCCGGCCGTCAGGAGTCAGCAGCGTGGCCGCGTACAGGCCTGGCGCCAGCCCGGCCAGCGGCACCACTACCTCCCCGCCGCTGCTGCCGCCGCGCAGTGTCAGCCGGCGCACGAGCCGCCCGGTGGCATCGGTCAGGTGCAGCGCGGCGGCGGTGCCGGCCGGCAGCTGGTAGCGCACGGTGGCCGTGGTGCTGGCCGGGTTGGGGAACAGCTCGAAGGTCAGCGGGGCAGCTGCGGTAAGTTGGGCAGGCGTAGCGGCCAGCAGCAGCGGCAGGCTGGGGCTCAGGTCGATGCGGGCGGCGTAGGCGCCGGTGTTGCCGGGGCTCTGGCAGCCCCCGGCCACGTACACGGCCCGCCCGCCGGGGTCGGCAATAAGGGTAGCCAGCTGGAAAGCATCGCACAGGGCCGTGGTGATGGGATAGAGCCGCAGCAGCCGGCCGCTGGCACTGATGTGGTGCAGCTGGTAGGTGGCCACGGGCGGGCGCGGCAGTTCCTCAGCGGCCAGGGCCAGCACCGAGCCGTCCTGCAGCTCCAGCATGCGGATGAACTGGAAGTACTGCCGGGGCAGGCCGCCGCGGTACACGTAGCTCCAGACCGGCTGCAGCTGGGCATTGACTTTGCGGAGAAAGGGCCGGCCCGTGTACACGTTCGGGGTCAGGGTGGTGTCGGCCGAAGCGGGCAGCAGCAGCCCCCCGTCTTGCAGCCGCAGCATTTTACTCAGGACATTCATGCTGCTGACTTCCCCATTGCCAGCTGGAGCAGGAAAAAAGGCCTGCTGTAGTGAATCTCCGGTAGTAGCGTTCAAGCGTAACAGCCGCATTTGTTGAGCCGGGGTGCGAGAGGATAGATAGTGTTGCGTCAGCACGATAAGGTCGCTGTTCAACAATTGTTGCATGTCTATCGGCTTTTCTCCATCAATCCCATAAGCGCGGTTCCAGATAAGCGCGCCCATACTATCTACTCGGCCAATGTGGGTAGGCTTCGCCGTAACAGGAGTAGGAAACCGATTAACGTACACACACAGGAAATACCCTTTGTTCGGAGCTCTTAGTAACCCTTGCGGGAAGGCATTTGCAGGAGGCAGGCCAGGATATTGTTGAATCGGGCTTTTAGTACCGGTCGCTGTAATACGCTGTACTCCCATGTAGCCGATAAGGGATGCGGTAGAACGCTGGCAGCCGACGTAAAGGAAAGTGCCATCCGTCTGTTGCAGAAATTCAACACCTCCGGAGAAGGACAGCATGCCCGGCCGTTGCCAGATGGTGTCGCCGGTGAGGGTGTTAAGCAGGTAATAATGGTTGCGGATGTCAATGGAATTGCCGGGTGAAGAATGAGCAAGTGAGGACCCAGCAATAAGAAGACGGTTTGCGGGCAGCGCGTAGCCTTCCAGCATATATTCAAGTTCCTGCTGATTCGGCACGGCTTTGTAGAGCCGCTCCCAGGTTAGACGCTGCGCACGAGCTGGCAACAGCAGGGTTAGCAGCAATAGGATAGAGGCAACGAAGCGCATCGGATAAACAGCTGGGATAGGCACTACATAACGGCCCCTAACCTGCATAATTCCGGGCACAAAACCTACCACTGCCGCAGGCGCCAGGCCAGGGCCACTTCGAAGTAGGGGTAGAGGTCGTGGGTGGTGCGGGCGAGGTCGTCGGGGGTGTAGCTGGTGCCCACGAAGGAGCCGGTGCCGGGGCGGTAGCGCGAGAGGGTGCGCAGCTCCTGCAGCCACAAACTGGCCGAGAAAGCCAGCGCGCCGGCGCGCCGCTCGTAGGCCACATCGGGGCCCTGCTGGCGGGTGAGGGCGCGCAGGTAGATGAGCGAGGTGCCGGCATCCTGCACCAGCGCGGCGCGGCTGTGGGTGCGCTGCTCCAGAAAGCGGTAGCCGAGGCGCAGGCTGCTGGCGCTGGCCACGGGCCGGCGGCGGCCGGTCCAGCCGTAGCGCAGGCCGCCGCGCAGGTCATGGGTGATGGTGGTATCAAGAGGGCTTTCCTTGAAGGCGGGCCAGCGCAGCAGCCCCACCCGATTTTCGCGGCGGGCATAGTCTACGGTGGCCAGCAGGCGGGGCGTGAGCTGGTACGTGAGGTTCTGCTGCTGCTCCAGCACCCGGCTGGCGCGGTTGCGCAGCTGCTCGCTGGCCCGGTCGCGCACCTGGTAGCTCACCCACAGGTGGTAGGTGCTCCGGATGCTGAACTTGCCCGGTGCCCACGTAAAGCCCGGCTCCCAGTGCAGCAGCCGGTCGGTGTAGTTTTCGGCGCTGAGGGCCGCCCGGATAAATACGAACTGCCGGTACTCGCCGGCCACGGCCAGGCTGGTGCGGAAGTTGCCGCGCCAGCGCCCGGTCCAGGTGAGGCGCAGGGCATGCTGGGCCTCGTCGCGGTCCTGCTGGTTGTCGCGGCTGGGGGCCGTCACGCGCAGCAGCTGGGCCGAACCGGTGAGCGACAGGGCGTGGCGCGGCGCGGGCAGCCAGGTCAGCTCGCCCTGCCACTGCGTGGTCTGCTCGTTGATGTCCTTGATTCGCTCCCGGGCCAGGGCGGCTTCATAGAGGGTAGATGTGAGGCTGCGGTTGTTGCTCAGGCCATAGGCGCGGTTCCGCTCGCGGTAGCCGAAAGCCAGCACGGCCTGCACCTTCTTGCTGCCCAGGCGCAGCTCTTGGCGGGTATCCAGCTCTCGCTGCCGGTAGCCCAGGTTCTGCAGCGTATCCGATTCGGCCCCGAGGCGGCGGTACTCAAAGGCCCGGCTGGGCAGCGCCAGCGCATTCACCGACCGAAACGACACCTTATCGGAGAGGCGGTAGGCCCATGTTACTTCCCCGGCCAGCGTGTCGCTCTGGATGCGCTGCACATTGCCGGGCACGTAGTCTTCGGCGCGGTGGGCGCGGTAGGTGCCGCGCAGCGTGCCGCTGGAGTATTCATCGAAAGTGTGCGCGTAGTAGCCTTCGGCCAGCAGGCGCTGCCATACGCGCGGCCCGAGCTGGGCGCGGGTGCCCAGCAGGCGCAGGGCCAGCGGCGGCGCGGCGGCTCCCCGCAGAAAAGCCAGCGTCGAGAAGTCCACGCCATACGCCACCCCGATATCCTGCCGGCCGTTGCGGGCGTCCTGCACCGCGCCCCCAAACCCAATCAGCCGCATCACCGACAGCGAATCGGTGGCCTGGCGGGGCAGAAAGCGGGGCAGGGCCTGCTCGTAGCCGAAGCGGGCCAGCCACAGGCCGGTGCGGGTGGCGTTGGCCCGGCTCTGCTCGTAGCGGATGAACTGCCCGGCGCGCCAGCCGCCGCCCAGGTCGAGGGTATGCAGGGCGTCGGCGGCATAGTCTTCGCGCACAAACGGCGGCTCCCCGCGTGAGTCGTAAATCCACTCGCTCAGGAGGCGGTAGCGCACCTGCTGGCGCTTATCGAGTTGCACGGTTCCCAGCAGGGCAGTGCGCTGGGCGTAGGTGCTGATGCCTACGCGCCGGGCCTGCACCGTAAGCAGCAGCAGAGAATCGGGCGGGGGCAACACGGTGCGGGCCAGCAGCGGCAAGGAGCCGGCATCTACCAGCGCCTGCGCCCGGCCCGGCCGCGCCAGGAGCAGCAGCCCCGCCGCAAGCAACAGGCCAAGGCCTGCCTGCCGCCACGTCACGCCTGCCCGCCTGCCGCCGGCGCACCCCGGGGCAGTGCCCGCACAGGCGGAACTTTTGGCGGCTAAAGGTAACTTCATGAAGGGCAGTCGAAAACAGGCGGTGGCACCGGAGCCTGGGCGTGGGCCAGTGTGGGCACACTATCGGGAAAGCAAGGTACTGCATCAGGACACCGGCTGCAACGGCCGGGCTATTTCCGGCATTCACCAAAATTTAACCCCGTCAGGAGGTTGGTATTCCTACCTTTGGGGTTCTTGTGGAGAGCCGCCGCAACTTAGCGGCCCTCCCTCACGTCTCAGTCAGTTCGAGACCATCTTTCCGGGTTTGGGCGGGAGCCGCAAGCCATTGTTTTGCCAGTCAGCTTATGAGTATTAAGAAATTACTGCTGTCGGTGGGGTTGGTCGTGGGAGTTGCGGGGAGCATGCAGGCACAGCATGCCGTGTGGGCTGCCAAAGTGGTGGCCGTATCATCGCAGAAGGCGGAGGGCAAAGAGGCCTTCTCGCCCGAAAAAGTATTGGGTGAGCCCAATGCCCAGCCCCTGGGCCAGGTCAGCAACGAGGCCTGGATTCCGCGCAAAGAAGGTACCTCCGAGTTCATCGAGGTGCGCTTCGGCAAGTCGCTCGTGGCGAAGCAGGTAACCGTGGTAGAGAACTTCAACCCCGGCTCGGTGGTGAAGATTGAGCTGGTGGATACCCGCGGCCAGAAGCACCAGGTGTACGAGAACACCAGCCCCGGCCCCATTCCGGAGCAGTTTCGGTCGTTGCAGGTTACGTTTTCGCCGGGTACCTACCGCACCATTGGCGTGCTCGTGACCATGAATACCAAGGCCGTGAACGGCGTCAACCAGATTGACGCTATCGGCATTGCCGACGTGGCCGAAACCATGGTAAAGAAGGAGTTTCGCAACGAAAATGAAGGAGTGAAATTCGACTCGGCCATGGTGAACCTGGGGCCGAACGTCAACTCCAAGTACGTAGATACGCACCCGGTTATCTCGCCCGATGGCCGCGTGCTGTTCTTTGCCCGTCAGGAGAGCCCGCAGAACGCAGGCGGTGCCCGCGACGTGCAGGATGTGTGGTACAGCACGCTGGCAAACGCGGCCAGCAAAACCTGGCACCCGGCCAAAAATATCGGTAGCCCCATCAATACGCCCGGGCCCAATGGCATGGCCTCCATCTCATCGGATGGCAATACGGCGGTTCTGATCAACGTCTACAACGAAGACGGTACCCTCGACCCCAAAGGCCTAAGCACCAGCAAGCGCACCAAAACCGGCTGGAGCCGCCCGGAGAAGGTGGTCATTGAGAATTTCTACAACGACGACCCGGAAAACGTGGATTACTTCCTGGGGCCCTCGGGCAAGGTGCTGCTGATGGCCGTGGACCGCAAAGACGGGCAGGGCGAGCAGGATATCTTCGTGAGCTTCCGCAACACCGACGGCAAAACCTGGAGCAAGCCCCGCAACCTCGGCCCCACGGTGAATACCAAAAAGCCGGAATTTGCGCCTTTCCTGGCCTCCGACAACAAGACGCTGTACTTTGCTTCGGAAGGCCACGGCGGCTACGGCAAGAGCGACATTTTCTACTCCAAGCGCCTCGACGACACCTGGACCAACTGGACCAAGCCCCGCAACCTGGGGCCCAACGTCAACTCTCCCGATTTCGACGCTTACTATGTAGTGTCGGCCGCCGGGGAAGATGCCTACCTCGTATCGGCCCGCAATGGCATGGGCGGCTCCAAGGATATTTTCCGCATTGGCCTTACGTCCCAGTTCAAGCCCGAAGTGGTGACGCTGGTGCGCGGCCGGGTGCTGGATGCAGCCACCAAAAAGCCGGTGCAGGCTGTTATTAAATACGAAAACCTGCTGACCGGCGAGGAAATTGGAGTAGCCGAAACCAACCCCGTGGATGGCTCCTACACCATTGTGCTGCCCTCGGGCGTGCAGTATGGCTACCGGGCTGAAGCCCCCAACTACCTGGCCGAATCCGACAACCTCGACGTGACGGACCGCCAGAAGTACTCCGAAGTGACGCAGGATTTGTTTCTGGTGCCCTTCGCGGTGGGCCAGACCATCAAGCTGAACAACATCTTCTTCGCCCAGAGCAAATACTATCTGCGCGAAAACTCCTACCCTGAGCTGCAGCGCCTTATCCGGACGCTCAAAGAGTACCCAACGGTAGAAATCAAGCTGGAAGGACACACCGATAACCAGGGCGACCCAAACCTGAACCTGAAGCTGAGCCAGGACCGCGTGAACGAGGTGAAGAAGTATATTGTTTCTAAAGGCGTTAGTGGCACCCGTATCACCACCGAAGGCTTCGGCGACAAAAAGCCCATTGCCAGCAACGACCAAGAGGAAACCCGCAAGCTCAACCGCCGCGTAGAGTTCCGGATTACCAAGAAGTAGATGGCCTCACCCCCCGGCCCCCCTCACCCATGGAGAGGAGGAGCCAGGCAACTCCAGCGCCATTACGTCGGCTGGCGCCTTCGCAACAGCTTGTCTGTTATCAAAATTGATAAAACGCAAAGTGCCCTTACCAGGAGGTAAGGGCACTTTGCGTTGAGGGGAGCGGTACTTGAGGCGCGAGCCGAAGGTGCTGCGCTGCCGCCGTCTGGCTCCCCCTCTCCATGGGAGAGGGGGCCGGGGGGGTGAGGCCCTACGACAGCCTCGTTTCGTCGCGGCCGGGCTTGCTGCTGCTGCTTTGGTTGCCGGGGTTGGCAATGGAGTCGCGCATGTCGGTGTCGGCCTGCACGTTGCGCATCTTGTAGTAGTCCATAATGCCCAGGTTGCCGGAGCGGAAGGCCTCGGCCATAGCCTTCGGAATTTCGGCTTCGGCTTCTACCACACGGGCTTTGGCTTCCTGGGTTTTGGCGCGGTTTTCCTGCTCCACGGCCACGGCCATAGCGCGGCGCTCCTCGGCTTTGGCCTCGGCCACTTTCAGGTCGGCGGTAGCCTGGTCTATCTGCAGCTTGGCCCCGATGTTTTCTCCTATGTCGATGTCAGCAATATCAATGGACAGAATTTCGAAGGCAGTGCCGGCATCAAGGCCTTTGCTGAGCACGAGCTTGGAAATCTTGTCCGGGTTTTCGAGCACCTCCTTGTGCGACTTCGACGAGCCGATGCTGGTCACGATGCCTTCCCCGACGCGGGCCAGAATGGTTTCTTCGCCGGCGCCGCCTACCAGCTGCGTGATGTTGGCGCGCACCGTGATACGGGCCTTGGCAATGAGCTGAATCCCGTCCTGCGCCACAGCGGCCACGTTGGGCGTGTTAATCACCTTGGGGTTTACGCTCGTCGTTACGGCCTCAAACACGTCACGGCCGGCCAGGTCGATGGCAGTGGCCTGCTTGAAGGTGAGCGGGATGTTGGCTTTGTCGGCCGAAATCAGGGCTTTGATGACGCTGGGAATGTTGCCGCCGGCTAGGTAGTGCGTTTCCAGGTCGTTGGCAGTCAGCTCCAGGCCGGCTTTGGTGCTCGTAATCATCGAGTTGACGATGAGCGACGGGGGAACCTTGCGCACCCGCATAAACGCCAGCTGAAACAGGCTGACCTTCACCCCCGAAAACAGCGCCGTAATCCAGAGGCTGATGGGGAAAAAGTACAGAAAGACCAGCAGAACAATGGCCCCGACAATGAGCGGAAAGAGAGGGAAGTCCATAGAACACGATGTAGCATTGGAGCTGGCCAACGCTGGGTGAAAAATCAGAAGTGACAGGCAATTCCTGCTCCTTAAGGCAACAAGCTAAGCCTTATACCACACTTTCCACCACAATCCGGTTTTGCTCGATGCGCAGCACGCGCACCTCGGTGCCGGCTGGCACAAACTCGCCGCGGGTAGTTACCTCCCGGCGGTTTTCCTCGAAGAGCACCGTGCCGGCCGGCCGCAACGCCGACAGAGCGCGGCCCGTGGTGCCGGGCTGCACATCGGGGAGGCGGGCATCCCGCACGTGCGAGTTGTTGACATCGGTGAGGGCGACGCGGGCCATGTTCTTGGGCTTGAGTCCTATATAGACCAGCAAGCCCGTAACGGCCAGCGACGAAACCAGCAGAATATGACCGGTGGCCGAGCCAAAGTCGCGGTACGCAAACCACACGCCCGCCGCCAGCAGCCCGAAGCCAATCAGCCCCACAATGGTGGTGCCCGGAATGAAGACGACTTCGGCGGCCAGAAAGAGCAGGCCAAAAAGCAGAAGCATTGCAACGGTAAGCCAGTCCATAGGAGAAAGGGAAAGTTGGTCAGGAAAAGATACGCAGAAAGCCCGCAGGAAAGGTAGAGAAGTGGCTATATGTTTTCCTGGTGCCGTGGCCCGGTACCTACCTGGCCCGTGCTTTTGCGTATCAGAGGCGCATGATGAAACAACGCGAAGTAACCGACCAGCACAATACCACCTGGACCTGCGTGCAGGCCTATGCCGCCGTAGAAAGCGCCGCCACCGAAGAAGCCATTGCCCGCAGCGAAACCGACTCCGGCGCCGTGCCGGTGGTGTGCACGCCCAGCGGCGGCGCCCAGACCGTGCGCCTGGAGCTCGAAAAAAACTGGCTCGATGGCCTCTCCGACGAAGAGCTTACCACCGCCATTTCGGCCGCCCGGTAGAAACCATTGCGCACAAAAAAGGCGTCCGGCTACTGTAACCGGACGCCTTTTTTGTGCTTAGCCGCAGGTGCTAGTAGGCCCGCGCGAAGTACACGCGGCGCTTGCTGGGCTTGCCGGTCAGGACGCAGGTGCCGTCCTCGTCGGGCTCATTCAGCGCGATGCAGCGGATGGTGGCTTTGGTTTCCTCCTTGATGCGCTCCTCGGTTTCGGAAGTGCCGTCCCAGTGGGCTACCACGAAGCCTCCTTCGCCTTCCAGCGCCTGCTTGAACTCTTCGTAGGTTTCCACGCGGGTGGTGTGCGTTTCGCGGAACTTCAGCGCGCGGCTGTAGATGTTGGCCTGAATGTCGTCGAGCAGCGTAGCCACACTGTTCACGATGTCGGCCAGGGGCAGGTTCATCTTCTCCTTGGTGTCGCGGCGGGCCACTTCCACGGTGCCGGCGTCCAGGTCGCGCATACCTACGGCCAGGCGTACGGGCACGCCTTTCAGCTCCCACTCGGCAAACTTGTAGCCCGGGCGCTCCGTGTCCCGGTCGTCAATCTTCACCGAAATGCCGCGCTCAATCAAGCCCATTTGCATCGGGCGGATACGCTCCAGCAGCTCATCGAGCTGGCCGGTTTTGTAGATGGGCACAATCACCACCTGAACGGGCGCCAGCCTGGGCGGCAGCACCAGGCCTTCGTCGTCGGAGTGCGCCATCACGAGGGCGCCCATCAGGCGCGTGCTCACGCCCCAGCTGGTGCCCCACACGTGCTCCAAGTTGCCTTCCTTGCTCTGGAACTGCACGTCAAACGCCTTGGCGAAGTTCTGGCCCAGGAAGTGGGAGGTGCCGGCCTGCAGCGCCTTGCCGTCCTGCATCAGCCCTTCGATGCAATAGGTGTCTTCGGCGCCGGCAAACCGCTCGTTTTCAGTCTTAACGCCTTTCACGACGGGCAGCGCCATCCATTCCTCGGCAAACTGCGCGTATACCTCCAGCATCTGGCGGGTTTCGGCTACGGCTTCTTCGGCGGTGGCGTGCGCCGTGTGGCCTTCCTGCCACAAAAACTCGGCGGTGCGCAGAAACAGGCGGGTGCGCATTTCCCAGCGTACCACGTTGGCCCACTGGTTGATGAGCAGCGGCAGGTCGCGGTAGCTCTGGATCCAGCCTTTATACGTGCTCCAGATGATGGCCTCCGACGTGGGGCGCACTACCAGCTCTTCCTCCAGCTTGGCATTCGGGTCTACGCGCAGCTTGCCCGGGTTGTCGGGGTCGGTCTGCAGGCGGTAGTGCGTTACAACGGCGCATTCCTTGGCAAATCCTTCCGCGTTTTTTTCCTCCGCTTCGAACAGGCTTTTGGGGACAAAAAGCGGGAAATATGCGTTCTGATGGCCAGTGCGCTTGAACATATCGTCCAGGGTGCGCTGCATCTTCTCCCAGATGGCATAGCCATAGGGCTTGATGACCATACAGCCCCGCACCGCGGAGTTTTCGGCCAGCCCCGCGCGCTTCACCAACTCATTGTACCACAGGGAATAATCTTCGCTCCGCTTGGGCAAACTTTTGCTCATGTTTCAGGTATCTTTGGTAAGTGGAAAAAGTTCCGGGTTTGGCCTAAGATTTGCGTTAGGAAATCCGGCACCGTTTCGGGGTCAAATTACGTTATTAAACCGGAGCCTTCCGCCACTGTCCGTCTGCTAGTTCAGGCAACCCTCTGGCATAGATGCCGCTCTTTCCTTTTGCCCGCCTTCTTTCCGTGTTAGCCGCCATGAAAAATTTCCTTCCCACTCTATTGCCCGCCCTCTCCCTGCTTGCGCTGGGTGGGTGTGCCGGCACCGCTGCTATTTCCTCCACGGAAAACGACGGCGTTTATTATTCTTCCCAGGACCGCACCACGCAGAATGCCCGGCCGGTAGCTTCCCGCTCATCGGCGGCCGAAACTACCACCGGCGACGAGCTCACCAACCCGGACTATGCCGGCGAAGGCAGCGCCTCCGCTTCGTCGGGCGGTACCGAGTATTATGACGAAGGTTACACGTATTCGTCGCGCATTCGGCGCTTTCACCAGCCCTACTACCGTGGCTTCGGCTACGGCTACAACGACTTCATCTATGCCGACCCCTTCTGGTACGGCGGCCCCGGCTACTACTCGGCCTGGGGGCCCAGCTACTACGGCGGCTACGACCCGTTCTGGGGACCGAGCTTCTACGGGGGCAGCTACGTGAACATCAACATTGGCTTCGGCTGGGGCCGTCCCTGGGGCTGGAACCGTTGGGGCGGAGGCTACGGCCGCGGCTTCTATGACGGCTACTACAGTGGCCTGTACGGCGGTGGCTACGGCGGCTATGGCTATGGCGGGTATGGCAGCTACTACGGCGCCGGTGGCTATGGTGTAGTAGGTGGCGGCGGCACGGTGCGCAACGTGCGTTATGGCCCGCGTAGCGGCCGCAGCGCCGAGGCAACCTCCACCGGCCGTGCCAACACGGCTACTTCTACCCCAGGTGGCCGGGGCCGCGTAAACCAGGGCGGTGTAGTGGCGCCCGGCGGTACTACTGCTCCTACCGGCGGTGTTGTAGGCTCAACTCCTGCGCCTACCACGCGCGGCAATATCCGCTCGGCCGAGGCCGTGCCCGGAGCCACGGAAAAGCCAGCCGTGCGCGGCAGCCGCGACATGCAGGTGGCCGACCAGGCGCCCGGCGCGGGCAGCCCTACGCAGAAAGCTCCTAACACCCGCTACCAGCCGCAGCAGGACGCTGCTGCCACCGGCGATGCTACCGCTCCTGGCCGCGCCGGGGGGGAAGGGCGCCGCTGGCGCGTAGCACCTGATGCTGCTACCGGCTCGCAGTCGGCACCAGCTTCCTCCGACTACTCGCAGCCGCGCCGCAGCCGGAGCATCTTCACGCCCAGCACGCCGCAAAGTGGCGGCGGCCAGACTGCCGACCAGCCAGTACGCCGCCAGCGTACGTTTGAGGCCCCTGCGCAGCGTAGCTACGAGCAGCCCAGCCGCTCGTTTGAGCAGCCTTCCCGCAGCTACTCGCCTCCCGCTAATATGGGCGGCGGCGGTGGCCGGAGCAGTGGCGGTGGCGGAGGAGGCGGCCGTGGCCGCGTCAACTAAGCCTGCTTTTTTAGAAGACTATCTGTGACAGGCCGCCCGGCGGCCGCCTTCCCATCCTCAGATGAAAAACGTTAAATACTGGCTTGCGCTGGCCTTTATGGGCCAGGCTAGCTACGGCTTTGCCCAATACGAAGTAGATGCGCTGCGCTTTTCGCAGACCCAGCCCAGCGGCACCGCGCGCACCCTGGGTATCGGTGGTGCCAGTTCGGCGGTAGGAGCCGACCTCAGCAGCCTCGTAACCAACCCGGCCGGCCTGGGCCTCTATCAGCGCTCCGAGTTCAGCTTCACGCCCGGCCTGGGCCTGGGCAGCACCGACAGCAAGGCTTTTGGCACCACCACCTCCGACTCGCGCAACAGCCTGCATGTAGCCAGCCTGGGCGCTGCCTTCGTGAACCGCCGGCCCGACTCGGATGGCAGCGACTGGCGCAACGGAACCTTCGCCATCGGCCTCAACCGCCTCAACGACTACAACCAGCGGTTCCGCTACCGAGGTACGCCGGGCCAAAACCAAGACATTTTACAAAGGTTTAATGACCCCAAGATTAGTGTAGCTAACGCCGATGACCAGTACATTAACGGATTCTATAATCTGGATGGACTGGCGTATGGTGCTTTTCTCACGAATCCTTTTACAGTCCCTGGACCAAACGGAAGCAATGTTGAAGTGCTGGGGCTAGCAGAAACTTTTGAGAACACCGGCCAGCTGCAGCAGGAAGAAACGGTGCTGACCACCGGCTCCCAGACGCAGTTTGACTTCGGCTACGGCGCCAGCTACCGCGACCGGCTGTACCTGGGCGGAGCCATTGGTATCGTGAGTTCGCGCTACAATTCCACGAGCGTAATTACGGCCTCCGAAGCTCAGCCCGATGGCAGCACGGCCTTCAACAGCCTCAACTACCGGGAGGTACTGGAAACCCGGGGCAGCGGCATCAACCTGCGGGTGGGCGCCATCTACCGCATCAACGATGCTGTGCGGGTAAGCGCCGCCGTGCAGACTCCCACCTGGATGCGCCTGACGGAAAGCTACAGTTCCAGCCTCAGCGCCACTTTCGACCGGCCGCTGGTCGTGGATGGGCAGAGCTACACCAGCCGCACCGCCACCTCCAGCCCCGGCGAATTCGACTACACCCTGACGACGCCCTTCAAAGCAACGGGGGGCGTAGCGGTTGTAATCGGGAAATACGGCTTCCTGAGCGGCGACGTGGAGTATCTCAACTACAGCAAGGCCCGCCTCGACAACGACAATAGCAACGACCTGGTAGGCGGCACCGACTACGACTTCAGCGCCAGCAACGACGCCGTGCGCAGCCTCTACACCTCGGCCGTGAACCTGCGGGTGGGCGGCGAGCTGCGCTTCGACATCTTCCGGGTGCGGGCCGGCTATGCCCGCTACGGCGACGCCTACAAGCAGAACGATTTCGACCGCACCCAGAACTTCTTCACCGGTGGGGTAGGGCTGCGCCAGAAAAACTTCTTCCTGGATGCCGCCGCCGTCTACGGCACCAGCAAGCGGTTCTACAGCCCCTACACCCTCAGTGAGGCCGGAGCCACGCCGGTGGTTAACATCGAAGGCAGCAAGTACACCACCACTGTCACGGCTGGTTTCCTGTTCTAGGCTCCAGTTAGCTGATTCAGCTTCCTACTGAAAAAGGCCGCTCCCAGGAGCGGCCTTTTTCATGGGACAAACTGCTATAGTCTACTTGGTGACGCGCACCTGCATGAGAATGGCGGGGACCGGCGCCGTTGCAAAGTCCTCAACCAGCAAGAGGCCGGTTTTGCCGGTCGTCGTGCGGAAAGCCACCACCTGGGCTTTGGAAAGTGAGCCGGTGCGGGTGCTGGGCGTGAAGGCCGTGCCCGCATCGAAGGCCGCCTGCAGCTCCGGAACGGTATCGGTGTTGCCGAAATCAGTAGCATTCAGGCTGGTGCGGCGAAACTCGGTGGCGCGTTTCCGGAGCCAGCCCGTAAGCGTAACTGTGGGGTCGGCGGGGGCAGCCAGGCCGGCTTGTCCGCCGGTGATAGGCTGGTAGACCAGGTCGATGGAGTCGCGGTTGGCAGTCTGGCTGGGGGAGGAGCCTACCGCAAACGCCGGCAGCACGATGCCCGACGACAGCATG
This sequence comes from Hymenobacter psychrotolerans DSM 18569, assembly GCF_900142395.1. Lineage (GTDB taxonomy): Bacteria > Bacteroidota > Bacteroidia > Cytophagales > Hymenobacteraceae > Hymenobacter > Hymenobacter psychrotolerans. Next base: position 407,686 of record NZ_FRAS01000001.1, on the reverse strand, counting down.
GCGAAGCTGCGCGAGGTGCGGGCGCGCGGCGCTTGCAGGCGCATCGGGTAGCGGTGGAAAACCTGGGCCGAGTCGGTGTTGCGGAGCGTGAGCTGGTAGCCGCGCTGGCTGCTGCGGCCTTCCACGTCCTCCACCTGAAACGTCCACCGCTCGCGCCCGGTGGTGCTGCGTGTCACGGCTCTGTACTGAAACGCAATGGCCCGCTGGCCAGGCGCCAGCACAGAGTCCAGAAATACCAGCGGCTGGTTTTCCTTCGGCACCAGGTTTGGATCAAAAGCCGTAGCGACAGGGTAGGTGTACGGGTTGCGGGTGGGCGTGTAGTCGACCGTGATGCGCAGCCGCGTGAGAGCCGGGCCATTCACATTGTCGCGCGCTTCCGCAAACACCCGCGTCGTAAACGTGTCGGCCGGCAGGCTGCTCTGGCGGTTCGACGAAATAAAGGGCGGCGCCGTGCTGCCCACCAAATCGATGCGCGGACCGGGGTTGGGGTCGGGGTTGCAGCCGGCCAGCACCACCGGAAAAAGAAACAAAAGAAGCAGGCGAAGACGCATAGGTTCGGTAAAGGTCGGAGTTTCGGGCCGGATGTGGAAGACAGCCTTTCCGCCGGCCGCCGTGCAACCATGCAGGCGGCATTACCTACCTTAACGACTCCATTGCCTCCGTCATTTTCCTTGCCTCGCATGAAATTCCGCTCTTTTGGGCTGGCCCTGTGGCTGGCCACTGCCGGCCCCGCGCTGGTTCCGGCCCTGCTGACTACCACCCAGGCCCAGCAAAAACAAAACCTCACCCTCGAAGATATCTGGCAGAAAGGCACGTTTTCGGCCAAATCGGTGCCCGGCTTCAACTGGATGAAGGACGGGCGCTACTACTCCTCGCTCGACCAGGGCAGCCTCGTGCAGCACGACGTAACGACCGGCCAGGCCGTGCAGACGCTCGTGGCCGCCGCCGACCTCAAGCTGCCCGGCCAGGACAAGCCGCTGCCCGTCGATGGCTACAACTTCAACGCCGATGAGCAGCAGATCCTGTTCAGCACCGGCACCGAGGCCATCTACCGCCGCTCCAGCAAGTCCACGTTCTACATCTACAACCGCCAGACCAGGCAGCTCACGCCCCTGAGCAAAGCCGCCGGCAAGCAGCTCTACGCCACCTTCTCGCCCGATGGCAGGCGCGTCGCCTTCGTGCGCGACAACAACCTGTTCGTGACGGACCTGGCCACGATGCAGGAAACGGCCATCACCACGGACGGCGCTATCAATAAAATCATCAACGGCGGCACCGACTGGGTCTACGAGGAGGAATTCTCGTTTGCGCAGGGCTTCCAATGGTCGCCCGATTCGCGCTACGTGGCCTACTACACCTTCGACGAAAGCCAGGTGCCCGAGTACAACATGCAGGAGTGGGGCCCGCTCTACCCCAAAGACTACCGCTACAAATACCCCAAGGCCGGCGAGAAAAACTCCATCGTCAGCATTTCGGCTTATGATGTAGCGGCCGGCAAATCCACCAAAATGGACGTGGGCGCCGAAACCGACCAGTACATTCCGCGCATCCTCTGGACCCAGACCCCCGAGCTGCTCAGCATTCAGCGCCTCAACCGCCTGCAGAACAAGCTCGAAATCCTGCACGCCAACGCCAAAACCGGCCAAAGCAACGTCGTGCTGACCGACACCGACAAGGCCTACGTCGACATCACCGACGATGTGCGCTACCTGGCCGGCGGCAAGGAGTTCCTGTTCACCAGCGAAAAGGACGGCTACCGCCACCTCTACCTCTACAACATGAGCGGCAAGCTGGTGCGCCAGCTCACCAAAGGCAACTGGGAAATCACCGAAATCAACGGGTTCGACGAGAAAAAAGGCCTCGTGTACTTCACCAGCACCGAAGCCTCCCCGCTGCAGCGCCACCTCTACCGCGTCGATCTGAAAGGCAAAGGCAAAACCCGCCTCGGCGAAGCGGGCGGCGGCAACAACACCGTCAACATGAGCGCCGACACGCGCTACTTCCTCAACTACCACTCCGAAGCCGGCCAGCCCCAGGTCGTCAGCCTGCGCAACGGCCAGGACGGCAAGCTGGTGAAAACCCTGGAAGATAACGCCAGGCTGCGCCAGAAGCTCGGCGACTACAACCTCGGCAAGCTGGAGTTCATCAACTTCAAAACGGCCGAAGGCGTCGAGCTGAACGCCTCCGTGCTCAAGCCCGCCAACTTCGATGCCAGCAAGAAATACCCCGTGCTGATGTACGTGTATGGCGGCCCCGGCTCCCAGACCGTGAAAGATGATGCCGGCGGCGGCATTGCCTTCACCAACTACCTCTGGCACCAGCTGCTGGCCCAGAACGGCTACATCGTGGTGAGCGTGGACAACCGCGGCACCGGTGCCCGCGGCTCCGACTTCAAGAAAAGCACCTACGCCAACCTCGGCAAACTCGAAACCGACGACCAGGCCGCCGCCGCCCGCTACCTGGCCACGCTGCCCTACGTCGATAAGAGCCGCATCGGCATCTGGGGCTGGAGCTTCGGCGGCTACATGACCGCCCTGGCCCTCACCAAAAACGCCGACGTCTTCAAAATGGGCATCTCCGTGGCCCCCGTCACCAACTGGCGCTACTACGACACCGTCTACACTGAGCGGTTCCTCAAAACGCCCCAGGAAAACCCCGCCGGCTACGACGACAACTCGCCCGTGCAGCACGCCGACAAGCTCAAAGGCAAGCTCCTGCTCGTGCACGGCACCGGCGACGACAACGTACATTTCCAGAACGCCGTAGCCTTCACCGACGCCATGATCAAGGCCAACAAGGACTACCAGACCCTCTACTACCCCAACCGCAACCACGGCATCTACGGCGGCAACACCCGCCTGCACCTCTACCGCCAGATGACCGATTTCGTGCTCAAAAACCTCTAACCCCCGGTCCGCCCCCCGGTCCGACGGCGCAGCCGTCCGACCGGTCGCCGCACGCATCCTAAACAGTAAGCCCTCCGGCGTTAGGCTAACAGCCTACTGCCGGAGGGCTTACTGTTTAGGATGCGTGCGTTATATCCGTCGCGAAGTGAGTTGCGAAATGCATGTAGGGTGCGGGGCTTGCCCCCGCCCGCTGTTCGCGCCGACACACCGATTCTGTACAACAACAGGGAGAGGCAAGCCCCGCACCCTGCTTCAAAATAAGGACAAAGCCGCTCTGCAACAGTGTAGAGACGCGTATTCGCGTCTCCTCGTTGAACGACCCCAGTACAACCGGAACCAGGCGCTACTACGCCGATATAATCCCGCTGGCTATGTTAGAAATGTGCTTGAGAAATTGGAAGGGACCATGCACTGTAAAATGACTATCCTACTGAGCGTGTTTACTAATTTCATCTCCCAATTGCCGGTGAGGATATAGAGTACCTCTCCTGCAGAAATTGCAAATCGTAATTGATGTGTGGATCGGCTGGCAGATACACCACCTGTATAGTGTCGCCAGGGATATATCCGGGTTGCGATAGGGTGTGCCCCATATAAAGCTGCCCGTTGGCAGAGAAACGATAATAGTATCCCGTAATGCCCCTCATACCTATGTAGGGTTCAGTCAGTACTAGTGCTTTAGCTGAAAGCCCGGTGCGGGCCAGTTGCCCCTGTCGAACAGTTTTATAGGCACCACCAGCGAGCAGGTAAGCAAACGGAAATAGCATGGCCAACCACGGAATATGAATTCGGGATGGTCCGAGTTTTACCCACCAAAGTCCAGAAGAGTTAGGTTTCACAAGTTGGGTTGCTGAAGTGATGTATGTGCACGATAAAAGTACAAGAGGATGAAAGTAGATTCCCGCCGCACTCGCTCGGCTGCGCCGAGTGAGCCCTACGCCTGAGGGGCTGCGCCCCGAACCCGCCCGCACCACCCGCGCCCCATATACATCAACCAATCACCCACCACCTGCCAGATACCATAAACCGTCAGTCAGACACCATCTATCATCAGTCAGCAAGCATAAACCATCGGTCAGATAACGAAAAACGTCAGTCAGACATTATAAACCGTCAGTCAGATAACAAAAACCGTCGGTCAGCAAGCAGCTACCGTCAGTCAGCAAGCAAAAACCGTCAGTCAGGCAGCATCCACCGCCGGTCAGCACAATTCTTTCGCGGCTAAATGCCTATACTTGAGCCGTTGGCGCTACGCCGCTGGCTGAAAATTGCCGGCAGGGCACACGTAGCCTAGCCTTTTGTTCGTTTGTGCGTAGAACCCCAGCAATGCGAATACCCCGGCTACCCTCATTTCTTCTCGGCCTGGCCCTGCTGGCTGCCCTGCCCGCCTGCCAGCCCGATAAGCCCGCCAGCACCGGGCAGCACGCCCCCGCGCTGGCCGATTCCCTTGATTTAGACTCGCTTTCCGACCCCGTCGGCACCCTCGATACCACGCCCGTGCGCCGCGACTGGCACCGGCTGGCCCGTCCCACCCGCCGCAACGCACCCCTCATCGTGTACCGGAGCGTGCGCCGCGCCCCGGCCGGCCTCCAGGATACCGCGCCGCCCCCCGGCGAAGCCACCCTCTTCGACCTCGCCCGCAAAGCCAGCGAGTATTTCCAGATTGACCCCACCCAGGCCGCCGAAGTCCGCGGCCGCGACGGAACAATCGTCCGGATCAGTGCCGGCACGCTGGTTGATGCCCGGCAGAAGGCAGCCACCGGCCCCGTCTGGGTAGAGCTGAAAGAGTGCCTGACGCCCGCCGAAATGCTGCTCACCAACCTCAGCACCACCACCACCGACGGCCAGCCCCTGCAAACGGCCGGCATGGTGTTCCTGAAAGCCACCGCCGCCGGCCGCCCCCTGCAGGTAGCCGCCGGCCGTACCCTGCGCCTGGAGCTGCCCGCCACCAACGGCCGCCCGCTCCCCGACATGCGCCTCTACTACGGCCAGGCCGCCTCAGGCCCCGTCCGGTGGGAGCAGGCCCCCGAGTTGGCAGCCCCCGCCTCCGAATCCACCGAAACCATCTACACCGAGGCCCGCCCCATGCCCGCCTACGGCAGCGGCCCCGCCGACATCAACCGCCTGATCCGCTACCCGCAGGAAGCTCTGGCCAGCCGCACGCAGGGTGTGGTCTTCGCCTCGTTTGTGGTGGATGAAGGCGGCAAAGTCCTCAACCCCAAAATCCTCTACGGCCTCGGCCACGGCTGCGACGAAGAGGTGCTGCGCGTGCTGCGCCAGACCTCCGGCCGCTGGACGCCCGGCCAGCGCAACGGCGAATTCGTGAAAGTGAAAATGATGCTGCCCATCCGGTTTTCCTTCAACGAAGGCCAGCTCACCGCCCCCGACAGCACGCCGGCCGCTGCGCAGGAAGCCCCCGTTATGGCTGCCGCCTCGCTTCCCACTGGCGCCACGGAAGAGGAGCCCGCCGCCCCCGAGCCCACCGACCGGTACGTGTTCCACTGCAGCCAGCTCGGCTGGTTCAATGCCGACCGGCCGCTTTCCGGGGCCACCGGCAGCCACCAGGCCACCGCCCCCGAAACCGATGGCGCCACGTTTGTGCGTCTGGTGCTGCGCGGCGCTACGCCGTCTATTCTAGCCGGCCAGCCCACCGAAAGCGGCTATGCCTTCGAAAACGTGCCCGCCGGCCGCCGCGCCATTCTCATCGGCCTGCGCTACCAGGGCGGCACACCCTACCTGGCCTGGCAGGAAACCACCACCGGCCAGCAGCCCACGCCGCTGGAGTTCCAGGAAACGACCCTCGAAGAGCTGGAGCGCCGCCTGGCCCGCCTGTAGCAGTCGGTTCCAGCGGCCCCGCAGTCTTTATAGCTTCACCGTAACGCTCTGGGGCTCCGTGAAGAAGCGCAGCGCCTCCAACCCACCTTCGCGCCCCACGCCGGAGTTCTTCATGCCCCCGAACGGCGTGCGCAGGTCGCGGTGCAGCCAGCTATTGATCCACACAATGCCGCTGTGCAGCTCATGCGCTACCCGGTGCGCCCGGTTCAGGTCGCGGGTCCAGATGGTGGCGGCCAGGCCGTATTCGGTGCCGTTGGCCCAGGTCAGCACCTCTTCTTCCGAGTCGAACGGCGTGAGCGTTACCACCGGCCCGAAGATTTCCTCCCGGTTTACGCGGCAGTCGGGCGCCAGGCCCTCAAACACGGTGGGCTGCAGGAAGTAGCCTTCGGCGCAGCGGCCATCCAACGTGACGCGCTGCCCGCCGGCCAGCAGGGTGCCGCCTTCTTCGTGAGCCAGCGCAATGTAGCTCAGTACTTTCTCCAGATGCGCCTCGCTCACCAGCGCGCCCTGCCGGCTGCCCCCGTCCTGCGGGTCCCCGACGGTAAGAGCGGCCACGCCCGCCAGAAACTCCCGCTTGAACGGCTCATAGATGCTGCGCTCCACGAAAATACGGGAGCCGCACAAGCAAATCTGGCCCTGATTGGCAAACGAGCTGCGCAGGCTGGTGCGCACGGCCTCCGTCAGGTCGCAGTCGGCGAAGATGATATTGGGGTTCTTGCCACCTAGCTCCAGCGAGAGTTTCTTGAACATCGGCGCGGCCGTGCGGGCAATATGCTCGCCGGTTTTGGTGCCGCCCGTAAAGCTGATAGCCTTGATGCCCGGATGCTCGATAATCGGCTGGCCCGCGCCCGGCCCGGTGCCGTGCACGATGTTGAGCACTCCCGCCGGCAACCCTGCCTCTATGCACAACTCGCTCAGCAGAAACGCCGTGTAGGGCGTAATTTCTGAGGGCTTGGCCACCACGCAGCACCCGGCGGCCAGCGCCGGCGCAATCTTCCAGGTAAACAGGTACAGCGGCAGGTTCCAGGGCGAAATGCAGCCCACTACGCCCAGCGGGTGCCGCACCGTGTAGTTGAGCGCCACTCCTTCCTGGAAGTGGGTTTCGGAGGCAAAATGCTGCGCCGCTGTGCCAAAGAAGGCGAAGTTGCTGGCCGCACGCGGGATATCCACGCTGCGGGCCAGGCTTACGGGCTTGCCATTGTCCTGGCTTTCGGCCTGCGCCAGCCGCTCCAAATCCCGCTCTATCAGCTCACTGATGCGCACCAGCAGCTTGCCCCGGTCCTCAGCCGGCAGGCGGCGCCACGCCGGCAGCGCGGCCTGGGCGGCAGCCGTAGCGCGGGCCACGTCTTCCGCATCCGAATCCGGAATATGAGAAAACACCTGCCCGGTGGCCGGCTCGATGTTGGGCAGGTAGCGGCCGGCGGCGGGCGGCACCAGGTGGCCGTTGATGTAGTTCTGAAGCTGTAGCATAGCGGGGTGGGAGGGAAGGAGCAGCAAGGTAAAGCCAGCCGGTTTGAATAGCTACTTTTGCGTTACGCCGGCCGCTATACTGGGCAGGCTACTATTTCTTCGGCTACTTTGATTTCTATGAAAAACTGGCTGCGCCTGACGTTGGTCACGGGCTTTTACGGGCTGCTGTTTGTGGTTTTTACCTGGCCGCTGGCTACGCAGTTCACCACCGCCTTTCCCACCGTGCCGGGCCACGACTCGCTGCTCTACGCCTGGAACTTCTGGTACTTTCGCGAAGCCGTGATGAGCGGTATCAACCCGTTCCACACCGACTGGCTGCTGTATCCGTGGGGCTCTTCGCTCGTCATGCACGCCTATATGCCGCTGCTGGGCGTACTGAATTTGGTGCTCGACAACGCGCTGCTGACCATCAACATCGGGCTGCTGCTAAGCTATGCGCTATCCGGCACCGGTGCCTATCTGCTGTGCCGGCGCTGGGTGCGGAGTCCGGTGCTGGCACTGCTGGCCGGCGTGATTTTCGCCTACTCGCCCTACAAGCTCATGCGCCTGCCCGATCATTATAATCTGGTGCTGACGGCTACCGTGCCCTTCTACGTAATGGCGTTTCTGGATGCTTTTGCGTTCGAGCCCGGTCGGCTGCTGCCCCGGGTGCGCAGCTGGCGGGCCGTAGGGTGGTGCTTCGTGCTGGGCCTCATCACGCTGGCCTGCGACTATTACGTGACCTTTGGGCTGCTGTATTTTTCGCTGGCCTATGCGCTGTGGTACTGGCTGCGGCTGGGCTCCGTAAACTGGCGGCGCTGGCAAACCTGGCTCCGCCTGGCCGTGATTCTGACTGTCAGCCACATCCTCATCAAGCAGCTGCATCACTTTGGGGTGCCCGACAACGACGGGCCGTGGTGGGGCGGCGACGTGGTGAGCTACCTGATGCCGCCGCCCACCAGCCAGTTCCTCGATTTTGAGTGGGCTCAGCGCCTGTACCTGAACCCGAAGGTGTTCAACATGCCCGGCTCACTGGAAATGATTCTGTTTATGGGCTACTCGCTGCTGGCGCTGGGGCTGCTGCTGGTTGTGTGGCCAAACCGCCCGGCTTCTCTGCGCCGCCTGGATGCGGGTGGCCGGCCGCTGGCCTGGGTGCTGCTGTTTTTCGTGATGCTGACCCTGCCCACCCTGCGCATCTACGGCAAGCAGCGCCTCAATCTGCCCACGGGCCTGCTGCATTTCATTCCCTTCTTCAACAACATCCGTTGCCCCACGCGCTGGGTAATGATGGTGGGGCTGCTGCTGCCGGTGGTGTCGTTTAGTGCGCTGGAAGCCCTGTGGCGGCCCCGGCTGCGCCCTGCCCTGCAAACCGGACTTAGCGTGTTGCTGCTGGGTGTAGTGCTGTTCGAGTACTGGCCTAAGCCCATGCACCTTACGTCTACCGCCGACGTGCCCGCTGTGTACGACGAGGTGGCGCAGCTGCCGGGCACTACGCTGTTTCCAATTCCTTTCGGCATCATTGATGGCTACCGCAAGCTGGGCGAAGTGCAGACTGAGCAGTTCTTCTACCAGACGCGCCACCATAAAAAGCTGCCTATCGGCTACTTCTCCCGCATCAAGCCCGAAATCTTCGACGCCTTCCGGCAAGATACGGTGCTGGGCCGCCTGCTCACGCTCCAGACCCGGCCAGACACGCTGCCGCCGCCCTTGCCTACTACCACCCAGGTCCAGACTTTCCTGCGCACCTACCAGCCGGCCGCCTTCGTGGTGCACCCCGACTACCAGAATCAGCCTGTGCACCGCTACCTGTGCCAGATGCTGGCCCCGCTGGGCTACACCGAGCGGCAGATTGGCGGGTATCTGCTGCTGGCCAAGACAGGCAAGGCAGAGTGAGGCTGGCAGGGCGGGGCTATAGGAAATGAGAATACCAATAAATGCCAGCGCCACCCAAAATTCTCGGGTGGCGCTGGCATTTATCGGCCCAAAACAGGATTACCGCAACTGGCTGTCGGGAGGAGAGGTAGTAGGGATATTGGTGTCGGAAATAATGTACAGAGGCCGCTGGCGCACGTTGGCCGACAGCCGGGCAATATACTCGCCGATGATGCCGATGGCAATCAGCTGCACACCACCCAGAAACAAAATACTCACCATCAGCGAAGCCCAGCCCGGCTGGTAGTTGCCGCTCACAAAGCGTGCATACAGCGTATAGAGCATCACCACGAATGCTACCCCCGATACCAGAAACCCGCTGACAGTAGCTACTTTCAGAGGCACATCTGAGAAGCCGGTGATGCCGTCGAGGGCCAGCCGGATCATTTTGCGGTAGGTGTAGCCGGTTTCGCCGCCAGCCCGCTCCGCGCGGTCATATTCCACGAATGTCTGGCGGTAGCCAATCCAGGAAATCTGCCCCCGAATGAACTTGTTCTGCTCCGGCATCCGCTTCAGCGCGTCTACCACTTTGCGCGAAATAATGCGGAAGTCGCCGGTATCCACCGGAATCGAGATGTTGGTAATGCTGGCCAGAATGCGGTAAAACAGCTTGGCCGTCGTCTTTTTAGCAGCGCTTTCGCCCTGCCGTGAGCGGCGCTTAGCATACACCACCTCGTAGCCTTCCTGCAGCTTTTGGTAGAGCGGCACAATCAACTCCGGCGGATCCTGCAAATCCGCATCAATGATAACCACCGCTTCACCGCTGGAAAGATCCAGCCCGGCCGTCACGGCAATCTGGTGGCCGAAGTTGCGGCTGAAATCAATGTAGCGCACCCGCTCGTCGCGCAGGGCCAGGGTTTGCACCAGCTGCAGCGACTTGTCGCGCGAGCCATCATTGATAAAGATAAACTCGTAGCGCAGCCCCATCGGATCCAGAACTTCCCGTAGCCGGTCGTAAAGAGCCGGAATATTGGACTCCTCGTTGTAGATGGGAATGATGACGGAAAGGTCCAAGGCGGGACTAAGGTTAGGAAACAAGAAAAGCGCCTATGGTTTGCGGGCAATGGCAAATACGCTCACGCCGACCGGGAGGGGCGCGTGCTTGAGCAGGGTGTTTTCGGTTTTGAGCAGCCGGCTCAGGGCGCTGTTAATCCAGCCGGGAAACTGCTTCAGGTCGCCGGTATCGGTGGGCTCGGTTGTGGCGGGGCGGGGAAGTATTCGCTTGGCCAGCCGCATCATAGATGTCGGGAAAAAGAGCGTCGAGTTCCAGTACGAAGAGCGTTCCAAGTGTAAGCCAGCCTTCTGCAGTACACCCCGCAAATGCGCACCGGTATAGCGCCGAAAATGATGGTTTACCTCGTCGTGGCGGGTCCAGAGCATCTGAAAGGCCGGCACAAACACTATCATGCGGCCACCGGGGCGCAATACCCTGGACCACTCGCGGACGGCGCGCTCCTCATCCTCAATATGCTCCAGCACATCGGAGGCAATAAGCAAGTCAAATGAGGCATCGGCAAACTCCAACTGAGCGCCATCCATCACGGAAACATTTGGAATGCCTCGCTCCTTGGCCAACGCAATAGCGTTTTCACTGATATCAATGCCCGTAAGACGTTGGTAGCCATCAGCCTTGAGAATTTGCTGTAGCGGCCCGGCCGAGCAACCTATTTCCAGAATAGAAGCAGAAGCCGGAATCTGCAGGCTATGAATCAGCTTGCGGACAGCATCCCGGCGGCCCGTAAACCACCAGTGTTGCTCTTCCAACTGATGATATTTCTGCTCATAAGTAAGGTCCATCGTGCCGGGTGTGTTTTTTAAAGCCCGAAGATACAAGTATGAGTTTGAAGAGTTGATACTGCAGCGGATACGTAAGAAGCCTACAATACAACGATTTTTCGTGGACAGAGCTAGACTGATATTATGCACCCCATAGGAATATTGTAACTTTGGCGGCACGCGCCTTATCCATCTTTAAGGAGCAAGCCAGATTCCATTCTTTCCTGATTTTTTGATGAAACGCTTACTTTTCTGCCTATCTATAATAGGCCTGTCCGGGTGTGCTGACAAAGCTGAAGTTGACAGCAGCGTAATGATGTCTAATGATTTTGAATCCATTTATGGATGGTTGCCAGAGCCTCAAAATCCGACACTAACTACCGAGAAGGCGCATTCAGGCAAGTACTCTATCAAGGTAGATAACGTCTATGATTTCAGCATGACGTATAGAACCCCTCTAGGCCGGTTGCATAATTCGCGGATCAAGAAAATCAAGATTGAAGCCTGGGCATTTGTGCCAAGTGCAAAGACACCAGTTGCCTTGATTACGGTTATAGACCCTGCCGAAGCAAGTGACAAGTCGTTGCTATGGGAAAGCCTGGACCTGAACGTAGCCGTGAAAGGGGAGTTTGGGAAGTGGGTGAAGGTAAGCAAGGATATAACTGTGCCGGCTGAAGCAACCTTCAACAGCCGCTTATCCATTTACCTGTGGCGGAACGGTCCCGTGCCCGGCCCGACATACCTCGATGATATTGTTATTCGTCGCGAACCTTAATAGCGTGATTGGCAAAGCACCTGTGCCCGAGTTTCCTGGCCTCTTCTAGGTAAGGGCTCGGGTACTTAGCTGCTTTACCAGCTAGGTTTCATCCGTCTTATTGCTGGTTCATGGCAAAATTTGTGATTGTCTCCCTTGTTGCCGGTGGCCTGCTGTGTAGTTGCAGCCCTGAAAGCCCTGTTTCGGCAGACCTAATTAGTCAGAATGATTTCGAGTCGCTGAGCGGTTGGGTAGCTGCTGTGCCCCCAGGCCTGACCACGGAGCGGGCGCATTCGGGCAGCTATGCCGTTAAGGTCGATGCTGCCACAGAGTTTGGAGCCGGCTATACTACCACCTTGGCTGATGCCAAGCTGCAGCCCGGGCAAAAGCTGCAAGTGTCGGCATGGGCGCTGCGCACTTCTGGGGAGACCAATGCGGCTTTGGTAGTTCAACTACTTGACCCGGCCACCGGGCAGCAACTGGACTGGCATGGCCTGAGCCTAGTGGAGCAGATAAAAACATATAACCGGTGGATGCTTATTGAAATGCAGGTCCGGATTCCAGATAATGCCCCACCTCACAGCCTGCTGAAAGTGTATCCGTGGCGGTATCAGGCGGTGCAAGCGGCGTATTTCGACGATATACAGCTGCGCCGGAAAAACTGAACCAGTACCTGCTGAATGGTCAGCATCTGTGGCCATTCGCTCTTTTTGCTCTGCTGTGCGCGCACTATTCTCCTCGTTGCTTCTACCTGCCAACCTGCGGCAGCTGATTTACTGGCTACTAGCCGCCGAAGCTGCCTTATTCACGTTCATGCGGGGCGAGTTTGGTTACTACGGTAGTCCTGTGCTACTATACTTGGCGGGCGTTCTGGCTTGTGTGGCTACGTACCTGTACACCCGTCATCGGACGTGGACGTTGCCACAGGTGCCTGCCCGACCGCGCCCCTGGATTGCTATTCTACTTGCCATCAGTTTTGGTATATGGCTGTGCAGCGGAAAAATGCGGGAAGTTATCAGCAACTACCTGATTCAGATTTCTTCTTCCGATATCATTCCCGCGCTGAGTATTTACACTAAGCGGTTTTTAAACCACGAGCAGGTATATACTCCTTTTACGGATGAGCTTGGTTATTTTGCTCTGCCCACGTACCTGCCTGCTACCTGGCTGCCCTATCTGCTGCCCGAGTGGTTGCGCTTCGATTATCGATGGATGAGCAGCTTGCTGCTGCTGTTGGGTTTTGGCGCTTATGTGGCAATAGTGGCCCGCCTGCCCAAGTCTGCTCGCTATACGTTTCTGCTAACCTTCCTGCCTTTTGCCTTCACCTACGCCATCATCCGAACGGATGCCTCCATTTTTGGCTTCACGGTAGAAAGCATGATTGTAGGTTACTATTTTCTGCTGGTGGCGGGCATTCTGCTGCGTTCCTGGCCGCTACAGGTACTTGGGTTGCTGCTGTGCCTACTGTCCAGGTTTTCGCTGGCTATCTGGCTGCCGCTTTACTTTTTGCTGGTTTTCTTTCAGGAGTCGAAGCAGCGGGCATTTTTGATGGCAGGCGCCGTGCTGGTCGGGGTGTTGGCACTGTATATTGTGCCTTTCATGTCACAGGACTGGGGACTGTTTTTCCGGGTGCAGGCCGCCTACACCGATGTGGCCGTTGGCGAATGGCGACACCTCAATGACCAAGGGCTTCCGTACCATTTGTACAACGGAGTGGGCCTCGGTAACTTCTTTTTCCGATTTGCCGATGGCGAACTGGTCGACAGGATTCGGCTACTTAAAACAGTACATATAGCACTGCTACTGCTACTGACTGCAGCCGCAGGCGTAATTTACTGGCGCCAGCGACTCCTGCGCACTGACTATCGGATTTATGCGGTGCTGGTGCTTAAGCTCTACCTGATAACGTTCTACGCCTTTCTACAGGTTCCTTACAGCTACCTGGCGTCCGTTGGCATGTTTCTGTCGCTCTTTTTGCTGCTGCTGGTAGAAGGCAGCGGCCCGGGTGCTCTTGTCGAGAATAAGCATGGCTGCTAGTAACAGTGCATTTACTATAGTTTGGGCGAATAGTTGTTCTGATAACTGATATGTCAAAAATGCTTTCTGCAGCAAAAAGGGTATTGCTCTCTACCCGTATCAATGCATTTTGGATGTTTCTATTAGTATTCTTTATAAGCTTGATTCATGTGTCCACCTCTAAGTATTCTGTGCAGTATTATGACTCTGAGAATTATTGGTTCTTAGCTAAGTCGTTTGATTCCGAAAATGGCTTCTCTTTATATGGGTTTAAAGACTCTCTACGGGGGTACTTTTTTCCATTGCTACACTACCCTTTTGTAGTTTTTTCTCGTTGTTTTTTGGATAATAGTAATATAAGTGTTATAAAGTTTATTGGTTGCATTTATGCCGGAGTGACTTTTGGATTTGCTGCTCCAAAATTATGGGAAAAGGTTTCTGGGGGATATTTGTATTTCTGGCAGAAGGTGCTATTTTCAATGTTGTGCCTGTATTTTTGGAGGGACTATTTTAATTTCTTCCTCTCTGATTTTCCAGCTATTTTGGCCTTGCTATTGGCATTGATATCGTCTTATTATAACCGAAATATACTGTATGTGTTCTGCGCTGGAGCACTTGTTGCCGCCTCTGTATACTGTCGCCCAATTTATTTATTGGCAGTGCCATTTGTTCTATTATTAGTGCTTCATACCGATAGCATGCAGCAAGGTGTTCGTAGGTATGCAGATAAGGCCCTGCGGCTTGTAATTCTGGTAATAGCTTTTCTTTGTGTAGGGTATCCTCAGTATTTAATAAATAAAAAAAACTTTGATTCTTCTAAAATATTGCCTTTAGGGGAGAGTGAAGGTTATAAAGTAGGAAGTTCTAAGGATTTGTATTTATGGCAACTAAATCAGGGTCTGCAAATACAGCGTTATGAAACTAATGTTGGTAATCAATATTCTAAGCTTCAAGTCGTATTTGTTGACCAAGCTGGGTCTAGGATGTTAAGGGAAAATTATCTTCCCGAACTGGGGTCCTATGCGGAATATTTTTCCTTTGCCTGGCAGCATAATGCTGATATAGCCTGCCTTTACGCCCGCCACCTTTTCAATGGATTAGATTTGCTATACACCAGTCCGTATGTAAAAAACATTTATCAATCTAATATCTTCTTGTCTTGGCTACTGTATAGTGTCATATTTATCGCTCTTTGTCTATCCCTCAAGAAGATAACTCAGCTAAGCTTGCACCAATGGTTAGTGCTTGGGGCGCTACTCATAGTGTGTGCCGCTTCCGTGCCGATAGTAGTTGAAACACGCTTTTTTCTACCGTTGCATCTGCTGCTATATGCCATAGCTTGCTTTGGCTGGCCTTCGCGTCTTAGCCTTAAGCAGCAACCAGCTGAGCAGTGGCTGAAATATGGACTAGTATATCTTGTCTTTCTGTTAGGCTGCTTTACCCTATCGAGTAGTGTGCAGGCTACACTGGAACTGGGGCCACGGTTGCTTACAGAGAATCAGGTGCAGTAGTAAGCGCGTGACTCTTCCTCTGAACCGAAAGCTGAAGAATAGCGGCGTACAGATATCTACCCAAAC
Source organism: Hymenobacter psychrotolerans DSM 18569 (assembly GCF_900142395.1). GTDB lineage: Bacteria > Bacteroidota > Bacteroidia > Cytophagales > Hymenobacteraceae > Hymenobacter > Hymenobacter psychrotolerans. Next base: position 392,441 of record NZ_FRAS01000001.1, on the reverse strand, counting down.
AAGCCGTATTTGACAATGCAATAGATGGCACGAAACCCGTCGCGCCAGCCTATTTTCTTGCCTTCCGCGTACGTGCGGCCGTAGTAGCTGATGCCTACTTCGTAGATGCGCACGTCTTTCACCCGCGAAACTTTGGCTGTGACTTCCGGCTCGAAGCCGAAGCGCTTCTCTTGCAGCTTCAGGCCCTGCAGAATGTCGCGGCGGAAAAGCTTGTAGCAAGTCTCCATATCGGTCAGGTTCAAATCCGTGAACATGTTCGAGAGGAAAGTAAGCAGCTTGTTGCCGATGCTGTGCCAGAAAAACAGAATGCGGTGTGGGTTGCCGCCAATGAAACGGGAGCCGTACACCACATCGGCAAAGCCCTTCAGCACGGGCTTTAGCAGGCAGTTATATTCCTGTGGGTCGTACTCCAGGTCGGCATCCTGAATGATGATATAGTCGCCGGTGGCCTCGCGGATGCCAGTGTGCAGCGCAGCGCCTTTGCCTTGGTTAGTCGTATGGTGCAGCAGGCGCAGGCCCATTTCCGGGTGGCGGAGCGCATATGCCTCGATAGCTACCGCCGAATCATCAGTGGAGCAGTCATTCACCAGAATCACTTCCTTCCCGATATCATTAATCAGCTTTAACTCCCGCAACAGGTCCAGGATCTGGTGGATAGTGCGGGCCTCGTTGTAAACTGGGATGACGATGGAGAGGGTATTAACGGAAACCAAGGAAGGGCAGGCTTAACTGGGAATCAGTAAAGATAAATGACTGGGAGGCGCAATGAGGCGCTACAGGCTGCCGGTGCGGCCGCCATCCACGGGCACGTTGGTGCCGTTGATGTAGGCGGCGGCCCCGGATGCCAGGAAGGCTACGGCGGCGGCAGTTTCCTCCGCCTGCCCAAACCGGCGGGCCGGAATCAGCTTCAGCATGCCTTCTTCAATCTCCTCGGCCGATTGTCCGGTCTGGGCGGCTTTTTTCTCGATGAGCGAGGAGTGACGCTGCGTAAGGGTGGCGCCGGGCAACACGTTATTAACCGTAATACCATCGGGGCCCAGCTCGTTGGCCAGGGTTTTGGCCCAGCTGGCTACCGCGCCCCGAATGGTGTTCGACACGCCCAGGCCCGGCAACGGCTGCTTCACGGAGGTGCTGATAATGTTGATGATCCGGCCGTGGCGGCGCTGGCGCATGGCCGGCACGACTGCCTGGGTCAGGAGGTGGTTACAGATCAGGTGCTGCTCGAAAGCGGCCCGGAAGGCGTCGATGGGCGCGTCCAGGATAGGCCCGCCGGCCGGCCCGCCGGTGTTGTTCACCAGAATGTGGAAGCCTGCCGGATGCGCCGCCAGATACTCGTGCAGCCGCTGCGCCAGCTGCGCCGGTTCCGAGTAGTCTGCTACCAGATAGGTGTGTGGCTGGCCGTGGGGAGTAGGCAAGGCGGCGGCGGTTTCGCGCAGCCGGGCTTCGTCGCGGGCCAGCAGCGTGACGGTGGCGCCCAGGCGGGCCAGCTCCTCGGCTACGGCCCGCCCAATGCCCTGCGTGCTGCCGCCCACCAGAGCGTATTGCGAAGTAAGATCCAGATTCATGAAAGCGCGGTCGAAGTGAGCTTAAAAGTAGCAAAATACCCGGCGGACTGCGGCCTGACTAGCAGGAAACCGAGGCGCAGCCGGCTCCACTCCGGACCGGACAATGGAAAATTCGTGCGGGTTTTGCGTAAGTTCGGCCAAGCTGTCCGGCTTGCGGCCCGGCCGGCTATCCTTATACCCCAACCACCCTTCGCCATGCCCGTTGCCCGTCCTTTCAACTTCCAGAAGTGGATTGATGAACACCGCCATCTGCTCAAGCCACCCGTGGGCAACCAGCAGGTCTTCAAAGACAACCAGGATTTTATTGTGATGGTAGTAGGCGGCCCCAACGCCCGCAAAGACTACCATTTCGATGAAGGGGAGGAGCTGTTCCTGCAAATCGAGGGCGACATTGTAGTGAAGATTATTGAGGACGGTAAGCCAGTTGACATTGAAATTAAGGCGGGCGAAATGTTTCTGCTGCCGCCCCGCACGCCGCATTCGCCCCGCCGGCCGGCCGGTACGGTGGGGCTGGTGCTGGAGCGCTACCGCACGGCCGGCGAACTGGACGGCTTCCAGTGGTACTGCGAAAACTGCGGCCACAAGCTCTATGAGGAGTTTGCCGAAATCACGGACATCGTGACCCAGCTGCCCCCCATCATGAATGCCTTCTGGCAAAACGACGACCTGCGCACCTGCAAGCAGTGCGGCACCTACATGCCTGCTCCGGCGTCTGTAGCCGCGCCACCCGTCGAGTAACCTCCTTTTCCCACCCACCCAAGCCCACCCGCGGCAATGCTTTCTTCCGCTTCCCCTCACGCCGCCCACCCCGCTTCCGCTTTCCTCGCCGACACGCTTTCCATCGACATCCACACCCACATTCTGCCCGAACGCTGGCCCGATCTGCGCGAACGGTACGGCTACGGCGGGTTCATCCGGCTCGACCACCACAAGCCGTGCTGCGCCCGCATGATGCAGGACGACAAGTTCTTCCGCGAAATCCAGGACAACTGCTGGGACCCGCAAGTGCGGATGCGCGAGTACGACCAGTTTGGGGTGCAGGTGCAGGTGCTCAGCACCGTGCCCGTAATGTTTAGCTACTGGGCCAAGCCGCTCGATGCGCTGGACCTAAGCCAGCTGCTCAACGACCATATTGCCGATGTGGTGCACCGCTACCCTACGCGCTTCGTCGGCCTCGGCACCGTGCCCATGCAGGCCCCCGACCTGGCCGTACGGGAGCTGGAGCGGTGCATGAAAATCGGGCTGGCCGGCATCCAGATTGGCTCGCACGTCAACGACTGGAATCTGGATGCACCGGAGCTGTTCGAGGTGTTTGCGGCGGCTGAAGAGCTGGGTGCCTGCGTATTTGTGCACCCCTGGGACATGATGGCGCAGCAGAAAATGCCCAAATACTGGCTGCCCTGGCTGGTGGGCATGCCCGCCGAAAGCACGCTGGCGCTGTGCTCACTGGTATTTGGCGGCGTGCTGGAGCGGCTGCCGAAACTGCGCGTAGCCGTGGCCCACGGCGGTGGCACGTTTGCCAGCACCATCGGCCGCATTGAGCACGGCTTCCAGGTGCGGCCCGACCTGTGTGCCGTCGACAACAACGTGAATCCGCGCGAGTACCTGGGCCGCTTTTGGGTTGATTCGCTGGTGCACGACCCGCTGATGCTGGACTACCTGGTGAAGACGCTGGGGGCTGACAAAATCACGCTCGGCACCGACTACCCGTTTCCGCTGGGCGAGCTGACGCCGGGGGAATTGATTCATTCCATGCCTTTTCCGGATGAAATGAAAGCCAAAATGCTGGGCCAGAACGCGCTGGACTGGCTGGGGTTGCCGGAGCCCAAGGTGGCCCAAATTCTGGCGAGATGATGGATACTTGGTGCCGTATCTTTGCCTCAATGGCCTCTTCCAAACCTTCATTTACAACTCTTGCTTCATTCCTGCACAGTGCCTGCCAGCGGCGAACCGTATGGAGTTGGTATGGAGCCGCTCTGCTAGCTAGTGGCACAATGACCGGCTGCGACTCGGCGACTCCCAACCCTGACAAAGTGCTGGTGCAGGATAGTTTTGAGCCCGGAAACTCGGCCATAGCCGACCCGCAATACTTTAGCACGGAGCAAGCATATTCCTGGAAGCATTCTATAAAGCTAGGGCAAGGGCTGGAGTTTGGCACATTCTACAACGGCACTTGGGGCAGCTTGGGGCAGCATCGGCTACTACGGCTGCGCCTATGGGGCTGGTTGAAGAATCCGCAGCAGCGCTTAGCTTACCTGACCGTGGTAGCGCAACGGCCCAGTGATACTCCGGGTGGCCCGGCGGTGGTGAAAATCCGCCATCAATTCAACATATATGAAGTAATCCGCCGCTACCAGCAATGGGTACCTGCTTCGTTCACCGTGGAGCTTCCCGCTGATCTGCAGCCCACAGATGAAGTGGCTGTATACATGTGGGTGCCTGCAGGCCAGCCTGATGCGGTCTACATAGATGATTTCTCGCTTGAATACCTTGACTAATTCTGCCACGCCCCTGAGCGGACCCACCGACAATACCCCACTGACGTGGCGGCAATTGGCACTACTGCTAAGTGGGCACGCTGTGTTCCTGGTCATCGTGTACTCCGTGCTCTACACTCTGGGAATACTCGATTATGCTCCCGCTCCCGATACTATCATCAGGTGGGACGCAGGGTGGTTTGAATCTATTCGTACGAATGGCTATGTGTATGTTCCTGATGGGCAGAGCAATGTGCCCTTCTTTCCGTTGTTTCCCTATTTATGGCGCCTGCTAGGTGTTGAGGGACTAGGCATCAGTATCGTTAACTTCGGTTTGCTTCTGCTTGGGGCGGCTTTGCTGGGGCGAACTTTTGCGCTGCGCAAAGGCCAGATTCTGGTACTGCTGTCGGTGCCTTCTGTTTTTATCTGCCTTGTACCATACGCCGAAGCGCTGTTCTTCCTGTTTGGTGCAGTACTGTTATGTGGTCTGCATCGTCAGAAGCTGGGCCTTACCCTGCTTGGGCTGCTGGGTTGCTGCCTGTCGCGCTCAGCAGCTACCCTATTTTTACCGGCATTCATTTTGGCCGAGTCGCTGGCTTGCACGTCCCGGGCTCTACTGCCTCTGTTGGCATTGCGTCTTGGTACTGGTCTGCTGACCATTGCTGCCGCGTTGGGCATCGTTATGTTCCTGCATTACCAAGCCACTGGCGACCCTCTGATTTTTTTTGCCGCTCACGAGCAATGGGGGCATAAAATAGACTGGCAGTTGTATCCACAAATGTCCAGTTCCTCTGGGCTGATTATGGTCTGGCTTGATGCTATTGCCCTGCTGGCGGGATTAGTAGCAGCCTTAGCATGCCTGGGGTTAGGAATTCGTTGGATATGGAATTGGTTCCGGCAGGGGCCTGCTCCGGTTGCTCCTTCCAGAGCACTCACATTCTCAATGGGCTATGTACTGGCGGCCATCTGTTTTATTCTGTTTTATCAAGCCGGTAATACAGTCGGTAGCAGCCGTTACGTATTGGCCACGCCTTTCTGGGGAGCATTACTGGCGCAGCTCTCTCTCTGGTGGGAGTTGCCGAAAACCACTAGATGGAAAAGTGCAGCCCTGATGTCCGGCTTAGTATTGGCAGTAGCCGTCTGGTTCGGCTGGCCCACAAAATTTCCTGGGTTTGTGCCATTACAAGCCAGTTGGCTACTATTCGTGTGGGTAATTTACTTGATAGCCCATGTGCTCGCAGCATCCAAGAACTGGCGTTACAATCGTGAAGTTCAAGCGGCTTTGTATATATCCAACGTTGTATATCAGCTCTTTTTGCTAAACCTGTTTCTTGGAATGGTCTGGCTTGGTTAAGCTAGCTATACCGCATCTTTGCCCCGATGACTTCCTTCCAGCCCACCCCCGCTTTCGCCGCCCAACTTGATGCGCAGGATACGCTGCGCGACTTCCGCTCCCGCTTTCACATTCCGCCCGGCCCCGATGGGCAGGAAAGCGTGTATTTGTGTGGCAACTCGCTGGGCCTGATGCCCAAGACGGCCCGCGCGGCCGTGGAGCAGGAGTTTGCCGACTGGGAGCGGCTGGGCGTGGAAGGACACTTTCACGGCACCTCGCCCTGGATGCACTACCACGAAACCCTGACCGATGCCAGCGCCCGGCTGGTAGGCGCCAAGCCGGTGGAAGTGGTGGTGATGAACAACCTGACCACCAACCTGCACCTGCTGCTGATTTCGTTCTACCGCCCCACCGCCACCCGCTATAAGGTGTTGATGGAAGGCGGCGCGTTTCCCTCAGACCAGTACGCGCTGGAAAGCCAGGTGAAGCTGCACGGCTACACGCCCGAGGCGGCCATTGTGGAGCTGGTGCCGCGCCCCGGCGAGCATACGTTGCGCACTGAGGATATTGAGGCCAAGATTCGGGAGCTGGGCGATTCGCTGGCCACCATCATTCTGGGCGGCGTGAACTACTACACCGGGCAAGCCTTCGATATGGCGGCCATTACGCGGGCCGGCCACGCCGTGGGTGCCATCGTGGGCTTCGATTTGGCGCACGCGGCCGGCAACCTGGAAATGCACCTGCACGACTGGGACGTGGATTTTGCCTGCTGGTGCACCTATAAGTACCTCAACTCCGGCCCCGGCGGCACGAGCGGCGTCTACGTGCACGAGCGGTTCGCTAACCGGCCCGACCTGCCGCGCCTGGCCGGCTGGTGGGGCCACGACCCGTCCGACCGGTTTCAGATGAAAAAGGGCTTCCGGCCAATGCAGGGAGCCGCCGGCTGGCAGCTTTCCAACGCCCAGATTTTTCCGATGGCCATTCACCGGGCGGCGCTGGCGCTGGTGGAAGAAGCCGGCGGCATGGCCGTGTTGCGCCGCAAGAGTGAGCAGCTGACTACCTACCTGGAGTTTCTGATTCACAACCTGAATCTGCCCGCCAGTCAGCTGGAAATCATTACGCCGCCGGACCCCGCGACTCGCGGCTGTCAGCTTTCTTTGCTCGTGCACCAGCAGGGGCGGGAGCTGTTCGATTTCCTGGCTTCCAACGGCATCATTGCCGACTGGCGCGAGCCCAACGTTATCCGGCTGGCTCCGGTGCCGCTCTACAACTCCTTCGGGGATGTGCAGCGGGTAGGCGCGGCCCTGGCCCAGTGGAGAAAGTAACTGAGTAGCGGAGTAACTGAGTAAAGCTGCTACTTGCCTCTCATCTCCCCAACCTACTCAGTTACTCCGCTACTCAGTTACTCTTTCGTGCAATATTTCGGGCATCATTTCCTCCGATGCGCTGTTTTACGTTTTACCTACCGAACTTCGGTGGTTTCCTTTTGACCCCAGAGCCATGCCTGAAGAGTACGCGGAGAAAATGAGCCGCAAAAAATTGCCTGAGCTTCTTCTGTATGTGCGCAACCGCGCTGAATACCAGGAAGAAGCTGTTCTGGCAGCTCTCGACGAGCTGGAGCGACGTGGTGAGTCCCTGCCCGACGCTGCAGCCCTGCGGGCGGAGCTGCTACCGATAGTGGAGCAGCAACGGCAGCAGCAGTTGCTGCGGGAGCGGGAAAAGGTGCAGGCCGCCGCCGAGCAGAACCCTGCTGAGCCGGCAGTTGCAGAAGGCCCGGCCCTTTACTCGCCCGGCACGATTGTGCTGTTTTCGATGCTGCCCATGTCGATGATGATTGGTGGGGGCGTACTGCTGGGCATGAACCTGTTCCGGCTCGGGCGCAAGCGGGCGTTGCTGGGACTGGTGCTGTTCATCATCGTGTACATGCTGGTGGTGTCCAATGTGCTGGCCTGGGCCATGCTGCAGGGGCTGAACCCGTACGTGGCCATTGTGCTGTTCAATGTGCCGGCCGTGCTGGCGTATCTGCTGTGGTTCTGGCCCCGCTATGTGCGCACCACTACCTACCGCAGCCGCAGCCTGATACCGCCCATCGTCATCTGCTTTCTGGTGGTCTGGGGCCTGCAGAAGGCTATGCCCTACATCATCAAGCAGCAGCCGAAGGAGGTGCAGATGCAGATGGAGCAAATGATGAAGCAGTAGCTTCTGCGTAGCCTGTGCCGCTGCTGCCGCTTGCCCTGCCCGATGCCGAGGTGCTGCTGGACCCTCATTTCCTGCCGCCTGATACCGCCGACGCGCTGCTCATCGAATTGACGCGCACCATTGCGTGGCGGCAGGAACCCATCCGGCTCTTTGGGAAAGAGGTGCTGCAGCCGCGCCTCACGGCCTGGCACGGCGACGCTACGGCTCATTATCAGTATTCAGGCCTGGCGCTGGCGCCCCAGCCCTGGACCCCGGCATTGCTGGAGCTGCGTAAGCAGGTGGAAGCCGCTACTGCTACCCAGTTTAACAGCGTGCTGCTCAATCTGTACCGCGCCGGGCAGGATAGCATGGGCTGGCACGCCGACGACGAGCCGGAACTGGGGCCGGCGCCGGTTATTGCTTCCGTCAGCCTCGGCGAAACGCGCCGCTTTCGGCTGAAGCCCCGCGACCCGCAGCGTACGCCGCACGCCCCGGTTGCGCTGGATCTGGCATCGGGCAGCCTGCTCGTGATGCGCGGTGCCACGCAGCAGCACTGGCTACATGCCGTGCCCAAAACGGCCCGTCCCGTTGGCCCGCGCCTCAACCTGACTTTTCGGGCTGTGCTGCCCCGGTAGCTCCGCTGGGCTACAGCAGCAGCACATCGATGCGGTGGGCATGCACCATCTGCCGCTGCTCCGACCAGGTGAATACCGTGAAATACCCGTCCTGCGAGGCTACCAGCGCCAGCGAGTCGCGCTGGTCGTGCACGAATTGGGCGGCGGCCAGGTGGCGGGTGCCTCCGTTCTGGCCCGGATGTATTTCCAGCGCTTCGCCTCCTACCACAGGTGCCGTTACCACCATTTTCTCTACCGGTACGCTGGTGGCGGCCCGCATCACCTTCGCCCCGAATGCCAGCAGGTGGTAGTGCCCGGTGATGATGGTGGCCCCGTCTACGGCCGTGAAGCCGCCCACAATATCAATGGCCCGCAGCAGGGCTTCCTGCCACTCCAGGCTGTTTTTGCTGCGCTCCTTCTGGCTCAGAAGCTCCGCAATAGTGGTGTAGGGCGGCAGTACCGGGTAGTTCATCGGTTGCACGATGGAAGCGCGCCACCGCTCGGAGCCGGGCGGAACAACCAGCACCAGACCACCGCGGCCGTGGCTCCGCATGGCGCCGGCCAGCTCCACCAGCACATTGTCGGAAGAGTCGCCGGTGGGCAGCGTGAAGCCGGGCAGCGACTCCCGCAGTGCAGGGTGGTCGGCAACACCGGCACTTTCTTCCTCTACCACCTGAATCTGGTCGCCGCGCAAAATAGCCACGTTGATGAATTTGCCGAAGCCATCGGCCCGGCGGTGCTTGGCTACCAGCAGGCCGGGCTCCACCACTTCCAGCACAAAGCAAAGCGGCGGCACACTGGTGGCCGCGCCCCACACATAAAGGCCCTCAGCATCATGCCACACGCCCAAATGCGTACCGGGCTGCTCCACGGCCGGCGCCAGCTTGATCAGGTTCTGAGGAGTCAGGCGCCGGTGCCCGAACAGCAGGGGCCGGGCCGTATGGTCAGGTTGGAGCAGCGCCAGCGAAATGCGGGGCGGCCGGCCTTCTTCGCGCCGTAGACTGGCCCAGAACGCCACATCAATAATAGCTTCCACCAGCGGCCCTTCCGGTGGCGGAGCCAAGTGCGGAATATCGTGCTGGCTGGCCCGCGCCCGGTGCTGGGCAAAGTGCGCTTCGATGATGGGCGCCACCATGCGGGCTGCCAGATACGTAGGTTCGGAAAGCATAGGCAGGCGGCTGGTGGGCTCCGCAAATTACACGTTGGCCGGGACACACAAATGGCCGGCTTCCGCGAGGAAACCGGCCATTTGCAGGGAATGTTTCTGGCGCCCGAAAGCCCCGGCTTGTGGTCTACTTGATATCGAACAGCAGGCCCACGAATACCAATCGGCCAATGTTCGGGCCGCCGTACACCTGGGTGTTGGTGGCATCAAGGAGGTTGGAGCCGCCGGCCTGCACGGTCGTGTACAGCTTCGGAATAGCATAGCCAACGTAGGCATCCACGGAGCTGTAGTCCTGCAGCTCGCCCACCGCGAAGGGTAGCTCGTAGAGGTGGCCCTGGGCCCAGCGGTAGTTCACGGCATAGCTCAGGTGGTTGAAGGCCACGCCATTGGCACCTACGTTGTACTTGTGCTTGGGCGTGTTGAAGAAGGTCTGGAAGCCCTCAGGTAGGTTGCTCTTGTCCAGCACGTTCAGCGAGTAGTTGGCCGTGAGCGTGAGCGGGCGCACCACGCTGTAGCTCAGGCCCAGCGCTGCGCCGTAGGTGCGCACTTCCTGGCGGGCATTGGTCCAGACCTGCAGAATGCGGGTAGAAGAGGTAGCATCCTGGAAGGGTTGAGCCTTGCCCGACTCAGTAGCCAGCTGGGCCAGCGTAGGCCGGCTGCCGTCGCGGTTGCCGATGAAGCGCTGAGCCCCGATGAAGTCATTGTAGTAGCTCTGGTAGTAGTTGGCGTCAATAGCCAGCTTCTCGCTCAGCGTGCCTTTATAGCCAACTTCGTAGGTGCTCAGGCGCTCCAGCTTCAGGGCGGCAGCGCTGTACTCGTAGGGCGTCAGCACGGCGGGGTTGCTTTGTGCGGCCGTGAGAACCGCACGCGTACCGGCCCCGATGTTATAGCCCTGAAAACCATTGTCTACGTTGCCGAGCAGCAACACCTGGCGCACATCCAGCCGGATGTACTGGTCGAGCTGCGTGGGCGAGCGGAAGGCGCGGCCGTAGGAGGCGCGGAAGTTGTGCTGCTTGTTTTCGCCGGCCGAGTATAGGGCCGAAGCGCGGGGCGAAAAAGCTGCCTCAAAGTTCTTGAGCGCATCGACGCGGCCGGCAACGGCCAGTTTCAGGCGCTCATTAAGCAGCTTCTGCGTGAGCTGCGCGTAGCTGCCCAGTTCGTGGTTCTGAATGCGCGCATTGTCGTCGGCGTAGAGGTTGCCGTTGGAGCCGAGGCGGAACTTGCGGTAGGCGCCGCCCACAATCAGGTCGGTACCTTTGGCCAGCGGCAGGTTGTATTAGGCGTTGCCTTCGTTCAGCAGCGAGCTGGGGTTGAGGCGGGCGCCGGTGCCGGGCGTTGCATCGTTGATGATGCGCGTGCGCAGCTCCTGGAAGCGCGGGTCGGAGGGTTGCAGCTGCGTGGCCGCGGCAGCGGCCTGCGCCTGCTCCAGCGAGCCGGTAGCCTGGAATTTGGTCAGGTACGTTTCGTAGAAGCGGCTGGCGTAAGTTTCGCTGGGGCGGCTGGCGTTGTTGGTCGAAGAAGTCTGGATGAACGAGCCCAGAAAGCCCAAATCATACGACTGGCCCCCGAAATCCTGCAGCGACTGGCCCCGCAGAAACCAGCGGTTACCCTTGATTTCGCCGTGCAGCTGGTTGGTGCCGAACTCCTTGAACCGGTAGCGGCTGCTGCTCTGGTAGCTGGAGGTACCGCGGTTGTAGTTGAAGCCCACCGTCATCTTTACGCTGCTGGTCAGCAGGTACGACAGCGACGGGTGAATCTTCAGGGAGCGGGCTTTGTAGGCGTCGGCTACCAATTCCTTCTCCGTGAAGCCCGGCATGAATACCGTTTTGCCCCGCAGCGCGGCGGGCGTAGTGGCGTAGGCCGGCGAGGCCGGGTCGTTCGTGAAGGTGTAGCCGCCTACGTCGCCGTAGCGGTTCACGGCGTCGTAGCCCAGGGCCGAGCCTTCGGGGTTGTTGCGGGCTTCGATAAGTGTGCTGCTGGCGCTGTAGTTGTCGGCCAGCCAGTCGTCGGCCGTCAGGTAGAAGCCCACAACCTTGAAGGCAAACTTCTCGCCCAGCTTCTTGGCGTAGCGGAACTGCCCATCCAAAAGGCTGCGCTGCCCGCCGCGCAGCCGCACGCTCAGGCCTTCCGTCACGAAGGGGTCTTTGGAGTTGAGCAGCAGCACGCCGTTGAACGCATTGGCGCCGTACAGCGCCGAAGCTGGCCCGTGAATGATTTCGGTGCTTTCCACGTCCAGCTCGGGCAAACCCGTCAGGTTGCCCGCATTCACGTTCAGGCTCGGCGACTGAGTATCGAAGTAGTCGGTCAGCTGAATCAGGCGCTCCGACTTGGCCGAGTTGAAGCCGCGCGTGCTCAACGAGTTCATCAGCAGGCTGCTGCTATTCACGTCGATGCCTTTATAGTGGTTGAGGCCCACCTGCAGGTCGGCCGTCGGAATCCGCTCCACCTGCTGCGTGTTGAGCTTTTCCACCGTCACAGGGGCCTGCAGAATGCCCTCCTGTACCCGCGAGGCCGAGGCAATTACTTCGCTCGTAAGGGTAGAGTTGAGCTTTAGTGTCACCTGCACGGCATTGTCGGGCTGGGCCAGTGATACTTCGCGCGTCTCGTAGCCCACAAAGGACACCGACAGTACAACCGGCGGTGCCGAAAAGTCGGCCCGCAGCTGGAATTTGCCTTCCCGGTCGGTGCTGTTGCCGATGAAGGTGCCCTTGATGAAAACTGTGGCTCCCGGCAGCGGCTCACCGGCCTCGGTCTGCACAACGCCACTGACCATAACGGCCTCCTGTGCTCAGGCCGGCGCCACGCTAAACAGAAGAAGTAAAAGAAGAATGAAATGGTACTGTTTTCTCATTGAAAGCAGGCAAAAAAGAAGGGAGGAATAGAAGTACAGAAAGCGTAATCCTGCAAAAATATGGTAGTCATGCATAACAAAAAATATTTCCAATCTTTTGGAAGACAGAAGATTATTCTTACAAGAGTGACTATATTAAAATTAGATTAAATATAGCCGGAGAGATATGCCGATGAGCAAATGGCCCATTTTGCGCAACCAACCCGCATTCTGATTGCGGCTAAAAGCGGCATGAAAAAAACAGTTGTAAGCTGAAGAATAGAAGAATAAGTCAACCATCCGGATTAAGTGCATAACGGACAAGTAAGCAGCACTCATCAGGCAGGTATGCAGGACTGTTTCTGGGGGCTTTTGTGCGTGCTGGGTTGTGGTAGCGGGATAGAAGCCTGCTGATGGCGGCGCAGGGGCCGGCCGGTAGTGAAGCCATAAGCGGCCAACATGACGCGAGGGCTCGTACATCAGCGGCCGTATCAGGAGCCGCTGAGTACAGAACGTAGCATCTGTCGGTTCGGAAGGAGCCCTTGGGCCGGCGCAACGGGCGCGTAGTTGGCTGGCTGCTCAAACAAATCCGCCCCGAACGTAGTAGATTCGCTGCCCTCACCCACTGTCTATGTTCTCTACTTCTTCCTCTTCCCAGCCCGGTTCCGAGTCGTTCACGCTGATGGGTGCCGGCCTGGTTGGCTCACTGCTGGCCCTGTATATGGCCCGCCGCGGCTATACCGTAGACGTGTTTGAGCGCCGCCCCGACCCGCGGCTGGCCGGGCCCGTGGAAGGCCGTTCCATCAATCTGGCGCTGTCGGACCGGGGCTGGCGGGCGCTGGAGGGCGTGGGCATCGGCGACGAAATCCGGCGGGTAGCTATTCCCATGTATCGGCGCGTGATGCACGACGCGAAGGGCCAGCTCACGTTTCAGCCGTACGGGCAGGACAATCAGGCTATCTACTCGGTGTCGCGGGGCGGGCTGAACCGCACCTTGCTGGAGCTGGCCGAAGCGGAGCCGGGCGTAACGGTGCACTTCAACCAGCAGTGCCTGCACGTGGGCCTGAAGGAGCGCGAGCTGCACCTGCGCGACGCGGCCACCGGCCAGGAGCAGGTGCGGCCATTTCAGCGGCTGTTCGGGACGGACGGCGCGTTTTCGGCGGTGCGCACAGCCATGCAGAAGACGGACCGCTACAACTACTCGCAGAGCTACCTGGACTATGGCTACAAAGAGCTGAACATCGCGCCCGCCGCCGACGGTACGTGGCAGCTGGAGAAAAATGCGCTGCACATCTGGCCCCGCGGCCAGTACATGATGATTGCGCTGCCCAACCTCGACGGCTCGTTCACCTGCACCCTGTTCTTCCCCTACGAAGGCAAGCACTCCTTTGCGGAGCTGCAAACCCCGGCGCAGGTGGAGGCATTCTTCGCGGAAGTGTTTCCCGATGCCGCGCCACTAATGCCGGAGCTTACCGAAGACTTCTTCCAGAATCCCACCGGCTCGCTCGTGACGGTGCGCTGCTTTCCGTGGGCGTTTGACGATGACGTGCTGCTGCTCGGCGACGCCTCACACGCCATTGTACCGTTCTATGGGCAGGGCATGAATGCCGGCTTCGAGGACTGCACCGTGCTCAGCCAGCTCATGGACCAGCATGGCAACGACTGGCACACCATTTTTCAGGAATTTCAGCGGCAGCGCAAGCCCAACGCCGACGCCATGGCCGACCTGGCCATCTATAACTTCGAGGAGATGCGCGACCGGGTAGCCGACCCACGCTTTTTGCTGCAGAAGAAAATCGAAAGCAAAATATCGGCGCAGTATCCCGACCAGTGGCTGCCGCTCTATTCCCAGGTTACGTTCTCGCCCGATACGCCCTACGCCGAGGCGCTGGCCAATGGGCAGCGGCAGGAGCGCATCATGCGCAAGCTGATGAAGCATATTGAGGCCGAAGCCGACTTCGATAAGCCCGAAGTGCAGGAGTTGGTGCACCAAGAAATGAGCCGGACAGCAGAATAAGCCAAGCCTGCTGACTCAACTCAGCGCCAGCCCCACCCCAAACCCCAGTACCAGACTGGCACCCAGCCCGAAGCCGGCCCACACCTGCTCCGGTGTGTGCGCGTTCAGAGCCAGCCGGGCACTCATCACGGCGCCGGCCAGCACAATGCTGCCCGTCAGCCACCAGATGATGGGGCTGCCTGCCTCGGCACCCAGAAACAGCAGCCCCAGCAGCCCCACCGCGCCGCCCATGCCCACGCCGTGCGCCGATATTTTCCAGCGCAGCGAAATCAGGAGCGTGAGCAGTACGGCCAGGGTCATGCCGGCCATCATCTGCACCAGCAGCATGTCAAACGCCTGCGGGTAGCGTCCCATCAGCAGAGTAGCCGTGCCGAACCCAATGACGGCCAGCAGCAGAGGCAGGGGGCGTTGCCGCCGTTCCCGCAATTCCAGGCTGCTCACGTAGCCGCCCCACAGCAGCAGCGCCGTGCCCAGCGAAGGCAACACAAACGTGAACAGCAGCACGACGCCCAGCACCAGCCACCGGTCGGGCAGGGCAGGGCGCAGCACCACACCGGGCAGCTGGTAGCAGACCACATAAAACAGGTAGCCAGGTACAAGCAGCGGGTGGCACACCGACGATAAAATGGTGGCGAGCAGGCGGTTCAAGAACGCAATAGGTAGCAGTAGGGGAGCAGCAGTAGCCAAAGCTACCAAAGTGCCGGCCCGCTACCAAAGCAGCGGGCCGGCCGGAAGCAACAACTTCCGGCCGGCCCGACGTTCAATGTCTGCAGCAGGCTATAGCTCCTTGCGCAGCCGCGCCACCGGAATATTAAGCTGTTCGCGGTACTTGGCCACCGTGCGGCGGGCAATGTTATAGCCGCGGGCATTCAGCATTTTTTCCAGCTTGTCGTCGCTGAGCGGCCGGTCTTTCTTCTCGCCCTCAATGATTTCCTTCAGAATATGCTTCACTTCGCGGCTGCTGGCGTCCTCGCCCGAGTCGGTGGCTATGCCTTCGGAGAAGAAGTACTTGAGCGGGTAGATTCCGAACTCCGTCTGCACCGATTTCGAGTTGGCCACCCGGCTCACGGTGCTGATGTCCATGCCGATTTCGGTGGCTATGTCCTTGAGAATCATGGGGCGCAGCTTGCTTTCGTCGCCATCCAGGAAAAACTCGCGCTGGTAGCGCACGATGGAGTCCATGGTGCGCAGCAGCGTGTTCTGGCGCTGCCGGATGGCGTCTATGAACCATTTGGCCGAGTCCAGCTTCTGCTTCACGAAGGTCACAGCTTCCTTGAGCTTCTTGTCCTTCTTGGCGCCCTTGTCATAAGCCCGGAACATATCCGTGTAGGCCGGCGACACGCGCAAGTCCGGCGCGTTGCGCGAGTTGAGCGTGAGGTTCAGAATGCCGTTGTCGTTGGTCAGGATAAAGTCGGGGATGATGTACTGCACCTTGCCCATGCCCACCGGGCCCGTACCACCGGGCTTGGGGTTGAGCTTCAGAATCAGGGCAATGGCGTCCTTCAGCTCGTCGTCTTCCAGGTCCAGCCGTTGCTGAATGCGGGGGTAGTGCTTCTTGGTAAACTCGTCGAAGGTTTCATTGAGAATCCGCTCGGCGTGCTCGGTCACCTCATCCTGGGGGCGGCGCTCCAGCTGCAGCAGCAGGCATTCCTGCAGGTCGCGGGCAGCTATACCGGCCGGGTCGAAGCTTTGCACCACGTGCAGCACCGCCTCCACTTCCGCCACCGAAGCCTCAATGTTCTGGGCAAACGCCATGTCGTTGGCAATAGCCGACAGGTCGCGCCGGATGTAGCCGTCGCCATCAATGGAGCCGATGAGCTGGCGGCCAATGGCTTCCTGCTTCTCATCCAGGTCGGCGAAGCCCAGCTGGTCGAGCAGGTTGTCTATGAGCGAGCCGCCGGTATCGGCCAGAGGCATTTCCCGGTCGTCTTCGTCCTCGCCGGGGCCGTCGCCCTGCATTTTGTAGCCCGCTATTTCGTCGTCGTTGAGGTAGTCGCTCAGGTCCAGGTCGTCGGCACTTTCCGACTCTTTCTGTTCGGTTGGCTCGTCTTTCAGCGGCAGCTCTATTTCGGGCTGCTCTTCGCTGCGGCTGTCGTCAAAGTCCTCGTCCAGCGTGTTGTCGGGGTTGTCAAACTCCGCATCAGGGTCGTCAAAATCGTCGGTGTCGTCGCCGGCATCGTCGTCGCGGTCCTGGTCCTCGAAGTCGTCGTCCGCGTCGTCGCCTTCCTCCAACGCCGGATTAGCCTCCAGCTCCTCCTTGATGCGGGCTTCGAGCTCCACGGTCGGGATTTGCAGTAGCTTAATGAATTGTATCTGTTGGGGTGACAGCTTCTGCGAGAGAAGCTGTTTCATGTCCAGTCGTTGCATACTCTAAAACGCGTACGCCCCGCCTAGGTGAAAACGGGGTGTGGTAGCCAAATATATGCCTTTCTGTACTTGGGTTAGGGGGAAAATGTTGGCCCGGCGGGCTCGTGGCCGCGGCCGCAATCCGGCGCGGAGCCACGTGGCTGGCGGCGGCAGGGCAGCTACTACCGGGGCTGGGTCTGGCAGAAGCAGGTTATTCGGGTATTCGGCCCGACAAAAAGAGGAATTCGCGCTGCCAAATCTTCTACCTTTGCCGTCTTATCTATTTCAAACCCTGAGAACTGAAATCCTGATGTCCGACCTCCGAAAAACCAGCGTGCAGGAGCTGCTCCGCAGCACCGACCTGGACCGCGAAGTGCTGGTAAAAGGCTGGGTACGCACCCGCCGCGGCAACAAATACGTGCAGTTTATTGCCGTGAATGACGGCTCCGGCTTCAATTCTATTCAGGTAGTGGCCAACGCCGAGCAGTTTCCGGAGGAACAGCTGAAGGCGGATGGCGTGGAGAACGGTGCCGCTATTGCCGTACGCGGCAGGCTGGTGGCCTCGCAGGGCAAAGGCCAGTCGGTAGAGATTCAGGCTGAGGAAATTACGGTGTACGGCTCCGCCGACCCGACCACGTATCCGTTGCAGAAGAAAGGCCACTCGCTGGAGTTTCTGCGCGAAATAGCCCACCTGCGCCCCCGCACCAACACGTTCGGTGCGGTGCTGCGCATCCGGCACGCCATGTCGTTTGCCATCCACAAGTACTTCAACGACCACGGCTACTTCTACATCCACACGCCCATCATCACCGGCTCCGACGCCGAGGGGGCCGGCCAGATGTTCCGCGTTACCACGCTTTCCGACACCAAGCCGCCGCTGAGTGAGGCTGGTGAGGTAGACTATACCGCCGACTTCTTCGGCAAAGCTACCAACCTCACCGTTTCGGGGCAGCTCGAAGGCGAGGTGGCCGCTATGGCGCTGGGCAAGGTCTACACGTTCGGCCCCACGTTCCGGGCCGAAAACTCCAACACGGCCCGCCACCTGGCCGAGTTCTGGATGATTGAGCCGGAAGTGGCCTTCCACGACCTGCAGGACAACATGGACCTGGCCGAGGATTTCCTCCGCAGCCTCGTGCGCTACGCCCTGGAGCACTGCCCCGACGACCTGCAATTCCTCAACGACCAGTACGACAAAGAACTGCTCAGCCGCCTGCAGTTTGTGGTCGACAACGAGTTCAAGCGCCTCACCTATACCGAGGCCGTGGAAATCCTGAAATCGGCGAAGCAGAAGTTCGAGTTTCCTGTGGACTGGGGCACCGATCTGCAGTCGGAGCACGAGCGGTACCTGGTGGAAAAACACTTCAGGAAGCCCGTTATCCTGACCAACTACCCCAAGGATATCAAGGCGTTCTACATGAAGCTGGACGAGGACGGCCGCACCGTGCAGGCCATGGACGTACTGTTCCCCGGCATTGGCGAAATTATCGGCGGCTCCGCACGCGAGGATAGTATGCAGAAGCTCACGCAGCGCATGCAGGAAATGCACGTGCCCGAAGAAGACCTGTGGTGGTACCTCGATACGCGCCGCTACGGCAGCGCCCCGCACGCCGGCTTCGGCCTGGGCTTCGAGCGCCTCATCCTGTTCATCACCGGCATGGCCAATATCCGCGACGTCATCCCCTTCCCCCGCTTCCCTAAGTCGGCGGAGTTTTAAAAACTGAAAGGCTAAGTGTTGAACTTAGCCTTTTTACTTTTTCTCATCATGTATAAAATATCGTCTGAATTCATTGCAAGTACAGCTACTATAGGTGCTTTTATATTGCCTAAAGCGGTAGATGCTAACTGTCCACATTGTAATAGAAAAGTAACACTTACATGTGCATGGAAACAAGAGAGGAAATTATTGCCTGAGTTAATGCATGCAAGCTCTACTTGCCCAGCTTGTCACGAAATGGTGACTTTTATACTTGTTAATATGAATCTTAATGATGTCTATTATGAAGGAGGAGAACTATTTATATATCCAGCATCGCATAGGAGAGAGCCGTTAGACGAAATAGCAGGGGCACTTACTGAAAGATTGGAACGTGCATACACTGCTGCTATCAATATTTACAATTTAGGAGAGTGGAATGGAGCAGTAGTTGCATGTCGTAGAGCTTTAGAAGGGATTACTAAAGATTTGCTTCCTCACGATAAGAGAGATAAAAATCTATTTAAGCAAATAGAAGAGTTGTCTAACCATAGAGATTTTGCTAAACCGATACAAGAGTTAGCCCACTCACTTAGATCAGGAGGAAACTTAGGGGCTCACTTTGATTTGGAGAAAGAAGCTAATAAAGAAATTGCAACGCTGATGTTCGATCTATTAGATTCTATGATAGAATATATCTATGTGCTTCCTGAAAAGATAAAAAGCTTAGAGTCAAAGATTCAATCGTTGAATACAGATAACGGCTAGCAATAATTCCGCAGCTCCTTATCGTCCACGGCCAGCAGGTTATCCAAGCGCAGCTCGAAGCCATCCTGTAGGCGCAGGTATTCTACTTTGTCATGAATGTAGAGGTCCTGGATGATGCCGTGGTAGGTGCTGGGGGGCGTGTCGGGCTCGGTGCAGTAGGTGAGGGTGCAGGGCTGGCCGGTGGTGGCGCGGGCTTCCAGTTCGTCGTAGAAGCTGCAGCTGATGGGTTTGTAGGCAGTAGCCATAAGACAGAGGAATTAGTGAGGGGTAGGTCGTAATAACAACGCTTACATCAGAAAGTGATTATATTCTGCTTTCCCTTCACCCATCACCTTTATCCTCTGTTGTATGCAGAAACTGCTACCCTCCCTGTTTTCCCGGACTGTGCTTGGCTTGGCGGCGTTAGCGCTGGCCACCGGCTTTGCGCAGGCTCAGACTCCGGTAACCGCCACCATTGGTACCGGCACAACTGCCGGCTCTAACAACGCGCTGTTGAGCACCAGCACCACCAGCAACAAATACTCGCGTACCGTGACCATCTACTCTGCTGCCGAGCTACAGGCGGCGGGGGCCCGGGCCGGCTCTATCACCAAGCTGGCCTGGTATAAAGACGGGGCCGGCGAGTATACTTCCAACGATGCGCAGCTGCGCATCTACCTCAGGCGCATCACCGCCGCGGCCCTCTCCGCCAACCCGGTAGTGTGGGACACGGAAGTGGTAGGTGCCACGCAGGTCTACAGCAATACTGCGCTGAGCCTGCCTACCGGCACCGGCTGGAAAGATTTCACCTTTACAGCGCCCTTCGCCTGGAATGGCACCGACAATATTGAGGTGATGGTGGACTGGTTCCGCAACGGCACTCCCTCTGCCGATATTACCTGGCGCTATACGGCGGTTTCGGCTACCGGCGGCACCCACGCTACGCAAGTGAACAATGCCCTGATTCCGACCGTGCGGTGGGCCGCGAACCGGCCAAACGTGCAGTTTCAGGTGGCCATCGTGAATTCTACCTTAGCCCAGGCCCCCGCCGACTGGGTGCAGGTGGCACCTAATCCTTTCGCAGCCAACCTGAAGCTGCTGGTAGGGGCCGGCAGCCAGAATCAGCGCCTGGATGTGGCGCTGACCGACGTGCTGGGCCGCACGCATTACCAGCAACAGACTACTCCCGGCGCAGAGCGTGCCTTGCAGCTGCCGGCCAGTCTGGCGGCGGGCGTCTATTTCCTCACCGTCCGCAACGACAAGTGGCAGAAAACCCTGCGGGTGGTGCGCGAGTAGTGGTGCGGAATAAGCCAGACAAGAATGTCTTACAAACAGCTTAGCTGATTTTTCAAGTAAAAACGCCGGCTCATATGAGCCGGCGTTTTTACTTGAAAAGAAGTACACAGAAGTACAACACTTAGTGTTTGCCTTTGCCATAGCCTTTGCCATTTCCCGGGCCGCCATATACCTTCTTGGCTTGGCCGGGTGGCAGACCTTTGCCGTTTTCCAGACGCTTAACCTGGCCGGGCGGCAGGCTGGCCGGGTACATGGTTCGGTGGCGGCCCACTAGTGTCCAAGGCTGATTGCCTTTGTAGTCGATAGCCACCGGATGGAAAGAGGATGGCGTGTAGCCGCTGATGGAGCTTAGCCGCTGCCACTTGCCGTTGCGCTCCACAATGTAGCGCTGGTCGCGCAGGTCGTAGTAGCCGCCATACTCGGGCACGTAGTAGTATTGGGTGCCGGCTGGCACGGCCGGGCCCCAACTGGGCGGCGTGATATTGATGTTGACCTGGGCCTGCGCCGACTGCGTCAGCGCGGTGAGCGAAAGAGCCAGCAGGCCTGAGAGGGTAAGTTTGGGCAGAAGTTGCATGACGAAGAAATGAGGTGAACGGGTAGCAACATGAGCAGCAGGGCAAGAACAACGCCAGATGCTAGGGAGTCCGGCGTGGCCGGAATGCCGTCCTTAACGTGGGTTGTGCCTGTTATGTTAGTTGCTGCCCGGCGGGCAAGAAGAAGGGCTTTCCGCAAGGCGTGGAAAGCCCTTTTGTGTATCTATAGCCTACATCACCCGGCCTCGGCCCCGGTTGTTGGGGGCCGGCTGCCCACTCTGATTTGACGAGTTGCCTGGGCTTTGCTGCCCTCGTGGAGTATTAAGCAGGTTCTGCTCATTGCGGCCGTTGCTGCGCGTACCCGGGCCATTGCCGTAGCTATTCTGGTTGTTGCGGTAGTCGTTGCGGCCACCATAGTTCGGAGTGCTGCGGGTGTCGTGGTAGTCGTTGCGCACGTAGCCGCCTTGGTTGTGGGGCCGGTTGCCGTAATAAGCCGGACCATAGCTGCCGTAAGGAGCGGCGCTGTAGCCCCGGCCGGGCCAGTTGGCGCCATAGTAGCGGCCCGGCAACACACCCCAGCGCCCACAATAGGCTTGGTGGTCGCGCAGGTAGCCCCAGGGCTGGCGGCCCACGTACTCAATAACCACGGGATGGAAGAAGCGCGGGTCGTAGCCGGCATACGCCCGCGGGAGCACCGGCGAACTAACCCAGGCACCAAAGCCCGGATCATAAAACAGATACGACTGCGCATACAGGTCGTAGTAGCCGTCAATTTCCGGAATGTAGTAGTACTGCACCTGTGGGGACACGACCGGCCCCCAGTACGGAGCATTCACCCAGACCTGCGCCTGGGCCTGCGCGCGGCTGCCATATAGCATCAGGCCCAACGCCAGCGCCACCCCCGATTTGAGCAAAGTTTTCATGGAAGTAAAGCAGATAAAGAAATCCGGCAGCACCATTGCAAAACCTGCACCACAAATCGAGTGAGCAGTAAAGCCACGTGCCTATGGCCAGAAAGAACTTTCGCTTCCGGCGGGACAAATCGGGCCAAGGCGGTGTTACAGACCACCTGCCTCGCTGCGGCCGGGTGGCACTCCCAGGCCAGGCGGGCTAACCCTGCTGGCAAATAAACTATT
Source organism: Hymenobacter psychrotolerans DSM 18569 (assembly GCF_900142395.1). Lineage (GTDB taxonomy): Bacteria > Bacteroidota > Bacteroidia > Cytophagales > Hymenobacteraceae > Hymenobacter > Hymenobacter psychrotolerans. Next base: position 370,511 of record NZ_FRAS01000001.1, on the reverse strand, counting down.
GGGGGTAGCTGTCCGGGCGCGTTTTGCGTACTTTTGCAGACTTATTCGCTTCGCTGCTGCATGGCCAAAAAATCAACTGCTGCTCCTGTTACCGCTTCTTCTACTGCCCCCAAAGCCGAGGCAGCACCTGCGAAGGCTCGTTCGCCCAGAAAGCCAAAATCCGCCGAGGCTCCGGCGGCCAAAGCCTCTAAGCCCGCCCAGCCGACGGCGGCTGCCGTAGCCGATGGCCCTACTCACCACAGCACCGCCGCTGTGCAGGCAGTGCCGCGGGCCGGTGAGATAAGCGAGGCTGTGCTGGAAAGCCAGGCGCGCATCAGCGGGCAGCTGCTGGGCCCGGCTGATCTGGAGGCACCCTACATTGAGGTGTACGGGGCCCGGGAGCACAACCTGAAGAACGTATCGGTGCAGATTCCGCGCGGGCGGCTGGTGGTGTTCACCGGTATTTCGGGCTCGGGCAAGTCGTCGTTGGCATTCGACACAATTTATGCCGAGGGCCAGCGCCGCTACATGGAAACGTTTTCGGCCTATGCCCGCAGCTTTATGGGCGGGCTGGAGCGGCCCGACGTGGACAAGATTGAGGGCCTGTCGCCGGTTATCAGCATCGAGCAGAAAACCACCTCGCGCAACCCCCGCTCCACGGTCGGCACCATCACCGAGATATACGACTTCCTGCGCCTGCTCTATGCCCGCACCGCCGAGGCCTTCAGCTACGCCACCGGCAAAAAGATGATCCGGCAGTCCGACGACCAGATTATCAACTACATTCTCAAGCAGTACGACGCCAAAAAGCTGGTGGTGCTGGCCCCGGTCGTGAAAGGCCGCAAAGGGCACTACCGGGAGCTTTTCCAGCAGATTGCCAAGCTGGGCTTCACCAAGGTGCGCGTAGATGGCGAGCTGCTCGACATCACGCCCAAGATGCAGGTGGACCGCTACAAAATCCACGACATCGAAATTGTCATCGACCGGCTCGTGGTGAAGGAGGAGGACCGGTTCCGCCTCTCGGGCTCGGTGCAGAATGCCCTCACGCAGGGCAAAGGCACCATGCTCGTGCTCGACCCCGACAAGAAGACCGACAACACGCAGTTCTTCTCGCGCTTCCTCATGGACCCCGTGACGGGCATTGCCTACGACGACCCGGCCCCGAACACGTTCAGCTTCAACTCGCCTTACGGTGCCTGCCCCACCTGCAATGGCCTGGGCGAGGTGCAGGAAATAACCGAGGAAACGGTGATGCCCGATAAGAAGCTGAGCATCAGCCGGGGCGGTATCGCGCCGCTGGGCGAGTACCGCGACATCTGGATTTTCCAGCAGCTCAGCCTCATCGTCAAGAAAAACAAGGCCAGCCTGAGCACGCCGCTGGAAAAGCTGCCCGCCGAGCTGATCGAGCGCCTGCTGTTTGGCGTGCCCGAAGACGAGGACACTGACTCTAAAAAGGCCAGCTACGCGGAGCCGTTCGAGGGCATCATTCCGTTTTTGCGCCGTCAGATGGAGTCCGAGTCCGACAACATTCGGGAGTGGATTCAGCAGTATACGCAGGCCAAGGAGTGCCCCGAATGCCAGGGCTACCGGCTCAAAAAGGAGTCGTTGCACTTCAAGCTCGCCGACCGGCACATCGGGGAGCTGTCGGTGATGGATTTGAACGACCTGGCCGATTGGTTTGAAGGGCTGGAAGACCGGCTCTCCGAGCGCCAGAACCTGATTGCGCGCGAGCTGCTCAAGGAAATCCGCAAGCGCATCGGCTTTTTGCTGGAAGTGGGCCTCGACTACCTGAACCTGCACCGCTCCGTCCGGACGCTTTCGGGCGGCGAAAGCCAGCGCATCCGCCTGGCCACCCAGATTGGTACGCAGCTGGTAGGTGTGCTCTACATCATGGACGAGCCCAGCATCGGGCTGCACCAGCGCGACAACGAGCGGCTGATTAAGGCGTTGCAGCACCTGCGCGACCTGGGCAACTCGGTGATTGTGGTGGAGCACGACAAGGACATGATCATGCACGCCGACCACGTGCTGGACATTGGCCCCGGTGCCGGCATCCACGGCGGCCAGATTGTAGCGGAAGGCACCCCGACCGAAATATTCTCGTCGGGCTCCCTGACCTCGCAGTACCTGAGCGGGCAGAAGCACATTGAGCTGCGCAAGAAAAAGCGCGCCGGCGAAGGCAACGACCTGATACTGAAAGGCGCGAAAGGCCACAACCTGAAGAACGTCACGGCCAAATTCCCGCTGGGCAAGCTCATTGCCGTTACGGGCGTGTCGGGTTCGGGCAAGTCCTCGCTCATTCACGACACGCTCTACCCGATTCTGAATCAACACTTCTTCAACGCCAAGCGCGAGCCGCTGGCCTACGACAAGATTGAAGGGCTGGAGTTCATCGACAAGGTGATTGAGGTAGACCAGTCGCCGATTGGACGCACGCCGCGCTCCAACCCGGCCACCTATACGGGCGTGTTCACCGAAATCCGGCAGCTGTTTTCGTCGTTGCCGGAAGCCAAAATCCGGGGCTACGGGCCGGGCCGCTTCTCGTTCAACGTGAAAGGCGGGCGCTGCGAAACCTGCGAGGGCGCCGGCATGCGCACCATCGAAATGAACTTCCTGCCCGACGTGCACGTGCCCTGCGAAACCTGCAAAGGCCGCCGCTACAACCGCGAAACGCTGGAAGTGCGCTTCAAAGGCAAGTCCATCACCGACGTGCTCGACATGACCGTGGAAAAGGCCGTGGAGTTCTTCGAGTTCCAGCCCCGCATCCTGCGCAAGATTCAGACCCTGAACGAAGTAGGCCTGGGCTACCTCACCCTGGGCCAGCAGGCCACCACGCTTTCGGGCGGCGAAGCCCAGCGCGTGAAGCTGGCCACCGAGCTCAGCAAAAAGGACACCGGCAAAACGTTCTATATTCTAGACGAGCCCACCACCGGCCTGCATTTCGAGGACATCAACCACCTGGCCGTGGTGCTGCACAAGCTCGCCGACAAGGGCAATACCGTCCTTATCATCGAGCACAACCTGGACCTCATCAAAGTAGCCGACCATCTGATTGATATCGGGCCGGAAGGCGGCGCAGGCGGTGGTACCATAGTAGCGCAGGGCATGCCGGAGCAGGTAGCCAAGTCGGGGAAAGGCCACACCAGCCGTTTCCTGGCCGAGGAGTTGAAGGTCAGCAAGTACGCGGAAGAGAAGCCTGCCAGGTCAGACGCGGCCTAGCTAAGTACCGTTTTCCGGATAGCTAAGAGCTTCCTTTCGGAGCCAGCCCTACTACGGGTTGGCTTCGAAAGGAAGCTTTTCTATTTTGCGGCTTTCCCTTCACTCTTTCCGCATGAAACTACTGCTATTCCCTCTGCTCCTGGCAGCAGCCATTGCCACCGCGCCACCCAAGGCCGCCCCGCCGAAACCCACGCACTGGACCGGCACGTTCAGCAACGGGATGAAAGGAGCCACGATTAGCTTCGACGTGTCGGCGGATGGCAAAAAGCTTTCCGAGTTGACGTTTAAGGGCTACTGGCGCTGCGCCGGCAAGCTGGAGCTCACCACGGCCGGACCTACGCACAGCTTCCCCATTACGGCCGGAAAGGTGAGTGGCGTGGTACTGGACCCGCCGGGTGGCGGTGCTACGGCGTGGCGCTTCGAACTGGACGGACTGGTGGGAGAGAAGTCGGCGAAGGGCACGTTCCGCATGAACATCAATGCGCTAAGCTGCGACACGTATAAGCTGGAGTGGACTGCAGCGCCGGCCAAGTAGGAATACAGCAGGAACCTACATGGTCGTTAGCATGCTCAGTCAAACCAAAACAAGCCCGCTCCGCGGTGCGGAACGGGCTTGCCGGAATAGGGCCTGGCTGAAAATTACATCGAGCCGGAGTGTTGCTTGAACATGCTCAGGTGGCTTTCAACCACGGGCAGGGTTTTCGAGATGAAGCCCTGCAGGTCGGCATCCTGAGTCATTGCCTTATGAGCGGCCATGGTGTTAGCCGTTTTCTGGTGGTCCAGCGTCATCTGCTCCATGTAGCGCTTCTCCAGGTCCGCGCCCGACAGCTTCTGCATCTCGGCCGCAATGGCTTTGTGCTCGGCGTCCATGTCGGTGGGCAGCGTTACGTTCTTCTTCTGAGCAATGGGCTTGAGCTCCGCCGTCGACTTGGTGTGGTCGGTAATCATCTGGTTGGCGTGCTCTTTAGCCATGCCCGTCACGCCCTTGTCGAGAGCCAGCTTGCTGAGCTGGATTTCGTTCTGGTCGCTATGGGCGGCCGATTTCATAAACTCGGGGTCGTCTTTGTGCGGAGCAGTCGGGCCGTTGGGGTCAGCCATGGCGGCGCCACCGGCGGCGTTCATTGCAGTGTCGCCGTTCATCGAAGGCTCTGAGGCAACGCCCATCGTATCGGCACCTGCCACCGACTCGCCATTTACCATTTCATCGGCCTTGCGCTCATTAGAGCAGGCAGTAGTGAGGAGCAGGGTGGCGGCAGCAAGGCTTAAAAAAATGCGTTTCATGTGAGAGGTTGTGGGAGTGGAACAATACCAGCGCCGCCCGGCCAAAGCAAAGCTCCGGCTACTAAGAGAGGCGGCGTTGCCAGATTGAACGAGTTGGCTGACAGAAGGTTGCTAGTGTTCAGCTAGGCGGATGGCCGCTAAGCGCAACGCCCGGCCCCGGCATAGAACCGAAACCGGGCGTTGCATCAGGCCAAGCTGCAGGGCTACGGTTGTGTCGTCACCGAGTCGGTGGTGGCGGCGTTGGCATCGGCCGTGACGGTAGGGCCCGCATCGTTGTCGATAACGGTGGCATCTGCCTGTACGCCTCCTTCGGCGGCGGCGGAATCTATATCAGTAACCACGGTTCCGGCCGTGCCATCGGTGCGTTGTTCGGCGTTGCCGCAGCTGCCTAGGGTTAGTACAGCTGCCAGGGCTACAAGAGAGAAAAAGCGCGTTTTCATAAACGAAAGGTGTTTGGTGGTAAGAAATGCGGGAACGTTACTATTTAGGGAGCTTGTCGGCGAGGTTGTCAGCGGCTTCCAGATGTGCCTTAAGCGGGGCGAGGTAATTAGCCGCAAACGCCCGGATGTCACCGTCGTAGGCGTCGTCGCTCATGTCTTCAAACTCATCGACACTGGTTGTGTGGCTGTCTTCGAGAAGCTCCGCATACTTGCGGTCAAATGCCGGCCCGGTCAGGGCCCCTAGTTGCCCGAGGTGCTTGGCTTGTTCGGCCCCTAGGCCGGTTGGCAGCACAATGCTTTTCTGCCCAGCCAGCTGCTGCAGGGCCTTTTGCATGGTCGCATGCTCCCCGATAATCATCTGCGCCAGGTATTTCACATCGGGCGAGGAGGCCTTGCGCAGGGCCATCTGGCTCATTTCCGTGTCCAGCATGCTGTAGCTGGCGGCATTCACCAGAAAGCCGGCGTCGCGCTCCTGCTTGCTCGTCACGTCCTCATTGCCGATGCGCTTTTCGTTCTGAAACCGGGCCTCCGCCACCGGGTCTTTGTTGGTGCCGGAGCCGCAGGCGGCCAGCAGCGCCAAAAGCGGCGGCAGGGCAAATGAGGCAGAAAAGCGCATACATTCAGAGGTTTGGCGTGGCACGGAAACAGCTAGGCTATACGGCCGGCCCGGCTGCTGGTTCCGAATCGGGCGCAAGTAGCTCAACAGCAAAGAGCCACCCCTCCCCAGGGTGGCCCTTTGTGGCAGGCTGGCCTATGCGCAGTAAGCCTGGGTAGAACTACCGTAGGGGCGCCGTCGTGAGTAGGCTGTAGCCCAGTAGCTTGTCTTTGCGGTAGGTTTCGGAGCGCACAGCCCCCACGCCGGGCGCGTACCATTCTACCGTGCGCATCGAGAACGGAATAGCCAGATTGCCGATACCGGTCTTCATCAGCACATCCTGCGAAATTTTGGTGCAGGCAAAGCTACCTGCCTCCGTTTTGATGGTTTCTGTGCCCTCCACACGGCGGTTGCTGATGCTGATAGTAGTGGTGGAAATGGCCGTGCCGCTTTTCTTGTCGCGCATAGCTACCGTCATGGTACCGTTTTTCAGGGTGGAGCCGGGCTTCAGCTGGGCGGGCAGTTCCAGAAAGTCGCCGCTTACCTGCACATCCATATCCGCCTGCGGATTCTGGCCGGGTGCCTGCGGGTTCATTATAGCGCGCATATCGAGGCGTACGAGGCCGGCCTGGCATTCCACGGTATAGTCGTTGGAGGCACTGGGCTTGCCCTTCTTATCGAATACCTGCTGATGAATGAGGGCCGTGGTTTTGCCGCCAGCGGTGTTGGCTTCCCGCACTTCCTGCACCACCCGCCCGCTGGGCTGGTCGCGGCTGTCGAAGGTGGTTAGCTCGTATGTCCCGCCTTTGCGCAGGTCGTAGTACAGGCCACAGTCCTGGGCCAGACTCATGGGGCCCGTTAGCAGCGCCAGAGACAATAGAAGCAGCGTTTTCATAGGCCAGACCATAGACAACCAGAAGATACGCGAAGGTACTGTTCTGCTAGGTCGGGTGCTATAGCATGATAATGTGAGGGTTAGCTGCCGTTCTCCTCTGCCGTTCTCAGAAGCACCTCGGCCAGCAGCATATCTTCGGGCGTCGTGATTTTCAGGTTGCGGTAGTCGCCTTCCACAATATAAATCGGGTGCAGGTCTTCCACCACGCTGGCATCGTCGGTGAAGGTGTTCAGCTCCGGTAGCTGGTAAGCGCGGCGCAGCAGATGCAGCTCGAAGCACTGCGGCGTCTGGACCAGGCGCAGGCGGCTGCGGTTGAGGGCGTAGGAACCCTGCTGGCTGAGGTTGCGCACGGAGTCTTTGGGCACTACGGCGGCCACGGCCGCGCCGTGGTTATAGGCGGCGGCAAATGTGGCTTCTATCACGCGGGCTGGTGTCAGCGGCCGCACGCCGTCGTGCACGGCCACAGTTCCTTCGGTTTCCTGCCCCAGTTGTGCCAGCCCCTGCCGCACGGAAGCCCAGCGAGTAGCGCCGCCAGTGGCCAGCTCATGGGGTGGCACCGGGGCATGCTGCGCGCACAACTCCTGCCACGTAGCCAGCTGGTCTGCCGGGAGCACCACTATCAGCCGCCGAACGCCCAGCTCCGTAGCCGCAAAGCGGCGGAGCGTGTGCAGCAGCACCGGCTCACCGAGCAGCGGCAGAAACTGCTTGGGACGGTCGGCGCCCATGCGCGTGCCGCTGCCGCCAGCTACAATAATGGCAAAACGAGGCTGAGAAGAGGGAGGAGCAAGGGCCACGGGCAGCAGGATAAGAAGGAGGAAAGCAGGTTCGGCCGTAAAAGTAAACGCCCGGCCACTGAAAGCGGCCGGGCGTTTAAGCAAAGCGCAGCCGGCGGAAAGCCGGCCGCTTCAAAGCAGGTATCAGACTACAGAATCAGCATGGCGTCGCCGTAGCTGAAGAACTTGTATTTCTCTTTGATAGCCGTCTGGTACGCCTCAATCAGGAACTCGTGCCCGGCGAAGGCCGAAGCCATCATCATGAGCGTGCTTTCCGGCGTATGGAAGTTCGTTATCAGCGAGTTGGCAATCTTGAAATCGTACGGCGGGAAGATGAACCGGTCTGTCCAGCCTTCGTTGGCCTTCAGGCGCGAGTTGGCCGACACCGACGATTCCATAGCGCGCATTGAGGTAGTGCCTACTGCGCACACCCGCTTTTTGGCGTCGAGGGCACGGTTCACTATCACCGCCGACGAGCCGGGCACGATGAAGTTCTCGGAGTCCATCTTGTGCTTGGTCAGGTCCTCCACGTCTACCGTACGGAACGTGCCCAGGCCCACGTGCAGCGTTACCGGTGCAATTTCTACGCCCTTGATTTCCAGGCGCTTCATCACCTCTCGGGTAAAGTGCAGGCCCGCCGAAGGAGCCGCTACAGCGCCCGTGTTCTTGGCATAGATAGTCTGGTACCGCTCTTTGTCGGCCGGCTCCGCGTCGCGCGTGATGGACTCGCGGGGCAGGGGCGTTTCGCCCAGGTTGTGCAGCGCCTTGTAGAACTCCTCATCGGAGCCATCAAACAGGAACTTGATAGTACGGCCGCGGGAGGTCGTGTTGTCGATAACTTCCGCTACCACAATGCCTTCGTCGTCGAAGTAAAGCTTATTGCCTACCCGGATTTTGCGGGCCGGGTCTACCAGCACGTCCCAGAGGTGAATTTCCTTGTTCAGCTCGCGCAGCAGAAACACTTCAATCTTGGCGCCGGTTTTTTCCTTGTTGCCGTAGAGGCGGGCCGGAAATACCTTCGTGTCGTTCACAACAAACACGTCACCTTCACCGAAATACTCGATGATATCCTTGAAGACGCGGTGTTCAATCTTGCCGCTGTCGCGGTGTAGCACCATCAGGCGGGACTCGTCGCGGTTCTTGGCGGGGTGCTGGGCGAGAAGTGCTTCAGGCAGTTCAAACTTAAACTCGGAGAGCTTCATAGGGTCAGGAAAGGCAATAGCTGGGCAAGCTAAGAAAAATTTGGGTCGGCGAAAGTACGTAACTCCGGCGGATTTATCAGTACTTTTCGCCTCAAAATCAAAGAGTGAATACGCGAATGCCGTGCTTGTGGCTGCCCGCCCGTCGGCTTTTTCTGCTTCGCTCTTTCACTGCTCCGCTCCTTGATGAAAACCATACGCCTGACCCTGGAAAGCTTCCGATTTGCGTGGCAAGCTCTCAAAGCCAACCTGTTGCGCACAATTCTGTCGCTGCTGGGCGTCACGGTAGGTATCTTCGCCATCATTGCGGTACTGACAGTGGTGGACTCGCTGGAAGCCAACGTACGACAAAGTATGAGCTTCGTTGGCGACAAGGTCATCTACGTCATGAAGATGCCCTGGACCTTCGACCAGCCCGACTACCCGTGGTGGCGCTACTTCCAGCGGCCCGCGCCCACCGTGCGCGAGTTCCGGGAGCTGCAGCGCATGCTCAGCGACAACCAGAAAGGGGTGGCCGTGTACGCCGCTACCGGCGGCAATACGCTACGAGCCGGCTCCAACAGCCTGGAAGGCTGCGCCCTGATGGGCGTGTCGTTTGAGTACCGCAACGTGTCGGAGCTGCCTATTGAGGAAGGGCGCTACTTCACGCAGCAGGAAATGGATGCGGCCCGCAACGTGGCCGTAGTAGGGGCGGATATTGCCACCAGCCTGTACCCGAACGGTTCGGCGCTGGGCAAGGAGTTTAAGGCCAAGGGCACCACGTTCACCATCATTGGGGTGGTGAAGAAGGAAGGCAAGAAGATTCTGGACACGCCCAGCAACGACACCAACTGCGTTATTCCGTTCGGGGCCTTCACCAAGATATTCGCCCTGAGTACCAACGGCCTGACCGGCGTGACGCCCACCATTGCCGTGAAAGGCCGCGACGAAGACGTAGGCCTGCTCGACCTGGAGTATGAAATGAAGGGCCTGCTGCGCAACATCCGTAGCCTCAAGCCCCGCGAAGAAGACAACTTTGCCCTCAATCGCCCCGAAATGCTGACCAACATGGTGGGTAAGCTCTTTTCCGTTATCGGGCTGGCGGGCTGGGTGATTGGCGGCTTTGCCATGGTGGTGGGTGGCTTCGGCATTGCCAACATCATGTTCGTGTCGGTGAAGGAGCGCACCAACATCATCGGCATCCAGAAGTCGTTGGGTGCCAAAAACTACTTTATCCTGTTTCAGTTTCTGTTTGAGGCCGTGTTCCTGTGTCTGCTGGGCGGCGCGGCCGGTATTTTCCTGGTCTGGCTGATTACGCTCATACCCCAGGATGCCATGCCTCTCACGCTGTCGGCCTGGAATATTACGCTGGGCCTCACCGTGTCGGTGGTGATTGGGGTGCTGGCCGGCATCATTCCGGCTGTGCTGGCCGCCAACCTCGACCCCGTAATTGCCATTCGAAGCAAGTAAGACAGCCGAACCAATGGCTGGTGCGCTCTACAGATAGATATTTCACTGTATAGTCATTTACCGCCGACAAAGTCTTACCTTGCATGTCCGTACTTTTGGTCGCCCCGCTTTGGCGGGGCGGCTTTCTTTTTGCCAAATTCCCCCATTCTTCTGGTGGCGGGCGCGTTGCCCGGCACCTACAGTAAGTAGCAGACTATGACCAAGCTCAAGAAAACCAGCCGCACCAAGGTGGCCGAGGAAGTGCTGAATGCTGGCAGCGGCCAGACCATCATGCAGCCCAATATCAACGATAACAAGGTGAAGACCATCAGTGATATCCGGGAGCAGACGCACGGTGAGCGTACCGTTCAGATCGACGATGAGCAGCGCATCCGCAAAGCCTTCGTGGACAAGGACTGGAACGAAATCAAGATTGCCGACTCCTGGCAGATCTTCAAGGTGATGGCCGAGTTCGTGGAAGGCTTCGAGAAGATGTCCAAAATCGGCCCGTGCGTATCCATCTTCGGCTCGGCCCGCACCAAGCCCGACAACCCGTACTACCAGATGGCCGAGGAAATTGCGGCCAAGCTGGTGCGCCACGGCTACGGCGTTATCACGGGCGGCGGCCCCGGCATCATGGAAGCCGGCAACAAAGGCGCCCACTCCGAAGGTGGCCGCTCGGTAGGTTTGAACATTGAGCTGCCCTTCGAGCAGTTCAACAACATCTACATCGACCCGGACAAAATCATCAACTTCGACTACTTCTTCGTGCGGAAGGTGATGTTCGTGAAGTATGCCCAGGGCTTCATTGGCATGCCCGGCGGCTTCGGCACGCTCGATGAGCTGTTTGAGGCCATCACGCTGATTCAGACCAAGAAAATCGGCCGTTTCCCCATCGTGCTGGTGGGTACCAAGTACTGGCAGGGCATGTTCGACTGGATTCAGAAAGTGATGCTGGAAGACGAGCAGAACATTTCGCCCGAAGACATGCACCTCGTGCAGCTGGTAGACGACGCCGAGTCGGCCGTGAAAATCATCGACGACTTCTACTCTAAATACCTGCTCTCGCCGAACTTCTAAGCCCGGCGAAAGACCAGATTAACAACAATACAGCCAGCGGCATCTACGGAAGCTGCTGGCTGTATTGCTATTGGGCTACTGGTAAAGCCGAGCTCCTGGATTATTTCAGGAATAGTAGAATCAAGGTTGTTGAATTGGACTTATCTTGGTGAATTGTTTAAATGAAACCAAGGAATATGCAGCAAGAATCAACTGCTGAGCAAGTCAAGAAAGTGTTTATTGTGCCCCGGTGGGCGGGTGGCCCGCAAGACGATTGGTATCCGTGGCTGGGCGAGCAGCTGCAGGCGGTAGCCAGCGAAGACGGCATGCGCTACCAGATGCAGGCGCTGAACATGCCCGCCTGGGACCTGCCCGTAATAGACCGGGCCGAGGAGTATCTGCGGAAGGTGCTGCCGCCGGAGCAGCTGGGGCCCGATGTGCTGCTGGTGGGCCATAGCGTAGGCTGCCTGGCCATTCTGCACTACCTGGCGCGAGTGGCCGAGCAACACCCCAATGCGCGGCCGGTAGGCGGCGTGCTGTGCGTAGCCGGCTGGTTTTCCGTGGACAGCCCCTGGCAGGATATTCTCAACTGGATGGATACCCCTATCGATTACGAAGCTGCCCGCCGCCTGATTCCGCAGGACAAGCTGATGGTGCTGCTCTCCGACGACGACCCCTACACCTCCGGCTACCAGGAAAACGAGCACCTCTGGGAAGAGCGGCTGCACTCACGCGTGAGCATTCTGCCGGGCCGCCAGCACTTCAGCGCCCGCCTCGACTTTGATGTGCGCGACGCGGTACGCGACCTGGCTGGCGCCCTCTCGGGCATGGAAAGCCACTAGCCCGAAGTAGCGCAACTGCCCTAACTTGCAACGGCGGCCCTGTTCAGGCCGCCGTTTCTTGTGGCTACACCTCCTGTTTTTGACTATCTGATTGTGGGCGGCGGCGCGGCCGGCCTGAGCCTGGCCTACCATATCAGCCAGGAGCCCCGGCTGGCCGACAAGCGCGTGCTGCTGCTGGAGCCCGACGCCAAAGACCAGAACGACCGAACCTGGTCGTTCTGGGCCGACGAGCCGATGCTGTTCGATAAAATCGTAGCGCACGAATGGGAGCAGCTGGCCTTCCGCAGTCCGCAGTTCGAGCGGGTGTTCCGGCTGAAGCGGCACCGCTACAAGATGATTCGGGGGCTGGATTTCTATCGGTTTGTGCGCGCGGCGCTAGCGGCCAGTCCGCAGTTTACTATGGTGCAGGCGGCCGTGGAAACGCTCGAAAACACCCCGGACGGAGCCCAGGCGACCAGCAGTGCCGGTGCATTTGTGGCCCGTTATGCCTTCGACAGCCGGCCGCCGCAGCTGCAGCCGCAGCCGCAGAAACACCGCTACCTGCTGCAGCACTTTGTGGGTTGGGAGGTAGAAACCAACCAGGACGTTTTCGACCCGGCGGTGGCGGAGTTTATGGACTTCCGGGGCGAGCAGCACCAGCAGGCGCGCTTCATGTACGTGATGCCCTACAGCCGGCGGCGGGCACTGATAGAGTACACACTGTTTTCGGAGCAGATGCTGCCAAAGCAAGACTATGAGGCCGCTATGCGCGACTATCTGCAGCGGCTGGGCGTAGCGGAGTTTCGGGTGGAGGCGCAGGAAGTAGGCGCCATCCCGATGACCGACCACCCGCTGCCCCCCGCCAATGGCCCGCACATCATCAATCTAGGAACGCGGGCCGGCCGCGCCAAACCCAGCACCGGCTATGCTTTCAAGCGGATTCAGGCGCACTCGGCGCGGCTGGTGCAGGCGCTGGCCGCTACCGGTGCGCCGCCGCGCCACCTCACCGGCGACCAGTGGCAGTTTCACTTCTTCGATACGCTGCTACTCGACATCATGCGCCGCCGCGGCGAAATCACGCGCGACATTTTCTCCGACCTGTTTCGGCGCAATCCGGTGGAGCGCATCTTCGACTTTCTGGATGAGCGGACGACGTGGGTAGAGAACTTCCAGATCATGAATTCCGTGTCGCCGTGGCCTTTTCTGCGCTCTATCTGGCACGTGCTGCGGGGCCGACCCGGCCAGCGCGACCAATAGCCGCCGCTCAGCTGCTTACACGCGCAGAGAGGCTTCGCTTTCCAGAAAAGCGCGTGCCGCTGCCACCGTGGTGGGAGTGAGCGGCTCCAGGTGGGGCTGCGGATGAGACAGATTGAGGAGAAACCCTTCGGAAAAAGCCAGCAGGTTGTCGAGGTCGTGGGTGATGCAGAGCACGGTTTTGCGCTGTTCCGTCACCCAGGTCGTCAGCAAGTCGAAGACCCGGCGCCGGTAGTACACATCCAGCTGTTGGGTGGGCTCGTCCAGCAGATACAGGGGCGCGTCCTGCAGGCTGAGCTGGGCCAGCCATACCAGCTGCTGCTCCCCACCGGAAAGCAGCGTGAAGTCGCGCTGGGCAAGGTGAGCGCCGCCCACGCGGGCCAGAGCCGCATCCGCCAGCTGGTAGTCAAGCAGCGAGTAGGCACTGAGCAGGCCGTGGTGGCGGTAGCGGCCCATCACCACCAGCTCGCGCACCCGAATCGGAAAGCCCACCGTAGTGCGCTGCGGCAGATAGGCGAGGTGCCCGGCAGCGGCAGGGCGGGCTATCTGCCGCAGGTCCTGCCCGCCAAGGCGCACGGTGCCCGAGTAGGGGAGCTGCCCGGTCAGGACACGAAACAGCGTGGTTTTGCCGCAGCCGTTGTGCCCCACAATGGCCACGAACGACGGCTCCGGTACGGCGAAAAAAAGGTTGCGGAGCAGAACACGCTGTTCATACCCCGCAACCAGATTTTCGACAGAAAGTATTGAGTACTGAGACATGAGTAGTTAGGCAGTACCGCCTGAAAAACGGGCTTATGCCAATACTAACTACTCAGTACTGCATACTCAATACTACTGCTAGTATTCGTCTTCGTTGAACATGAAGTCCTCTTTGGTCGGATAGTCCGGCCAAACTTCCTCGATGTTTTCGTAAGGCTGGCCGTCGTCTTCCAGGGCCTGCAGGTTTTCCACTACTTCCATCGGAGCGCCGGAGCGGATGGAATAGTCAATCAGTTCATCCTTGGTGGCAGGCCAGGGAGCATCTTCCAGATACGAAGCGAGTTCCAGCGTCCAGTACATAGTGGTGAGGGCTACTTAAAAAAGGTGGTCGAATGAAAAGTCCGGCTATCAAAAATCCGGCCGGTCCGGATCAGGCTGACAACGTGGCTCGCTGAGGTGCCAGGTATGTGGCAGGCAACGTAAGATAAACGCTAAGGTTGCCCTACGCAACCAGCCGCTGCCGCAATAGCGTAATCAGCTCGTTTTTGGTTCGGATTTTCCGCTCAAACGCGCGGATTTTTCCCTGCAGCATTTGCCGGAACGCATCATTGGCCGGGGCGGCGTTCAGCTTGCCCAGGTTTTCCTCCAGCGTTTCCTGCTCCTGCTTGTCGTATTTGATGAAGTCGCGCAGGGCCTGCACCCGCATGTTCACCTGCTCCTCGGGCGAGGCACCGGCGTTTTCGGGGCGCTTGCGGATGTAGTGCTCCAGTGCGCTCATCTCAAACACTTTGTCGCAGGCCAGAATAAACTGCTCCCACACCCGGTCCGACTCTTCGCCGCGCACGGGGCCTACCTTTTTCCAGGCGGCCTGCAGCTCTTTGGCCCGCGCTACGGCTTCGTGCATGGGTTTGCCCAGCAGCTCCACGGCCTCGGCTACCAGGGCCCGCTTCCGGGTCAGGTTGTCGTCCATGAAGTAGTCTTTGGCATCCGTGCGCTTGCTGTCGATGTGCTGCTTGAGGCGCTCGAAAAACAGGTTGTGTGCCGCCCGGAACTGCGTCCAGAGCTCGTTGGCCTGTTTGCGGGGCAGCGAGCCGCCCACTTCCTTCCAGGCCTGCTGCAGCTCCTTGAGCTTGCCGGTGGTGTTCTCGAAGTCGTCGGAGTTTTGCAGCGCCTCCGACTTGCGGATCAGCTCCTTATACTGGTCGGCGGCCCGGTTCAGCATCGACTTCTTCTCGTTCTGGAAGGCCTTGCGCCGCTGGAAAAACTCGTCTACGGCCACCCGGAAGCGGGTTTCCAGCTCTTCGGTATGCTGCTTGTCTACGGGACCCGTCTTGATCCAGGCCTGGCGCAGCTCATGAATCTGCTCGCCGGCCGTGGTCCAGTCCAGCGTGTTCTGCAGCTCCTCGGCCTGCTGAATCAGGCTGATTTTGGTGGCTAGGTTCTTTTCGCGGTTGCGCGCCACGGTCACCTTAATGGCCTCTTCGGCCTCCGTCAGGCGCCGATGAATGGCCGTAAAGTCGCCGAGGCCATCGTAGGAAGCAATCTGCTCCTTCAGGTGCAGGGCTTTCATCAGGAAAGAGCCCTTGTTTTCGGCGGTTTCAATCTTGTGCAGCAGCTCGTCTACTTTGCCGCGGAAGGTTTCGAAGCGGTTCGCGAAGTATAGCAACGACGCATCGGCTGAGTCTTTTACCTGGCCAACCTGGCGGGCGGGCAGGTCCATGAACGGCCGCAGCCACACCTGGTCGCCCTCAATGTAGCCATAATGGCGGGCTTCGGCCAGCAGGTGGTCTTGTTGTTCCATAATGTGATAACGCGGAAGCGAATAGGTGGAGTGGGGAAACTGCGCGCGGGCAATACTCGGGGCGGAAAGATGTGCAAGTTTACAGCTTGTTGCAACATTCGCGGCATTCGGCTGCGGTAGCAAACTCCCGCGGGGCTGCCTACCTTTGGTGAGGCAGGGCCGCTGCCAGCGGATTTTTGTCCGAACGCAAGGCCGCCTCCCAAGGTTAGCCCGGCGTGTGCGCCTGCTGAAAACTGCCTGATAATAATGCTTTCCCACCATTTGGCCAGCAGGCTGGCCTGTGGTATCACCGCTACCATTCCAATTCTCTGCGCATGAGCGACCAGCCCACCATTATTTTCTCGATGGCCGGGGTAACCAAGGTTTACCCGCCCCAGAAACAGGTTCTCAAGAACATTTACCTCTCCTTTTTCTACGGTGCCAAAATCGGGGTGCTCGGCCTCAACGGCTCCGGTAAGTCCAGCCTGCTGAAGATTATTGCCGGCCAGGACAAGCAGATTCAGGGCGACGTGGTCTGGTCGCCGGGCTACTCGGTGGGCTACCTGGAGCAGGAGCCCCAGCTCGATGCCACCAAAACCGTACTGGAAGTGGTGCAGGAAGGCGTGGCCGAAACCGTAGCGCTGCTCAAGGAATTCGACGAAATCAACGAAGCCTTCGGGGCCGAGGATGCCGACTTCGACAAGCTGCTGGAGCGCCAGGGCACCGTGCAGGAGCGCCTCGACCAGCTCGACGCCTGGAACCTCGACTCCAAGCTGGAGCGCGCCATGGACGCCCTGCGCACGCCTGAGGCCGACGCCATCATCGGCAACCTCTCGGGCGGGGAGAAGCGCCGCGTGGCGTTGTGTCGCCTGCTGCTGCAGGAGCCCGACGTGCTGCTGCTCGACGAACCCACCAACCACTTGGATGCGGAGAGCGTGCTGTGGCTGGAGCAGCACCTGCAGCAATACAAAGGTACCGTCATTGCCGTCACCCACGACCGGTACTTCCTCGACAACGTGGCCGGCTGGATTCTGGAGCTGGACCGCGGCGAGGGTATTCCGTGGAAAGGCAACTACAGCTCGTGGCTGGAGCAGAAGTCCAACCGCCTGGCTCAGGAGGAAAAGACCGAGAGCAAGCGCCAGAAAACCCTGCAGCGCGAACTGGAATGGGTGCGCATGGCCCCGAAAGCGCGCCAGGCCAAGAGCAAGGCCCGTCTCGCCGGCTACGACAAGATGGTGAACGAAGACTCCAAAGAGAAGGAGCAGAAGCTGGAGTTGTTCATCCCGGACGGCCCGCGCCTGGGTTCCCAGGTGATTGAGGCCGAAGGGCTGCGCAAAGCCTTCGGCGACAAGCTGCTCTTCGAAAATCTGTCGTTCAACCTGCCCCAGGGCGGTATCGTGGGCATCATCGGGCCGAACGGCGCCGGCAAAACCACCCTGTTCCGCCTCATCACCGACCAGCTGCAGCCCGACGCGGGCACGTTCGTGGTCGGCCCCACGGTGCAGACCGCCTACGTAGACCAGCAGCACGACACGCTCGACCCCAACAAATCGGTGTTCGAAACCATTTCGGGCGGCACCGAAACCATGCTGCTGGCCGGCCGGCAGGTGAACTCGCGGGCCTTCGTGAGCAACTTCAACTTCCGCGGCGGCGACCAGGAAAAGAAAGTGGGCATGCTCTCCGGTGGCGAGCGGAACCGCGTGCACCTGGCCACTACGCTCAAGCAGGGCGCCAACCTGCTGTTGCTCGACGAACCCACCAACGACCTCGACGTGAATGCCATCCGGGCCCTGGAAGATGCGCTGGAGAACTTCGCCGGCTGCGCCGTTATCATCAGCCACGACCGGTGGTTCCTGGACCGTCTCGCCACCCACATCCTGGCCTTCGAGGGCGACTCGCAGGTGGTGTGGTTCGAGGGCAACTTCTCCGACTACGAGGAAGCCAAGAAAAAGCGCCTCGGCGACGTGGAGCCCAAGCGGGTACGCTACCGGAGCCTAAATTAAGGAATAGCTAGACAACTAAAAAAGCGCCGCCGGAAGCAGTTCCGGCGGCGCTTTTTGCTTTGCAAGCTGCTTGGATAACCCGGTGGGGAGCGTAAATTCGAAACCCGATCCGGCTATCCATCCGCTATGCTATCCAAAAAGAACCTCTCCGAGCGCGACATCTGTACTAAGTATATCACCCCCGCCATTGAAACTGCCGGCTGGAACCGATTCAGCCAGTATCTGGAGGAAGTTTCCTTTACCGACGGCAAAATCTACGTGAAGGGCAAGC
This sequence comes from Hymenobacter psychrotolerans DSM 18569, assembly GCF_900142395.1. Classification (GTDB taxonomy): domain Bacteria; phylum Bacteroidota; class Bacteroidia; order Cytophagales; family Hymenobacteraceae; genus Hymenobacter; species Hymenobacter psychrotolerans. Next base: position 352,815 of record NZ_FRAS01000001.1, on the reverse strand, counting down.
TCACGGCCCGGGGCAAACAAAAGCGCGCCGACTACATCCTTTACTACAAGCCCAACATTCCCATTGCCATCATCGAGGCCAAGGACAACCAGCACGCGGTGGGGGCGGGCATGATGCAGGCCCTCGACTACGCCCACATCCTCGACATTCCCTTCGTGTTCAGCTCCAACGGCGACGGGTTTCTATTCCATGACCGCACCGCCACCGCTGGCACCGTGGAAACCGAGCTGGCCCTGGCCGACTTCCCGAGCCCGGCCGCGCTGTGGGCCCGCTACAAGCAGGCCAAGGGCCTCACCTCTCCGGTGGCTGCCCGCCTGGCCGAGCAGGACTACTACCTCGACGGCAGCGGCCGGCGCCCGCGCTACTACCAGCAGATTGCCATCAACCGCACCGTGGAGGCTATTGCCCGGGGCCAGAACCGCGTGCTGCTGGTGATGGCCACTGGCACCGGCAAAACCTACACCGCCTTTCAGATTGTACACCGGCTCTGGAAATCCGGGGCTAAAAAGCGCATCCTGTTTCTGGCCGACCGCAACGCCCTGCTCGACCAGACCAAAAAAGGCGACTTCAAGCACTTCCGCGACAAGATGCACGTCATTGAAAAGCATCAGGTCGAGAAGTCCTATGAAATCTACCTGGCCCTGTACCAGGGGCTGACCGGCTCCGAAGAGGAGCGCAACATCTACAAGCAGTTTTCGCCGGGCTTCTTTGATTTGATTGTGGTGGACGAGTGCCACCGCGGCAGCGCCAGTGAAGACAGCAGCTGGCGCGACATTCTCACCTATTTCAGCGGCGCCACCCAGATTGGCCTCACGGCCACCCCGCGCGAAACCGAGGACAGCAAAAACGTCGAGTACTTCGGCAACGCCCTCTACACCTACTCGCTCAGGCAGGGCATCAACGACGGCTTTCTGGCGCCTTACCGGGTGGTGCGCATCGCCACCAACATCGACCTAGACGGCTGGCGGCCCGATGACGGCAAGACCGACACCCGCGGCGAGCTGGTGGAAGACCGGGTGTACAACCTCAAGGACTTCGACCGCAAGCTGGTGGTGGCCGAGCGCACCGAACTGGTGGCCCGCAAAATCACGGAGTTTCTGCGCGGCCACAACCGCATGGCCAAAACCATCGTGTTCTGCGTGGACATCGACCATGCTGAGCGCATGCGCAGCGCCCTGGCCAACCAGAACCCCGACCTCGTGCGCGAAGACCACCGCTACGTCATGCGCATCACCGGCGACAACGAGCTGGGCAAGCAGCAGCTGGAAAACTTCACCGACCCCGCCTCGAAGTACCCCGTTATTGCCACCACCTCCGAGCTGATGACCACCGGCGTCGACGCCCAGACCTGCCAGGTGATTGTGCTGGACTCCAACATCAGCTCCATGACCAAGTTCAAGCAGATTATCGGGCGGGGCACGCGCATCAACGAAGACTACGGCAAGCTGTTCTTTACCATCCTCGACTTCCGCCAGGCCACCAACCTCTTCGCCGACCCTGCCTTCGACGGCGAGCCGGAGCGGGTGAAGGAAGTGCCCGAAGGCCAGGACCTCAGCAACCTGGAAAAAGAGGAAGCCGCCGACGACACCGCCGACATCATCGACGAAGTGTCGGGCGAGGTGGTGGAGTTTCCGGAGCCGGAGCCGCCCGTAGCCGAGGAGCCGAAGATTCGCTACCCCACCGACCCCGACGACGAGGACCCCGACGACACCGACCCGGGCGGCCCCGGCCTCAAGCGGCGCAAAATCTACGTCAACGGCGTGGACGTGACCGTGCTGCTGGAGCGCGAAGTGGTGTTTGATGAGCACGGCAAGCCCGTCACCGTCAAGCTCACCGACTACGCCCGCCAGAAGGTGCAGGAGCACTTTGCCACCCTCGACGACTTCCTCAGCACCTGGCACGGCTCCGACCGCAAGGCCGCCATTCTGCAGGAGCTGGAGGAGCAGGGCGTGCCCGTAGCCCCGCTGCGCGCCGCCGTCGGGCCCGACGTGGACTTGTTTGACCTGCTCTGCCACGTCGCCTTCGACCAGCCACCCCTCACCCGCCAGGAGCGCGCCCGCAACGTACGCAAGCGCGACTACTTCACCCGCTACGGCCCCCAGGCCCGCCGCGTGCTCGAAGCCCTCACCGACAAATACGCCGACCAGGGCCTCGACGACCTCGCCAACGTGAAGCTGCTCACCGCCACCCCCTTCACCCAGCTCGGCTCCCCGCTGGAAATCTTCCGCGAGTTCGGCGGCAAGCCCCAGTACCTGCAAGCCGTGCACGAGCTGGAGCGCGAGCTGTATAGGCAGGCGTAGGGCCTTTGTTTATCCTGTCATCCTGAGCAGCGCGAAGGACCTTATCACGTCAGTACAAGTCGTTGTTCTGATGATTATTCAGCCGTGATAAGGTCCTTCGCTCCGCTCAGGATGACAGACGTTTTCTGCTTTTCTTTTTTCAGAATGTCCAACCTCTCGTCCCTCTACAAGTCCATTGAGAAAATCATGTGGACTGATACCGGCCTCAACGGCGATGCGCAACGCATTGAGCAGTTCGCCTGGATGCTGTTTTTCAAAATCTTCTCCGACAAAGACAAGGAGCTCGAAGTCATGGACGACGCCTACCGCTCGCCCATCCCGGAGGCCTACCGCTGGGACGCCTGGGCCGGCAACGACGAAGGCATCACCGGCGACGAGCTGCTGGCCTTCGTGGACCGCGACCTGTTTCCGGCCCTGCGCGCCCTCGATATCAGCGGCGAGAACCGCCGCGCCCTCATCGTGCGCGAGGTGTTCGAGGGCAACAACAACTACATGAAGAGCGGCACCAACCTGCGCAAAGTGCTCAACAAGCTCAACGAAATCGACTTCAACCGCGCCAAAGACCGCCACGCCTTCGGCGACATCTACGAGAGCATCCTCAAGGGCCTGCAGAGCGCCGGCAAAAGCGGCGAGTTCTACACGCCCCGCGCTGTCACGCAGTTTATCTGCGACACGCTGGCCCCCCAACTCGGCGAAACCATTCTGGACCCCGCCTGCGGCACCGGCGGCTTCCTTACGGCGGCCGTCGAAACCCTCAAAAGCCAGACCCGCACCGTGGCCGACCAGCAGGAGCTGCAAAAGGTGAAAGGCTGGGAATACAAGCCCCTGCCGTTTCTGCTGGCTACCACCAACCTGATTCTGCACGACGTGGAGGTGCCCAACATCACTTTCCGCGACGTGCTCGACCGGCCCCTGCGCGACTATGGCCGCCGCGACGCCGTGGACGTGGTGCTGGCCAACCCGCCCTTCGGCGGGGTGGTGGCCAACGGCAACGAAACCAACTTCCCGGCCCAGTTCCGCACCAAGGAATCGGCCGACCTGTTTCTGGTACTCATCATGCACCTGCTGAAGGAGGGCGGCCGGGCCGGCGTGGTGCTGCCCGACGGCTCGCTCACGGGCGAAGGCGTGAAGCAGCGCGTGCGCCAGCAGTTGCTCGAAACCTGCAACCTGCATACCATCGTGCGGCTGCCCAACTCCGTGTTTCAGCCCTACGCCACGGTGGCCACCAACCTGCTGTTCTTCACCAAAGGCCAGCCCACCCAGGAAATCTGGTACTACCAGCACCGCCTGCCCGAAGGCCAGAAGTCGTACTCGAAAACCAAAACTATCCGCCGCGAGGAGTTCCAGCCCATTGAGGACTGGTGGAACAAGCGGGAAGAAAGCGAAGTGGCTTGGCGCGTCCCCATCCAGACCATCATCGACCGGAACTACGACCTCGACATCAAGAACCCCCACCAGGCCGAGGAAACCCACGAATACACCAGCGCCGAGCTACTTGAGCTGCTGGGCCAGAGCTTCGCCAAGAGCGAAGCATTGTTGAACGCGCTGAAAGGAGAGGTACTGTGAGCTGGAAAATAATTCGATTGGGTAGCTTCCTGGACGTACGCAAAGGCAAATTCAAGCCCAGTGACCCTGCCATTGCGGACTTAAAGCGGGTAGATAAGATTGACTTTTCGGGGAGGGTGCATCTTTCCACCAAGTCATCTAATACCGATATGATTCTCATTAAGCCGGGCGACCTGCTGATTTCCGGAATCAACGTGGCAAAGGGCGCGGTAACGGTATATGAGGGTGAGGAAGATGTGGTAGCCACGGTTCATTACTCCAGCTACACTTACGACGCGCAGAAGATAGACATCACCTTTCTGAAGCTGTTTCTGCAAAGCCCTGAGTTTTTTGATGCCATCCGCGAGCAAATTCCCGGTGGCATCAAAACGGAAATCAAGCCAAAGCATTTACTGCCGCTGGAAGTGGTTATTCCGGATAACCTAGAGGAACAGCGGGAAGTAGCGGCCCGATTCTTTGCGTTTCAGGCCCGGCAAAACGCAGTAGATGCGGAACTGGACCAGCAGCAAGCCTACCTCACCCAACTCCGCCAGGCCCTGCTGCGCGAGGCCATGCAAGGCCGCCTGCTCCCCCAAAACCCCACCGACCAACCCGCCGCCGAGCTGCTGCGGCAGCTGCGCGCCACGAAAGAAGCGGCAGCCAAACCCGGCAAGCGCAAGGCCGCCCCGCTGTTCACCGAGGAAGCCGAGCCGGTGCAAGGCCCGTTTGAAATTCCAGAAAGCTGGGTGTGGTGTAAGCTGGGAGAACTCTGCTTTGTAACTAAGCTAGCTGGTTTTGAATACACGAACCATTTCAAGCTGACTACGCAGGGAGATGTACCGGTAGTGAGGGCACAAAATGTTAAGCCAAATAATCTGCTTGAGGAAAACCTGCTTTACCTCAGCAAAGAGACTTCTCTCTTATTAGATAGGTCTGCTTTAAAAGGTCCTTCATTGCTAATCACATTTATCGGAGCAGGAATTGGTGAAGTAGCAGTATTTGACAAGAAAGAGCGTTGGCATTTAGCGCCAAACGTAGCCAAGGCGGAATTATACTTGAAGGATATGTCGCTCAAATACCTGATGTGGTTTCTGCTGTCAAATTTTGGTGTGGCAGAATTCTTCAAAATCACAAAAGCTACTTCTCAACCAAGTTTATCAATGGGTACAATTCGAGAAGTAAACATCCCCCTGTCCCCCCTGGCCGAGCAGCAGCGCATCGTGGCGAAGCTGGAGCAGCTGCTGGGGCACTGCGACGCCCTGGAGCAGCGCATCCGGGAAAGCCGCCAACTGGCCGGGCAGCTCCTGCAAACCGCCCTGCGCGAGGCCCTGGCCGGCCCGGCCGCCACCCCGGCGCTTCCGCCCCCCGAGGCCGCCCCCGCAGTGGCCGAGGCCCCCGCCGCCCCGCGCCGGGGCCGCCCCCGCAAGCCCGTCTTTCAGGAAGGCCAGCAAATGGATTTCGACGGCCTGCTGTTTGAGTAAGCCCCAGCCGCAGCGCGGCGGCAGGTATGTAGCCATCCACCTGCCCCGCCGAGTCAGCCGCGTAGCGGAGGCAGAAACGGCATCGTGCCGTGGCCACGAAAAACGGCCGCCCCCCGTGTACTGGTGGCAGGGTGCTACACGCCTGCCACCAGTACGCGGCCGGGCAGGAAAGTAACACAAGAATTGTTTTATTTACCTTTCAGGCCTGAAAAGGTAAATAGCGTGAAAGATATTTACCTTTCCTCTAACACGCTGAATCGTATGGAAATAGAAGACTTTCGCGCCGGCCATGTGGAGAAGGGGCGGGCCTACCACTACTTCGTGCCGGCCGCCATCAACCAGGAATGGACCTGGCGCACCGCCGCCCTCAACCCCCTGCTGGAGCGCGCAGCCGTGAAGCTGGGCGAGCTGAACTCCTACGCCCGGCTGGTGCCCAACATCGATCTGTTCATCCAGCTCCACGTTACGAAGGAAGCCGTGGTGTCGAGCCGCATCGAAGGCACTCAAACCAACCTCAACGAGGCCGTGCTGCCCAAAGAAGAAGTGCAGCCCGAGCGCCGCGACGACTGGCAGGAAGTCAACAACTACATCCGGGCCATGAACGAGGCCATCGAGGAGCTCAAGACTCTGCCCATCTCGTCGCGGCTGCTGCGCCAAACCCACCTGACACTGCTCAGCAGCGGGCGCGGCGAGCATAAGCAGCCCGGCGAGTACCGCCGCAGCCAGAACTGGATTGGCGGCCACAGTCTCGCCGACGCCACCTTCATTCCGCCCCACGACAAGTACGTGCAGGAGTTGATGGGCGACCTGGAAAACTTCCTGCACAACGACGCCGTGAATGTGCCCGCCCTTATCCGCATCGGTATGGCCCACTACCAGTTCGAAACCATTCACCCGTTTCTGGATGGCAACGGCCGCATCGGGCGCTTGCTCATCACGCTCTATCTCGTCAGCGAAGGTATCCTCGACCAGCCCTTGCTCTACCTGTCGGCCTACTTCGAGAAAAACAAAAACCTGTACTACGACAACCTAACCCTGGTGCGCCAGAAAGGCGACCTGGTGCAGTGGCTGAAATATTTTTTGGTGGGCATCGAGCAAACCGCCACCCAGGCCGTAGCCACACTCTCCAATATTCTGGTGCTGAAAGCCACCATGGAGCAGGATATTCACGCCACCTTCGGCAAGCGGGCCGGCTCCGCCCTGCGCCTGCTCAACGCCCTGTTTGCCGACCCGGCCATTACCGTGGAAAAAGCCGCCACCATTTGTGCCATCAGCTACAAATCGGCCAACGTGCTGGTGGCGCAGATGCAGACGCACGGCTACTTGCAGGAAATAACGGGCCAGAGCCGCAACCGTATTTTCCTGTTTGAGCCGTACCTGAAAGCCTTTGAAAGCAGCTAGCCCCCTGGCCGAGGCAGCAGCGCCGGGGCCGCCCCCGCAAGCCCGTCTACCAGCGCGGCCAGCAAATCAACTTCAACGACGGCCTGCGGTTCGAGTAGAGACGTGTATTCGCGTCTAGTCGTCCGCCCCCACTTAGCGGTATCAGGCGCCCCCGCGTCGGTCAACGACGAGACGCAAATACGCGTCTCTACAGCGGACGGCACCCACCGCTCGTCCCGCGCGAGCAGACAGCCCCGTCCGCACTACCGCGGGCGGGGCTGTCTGCTCGCGCGGGAGTAACAAGCTTCACGCCTGATCAGGGCTGCTTCTGTTCTGTAACGGGTGGGGTGGCTGCGGTAGTGCGCGAAAAGATAGTGAAGCCCAGGCCCATCGATAGCCAGGGTTTGCCCTGGTACGCCCACTCGTTCCGGTCGCGCCGGCCCAGCCAGTCCCAGCCGGTAAACAGGCCCACCTGCGCCCCGTTGAAATCAAGTACACCACCCAGTCCCAGGCCCAGTGCCCCCTTATCGGTGGCCTGCCGGATGCGTCCGTTCGTGTTGGCGCTGTCCAGGTTCACGATGTTCACGTTGAAGGAGCCCAGCACATGCACGAAATGGTCGCGCCGTCGGCTGATGCGCCAGCGCGGCCCCATCGAAAACCCCAGCGAAAAGTCCCGGCTGAAATCAAACTCATTGAAGCGCATCTTCACCGGAATAATCACGGTGCCGGTACTCACTTCAGGGGGCCCCCAGCGGGCATACACCCGGTATACTTTCTTCTCCAGATCGTTTTTGGATACAGTGAAGAACAGGGGTTCCGTCACGGCCGGTACCGTCACTTTTCCTTCTGCATTCTTCACGGCCGGTGTAATCTCCTTTACTGCAAATTCCGTGGTCAGGGCGCGGTTGTTACTCCAGATGGGAAACGTGATGATGTAGGCCGTAGGGGTGGCATCGACGATAGTAAACTCATAGTGTGCGCGGGCTATTTTTGCTGCATCACCCGTGGGAGTGCCGTCTAGGTTGCACGGTGTGACCGTGGTAGGTACGGTAAAGGCGTAGGTGTTGCCAATGGCCACGCTGACGGACGTGGTGGTTTGCGCCCGCCCCACCTGCGGCAGTAGCGAGGCCATGCCCATGCAAACGGACAGCAGCAAGAGGTACGCGTGTTTCATGGGGTATGAGAGTTAGGTGGCAATAGGAAAAAGCGCCCCGGGCCGGGCAGTAGCCGGGCTGGGTTTGCTGGTTCAAGATTCCACTGTGCCCGCGCATATCCCTCCGTGTCAGCACTGAATCTTTAGCCCCAATAACGCTGCGCGACTGGCAGCTTCTGTAGCGAATCAAAATTTTCCCTAATAGTCTGCTACAAAATCCGTAGCAGACCTCTTATTTTCCCAGCAGTCCGCTACAAGCTTCTCCAATGGCCCGCCCGCTTACCCACTCCCTGCCCTCCGATACGCTGGAAGCCGCCGTACGCGCGCACTTCGGGTTAAGCCAGGAGGAGTTGGCCCGCTACCTCGGCGTCACGCGGGGGCTGGTGGCCCACCTGGAAGCCGGCCGCCGCCCGCCCACGGCCGCCGTTAGTAGGCGGCTCGGGTACCTGGCGGCGCTGCTGCCGCCGCCCACCGGCCACGGCCCGGCCGCGCCGCGCTTTGGGGTGCCGGAGCCCCTGCCGCCCCTGGCCCTGCCCGCGCTGCCCGACCTGGGCGGCGCGCCGGACGCCGCGCCGCTGCGCCGCCGGCTATTGCAGGTGCGGGCCCAGGCCGCCCGCCTGCGGCTGGCGCTGCACCAGGCCGGCAAGGGCAGCGCGTTGCAGCAGCGGCGGGAGTGGGGGCTGGCGCTGCTGCGGGCCGCCCTGCCCCCGGCCGAGGCAACCGCCGCCGCCGAGCAGGCCCACCTCGGCCGCTGGCTGGCGGTGCTGGCCGCCGATATTGGCGGCAGCGCCGCCACCCCGGCCCGGCGCGCCGCCCAGGCGCTGGCCCTGCTGCGCGTGGCCGCCCTCGAAGCCGAAGCCGCGGCCCTCACGCCACTGCTGGGCCGCCAGGTGCCGGCCGGAGAGTAGCCGTGCCGGCGGCTGCCAGTGGCAATTGTCAAAATAGGATGTTGGCGGGGCTTGTCTGCTCAAAATGGGGCGGTACGGGAGCTGAAAGGAGGTTGATTTAGTGCCGGCTTATGATAATACTTGCACAAGCTCCACGGTTGGAGCCCTTTTTCTATTTTCCATTTTTTCCTTTATCCCGATGGCATTCCCCGTAAAGCTGCTCACCACCCAGGCCCAGTGCGACGACGTACTGGACGACCTGCAAACGGAGCTGAAAGATTTCACCGTGCGGCAAACCAACTATGACCACCGCGACGAAAAAGCCACCGACCGGGCCGCCGACCTTAACCAGGAAGCCCAGACCCTGGACCGCGATATTGCCGACCTCAACCGCGAGCTGGCCGCTATGGCTGCCGACAGCAAGCGCCGCCCCCGCGCCGAAGCCGACCTGCGCGCCTACGTGAAGCGCCGCGGCGACCTGGGTGCCCGCACCAGCCAGAACCCCGTCACGGCTTTCCGCCTCGCCGTGGATGCCCGCCAGGTGGCCGTGCAGGTACCCGAGCTGCAACAGGCCATTGCCGAAGTCACGGCCCACCGCGCTACCCTGACGGCCTAAGTAGGCGTCTCTACCCGCGTTTGCTGGCTACTCCGCCCGTTCCGGCACTGCCGGGGCGGGCGGTTATGTGTAGGTGCCCTGGCAAAGAAGTAGTGTTTTACATGCCCACCCAGCCTTCCCGCACGGCCTGCACCACCAGCCCCACCAGCGTTTTGGCGCCGGTTTTCTGCAGCAGGGCGCGGCGGTGGCTTTCCACGGTACGCACGCTCAGAAACAGCTTGTCGGCTATTTCCTGGTTACAGAGGTCGGCTACTACCAAGCGCAGCACCTCCACTTCGCGCGTGCTGAAGGGGGTAGGAGGGGTGCTGGTTCGGGACACGGTATGGGCGCTGGCTCTGCCTCCGGCTGCGTCGTTGGTGAGCAGGGCCGAGATAGTGGCAACCAGGGCGGCGGGCGCTACATCGTGGCAAAGCAGCGCGCTGGCCCCGGCCTGCTGCAGCTGCTGGCGCAAGGGTGGCGTAAGGCGGCGTCCGGTAAGCACCAGTACCGGCTGGCAGCTGCGGATGCCGCACAGCCGCCGCAGCTGCTCCGGCAGTGGCGGCCCGCCCAGCGCGCTATCCAGCACCACCAGCGCGTAAGCCTGCTGCCGGACCAGTGCCGGCAGCTGGTCCGGGTCGGGAAGCACGGTGCAGGCCAGCGCCGGCCAATGCTCCTCCAGGGTGGCCAGCAGGCCCTGGCGGTGCAGGGAAGGGGGCGCGGCTACCAGCACCGTGCCACAGTCGAAAACAGGAATAGCCATTGGCGCTCGGGTGATAAGGACACACAAACAAGCCTGCCCGACAGGCAGGAAACGGGCAGCAATAGCAATAGGCAGGGTAGAAAACGCCGGTCTATAAGGTGTAGTCGGCGCCGGAGCAGTAGGCTGCTAAAGTAACCCTGGTATGGGCAGCAAGCAATACCGTGTTATGGGTATATTTGGAAATTTTTATACAAAAGCAAGTATAAGGTGTGCCGCCTCTGGGCCAATCTGTCCGGCAACCTACCCGCCGGCTAAGCCAGACACCTACTGCACGCCCCGCACCCGCATCGGCAGCACGAACACCGCTTCCGAGGCCGTAATAAACAGCGTGCTCCGGTCGGCGCCCCCGAAACAGACGTTGCCGGTCCACTCTTCCGGCACCTCGATGTGCTGAATCTGGCGGCCGGCGGGGCTGAATACCATGACGCCCTTGCCCGTGAGGTACACGTTGCCTTCGCTGTCGAGGGTCATGCCGTCGGAGCCCATTTCCACGAACAGCTGGCGGCCGGAGAGGCGGCCGTCGGCGGCAATCTGGTAGCGGTAGGTTTTGTTGGCTTTGATGTCGGCCACGTAGAGCTGCCGGCCGTCGGGCGTGCCGATGATGCCGTTGGGCTGCTCAAGTGTATCATCTACCACGAACGGCTGGCTCTGGCCCTTCGGCAGGCAGTACACTTTCTGGCCGCCCAGGCTGGGGTCGGGGGCGGTGCGGGTCCAGTAGTCGCGCTGGTAGTAGGGGTCGGTGAAGTAGATGGCGCCGGTGCTGGGGTGCACCCACAGGTCGTTGGGGCCATTGAGGCGGCGCCCGTCCACGTCGCGCAGCAGAATCGTGCGCTTGCCGTTGGGCGCAATCGACCAGAGCTGGTTGTTCTCATCGGCGCAGGCCAGCAGGTTGCCCTGCGCGTCGAAGTACAGCCCGTTTGCCCGCCCCGACTTCGCCAGAAATACGCTGAGCTGCCCGTTGGTGTCGTACTTCCAGATCTTGTCGTTGGGCTGGTCTGTGAAGAACACGTTGCCGGCTTTGTCGGCGGCCGGGCCTTCCGTGAACTTGAACTGCCGCGCCACCAGCGTAGGCGTGGCGTCGCCGGCCGCCAGGTTGCGCCGGGCCGGCTCGCCGGTGGTTTCGGCTGGGGTAGAAGAGGAGGCGCAGGCGCCCACCACAAGGCCAGCCAGCAGCAGCAGCGCCAGCGAAGAACAGCTGATTGGGAGGGAAGAGAGCAGAGGCATCATCGGGAACGGAATAGGTGCACACTCCTATACAGACGCAAGCCCGCGCCTGCTTGTTGCCCCTGCCGCCGCCCGTGCCGGCCGCCTAGCGCAGGTTGCGCAGCGAAAACCGCCGGAACGTTACCGTTTCGGTTTCCTCGCCCTGCGCAATCAGCCCGACGCGTACGCCCCGGTCCCAGGGCGGCAGGTAGGTACCGTTGATGGCGTAGGCATCGGTGCGCAGCGGCTCCCACAGCTTGCCCTGGTTGAGGCTGTACGAGAAGCGGAAGCGGCTGCCGCCCCAGCACTCCAGGCGCAGCCCCAGCGTGGCGCAGGGTTCCTCGAAGAGCACTTCCAGCAGGCGATGCTTTTTGCCCATGCGCACCAGCCACAGCTGCAGCATATTGTCGCCGGCTACCAGGGCCAGCGCGTTGTACGGGTCGCCGACGGCGCCCAGGCCCGCGAAGGTGCCTTCGGTGAGGGTAGTGGCATCGAGCAGGACGCTGGTGCTGTAGGTGGCGGCGTAGGTGCGCCGGGCCACCACGGTGCCTAGGCGGGCGGGATTGGCGCCCAGTCGAAGCTCATTATCAGCCACTGCCAGGCGCGGCAGCGTGCCAATCGGCCACTGCCACTTCAGGCCCAGCGCGTCGCCCTCGAAGTTGTCGGCTACGTTCATGGTGCGCACATCTGCCAGGGGCGCGGCCTGCGGGCTGTTGTTCACGAAGTGGGGCCAGCCTTCGGCGTTCCAGGTAAACTCGCTCAGCAGGCCCTGGCGGCCCACAAACTCATGGCTGTCGGCGTGGTAGGCGTGGTGCAGCAGAAACCAGCGGCCGTCTTTCTCGGCCACGGTGCCATGGCCGGGGCATTTCCAGGTGCTGTTGTCGGTGAGGATGGGGTTTTGCGGGCACTTCTCCCAGGGGCCCAGCAAGGTGCGCGAGCGGGCTACTCCTTCGGCGTAGGTGCAGTACTTGCCGCAGCAGGCGTTGCCGGCGTAGAACATGTAGAAGTAGCCGTTGTGGCGCACCATGGCCGAGCCTTCCACCAGCGGACCTTCCCAGGGCGCGTCGTTGCGGAACAGCTCGTGCCGCTCACCGGTCAGCTGCAGCGTCTTTTCGTCGATGGGCTGGGCCCAGAGCGGGGTGGCCTCGCCGCGGCTGTTGCCGTCGTTTTTCCAGACCAGGTGCAGCACGCCGTGCTCGTCCCGAATCGGAAACCCGTCGATGGAGCCGGCTTCTTCGCCCACCAGCGGGCCGTGGTCGGTGTAAGGGCCTTCGGGGTGGTCGGCGCTGGCCACGGCCACGCACAGCATGCCGACGTGGCGCTGGCCCAGTACGTATCCCCGATTTGGGCAATGGTCGGGTCGGGGAAGTCGCCGGGCAGCACCAGCTGGTCGTAGACAACGGGAGCCGGTGCTACCGGCGCATTGGCAAAAAGCGGCTCGGGCCGGTCAACCAGCAAGCGGGCGTCCGGCAGAGGAATAGTAGTTCCGGGTTCCAGTTCGAAAGACAAAGCGGAGGGATGTAGTGAGGTAGGGCCCTGATAGGTCAGTTGGCGGCGGCGGGACTGATGCACTGTGCCGTCTGGGGGAGCCGTCGGGCAAAAGGCAGGCCAAAGCGCGGCTGTTTTTGGTACTAAGAAAAGAAAGTTTAGCCCAACTGCCGGGCTTGTGGGCTGCTTGAAAAATGCGGTAAGACCTTGTACAGGAACAAACTGTGAAAAAATTGAATGTGTTGCTCCTGTAATTATTCAAAGGTAAACAACACCGGAAAATTGACTCCTTCTCCTATCTGTTTTTTGCCCAACTCCCCTATTGCGTCGGTAGAAAGCACACCCAGCCCGATAAAACTCGCTCTGCAGGTGCCGGTTCAGGTGAGCCGGTACTCACCGTGGCGCAGCTCCTCCGTAGTGGCGGCGCGTTGGCCTTTCGCCCCGAATCTGCGTAGCTTCCATGCTGTTCGCGCTTTCCTTCACCCTGTCTCAGAGCCCGCCTATGTCTACCCCGTCTGCCGTTGCTGCCACTTTCGAACGTCATTTCGGCTATGCCGCGCCCTTGCTGGTGCGGGCGCCCGGCCGGGTCAATCTGATTGGCGAGCACACCGACTACAACCAGGGCTTTGTGCTGCCGGCGGCCGTTGATAAGGAGCTATACTTCGCGGTGAGCCTGAGCGAGAAAGCGCAAATCCGGCTGGTGTCGCACGACCTGAACGAAACCTGCGCCATAGCCCCCGACCAGGTGCACCGCACCGAAACCCAGTGGGCCAATTACCTGCTGGGAGTAGTGGCGCAGCTGCAGAAGCGCGGCGTGGCCGTGCCAGGCTTCGACTGCGTATTTGGCGGCAACGTGCCGATTGGCGCGGGTATGTCGTCGTCGGCGGCCGTGGAGTGCGGGCTGGCTTTTGCGCTGAACCAGCTGCTGGGCACCGGCATCGACAAGATGGAACTGGCCCACGCCGCCCAGAAAGCCGAACACGAATACGCTGGCGTCATGTGCGGCATCATGGACCAGTTTGCCAGCCTGTTCGGGCAGGCGGGTTCCGTGGTGCGCCTCGACTGCCGCTCCCTCGAATACGACTACTTCCCCTTCGATACCCAGGCCTGCCGCATTGTGCTCTGCAACTCCGGCGTGAAGCACAGCCTGGCCGATTCCGAGTACAACAAGCGCCGGCAGGAGTGCGAGCGGGGCGTGGAGATACTGCGCCGCCACTACCCGCAGGTGCAGAGCCTGCGCGATGCCACACTGGAACAGCTGGAAACGCACCGCGACGAGCTGGGCCCGCTCACGTTTCGCCGCTGCGCCTACGTGGTGCGCGAAAATGAGCGGGTGCTGGCCGCCTGCCGCCACCTGGAGCAGCACGACTTGGCTGCTTTCGGGCAGCAGATGTACGCCTCGCACGCCGGCCTGCGCGACGACTACGAAGTAAGCTGCGAAGAGCTGGACGTGCTGGTGGAAGCCGCCCGGCAGGTGCCCGGCGTGTACGGCGCGCGCATGATGGGCGGCGGGTTCGGGGGCTGTACTATCAATCTGGTGGCGCCGGAGCAGGTAGAGGCCTTTATCGGGCAGGTGGGCGCCGCGTTTGAGCAGCGCTTCGGGCGCGTCCCCGAAACCTACCAGACCACCAGCGTCGGCGGCGTGTCGGAGATAGGGCCGGGCGGGCGGTAGCCGCTGCGCCTTCCGCCCGCCATTCTATCCACCGTATCCCTCCTTTTCAGCCCAGCACCCATGACAACTTTCGACAGCACCGAGCACGCGCACCGCCGTTTCAATGCCCTCACCGGCGAGTGGGTGCTGGTGTCGCCGCACCGCTCCAAGCGGCCCTGGCAGGGCCAGCAGGAAACGCCCGAGCCCGAAGTGCGCCCCGCCTACGACCCCACCTGCTACCTCTGCCCCGGCAATACCCGCGCCGGCGGCATCCTCAACCCCGAATACACTTCCACATTTGTGTTTGAGAATGATTTCGGGGCGCTGCAGGCCGATGTGCCGGCCGGCAGTATTGATGAGGGCGGCCTGCTGCGGGCGGAGGCGGAATCGGGTATCTGCCGCGTCATCTGCTTCTCGCCGCGCCACGACCTGACGCTGCCCGAAATGGAGCTGCCCGCCATTCGGGAAGTAGTAGACCTGTGGGCGGCGCAGTATCAGGAGCTGGGCGCCCGCCCCGATATCAACTACGTGCAGATTTTCGAGAACAAGGGCCAGGTGATGGGCTGCTCCAATCCGCACCCGCACGGCCAGATCTGGGCGCAGCGCACCGTGCCCACCGAGCCGGCCAAGGAAACCGTGCAGCAGCTGGCCTACTACGAAAAGCACGGCCGCACCCTGCTCAGCGACTACCTGGCAATAGAGCTGCGCGACAAGCAGCGCGTGGTGCTGGAAAACGAGCATTTTGTGGTGCTGGTGCCGTTCTGGGCGGTCTGGCCCTTCGAGACGCTGGTGGTAGCCCGCCGGCCGGTGCAGGACGTGGCGCAGCTCACGGACGCCGAGCGCACGGCCCTGGCCGACGTTGTGCGCCGCCTCACCATCCGCTACGACAACCTGTTCCAGATTTCCTTCCCGTACTCAGCCGGCCTGCACCAGCGCCCCACCGATGGGCAGCAGCACCCCGAGTGGCACCTGCACCTGCATTTCTACCCGCCGCTGCTCCGCTCTGCCACGGTGCGCAAGTTTATGGTGGGCTACGAAATGCTGGGCAACCCGCAGCGCGACATCACGCCGGAATTTAGTGCGGAGCGCCTGCGCGGCCTCCCGGAAGCGCACTATAAAGCTGCGGCCGAGTAGGAGCGGGGCAGGTTGCACTTAGTGCGGCATGTGGCTGATTTTGGCTTCGTCGAGGTCGAGCTGGGCTTCCTGGTGGCGGAGCATTTCGTCCTCGAACCGGCCTTCGCGGCGGAGCAACAGCAGCTCTTCGCGCTGCACGCGCAGCACATCCAGCAGCACCTGGTGGTAGCGCTTCAGCGCCTGGCGCTTCGAGTCGTCGTAGTCCAGGGCTTCGAGCAGGTTGCCGGTGCGCTGGGCCTCGGCGTGCATGCGCTGGTGCAGGGACCTGATCAGCTCGTTTTCCCGCATGTCGGTGGTGTAGTGCTGGCCCATGTGCGCCAGCGCGGCGGCGCGCAGCCGCAGCCGGATGCCGGCTTCCTGCTCATCGGCCGGCATGCGGGTGTCGTTTTCCGAAACGCGGGTGAAGCGGATGATGGCCGGCAGCGTAAGGCCCTGGAACACCAGCGTCACGAGAATAACCACGAAGGTGATGAACAGAATCAGGTTGCGCTGCGGAAACGCCTGCCCACCCGACAGCAGCAGCGGCACCGACAGCGCCGAAGCCAGCGACACGACCCCGCGCATACCGGCCCACCCCAGAATAAGGGTGCCCTGCCAGCCGGGGCTGGGCTCCGAGGCCCGGATGCTGCTGAACCAGCGCGGCACAAACGCCGCCGGATACATCCAGGCCAGCCGAATCACAATCACAATTACGCTGATGACCAGGCTGTAGATGATGGCCTGCTGCAGCGAATAGGAGCCCAGCCCTTCTACCGCCACCGGCAGCTCCAGCCCAATCAGAATAAATACCAGCCCGTTCAGCACGAAGCCCACGCTGGCCCACACGCTGGTAGACTGCAGGCGGGTGTTGGCATCGAACACGCGGTGCGAATGGTACGACATCAGGAGCCCGCCACTGACCACGGCCAGCACGCCGGAAAAGTGAAACTCCTCGGCCAGCAGGTACATGGAGTACGGCGCAATAAACGTCAGGGCCGTGTTGATGCTGGGCGTGGTGGGCAGGTAGCGGTGAATGAAGTAGAACAGCTGCGCCACGGCCAGCCCCACCACCAGCCCCATGCTGCTGACCAGCAGAAACGTGCCCACCGCCTGCTGCCACACAAACGTGCCCGATACCACCGCCGCCAGCGCAAACCGAAACACAATCAGGCTGCTGGCATCGTTGATGAGGCTTTCGCCTTCCAGAATAGTAGTGATGCGGCGCGGTACTTTGATGCCTTTGAGCACGGAGGTAGCGGCCACGGCATCGGGCGGCGAGATAATGCCGCCCAGCAGAAACCCCAGCGGCAGCGTGAAGCCCGGAATCATGGCCCGCGACACGTAGGCCACGATGGTGGATGTGAAGAATACCAGCCCAAACGCCAGCAGCACAATGGGCCGCTTCCAGCGCCAGAAGTCGTGCCACGAGGTATACCAGGCGGCTTCGTAAAGCAGCGGCGGCAGGAAAATTAGAAAAATCAGCTCGTGGTCGATGACGATGCGCGGCAGGCCCGGCACCAGGCTCAGCGCCAGGCCGCCCAGCACCAGAAAAATAGGGTAGGAAATGCGCAGGCGCTGGCTCAGCATCACGAGCAGCAGCATTATAAACAGCAGACCCAGAACAAGTAGTACGTCTTCGTGCATAGGGAACGGGGCGCCGGAGCGGCCGGAAAACAGAGCAATTTGCCCGAAAAGGTAGCGGTTCGGCGCAAAGGAAACCGCCTGCTTACCTCGGGAGTATACAGTGCCGGCACCTTACAGGAAGTTAGCCGCCTGCCCGACTCACCGGCGGCCCGGTGGCGTATATTTGCAGCGTGGCGGCCGGCGCCGCAGGCACTTTATGCAGCTAGAGCCAATACTCGAAACAGAAGGACTGGTACTGAGCTACGACCACGAAAACGAGTGGTTGTATGCCGAGTGGCGGGGCGAGCACACCCGGGAAAGCTCCTGGGCCGCCTGCCAGCTGATGCCGCAGGTGATGCAAACCTGGCACTGCTCTGAAATCCTTAACGACAACAGCTCCATCACGCACCAGTCCACCGGGCTTTCGGCGCGGTCTTTTGAGTTGCTGGAGCAGATGCGGGTGGCCGGGCTGCGTTACATGGCGTGGGTGTATCCGCGGAGCTTCCCGGCTCGTACGTCTTCCGAAACGCTGCTGCAACCTGTTCGCAGTCCGCTGGTCGCTACCTTCGATGATGTCGCCTCCGCTTGTGTATGGCTGCAGCGGCGACAGGAACATCTGCGCTGATACGGCTGGTGGCGGGCCGGCACCTGTGGGCTGTCCTGCCACCAGCCCTGCGCAGCCACTGCACTATATCGGTTCCTGCCGTGCCGGTTGGGATTAAAACATCAAGTTGCGCGCCTGATTTATGGTAGATTTTGTTGCTCTGTTTCGTCCGCTTGCTGAGCGTAGCCAGCTGCTGTACTACATTTATCACCTGGAAACCCGGCGGTTTTTGTACGTGAGCCCGGCCTACGAAACAATAACCAGCCGCCCGGCCGCCGCCGTCAACGATGACCTGCCCGACCTGCTGGCCCTGGTGCACCCCGACGACAAGGCCTATGCTGACGGCTGCCTGCGGCACTTGCTGCGCGGCTCTTTTCTGGAAGATGTAGAGCTGCGGCTGCTCCATCCTGATGGCCGCATTCAGTGGCTGTGCTGCACGGCGGCCCGCGTAAGCGAGGCCGACGGCCGGACCTACCTCAGTGGCACCATACAGGATACCACCAGCGCCCGCGAATACCGGGAAAACGCGGACCGCTTCAACAAGAAGAAGAACGCTACGCTCGAAATCCTGTCGCATGACCTGGCCGGCCCCTTCGTGATGATGCAGCAGCTGGCCGAGTTTGTGGGCGAGAAAGTGGTGCCGCTGCAGGATGAGATGCTCGACGGCATGTTGCGCGTGATGAAGAATACCTGCCAGGACAGCGTCACGCTGATCCGGGACTTCGTGGACAACGAGTTTATGGAGTCGGCGAATGTAGACCTCAAGATTGAGCGGGTGGACCTGGTTGCTGAGCTGCGCGAGGTGCTGGAAGAGTACCAGCGCTCCGAGGTGAATCTGGCCAAGAACTTCCTGTTCCGCCCGGCCAGCCCCCGGATTTACGTCGAGCTGGACAACAACAAGGTGATGCAGGTAATCAACAATCTGGTGTCCAATGCCATCAAGTTTACGCCCGATGGCGGCCGGATTGAGGTCAGCGTAGCCGAAGAGCCCAGCCGCGTCCTCATCACCGTCGCCGACAGCGGCATCGGCATTCCCGAGCACCTGATGCCCGTGCTGTTTGAGCGGTTTACGCCTGCCCGCCGCCCGGGGCTGCGCGGCGAGAAAACCACCGGCTTGGGCATGTCCATCATCAAAAGCATTGTGGAGCTGCACAAAGGCCGGATTCAGTGCCAGAGCGTAGAGAATCAGGGTACTACGTTTACCATTGAGCTGCCCCGCGGCGAGCCGGCGTAAGCTGCTGCCGGCGTCGGCTCTTCACCTTTCCGGGCCCGGGCCGTTAAAGAGCAGATGAGAAAACTGCTCTTTACGCTCTGCGCCGGCCTGCTGCTGACCACTGGCGGGTATGCGCAGCCTACGCCCCGGCAGCTGTTGCCGGGCTTGTTTGAGGCGGTACAGCTCGGCCGGATATTTCCTGATAACAAGACCTTTGTGGACGCCGTGCCGCTGCAGTCCCCGGCTACTATCCTGGCCGCGTGGCAGCAGCAGAAAGACACGCCCGGCTTTAGGCTGGAGCAGTTTGTGCGCGCCCATTTCCGGGTGCCCGACGGTGCGGCCGTGGCCTACCAGAGTAATGTAGCCGCCGGCCTGCGCCCCCACCTCGATACGCTCTGGACCGTGCTGCAGCGCCAGCCCGAAACCCAAACGACGCTTTACAGTTCGTTGCTGCCGCTGCCCCGGCCCTACGTGGTGCCCGGCGGCCGGTTCCGGGAGGTGTACTACTGGGATTCCTATTTCACGATGCTGGGGCTGCAGCAGGCGGGCCGCACGGCGCTGGTTCGCAGCATGACCGACAACTTCGCTTACCTGATCAACCAGTACGGTTTCATCCCGAACGGCAACCGCACCTACTACCTCACCCGCTCGCAGCCGCCCTTCTTCGCCCTGATGGTGCAGCTGCTGGCCGAGGCCCAGTCCGATACGGTGCTGCGCCGCTACCAGGCCCCGCTGCTGCGCGAATACGCCTACTGGATGGCCGGCGCCGACTCGCTGGCGCCCGGCACGGCCACGCGCCGCGTGGTGCGCCTGCGGGGCGGTGAGCTGCTCAACCGCTACTGGGACGACAGCACCGAGCCGCGCGAAGAATCCTACGTGGAAGACGTGGAGGCGGCCCGCCACAGCAAGCAGCCGGCCCCGCAGTTCTACCGCAACATTCGGGCGGCGGCCGCTTCGGGCTGGGACTTCAGTACGCGCTGGTTTGGAGAGGAAGGTACACTGGCTTCTATTCGCACCACTGAGCTGGTGCCCGTCGACCTGAACTGCCTGCTGCTGACGCTGGAAGAAACCATAGCCCGCACTTACGCCGTACAGGGACAGCGCGCCACCGCCCGCCAATGGGAGCAGAAAGTCCGGCTGCGCCGCCAGGCCATTCAGCTGTATTGCTGGAACCCTGCTGCCGGCTGGTTCACCGACTATGACCTGACGCAGCGCCGCCCCGCCGCTATTCGCACGCTGGCCGGCCTGTTTCCGCTGGCCTTTGAGGTAGCTACCCCGCGCCAGGCCCGCCAGGTGGTCAGCGGTCTACAGCGCGACTTCCTGAAAGAGGGTGGCCTGCTCACCACGCTCACGGCCAGCGGCCAGCAATGGGACGCCCCCAATGCCTGGGCCCCGCTCCAGTATATAGCCGTGCAGGGCCTCCGGCGCACCCGCCACCCGGCACTCGCCGATACCGTCAGCAACCGGTGGGTACGCCTGAACGCGCGTGTGTTTCAGCAAACCGGTAAGTTGCTGGAGAAATACAACGTAATAGATACGCACCTGCCTGCCGGCGGCGGCGAGTACCCGCTGCAAGACGGCTTCGGCTGGACCAATGGCGTGCTGCTGAAATTTCTAGACAGCCAAAAAGCACGTCGCTAAGCCGGCCTACAGATTCTTGAGCCAGGCCTGGCGTAGCGCCAGTTGGGCAGGGGTGGGGTTGGGCAGGGCCGTCAGCTGGTAGCGCTTCACCTCCTCGTTGCCTAGCAGCTTGCACTTCACCTGTTTCTCCTGCCCGGCGCGCCGAATCGTGAGGGTGTATGCCTGGCCGGGTTGGCTGGCTTTGGTTTTGGCCAGGAAAGCGCGCATGCCTTCCCGGGTCACGGCCTCGCCCTGGTAAGCCACAAGCTGGTCGCCGTCGGCCACGCCACAGGCTTTCAGCTCAGGACCTACCTGCTCGAACACGATGCCATTTTCATCGGATTTGAAGCTGGTGCCCAGGCTGGCCAGCTGGCGGCCGGTGCGCAGAACCGGAGAGTACTGCACGCCCACTTTCGCGTAGTAGTCGGTCAGGGGCAGGGGCTGGGCCTGCTGCACGTAGCGCGCAAAAAAGTCGCCGATTTCGGGGTAGGTGAGCTGGGTAAAGTCCTGGAAGAATGTTTTTTCGGCGAAGGGCTTGGTGGGGCCGTAGCGCTTGGTGAGGTCCAGGATTACTTCGCGCAGCCCGCGCTTGCCACCCGACAGCTCCAATAAGCGCAGATCCAGCAGGGCCGCCGTGAGGGCCCCGCGCTGGTAGATGTTGCCGTACTGGCGCTGCCCCTCATCGGAGAAAGAGTTGAGGCCGAGGCGGCTGAGCGAGTAGGTGGTGTCGGCGTAGAGGTGGTCGTAGGCAATCTTGCTGCTCATCTCCTGCAGATACTTTTCCAGCGGCATCAGTCCGCCACGCAGCTGCATCATGCCGGCCGCCCACTCGGTCGTGCCTTCATACAGCCACAAATGCTCGGAGCCGGTGGGCTGCACGAAATTGAACTGCTGAATAACTTCGGAATGGATGTTGAGCGGCGTCACGACGTGGAAAAACTCGTGGGCCGCAATGCTGGTGATGCCCGCCGCCGACTCGGGCGTGAGCGGCTCCTCGCGCAGCACGTATTCTGAGCTGTAGGAATGCTCCCAGGCCCCGTTGCTCACGTCGTCGAAGTGGTAGAGGAAGGTGTAGCGCTGCACCGGCAGCTGCACCAGAAACTGCTGGGCGGCGTTCAGCATCTGCTGCATTTCCTTCAGCAGCGGCTCGGCCTGCACCTGGTCGGTTTTCGAGTAGCAGAACAGGTCTACCTCGGTGGTGCCGAGCATGGTTTTGGCCTGGGTGAGGCGGCCCAGCAGAAACGGCGAATCTACCGCGTGGTCGTAGGTGTTGGCCGTGTAGTAGCCCTGCGCATCGGCCGTCAGCGCCGTCCCGATTTTCCAGTTCTGCGGATAGTTCAGCTTGATGCGCAGCGGCCGCGCCTGCCAGCCCTGCGGATAGCCCAGAATGGTCTGGCCGTTGAGCAGGGCGTGGTCGGTTTCGAGCGACGAGCCGCACATGCGGTACACGGCGTGCTCCTTCACGGGCGTGTCCCAGGTTTCGGCAATGGTATAGCGGATTTCGCGCGTCTTCTCGGGTTTCAGCAGCTGCCACTGGTTGGTGGAAAGCTGCTTCACGGCCAGCGGCTTGCCCTTCTTGTCGAAGGCTTCAAACGTGCGCACGAAGCGGCCAATATCCATCACCTGATAGGTGCCCGGCGCGGTGGCCGCAAACTGGTACACCCCTTGTTCTTTGCTGAGGGCCGGCAGCTCCAGCTTCACCTGAAACTCGTTGCTGTTGGCGGCCGGGTCCATGCTGATGGTGTAAGTGAGCGGGGCCTGTGCCAGGGCTGCCGCAAGCGGAACAGTCAGGAGGGCGGCCAGGGCGGCGAGTCGGGAAAGGAGTTTCATAGGGCGGCAAGATACAGATACATCCAGGCGAAAGGATGCGGAAAGTCGGCCAGCGTTGCGCCCGGGGCCACAAAGCGCCTTTGCCGCCGGGAAAGTAGAGCGGTGCGGAGTGTGCCGGCCGGAAGCGGTATCTTTGGGCTTCGCTCTGCTACTACACACCTCTTACAACATGCTGAAACCCTTTACTCTGCTCCTGGCCCTGTGCGGCTGGGCGGCGCTGGCCCGCGCGCAAACTCCCGCCACCTACAACTTCTACTACGGCAACCTGCACGCCCACTCCAGCTACTCCGATGGCAACCAGGATGAGGCCCGCACCGGCTATGCCACGCCGTTGCAGAACTACAGCTTTGCCGATGCCTCGCTGCATTTCGACTTTCTGGGAATTTCGGAGCACAACCACAGCCAGGCCGGCATGCGGCTCGCCAACTACGCCCGCGGCCTGCGCCAGGCCGACAGCGCCACCGTCGATGGCTCGTTTGTGGCGCTCTATGGCATGGAATGGGGCGTTATTTCGGGCGGCGGCCACGTGCTGGTGTATGGCGTAGACCAGCTGTTGGGCTGGGAAGCCGGCAACTTCGACGTGTTTGTGCCCCGCAGCAACTACCAGGCGCTGTTCAAGGAAATCAACCGGCGGCCGGGCGCCTTTGCCATGCTGGCCCACCCCCAGACCGGCGACTACGGCAACCTGGCCAGCGGCACCTTCAGCCCCACTGCCGACAGCGCCGTGGTAAGTACCGTGCTGCGCTCCGGCCCGGCCACGTCCACCAACATCACGTATTCGAACCCCAGCACCAGCTCCTACGAAAGCACCTACCAGCGCCTGCTGGCCCGCGGCTACCACGTCGGCATCAGCCTCGACCACGACAACCACAACACCACGTTCGGGCGCACCACGCCGGGCCGCCTGGTGGTGCTGGCGCCTTCGCTCACCAAAGCCAGCCTGATGCAGGCCCTGCGCGCCCGCCGCTTCTACGCCTCCGACGACTGGAACGCGCAGGTAAACTTCATGCTGAACGACGAGCCAATGGGCAGCATCCTGCAGGGCGGCACCAACGCGGCCATCAGCGTGTCGGTTGCTGATACCGATAACGAAGGCGTCCGGTCCCTGACACTGATGCGCGGCGTACCCGGCAACGGCGTCAATGCTGTGGTGCTGGCCACTGCCCCGGCCGGTGCCGCCGCCCTCACATTCACCGATACCAACGTCCTGAACTCCAGCTATTACTACTATGCCATCATCGTACAGGCTGACGGCAACCGCATCGTGACGTCGCCGATCTGGTACAACCGCACGTCGGCTTTGTCCAGCGCGGCCGGGCAGGAGCTGGCGCGGCTGGAGGTGTTTCCGAACCCGGTAAGTGGTGGCAGCGCAACGCTGTCGTATGCCTTGCCGGCCTCGGCTTCCGTCACGCTGGAAGTGCTGGATGCGCTGGGCCGCCCGGTGCACACGCTGGCCCGCGCCGAGCGGCAGGCCGCCGGCCCGCACGCCTACGAGCTGAGCACGGCGCAGAGCCAGCTGGCCGCCGGCCTCTACACCATCCGGCTGACCCAGGACGGAGCCGCTACCTACCGCAAGCTGGTAGTGGCCGAGTAAAAAGCCTGCCGCAACTCCCTGATTCTGTAAAGCCCCGGCCCTGAGCAGCCGGGGCTTTTTGCTGCCACAAAACGCCTGCGCCGGCACTCGACGCCGAACCCGGGCTTTCAGAACAGCGTTATCAAAACGATAATTTCTCCTGCTCTCTGGCTTTCTGAACCCGCTTCGCTTATGTGTGGCCGCTATACTACCACTGCTCCCCGCCCCGTGCTGGAAAAACGCTTCGAGGCTACCTTCAAGGCCGAAGCTACGCCGAACTACAACGCCGCGCCGTCGCAGCAGCTTCCCGTAATTCTGAACACTGAGCCCGGCCAGATCCAGCTGCTGCAATGGGGCCTGGTGCCGGGCTGGGTGAAAGACCTGAAAGCGGCCCCCAAGCCCATCAACGCCCGCGCCGAAACCCTGGTCGACAAGCCGTCTTTCCGGCAGCTGCTGCAGCGCCGCCGCTGCCTCGTGCCCGCCGACGGCTTCTATGAGTGGCAGGTAACGGCCGCCGGCAAAGTGCCCCACCGCATTCTGCTGCAGAACGAGGAGCCGTTTGCCTTCGCGGGCCTCTGGGAGGAGTGGGTGGACCGGCAGACCGGCGAGGTGCGCCCTACGTTCACCATCGTCACCACCGAGC
The DNA here is from genome assembly GCF_900142395.1 of Hymenobacter psychrotolerans DSM 18569. Taxonomy (GTDB): domain Bacteria; phylum Bacteroidota; class Bacteroidia; order Cytophagales; family Hymenobacteraceae; genus Hymenobacter; species Hymenobacter psychrotolerans. The sequence continues at coordinate 328,153 of NZ_FRAS01000001.1, read as the reverse complement.
CCAACGAGCTGATGGCGTCCATCCACAACCGCATGCCCGTCATCCTGCAGGGCCGCGAGGCCGAGCTGGCCTGGCTGGACGACGCCGTGAGTTTGGCTGAGCATCAGCAGTTGCTGCAGCCATACCCCGCAGACCTGATGCGTGCCTACGCCGTAACCACCCGGGTCAATTCGCCGGCCAACAACGATGCCGACGTGCTGGCAGCCGCATAAGCAGCGGGTATGTAAGTTCGGTGTCACGAAAAAGCCCCCTGCCAGACATGGCAGAGGGCTTTTTACTGTGTCAGGGCGGTGGGCCGCTAGGCGGGCTTGGCGCTGGTATGCTTGTGGTCGTCCGAGGCAATGTCGTGGTCGTCCGAAACAGCATCGGCAGCTTTTTTGGCGGCAATAATGGCAATAATAGCTGCCCCCGCAATGCCAAGAATGAGTTGGGTGGTAGTGAAACGCTGCGACGCCTTTTTGAGCAGAATGCCGCTGTTTTTAATCAGGTCGTCGATTTGGTCGGATTCTCCCTGAAACACCTTGTAGCCGCTTTGCAGGGCGTTAATAATGTCTTCGGGCAGAATCTTCTCGATTTCTTTTTCCACGTTTGAGAGTTGGTTTGCCATAAAGCGCAGGATCGAAAGAAGATGGAACGAATAGAAGCCGCTGACGGCTCCGGAGGGACTATACGCGGAAACCGACGTCCGGGCTGTCCTGCCAGCGGGTTTTTCGGGTGAAATAGATAAAAAAATCAGCGCCCTCAAACAGCCCGCTCCAACTAGCTAAACGGTAGTCTGCGGTACGGTTCAGCTGCTCGCGCTGCCCGTATGGACCGTACTTCTACTGGCTGCGAAGCTGTGAGGGCCGCCGGCAGAAGCCGCCACAGAAAAGCCCGGCCATAAGGCCGGGCTTTTCATTTTTTGCCGGGGCGCAGCCGCGCAGCGTCTCACTCATACACCTTCACCACGAACACATAGTCCTGGAGCTTGCGGATCTGCTGGGGGCGGGAGCTGCCAGCCAACTGGTTGGTGCGCGGCAGGCTGTAGGCCTGCAGGGTGTTCATGGCACTCAGCGAGTCCACCAGCTTCATCAGATACGACGACTTGGTGGCGAAGGCCGCGCTTTGCACGTCCATTTGCCGGCCACTGATGATGCCAATCAGGTTGCCCCGGTCGTCCAGCAGCGGGCCGCCCGAGTTGCCCGGGTTCACCGGGATGCTGATCTGATAAAACGCCGAGTCGCCTTCGAAACCCGTACGGGCGCTCAGTGAGCCGTCGTTGTACACCTGGTCTTCGCGCGGGTAGCCCAGCGTGTAAATCTTCTCACCCAGCTCGGCCGTGCCGCGCTTAAACGAGTAAGGCAAACGGCCAAAGCCGGTGAAGTTTCGGTCTTTGATGCGCAGAATGGCCAGGTCGTGGGCTACGTCGGAGAAGACAGGCTCGGCCCGGAAGCGCCGCCGGTCACGGCCCTCAATCAGCACCGAGTCAGCCCCCTGGATAACGTGGTAGCTCGTGACCAGGTAGCCATCAGACGTAAGCGCGAAGCCCGTACCGCTGAATTTGCCCGGATTGATGGATGCCGGGGCCGCGCCTATCTGATTGATGGCTTTGTTCATCACGCGCTGGGTCCGCTTGATGCGGTCTACATCGCGCCGCAGCATGGTGTAGCCGTATTGTGTGGGCTGCTGGCGGGCTTTCCACCACTCCAGGCCCAGCAGCGTCGTGAATACGGCCAGCACCGCCACCGAAGCGGCTACCATCATGGTAGCGCGGTGCCCCTGCCAGAATTCGCGCAGCTTCTGCTCGGTGCGCGAAATATGCAGCTGCGGCATCTGTGGGTTGCCGGTTTCCAGCACTTCGTCATCGGCGGCCAGCTTCACGGCCTGCTCCGCATCCAGGTCGGCCTGGATGGCGCGCAGCTTGCGGCGGGCGCTCAGGCGCTGCCCGTAACTGCTTAGGGTAGAAGTCAGGTCCGTGAAATCAGCGTAGCGCTGCGCCAGCACAGGGTCGGCCGACAGGCGGCGCTCCAGATCGGTGCGTGCCGGAGCCGCCAGCTCGCCGTGCTGGTAAGCCTCAAATAAAGCGTAATAGTCAGCTTCCGTCATCATAGGGTGAGGCGGGTGGGTGAGGTCCGCATTGGCAGGTCAGGGGCAGTAGGTCAGAACGATTCTTCTTCCTTGTAATGGGTGAAAAACAGTTTTTTCAAACGCACCAGACACTTGTATTTCTGATTCTTGGCGTTGTCGGCGTTGGTGTAGCCAAACTCGGCCGTAAGTTGCTGCATCGACTTGTCGAGCAGGTAAAAGCCTTCCAAAAGCGAACGGCAGGGTTCCCCTAGTCGTTCCAGTGCCTCGCCCATCGTGGCAAAACGCCGGTCGCGCTCCTCCGCTTCCAGCAAATCGGCCTCCGCGCCGGTTTCCAGGTACGGCTCATGGTCGTCGAGGCGGCCGCCGAAGCGGGTTTTCTCGGCAAGCCGCTTGAGCCATAGCCGGCGGCAGACGGCGTAGAGGTAGGTTTTGATCTGGCAGCTAAGCTCGAGCGAGCCGTCGCGCACCTTTTCATAAAACACCATAACACCTTCCTGGTAAACATCCTTGGCCTCGTCTTCGGTGCCGCTGTTTTGCAGCACGTAGTGCGAAACCATGGGGAGGTGCAGCCGGTAGAGCTGAGCCAGGGCCCGGTCGTCGCCGCGGCGGATGGCCGCCACGAATTCGTCGTCGGTATAGGAAGCAGTGGCCTTCGCCATTCACTTTGGTCGTTAATACAAGGATGGAGGTGAAGTAACCCCGCCCGAAAAAATATTTATGCCTTGGGTTACCTTCTTTACTGAAGAGTATGAAGGGGGTTTTCAGACAAATTTTTCAAACTTACCACAACCATGAAGAACCTTCTCAAGGTATCTGCTCTGTTTTTCGCTGTAGCTCTGTCGTCTTGCGAGTCGAAGCCCGCTACTACCGAAGAAACCACCACCACCGAAACCGGCACCGTAGAAACCACTACTCCTGCTGCTACGGACACGACGGCTATGTCGGCTGACACCACGGCTGCTACTACCACGGCTCCCGCTGCTACCACCGAGGCTTCGTCGACCACCACGACCACCACGACCGAGCAGAAGTAATTTCCTGAGGCTGGCTTTTAGCCGGTCTGAGAGCAAAGGGCCCGCTTTTCATTTGAAAGGCGGGCCTTTTTGTGTGGTGCGTAATCACAGTGTCAAGAAATAATCACGAAATATTTAAGCATTCAATATTTAAAATGCAATCTTTGTGGTGAGTTTCTATCCTGAACTGCCCGAATACCCCATCCTAAAACGCAATCCTGTGCTGAGCACGCCATCCACTACCAACTCCGCCGACCCGCAACCCACTGAAAATGGTGGCGATACCGGGGCGGACGGCCTGGCATCAGCCCAGGGCGAGCTACTGCTGCCGCCAGTCACCAGCATCGTGTATAAGGTAGGGGACTACCTTATCGGAGACGCGGAAGACGCGAAACTCGGCGGCCACCCCGACATACGCTACTAGCCGAAATAGCCTGCAAAAGCAGAAACGGCCTTGGCGGGCCGTTTCTGCTTTTGCAGGCACTGGTCTGGGCGTTACAGCTTCTCTTCGAGCCACAAAAAGCCGGCCGCCAGCACAAACAGCGCCATAAACCACCCTATCGGCCAGGCATCGGTTGCTGTTTGCGGGGCCGGCGTGGCGCCAATGTGCGGTGGTAGGCGGCTGCCAGTGCGGGCCAGCTGAGCCCAGCCGTGCTGTTGCGGACCCAGCCAGTCGTGCTTATCAAAAATGTAGAGCCACTGGCTGGCCTGCCCGGGCCGCTCAAACTGCTGCCAACCTGCCTGGGTAGGCCAATACGTGGCAGTGCTCCATTCCGGCAGGCGGCTATCCTGCTGCAGCGCCAGGCGCGCCAGCGGCTGCCCGGCCGCATCGGCCGCAACCGGCGGCCGGGTAGCAACCGTAGCCGCGCTAAGCTGCAGCCCGAGCGGCAGGCCAGGCTTTGGCCAGGGCTCCAGCGCTGCCCAATGGCTTGCGGGCGGGGTAGGGCGGGCGGCGGCAGTCAGCAGGCGGCTCCAGTAGCTGTTGTAGAGGGCCGCTTTGTTTTGCAGCAGCCAGGGGTAGGTTTCAGGCAGCGTAGAAACCACCACGGTACCCAGGCGCAGGCGTTGCGCCGCCACTACCGGCCGCGCCGATTCCGCTACCGAAATCAATGCCCGCGCAGGGCCGGCTAGTTGCAGCGTGGCCGGCACTACGGCCGCGGCCGGGAGCTGGGCCAGCCGCTGCGGCCGTTCAGCAGTAGCCCCGGCCTGTGCCACGAGCCGGATGGTAGACGGAAGGAAGGCGTTTCTGGCGGTGGGGCCGGCATCAGTCAGCACGACCATTCCTAAGCCGGTTTGCTGCTGCGCCGCGCGCAGGGCCTGTGCTTCCGAGGAGGACAGGCTGGTCAGGGCTGCAGCATCAGCTACTACCACGTCGTAGCGGGCGAGCAAAGTGGGAGAGAGGCGGCTGAGGTCGGTCGGCGAGTGGTTGCTAAACTCCGTCTGGGTGAGGCCCCGGCTGATGCCCGCCCGCCACGCCACGGCATGCTGCTGAGCAGCCAACTGATTTTTCAGAAACTTCAGCTCGAACGAAGCGGTAGCCGCCAGCACCAGCACCCGGAGCGGGCGGGGCGGCTGTACTTCGGCCGGCACCGGCTCCCGAGCTACCAGCCGGCCGGTAGGGCCCGCCGACAGCATGGCTACCAGTCGGCCCGCGGTTTTGGGGGTGTAGCGTAGCCGGAAAGCGCCTTGTCCGGCAGGCAGCCGCACAGAATCCTGAACGGTGCCGGCCGCCTGCAGCCGGACCCAGACCGGCGCGCGACTTGCCGACTCAAAAAAACCTTCTATCAGCAGTGGCTGCCCCAGCGCCAGGCTGCGGTTCCAGTGGGCTGTCCGGAAGCCGGTGCGGGCCGGTGGGGCGTGCACCATCAGCTGCATGGTTGCCGGGGCCGGCAGTACGGCCGCTGGCAGGCCGGTGCCCAGCACGTGCAGGCGTTGCACCGCGGGCTGTTGCTCGGCCAGGGCTGCCAGCCGGGCAACAGCAGGCGTGTCGGAAGGAGCTGAGCCGGTGGCAACGAAATCAGGCTGGTAGCGCCAGATACGGGTGCCAGGGCCCAGGCGCCGCAGCAGGGCCCGTAACGTATCAGGCTGATACTGGTCGGTGAGTAGAATGGCTTCGGCCTGCCGGACCAGGCGGGTGGTGTGGGGCGGATAGGCCATGAGCCACAATGCCCCAATGGCGACTACGGTGGCCAGGGCCCGGGGAAGCCGGCGGCGCGGGTCGGGGCGGCGCCATGCGGCTACTGCCAGCGCCAGGCCTAGCAGCAGGCAACTACCCAGGAGCAGGTAAAATATCATAGAGCTTGCAGGTAGCGTTGGCCCAGCCGGTCGGGGCGGGGAGAGCGGAGCGGAGCAGCGGCCGGGGCCGGCAGCAGCGAAGTCAGGGCTTTTTCGGCCGGGGCGAAGCAGGTGGAGCACGCCGCGCGGCCGGCCCGGATGTCGGTAGTGAGCTGGCGCAGCGCCCGCACGGCCGGCAGGTAGGCACCGGGCCGCTGCAACGCGGCCTGCGCGACGGCCTGGCCGGCGCGCTCCAGCAGCAGCGCATCAGCGGCCGTGGCGGCCTGGCCGGTTTGCAGGGCCGCCAGCCGTTGTATAGCTGCCCGGATTTCCGGCTGGGTGGCCGGCGCCGGGACTTGCTTAGAAAGGCGAGGTGCCGCTGCCCCGGCCAGGTCGCCGGAGAGGCGCAGGGTCGCTTCGGGCAGCACTGGCGGCTCGTAGCCCGACTTGCGGACGTAGGCGCGGGTCTGCTGCTGCACCTGCTTGAGCAGCCGCAGGGCGCGGTACTCGAAGGGGCGGGCCTCAGCGGGTTTGGCCAGCCGCAGCCGCAATTCGGCTTCCCACATCTGGTTGAGCACGCCCCGCAGCTTGGCTTTCACGGCGGGCTCCAGGAAGTCGGCGGTTTCCGAGTCGTCGTGTTTGTGCAGGTAGGGGTCCATCAGGGCCTGCGGGCTGTTGGCGTCTTCGCCGGTGGCCTGGCCGGCGGTGCCGTGGTCGTGGCCGGCGTGGTCGGCCGGGTTTTCGTGCGCGTGGTCGTCATGGTCCGCGTGGTCGTCGGCGGAGTCTTTTTGCGCCGCGGGCGGGCCTGCCGTTTCCCCGATGCTGCCCTCAAACTCCTCACTCAGAAACTTGCCGTAGCGCAGGCGCAGAATCTTCTGGTCGTGGCCCAGGCTGTTGGCGCGGTCGGCGAAGGTGGCAGCCGGCAGCGTGGCGCGCTCGGCCATCAGCTTTTCGGTATCAATGATGATCTGGCGCTGGCTGCGGAAGTACGCCGGCACCACATTCACTCCCAGCGAGAGGTCGGTGAGGCCGTCCTGCACCGTAGTGTCTTCCCACTGCACGAGGTAAGTGTCGGAGCGGCTGAGGTGGCGGGCATTGTCGCGGGCACGAACGTAGAAATACACTTCGTCGCCGTAGGTGAGGCCCAGGGCCGGCAGCCGGAGCAGGGCAGCAAGTGTGGCCTGCCGCGGCTGGCCGCTCAGGCTGCCGCTCAGGTCCGTTACCACTTCCCGGAACTTCACGGCCTCGCCCTGGCCCTGCGCCACGGTTGCTACCAGCTGCGCGTCCAGCAGGCCGTAGTCGTCGTGTGCTGCCACTCGCACCGCTACCTGCGGGCGCTGCCCGAACTCAATGAGGGTGTAGGGCTTCGGCGTCTGGATCTGGAGCGTCGGGGCCTGATCGGGCAGGGCCTCCAGGGCGTAGTCGTCGGAGGTCTGCCCCGCAAAGCGCAGCCGGTACAGGCCGGACGCGGCCACCTGGGTTTCCACCACAAATTCCAGCGGCTGGCCCGCTACGGTCCGAAACGGCAGGCGCTGCCGGCCCAATTCGAGCACCGGCGCGCCGGCTTCAGCACCCGAAACCCGCACCGTCCAGCGCACCCGAGAGCCCACAGGGCAGCTAAACGAGAGACTGGCCGGAGCGAAAGCCGGGCGGCGGGTGTAGGCGGGCGGCGTCACCAGCACCCGGGTTTCGAGCAGGCGCGGCGGGGCTGCCTGGCCCGGTGCGGCCGCCGGCGCATCGGGGAAACGAACTGCCAGGGCTGCCGACGGCGGAGTGGAAGGGCGGTACAGCCCGCTGCCCGCCGCCAGCAGCACCAGCAGCGTGCCGGCCACAGCCACGGGCCGCCACGAAAACGGCAGCAGGTGCGGACGGGCCTCCTGCAGCTCCGTTAGCCGTGCCTGCACACGCTGGCGCTGCAACTGTTCCAGCAGGTTCAGGGCGGGGGCATCAGTGTGGTGCAACAGCAGGCCGGTGCTGTCTTCCAGCTCCGGATACAGCCGGTCGAGGCGGCGGGCCAGGGCGGGCAGGCGCGGCTGCTGAAGCCGGTAGATTCCGTAGCCAACGGCCAGTAGCAGCACCCCCAGTCCGGCGCCCACGGCGGGCCACGCGGCCGGCCAGTGCCGGGCCCAGGCCACAGCGGCCAGCCCTACCGCGCCGGCCAGCAGCAGGAGCGCCAGCGTGCGGCGGCGGGCTTCGCGGCGGGCAAGGTGCCGGAGCTGCTCGGGGCCCGACTGAGTGGTAGTGGTGATAGGACTCATGCGGTGGCAGCGGAAGAAGGCGAAGCAGATATACGACGGGCAACCCACCTTTCCAGCGCAAACAGCAGCAGCGCCGCCAGCACCGCCCAGCGGCGCAGCGCCAGCTGCTGCGGCGCCGGCTGAATCGTGGCGGGCGGCTGGTGCGCGGGACCGGCGGGCACCGCCGCTGCCCCCAGCTGCCGGCTGTCGAGGCGGCGCAGGTCGTGGGGGGCGGTGGCGGGTGGCGGCTCCGACTCGGTGCGCAGCACCTGCAGCAGCAGCGTCGGGAACACAGGGGTTTCGGGCAGACTGGTCCAGGCGGGGTGCAGGCGGGTGCGCAGCTGGTAGCGGCTGCCCTGCCCGAAAGCCTCGCGCAGCAGCATGGGCTGGCCGGTTCCCGCCGGCCACACCGGGGTTGCGCGGGCCGGGGCGCGGCTGGTATCCAGCTGCAACAGCTCGATGGCCGAACCGGCTTCCGCTAAGCCAGTTAGGGCGAGCCGGGCTTGTACGGGAGTGCCCTGGGCGGCTTCTTCCCAGAGGTGGCCGCCGCGCCGGGCCCGGGCCTGCCACGCCGGTGGGGCCGGCTGGCTGCTCAGCCAGAACAGCCAGTCGGGCCGGGAGGGAAGTGAATCGGTGGCGGCAACGGTGCGCAGCTCCAGCGGCCGGTGCAGGCCCAGCGCCGCTGCCCGCAGCGCGGCCCGCAGGTAGCGGCCCGATGACGCATGGGCCGCATCAGCGTACAGCACCACGCGTACCGGAGAAGTCTGAATGGGCACGGCCGGCCGGCCCGGCTGCCGCAGCAGGGGCCGGGGGCCGGGCTGATAGGCGAGGCCCGGCAGGCCGGCCACGCGCAGGGCGCCCGCCTGCCGGGGGCGCAGCACCTGCACGGTGCGAAACGTAGTGGCTTCCTCCTGACTGTGGCCGATGAGCAGGCGAAGCGTATCGGGGTGGGGCTGATAGGCCTGGGTTAGCCAGCGGGCCGAGTCCGGCAGTGGCACGGCCTGCCACGTCAGGCGGGCGGGCAGCGCGGGCCGGGCTCCCCCGAAATGCGCCAGGCCGGTACCCGAAAACACCCGCAGCGGCTGCACCGGAAACGAGTCGGCGGCCTGGCGGGCGCGGGTCCAGTAGTCATCGGCCGGCAGCGAATCGGCTGGTAGCAGGGCCCGCAGCTGGCTGAGCGAATCGGGCTGGCTCCAGGCCTGCGCGGAAACCGGCCGGAACCCCGGCGCAAACAGGCGCAGCGCGTAGCCCTGCCGCCGCAACGAGTCGATGGCGGGCCGCAGGGCCGGCAGCACCTCGGGGTGCAGGGTTTCGGGGGCCAGCAGCACGAGGCCCCGCACCGGCCGGGCCGGCTGGGGCCGCTGCCACACCGGGCCGGCCACGGCCAGGGCCAGCAGCGCCACTAGTGCCGCCCGCAGCAGCAACAGCCCCACCTGCTCCAGGCGCAGGTTGCGCAGGCGGCGGTTGGCGGCGGCTTCCAGCCAGCGCACACTGCCCACCCGCACCACGCGCCCCGGCCGCCGGTTCCAGAGGTGAATGGCCACCGGCACGGCCAGCCCCAGCAGGGCCAGCCAGCCGGCGGTGGCAGCAGAGAAAAAAACGGTGGGCATTGGTCAGACGGTGGGGCTTGGTGAGGGGCCGGGGTGTTTGTGAGAAGATGGAAAGCAGCTGCTGAAACGCCCCGGCCTGTTGCTGTACGCGCAGGAACCGGCCCCACGCGCAACCGGAGGCCGGCCTGCAGGAGCGCCATGCTTCGCCGAAAACAGTTGCTTTGGCGGCCGGGCACCGCAAAGTCGCGCCTTTTCGCCGCAAGGTTGCGGTGCCCGGCCGCGACTTCGCGGCAAAAAGGCGCCAGCTCGCGGTTCCGGGCCGCGTGGTTGCGCCCTTTTGCCGCGACTTCGCGATGAAAAGCCGCCAGCTCGCGGCTCCGGGCCGCGACTTCGCGGCACCTTACCGCAGGGTCGCGCCTTTTCGTCGCGGGCTCCCGCTGCCGCACCGGCCCTGGGCGGCACAAAGAGGCCCCCGCCCGGCACGGAGCCGAACGGGGGCGGTTTGCGGCCCGCAAGGGGAGCGGAAACTTACGCCGCGTCCGGGTTCGGGGTAGTAGGCTTGGTGGCTTTGGTGGCTTTAGCCGCCGCGCCGTTGCGGTACTGGTAGCGCTTGCGCATCTGCTGCAGGGGAGCCTGCACGGCGGCGGTTTCGCCGTTGTCGTTGCGCAGGTCTTCGTAGATGTCGTCGGCCGTCACCATCACATCGGCCCCGACGAGGCGGTACGTATCTTCCAGCCGCTGGCGCAGCGGGTTGAGCACGGCCAGGATTTCGCCCAGGTCCTGAAACAGGGTCACGTCCTGCTCGTACTCATCCAAATCGAAAGAGCGGCGGGTGAAGTCGAGGCTGGCGCGCACAGCGTCGCGGCCGGCCAGGGCGTAGGGCACCCCGTCGATACCAATCTTGCGCAGGCTCTGGCTCTCTTCGGGCTGTAGCGTAATCAGGAAGTCGAGCCGGCCGCTGAGCTCCTTCAGGGTTTGGATAAAGGCCGTTTTGTCGGCGGGCTTGATGGCGGCGGAAATGCGGTTGCCTTGTTTCATGGGGAAAGTGGGAATTGGTGAAAGGAAAAGCGCTGTTACAGTTTCTTGTCGAAGCGGCCGTGGGTGACGCGGATGGAGTCGCAGCCGGGCTTGTAGAGCGTGAAGTCGAAGGTGCCGGAGATGATGCCGGCCGTCAGGTCCAACTTGGTAATGGTGAGCGTGCCGCGCCGGTAAGTGGTGGTGTTGTCAGCACTTCGCCAAATACAATTCGTTTTTACATCGCCAAATCTGGCTATAGCTGAACTTGTATTCAGAAAGGAAAATGAGCCAATCCCCGTAATCTGCTTGGCCCATAGGGAGAGGGTTTGAAAGTCGGTAGCACCTTGGCCGTAGATTTTGTACGTGCTGATGTTAAGAATGCCTCCGTCAGGGAACCGGTCGTAGGACACGGTATAGTTAGCGGTGCCATCGTTTCCCTGCGGCGTCCAGGGCTGGCCGTTGACGAGGCAGCCGAAGGTGTTGGCTCCGGTCTGGGTGGCGGGTGGCAACCGCTCCAGCGGGCTGGGGTCGTCGTTCTTACATTTGGAGCACTGCGTGAGCAGCAGCAGGGCGGCATACAGGAATAGTTTGCGCATAAGGAATAGGTAGTATCGGCAACAAAAAAGCCCATGCCACGGCCGGGCCAGCAGAGGCCGGGGCAGTGTAGCAGGGGCAATAGGCGGTGGTAGGGGAAGCGGGGCGGAAAGTGCTGGTAAGGTAGCAGAACCGGAGAGGATTGCAATACGCCGATATAGGCTTTTGCAACAGGAAGCCGGGCAGCAGCTGGAGAGGCTAGCTTTTCATCCTGAGTGGGTTGCGGTGAGCACAGAGAAGTCTCGTACCATGTGGACTGCGCCTGGATATCGGGCGGGCGGGATAAGGTCCTTCGCAGGCTCAGGATGACAGATTACTCCACCAATCCACAACTCCACGGCCCCACCAATCCGTCACCCCGCCACGCGGCGGCGCAGGAACTCGCGCAGGGCCTGGGTGAAGGGTGCGGCGGTGCTGAGCTGGTGGTAGTCGAAGCCGTGGCGGCGGGCCTGGCGGGCGGTGTCGCGCAGCCACTCCTGTAGCTGCTGCTGCCAGGCGGCGCGCTGCTGGTCGGCGTTGAGCTGCAGGCGGCGGCCGGTTTCCAGGTCCTCAAACGTCACGGCCCCGCGGAAGCTGAACTCCAGCTCGTTGCGGGCCATCAAATGCAGCAGCAGCACCTCGCCGGAGGTGGCCCGCAGCCGCGTCAGCAAGCCCTCAATTTCGGTTCCTGATTCATACATATCACTCACGCAGATAGTGAGGGCGCGCTGGCGGCGGGCCGTGAGCGGGGCCAGCACTTCGGCCGACGGGAAAGTGCCGGCCGCCTCGGCCGTTTCGAGGGCGTGGTAGAGGCGGGGCAGCTGGCGGGCATCGGCGCGGGGCGGCAGGTGGCGCAGGCCGGCCGGGTGCAGAATGGTGAGGCCCACGGCGTCGCCCTGCTGGGTGGCCAGGTAGGCCAGTGCCGCCAGCAGCAGCCGGGCATAATCGAGCTTGGTGAGGCCGTTGTCGTCGGGGTGGTTCATGCTGGCCGTGGCATCCAGCACGAGGTGCACGGTCAGGCTCGTATCCACCTCCGATTCGCGCAGGTAGTACCTATCGGAGCGGGCGGCCAGGCGCCAGTCGAGGCGGCGCAGGTCGTCGCCGGGCTGGTAGGGGCGGTACTGGCTGAACTCCATGCCCGCGCCTTTGCGGCGGCTCAGGTGCTGGCCGTGCAGAAAGCCTTCGGCTGCCTGCCGCGCCGCCAGCGGCAGGTTCTGTAGGGCGTGCAGGTGTTCGGGCGTGAGCATGGGTTAGAACAGAGAAACAAGAACTTAGAGCTTAGAAAAGGGCGCAACTCACGCCTAAGGCTCATGTGTGAAAAATGTGGAAAAACTCAGTGTAACTCGCCTCATGAGGTGGGAGAGTTTCAGGTCTAAGTTCTTGGCTCTACTTTCTCAGCTCTATACAACAACGGCCTTCAGCAGCGCGGCTACGGCATCGTCGGAGGTGAGGTTTTCGGCTTCGGCGTTGAAGTTGAGCAGCACGCGGTGGCGCAGCACGGCCGGGGCCAGCGCCCGGATATCGTCGAGGGTGGCCGCGAACCGGCCCTGCAGCAGCGCGCGGGCTTTAGCGCATAGAATCAGGGCCTGCCCGGCGCGCGGGCCGGCGCCCCAGCGGCCGTAGTCCCGGATGAAGGGCACCTCCGACGTGGCCGGGCGCGTGGCCCGCACCAGCCGGTTCACGAAGCGGAGCAACTCGGGGCTCAGGCTCACCTGCCGTACCAGCTGTTGCAACTGCCGCACGTCTTCGCCGGCCAGCACGGGCCGTACTTCGGGCCGCGCGGTGCCGGTAGTGCCGCTCAGCACCGCCAGCTCCTCCTGCTCGGTGGGGTAGCCGATGCGGATGTAGAGCAGAAACCGGTCGAGCTGGGCTTCGGGCAGCGGGTAGGTGCCGCTCTGCTCGATGGGGTTTTGGGTGGCCAGCAGAAAGAACGGCTTGGGCAGCGCGTGCTCCTGGCCGGCGTAGGTCACGTGGCCTTCCTGCATGGCTTCCAGCAGCGCCGCCTGGGTCTTGGGCGGCGTCCGGTTGATTTCGTCGGCCAGCACCAGGCTGGCGAAGATGGGGCCGGGGTTGAACTTGAACGAGCGGCGGCCGGTGCCGTGGTCTTCTTCCAGAATCTCGGTGCCCAGAATGTCGGTGGGCATCAGGTCGGGCGTGAACTGGATGCGGCGGAAGGGCAGGTCGGTGGCCTGGGCGAGGGTGCGCACGAGCAGGGTTTTGGCCAGGCCCGGCACGCCTTCCAGCAGCGCGTGGCCACCGGCCAGCAGCGCCACCAGCACCTCATCGAGCACGGCTTCCTGCCCCACAATGATTTTGGCAATTTCCTGGCGCAGCGGCGGCAGCTTGGCGAGCAGGCGGGTAACGTCTTGTTCGGTCATATAGTCGGTAGTCGGGCGCAGCCGGATCGGGAGAGTTAGGCCGTGAGGGCGTAGAGCAGGATGTTGACGCCGAATTTGGTGTTGTCTTCGGCCAGAAAGCGTTTGTTGCGGAAGTCGTAGTCCCACTCGCAGCCGTAGTCCTTGTTGGAGTAGAGCACGCCCAGCCGGCCGTTGATTTCGATGCCCTTCAGGTAGTCGTGCACCAGGTCGTCGCCCCAGCCGTTGAGCTCGAAGCTGGTGGGCGGCGGCCCATCCGGAAACTTGAAAAACTGCGAGTAGATGGCGTGCGTCTTGGCTATCTTCTTCAGCGCGCCCGCCCCGAAACACTGCCGCATCTGCTCCTCGAAGGAGCGCGCAAACAGCCCGTCGATGTCGTGGTTGCAGTCATCGACGAACACGAAGCCGCCGTTGCGCACATACTGCGTGAAGTTCTTTTTCTCGGCGGCCGAAAACTGCACCAGCTTGTGCCCTGAAAGGTAGCAGAACGGGTAGCGAAACAGCTCTTCCGAGTCCAGGGCCACTACTTTCTCCTTCTGGTTCACCGGAATTTTGGTGTACTGAATCAGGGAGTGCAGCAGGTTGGTGGGCATCCGCTCGTCCACGCCGTCCCAGTCGCCGGAGCGGTATTGCAGGCGCACGAAGGTGAAAGGAGCGGGCATGAGCGGAAGTACGGACAGAAAACGGGAAAACGACGCACTGCAACAGACGCGCCCGGCGGTGCAAGGTGGCTTCTAGGGCCGCATCGGTCCAAAAAACTGTGCCCAAGGATTTCTATCCGGTTGAACAGTAAAAAGTTAGATGGAAATACTGTATCGGCAACCCGGGGTTTTTCGTTAGCAGCCAGTACACTCACCTCATGGCCACCCTCACTATGAAGACGATAAGACTCTTTTTCGCGCTGCTGCTGCTCCTGGCGGCCGGCCACGCGCAGGCGCAGATTGGCATCAAGGCCGGCATCAACGGGGCGGTGCTCGATGGCCAGAACATCGACATGGACACGCGCTACAAAACGACGTATCACGCCGGCATTTTCGTGCGGCTGCCGGTCATTGGGCCGCTGTCGGTTCAGCCGGAGGTGCTTTACTCGCTGCAGGGCTCCCAGTTCCGCTCGGCGCTGGCCAACTACGACACCAAGCTGCACTACCTCAATGTGCCCGTGCTGGCCCGCGTGAAAGTGGGCCCCGTGTTTGCCGAAGCCGGCCCCCAGTTCGGCGTGTTGCTGGGCGCCCGCGAAGACGGTACGCTGCGCATCAGCGCCGCCGACGGCTACGGCCCCGTAGACCGCTCAGCCGACAGCAACTACAAGAAAACCGATTTTGCCCTGGCCGCCGGTGCGGGCATCGAAGTCGGCAACCTGATTCTGGGCGCGCGCTACACGGCCGGCCTCAACAACATCAACGACGTGGACGACCTGAACGGTGCCAACGACCCGCGCCTCAAAAACCGCGTGATTCAGGGCTACGTCGGCATCCGCTTCGGCAGCGAGTAGAGACTGGCGTAGCTATGCAACGGCCTGCTTACGAAAGTGAGCAGGCCGTTTTTGTTGAATGGAAACCCAGAAGCGGCTTAGTTGGCGCTGCTGCCGGCAGGCTGGTTGTATTCCGTGATGATGCGCACCATATCCTGGTAGCGGTAGCCCTCGGCTTTGGCCTTTACCCTGGCTGCCAGCTCGGGCTTTGTGCTCAGGTATTCGCTGAGCTGCTCTTCAAACTTGCCGCGCTTCACCTCCGCCAGCTCCCCGTTGCGGCGCAGGTACCAGTGGTTTTTGGTGTACGGAATGCCCGCAATGGGCGTGAACACCGCGCCCGGCACCGGCAGGGGCACCGGCACCGATTTGGCCTCGGCAAAGTTGAACAGCTCCACCGGGCCATTTACGAGGCGGGCGGCCAGAATATGCAGGCTTTTGCCGTTCAGCTTGAGCGTTTCGGAGTACTGGCCCCGCACGGTCATGCTATGGATTTTATCGACGCTGATGAAGCGCGGCTGCGGAAACGGCCGCACTTCGGGGTGCGTGTTGAAGTAGGAAATGCTCTTCTCAAAGCCATTCACGCTGATGGGGAAATACGCCTTCACCTGCTTGCCTTCGGGCGTCATTACCTCGCCGGGAGCATAGGCGCTCCGGCTGCTGGTTTCGGCGGCCCGCACCGAGTCGGCGGGGGCTTGCTGGGCCTGCGCCGCTACGCTGGTGGCCAGCAGCAGGGCAGCCGAAAAAATAAGCTTCATAACAGTGGAAAGAGAATAACTAATGCAAGAAAACGGCTTTCATAGCTCCCAAAGAGCATATGAAAGCCGTAAGTTACAATCTGGAAGCCGACTCGCCTACACGGCGTCGGAGAGGCTCGTGAACGTGAAGTCGCGCACCTTCAGCGGGGGCACCATGTTGCCGCCCAGCCGCTGCGGCTTCCCGATGGCCTCGATGTTGTTGAGCATAATCACCGGGCTTTCGTTGAAGCGCATGTTCTTGATGGGGTGCTTGATTTTGCCGTTCTCGATGTAGAACGTGCCGTCGCGCGTGAGGCCCGTCACGAGCAGCGTCTGCGGGTCCACGTCGCGGATGTACCATAGGCGCGTAATCAGGATGCCCTTGGCCGTGCCCTTGATGAGGTCCTCGACGCTTTGGGTGCCGCCTTCCATCACGAAGCCGCTGGGGAAAGCCGTGGCGGGCTTCTTGTTCTTTTCGGCCCAGAAACGGGAGTAATACATATTCTTCATCACGCCCTTGTCTATCCACGTCATGGGTTTCACGGGCAGGCCGTCGCCATCGAATACGCGGCCGGGGGCGCTGGTATTCAGCGGGTCGGAGTAGATAGTAACGCGCGAGTCGAACATCTTCTCGCCCAGCTTATTGCCGCCGCCCTTCTTGCTCAGAAACGAGCGGCCCTCGTCGGCACTGCGGGCATCCAGCGCATAAATCAGGCGGTTCAGAATGCCTTCGTCGGACACCAGCGCGGCGGGCTCCAGAATCACGGTATACTTGCCGGGCTCAATGGCCTTGGCGCCCACCGAGCCGGCGGCTTTGTCGGCCGCGCGCTTGGTCATGGCCTTGGTGTCGAACTTGGTTACGTCCGTGAAGTCGCCCACGGCGTAGCCCGAGCCGGTGCCATCGGCCGTGCGCACCGTCACCGAAAAGTCGAGGTTGGTGAGCTGCTGGTAGCCTTCCAGCCCCTTGCTGTTGCGGATAGCCGTGAAGCTGGGGCCATCTTCGAGGTAGCCGGCGGCCGTGAGCTTGCGGCCTTCGCACAGCGCAATGCTGTCGGCCGCTACCTGGGCCCGGAAGTCGGGGCTGATAGCGGCGGTGCTGGCAGCGTAGGTGATGGGCGTCAGGAATTGCTGCGGGCCCAGCATCGGCACGTATTCCGGGTCTTCGGGAGCGAGGCGCGCAATTTCCTCGGCCCGCTGCACGCAGCGGCGCAGCGTGGCGTCATCAAACTGGTTGCAGGTAGCCACGCCGGAGCGTTTGCCGAAGCGGGCTTCCACCCCCAGGCTCACGTTGCTGGAAGAGCCGGCCGTGCTTACCGCGTTGCGGGCGTAGCGGATATTGCCGGTGGTGCTGCCGGTAAGCTGGGCGGCGCACTCGTCGGCGGTGGAGAAGCCAAGGACTTTTTTGAGAATAGCCTGCGCTTCATCTTTGGAAAGAATTGCCATATGTTGATTGCTGTGTAGTGATTGTTAGTTGTTGATTGATAAGTGTTTGAGCAATAGCAATCAACAAGAGGCAATCAGCATTTAAATTTTGCGGGCCGTATTGATGACGTTGACGCCGTTGAAGCGCGTGGTACTGGAGCCGTGGCTCACGGCCGACACCTGGCTGGGCTGGCCCTTGCCATCGAAGAACGTGCCCAGGAACCGGTAGTCGGAAGCGTCGCAGCTGCCGGCGCAGCTGTTCCAGAACTCCTGGGTGTTCGCCTGATAGGCTACGTCTTCGAGCATACCGGCAATCTTGCCTTTTTCGATGGCATAGAACACTTTACCGCCGAACTGGAAATTATAGCGCTGCTGGTCGATGGAGTAGGAGCCTTCGCCGGCAATGTAGATGCCCTTGTCTACTTTGCTGATCATCTCATCCACGCTCAGCTTGTCTTTGCCGGGCCGTAGGCTCACATTGGGCATGCGCTGGAACTGCACGCTGCTCCACGAGTCGGCGTAGCAGCAGCCATCCGACTCTTTCTGGCCGAGGATGTGGGCCTGGTCGCGGATTTTCTGGTAGTCTACCAGCTTGCCTTCCTTAATCAGGTCCCACTCTTTGGTCTTCACGCCTTCGTCGTCGTAACCTACCGCGCCCAGCGAGCCGGGCTGCAGCTTATCGGCTACGATGTTGACCTGCTTGGAGCCGTAAGGCGCGCCTTTGGCTTTCCAGTCGAGGGTGGCGAAGCTGGTACCGGCATAGTTGGCTTCATAGCCCAGCACGCGGTCCAGCTCCAGCGGGTGGCCCACGCTTTCATGGATGGTCAGGCCCAGGTGTGAGGGGTCGAGCACCAGGTCGTATTTGCCGGGTACTACGCTCTTGCAGGTGAGTTTTTCCTTGGCCTGCCTGGCGGCCAGGGCAGCATCTTCCAGCATGTCGTAGCGCTGCTTGTAGCCAATGACACTGGTGCCCTGCGGACCGGCCATTTTATCACTGGCGCGGGGCGTCAGGTACTCGTAGCCCAGTCCCATCGGCGAGGCCATGGAGCCGCGCGAGCGGAACTTGCCCGTGGTGCGGTCTACGACCGTTACATCAAACGTGGGCCAGATGCGGTGGATATCCTGGTCGATGTAGGAGCCATCGGTAGAGGCGAAATACTTCTGCTCGTTCACCTGAAACAGGGCGGAGTTGACGTAGCTGGCGCCGTTGTCCAGGGCTTTGCCGTTGGCGGCCAGCAGCAGGTCTACTTTCTCCTTTACGGGCACCTCGAAGAAGTTTCTTTCAATCGGGGTTTTCCACGACACCTCGCCGTAGCCTTTCTGCGGGGCCAGCTGCACCGGCGTTTTCTGCACTTTCTGGTTGGCTTTGGCAATGGCCACGGCCGTGCGGGCAGCTTCCGCCAGGCCGGCCTCCGTCACGGTATTGGTGGCCGCAAAGCCCCAGGCACCGTTTACCAAAGCCCGCACGCCCGCTCCAAAGCTTTCCGTGCTGACGATGTTCTGCACCTGCTTTTCGCGCGTAAACACGTACTGGTTGAGGTAGCGCCCAATGCGCACATCGGTGTAGCTGGCCCCGGTCGCTTTGGCGGCGTTCAGAGCCGCATCGGCCAGCCGCTTTTTCAGGGCCGGGTCGATGGTGTCGAGCAGCTGCTCAGGCTCCACAAAGATGCCGCCCATGCCGGGCAGGCTCGGGAGCAACAGGCTGCCGGCCGCCAGACCGGTAAGCCCCACAAAATCACGTCTTCTCAAAGTGCTGGGAGATGAAAATGGATAGGAAAGGAAGAGTGCCCGCCGGTGCCGGCAACCTGCTTGGCTGCCAGATGCCGCACCACCCGGAAAGGTTGGCCGATGCGGATGAATATTAGGAAATTAGGATGATAAAACAACGGCCTGCCGGGCAGATTCCAGCAGGCCGTTGTGGTAGAAGAACAGCAATTTCGCCTAGATTTTGCGGGCGGTATTGATGACGTTGACGCCATTGAAGCGGGTGGTGGCGGAGCCGTGGCTCACGGCCGAGCTTTGGCTGGGCTGGCCTTTGCCGTCGTTGAAGAAGCCCGCAAACCGGTAGTCGGAGGCGTCGCAGCTGCCGGCGCAGCTGTTCCAGAACTCCAGCGTGTTGGTCTGGTACGCTACGTCTTCGAGCATGCCGGCAATCTTGCCTTTTTCAATGGCGTAGAATACCTGCCCGCCGAACTGGGAATTATAGCGCTGCTGGTCGATGGAGAAGGAACCGTTGCCGGCAATGTAGATGCCTTTTTCCACGCCTTTCACCAGGTCGTCCACGCTCATTTTGGTGGCGCTGGGCCGTAGGCTCACGTTGGGCATGCGCTGGAACTGCACATCCTGCCACGACTGCGAGTAGCAGCAGCCGTCCGACTCTTTCTGGCCCACAATGTGGGCCTGGTCACGGATTTTCTGGTAGTCTACCAGCTTGCCCTCCTTAATCAGGTCCCACTCTTTGGTTTTCACGCCCTCATCGTCGTAACCTACCGCGCCCAGCGAGCCGGGCTGCAGCTTATCGGCCACGATGTTGACCTGCCTGGAGCCGTAGGGCGCGCCTTTGGCTTTCCAGTCGAGGGTGGCGAAGCTGGTACCGGCGTAGTTGGCCTCGTAGCCCAGCACGCGGTCCAGCTCCAGCGGGTGGCCTACCGACTCGTGAATCGTCAGGCCCAGGTGATGCGGGTCGAGCACCAGGTCGTATTTGCCGGGCACGACGCTTTTGGCCGTCAGCTTTTCCTTCACCTGCTTGGTAGCGCGCACAATGTCCTCGAGCATGTCGTAGGAATTGCGGTAGCCCACCACATCAGAGCCGGCCGGACCGGCAATCTTGTCGGCCGCTTTGGGCGTGAGGTACTCGTAGCCGAGGCCCATCGGGGCGCTCAGCGCCTGGCGGGAGCGGAACTTGCCCGAAGCCCGGTCGATGGCCGTTACGCCAAACGTGGGCCAGATGCGGTGAATATCCTGGTCGATGTAGGAGCCGTCGGTAGAGGCGAAGTACTTCTGCTCGTTCACCTGAAACAGCACCGAATTCACGAACGAGGCCCCGTTTTCCAGCGCTTTGGCATTGGCATTCAGCAGCAGATCCACCTTGTCTTTGATAGGCACCATGAAGGCATTCTGCTGAATGGGCGCTTTCCAGCTGACTTCGCCAAAACCCTGCTGCGGCGCCAGCTGCACCTTTTCCTTTTGCACCACCGAGTTGGCCTTGGCAATCTGCACGGCCAGCTGCGCGGCTTTGGCCATGCCCGCTTCCGTCACGATGTTGGTGGCCGCAAAGCCCCAGGTACCGTTGGCAATAACCCGCACGCCCGCGCCGTAGCTCTCGGAGCTGACGATGTTCTGCACCTGCTTTTCGCGGGTGAAAACGCCCTGGTTGAGGTAGCGCCCGATGCGCACGTCGGTATAGGTAGCGCCGGCGGCTTTGGCAGCGTTCAGGGCGGCATCGGCCAGGCGCTTCTTCAGGGCCGGGTCGTCGGCCGCATCCAGCAGGCGGAGCGGGTCTACGGCGAGTCCTTCGCCAAAACCGGGAATGCTGGGCACGAACAGGGCACCGGTAGCCAGGCCGGTAAGGCCCACAAAATCACGTCTTTTCATTGTCAATGAGTGAATGAGGGAATGAGTGGATGGGCGAATGAGGAATAAGTAGCCGAATGATTTCTTGTTGATCGAACGACATGCACTCATTCCTTCATTCCCTCATTCACTCATCGGAATTACACAGCGTCGGAAAGGCTCGTGAAGGTGAAGTCCCGGATTTTCAGCGGCGGCACGAGGTTGCCACCCACGCGCACCGGCTTGCCAATGGCTTCCAGGTTGTTGAGCATGATGATGGGCGACTCGTTGAAGCGGAAGTTTTTCACCGGATGCTTGATCTTGCCGTTCTCGATGTAGAACGTTCCGTCGCGCGTCAGGCCGGTGTAGAGCAGCGTCTGCGGATCGACGGGGCGGATGTACCACAGGCGCGTCACGAGGATGCCTTTGGCGGTGCCCTTAATCATGTCCTGCAGGCTTTGCGTGCCGCCTTCCATCACCCAGCCGCTGGGGCGCGGCAAATCCGGAATACCGGCTTTCTGAGCCCAGAAGCGCGAGGTATAGAGGTTTTTTACTACGCCTTTCTCAATCCAGGTGGTCTTTTTCTGGGGCCGGCCGTCGCCGGAAAACGTCAGCGAGGCCACGTCCACCATGGTTGGGTCGGAATAGATGGTCACTCGCTCGTCGAAAAGCTTTTCGCCCTTCTTGTTGCCGCCGCCCTTCTTGCTCAGGAACGAGCGGCCTTCGTCGGCGTTGCGGGCGTCCAGAGCGCTCATCAGGGCCTGTAGCAGCGAGGCATCGGTGTTGGCAACCAGGGCGGCTGGCTCCAGAATAACGGTGTATTTGCCGGGCTCCAGGGCCTTGGCATTGCGCGACATGGCCGCCTTATCGGCCGCAATGCGCGTGAGGGCGGCGGCGTCGAACTTGCTGGAGTCGTTGAAGTCGGCGGTGGCATAGCCCGAGCCGGTGCCGTCCGGCGTGCGCACCGTAATGCTGAACTCCAGGTTGGTGAGCTGCTGATAGGCTTCGAGGCCCTTGCTGTTGCGCTTGGCCACAAATCCGGCCTCATCGTTGAGGAAAGCCGCCGATGACAGCTTTTTCTCGTCGCAGATTTTCATGCTGGCTCCCACCTGCTGGGCGCGGTAGTCGGGCGTGATGCCGGCCGTGCTTTTGGCAAACGACTGGGGTGCGGCGGCGTACTGCTGCGGCCCGAGCAGGGGCATGTATTCGGGGCTCTCGGGGGCGAGGCGCGCAATTTCTTCGGCCCGCTGCACGCAGCGGCGCAGCGTGGCGTCGTCGAACTCGTTGCAGGTGGCCACGCCGGAACGCTTGCCGAAGCGCGACTCCACAGTCAGGTTTACGTTGTCGACGGCGCCGCTGGTGCTGATGGAGTTACGGGCCGAGCGGACGTTGCCGCCGGTTTCGCCGTTGAGCGTGGCTTCACACTCGTCGGCCTTCGAGAAGCTGAGGACCTTTTTGAGGATGGCCTGGGCTTCGTCCTGGGAAAGAATTGCCATTGTTGATGAGCTGAGGTTGGATTGACGTAGTGGGCAAGTGGGCGCCTGGCCTGCCCGGCCACCCCGGGCAGAACGGGAGCAGAGCAGGCCGGCGCGTTAGCCAATTTTGCGGGCAGTATTGATGACGTTGACGCCGTTGAAGCGCGTGGTGGCGGAGCCGTGGCTCACGGCCGACACCTGGCTGGGCTGGCCTTTGCCATCGAAGAACGAGCCGAACAGGCGGTAATCCGACTGGTCGCAGATGGCCGAGCAGCTGTTCCAGAACTCTACGGTGTTGGTCTGGTAGGCCACATCTTCGAGTATGCCGGCTATTTTGCCTTTCTCAATAGCGTAGAACACCGTGCCGCCGAACTGGGAGTTGTAGCGCTGCTGGTCGATGGAGAACGAGCCGCGGCCGGCAATGTAGATGCCCTTGTCCACTTTGCTGATCATCTCATCCACGCTCAGCTTCTCTTTGCCGGGGCGAAGGCTGATGTTGGCCATGCGCTGGAACTGCACATCCCGCCACGACTGCGAGTACGAGCAGCCATCGGAGTGGTCCTGATTCACGATGTGGGCCTGGTCGCGGGTTTTCTGGTAGTCCACCAGCTTGCCGTCCTTGATGATGTCCCACTCTCCGGTTTTCACCCCTTCGTCATCGTAGCCCACCGCGCCGAGGCTGCCTGTCTGCGTTTTGTCGGCCACGATGTTCACGAGCTTGGAGCCGTAGGGCGCGTTCTTGGCTTTCCAGTCGAGCGTGGCGAAGCTGGTACCGGCGTAGTTGGCTTCGTAGCCCAGCACGCGGTCCAGCTCGGTAGCGTGCCCGATGGTTTCGTGGATGGTCAGGCCCAGGTGGTTGGGGTCGAGCACCAGGTCGTATTTGCCCGGCACTACGCTTTTGGCCGTCAGCTTTTCCTTAGCCTGCCTGGCGGCCAGGGCAGCATCTTCCAGAATATCGTAGCTGTTGCGGTAGCCTATCAGGCCGGTGCCGCTGGGGCCGGCAATCTTGTCGGCGGCTTTAGGCATCATGTACTCGTAGCCAAGGCCCATGGGCGCGCTCAGCCCGTCGCGGGTGCGGAATTTGCCCGTGCTCCGGTCGATGGCCGTGGCACTGAACGTGGGCCAGATGCGGTGAATGTCCTGGTCGATGTAGGAGCCGTCGGTACTGGCGAAATACTTCTGCTCGTTGATCTGAAACAGGGCCGAATTCACGAAGGAAGCGCCGTTGTCCAGGGCTTTGGCGTTGGCGGCCAGCAGCAGGTCTACTTTCTCCTTCACCGGCACCTCAAAGGCGTTTTTCTCAATCGGGGTTTTCCACGACACCTCGCCGTAGCCCTTTTGCGGAGCCAGTTTCACCTGCTCTTTCTGCACTTTGGCGTTGGCCTTGGCAATCTGTACGGCCAGCTGCGCGGCCTTGGCCATGCCGGCCTCCGTTACGGTATTAGTAGCCGCAAAGCCCCAGGTGCCGTTGGCAATAACCCGCACGCCCGCGCCATAGCTTTCACCGCTGGCAATGTTCTGCACCTGCTTTTCGCGGGTAAAGATGCTCTGGTTGAGGTAGCGCCCGATGCGCACGTCGGCGTAGGTAGCGCCCGCCGACTTGGCGGCGTTCAGGGCGGCATCGGCCAGGCGCTTCTTGATGGCGGGGTCCACGGCTTCCAGCAGGCGGGCCGGGTCTACGGGCGAGCTGGCCAGCCCCGGGATAGAGGGCAGGAACAGGGCGCCGGTTGCCAGGCCGGTCAGGCCCACAAATTCGCGTCGTTTCAAAAGAATAGAAGTTTGGTGATGGAGTTGGAACGGAGAGGTAGTTTAGGCAGAATAGCGCCTATTCGCAACCTACTGACGCAACTGTCGTAGCGAGGCTGCATAGCTGCGGGCGGTTTCTGTGGCGGTGGCCGCAGCGGTTGCCCACTGCTCTGCGCACCGCCGAAGCTACAGGAGCCGGGCCTGCCCGCCCGAATCAAAAAAGAGGCCTTCGCCGGTGCGGGAAGGCCTCTTTTTTAGTTGCGCGTCATCAGGGCGTTGGCGGCCAGTTCGGTGTTCGGAATGGGCCACACGTACAGCGGGCTGCTGGGCGGCACCGCTCCCACCGAGCCCTTGCCCGGAATAGTGGCGTTCAGGCGCATCAGGTCGATGTTGCGGATGCCTTCCCCCAGAAACTCGATTCTTCTTTCCAGCAGAATAGCGTTGGTAGCTGCCGTGGCGTCCGCGAAGCTGGTGTACACCCCGGCCGGGTTCGAGCGGCCCCGTACGGCATTCAGCAGGGCCAGTGCCCGCGCATCAGTAGCACCTACGGTCCGCACCCGGGCTTCTGCCAGGCTCAGCAGCACTTCCGCATAGCGGATTACAGGCGCCTTGTCGGTGTAGGGAGAAGGTGTGGGGTACTTGCGCGACAGCAACGACTCCGTGCCGGCCGTGTTGGTAACCACAAAGCTGGTGCGGCGGACGTCGGTAGCGGCCCACGCAGGGTTGCCCAGAATGCCGGCCGGGTTCAGGCTACACTCGTTGGAGAAGTAGAAGCCCAGTTGGTTCTGCGTGCCCGGGGCGTTTTGGGCCGTGAAAGGGAATGACAGAACGCTCTCCGGCGTTTCCTGCGGCGTAGTGAACACCGTGGCAATAGTCAGGGTATGCGCAACGCCGGACGGGGCCGCAAAAGGTGCCGCCGCCGACACTATCTTGTTGGCTTCCTCAATCACCTTGGCATAGTTGGCCATCGTGAGGTAGACCCGCGTTTTCAGGGCAATGGCCGTGTTGCGGTGTGCCCGCGTTACGCGCAGCGAAGCATCGGTGTAGGTGAGAGGCAGGTTCTGCTCGGCATAGTTCAGGTCTTCCAGAATCTGAGCGTACACTTCGGCCACCGTGCTGCGGGCCAGGTCGTTGCCGGTATTGCCGGTTTCGGCCTGTAGCCGGAGCGGCAGGCCCGGTTTGCTGCCATTGCCATCCACGTAGGGCCGGGCATACAGCTGCAGCAGCGAGTAGTAAGACAACGCGCGCAGCAGCCGGGCCTCCGCCTTGTAGTTGACGGCGGTAGTAGTGGCGAAGTCGGCCGGGAAGGCCGGAGCCACAAACTTGCCCATGTTGGCGTCCATGCCCACCAGAAACACATTGATCTGGTTGATGGCCTGATAGGCGGCCGTCCAGAGGTTGATAACGTCGTTCTGCGACTGTTCCGTGACAGTGTGGTTCCACACGCTGGTGCCCGTCACCAGGTTCGAGGTTTTGTTGAGGAAGTCATCGGCCCGGATGTCGCCGTACACCTGGTAGCGGCCGCCCAGGAAGTTGCCCACCTTCAGGTAGCTGTAGAGCGAGTTTACCTGCAGTGCAATCCGGGCGGGCGTTTCAAATACCACCTGGTTGTTGAAGGTGGTTTGCGGAACCGGGTCCAGCAGCTCGTCCTTGCAGGAAAAGGTGCCCAGCCCAACAAGCAGGAAGCAAGCCGCTCCCGTAATCTTTTTCTTTATAGTCGTCATCAGACTGCTGCGTTAGAAACCGATATTGAGGCCTACCGTGAACGTGCGGGCCTGGCCAACCGAGTTGCGGTCGACGCCGGCGCCGGTGTTGCTGGCCGTACCAGTGGAGTTAGTGGAGATTTCCGGGTCGATGCCGGAGTACTTGGTCAGCAGGGCCGCGTTCTGCACCTGCACGTATACCCGGGCGTTGGCAATGCTGTATTTGCTCAGCAGATCCGAGTTCAGCGAGTAGCCCAGCGACACGTTCCGTAGCCGGACAAAGTCGCCCTTTTCCACGTTCTCCGACATCACCAGTCCCGAGCCATTCGAGACGTTGTCGCCGAATACCACGCGGGGCCACGAGCCACCCGTGTTTTCCGGGGTCCAGCGGTCCAGAATGTCGGCGTCGTTGTTCCAGAAGCGCTGGTCGTGCAGCCCCGACTTGGTGCCGTTGTAGATGTAGTTGCCGCCCGAGTACTGCAGGAAGATGCCCAGGTCGAAGTTTTTGAACGTGAACGTGTTGTCGAAGCCGCCATACCATTTGGGCAGGGTGGGGCCGTAGTAGTCGCTATCAGCGAGCTGGCTGGGGGCCCTCGATGCTACGCCGTCCAGCGTCGTCCAGCCGGTAGTGCCGGCGGGTGTGCCCTGGTGGTTGTACTGCACCGTGGTGAAAGTGCCGTCGGCGTTCTTGATGCGCACCATGCGCTGCCCATTGGCCGGGTTCACACCCAACGATTTCACCACCAGAATTTCGCCTACAGAGCGGCCCACTTCCGTGAAGTTTGCCGTTTCCAGGCCCGAGGTGGCGGTGCCAATGCGCTGGCCTTCTGTGGCCAGGGTCAGCACCCGGTTTTTCAGCGTCGTGATGTTGCCGCTAACCGTCCAGCTGAAGTTTTTCTTCTGGATGGCGTTGTACGTCAGGTTGAACTCGATGCCCGTGTTGCGCATCGAGCCCACGTTGCCCAGAATAGAGTTGATGTTGACGTTGGTAACGTCGCCAGGAACGCCGGCCGGAATACCTCTGGACGGCGCCTGTGGTACCCGCAGAATCAGGCCATCCACCAGGTTGTGGTAGTAGGAGAAGTCACCCCGCAGGCGGTCCTGCAGCGTCCCGAACGTGAAGCCCACATCGGTTTTCTTGCTGGTCTCCCAGGTAAGGGCCTGGTTGCCGGCCCCGCTGAAATACAGCGTCGGAACCGCGCCGTACAGGCCGGAGGTGTAGGTCTGCAGCGAAGTCATCGACGCCCTGGCTGTTGCCGACCTCGCCGTAGCTGCCCGTAAACTTGAGGAAGTTGAGTGCCTCACCGAAGGGAGCCGCTTTCCAGAACTCTTCCTCCGACACGATGTAGCCGCATGAAAATGCCCGGCTGTACTCGGAAGCCGAGCCGGGCATTCAAGTCGGAAAAAGGAAGGTGCAGAGCGGCCGCGGAAGGCTGGCCGAGTTCGAGAGCAACGGCCGTAGCTCCGGGGTTTGACGCGGGGCAGAATGTGCCTTGGAAGCGGGTTTGCAAACTCAAACAGCGGTTGCAGGGCAGGCCACCAGGTAGTGTGGCGCGGGGCCACCAGCTGGCCGCTCAGCTAATCAGCGAAAGCAGTGCCGCCGAAATCTGCGGCCAGGGCTGCGCCAGGTCCACCGTCACGATGCGGACGGGGTGGCCGCCGAGGGTGTAGCGCATATCCACCGCCTGAGCGGCGGCCGGATAAAGCAGAATGCCTTCCAGCTGCTGGCCGGGCACTGTGGGCTGGTTCTGCAGGTAAGCGTAGAGCTGGTAGAGGTGCGGCGAAATCAGCTTTTGCTGGTCGTAGCGGGTGCGCAGGGCCGCCGCGTAGTACTTGGTATCGAGGATGATTTTGCGGTCCGGGGATTCCAGCGACGTGTCCGTAATCATGGCCGGCAGCAGGGCCAGCGCCTCCTCCGACTCGGCCTCTGCCTGCCACTGAATCGTTTCGGAAGCTACCCGGAACCGGCGCTGCTCCAGGCGGTAGAAGTTGCGCACAAACTGCTCAAACAGCCGGGCCATCAGCACTTCGTCGCGGCGAAAGTCGCGGAAGCGGGAACGGCCGGAAGCCTCCGGTGCCGGCAAAGCACTGTGGTAGACCAACTCGCACACATTCAGCAGAAAGGCCGCCAGCCCGGTGGGCCGCAGGCGGCGCACGGCCCGCAGGCTGGCGGCGGAAAGTGGCAGCGGAGCCACGGCGGCCGGAAACCGGCGTAGCAGCTGTTTCAGGTCGTGGCGGAAAGTGGCGGGCAGGGTGCGGCTGCGGGCCAACTGGTGCAACGTGCCCAGCAGCAGCTGGTTGAAGGGCGTATCGGGGCTCAGCTCATCAAACTGGCACAGGCCCCGGCCCTGAGGCAGCAGGTTGCGCGCGAGGGTAGGGGCCAGCAGCAGCCGGCCGCGCAATTCGGGCAACTCTTCGGTGCGCTCGGTGTAGCCCACGGCCAGGCCCTGGCGCAGCAGCCGGCGGGTGCCCGTTAGCAACACATGGCCCAGCAACTCCAGCGGCCGATGGAATGAAGACGAGTCTATGGCCAATAGCTCCTCGCGCTCTGGCAACCGGTTCCAGGCGTAGCAGAGCAGGTAATAGAGGTTGCGGATCGGAATCAGCATGGCTACCGGGCCAGTAGTTTTTTCTTCTGGGCCGAAGCGCGGGCCGGCTGGTCGAGCCAGTATTCATCGAGCAGCGGCGCAATTTCCTGCTCCAGAATCAGGGTCAGCCATGCATCGGCAGCGGCTGGCTCTGCGGGCGGCGCGCAGAAGTAGCTGTGCCCGATCTGAAAGGCTGGTCCCAGGTCAGGGTCATCGGTGATGGTGTGGTTGAGGGCGCTGAGGCGTTGGGTGAGCCGCTCAATAACGGCGGCGGGCACGCCCTGGGCGGCCAGTAGGCGGTGCAGCGGCAACCCAAACTCCGGTACCGTTTCCACGAAGGCGAAGCGGCGGCGCAGCGCGTAGTCCAGCGGCGCTAGGCTGCGGTCGGCCAGGTTCATGGTTCCGATAACAAACACGTTTTCGGGCACAAAGAAGCGGGGCGCGTCGGCTGGGCTGTAGGGCAGGCGCACGGCGTGGGCGGGGCCGCGCTTGTCGGCCTCCAGCAGCAGCAGCAATTCCCCGAAAATGCGGCTTAGGTTGCCGCGGTTCAGCTCATCAATCAGCAGAAAATACGGCTGCTCCGGGTCCTGGGCCGCCCGCCGGCAGAAGCCGGGCAGCACGCCATCCTGCAGCCGGAACGTGCCCTGCGCATCGGGCCGGAAACCCTGCACAAAATCCTCGTAGCTGTAGCTGGGGTGAAACTGCACCAGCTCTGTGCGGCGCATGTCGGTAGTGCCCTGCTGCAGCCACGCCAGGCGCCGCGCCAGAAACGTTTTGCCGGTGCCCGGCGGACCCTGCAGAATCAGGTTGCGGCGGCGGCGCAACGCTGCCAGAGCCGCCTCAAGCCGGTCATCGGAAATAAACAGTTCCTGCCGCGCCGCTGCCTGGTCGTAAGGCGCGGCTGGCGGGGCATACGGCGCGGCGGGTTCCTGCACTTCAGCTGCCGGCTGAGCCGATGAGACTGGCAGCCTGCTCCTGGCGGAGGCTCCGCGGGCCGATTCGCGGCCGGTATAGAGCTCCTGCATGGCCTGCTGCGCGGCTACGTCGCCATCGAGCGGCGAATTGGCAAGGGTAGGGCGCTTGGTGGCAATGGTGAAATCGAGCTGCTCCAGCACCCGGTTGGTAGCCGCCCCGGCCGGCAGCGGCCACGCTGCCTCCGGCTGCCCGGTAGCCAGCTGATAAGCCAGCTTGGCCACGGCCCGCGGGGCGTAGCGCCGGCCCCGGTACACCAGGTCGTAGACGGTGCTGAGCGGCATGCGCGGCCCTTCGCGGTCCATCTGGCGCAGGGCCCGCAGCACCTGTTCGCGGGTGAGCTGGGTGGGGTCGAGGGTGGGAGTAGGCATTCGGCTAAAAGTACGGGCAAAACGCATTCGTGGCGCATTTGGCTCCACTCTACCGAAAGTTTGGCCCACAAAAAAGTCCGGCTGCGCCAGGCGGCCGGACTTGTTGGCGCAGTGAAAGAGCTTAGGAGCCTTTCTGCGTGGTTTTCTTTTTGCCGTCGGGCTTGTCCTTCACGGTTTCCTCGTTCTTCTTTTCGTCGCGCTTGGTGGCGGGGTCGGTATGCTGGGGCGTGGTGGTGGGCTGAGCCATGGGGGTGAGGGGCTGAAATGAACAGATGCCCTGGTGTACGCAGCCGGCTGCCCGGCGCTGCTGAATGCCGGGATTTTATAGCCCGATATGGCGCGGTTTCGGGCTTCTGCCTACCTTGGCACCCGTTGTATCCACTCAGTGCTGCTCACGGCCGCCACCGTTACGGCCGCTCAGCAGCGGGCCGTGGCCAGGCCAAGCAGGCCAAAGAGCCAGCCGCCGGGTTTCAGCAGACGCTGCGCAAAATGAAGGCGGGCACGCTACAGTAGTTTCCCGAGGAAGCCGTTGAAAAAGCTGGCAATAGGTAGGAAGATATATTTATATACATAGTACCTTGCTTTGCATACTACCGAATGATATGTTTGTAGCAGCAACCTCCGCTGCCCGGTAGGCTCAGCAGAAGCTGCAGCCTTCGCGCCGATGTAGTGACTTTGCCTTCCCTTTCTTTTCTATCCTACTTAACCTATGAAACACCTGCTTTCCGCCGCGGCCTGTTCGCTGCTGACCACTGCTGCCCTGGCTCAGCAAGCACCACCAGCGGCTCCCGCCAATCCTGCGCTGCAGGTGTACCGCGCTTCGGCCACCAAAACCAACAACCTGGTGCATACCAAGCTGGATGTGCGCTTCGACTATACCAAGCGCCACCTGCACGGCAAGGAGTGGGTGACGCTCAAGCCCCACGCCTACGCCACCGACTCAGTGCGGCTGGACGCCAAAGGCATGGATATCAAGACCGTGGCGCTGGTGAACGGCCAGCAGCTGCAGCCGCTGAAATTCGACTATTCCGACGGCAACAACCTGCGCATCTACCTGGGCAAGAAGATGGCGCCCGGCACGAGCTACACTGTGTACATCGAGTACACGGCCAAGCCCGATGAGCTGAAAGTGGCCGGCAGTGCCGCTATTTCCGACGCCAAGGGCCTGTATTTCATCAACCCCGACAGTGCGGTGGCAGGCAAGCCGGTCCAGATCTGGACGCAGGGCGAGACGGAGGCTTCGTCGGCGTGGTTCCCGACCATTGACCGGCCGAACCAGAAAACCACCTCCGAAATCAGCATGACGGTGCCCAGCAAGTATGTCACGCTCAGTAACGGGGCGCTTATCAGCCAGGCGCCCGCCGGCCCCGGCCTGCGCACCGATACCTGGAAGATGGAGCTGCCGCACGCGCCGTACCTGTTTATGATGGCCGTCGGCGACTTCAAGGTGCACAAGGAAACGTGGCGCGGCAAGGAGGTCAGCTACTATCTGGAGCCGAAGTACGCGCCCTTCGCCAAGCAGATTTTCGGCAACACGCCCGACATGCTGGAGTTCTTCTCGAACCGCCTGGGCGTGGAGTATCCGTGGAACAAGTACAGCCAGATTGTGGTGCGCGACTACGTGAGCGGAGCCATGGAAAACACCTCGGCCACGCTGCACGGCGACTTTGTGCAGATGACCGACAAGGAGCTCGTGGACCGCGAGTACCAGAACGAATCCGTTATTGCCCACGAGCTGTTTCACCAGTGGTTCGGCGACCTGGTAACGGCCGAAAGCTGGAGCAACCTGACCGTGAATGAGTCGCTGGCCGACTTCTCGGAAGGCCTCTACGCCGAGCACCGCTACGGTGCCGACGCCGGCGACG
Organism: Hymenobacter psychrotolerans DSM 18569; assembly: GCF_900142395.1. GTDB lineage: Bacteria > Bacteroidota > Bacteroidia > Cytophagales > Hymenobacteraceae > Hymenobacter > Hymenobacter psychrotolerans. Next base: position 297,148 of record NZ_FRAS01000001.1, on the reverse strand, counting down.
CGCACAAGCACCGCAACCTGCGCAACTACCTGGGCAGCCCGGCCGACGCGCAGAAGCAGCTTGTCCGCTTCCACTACGCCGACAAAGAGGACATGTTTGACCTGGTGAGCTACCAGAAGGGTGGCGCCATTCTGGACATGCTGCGCACCTACCTCGGCGACGACGTGTTTTTTGCGGGCTTGCAGAAATATCTGAAAGACAACGCCTTCGGCAATGGCGAGGCGCACCAGCTACGTCTGGCCATGGAGGCCGTATCGGGCCAGGACCTGAACTGGTTCTACAACCAGTGGTACTTCGGCACGGGCCACCCCGTGGTCAGCATCGATTATGCCTGGGACGCTGCCAGCAAGGTGCAGTCCGTGACGGTGAAGCAGAACCAGCCGGGCCAGGTGTTTCAGCTGCCCTTCGCCATCGACTACTACGTGAACGGCAAGCCCCAGCGCCAGCGTGTGGTGATGAAGCAGGCCAGCCAGACGTTCACCATGCCGCTGTCGGCGAAGCCTGATCTGGTGGATGTGGACGCGGAAAAGACGCTGGTGTGGAAGCAGACGGACAATAAGTCTTTGGCGGAGTTTGCGTATCAATATGCTCATGCTCCGTTGTTCGTAGCGCGCCGCGAGGCCCTGCTGGCTGCCGCAGCCAAGCAAACCACCGACCCGGCGGCTGTAAAGCTGTTGCTGGCCGGCCTCAACGACAAGTTCTATAACCTGCGCATGGCGGCCGCCGAGCGTCTGAAGCTCGACGACAAAACTGTAGCCAAAACGGCGGTGCCGGCGCTGCGCAAGCGGGCTGCCTCCGAGAAAGACCCTCATGCTTTGGCCATGATGCTGACGGCGCTGGCCAAGGCCAAAGACAAGCGCGACGAGAAGCTGTTTGTGCAGCAGTTGGGCAGCAGCCAGTCGTATGCGGTGCAGGCGGCCGCGCTGCAGGCGCTGGGTGCCGTCAATCCGAAGCTGGCCCTGAGCAGAGCCCAGGCCCTCGAAGGCTCCGAGCAAAGCAGCATTGCCCAGGCAGTGGTGGCCGTATACGCCCGCAACGGCGGCACAGCGCAGTGGAACTACGTGCGCGACAAGTTCGACGCGGCCAGCAACCAGGGCAAAGCCCAGTATTTTGAGAGCCTGGGAATGATGCTGGCGCGCCTCAACGAGCCAAAAGCCTTTGCCGAAGGTGTAGACCGCCTCAAAGCCATTGCCATCCAGTTTAAGCGCTACGGTGCCGACCAGCCGGTTATCAGCATGATGCAGGAGGCGCTGAAGGAGCAGGCGGGCAGCCCCGACCTGGCCGCTAACCAGCAGGTAGCCGACAAAGCCATTGCCGAAATTCAGGCCGCCAACTAGCCAGTTCAGCGACTAATGAAAACGCCTTTCCGACAGCCGTCGGAAGGGCGTTTTCATTAGTCGCCGGCTACTACCGTGCGCCGGATGCCCAGCTTTTTCATGCGGGCCTCCAGCGTTTTGGGGTTGATGTCGAGGAGCATGGCCGCGCCGTTGGGGCCGCTTACACGGCCGCCGGTGCGGTGCAAGGCCGCCAGAATATGGTCGCGCTCCTGCTCTTTGAGGGTTTTGAGTGGGCCGCCTGCTTCGGGAGCAGCCGGGGCCGCCAGCGCCGCGGCCGAAAAGCCCGCAAACTCCAGAAACGGCCCCTGGCTTACAATTACGGCCTGTTCCAGCACATGCTCCAGCTCGCGCACATTGCCGGGCCAGCCGTACTGGCGCAGCGCCTTCAGGTCCCGCTCGCGCAGGCCGCGCACAGGCTTGGCCATCTGCTTGGTGAAGCGCTCCAGAAAGTGCCGCATCAGGGGCTCGATATCCTCGGGCCGCTCCCGCAGGGCCGGCAGCCGAATCGGGAACACATTGAGGCGGTAGTAGAGGTCGGCGCGGAAATGGCCGGCCGCTACCTCGTCTTCCAGTACCCGGTTGGTGGCCGCAATAACCCGTACATCGGTCTGGATAACGCGCCGCCCCCCAATGCGCTCAAACTCCTTTTCCTGCAGCACCCGCAGCAGCTTGGCCTGCAGATCCAGCGGCAGCTCCCCTACTTCGTCCAGGAAAATGGTGCCGCCATCAGCCAGCTCAAACTTACCGATACGCCGGTCGTGGGCGCCGGTAAAAGCGCCTTTCTCATGCCCAAAAAGCTCACTCTCGATGAGCTGGGCGGGCAGCGCGGCACAATTGAGCTTGACGAGGGCCCGCTCGTGGCGCGGCGACAGGTTGTGTAAGGCGCGGGCCACCAGCTCTTTGCCGGTGCCGGTTTCGCCGGTAATCAGGACGGTGGTATCGGTGGGGGCCACCTGCGCCAGGCGGGTGTACACCTGCTGCATGGCGTTGCTGCCGCCCACAAAATCGTCGAGGCGGGCAGCGGCGGAAGTGTTTATCTCATCAATCAGGTAGGTGCGCTCCCGCTCCAGCTGCGTGCGCAGCGCATCAATCTGCTCGAAGGCAAACACGTTCTGAATGGCCAGCCGGATCTGGGGCACCAGGCTCCGAACCAGTTCCAGCATTTCAGTGGTGAAAGCAAAGGGCTGATGGCTGGCCAGGATGAGGGCCGCGGCCTGGTCGTCGGTCGTGTCGAGGAGCGGCGCGCAGAGCATGGAGCGGGTGCCGCGCTTGTCCCGGATGTGGCGCAGCATGCTGTACTGCCCGGCCAGCTCCTCGAATTCCTCTCCTACATAGACGGCGGGTTCCGAAAACAGCTCTGCTACGGCTTCTTTGGCCGTATGGATGTCCGGCAGGGCATCAGAGTGGCTCTCATTCAGCAGCATAAAGGTGCCGTCCGGCTGCTTGCGAAACTCTGCAATGGCCCGCACCGGCGAATCCGGCTCGCGCACCCGCACGCCGAAATAGTCGCAGGGTACCACCTGGTTAATCTCATTGGCAATAGCGCGGAATAGCTCCCCCCGCTCCTTGATGCTGAGCAGCGCGTTGGTGAGAGCCAGCTGCATGGTTTTTTCCTGCTCACGGCGCGCAATTTCCTCGAAGGCCAGCGCATTCGTAACGGCCACGGCTACCAGGCTGCCAATCTTCTCCAGCAGATCAGCATCCATTTCGGATAGCTCGGGCCGGCGCCGGGCCACCAAAGAGAGCAGCCCGGTGAGGCGCCCGCCGGTGCGCAGCGGTACTACGGTAAAGTAGCGCATCTGCCGGCTCATCAGCGTCGTGAAAGGCGGATAGTCGGGATATTGGGTGAGCAGCTCCTGCAGGTCGTACTGCCGCAGGTTGTAGGACTTGATGAACTGCTCAATAGGGGAGCCGGCTACCGGCGCCCGCTCAGACCGGGAGCCGGGTTGCTCCGGCAGCAGAATTTCGCCCAGATAGTCGCGCAGAAACACGCGGCGATACTGCAGATCCGCATCAAGCGTGATGATGGTAATGGCATCGAAGGGAAAAATCAGCCGCAGCTTTTCCGTCACGCTCCGGAATAAGTCTTCTTTGTTGCGGGTAATGGCAATGGCCTCATTGAGGTAAAGCAGCAGCGAGTCGTCTTGGTCCGGCATGGGCGTATATTACTTAAATATCAGGAATAAAGATAAGGCATTCCTCAAATAGCAGGATAAACAGCCGCTCAGGATAAAGTGAGTATGGTAGCGTAGAAAAAAATAATCTTCGTTTACTGCTTATTAAACACGTTTTAGAGGTGTATTAAAATGATTTTAATGTACTGGCACAGGGTTAGGTAAGGGGCAGGTACTACCAAGTCGTACATCAGTATGCTTTCCCGACCAACTTTTGCCGTGCCGCTTGTAGCCTTGGGGCTGCTGACAGCCGGCGCGGCCCATGCGCAGCAGGGGCCGATTATTGCCGATTCGCTGACCCTGGACGGCACAATTCGCTCCGTACTGGATGCCAACCCGGCCATTACTACTCTGGAAGAAGAGGTGAATGCCGCGACCAGCCGCGTAACGCAGAGCCGTGGCGGTTTCCTGCCCCAGATTACGGGCACCGCCACCTACACCCGCATCGACCCGGTGGTGAAGCTGCAGCTGAGCCCGGAAGGGCCGGCGTTTCAGTTTGCGCCCAACAACAACTACGACGCGCATATCACGCTGCAATACGGGCTGCTGGATTTCGGCAAGAAGGACGCCACCTACAACCTGGCCGAAAGCCGCCGCCTGACGGCCGTAGACCAGATCAACGTGACGCGCCGCGACCTGGCGTATTCGGCCGTGCAGGCGTACTACAACATCCTGTTCGTGCGGGAAAGCATCCGGGTGCAGGACGCCCAGATTGCGTCATTGCAGCAGCACCAGCGCGAGATGGAGAAGCGCGTGGAAGGCGGCGTCAGCACTCGTTTCGATGTGACGACCACGCAGGTGCGCATTACGCAGGCCCAGAACACCCGCATTGATCTGCAGAACCAGCTGCGCAACCAACAGGTACAGCTGGCGCGCCTGCTCCACAAGCCGGAATACGTGGAGGTGCCGGTGCGGGGCGTGTTTGCCTACCAGCCGCAAGCCATTGATCTGAACGGTGCGCTGGCGCAGGCTACGGCCAACCGCCCGGAAATCAAGCTGGCCCGCGACGCCGAGCAAACGGCCAACCTGAACCTGAAGCTGATTGAGCGCAGCAACCTGCCTCTGCTGGGCATTGGGGCACAACTGGGCGCCAAAAACGGCTACCAGCCCGACCTCGACCGAATCCGGCCGAACTCGGTGGGCGTGGTGCAGCTTTCGGTGCCGATTTATGATGGCAACAAAAACAAAAACCAGCGGGTAGAGGCCCTGGCCAACATCCGGGGCTCCCAGGCCCGCATCCAGGATACCGAAGAGCAAGTGCGCGCCGACGTACGGCAGGCGGCCAACAACCTGGAGTCGAGCACCGCCCGCTACGACAACGCCCTGCTGCAGATCAACCAGGCCACCGACGCCCTGACCCGCGCCAAGGCCCGCTACCGCTACGGCGTAGGCAACAACCTGGACGTGCTGGATGCCGAAACCTCGCTGGCGCAGGCCCGGCTGGCCCGGCTGCAGGCCATCTACAACTACACGCTGGGCCAGTACCAGCTCAAGCGCGCTACCGGCGAGCAAATCTGGTAGCCATGCGGCAGGTGAGGAGCTGCTTTTCTTAAGGCTATACTCTCTCGCCGCTGCGGTATCTGCTCAGGCTCATGCTTTCTAGTATTCCACCGTCCTATTCTTCCCCTCCTATGACCATTCTGTGCCCGATTGACTTCTCTGCCGCCACGGAAGCACTGGTACGGTACGCGGCAACCCTGGCGGCCGGTACGGGAGGGGAGTTGCGGCTGCTGCACGTGCTGGAGCCCGGCCCGCTGCCCGCCACCAACGATGTAGAGCTGGCCCAGCGGCTGGCCCTGCACCGTGAGGCCGCGCTGGCGGCCGGCGCCCGTGTCACGACGGCAGTAACGCAAGGCGACGCGGCGGCGGAAATAGTAGCCGAAGCCCGCCGCCACCCCGCCGCTATGATTGTAATTGGAGCGCACGGCCAGACGGGCCTCACCCGCTTCCTGATGGGCAGCACCGCCGAAACTGTAGTGCGCACCGCGCCCTGCGTCACGCTGCTCGTGAAACCAGGCTGCTCCCAGGCCTACCGCCAGTCAGCCTGAAACCAGCCTGCCCATGTAGCGCAGCTGCCACCTCTTTCCAAACAACGACAACGAACAACCAAGTACCCCTATGGCAACCCCCGCTCAACACGATCCGGCCGCCGCGCCCCAACCTTCTGCCGCATACGAGCCGGTGGCTGAGGAACAGGAAGGCCGCTCCAAGCGTCCCATTATTCTTATCGTTCTGGCTTTGGTGCTGCTGATAGGCGGCTACTTCGGCTGGCAGCGCTACCAGTTCGGCCAGACCCACGAAGAAACCGACGATGCGCAGGTAGAGGGCGACATTTACCCCATTCTGCCGCGCGTGAGTGGCCCGGTGCTGGAAGTGAAAGTAGACGACAACCAGTCCGTAAAAAAAGGCGACATCCTGCTGACCGTAGACCCCGCTGACTACCAGCAGCGCGTGAATGCCGCTGAAGCAGCTCTGGCCGCTGCGCAAGCCAACGTGGTGGCCGCCCGCGCCGCTGTGGGCACCGCCCAGGCCAACGTCAGCACGGCTCAGGCCACCATTGGCGTGAGCGACGCCAACCAGGCCCGCCTGCAGAAAGACCTGAAGCGGAGCGAGTTTCTGCGCAAAGAGGACATCATCCCGCAGAGCGAGTACGATGCCGTGCAGGCTAACCTCAAATCGACGAGCGCCCAGCGCAACACGGCCCAGCAGCAGGTGCAGGTAGCGCGCCAGCAGGTAGAAGCCGCCCGCCAGCAGGTGGCGGTGGCCGAAGCCGTAGTGAAGCAGCGCCAGGCCGACCTCGACAACGCCAAGCTGCAGCTGAGCTACACTACCATTGCGGCGCCCGTCAACGGCTTCGTTAGCAAAAAATCGGTACAGCCCGGCCAGTTGGTAGGGCCTAACCAGCAGCTGATGGGCATTGTGGCATCGGAAAAAACCTGGGTAGTGGCCAACTTCAAGGAAACCCAGCTGGCCAACATGAAAGTGGGCCAGCCGGTGGAAGTGGAAGTAGACGCCTACCCGAACCGGGAATTTGCCGGCCACATCGAGTCGCTGTCGGCCGCTACCGGCGCGCGGTTTGCGCTGCTGCCCCCCGACAACGCCAGCGGCAACTTCGTGAAAGTGACCCAGCGTGTTCCCGTCAAAATCGTGCTCGACAAAGTGGACCCGGAGCACCCGCTCCGCGCCGGCATGAGCGTGGTGGCAACGGTGAAAACCAAGTAAATTTTCTGACCTGAGCGCTACGAAGTGAGAACCAGGACTTTTGCGCAAAGCCCCGGCCGAGCGGAAAGTCTAAGTTCTCACTTCTCGTTTCTCACATCCTAGCCTCTCATGGAAACCGGATTTACCAAGTGGATTATCGTCATTACGGTGGTGATGTGCTGCTTGCTGGAGCTTATTGACACCAGCATCGTAAACGTGGCCCTGACCCAGATGATGGGCAACCTATCGGCCACGCAGCAGGAAGTAACCTGGGTAGTGGCATCCTATGGCATTGCCAACGTCATTGTGATTCCGATGACGGGCTTTCTGGCCGAGCAGTTTGGCCGCCGCAACTACTACCTGTTCTCAGTTATTCTGTTTACGCTGGCCTCTATGGCGTGCGGGCAGAGCACCAATATCTGGGAGCTGGTGGCCTTCCGCTTCATTCAGGGCATTGGGGGCGGTGCCCTTATGGCTACTTCGCAGGCTATTCTTATTGATACGTTTCCGCCCCGGCAGTTGCCCCTGGGGCAGGCGCTGTTCGGCATGGGCGTTATCATCGGGCCCACCATTGGCCCCACTCTCGGCGGCTATATCGTCGACAACTACGACTGGCCCTGGATTTTCTACGTGAACGTGCCGGTGGGCATACTGGCTGCCATTTTCACGATTATGTTCATTCGGGACCCGGAGCGCATCAAAAATGCCGTCCGCCGTCCGTTTGGCCAGATCGACTGGGCGGGCGCGTTTCTGCTGGTGCTGGGCGTTGGCTCGCTGCAGCTGGTGCTGGAGCAGGGCGAGTCCGAAGACTGGTTCGAAAGCTTCTACATCGTCAGCTTCACGGTGCTGGCCGTGGTTGGGCTGGTCGGGTTCATCGTGCGCGAGCTAACGGCCAAAGACCCGATTGTGGACCTGCGCGTGCTCACCCGGAGCCGCAACCTCTCAATTGGGGCTTTCCTGTCGTTTGTATTGGGTTTCGGGCTGTTTGCCTCGGTGTTTGTGTTCCCCATCTTTTGCCAGCGTATTCTGGGCTTCACGGCCGCCCAAACCGGCTTTATTCTGCTGCCCAGCGCACTGCTGTCCGGCATGATGATGCCCATTGTCGGGAAGATGATTCAGGGGGGCGTGCCTCAGAAAGTGCTGCTGCCCATTGGCTTCGGTATCTTCTTCGTCTTCTCGTACTGGATGAGCACGCAGCTTTCGCCCACTGCCGGCGAGGACGACTTTTTCTGGCCGCTGATGCTGCGCGGCTTCGGGCTGGCGCTGCTCTTCCTGCCCATCACCACCATGTCCTTGTCGGGGCTCAGTGGTAAAGATGCCGGGCAGGCAGCCGGCCTCACCGGCATGATCCGGCAACTGGGCGGCTCGTTTGGTGTGGCGCTGGTGGGCACGTATCTGGAGCGCTCCATTGCTACCAACCGCGTGGCCCTGCTACCCAACATCTCGCTCTACGACCCCGAAACGCAGCAGCGCCTGCAGGCTTTCACGGGTGCCTTCATGGGCAAAGGCTCCAGCCTGCTGCAGGCGCAGCAGCAAGCCTATGCCGCCCTGGAAGGCACCCTGATGAAACAGGTATCCATCATCACCTACGGCCAGATTTTCCTGCTCATCGGCTCGTTCTTTCTGATCTGCGTTCCGCTGGTGCTGCTTATCCGCACGGCGCGTCCCGGTGAGAAGGTAGACCTGAACGCGGCCCACTAACCCGCCGCCCTAAGTTGACACACATAACAGGCCGCCCCGGATTTCCGGGGCGGCCTGTTATGTGCAGGCAGGTAAAAACCCGTTCATCGGGCTGCAAGCATTTTTCGTCTCGCAAAAACGGACTTCTGTCCGATGAGTTGAATTTATTTAAGATAAAATATTCTGCATAAAATTAAAACATGGTAATATTGCGCTACTGAGAAGAGGCTAGAAGTCCAATAACTACTCTGTATAAGCTAATACAGCTATGCTAATGGTAGCTTATTCTCCTGATTCTCAGGTACCACGTTCTGCGCTCCTATTTCCTTCTTCCCGCCTTGTTGCTCCCTGTCCGCCTCCGTTCCGCTTTTGGCCGCTTTCTGTTTCTGGCCGCTGTGTCTTCCAGCCTTCTGTCGGGAGAGCCCGCCACAGCTAGTGGCAGCAACGGTTCTGACGCCAGTCCGGCCAGCACAAAGGCAACTGCCGTGCGAGGCCGGGTGCTAAACGAGGAAGGCCGGCCGCTGGTAGGCGCTACGGTGGTCTGGAAGGGCAGCCCCTACGGGGTAAGCACCGATGCCGAAGGCAACTACCTGCTGCCGCTGGCTGCCGGGCGCAGCGTCATCCTGTTCAGCTACGTTGGCTACGCCGATGACGAAGTAACCGTGCGTGGCGGCGGCACTCAGAACATCACCCTGCTTCCTTCCGAGCAGGCCCCGGCCGCTCCGGTACTGGCCGGCGGCGCCCGCCGGGCCCAGCGCGGTATCAAATAACCCGTTCCCTGCACACCCATGCAAAGACCCGCCAGCTACTCGCTGGCGGGTCTTTGCATGGGGGCCGGTAAGTGCCGCTGCTATTGGTACTGGATGTAGAGCGGTTTGGGGTTCAGCTCGGCCAGCACTTCCTTCGCCGTCATGATGTGGTGGGGCGCGGGGCGGGCATCGTACTCATAGAACAGCTTGAAGCCGGTGTACTGCACCATCTGCTTCTCGATGTAGGCTTTGTACGAGTCCTTTTTCAGCGTGGGGTTGCCCCAGCCGTCCATGTGCATCACCACCTGCACGCGCGGGTCTAGCTTGATGTTTTTGGTGTTCGTAATCATGCCCTGCGTGAAGCGGTGCACGGTCAGCACTTTCGGCGGGAGCTTGTTTTCGCTCACGATGCGCGCCAGGAAATTAATGGTATAGTTGACGTCCTTGGCGTCGTAGGTGCCGATTTTCTTGCCGGGCCGCACGCCCTTGGTTTTCATGGCAAATTCCGGGTCGATGCCCAGGTGCACGATGGGGTCTTTCAGCCAGGGCTCCAGCTTGTGCAGCTCATTTTCCAGGTCAGAAAGGCCCACCTGCACGTCCAGGAACACAATGCAGCCGTTGTCTTTGGCCCACTGAATCGTTTCGTCGATGGTGGCTTTGGAGTTCATCAGGCGGTACTTGCCGTCTTTGCCCGCGGCAGCCTGCGCCGTGATGGTTACGCTGTGCAGAGCCGGCTGCACCGGAATGCTGGGGTCAGCTTCCTGCCATTCCTTCTGCACCTTGCGGAACTTGGCCAGCATCTGCTCCTTCGGCTCCCGGCCCAGAATGCCCATGCCCTTCGCCCGGATGTTGCCATAGAAGGCCACAATCCGCTTGCCCGGCAGAATAGCGCCCGGCAGCTGCCCGCTGGCCTTCACGATGGAGTCGGCCTTGAGCGAGTCGCGGCGCATGGCCTCCCGCTTAAGCTGCAGCGTGTCTACTACCACGGGCTTCGCAACGGAATCAACGGCGGCGGTGGCATTCTCCGAATCGGTGCCGGAGCGGGAGCCGCAGCCCGGCAGAGTGGTGAGAGAAAGGACAAGACCTAACGAGGTGAGCCCAAGGCTGAGAGAAGAAAAATACCGCACTGAAAACTGAATGGGGGAAGGTGTTGCCGAAAGTTACGTCTTCCGATGCAGAACCGCATACGTGTGGGCATTTTGTTTGGCCTCTTCCACAGCAACTCGGCGGCCGGGCCTGAATTTCTGTGCCGCATCGGCTAAACCACTGAGGTTAATTGCTGTACCATTTCGGCCGCCGGCCTGCTGCGGAGGCTGAGCGCAGGGCGGATTTCTGGCGCAACCGAATTTTTTGGGTAAGCAGGTGTTATGGCTGTAGTTTCATCACCATCAGCTGATTCACGTGTTATTCAATAAAATCAACTCCTTCACTGGCCGTGCGCTGCTGCTTGTATGGGCAGTGCTGGGGCTTGCGGCTGGCAGCAGCTGCTCCAAGGAAGAAACGTCGCCGACCACCGAGAGGCCCGCAGCCCCTGACACGCATCTGGTCAGCAGCACCCTCATCGGCGAGTACAGCACTGCCGCGCTGGCCGGCCGGGTACCCGATATTCCGCTGGCGGGGGCGCTGGTGCGCTACCCCATTCGGGTGTACAAGCTCACGTATACCACCCGCACGCCGGGCGGACAGCCGGTTACGGCATCCGGCGCGCTGCTGGTGCCCGTCACTACGCAGGCACTGCCGCTGCTCAGCTACCAGCACGGCACTATCCGGCCAGACGACGAAGATCGGGCTCCTTCTTACTACAAGTCGAGCAGTGAGGTGTATTCGGCCGTGTCGGTGCTGGCCTCCACGGGCTACATTGTAGCGGCCCCCGACTATATCGGCTACGGCGCTTCGAAGGCCCAGCCGCACCCGTACGAGCACGCGTCTTCGCTGGCATCGGCGTCGTTGGATATGCTGCGGGCGGCGAAGGAGTTTTGCCGCAAGGAAAACGCCCCGCTCAACCAGAAAAATTATCTGCTGGGCTACTCAGAGGGCGGGTTTGCCACGATGGCGCTGCACAAGCTGATGGAAGAGCAGGCCGCCAGCGAGTTTACGGTGACGGCCAGTGCCCCGGGAGCCGGGGCCTACCACAAATCGGCCTTTGCCAGCTACATTCTGAACTCCACGCAGCCCCTGAATTTCCTCAGCAGCTATGTGTGGGTGCTCGATACCTACAACCGGGTCTACGGCATCAACCGGCCTTATACCTACTACTTCAACCAGCCCTGGGCCGGGCAATTGCAGGCGAATCCGTTCGGGGAGGTGCCGACGCAGGCCAGTGAGCTGTTCGCCGGGCCGTTCCGCGCAGGCGTGCTCAACCAGTCCGATACGCAACTGCTGGCTGCCTTCCGCGACAACGACATCTACGACTGGAAGCCCCGGGCGCCGCTGGCTTTGTTCCACGGCACCGCCGACGACTACGTGCCGTATTTCAATTCGCAGGATGCGTACAACGCCATGCGGGCCCGGGGCGCTACGCAGGTTGAGCTGCGCCCCATTCCGGGCGGCACCCATTTCTCGTCGGTGGCTACTTATACGCTGTCGGCGCTGGCGTTTATTTCGCAGTGCTGAGGGCGCTGAGGCCTTGGCCTGAGAGATGCGCAGATGCTCCGGGTGGCTGAGCAGGCCAAGCGCCTAGGCCGTGGCTTCGGCTTTGGCAGGGCTGACGGCAACACGGCCCCAGGCGCCAGCCAGCGCCGCCAGGCCACCCACCAGCCCGCCTACCAGTGCCGTAAGCAGCACCAGCAGCCAGCCGTGGCCGCCCAGGGGCAGCAGCTGGGCCACCCGATGGGCCAGCAACCCTTCGTTGCGTACGTTCAGCCAGCTGGCCAGCACCAGCCAGCCCAGCCCAATGCCGAGGAAGCCCGCCAGAAACGCCCTGCCGCCGCGCACCGGCCACGTGAAAGCCAGCACCAGACATAGCGGCGTAATCACCCACCAGGGTAGAAAAATCTGCAGGCCGGTACCCAGCACCAGAATCAGCAGCAGCAACCAGGCGAAAGACTTCATAGGGCAGCTGAGAAAAGAGAAGCAACGGAAGAATACCCCAAACGGGCGTAGCCGCCTGGGCTACCGGCCGGACTGCGCTGTATGCTGCCGGTGCTGCCGCGCGGCGCTACCGGAGCGGCCGGCATCGGAATAATGACCTGCTGGCGCACCGAAACCGGCTGGCCGGCTGCATTGCGGGCGGGAGTCCAGCGCGGCATGTCGCGCACGAGGCGCAGGGCTTCTTCGTCGCAGCTGCGGCACAGGGGGCGCACTATTTCCGTGGCCCCAATTCGGCCATCGGCCTGCACCACGAAGCGCACTTCCACAGCCCCGCGCAGGCCTTCCTGCTTCAGCACCTTGGGCTCGCGCAGCTTGTCGGTGAGGTAGTCGCGGAGGGCAGTGCCGCCGCCCGGAAAGCTGGCCTGGGTGGCTACCTGCCCGCCTTCAAACACGTGGTTGGGCCCGTACATCTGCACCGGCACCGTAAGCTGCACCGATACCACACGGCCGTTCTGCTTGCCCGGCTCGAAGCGTGGCAAGGCCCGCACGGCCGCCAGTGCGGCCGCGTTGCAGGCGTCGCTGAGGCCCCGCACCACTTTCTCGTCCGTCGCGCGGCCATCGGGGCGCACCACGAAATTCACGAATACCTGCCCTTCCGTGCGCCCGTCGCGCACTTCGGCCGGCAGTTGCAACGCCGCCTGCAGCGCCGGCGACACGCCGCTGATAGAGCCGCCCAGCGTTGGCATCTGCTCCACGTAGGTGTAGATTTTGTCTTCCACTACCGGCGGTGGGGTGGGCGCCGCCGGCGCGGGCACGGCCATCAGGTCGGAGCTGCTGGTGTTGAGGCTGAAGGTTATCGGGATGGTATAGTTTACGGAAACCACGCGGCCGTTTTGCTTGCCCGGCGTCCAGACGGGCATATCTTTTATGAGCCGCAGCGCTTCTTCGTCGCAGCCGGAGCCGATGCCTTTTACGACTTTGGCATTCGTGGGCTTGCCGGTGGGCGGAACAACGAATGAGACGAATACTTTGCCCTCTACCGCATTGGTGCGGGCCTGCGCCGGGTAGCGCAGGTTGGTGCGCAGGTACTGCTGCATAGCCTCCATACCGCCCGGGTACTGCGGCATTTGTTCCACGTATGTATACACTTTGGCTTCTGTCCCTTCCTCAACCGCTCCCGAACGGCCGTCAGGCCCGAAGCCCGCCAGGTCAGTCAGGGGCCTCTGGAACGCTACCGACAGGGAATAGCGGGTGGCTACGGCCTTGTCCTCGCGGCGGCCGGGGCGCCAGCGGGGCATGGCTTGCACTAGCCGCAGGGCCTCGGCGTTGGTGGCCGCGCTCAGGCCCCGGGCTACATACGTGTCGGTCAGGCGGCCGTCGGGGCGCACCACGAACCCAACCAGCACCACGCCCTGTATCCGCCCATCCTGCACATCTGCCGGCAGGCGCGCGCCCTTGAGATACTGCTGCAGCGCAAACTGTCCTTCCGCGTACTCCGGCTTGATCTGCACCTGATACAACTCATAGACGGGCTCTGCCGGGGCGGCTGGCTTGGTGGCCGTTTTGGCAGGAGCCTTCTTGACAGCAGTGCGCTGCTGGGCCGCCGCCGGGAGCAGTGGTAGCGCCGTCAGCAGGGCGGTGAGCAGAAGATGAGGTACGGAATGCACAGGGAATAAGGGCAAAAGGCGGAATTTCGATAGCGAAGATAAGCCGATAAGACTCAGCGTTCCAGCGTCCAGGCGGCGCGCACCCGCGGGTGGGGCTCGTCGGGGGCGCGCAGGAAGAGCAGCTCGTTGAGCTGGCCCACGCGCCAGGTTTCCAGCAGGTCGTCGTAGGCCGGAGAGCCGGGGTTGCCGCTCTGCCCGCCCGGAAACACGCCGTAGGCCCGCACCCGCGGCCCCAGCGCCACCACCATCCGCCACGACGGCCCGTTGCGCTCCGAAGTAGCATTCACGATGCCTGCTCCGCCGCCGCAGTCCAGATCCATGTGGCCGAAGCCGGGCAGCTGCGCCAGATGCAGAATGTCGGTGCTTTTCTGGTTTTTCCAGGCCCATTTCTCACTCAGCGGCCCGAATTTGCGGGTGAGCGAATCTGAGGCGACGCGGAAAGAAGCCAGCGCCAGTTGCGGCAGCGTTTCGCGCTCGGGCGTGCGCCGGTCGTCTATCCAGGGGCTGTTGGGTTCGCGCAGAATCAGGTTGTTGGTCCGGTCCCGGGACGGGCTGCGCATCTCCAGCCCGGTGGCGGCCAGCCCAAAATCATCGGTCCACAGGCGCTTCACGAGGGTGTTGTACCACAGCTCAAAAATGCCCGGCCCGATGGCCTGCGCCTCGTAGAAGTAGTTCCAGCGGCGCAGCGCATCGTAGGTGCGGCGCTCAGCGGGCGTTAGCTGCGCCGTTGGTAGCAGAGCCAGCAGGCGGGGCAGCATTAGCTGGGCGTTCAGGCCCAGGTTGTCGTTTTGGAGGCGGCGCAGGCTGTCCGGCGTCACGCGGGTCATGCGGGCCAGCCGCTGGTTGATGCGGTGCCCCCGTTCCCAGGACGCAAAATCCCAGCCCAGGTAATACGGGTAGTCGGGCCCCGCCGGAAACTGGTTGGCCGACGACACGAAGCCCCGCGCCGGGTTCCTCACGTGCGGGTTCCGGGCCTGCGGAATCCAGCCCTGCCAGTCGTAGGCCGGGTCGGTGCCGTCCAGCACAAACTTGCCCTGGTTCGGCCACTTCAGCGGCAGGCGGCCATTGGGCCAGATAGCAATATCATTCTGCTGGCTGGCGAAGATGAAATTCTGGGCCGGCGAGCCGTACGTAGTCAGGGCGGTGGTGTAGTCCTGGTAGGTGCGGGCGCGGTTGAGGCGGTAAAAGGCCAGCACCTCATTGTCGCCGTCGTGAGCGGTCCAGCGCATGGCGTGCCGAATAGGCGTCTGGGGCAGGAAGGGTTTTTCCGGCTTGTCGTACACGATGGGGCCGTGGTGGGTGTAGAGCACCGTATCGAGCCGGTCGGGCTGGCCGCGCACTTTAATGTGCTCTACCACGCGGCGCACGGGTTTCCAGCGGCCGTCGTGCCAGTATTCGCGGCGGGTATCGTCCTTAAACTTCAGCTGGTACCAGTCCAGCACATCGGCGCCTACGTTGGTCACGCCCCAGGCTACTTCCTGGTTGAAGCCGATAATGACCGTGGGGGCGCCCGGAATGGTCACGCCGTACACGTTCACGCCGGGCGCGCTCAGCTGCACCTGGTACCAGATGCTGGGCAGGTTAAGCTGCAGGTGTGGGTCGTTGGCCAGCAGGGGAAATCCGGAGGCCGACCTGGCACCGCTCACGGCAAAATTGTTGGAGCCCAGCTCGGGGTCGGGCTCGTTCTGTGGCGTGCTATTCGACATGGCCGCCTCAAACGAGGCCGGCGTGGGCAGTACCGTTTCCGGCGTGAAATCCAGCGGCGTCCCGACGGGCACGATTGGGTCTTCGCGGGTTGGGTAGCCGGGAAACAGGTCTTTCACCACGGCCGGCCCGTATTTGCGCAGCGCGTTGCTCAGGCGCAGGTCGTCGGAGCGGCCACTCAGGTCGAAGGCCATGTATTTGAGCAGCAGCGCGCATTTCAGCGGCTGCCACGGCTCGGGCGTATAGTCGAGCAGCTTGTACTCAAACGGCAGCGAAGCCGGCGTCAGGCTCTGGATATAGGCATTTACGCCGGCTGAGTAAGACGTCAGCACGGTGCGCGTGGTCGGGTCGGCCATCATCACCTTCAGCGACTTGCGGGCCCCGAAGCCCAGACCCATGCGCCGGAAAAACCGGTCGGTTTCCAGCCGAGCCGGCCCCACAATCTCCGAAAGGCGTCCTTCCGCCACATGCGTCACGAAATCCATCTGCCAGAGCCGGTCCTGTGCCGTGAGGTAGCCCTGCGCATAGTACAGGTCGTGGTCGTTCTGGGCGAAGATGTGGGGCACGCGCTTGTCGTCGAAGCGCACCTGCACGGGCTGCTGCAGGCCGGGCAGGCGCAGCGTTTGCTGGGCGGGCAGCGCGGCCGCGGCCTCCGCGTTGCGCCAGAACCCCCGGTACGGGCTCATAAACTTGCCGAACGGCGGCACCTCGCCGTGGCGGGTGTTGAGCACCCAGGTAAGGGCCAGAACCGTAGCCAGGGCCAGCACGGCCCGAATAGAATGCCACATAAGTGAGGAGCAGACGGATAAGTCGGCCACACAACATCCGACAAAAAAACGCGGCGCGCAAACCCGGTCAGGTCTGCGCGCCACGCTGTCTGGAATATAGGGAGGCTATTCTACGGCCTTGGCGCCTTTGTAGGGTAGAAAAATAGAGAAGCCTGCCCGCACATCCAGCGCCCCGGCGGCGGGGCCGAGGTTGCCGTCGTTGCGGCTGTAGCCCGCCGATACTTCTAGGGCCGCGCCGGGCGTCAGGAAGTAGTTGTAGCCCACGGCGGCGCCGTACGTCAGGTAAGAATTGGTCGTATTATCCCGGCTGCCATCGTAGTAGTTCGGGGCCCAGACGGTCTGCCCCATGATACCGGCGTTCAACTGCCCGAAAAACCGGTGCGGGCTAGTGCCGGGGATGTAATAGCGGGCAAAAGGCGAAATGCCATAGGTCAATACGCGGGTAGAGTAGTTGCCGCTGAGGTTACCGGGCTTGTAGCTGCTGTAGCCCAGTGGCAGTGTGGCCCCTAGCAGGAAGTTATCGGCCACGAACACGCCGGCCGACGGGTAGAGCGCAATTGTAAAGCTGCTGTTGCCGTAGTTTTTCTTGCCTTTGCTATAGCTGAGCTCCCCCAGATTGGCGCCAATGAAGCGGGCCCCTTTTTCGGTTTGCGCAGTGGCAGTAGCGGCCAGCGCGCAGCTCAGGCCTGCGAGAAGAATTTTCTTCATAAATGAGAAAGAGAAAGTAGATGATAGTCTGTAGGAAGGAGCAGAGCGAGGCCCTAATGGTTGCAGCGACGCGGCTTTTCTGCTTGCACGCTGCAAAACCACACTAAAAAGCCGCTGCCATACAGTGGCAACGGCTTTCTAAGGCGTGCAGGTATAGTAAGGAGATGCTAGAGGTTTTCGCCCTGCCGGACCAGGCCGGCAATGCCCCACTTCTGGAGGCGTAGGCGCACTTTCTCGGCTTCGGCGCGGTCCTGGTAAGTGCCCACGAGCACCCGGTTCAGGGGCTTGCCTTCTTTGGAGCCGGCGGCTACCGTCACGGTCAGGCTGTTGTCCAGCGCCAGAATCCGGGACTGCACTGCCTGCGCGTTGCGGGCGTCGCCGAAAGTGCCGGCCTGCACCACAAACGTGGGGTGGGGCTCAGGCACCACCACTACGTCGGCGGCTTCGGCGGGGCCCGGCAGAATAGAAGTAATAGCCGTGAGGTTGGTCAGCGAGTCAGTGGTGAGGGCCGCCAGGTCTTCGGGCGCATCGGCTGGGCCCAAGGGCGTGTCAGAAGGTACCACTTCCGCTACCACCGAAACGGCGCCGCGCTGCACGATACCCAAGGGGCGCGCCGCAATTTCCGATAGATCGAGAATGCGCTGGTGGCGGAACGGGCCCCGGTCGGAGACGCGCACAACCACCGACTTCTGAGTCTCTGGGTTCGTGACGCGCAGCTTGGTGCCGAAGGGCAGTGTTTTGTGGGCGCACGTATACTTGTTGCGGTCGAACCGCTCCCCGTTGCTGGTGCGGTGCCCCTGATGCTCGCGGCCGTACCAGGAGGCGCGTCCCCGCAATACCGCCGACCGGCGGGCCACTGCGGCAGGAGTCTTTTCGTCGTCGCTGGAACGGCTGGCAAGGGCCTCAGATGAGAACGACGACAACAGCGTAAGCACAACTGCCAGCATCAAGCCCGAGACATTCATTCGTAGAAGCAACTTCATCAGTACTCGTGTTGGTGAACGGGACAAATCTAGAAGTGCTGTGCAAACTCAGTACAAGGCGCTGGCTACTGCTGGTATGCAATAGCCTCTATATTTGTGTTTTTTAAAGAAAATTTGTATTTAACTTGCCGGCCGCACGAAAGCAAAATGATTGATTGTGTTTCCTTAAGACGGATTTTGCACTATTGAAGGACGCCAAAGCGAAGAGTATAAAATGAGACTATCCGCGGCTTAAAAAATATTGACGATTGGGTCCGGCTTCTGCGTCCCGGACGGTTGCAAAAGTCTCGGGATTTTTATAAGAGCAGCTTGCCTGCTCTGCCTGCATAAATCAGCGGCGATACGCCGGGCCGCGTCGCGCAATTTGCCGTAAGTTGCTGCATGGATTTTGGCCGTCTTTCTGACCTGCGCTACGTTGATTTCCGGTTGCCGCCGGACCACCCCAATACTGCTGCCATGCTGGCCCGCGCCCCGGCTCCGGAGCAGCAGGAGCTATTTATAGGATGCCCTATCTGGACTAATAAAGCCTGGCTGGGCTCGTATTTCCCGGCCGGCATCAAGGAGGCCGATTATCTGCACCATTATGCCCGGCAGTTCAACAGCCTGGAGCTGAACACGACGCACTACCGGATTCCGGATGCGCCCACGGTGCGCAAATGGCGCGATGCCGTGCCCGCGGGCTTCCGGTTCTGCCCCAAGCTGCCCCAGGTTATCAGCCACGACCGGGCGCTTTATAACACCGACGACCTGACCAACGCCTTCTGCCGCTCCATTCAGGAGCTGAACGACCGGCTGGGCTGGTGCTTTCTGCAACTGCCGCCTCATTTTGGCCCCGAGAACCTGAGCCGGCTGGAGCGCTACCTGCTCGATTTTCCGGCCAACATTCCTTTGGCCGTGGAGCTGCGCCATCCGGCCTGGTATTCCGATAAAACGGCGTTTGCCGCCGTAGCCGCTATGCTGGAGGCGCTAAACAAAACGCTGGTTATAGCCGATGTGGCCGGCCGCCGCGACGTGCTGCACATGCGCCTGACCACGCCCACTGCCTTTATCCGCTTCAACGGCCACGGCCTGATCAACTCCGACTACCAGCGGGCGGACTTCTGGGCCGAGCGGATTGCGGGCTGGTTGCAGCAGGGCCTGCACACCATGTACTTTTTCGTGCACCAGAAGGACATCATGCACACGCCCGTCTGGACGCAGTATTTCCTGGACCGCCTGCAGGCCCTGACGGGGCTGGCCGTGCCGCCGCCGCGCATCATTCCGCAGCCGGTGCAGGGAAGCCTGTTTTAGCGCCGGTGCCGGCCGGTCCCAAACGCGTACCTTACTCTGTCTGATTTTACTGCACATGAAGTCTTTTGCGCGTTTGCTGCTTGCCGCCAGCATGGCCTTGCCGGGAGTAAGCCTGGCTCAGGCGGTGCCTGCATCTGAGAGCCAGTGCCTGCTGCTGCCTCTCCCGCTACCCAGCCGTGCTACTCAGGCTGCTCTGGTGGTAGAAGCCGAGGTGCTCGATGCCCGCAGCTTTCGGGTGGCGGGCCGCATCTACACGGCGCACCGGGTGCGGGTGTTCAGCAGCCTGAAGGGCAGCGCGGCCCGCGAGCTACAGGTCCTGACGGAAGGCGGCACCATCGGCCTCGACCAGCAACTGCTAACGAACACGCTGCAGCTCCAGCCCGGGCAGCAAGGTATCCTGTTTCTGACGCCTTCCACGGTGCCGGGTCCTGAAGCTGACCAACCCCTCTGGGCGGTGTATGGCAGCGCGCAGGGCTTCATTCGCTACGACCTGAGCACGGGCATTGCCACCGAGCCGTTTCGGGACTATGGACTCGTCGCGGAGAGCTTCTACCAGGAAATAGCCGCCGCCACCGGCCAGCGCCGCCGCCTGCTACAGCCCAATCCAAAGCTGGAGGCAGCGCTGCGGCAAGCGGCCATGCCGGTAATGGCGCGCGGGCAGGCCCCGGTTATCAGTGGCTTGAGCCCGGCGAGCGTGCCGGCCGGTGTGGGCACGGTACTCACCATCAGCGGAGCGGGCTTTGGGACCACGCGCGGCAACGGTTTCGTGGAATTCCGCAACGCCGATAACGGCGGCAGCACCTTCATAAAGCCCCAGGAAAGTGAGTACGTCAGCTGGACCGATACCCGCATTCAGGTGCGCGTGCCGGCGCTGGGCCAGCCGGCCAGCCCGGCCGGCAGCGGCCCGGTGCGCGTCACCACCTCCGACCAGCAGCAAACCACCAGCCCGACCTCTATTGCGGTGCCCTATGCCGTGAGCAACGTGCAGGCCTCCCAGACCGGCGAGCTGGTGCGGCCAAATCCGGTAAACCGGAACGGCCGCGGCGGCTATAGCTTCCAGTTTGAGAGTGGCTTTGCGGCCAACACTGCCGCCGTGGCCGCCTGGCAGCGCGCCCTGGCCACCTGGCGCTGCCAGACCCGCATGAACTGGGAAACTGCTGCGCCGCTCCGGGCCGGCCGCGGTGCTGCCGAAGACGGAGAAAACAGCATCGGGTTCGATCAGGGCGCTGAGCTGCCGGTCGGTATTCTGGGCCGCACTACCAGCTACTACCGAGGCTGCTTCCGCCCCGATGGCCGCCTGACTTTCGCGCTGCACGAAGTAGACATGCAGTTCGATGACGGCGCCAACTGGCAGTTCGGGCCGGGGCCGGCCGCCGGGCTGCAGCTCGATTTTGAGTCGGTGGTGGTGCACGAGCTGGGCCATGCGCAACAGCTGGCCCACGTGATTCTGCCCGGCGCCGTGATGCACTACGCGCTGGCCCGCGCCCAAAACAACCGCACTATCAGCGCCAGCGACGTGGCGGGCGGGCGGCTGGTGCTCCGTACCCGTGGGTTTGTGGCGCAGGGCTGCGGGCCGGCTCCTATGCTGCCCGCGCCGCTCACGTCCCTCTCGGCCGGAGCCGAGGCCGGTGGCATAGCCGTCAGCTGGACTACTGCCGATGCCTGCTTCGTGGAGAGCTTTCAGGTGCAGCGCAGCCGCGACACCACCAGCTGGCAGCCGCTGGCCACCGTATCCGCCCCGGGCCTTTCCCGCTACCTGGACGCGCAGCCGCTGGCGGGCCTCTCCTACTACCGGCTACGGCTGCTGCACCCCGATGGCAGCGTGGCATTTACGGCGCCGGTTCCGGCTGTGGGCGGCGAGGCCGGAGCGGCCATCCCGGGCTTGTTTCCGAACCCGGTGGGGGCGGGGCCGTTGCGGCTGCAGTATCCGACTACTGCGGAAGGCCGCGTCAGCTTATCAGTCTATGATGCGGTGGGCCGCCGGCAGCGCAATGTGCTCCTGGACATCCAGCCGGGGCTGAACGTGCTGCCGCTTTCGTTGGCAGGGCTGAGCCCGGGCTGGTACCTGCTCCGCTACCTCGACTCTGAAGGGCGCACCGAAACGCTGCCGTTTCTAAAAACGGGCGAGTAAGCTTCCAATCAGATTGTTGAAACGGAAATAGGCGCTACCGTTCCAGTAGCATAGCGCCGTAGGAGTAGCCGCCGCCAAACACCGTAATAATCACCCGGTTGCCGGGCTGCAGCAGCGGCCAGGTGTCGCCGAGGCCGATGGCGGCGCCGGCGCAGCCCGTGTTGCCCAGCCGCTCGATGTTGGACACGGCCCGTTCGGGGGGCAGGCCCAACTGCTGCAGCACATTTTTGGTGATGCGCAGGTTGGCCTGGTGCGGAATCAGGTAGGTGAGGCTGTCGAGGGTGAGGTGCTGGCGCTCCAGCAGCTGGCGAGTCACGCGGGCCATGTACTGGCAGGCATACGTGAATACGTCGCGGCCGTGCGGCATCACAATGCCCCGCTCTACGGGTTTCAGCGTCACGGCCTCATCGGCTTTGCCGGCTACGGCGGCGCCGCCGGTCAGCACTTCCTTCACCAGCAAATCGGCCGGAGCCAAGCGGTCCTTGCTCAGTAGCAGCGCCGAGGCGCCGTCGCCCCAGAGGTGGCCCGCTACGGTGTCGTGCTCGTTGTTGTAGGCTGTGTTGTGCTCACTCACCACCACCACGGCCCGGCGGGCTTTGCCCAGCGCGAAATAGCCTTCTACAATTTCAATGGCATTCAGCAGCGACGAGCAGGCCGACGAGATGCTCACCACCGGAATATCATTGATGCCCAGGTCGCGCTGCACGGCGTGTGCCAGGGTATAGATAGTGTCATGCGGGGTGTAGGTGGCACCTACAATCAGGTCCACCTCGTCGGCTGGGAAAGCCGTGGCCTGTGCCAGCACCCGGCGCGTGGCCTCAATGGCCATGGTGTTGGTGTTTTCGCCCGGGCTGGCTTTGCGCCGCTCCCGAATTCCGGTACGCTCAATAATCCAATCAGCCGCAAGACCATTCAGATTGGTGAAATGCTCGTTGGTGATGACTTGGTCGGGCAGGTAGGCTGCCACCTGATGGATATACACGGAAGAAAAGCAGTTGGAGGGGCGGAAAAACACGGCAAGTTAAGCCGCTCAGCCGCACTGCGCCGCCATACTACAGCGGGTGGTCCGTACTTTGCACTCGGCTTGTTCGTTCAAACGCCAAAGCAAGGGGCCTTTTCTCCCCGATTTAGTGTAAGATTATGACGTTTCGTTTTAGGCGCTGCTGCGTGGTGCTCCTGCCTGCTATAGGGCTCCTGTTGCTGGCCCGGCCTGCCACCGCGCAGAAATACCGGACGGCGGCCGGGGTGCGGCTCAGCCCCGGGCTCTACGGCCTCACGGTGCAACAGAAGTTTCTGCCGAAAGCCACGCTGGAAGGCCTGGTGCTGGCTGGCCCGCGCGAAGTAACGGGCACTGTGCTGGCCGAACGGCACTTCGGAATTCTCGGCCCCAGCCTCAACTATTATCTGGGAGCCGGTGGCCACGTCGGCAACAACAAGAATACCGGGGCATTTGGGGGCGTCGATGCCATAGTGGGGGTAGAATACAAGATTCTGCTCAGCCGGCTCGTCATTTCCGCCGACTTCAAGCCCAGCATTGAGTTCAACTCCGATGACTGGGCGCGCTTCCCCACCGCATTTTCTCTGCGCTACGTGCTTGTGAAAGAGAAAAAGACGGGCCTGTTCGACGGGCTTTTCGGTGGAGACAAGGACAAGCCCAAGCAAAAAAACAAGCCGAAGAAAAGTAGCCCCCGCAGAGGGTTGTTCGATTGGTAGGCTTCCGGAAATGTTGTGTATAATGCAAAATATTAAATAAATATTTCAATAATTCAGGGAAAAGCTTACTTTCATAACGGAGTGTGTTGCGTTTCTGCCACCGTTATTGTTCTGCGCCATGCGAATCCCTGTCACTGCCGCCCGGGTGGCTGCCCGAATTATGGGGTGTCTGGTGCTGTGCACCGGTATAGTGCCGCAAGTGGCCGCGCAGCCGAGCGGCTGCGTGGGGCAGAGTCCGGGCGGGCAGCCGGCCGGCTCGGGGCTGTACGCGGAGTACTACGCCGGATATTTCGCCGATAACCAGACCTACTTCACGCAGAACACGCCGGGGCTGGTCAGGGTAGATGCGCAGGTGAATTTTCCCAACAGCGGCTTCGGCGACCTGACCTCCGTGGCGGCAAACACCCTGGCCGATCCGGACGACTTTAGTCTGCGGCAGCGCGGGAGCCTGGCCATCACCACGCCTGGCACCTACACCTTCTACCTGACCTCCGATGACGCCTCATACTTATGGATAGGCAATGAGGCGCTGGCCAGCCCAGCTGTGGCCGCGCAGGCCACCATTGCGCACGGCGGGCTGCATTCGGCCTCGGTTATCCGACAGGCCAGTGTGTATCTGGTGGCCGGGCTGCACAACATTCTGCTGCACTACGGTGAAACCGGCAGCGCCAATACGCTGGTGCTGGAATACCAGGGCCCGGACGCGCCGGTGCGGCAGGTAGTGCCGGCCAACGTGCTCTGCACGGCCGTGCAGCCCCTGCGCAATCTGCCAACCACCATTCTGTATTCTCCCAACAACCAAACCGTTACGCCGGGAGCCGGGGCTGTGTCCCCGGTGCCGGGCGTGGTGGGGGCCGGCCCGGCGCCTTATTTCGTGCTGGCAAATGCGGACCGCCTGCCTGCCGGTATCAGCATCAACGCCGCCACCGGCCAGTTGACGCTGGCCGCCAGCGTCGGCAATGGCTTGTACCAGGCCGATGTGCTGGTAATTGATGCAGAAGGAGCCGTGCGGTTCCGGCAGGTATACACGTTTGCGGTGGCCGTGCCGGGGGCCGCTGGCTGCACCGGCAACCGCCCCGACAACGGCCCGCCCACCGAAGGCCTGTATGCCGAGTACTATAGTGGCTATTTCGAGGATGATCCGGCCTTTTTCACGACGCACAACCCGGGCCTTATCCGGCTCGAACCACAGTTCAACTTTGCCAGCACCGACAGTTGGGGCGACCTGACCACCGTGGCGGCGGGCACAGCCAGTAACCCCAACCAGTACAGCGCCCGGTTTCGGGGGAGCTTCACCATCTTCAGCGGCGGCACCTACACGTTCTACCTCTCTTCCGACGACGCCTCCCGGCTCTGGCTCGATGACGCGGCCCGACCCGCTGCGCCGCTCAACAGCGCTGCCACTATCAACAACGGCGGCCGCCACCGCGACTCTACCGTAGCGGCCACCGTGACGCTGGCCGCCGGGCAGCACGATGTGCGGGTCCATTTCGGGGAAGATGGCGACCAGAACAGGCTGGTGCTGGAATACGAAGGTCCCGATGCCCCCACCCGGCGCGTAATGCCGGCAACCGTCTTCTGCTCGGGCAGTAGTGGGCGGCCGCTGGGCGTGGCGCGGGAGCGAAGAGTACGGCTGGCAGTGGCCCCCAACCCCAACCGGGGCAGCTTCGAAGTGCAGGTAAGCCAGCTGCGGCCCGGTGCCGTGCGCCTGCAGCTGCTGGACACGCGCGGGCGCATCTGCTACTCCACCCAGCTGCCGGCCGCCCCGGAGCAGCGCCTCAACCTGGAGCTGCCCGGCCTGGCCGCAGGCCTCTACCTGCTGCGCTTAAGCACTGCCGACGGAGCTGCTACCCATAAGATAGTAGTAGAGTAAGCGCCGGCCGCCAGGGCCTCCGGTGCTTACTCTACCAGTCTGCTATGCGTGCAACAGCTGCTATTCCTGATGTACGCGGCCGCGGCCGGCAATTTTGCTTTTGACGTTGGCCCCGCCGCGCACATACACGTCGCCGGAGCCGGCAATGCTGGCTTCGAGGCTGCGCCGGGCGTACAGGCGGCCGTCGCCGGAGCCGCTGATGCGGATGGCGCTGGCCTCGGTGCGCAGGTCGGAAGCGCGCACGTTGCCGGAGCCGCTGATGCGGGCTTCGTGCTGCGGGCAGGTGCCTGCCACCGTAATTTCGCCGGAACCCGATACTGTGGACTGCAGCTTGTCGGCGGTGAGCTTCGGCACCGTTAGCTGGCCCGAGCCACTGACGCCCAGGCTCAGCGCCTCAGCTTTCAGGTCACCTTCGGTCTTCAGCTGGCCCGAGCCGCTGACGCTAAGCTCCTCAATAGCAGGCACCGTAATGTATACCGTCACGGTGCCATCAAAACGGGTGGAATACGTGAAGGCCTTGCGTTCTTCGCGCTTGGTGCCAATGCGGAGCCGGCCGTTGTCCACGGTTGTTTCGAGGCGGGCCAGGTCGGCAGCGGAAGCGTCTATTTCTACGCGCTGCGGGCTGCCCTAGCGTACTATCACGCGGGCGGAATTGGATAAGCCAATCTTCGTGAAGGCAGCCACCTCACGGACTTCACGGACCGGTGCCGCCGCCAGCCGAAGCACTGGAGCCAGCAGAAGCAGCAGGAAAAGGTAACGCAGGTTTTTTATGGCAGGCACGGCGTACGAGTGAAACATCTTTCTGAAGAGATGTATGCTTGGCCGGAAGCGTTGCCTGCTGCCGGCTAAAATGCGCACCGGGCCGCGTGTCGGATATTTTTATGCAGGTTTATAGCCCGGTGGCCGCTTTCGGGCCAGCCGGGTTTCTGCTATGCACCCGCACGAAAAGCTCCTGCACCGCTTCTACCAGGCCTTCCAGCGCCGCGACTACGCGGGCATGGCAGCTTGCTATCATCCTGAGGCCACGTTTGAAGATGCGGCTTTCCGCCTGCAGGGCCCCGACATCGGGAAGATGTGGCGGATGCTCTGCGGGCAGGGCAGAGACATGCGCCTCGCCTACAACGATATCCGGGCCGACGACCAGCAGGGCTCTGCTACCTGGTATGCGCGCTACACCTTCTCGAAAACCCGGCGGCCGGTGCACAATCATATCCGGGCCCATTTTACGTTCCAGGATGGCCTGATCCGTACGCACCACGACCAATTCAGCTTCTGGCGCTGGTCGAGGCAGGCCCTGGGGCCGATAGGCTGGCTGCTGGGCTGGTCTGGGTTTTTGCAGCGCAAGGTGCAGGCTACGGCCGCGCAAAGTCTGGCGGCTTACCGCCCGCGGCTCAACCAATAAGCCAAGCCGCTGCGTATCAGGGGCTGTGCTGCGCGGCTTTCCACTGCCTTTTCTTTGATTTATGCTTCCGCCCGTCTCCTACTTTCTCCCTGAGCTTCAGTTCCAGACCAGCCGCAGCAGCGGCCCGGGTGGCCAGAACGTGAACAAGGTGGAAAGCCGCGTGGAATTGCGCTTCCGGCTGCCGGAGTCGCAGTTGCTCACCGAGGAGCAGAAGCAGACGCTGCTGCAAAAGCTGGCGTCGCGCCTTACCGCCGAAGGCGAACTACTGGTGGTGGCGCAGGAAGACCGGAGCCAGCTGCGCAACAAGGAAACGGCGCTGCGCAAATTTCACGAGCTGCTGGCCAAAGCGCTGCACAAACCCAAGGCCCGCAAAGCCACCAAGCCCAGCAAGGGCGCCGTGCGGCAGCGCCTCGAGTCCAAGAAAAAGCACGGCGAAAAGAAAGCCAGCCGAGGCCGGGTGGACTTTTAAGTGAATGAGTGAATGAGTGAATGAGTGAATGAGTGAATGAGTGAATGAGTGAATGAGTGAATGAGTAGCATCTTTGAAAGCCAGTTGGCCGGTTGCGTTATCCACTTCCACTCATTCACTCACTCAAAAACTCACAGCAATGTGCCGCGTAGCACCAGCGTGGCTACCGAGAAGTAGATGATAAGCCCCGTCACATCGACGAGGGTGGCTACGAAAGGAGCGGAAGAGGTGGCGGGGTCGAGGCCTAGGCGCTTAAGCAGCATCGGAAGCATGGCGCCGGCCAGCGCGCCCCACAGCACAATACCCAGCAGCGACACGCCCACCGTTATGGCTATCAGCTGCCAGAACGGCCCGAAATAACCAGGGTCTATCACCTTGGCCCACAGTACAATGCGCATGCCGCCCACAATGCCCAGGATAATGCCCAGCGCCAGACCGGCCAGAATTTCGCGGCGCATCACCTGCCACCAGTCGCTCAGGGCAAACTCGCCCAGGCTCATGGCCCGGATGATGAGCGAGGTAGCCTGGGAGCCCGCATTGCCGCCGGCCGAAATGATGAGCGGGATGAACAGCCCCAGCACCGCCGCCTTCTGCAGATCCTCCTCAAAATGGTGCATAGCCGACGTAGTCAGCATTTCGCCCAGCAGCAGAATCACAAGCCAGCCAGCCCGTTTCCGCACCATTTCCCAGATCGACGTATCGAGGTAGGGCTCGTCGAGGGCTTCGGAGCCGCCCAGCTTCTGAATATCCTCGGTGTCTTCCTCTTCCCGGATATCCAGAATATCGTCGATGGTCACGATGCCGAACAGCACGCCTTCGTCGTTCACCACGGGCAGCGCAATCCGGTCGTTCTTGCGGAACACGTCGATGGCGGCTTCCTGGTCCTGCATGGCGTTCAGCTTCACGTAGCGCCGGTCCATCAGGTCGCTCACGGGCCGGCCGGGGTCGGAAAGCAGAAACTCCCGGATGCGGATGTCGTCGAGCAGGACGCCACGGTGGTCGGTTACGTAAAGCACGCTCAGCGTCTCCGACTGCCCGCCGTGCCGCCGGATGTAGTCGAGCACCTGCTGCACGGTCCAGTTCTCGCGGATGGCAATGTAGTCGGGCGTCATCAGGCGGCCCACCGAGTACTCGGGGTAGCCCAGCAGTTCCAGCGTCACCTTGCGCTCCGCCTCCGACAGCGTCTGAATCAACTCCTTTACGAAGTCGTCGGGCAGAAATTCCAGCAGCGCCGTCCGGTCGTCCGGCGACATCTCATTGAGGATGTCCGATATTTTTTCCTGCGACAGAT
Organism: Hymenobacter psychrotolerans DSM 18569; assembly: GCF_900142395.1. Classification (GTDB taxonomy): domain Bacteria; phylum Bacteroidota; class Bacteroidia; order Cytophagales; family Hymenobacteraceae; genus Hymenobacter; species Hymenobacter psychrotolerans. Next base: position 268,958 of record NZ_FRAS01000001.1, on the reverse strand, counting down.
TTGCCAGAAAGTGCTTCTGCACGTCCAGGTCGAGGTATTCGAACACCTGCGTGGCCAATTGCAGCGGCAGCAACCGGAAAATAATAAGCTGCTCCCGCTCTTCTTCGGCCTCAATCAGCTCTACCAGCTCGGCCGGCTCATAGTGCTTGAGTATTTCCTTGAGCTTGAAAAACTCGCCCTCCTGAATCAGGGACGTAATGTGTTCGGTGGTCGGGTGCTGATTCATGTAAACTAAAGAAGGGCAGTGTCTCGCTAGGCAGGTGGGTTGGTGGCACGAACGGCGCGCAAAAATAGCCGGAATCCGTTGTCTTTGTAGTGCTGCCCCACAAGCACACCAGAAAAAAGCCGAATTCCGGAAGCCGGACAGTGCCTATACGGGAGTTGCCGTTCACTTCGGTTCACAGCAGCCCCTGCGACGGCGCACGAAAGGCTTTTCCCGGCTTGTGGAGGAATAAGAATAAGGTGCTTAGGTTTGTATTATTCTTTTACAAAATATGGTTTATATGCACGAATCAGTATATTACAGAACCATCTTACCCTGCTCGTTCTATGGCTCCCGATATAATGCCCGGCACCACACTGCCCGACTTTGAGTTGCCCGACCATACCGGCGTCATGCGGCGCCTCTCGCTGCTGCAGGGCCACGACCCGATGATTGTGACCCTGAACCGCGGCGTGTACTGCCCCAAAGACCGGCAGCAGCTGCTGGAGCTGGCGCGCTTTTATCCGCAGCTGCAGGTGGGCTTCGCGCAGCTTGTCACCATCACCACCGATTCGCTGCTGCTCTCTAACGACCTGCGACTGGGCGTGGGCGCGCACTGGACCTTTCTGCACGATGAGAAGCGCATTGTGCAGCACCGCCTCGCTATTCAGGAATATACCGACCCACACAACAACCCCATGATTCCGCACACCTTCGTGCTGGAACCGGGCCTGAAAATCTACAAAATCTACTGTGGCTACTGGTACTGGGGCCGCCCCAGCCTCGCCGACCTGCACCACGACCTGCGCGACATTACCAGCCGCCAGCGCCCCGACTACAAGATTGACACCCCCGAAATGCGGCAGCAGTGGGACAGCGGCGACCGGCACGGGTTTTTTCCCTACGGCCAGTCGTGGCATCAGGTGTTTGCCCGCATGGCCGGTGCCGTAGATCAGTACGGAAGGTCGTAGAAGCCCCTTTAAAACACCAACAGCCCCATTCTAACTATTGAATGGGGCTGTTGGTAGTATAAATCAAGATTTCGTCAATGCTGCTCGCACAGGAGGCGTGCTACATAGCGCTGACCGTCTGTTGTTTGACCCGTGAGCAGGTATACGCCGGCCGGCACACCAGCCAGTTGTAGGTGCTGCCCACCAGCCGTAGCCAACTCCCGCGTCGTCGGCCAGCGGCGCACGACGCACCCCAGCGCGTCCCGCAGGAGCACTTCGCCAATTAATGCTTGGTCGGCACGTAATTGCAACGTGCCGGAGCCTGCCACCGGGTTGGGCCAGGCCTGCAACGTGCGTACAGGCTGCTGGCGTGGGCTTGTAGTGCCAAGCACGTTCCAGTTGGCATGAATGCCCAGAAACAGGTCGGCGCCGCCCAGCGGGCCTTGCGTGGCGTAGCCGCTGAACACGTAGTTGCTGGTGCCCGGTGCTACCAGCAGGCTGCGCACGTATTCGCTGCCGCCGGTGCGGAAGAGCACCGTGTCGCGCAGCACCTGGCCGGTGGGCGTAATTTTGCTCAGGTACACGCGGTTGCCGAAGCTATTGAACCCGCCGGCCAGTACGAAGTTGCCATCGGCCAGGGGCTGGATAAGGTTCGGGCCGGCAAAGCCGCTGAAGCCGTTGGGGGCGGTGTAGCGGAGGGTTTTGGTCCAGATCGTGTCCAGCGCCGCCGTAAAGCGGACAAGTCGCCCATCCTGACAGGCTATATAACCAGCATTATTGGCAAGCGGGGCGATGCTATTAATAAGATCATACCCATTGCCATATAAGGGCTTACTTTGATCCACTACGCCTGATTCAGTCAAATGCAGGAATTTGCGGGCATTGCCAACAATTCCTTTAGTGTTGAGTAGCCAATAGCCGCCTTGCCCGGAATTGTCCTTGAATAAACCGCTGACGGCACCTACGTCAGTCGCATCATAATTGATGGTAGTCTGGGACACTACTTGTCCAGTTGCGCTTATTTTCATCCACTGCGGAAATGTATTCAAGGAGGCCGTTAGCACAAAGTTGCCGTCGTTACCGAGCAGCACACTGGAATAATAGTCATTCGTCGGGCCAATGGTTTTGCGGGTCCAGAGCGTGTCGCCCTGAGCCGAAAACAGTAACAGCAGCGCGTGCCCATTCAGCGGAGCCGAACTTTGAAGGGTAGTAGCGGTTACCAGCACCTGATTAGCAGCGTTCACGCAGGTATATTGCGGGATGGCAAAGGTGTAGCCGGGCAGTGTAACGCGCTTAGTAAAGATGGTATCTCCCACGGCGTTGAGCCGGGCCACGAACAGGCGCGGTGATACGCTGGAGGTGACGCGCTGGGAGCCCACCAACAGGTAGCCCCCTGTGCTCAGTGGCGTTAGAAGGCCTCCTTCCTCATTGCCCGCTGAGCCATATACCCGTTGCTGGCGCACCTGCGCATTAGTTGGCAGCCCCAACAGGACTGCCAACCAGAAGAAAAGTAGATAGCGCATATAATCAAGGTGTTACCTGCACGCGGCGCGTGCGGCGTAGGCCCGCGGGGCCAGTGAGTTCAAGTACATAGATGCCGGCCGGGACGCCGCTCACCGAAATGGCCGTGCTGCCGCAACGGCCCTGGCGCAGGGCCTGGCTGATAGTAGCCCGCTTTATGCGGGGGGGGGGGGTAATCGTGTACCATTGTTGTAAATGAAAAAGGGTGAGGTACAGCGTTCAACTGAACGCCGGGAAAGCCTCTTTGTCAGTAACTACAGTGGCAACAGGTGTGAAAGTGGGCAAGCGGCAGATAACAGAGCAATAGTATAGTCTTGCAAGAAGGATTATTTCCGCCTAACAATCAACTCTTTTGATCGGACGGCAGCTGTCCTGCAAGCGTTTCCAGGCCAACCCGTACATTTGGGCCGTTCCTCCGCGCTTTTTATGCCTCACCAGACGCCTGCCGACCCGCCGCTCGGAACCCTTGTCGCCCTCGGCGGCGGCGACGATGATGCCATGCTGGCGCTCCTTTGCGACTTGCTGCCGACGCCGGATACTGCCGTCGAAGTTATTACGGTTGCCTCCCGCGACGACATCCGCTCGGGCCGCGCCTACGAGCGGGCCCTGCGCGAGCTGGGCTGCACGGGTGTGCGGCACCTGCGCATCAGCGAGCATCATTCCCCCGATGCCCACGATACGCTGCGCCGCCTGAGCCGGGCCGGACTGGTGTTCTTTAGTGGCGGCGACCAGGAGCGCATCACCGATTTTCTGCATGGCTCTCAGTTTCTGGAGGTGCTGCGCGAGCGGTACCAGCAGGATGCCGGTTTCATGGTGGCTGGTACCAGCGCCGGAGCGGCCGTGCTGCCCGAGTACATGGTGATAGAAGGCCACGGCTGGCGGGCTTTGCGCAAAGGCGGCATGAAAACCAGCGCCGGCCTCGGGCTGCTGCCCCGGCTGCTCATCGACCAGCATTTTGTGGAACGCGGCCGTTTCGGACGGCTGGCGCACGCCGTGCTGGCCCACCCCATGTGCCTGGGCATTGGCCTGGCCGAAGAAACCGGCATCATCATCCGGGGAGGTACTGAGGCTGAGGTGTTTGGCGACGGCGTGGTGATGGTGGTAGACGGGCAGCAGCTGCGGGGCAACAACCTGGGCCGCGTAGGCCGGGGCGAGCCGGTGAGCGGGCAAGACCTGCGGGTGCATCTGCTGGTAGCAGGCCAGCGCCTGCAACTCCACAGCCGAAGGGTAGTGGCTCCCGGCACTGATGCTGCATAAGGCGTAGTGCCGCATATTTGCGGGCCGGTTCCCGCCGCACCCGAATCCGTACTCGCTTGCGGGAAAAATAGTCGGCACGCCGACTAAAAAACCGTTTTTCTCCCTACATTTAATCACATCAACTCACTTCTCACCTATTTCCCTCTTTTATATGACTCTAAAATCTCTACTCCTCGCGAGTGGTGCGCTACTCACGGGCACCGCTGCTTCGGCAGGCGGCTACCAGGTAACACTGGCCGGGCAGAAAAACAACGGCATGGGCGGCGTGGGCGTAGGACTTTCCCTCGACCAGGCGGCCATGTTCTACAACCCCGGCGCGCTAACCATGGTGAAGGACCGGGGCGTGCAGGTTGGTGTGAATGCTACTATGGCCCGCCAGGCCTTCCGCTCGCAGTATGGCGGCGCGCAGCGCGAGCTGAAAAACAACATCGTAACGCCTTTCAACCTGTATGCCGGCTTCGGCTCCGAGGACCGCAAGTTTGCCGCCGGTATTGCCGTCTACACGCCCTTCGGCAACAAGGTGGAGTACGCTGACGGCTGGGAAGGCCGCTACTCGCTGACCGGCATCGACCTGAAATCCATCTACGTGCAGCCCACCGTCAGCTACGCCGTAACGGATAAGCTGAGTGTGGGGGCGGGCATGGTGATTCTGGCCTACGGAGCCGTGAACCTGCAGAGAGACATTCCGGTGGAAGGCGCGGCCGGCTCCGGGCCGGCTCACGTCGAGCTCGACGGCAAAGCCACCACCAAGCTCGGCTTCAATGCCGGTATCTACTTCAAGCCTACCGAGAAGCTGAGCATTGGGGCCAGCTACCGCTCCAAGATTGACGCCAAAGTGGAAGGCGGCGACGTGAAATTCACGAACGTGCCGACTTCACTGGGCTCCCGCTTCACGGCTACCGAGTTTGATGCTACGCTGCCGCTGCCCGCCACCACCAGCCTGGGCATCGGGTTCATGCCGAACGAAAACCTGACGCTCGGTTTCGATGTGAACTACGTGGAGTGGAGCAAATACAAGATTCTGCAATTCGACTTCCGCGGCAACAACGGCGCCGGCGGACTGGTGTCGCCTTCCGGCCAGGTGGGCGGCTCCAACATCAGCACCTCGCGCCGCGAGTATGAGGATGCCGTAACGCTGCGCCTCGGGGGCCAGTACCTGCTGACCAGCGGCCTGACCGTTCGGGCCGGTGCTTCCTATGACTTCTCGCCGGTGAAAGACGGTTTCGTGACGCCGGAAACGCCCGACGCCGACCGGATCGGCCTGACGCTGGGCGCTTCCTACAAGTTCGGCAACTTCGGCGTGGACGTTTCCGGTCAGTTCATCGACCTGAAGAAGCGTACCCAGACCGAAGCTGACCTGGTGGCCAACAACACCGCCGACCGGGTTGCGGGTACCTACAAAACCCGCGTTCTGATTCCGGGCATCGGCCTGAACTACACTTTCTAAGCTCTTCCTGACAACTCCCATGTATACTCTGTTGAAACGTACCGCGCCCGCTCTGGCGCTGCTCGGTCTGGGACTGGCTGGCTGCCAGCCAGAGCTGGATGCCCCCGGTGCCGACAAAGGCTCCGCTGACTTCTCGCGCTACATTGCCGTCGGCAACTCACTCACGGCCGGCTACGGCGACAATGGCCTCTACCTCGAAGGTCAGCTGGCTTCGTATCCTAACCTGCTGGCAGAGCAGTTCAAAACCGTTGGCGGCGGTGACTTCGCCCAGCCGTTGTTCAACCAGCCGAACCAGGAAAACGGCTCCGGCTACCTGCGTCTGACAGGCTTCACGGCCACCGGCAACCCCATCACGGCCAACGTAACGACCAATCTGGCGGTACGCGCTATTACGCCACAGGCACTGTACACCCGTTACGATGCCCCTGTCAACAACCTCGGCGTGCCGGGCATTAAGCTTGCTGATATCCAGACTCCGGGCTACGGCAGCCAGGTGGGCAATGCGTACTTTGAACGGATTACGCCGGCGGCTAATCCGTTGCAGACGTACTTCCAGCGCGTGAAAGCGGAGGCGGCTACGGCTACTTTCTTTACCTGCTGGCTCGGCAACAACGATGTACTGGGCTATGCTACCGCCGGTGGCGCGCTCGGGCCCACGGCCATCACCCGCACCGACACGTTCCAGCTGAAAGCCAACCGCATCATCAATGTGCTGACGGCAAACGGCGCGAAAGGCGTGGTAGCTACCATCCCGAACGTGACCAACGTACCATTTTTCACTACGGTGCGCGTAGCGGCTATCAAAGCCACGTTTAAAGCCAGCAACCAGGCGCTGAGCCTCTACATCCAGACCAGTGCGGGTGTGCGCGAAGCCACCGACGCCGACCTGCTGACGCTCACTTCTTCCTCAGTGATTGGTACTGCCACTTCCGGCAATCCGTTCCCGGTAGGAGCAGGCATTTCGCCCACTGCAGCTAACCCGTTGCCCAGCCAGTTCGTGCTGGACGCTTCGGAGCAGACGCTGGTGCGCGATGCTACTACGGCCTACAATACGGCTCTCACGGCCAAGGCTAACGAGAAAGGGCTGGCTGTGTTCGATGCCAACGCTTTCTTCGCGCGTATTGCCGCTACCGGCATCGTATCGGATGCGGTGAACAACACGGCGGCTTTCATCTCCGGCAACCTGTTTTCGCTGGATGGCGTGCACCCCACGCCCCGTGGCTACGCGGTTATCGCCAACGAGATGATCAGCGCTATCAACTCCAAGTATGGCTCCAGCTTGTCGCAGGTCAACCCCAACAACTACCGCGGCGTACGTTTCCCGTAGGCTCTGAGTGGTTTGATACCAAAAAAAGCCCGTTCCTGATGTCCAAGAGCGGGCTTTTTCTATTGAGTGGTGTGCTAGCTGTGGCTGGGCAGCAGCTGCACCGGCTGCAGCACTTCCGGAAGCGGTGGGGCTGCCTCGCCGGCCAGGCGAGCCGCAATCAGCTGGGCGTGGTAGCGGCCGTTTTCGATAAACCAGCGGCTGGTGTTGAGGCCGCCGCACACGGTGCCGGCCAGGTACAGGCCGGGGCGGTTGGTTTCCAGGGTTTCAGCGTTGTGCGTGGGCGTCTGGGCGGCGTCTGTGTCGCAGGTGATGCCCAGAGTTGCCAGAAACGTGAAGTCGGGGTGGTAGCCGGTGAGGGCGTACACGTGCTGGGCGGGCAGACTGCGCAGGCCATCGGGCGTGAGCACCTCCACGGTGGTTGCGGTGATGCGCTGCACGGTAGTGTTGAACAGTGCCCCAATCCGGCCTTCCTTGATGCGGTTAAGCAAATCGGGCCTTATCCAATACTTCACCGACTCGCTGATTTCGGGGCTGCGTACCACCAGCACTGGCCGGGCGCCAGCCCGCAACAACTGCAGCGCGGCTTTGGCCGAGGAATTTTTAGCGCCGATGACTACCACATCCTGGTCGGCGTGGGCGTAGGGCTCTTTGTAGTAGTGCGTCACGTGGGGCAGGTCTTCGCCGGGCACGCGCAGGTAGTTGGGCACGTCGTAGAAGCCGGTGGCCACTATCACGAACTGCGCTCCAATCCGGCCTTTTTCCGTCACTACTTCGTAGCGGCCCTGCTCGCCTTCCAGCCCTACTACCCGCTCGTAGAGGCGTAGCGTAAGCTTTTCGGCCTGGGCTACGCGGCGGTAGTAGTCGAGGGCGTCTTCGCGCAGGGGCTTGTAGTGCAGCGTAGTCATGGGGTGGCCCCCGATTTCGAGCAGCTCAGGAGTGGAGAAAAACTCCATGTTGGTGGGGTAGCCGATGATGGAATTGACCAGCGCGCCCTTGTCGACCACGCAGGCCGTGAGGCCGCGCCGCTGCACTTCCAGGGCACACGCCAGCCCTACCGGCCCGGCCCCAATCACCACTACATCAAAAGAAGAATCTGGTATCATATCCTGTACTACCAACTCAGGGGGTCGGGGGTTTACGTCGGGCCGGGATACGCTAGGCTCGCGGCCCATGCTATCTGCGTTTTGAGGCCTCAAGCGCGCCCGTGCTCCACAACGCCCAGCCCATCAGCACGGGCTGAAAAAACAGCCGGGCCAAGCGCTTCTCATCGGTATCGAGGCCGAAAGCGGAAATATGGTGGGTGTACTGATGCACGTTGCCGGGGAAAACAGCGGCGTAGAAGGCGGCTAGCCCCATGCCCATCAGGACCCGGCTGCGGCCTTTCAGCAGCAGCAACGCCAGCCCCAGCCCGATTTCTACCACGCCCGAAGCCAGAACCGTGGTGTCTTTGTCCAAGGGCACGAAGTCGGGAACCTGGGCCTGAAATTCGCGGCGGGCAAAGGTGAGGTGGCCGGTGCCGGCTACTACCATAAACGAGGCCAGTACGCCGCGGGCTACGTTTTGCAGCGTGGTGGTATGAGTGTCGTATGCCATAAGGCTGCTTGCTAAAGGGAGTCGTATGCCAGGCTATACGGCCCCGCATGTCGCGAAGATGCCCGACTGCGTGGATGTGTAGTAGCTGCCTTCGTGCCCAAAACCAAATGATTCTGGCCTCCGGGGACGCCTCAGTGAATCAGTCATGTGGCTTTAGTGGGCCTGGAGCCAGTTGCGGCCGGTGCCTACTTCCACTTCCAGCGGCACGCCGTGGGGCAGCAGCAGGGCCGTAGCCATCAGCTCCTTGATTTTGGGCGTGATGTACTCTACTTCCTCTTGCACGGCGTCAAACACCAGTTCGTCGTGCACCTGCAGAATCATCTTGGTTTTGAGCTTTTCCTCAATCAGCCAGTCGTGGATATTGATCATGGCCTTCTTGATGATGTCGGCGGCCGTGCCCTGGATGGGGGCGTTGATGGCGTTGCGCTCGGTGTAGCCGCGTAGCGTGGCGTTGCGCGAGTTGATGTCGCGCAGGTAGCGGCGGCGACCCAGCAGGGTGGTAGCGTATTCCAGCTCCCGCGCCCGGTTGATGCTGTCGTCCATGAACTGCTTCACTGACGAAAACTCCTGGAAATACGTGTCGATGATTTCGGTGGCTTCCTTGCGCGAAATGCCGATGCGCTGAGCCAGCCCGAAGGCCGAAATGCCGTAGATGATGCCAAAATTGACGGTTTTGGCCTTGCGGCGCATCTCGCCATCTACCTCGTTCAGCGGCACATGGAACACCTTACTGGCGGTGCTAGTGTGGATGTCGAGCCCCTGGCGGAAGGCTTCAATCATGGTTTTGTCGCCCGAGAAGTCGGCCATGATGCGTAGCTCCACCTGCGAATAGTCGGCGGCCAGCAGCACGTGCTGTTCGTCGCGCGGCACGAAGGCCTTGCGGATTTCGCGGCCCTTCTCGGTGCGAATCGGAATGTTCTGCAGGTTGGGGTTGGTGCTGGAGAGGCGGCCGGTGGCCGTTACGGCCTGGTTGAAGCTGGTATGCACACGGCCGTCCAACTCGCACACCAGCTGGGGCAACGCCTCCACGTAGGTGCTGCGCAGCTTGGTAAGCTGGCGGTGCTCCAGAATCAGGCCCGCAATAGGCGCATCGGCGGCCAGCTGGCTCAGGATTTCTTCGCCGGTGGCGTACTGGCCGGTTTTGGTTTTCTTGATTTTACCGCTTCCCAGGTCCATTTTGTCGAACAGAACTTCGCCCAGCTGCTTCGGGGAACCGATGTTGAACTCCTGGCCGGCCTCGCTGAAAATCTGCTTCTCAATCTCCTGAATGTAGCCCTGCAACTCGGCCGAATACTCGCCCATGGCCGCCGAGTCAATCTTCACGCCGGCGTACTCAATGTCGGCCAGCACGGGCACCAGCGGGTTTTCCACCTCGTTCAACAGGTCCAGCAGGCCCACTTCCTTCAGCATCGGCTCGAATACATGTTTGAGCTGCAGCGTCACGTCGGCGTCCTCGCAGGCGTAGTCCGACACCTCGGCGGGCGGCAGGTCGGCCATAGTTTTCTGGTTCTTGCCTTTCGGGCCGATGAGCGCCGTGATGGGCACGGGCGTGTAGTGCAGGTAGGTTTCGGCCAGCACGTCCATGTTGTGGCGCATGTCGGGCTCCAGCAGGTAATGGGCCAGCATGGTATCGAAGAGCGGCCCGGCCACGCGCACGTTGTAGTGCTTGAGAATGGTGAGGTCGTACTTGATGTTCTGGCCGATTTTGAGGATGTTTTCCGCTTCGAAAAACGGGCAGAACTCGTCCAGCAAGGCCTGCGCGGCGGCGTGGTCGTCGTGCGGGACGGGCACGTAGTAGGCCTCGCCGGGCAGCCAGCAGAACGAAAGACCCACCAGCCGGGCCGTCATGGTGTCCAGGCCGGTAGTTTCGGTGTCGAAGCTGACTTCGGTTTGCTGCAGCAGAAACTCCAGCAGCGACTTACGCAGCTCCGGCGTATCGATGAGGTGGTAGTTGTGGGGCACGTCGGCCAGGGTGAGGCGCGGCCCGGCGGGGGCACCGAAGCTGCCCGTGGTGCCTTCTTCGGCCGCAATGCCCACCGCCGCATCCGCCGACGAGCCGAACAGGCTGCCCTGGCCTTCCGTGACTTTAGGCCGCCGCGCGCCGCGCGGAGTGGGCGCGGTGCTGCTCACGCCGGCCGGGCTGCCGCCCCCCAGCACGCGGGCTGCCAGCTGCCGGAATTCCAGCTCATCAAACAACTGCCGCAACGCCTCGGTATCGGGCTGGTCGATTACCAGCTTGTCGGCCTCAAACTCGATGGGCACGTTGAGGTGAATCGTGGCCAGCTCCTTGCTCATCAGGCCCTGCTCGGCAAAGTTGCGCACGTTTTCCTGCTGCTTGCCCTTCAGCTCGTCCACGCTGGCAATCAGGTTCTCCACCGAGCCGTACTTCTGAATCAGGGTCTTGGCCGTCTTTTCGCCGATGCCCGGAATACCCGGAATGTTGTCGGAGGCGTCGCCCTGCAAGCCCAGAATGTCGATGACCTGCTCGGGCCGCTCAATCTCGAAGCGCTGCAGCACGTGGGCCACGTCCAGCACCTCGGCGGCGTTGCCCATGAAGGCCGGCCGATAGATTTTCACGCAGTCTGTTACGAGCTGGCAGTAGTCTTTGTCGGGCGTCATCATGAACACCTCCCCGAAGCCCTGCGCCTCCGCCCGCCGCGCCAAGGTGCCGATAACGTCGTCGGCCTCGTAGCCATCCACCATCAGAATGGGAATGTGAAAGGCTTTGATAATCTGCTTGATATAAGGAATGGCCAGCCCAATATCTTCGGGCATAGCCTGGCGCTGGGCCTTGTACTCGGCGTACTGCTCGTGGCGGAACGTCTTCTTGGCGGCATCAAACGCCACGCCGATGTGCGTGGGTTTTTCCTTCTGCAGCACTTCCACCAGCGTGTTGGTGAAGCCCAGAATAGCGCCGGTATTGAGGCCCTTGGAGTTGACGCGCGGGTTCTTGCTGAACGCGAAATGGGCGCGGTAAATCAGAGCAAAGGCGTCGAGCAGGAAGAGCTTGTGGGGCTGGTTGGCGGAGGCGTCGGGAGTCATGGGGCGAAGGTAAGGAAGGCAGAAGCAGATGAATAGAGTGAAAGCAACTGCTGGCAATAACAGAGCGTGAACAAATGAAGTACGCATGCAAGCAACCTAATAGCTAAAGGCAGGGTCATGCGCTTGTAAGGTCAGGTATATGGCTTGCAAGAGAAGAATTTGCAAAATGCTCACAATCAAAATCTGAAGTTTATATGAAAACAAGCCTACTTATCAGATTCCATTTGGTCATGTTGCTGACAAGTGTACTACTATTAGCAAACAAGGCGCAGGCGCAAACAGCCGATCCTGCTTTCATAGCAGAACACTTTTACAAGGTCAGTGATGTTAGTGACGTGGCGCAGCAGCCGGATGGCAAACGCGTCATTGTAGGAGGTTTTGAATACGTCAATGGTCTGCCAGCCCGAGCCATTGCACGTTTGAATGCTGATGGCTCCTTAGATCAGGCTTTTCAGGCAAACGTTACCATCACTACGGCTTCATATCCACTGTTGAAGCGGCCAGCCCAGGTACGCATACTGCCGAATGGCAAGATTCTGCTGGCAACAATGGGTAATTCGCAGGATACGCTGGTTGTGAGCGGATTGAAGCGGGTGGAACTCATGCAACTAAATGCCGATGGGACTCCTGATCCTACATTTAATGTCGGTGCTGGTAGCCACAATGATAATTTTATTACTAATCTGCTGGTTCAGCCGGATGGGAAAATACTGGTAGCGGGACCCATTGCTTCATTCAATACTTCGGGACGCTTTCGACGTATTGTGCGCTTACTGTCTAACGGTGCCGTAGATGCTGGCTTCGATGCTGCCTTAGCTCCAATGCGAGAAATAAGTGCAGTAGCATTGCAGCCGGATGGCAAGATGGTTGTCAGCGCTGATTTCTACCGCTTTAATTCCAGCCAGACAGATACTCGCATTATCCGTCTGCAAGCCAACGGCAGTGTAGACAATACTTTTCAGTCATATACTACTACTGCACTTGTACAAAAGCTACAGGTACAAGCTGATGGTAAAGTAATAATGGCTGGAGTAGAAGGATTGAGTACTGGTGGACCCTATAGCAATGTGGTCATGCGGTTGCAAACCAATGGGCAACCAGACCCTTCCTTTGTCTTGGACCCAGTTGCTGCTGCGGGGGGGACCGTACAATTGAATTACTTGACGGATCTGCAACTACAGCAAGATGGAAAAATTCTGGTAGGGCTGTACGTGCCCAATCAGTACCGGCTGTTACGTCTGAATGCAACCGGTAGTATTGATCAAACCTGGCAGGTTAGTAGTGAGCCAAATTGGGGGCCTAAAACGATATGCGTGCAGCCCGATGGACGAGTTTTGATAGGTGGTAACATCACCCAGGCAGGAGGACAGCCTGGTGGGTTATTTCTGCTATCACAGACGGGTGCTCTTGATACCAGCTTCCGTCCATCCATTCAGATACCAGGTACAGTTTCCGCTATATCTCTGCAGCCGGATGGTAAAATAATAGTGGGTGGCAATTTTCACGAAATTGGCGCGACGGTAGCTGATAACTTAGCTCGGCTTAATGCAGATGGTACGCTGGATGTGGCCTTTACTAACCAGTGTGGTACCAATCGGCCTGTACACACTGTCAAAGTGCAGTCGGATGGAAAAATAGTCGTAGGAGGAGCGTTCAGCGAAATAGGAGGCTTTCAGCGCACAGCACTAGCTCGTTTACTTACTACTGGTAGTATTGACCCAGGATTTATCCCAAATACACTGTTCACTCCTTCATCCAGTCCTTATACTTTGACGACTGTTAAAACTGTTTTACCTCTTTCGGATGGCAGCGTCTGGGTAGGAGGTAACTTCCGAAATACGGCGGGAGGCTACGGCCTAGCAAAGGCTACTACGACAGGGGTGCCCGATCCTAGCTTAACGGTGCCATCGACGGGTCTCGTGAATACGCTGTGTCAACAGACGGATGGCAATATTGTAGTCGGAGGGTCCTTCACTGATTTTGGCGGTATTGCCACTCTTAACCTCGCCCGCATGTCTGCTAGTGGTATTACTGATACCGGTTTTATAGTGAGTGGAATCGATGACCCTTTCTATCAAGTGATGACAGCGTACCAGCAGCCCAATGGTAAATTGCTTGTAGGCGGATGGTTTTCCCCGTTGGCTGGGGTTAATAGTAGCCTGCGCCGGTTGGAGTTGAATGGCAATATTGATTATACGTTTGCCTCGAACTCAACGGTACGGTATGCGCGAACTGTTGCAATTCAGCCTAGCGGTGATGTACTGGTAGGTGGTGAGTATGTAGAATCGATAATATCAGGATCTGCCACGCCCTCGCGCGTAGTATGGGCAGGGCTAGGACTGGTATCTAACACAGGGCAGGTCGTCACAAATTTTAGTTCAGCGCAAGGTGCTGTCGGAGCAGCTTATAACCAAGCTTCTGTTGAAGCGCTAGTAAGGCAGCCTGATGGCAAGGTGCTCGTTGGAGGCTACTTTGCTATTGCTGGTGGACAGCCACACTTGAGCTTGGCACGACTAATGCCGCCGGCTGCTCTTAGTACTACAACCCAACATGTATTGGAGCAGGCAACCAGTGTCTATCCCAATCCTGCCAGGGATATACTGCAATTGGAATTGGCTGCTGACCGGCAGCCGCAACTCGTACAGCTACAAAACCTTACCGGTCAGGTAGTGTTCAAGCAGCAGGTGAAACAGGCCAAGCTGAGCATTTCAGTACAGCATCTGCCTGCCGGCGTCTACCTGCTGCGCGTTGACTACGCCGATGGCCCCGTAGTCCGCCGTGTGGTACTAGAATAGCACAGATCGTACTTTGCGCCATGAAGAATTTAATAGCACTAGCCGGCTGGCTTTGGCTGGGCGCTGGCTTAGTGCGGGCGCAACCTGCTGCAGTCCGACCAACTGCTGAAGAGCACGGCCGGCAAGTGGCAGTTTTCCAGATGGAGCTGAACGCCGAATACCGTGACTCTACCCGGACGCCGCTACCACGCGAAGCACGCCGTACGTTTGGCGGCCTGCCGTTCTATCCGGTGAGCTACGAGGCTTGCGTGGCGGCGCGGTTTGAAGCCGACTCGCTCGGAGCACCGTTTCAGATGCAGACCAGCACCGCCCGCCGCCCGCTATACCGCAAATACGGGGTGCTGCATTTCGCCTTCGAAGGCAAGCCGCAGCAGCTTACAGTGTACCAGAGCCTGGACTTACAGCAGAACCCGGCATACCGCGGCTACCTGTTCGTGCCCTTCACCGACCGCACCAACGGCCACGGCAGCTACGGGGGCGGCCGGTACATAGACCTGCGCCGCGGCCAGATCCGGCAGGGTAAGGTAGTGCTGGATTTTAACCGCGCCTATAATCCCTATTGCGCCTACCAGGCCGGCTACTCCTGCCCCGTGCCGCCCGCCGAAAACCGCCTGCTCGTAGTTATTGCAGCCGGCGTCAGGAGCGACCATTAGGAGCTGATTCTATGTACTTAAAAAGCACCGGCCCCGCCTGACTCAGGCGGGGCCAGTGCTTTTGGCCTGAAATCCTGGAAGGCTGGCTAAAGCACCGGTTTCACTTCCACTGTGAAGCTGGTGCTGCCCGCCAGGCCGGTAGCAGAAAGGCCCTGCACCACTACCAGGTAGCGGCCGGCCTGGTCGCCGGTGTAGAACTCCAGGGCCCGGGCGGTGCCGGCCGTTGTGTTGATTTCGGGGTTCCAGTAGAGCAGGTTGCGGAGGTCGGGGAGGCGACTTTGCTTCTCCTGTGCCGTCTCATAGCGCGGCGAGTAAAACTCGCGCTGCCACTGCAGGCCTTCATATTGCTGCACCAGCACGCGTGGGTCGGGCTGGAAGCCCTCTAAATCTCCCTTATAGGTCGTAAAGCTCACCAAGCCGCTGTACATGGATACGCCATGAAAGTAGCGACCATCAATAACATCGAGCTTCTGGATTTTGAGCGGATCCATGGCCATTATTTTATTGACGTTGAACACCGGCACGCCATCCAATAGTACCATGGGGTTTTCTGAAAACAAGCTGTTGTTCAGCTTATTCACCACCAGAAAGTGGAAGCCGTCTTTTCGGATACGCACAACTATGCCCGGCACGTATTCGCGCAGCACCTCTTCCATCACCTTGAAGCGCATGTACTTATCCAGCTGGTAAGACTCGTCGGGTTTGCCATAGAAGGCGATACTGTCAGCAGCTTGCCGCAGGTAGCGGTTGCGGTACTGAGGATAGTAGACGTTCTGTACCTGCGTCTGAACGTGGCGGCTGGTATAGTAGCTCTGGAAGCGCGGAAACAAGGAAAAGGCCGGCGCCACAGCGGCGGAGAAACGGGTAGAGAAAGGGCTGAGCAGCGTGATGCGGCAGGTACTGTCCTGCTGCGGGTCGGTTTGCAGCATCAGGTCTTGCGGGCCGTAGAAGTTGCTCATCTCGAACTGCACTATCCCGGCTTCGTCGCTGCGGGAGTTGCTGAGCCGTACGATGCGGCTCGGTGATGACAGGTAGGTGATGACGCCGGTGCGGGGAGTGGTAGTGCCGGCCTGCGTCAGTTGGGCCCGCACCACGGGGCCTACCGGCTCCGGCAGGTAGGCAAACGGTTTGGGTGTCGCAGCCAGCACCTCTTCCCACGCAAACCGGCTCCAGCCCTGGGTCAGCATCAGGTTGTCGGCGGCTTCGGAGGCTTCCGGGCCAGCCGTAAAGTAGTAGTCGGGCGTTTCGATGGTGCCCCGCAGCTCGGAGCTGAGGGCCAGATAGTGCTCGATAGAGGCTGTCGGGCCGCTGTTGAGCGAGTCCAGCCGGTACACGGCCATCGATAGGTTGGCGGCCAGCGGCTGATTCTGTAAATCGGTAGTAGCGAGCTGCAGGCTCACTTTGTCGCGGGCTGTGTACTGCGCTTTGTCGGGCCGGGCGGCAATGGCGAGGCGGCGGCTGGGCGGCTGGAAGTAGAGCCGCTCGCATAGTGGCCGCTGACTGGCATCGAAAAGAGTGAAATGCGAAATGCCGTCCAGCAGCTTCCGCCGGTCGAGGCTAACCGCAGCACGACCGTTCAGGAGCTGTATCTGGCTGGCAATGGCCGTTTTCTGCCGGGAGTGCACCAGCAGATACAGCGTTTGCGGCTGCGTGCCGGTGGCCTCTACCGTCAGCACGAGCTGGTCGGCTTCGGCCGGTTGCAGGCGCAGTACGTAGCCCTGTTCCTGCACTGCAGGGAGCCGGCGCGTAATTGTGGGACCCTGGCTGAGCGTAAGAACGGCAGTGTAAGGGCTGGCTCCTCCAACGGCTGGGGTCAGCAGGAAGCTGCCCATACCGTTGCGCAGCGTCTTGAAGGTAGCCACCACAGCCCCCTGCGGATTCAGCACTTTGCCCTGTGCGGCCACGCCCTTGCCTGTTCTGTCGGTTACTTTGAAGGCCACCTTGCTGCCGAGCCCTTTCACCAGATGGCCGCCTTCGGGGAAGAACTGAGCATCGGCAGCGGCAGAGTCCTTTGCAGCAGGCGCCCCCGAAATGGCAAACGTGTTGACTATCGTCACGACGCTCTGGAAATAGGCATCCGGGCTGAAATTTTTCATCCAGCTGGTGTAAGCCCGCACGGTGTAGGTGCCCGAAGCCAGGGTACCGGGCAGCACGAAAGAGCCTTGCCCGGTGGCATTTTTCAGGGCTACTTTGCCTTGCAGCACGGGCTGTCGGCGGGCATCGAGCACCTCCACGTAGGCCACGCTACTCAGCGTAAGCGGCCGGGAGTAGGTGCCATCTACGGCGTACACTTTCAGCCACATGGTTTCGCCGCTCAGGTACAGGGGCCGGTCGAGGTGCAGGAAAAGCTTCTCCTGCGGCCCGCGCCGCTCGTAGCGGTTCAGCTTGCCCGTAATGCCGCCCAGCGAGTCGAGCTGCGCCAGCGAAGTGCCGGCTGAGGCCAGCCATAGCAGCAGCCCCAGCAAAAAGCGGATACTGGCACTGCCGGCAACTGACGGGGTCCAACGTATCATCTGATCTGATGTGCGCATGGCAGGAATACTAAGGCCAGAAATCGGGCTTCACTGCGCTACCCTTTCGGCGACAGTCTATACACTCTTTGCTGGTTCCGAGCACGCCGCCCGGAACGTAATACAGAGGAATGTTTTCCGGATAGCTGAATACAGTACGGATATACCTCGACTCTATCGTGTCGGGAATACATTGGTCGTAGCCACTGGAAACTCGCCAGGTATAGGGCAGTTGGTTGCGCGTGATGAAGATGCGCTGCTGCTGCAGCGAGTGACACCCTACGTAGCCAATTACCGGTTCCGCCTCATCCGTGAGGGAGCGGACATTGCCTGTGAGCTGGGAGGGCAGCGGGTCGAAGAGCGTGCCGATATTTTCGGTGTTTTTCTGCAGCAGCTCCCAATACTGGTACTCCTCCTGGCTAAGCGCATACTGCTTGACCAAGATGCTGTAGCGGTTATAGAAACGCTCGTTGGTGGTGGCGTAAGAACGCAGCACGTAATTGGAAATTCTATCCTGAGTTAGGTTCGTGGTCTTGCTCAGCTTGATATCGGCTACCAACTCATTCCCCCAGCAAATACGCGGGTATACTACTGTATTAGGACGTAGGCCAGAGTTGAAATATTCCAGCTGTGGAAATAGGAGTGGGGTAATTTCCCAGGTTTCCTCACATTCCCAGCGGTAGTACTGCGAGCGGCCGGTATCGTCGTGGGTATTCACGCCAATGGTAAGGCCTGTAGTGGTTTTGCGCCAGGCCACACTGTCAATGGGGGGCGTGACTTTGGCCGGCACGAACTCAGAGGCATATTGCTGCCCCTTCTGCGTGCTGATGAAAAGCCGGTAGTTCTGGCTGGGAGAAAGGGTGAGGGCCTGGGAGGTGTAAGTGCCGGGGGCAGTTTCGGAGAGGGGGAAGCGGGGCCCGTCCTGCTGCTCGATGAAGAGCGTGGCGCCGGTCTCGCGGGGCGGGGCCGTGTTCTGGTCGAGGCGGTAGGTGCGCGAGAGCTGAATGAGGGAGCGGCCCCGGCTGTTGAGGTAGCCATCGACGACGAGGTAGTTGGGGGCGGCGCCCACACCCTCGGGCAGGTAGGGGTCGATGCAGCCGCCCAGCAGCAGCAGCATGCACCATGGCCACCACACGCGGCGCAAAGAGAAAAGCTTGAGCATTAGATGGGGAGTAAGAAGCCTGAGTAAGATAAGGTGCTTGCCGATAGGACGTACACTGATTAGGTAGCTGAGAGACATCAGGGCCAGAAATCCGGCTTAACAGGGCTGCCCCGCAAGCGGCAGTCTACACAGTCGCGGGTATAGCCAAGCCAGCCTCTTTTTACCCCATATATGGGGATGTACCCCAGCGTACCAAAAAAGATGGGCGCGGTTGCGGCACATAGCTGGCTGGGTATAGAATAGGATATGGCACTCATTAGGTACTTGGTGGGCTGCTTACTGCCAGAAGTTAGGCCGAACCGCTGTGCCACGCTTGCGGCAGTCCGCGCAGTCCAGGGTGGTGGAGGTGTAGCCCTGAATAGCGCCTGAACTGTAAAAAACCTGCTCGACCGGAACGGTGAATCCGCCTCTGAAAACCGCTAAAACATCCTTCATCAACACGGTGTCTGGCGGAGAGCAGCTTTCGTAGCCAGTGATATAAGGCCAGGTCCCGGGAAGCTCGGCCCGGCTGATGAAAATGCGCTTTTCCTGCCGTGAGTAAGCCCCGACATAGCCCAGCACTACTTCCCCCTCATCCGTGAGGGAGCGGATATTGCCCGTGAGCTGGGAAGGCAGTGGGTCGAAGAGCGTGCCGATGTTTTCGGTGTTCTTCTGCAGCAGCTCCCAGTACTGGTATTCCTCGCGCGTCTGAGCAAACTGCCTGACCAGAATGCTGTATTTGTGGCCGATACGCTCGGAAGTGCGGGGGTAAGACTGCAGCGGAAAGTCGGCAATCCGGTCTTGGCTGAGGTTGGTGGTTTTGGCCAGCCGGACTGCTGTCGAGGGGCTGTTTCCCCAGCATACATCCGGATACGGAACCGAGATAAGCCGCACATCCCCACCGCGGAATTCATACTGCGGAATGATGGTCGGAACGATTTCCCAGGTTTCGTCAAAGTCCCAGCGGTAGTACTGCGTGCTGTTCGTATCGTCGTGGCTGTTGACGTAAATGGTAAGGCCGTTGTCGTTTACCCGCCAGGTCACGCTGTCAATCGGGGGCGTGACTTTGGCTGGCATAAAGGCTGAAGCATATTCCTTGCCTTCGGCCGTGAGAATGTAGAGCCGGTAATTAGACTCAGTAGAAAAATTAAGTGGTATTGACGTGTAGGTGCCGGGGGCAGTTTCGGAGAGGGGAAAGCGGGGCCCGTCCTGCTGCTCGATGAAGAGCGTGGCGCCGGTCTCGCGGGGCGGGGCCGTGTTCTGGTCGAGGCGGTAGGTGCGCGAGAGCTGAATGAGGGAGCGGCCCCGGCTGTTGAGGTAGCCATCGACGACGAGGTAGTTGGGGGCGGCGCCCACGCCCTCGGGCAGGTAGGGGTCGATGCAGCCGCTCA
Organism: Hymenobacter psychrotolerans DSM 18569; assembly: GCF_900142395.1. Taxonomy (GTDB): domain Bacteria; phylum Bacteroidota; class Bacteroidia; order Cytophagales; family Hymenobacteraceae; genus Hymenobacter; species Hymenobacter psychrotolerans. Next base: position 249,129 of record NZ_FRAS01000001.1, on the reverse strand, counting down.
GCAGCAGCAGCACGCACCACGGCCACCATACGCGGCGCAAGGAAATAAAGGGGTGCATCCTAGAATTTGAAATTGTAGGTGACCGTCGGGATAGGCTGCCCGAAGATGGACAGCTTATAGCCTCTTATCTGGCCGTTTTCCGATCTGAAGTAGACGGAATAGGGGTTTTTACGGCCCGTCAGGTTGTACACACCCACCGTCCAGGAGCTGTGTGCCAGCTTCTTAACCTTGTGGTTGCCTTCAATGTTCAGCGCTATGTCGGCCCGCAGATAATCCGGAACCCGGTAAGCATTGCGGTCCGAGTAATACACGCGCGACGAGTTGCCAACGTAGTATCGGGCCAGCGGCAGCGTAATGGGCCGGCCCGTGCTATACGTGAAGTTGAGCGAGGAGCTGAAGCGGCGGCTGAAGCGGTAGTTGCCGATGAGCGTCACGTCGTGCGGCTTATCGAAGTTGCTGGGGTAGTAGCGGCCGCCGTTTATCTGGTCGGCGGGCGTGCCGGCATTCACCTGCACCAGCGAGCGGGAGTAAGTGTAGCTTACCCAGCCGTTTATTTTGCCGGTCAGCTTCTTCACCAACACCTCTACCCCGTACGCTTTGCCCCGCGCATTCACGATATCCGTCTCAATGTGGTCGTTGAGAATCAGGGTAGCGCCGCTCTTGTAGTCCACAAAATCGTGAAGTGTCTTGTAGTAAGTTTCCACCGACGCCTCAATCGTGTTCGACTTCAGGTTGCGGTAGTAGCCTATCGAGTACTGGTCGCCGACCTGGGGCCGGATGTTGTAGTCGCTCAGCTTCCAGATATCGGTTGGCGAGACGGAGGCCGTGTTGGAAAGCTGGTGGATGTACTGGCGCGTGCGGTTGTAGCTGACCTTCACCGATGAGTTGTCGGTGAGCGAGTAGCGGGCCGAAACCCGGTACTCGGGGCCGTGGTAGGTTGCCATCACCTTGCCGGCGCTGTAGCGCAGCGTGTCCACAATCGTGTTTTCGGTGCGCGAGTCGTTGGAGGCGTAGCGGTACACGTCGCGCGGGCCCAGCGCATTAAACAGCGAGTAGCGCAACCCCAACGACACCGACAGGCGCTGGTTCAGGTCAATCCGGTCGGAGACATACAGCGCGCTTTCCACGCCCTGCTCGCGGGCCAGAACGTGCGGGGCAATCAAGGACGCGTCCCCCAGCGGCTGGAGGCTGCCCGGCTTCACGTGGTAGAGCTGCGAGCTGCCCCCGAAATCTATGGTATGCCGGGAGTTGGGATAGTAGCTGAAGTCGGCCCGGATGCTGCTTTGGTTGATGGCATATTCCAGCCGTGAGGCATTCACCTCGTTTTTCTCGCTCGTGATATCGTAGCCGTAGTGGCTGAAGGCCCCGGTCAGAACGCCGTAGAACTGGTTGGTGAAATTGTGGCGCCACTTCAGGCTGGCCGTCTGGTTGAGGTAGCGGTACGTTGTGTCGCTGGCCAGCCGAAACCGGTCGGTGCTGAGGTAGCCGGTGGCGTATATCGAGTTTTTGTCGTTGATTTTGTGGCTGATGTGCGCCGTCACGTCATAAAACGAAGCGGAGCTTTCCCGGAAGCTTTTATTGGAAAGGCGGCGCAGTATCCAGTCAGAATAGCTGCTGCGCCCACTGATGATAAATGCGCTCCGGTCTTTGATAATCGGGCCTTCCAGCGTGAGACGGCTCGTGAGCGGCCCAATGCCGCCCGAGCCCGAAAACTTCTTCTTGTTGCCTTCCCGGGTGCTGATTTCCAGTACCGACGACAGGCGCCCGCCGTATTTGGCCGGAATGGCGCTCTTGTAGAGCTCCACGGTCTGCAGAATGTCGGGGTTGAAGGCCGAGAAGAAGCCGAACAGGTGCGACGGATTGTAGATGGTAGCGTCGTTGAACAGAATCAGGTTCTGGTCGGTGGCGCCGCCGCGCACGTTCAGGCCGGTGCTGCCTTCCCCCACCGACTTCACGCCCGGCAGCGTCAGCACTACCCGCAGAATATCTGTTTCGCCGAACGCCGTAGGCACTTGGCGCATGGTTTTGATATCGAGCTTGTCGAGGCCCATCTGCATGCCCGACACGTTCTTGTCTTTCTCCGCCTCAATCACCACTTCCTTCAGCGGAGTAATGTCTTCTTCCACTTCAATTTCCAGCTTCGCGTTGCCGCGCAGAATCACCTGGCGGCGGGTGTTTTTGATGCCAAGGCCCCGAATTTTGAAGTCGTAGCGGCCGGCCGGCAGCGTAAGCGAATAGTAGCCAAACTGGTCGGTGCTGGTGCCAATGCTCGGCGACTCGGAGTAGATGGTGGCCCCAATAACCGGCTCCCCAGATTTTGAGTCCCGGATATGGCCGGCCAGCGTGACTTTGCCACCGGCGGCCTCGCCCTGGCCCAGTTCGTACACTTTGTATTCAGCAGCACTCACGTAGCGCGAGCGGCGGGCCTCCCGGTTCTGTTCCTGCTCATCATCGGGCCGGGTGCCGGCAATAGTTGCCCCGGGCGTAGCCTGCTGGAAGAACCCAGGCAGCAGGTCAGCCTCAATGGCCGTGCCTTTCGTGATAAACACCCGGTTTTCTCCGTCGATGGCGAAACGCAGCGCCGTGTTCTGGAGTGCCTGCTGTAGCACGGCGCGTAGCGGCTGTTGCTGCACTTGCAGCGTTATAAACAAGCTGTCAGCGGCGGCCGGATCGAAGTAAATCCGGCTGGCCGTCTGGGCCTCAAGCTGGCGGACAAACTGCTCAAACGGCACACGCTCGAAATTGCCGGTTACGGTTTTTTCAGACTGCTGCCCATAGCCAATAACGCTGGAAAGCAGGACAAGCAGCAGGGTGTAAAAGGATTTCATTTAAACAAGGAATACAGCGTGTGCTAAGATAAAGCGCGTTGATTGTTAAGTATATACACTCAAGTGCCTAAGGTGTTGTAATAGCGGGTCAGCTCTACCAAGGTGCTTTCGAACTGCGCCTTACTTAGCCGCAGATTGTTGGTTTGCATGTAAGCCTGCACCTCCTTCGCCTTGTCGGCAAACAGGCGTTTCACAGCCCCTTTCGACCTGACAGCGTAGTACACCCCATCCTTGCGCGCAAACAGGCGGTCGGCCGGAATAAACACTACATCGGTGTTGCGGTCCTTTAGCTGCTCCTGCAGCCGTTTGGCGCGTTGGGCCAGCACCTGCACGCGGCCCTGCTGCAGCACTTCGTAGAAGCCGGTGCGCAGTACATTGCCCTTGGTAGTATCGGCCACCAGCCGCACGAAATGGTGGCTGCCGATGTCGAAATAGCGGACTTTCTCGCTCACCATTCGCAGCAAAAGCGAGTTGCTGTTCTGCTGCAGCACCAGCTGGTCGAGCACCAGGTCGTAGGAAAGGGGCAGGTTCAGGAAGTGGTGTTCGTTGTAGAAGGCGCTGCCCTGCTGCCGCTCCGCCGACAGGAAGAACTGGTGGCCGGTACGGGCATGGTAGCGCCTGGAATAATCCGCGTACTCAACTCCGTTGTAGAGCTGCGGGTGGGCGGTAAAGGACGCATCGTATTGCTGCTGTGCCGCCGCAACCGAAGCTGCCAGTGCTGGCTCCGGCTCCGCCCCCGCCTGGCCTTTTGCAACAAAGCCGCAGGCCAGCAAACCGAGAAGTACAGGCAGCGAATAAATAGTAGAAGCCGGGCGCATAGCGTAGTGTGGTAGGAACAGCAACTGCTGGCCGATGAACGGCCTGATCGGGAGTCTGCGCAGCTAAAGCTGTGACAGACCGGATAGCCCTAGGAGCAGCACAAGTGGCAGGAAATCGACTAAATATAAGAACGAAGTGCAGATTTCCGGGAATGCCTGAGGTAAGGCCCAGGCGCTGGTAGCTGGCGAGCCAGTACAGGCATCGAACTACTTGCGTCAGGCATGGCAAATTCGCCTCTACTGATGGCTGGCCTGGCTGGTAGCAGTGCCTGTAAACCCTGTTTTTGCTGTTAAACACGTTCCGGCAATGGCTGGCTTCCTTAGCTGCTGTACCACTGCACCACTAACAATAAAAAAAGGCCCGGATATGCTCCGGGCCTTCCTTGATATATAGTAAAGTTGCTGACTACCAGTCGCCGGAGGCACCGCCGCCGCCGGAGCTGCCGCCCCCGAAACCGCCGAAGCCGCCGCCCCCGCCACCTCCAAAACCACCGCCACCGAAGCCGCCGCCGAAGGTGCCGCGGCCGCCGCTGAAGTCGCCGAAGATGATGGGCGGAACCATGCCGCCGCCGAAGCCCCGGTTGCGGCGCCCGCCGGCTCCGCCACTGCCGCCGCCACGGTTGCGCAGCAGCATAAACAGAATAAGCGCCCCTATAATCAGCCAGAACTGCCAGCCCGAGCCGCTGCTGTCGTTGCTGCGCTGGCGGGTTTTGGTAGTCTGGTCGGCTTTGTACTCGCCTTTTGCCAGCGCAATCAGCTGGTCGGTGGCCCGGTCGATGCCTTCGTAGTAGCGTTCCTGCTTGAAAGCAGGCACAATGGTATTGGAGATGATGCGCTTGGCCAGCGCGTCCGGAATGGCGCCTTCGAGGCCATAGCCAGTCTGGATGCGGGCTTTACGCTCCTGCTCCGCAATCAGAATCAGCACGCCGTTGTTGCTGCCCTTCTGCCCGATGCCCCAGCTTTCGTACAGCTGCTGGGCGAAGTCCGCAATATCATAGTCGCCCAGGCTGGGCACCGTCACCACCGCAATCTGCGACGAAGTAGAGTCGTTGTACGCTACCAGCTTCTGTTCCAGCGCTGCCACTTCGTTGGGCTGCATCATGCCGGCCAGGTCGTTGACGATGCGCGGAGGCGACGGCCGGGGCGGAATCTGCTGGGCCCAGGCGGGCAGGCGCGCGGCCAGCAGCAACACCAGCACCAGCAGCCGGAGCCCGTGGGTAAACCTGTCAGGAAGTTGCCGGGTCATAGGCGCGGGGTAGTGCTGCCAAACGAAATCGAGTCGTCGAGCTCGTTTTTGTCGGTGGCGGCGTCGTAGGGGAAATAGCGCCTGAGTTGCTCGCCTACCATCCGGATACCATGCTCCAGACCGGCCGCGTATTTTTCTGAGCGAAACTGCGTCAGTACGGTTTCTTTGGTGGTTTCCCAGAAGTCGTCGGGTACAGCTGCATTGATACCGGCGTCACCAATTACGGCAAACTGGCGGCTCTGCCAGGCCAGATAAAACAGCACGCCGTTGCGCTGGGCCGTGCGGTGCATGTTCAGGTCGGCAAACACCTGCGCGGCCCGGTCCAGAGGCTCGGGCGTGGGGCAGTGGTCTTCCAGATGCACCCGAATTTCGCCGGAAGTCTTGATTTCGGCCTGCCGGATGGCCTCCACCAGCGCGGCTTCCTGCTCAGCAGTGAGAGGGTTGGTCATAGTAAGCGACGGCCGACAACCACCGGCTGCCGGCTGCCATCGACTGAGAAATCAACGGGCAGCCAGCAGCCGGTAGCCGGCAGCACAATTAGAACTGAACAGTCGGAGCTTTCTGCGAAGCAGCATCGGCCTCGAAATAAGGCTTTTCGGCAAAGCCGAACATCCCCGCGAAAATGTTGTTCGGGAACGATTTCACGAAGCCGTTATAGTCGTTGGTGAGCGTGTTGAGCTTGTTGCGCTCTACGTTGATGCGGTTTTCGGTGCCTTCAATCTGGGCCTGCAGCTCTTGAAAGTTGGCGTTGGCCTTCAGCTCAGGGTAGTTTTCCGACACGGCCAGCAAGCGGCCCAGGCCCGCGCTTACCTGCGACTGGGCTTCCTGAAACTGCTTCAGGTTTTCGGGGGTGAGGTTGTCGGCGTTCAGCTGTACGCTGGTGGCTTTGGCCCGCGCCTCAATGACTTCCGTCAGGGTCGATTTTTCGAAGTTGGCGGCGCCTTTCACGGTGTTCACCAGGTTCGGAATCAGGTCGGAGCGGCGCTGGTAGGCGCTCTGCACGTTGCCAACCTGAGCCTTCACGGCCTGGTCGCGGCTTACCATGCCATTGTAGCCGCAGGACGACTGCGACAGCAGAATCACCAGACCGGCGAAGTAGAGCAGAAAACGTTTCATGATGAGTAGGGAGAGGGAAAAAGTGAACGTAGGAAAGGCAAAGTAAGGGCAACTGCAGCGCAGGTACTGCCGTCGTATACGGCGGTAGCTCGGCCATGCGCTATTTCGCCGTGGCAAAGTACGAATTCGGGCCACAGCGGTTGTATCAGCGGCCGCTCCCGCTGCTATTTGCTATTTTGCGGACTTACGCAACGCCTGTTGTTCATGAAAGCAGTAATTCCCGTCGCTGGGATTGGGTCGCGCCTGCGCCCTCATACGCACACCCAGCCCAAGTCGCTGGTGCCGGTGGCCGGCAACACGATTCTGGGCCACATCATCGACCGGCTCAGCGGGGCCGGGGTCGATGAGTTTGTGTTTATTATCGGCTACCTCGGCGAAAAGATTGAGAACTACGTGCGCCGCCACTATCCCGCGCTCCGCGCCACCTTCGTGGTGCAGGAGCCACGCGAAGGTATTGCGCATGCGCTTTGGCTGGCGCGGGAGCAGTTTCGGCACGAGCAGGACGGCATCCTGATTCTGCTCGGCGATACCATCGTGGATATTGACCTGCCGGCTATGATGAGCATGGCGGGCAACGTGCTGGCTATTAAGGAAGTGAAAACGCCTTCGCTGTTTGGCCTGGTAGAAACCGGCGCGGGCGGCCGCGTTACGAAAGTGGTGGAGAAGCCGCGCATTCCGAAGTCGAATTACGCGCTGGTAGGGCTGTACAAGATTGCCAACGCCGACTGGCTGGCCTCGGCGCTGGAGCGCATCATCGACCAGAACCAGCGCACGCATGGCGAGTTTCAGCTGACCGATGCGCTGATGCTTATGATTCAGGATGGCGCCGAAATGATTACTGTGCCCGTGGACAACTGGTTTGACTGCGGCCGTAAGGAAAGCCTGCTCGAAGCCAATGCCCGCCTGCTCAACCGCCCGGAATTCCTGAGCCGCCGCGAGTTTCCCGAGTTTCCCGATACCATCATCATTCCGCCCGTCAGCATCGGGAAAGACTGCCAGATTGCCGGCTCCATCATCGGCCCCAACGTGGCCATCGGCGACCGGACCATCGTCAAGAACACCATCCTGAGCGAGTCCATCATCGGCTCCTACAGCGAGTTGCGCTCCGCCGTCATGCACGACTGCATCGTCGGCTCCGACGCGCTGTTCAAAGGCACCCGCCACAGCCTCAACATCGGCGACAATACGGAAATAGACTACAGCTAGAAGCGAGCAACGGAGTAGCGGAGTAACTGAGTAATAGTGTTCTAATCCATCGCCATTACTCAGTTACTCCGCTACTCCGTTGCTCTTATGTATCCGGCAAGGGCAGATTGTCGTTACTTTAGCCCGATGCGCTACCTCTCTGCCTTTTCCCGCCTGCTGCCTGCCCTAGGCCTGTCTCTGCTGCTGCTGCCCGGTTGCTACTCCCGCTCCGATATGAAAACGGAGGAAGGCGCCGCCACCGAAACCACCGCAACGCCGCCCGTGGAAACCCCGGTTGCAGCCGCCGAGCCCAAAACGGCACCTGCTACCACTGAAGCTGCGGCTACCACCGCGCAGCCGTTGCAGGCCGTGAACGTGTTCCTGGAGGTGTCGGGCTCGATGGAGGGCTTTATGCCCAAGACCGGTGCCAGCGGCGAAAACACCAAGTTTCAGCAGCATGTGGCGCAGTTCCTTTCGGAGGTAAACCGTAGCACCGCCGTTCGGCAGAAAACCTTCTACCGCATCAAGGAGCGGCCTTATAAGGATTCGTACCAGCCCATTTCCGGAACGGTGCGCAGCGGTATTCAGCAGCCGGCCAAAAGCACGGACATACCGTCGGTGCTTGATACGCTGATGACGAATTACTACCGGCCCGGCACCGTGAGCGTCCTGATTTCGGACTTTATCTACTCCCCGAAAAACGCCGGGGCTATTCCCTACATCAAAACCGACATTGCCGACGCGCTTTCACGTGGTGGCGAAAAGCCGGATCTGGCTGTGTCGGTGTACGGGTACACGTCGGACTTCCGCGGCACCTATTACCCGGCGCTGGTAGCCTCGGGCAAGAAAACCAACTGCTGCGACACTGAAATTCCGTACTATATCTGGGTGGTGGGCCCCGCCAGCGCCGTGCGGCAGTTCGATGCGGTTCTGCTGGAAAAACAACCGGCCAAGCAAGCCCACTTCGGTGTCACGTACCCACAGCCCGTGTATTCGGTGCTGAATAAATTTCAGAACAAAGGCAGCTGGTACTACGGCGACGCCGGGGCCAGCAAGCGCAACGCCGATACCTACCGCGTTATATCGGTGAGCGAAGCCTCCGCCCAGCAGCCCGTGGAGTTTGTGGTAGGCCTAGACCTAGGCCAGTTGCCCGGCCAGTACCGTGACGTGGCCTACCTCAAGCAAAACCTGAAGCTGCAGGGCGTAGACACTGATGCCAAGCTGCTGGACGTATTTGCCGCCACCGACCAGAACCGCGCCAGCAGCGGCCCCGAAAGCAAGTTCACCCACTTCGCGAAAGTTCGCCTGACCAAGCAGCCCAAGGCCGCTAGGCCACTTGTGCTCCGTTTGCAAGACCAGCGCCCCGCCTGGGTGGCTCAATGGACCACCAAGAACGACGCCACGCCCGCGCCCAAAACCTTTGCGCTTAGCTCTCTGCTAGACGGCCTGGAAGCGCAGAGTGGCGCAGAAAAAAAGCCGATTTTCGAGGCGCCATTAACCTTACAGCCAGCGGAGTAGAAGCTGAAGCACTGGCCTACACCGGCAGCAGAGCATCATTTTTAGCGCAATTGGAATGGTTTTCGTTCATTAACGAAGTCGAACGCCCAGCTTCCGAGTTGGGGTCGTGCTTACAATTTCGTTCCGCCCTCATCGTTCAACGAATTGCCAACGGCTAGTTGGCCCTACTTCTTTCCATGAAAGCACTATTCCGCTCCATCTACGAACTCATCGGAGCCCCGCAGCCACCCGCCGACACGCCCGTGTACCGCGACGTGATTTTCCCCAATATCGGCCTGCTAAACATTGGCATTTCGCTGGCGCTGGTGGTCATATTCTACTATGTCATCAACCGGATGATGGGCGTGGCTACCTTCAATAAGGGTCGCCATTGGGCAATTTTCCTGATAATAAACGGCCTCATTGCTTTCGGATTGGCCATCAGCCAGGCGCACGCCCAGCAGGTCACGGACCACAGCTACATCTACTGGCTGGCTACCTGGAACGCCATCCTAGGCCTGTTCTGGTTCTTCATTCTCTCCCTGATTCTGCGCAAAGGCTCCACCAACGCGAGTACGACACCTTTCTAATTTTAGAAGTGAGGATTGAGAGCGTAGAACTTAGAGCCGTTAGGGTATCAGTTTTGGCATCCGAAAGATTCTCAGTTCTAAGCTCTAAGATCTCAGCTCTTCCTTCCCACCATGGCTAAACTCTTTTTATTCGGGATTGGCGGCACGGGCTCCCGCGTCATTCGCTCGCTCACCATGCTGCTGGCCGCGGGCGTTGACCTGCCCAACTGCGACCGGGTAGTGCCCATCATCATCGACCCCGACGCCCACAACGGCGACATGAACCGCACGGTGCAGCTGCTACAGAGCTACCAGCAGATCTATAAGCGCCTCGGCCCCCGCGAAGAAGGCTTCTTCAAAACCGATATCAGCACCCTGAGCGGCATCTCGCAGGATGTAAACGGCTCGGTGAAGGACACTTTTATCTTCGATTTCGGCGGCATCAACCAGAGCTTCCGGCAGTATTTAAGCTATGACGGTCTATCGGTTGACTCCAAGGGGCTGGTGGATCTACTATTCACGCAGGATAACCTGGAAAGCCCGCTGACCATTGGCTTCCGCGGCTCCCCTAACGTGGGTAGCATTGTGCTGAACAAGCTGGTGGAAAGCCCTGAAATGCGGTTTTTCGCCGACAACTTCCAGGATGGCGACCGGGTATTTTTCGTGTCGAGCATCTTCGGAGGCACGGGGGCAGCAGGTTTCCCGCTCATGCTCAAGAACCTGAAGGACACCAACACCCGCCTCAGCAACGCCCGCTACCTGCGCGACGCGCCCACCGGCGCCGTAACGGTGATGCCCTACTTCGCTCTGCAGAGCGAGGACAACGCCGTCATCGACTCCAACAACTTCCTGACGAAAACCAAGGCGGCGCTCAGCTACTACGAGCACAACCTCCAAGGCCTCGACGCGCTGTACTACCTCGCCGATACGCCCGATACGCCCTACGAAAACCAGCCCGGCGGCACCCAGCAGAAGAACAAAGCCCACGTAATTGAGCTGCTGGCGGCCCTGAGCATCGTGGACTTCATGCGCTACTCGCCCGCCGAACTGCGCACCGGCGGCCCGCACTTCCACGAGTATGGCCTACAGGCCGACGCGCCGGAAATCCAGTTCAGCCACCTGCCCGATGAGTCGCGCGAAATCATTGCCAAGCAGCTCACGCAGTTCCTGTACTTCACGCGCTACCACAAGCAGCACCTGCCCACGGACAAGGCGCCGTACGCCGACAACCTGAAGCTGGACTATGCCATGCGCAACGAGCCCATCTTCCGGGAACTGAACAACTTCCTGCACAGCCCCGATTCGGGCGTGGATCAGTGGCTGCAGGAGCTGGCCCAGAACCGCCGCGCCTTCCGTCCCTTCGACCTGCAAACCGACGACTTCAACGCCATGATCCTGGGCAAGCCCGTCGAAAAGAAGTGGAACGACTTCTTCAATAAAGGCCTCAGCCACAACTACCTCCTCGACAACCTCAACAAAACCGAGAAGTCCATCCAAGAGCCCGACAGCTTCCGCAAAATGCTGGAGCTGTTCTATGATGTGACTGATAAGGCGTTTGAGGAGAAGGTGAAGGTGGTATAAGAACAAAAAATCCCCTCCTCAGATGAGGAGGGGACGCGGCGGCTTCAGCCGCTGCTGGGGTGGTTGACCTCGTTGCTGATGTTGTTTAGTTGCTTCGCTAGGCCAGTATAATTTCTATTGTAGACCGTTATGCTGAGCGCAGCCGAAGCATCTCTACCTCTGGCTAATTACTGGCCTAGACATCAAAAACGAAGCGGTAGAGATGCTTCGACTTCGCTCAGCATGACGGCCTAGGAGGAACACGCTAGGCCACTCAACTACCCGTAACCTCGCCTCATCCGAGGTGAGAAACAAGCTTTCTAGAATAGATTTCAGCAGCACATGGCCAAAGTCCTTCGCTTACATAATAATGGCTCCCAGCAGGTTCAGGGCTGGCAGAAAACGGCGCCGGTAACGAGCACCGAAATCAACACCGTAACGGACCCGGCAGGGGGCAAATCCCGCAACCTGGCCGTGAGCATCCCGACGCCCTTTGCGCGGATGCACCTGTTTGAAACGGCTTTCGACTTCCTGGCCCGCGAAGGGCAGCGTAACCCCGGCTCGGTGTACCACGAGCTGACGACGCACTTCTGGGACCTACTGGAGCTGCTCTATAACTACCACCTCTACACCCAGGCCGGCCGCAAAATCACGCTGCGTCGCTGGAATGCCGAGGCAGAAATCCGCCGGATGCGGCAGGAGGAGGGCACGCGCCTGCTGGGCGAAACCCTGCAGCTGTACATGCAGGATGAGCGGTTCCGCGACTTCACCGACATGTACTTGGTGTACTATGAGTCGCCGGAACTAGCAGGTGGTACGCGCCTATTGGGCGGCACCTCACCGCTGACCATCCTCTTCACCGGCCCTGAAGTGCAGCCCCTGGACCTGGAGCGCCCGCAGGCCCGCGGCCACTACTTCGATAAGCAAACGGTGCTGCTCGAAGACCGTGACCCGCAGTTCCGGGAGTTCGTGTACGAGCTGTTCCTGGCCTACCCGCAACTGCAGCGCCGCGAGTTTGCCGGCAGCGTGTACGCGGGCCTCGACCGCAGCAAAATCAACCAGCTTCAGATGCAGGGCGACCGGAGCGCCCAGCAGTTTGCCGCCCGCTACCCGGCCCTGGCCGATGTGCAAGGAAACCTGGTGAGCGTGAAAGGCGTGCCCCTGCCCGGTCGCGCCGACCAGTCGGCCGTGACCAGCTCCGACCTGTTCATCCAGCCCACCCGCGAATCGACAACGGGCCGGCCGCGCCCGTTGGTGCTGCGCCCGAACCTCACGATGCCCGGCGCCAACTATCTCAACGGTCAGCCCTGGGACGACCGCACGCCGGTGCCGTATTACGATGAAGTTGCGCTGGAAAGCCGTGTGCTGCCCGGCAAGGGCTTTAAGTACCCTTACCTCACGGTAGGCGACTTGCTGGAAGACTCGCTGGTAGAACTGCCCTACGAGTTGAATACCCAGCGTTTTCACACCGGCAAAGTCACGTTCCAGTACGGTGCCGATGGCCAGGGTCGGGCACGCTTCCCGTACCTGTTGCCGCTGAAGCAAGCCTTCTTCGAGTACTTCACGGAGAACGAGCTGGCCGAGCTGCTCACCTTCACCATCGACCTCAGCCACGTGCGCGTGCAGCTGCGGGTGCCGGTGCAGGCGGGGCGTTTCATCACGTTTGAGCGCAGCTACTACGTGAACCCCCAGAACCCGAAGGATGCCCAGGGCCGCGAGATTCTGGAGAAGGGCCGCATCGTGAAAGCTACCGTGGGCGTGGGCGTGTTCCCCTTCTACAAGGTGCGCTACCAGCCCGAGTACAACGACCTTTACAAGGTAATGCTGGTGGACGCCGACAACTCGCCCACCATGCTCAGCCGCCGCTATGATCTGCAGTTCTTCGTGAACGGGGAGCGGATTACGGAGCAGGGTGCCGCCCGCCGGGCCACCCGCTACGAGCGTACCCAGAAGAGCATGGCCACCGCCGGCAGCACCTACTACGAGGTGACCGGTACTCACTTCGACCTAGTAGAGCTGACCTGCCCGCCCGCCACCATCGGCGCCGAGCCGGCCCGCGGCCTATTCGTGCCGCGCTGGCGCGAGCTGGACCGTGGTACCCGCCGCTTCACCTTCGCGGTAGACTTTGGTACCACCAACACCCACATTGCCTACGCTGATTCGCCCACGGCGCACCCCCGGCCGCTGACCATTGGCGAGGCTGATGTGCAGGTGGAATGGCTACATGCTCCGGTGGCCGATGCCGGCCTATCGGCCGCCCAGCGCTACCGCACCGGCGCCGGCCAGATCTGGACCTATATTGCTACCCTGCAGAACCGGGAGTTTGTGCCTTCCTTTATGGGTGAAGGCGGTTCGGTGTATGAATTCCCGATCCGGACGGCCGTTTGCGAAACTACGTCGTTTGCCAATGAGCCCGCCAAGGTGCTCAGCAACATCAACATCGGCTTCAGCATCAACACCGAAAATGCCTCGGAGCTACCCCAAAACCGCTTCATCACGAACCTGAAATGGTCGGCGGAGCTGGACCCGCAGGGCGTGTCGCGCATTGAGGCCTTCTTCAAGGAAATTCTGCTGTTGCTGCGCCACAAGGCAGCGCTGCACGGCGGCATTCTGGAAGATACCCGCGTAGTGTGGTTTGCGCCCCTGAGCTTCGATGGCTTCCTGCGCAATCAGTTCCAGCAGGTCTGGGACGAGTCGTTTCAGCAGGTATTCAAGGCCAAGCGCCCCACCATCTGCCTCACCGAATCGGTGGCGCCGTACTACTACCTCACGGCCACCAACCAGGTAGTGCCCAACCGCGACGAAAACGTGGTGAACATCGACATCGGTGGCGGCACGACTGACTTGCTGCTCTTCGCCGACCAGAAACCGGCCTACAGCACCTCGTTCCGCTTCGCCGGCGACGACCTGTGGGGCGACGGGTACGCCCGCGTGCAGGGCGCGCCCAAGCAGAACGGCCTGCTGCGCCTCGGCGTGGGCCACGTGGAAAGCCTGCCCGACTCCGAGCAAAACCAGGAGTACAAAGGCTACCTGCGCGCCGCCCTCAGCAACACCGATTTTGGCTCCGCCGACGTAACCAGCCTGCTGTTCAAGTACGATGATGCCCTGCGCTTTACCCAGGCGCTGGGCCTCGGCAAGGGCCGGCAGCTGCGGGTGCTGTTCTACCTGCACTACACCAGCATCATCTACCACACGGCCCAGCTCACCAAGCATCTCGGCCTGAAAACGCCGCGCTACCTCTGTTTCTCCGGCAAAGGCAGCCTCTACCTGCGCCTGCTGGCAGGTGGCAGTTCCTTGGTAGCTATTGAGAAGATTACGAAAGCCATTTTCCAAGCCGTAACCGGCACCGAGCCGCCTCACAACTTCCGCGTCATCCTGGCCGACAACCCCAAGGAAGCTACTACCAACGGCGGCGTGCTTTTCGAAGAAAAGTCGAACACGTCGGACTACGACAGCATCAAGCCGGTGAAATACAGCGGCGCTGTGGAAGGCACTGAGCTTAACCAGCAGCGCCTGAAACTGAACCAGGTAGATGCCACGCTGAAGGACAATGTGCTGGAAAACGTGCGCAACTACCTTACCCTCGTGCTCGAAGGCGACGAAGTAGCGCCCTACCTGCGCGAAGTTGGCGTAGACGTGGACCGTCAGCGCGTAAAGGACATTCTGCAGCGCGAAATTGAGGACAGCCTGAGCCTAGGCCTGCACCAGTTCCAGCGCCAGCTTTCCTCCGACGAAACCCTACCGGAAACCCTGTTCTTCCTGCCACTGAAACAGGCGCTCTACAACCTGAGCCGCGAGTTGCAGGCGTAGCACATTACTTGTCGTGTTAAAAGCTGGCTCTTTCCTCAAGTGTGAAGAGCCAGCTTTCAACTGTAGTTTAGCTTCCTCCTGCTCTCTACCCAACTAACGCCCTATGACCCTTTCCCGTCGCGCTGCTTCTTTACTTACCGGTCTCTTGCTTTTGGCGGCGGGCTCCCGTGCCCAAACACCACTAGGCCAGCCCACGCTGGATGAGCAGAAAGTGCAAATCTGGTGTGCTACAGTCCGCTACGTGTACGACGACAACGGGCGCGCTAACCTGAAGAGCCAACTGAACTGTGGTAGCTCATTGAAGGCATTTGAGAACAGCATTAAGGCGGATAGCCAGCGGGTGTACAGCGCGTTGTATCAGCCGCTGGAAGGCAAAGGCACGATGTACAAAGGATTGGGCTCCAATCCTTCCCGCCTGCAGAAGCTGACCACAGAAATCATCAACCGGCTGAAGTCGTCGCCGGCGCGGCGGGCTAACCCGGCCCGAATGCAGCGGCTGGCCACGCTGGAAGCGGCCCTGAACAACTATGTACAGAACGGTACGCCCATCGGTAGCCTTGCTGCTACTGAAGCTGCTGTGCCAGATGCCGCAGATACGGCCGCTAGCCTCGATGCCGGAGCACCGGAAGTATCCGGCGACGCCGGGCTGGCTGAAGCGGGCGTAGCTGAGCGCCAACCCGCCGCCGGCAGCGGAGCCGGGGAAAGCCTGATGAACAAGTTCTTTGGTCCGTTGGCGCTGATTTTGTCTTTGCTGAGCCTGGTGCTGTATGCGCTGATGCGCAAAAGCATCGGCGACTTCCAGAAAGAAATGGGCGCCCGTATCGACCGTCGGCGCGAAGAAATTTCGGCTTTGCAGAGCGCTCCGGTAGCTGGTGGCAGTGGCAAGCCTGCTGACCGCCTGAGTCCGGCACAACTTCGTGAAGTGGAAAAGCTGGTGCAGCAGCGGGTAGAAGCGGAGCTGAAGAAGAGGGGAGCCACCCAGGTTCAGCAGCCGACCGCTGCTACCGGCAGCCAACCAACGCAGCAGCCCGCTAGCCGGCCGGCAACGGGTAGCACGCCCACGCTGCAACCGGTAGCCCAGATTGAGCCTGAGCCGGTAGCGCCTCAAGTGGCCGAAGTCTATTCAACCCCTGTGCAGCCGGCTCCCATTCCTGCGTTGCCTCCCGTAACACCTGCCAGCCCGGCGCCGCTGGCCTCGCACGATGAATTCGACAGTCTGGTAGCGCCGGTACAGCTGCCTTCGCCCGAGTCGTACGGGACGCCGCAGCCCGTAAGCCATGCCCGCTATGTGAAGGTGCCGGTCAATGGGGCGTTCAACGAATACGACCTGTCCGACGAGCCCCAGCACGACAGCATTTATGAAATCCGCCTGAACCCGCAGCAGCCGGAAACCGCCACGTTCCGCGTGACCTCAAACCCGGCCGTACACGCCTACGCCATCCAGAGCGCTCAATATTCTTTGCGCGAGGCGTGCACCTACCAGCCGCCCAGCGGCCCGGCGTCGCATATCGTGACCGAGCAGGAGGGGGTATTGCGCAAAGTGGCCGGCAACTGGCACATTGAGCAGAAAGCTGCTATTCGGTTCGAGTAGAAAAAGCCGTCATTCTGACAACGGAAGGACCCTATTGCACCCGAATGAGCATCGTACCTGCGACTCATTCAGGCGCAGTGAGGTCCTTTTGCTTTCAGGATAGCAGCCCGGGAATAGCGTACTTTACAGTCCTATGCTTGAAATTATTCTTGAATTCGTCGTTGTAGCCGTGGTAGTGGGCCTGCAGATTCGCACGTTTCTGCGGATGCGGGCCAATGCGCAGCGGCTGGCCGCGCTGTATCCGCCCAAGGAAGCCTTGCGCGTGGAACACCGCATTGTGCTGCCCGACGGCCGCGACCTGCCCGACTACGCCGCCGACGCGCCACCCGAATCCTTCGCCTCCAACCTCATCAAGGCCGAAAACGCCTCGCCCGAGTTTCAGGAGATTCTGCTGGATACCAACGACTACCTGCGCCACAACAAAGGCGCCGCCGCCGACTTTGGTATTCTGAAAGATATATCGGAGCGGCAGAGCGAGGTGCTCGACAACTCCGTGCAGGCCAATGTAGCTACGCCGCTGTATCTGGGTCTGCTCGGTACGTTTCTGGGCGTGATTCTGGGTCTTGTGGGCATTGCCCGCAACGGCGTGTCCGACGAAAATGCCCTAACGCCCTTCCTCACCGGCGTACTCATTGCCATGACCGGCTCCTTTGTGGGGCTGCTGCTGACGCTGCTCGGCAACGGCGTGCTGCGCCAGGCCCGCGAGCAACTCGACCGGAAGCAGAATCAGTACTACACCTTCCTGCAGGCCCGCCTGCTGCCGGTGCTGCACGCCGATATGGCCAGCTCGCTCACCAACCTGAAGTCGGTGCTCGATGCGTTCAACCAGCAGTTTGTGGGCCAGGTGGAGCTGTTCAACCCGCTCATGGAGAAGGTGACGCAGAACATTCGGGTGCAGAGCGACTTCCTGGAGCGGCTCGATACCATCGGCTACGATAAGATGGCGGCCGCCAATATTCTCGTGTTTGAGAAGGTGCGCGAGTCGGCGGAAATGTTTGCGGCCTTCACCGGCTACCAGCAGCGCCTGAACGAGATGCTGCAGAACGGCTACCACTCGGCCGAAGCCGTGAACAGCATTCTGGACCGGCTGCGCGGCTTCGAGAAGGGCATCAACGACCTGGGCCAGTACATCGGCGGCAACAACAACTCGGTGCAGCTGATGCTGGATTTCTTCCAGAAGCACCAGGTGGAGCTGCGCAACCTCAAGGACCGCGCCGAGCAGCACATCGACCAGGCCGGGGTAGGGCTCGCCGACGTGATGAACCAGCGCCTGGCTCACAACGAGCGACAAGCCCAGCTGGCCTACGAGAAGTGGCAGCAATACTTCGACAAGCTCAATGCCGACAACATCTTCGAGAAACTATTGAAACAGCTGGAGCCTTTCCAGAACCTCAACGTGCAGCAAGCCGACCTCAGCCGCGACGTGACGGCTACCCAGCGCGAACTGATGCGCAAAGTGGAACTAGACTCGCAGATTCAGGCCAAGCTCCTCTCCGAGCTTTCCAACCTGAATACGGTGCTGGTGAAGGCCACGTCCAAGAATCGTTTTCAGCGGTTTATGGACAAGCTGTTCGGGGGCGTGCAGCCACAGTAACCCTACCCCAACCCCTCCCCGGTTGGGAGGGGCTCTAGTCCTGGTTTTCTAGTTGTAGTTTCTCGTTAGTAAAACGCCCTGTACAGCCTCCCGTAGTCGTCTGGTACCTCCTCCCCGCCGGGGAGGGGCGCGGGGGGTGGGGTCACGCCATGAACAACACCACCTCCAACAAACGCCAAAGCAACGACTTCTTCTGGCCCAGCTACGTGGACCTGATGACGTCCTTGTTTGTAGTGATGCTGGTGCTGTTTGTGTACAGCTTCAAGCTGTTCAAGGACCGGGAAGGGGAGCTGAAGCAGGCCAATGGCGAGCTGAAAGTGAAGGCCGCTGAGCTGGAGCAGATTACCAAAATTCGCCGCTCGCTGCAGCAACTGGAAGGCCAGTACTTCAAGTACGACCCCGCCAACGAACGGCACGAGCTGCTGGTACCGGTGCAGTTCAAGGCCGGCCGCGACGAAATCCAGGACAGCTACAAGCCTGCGCTCCTGCAGGCTGGCCGGACGCTGCGCTCGGTGCTCAAAAACATCAAAACCGACCAGCCCGTGCGCTACCTCGTGATAGTGGAAGGCATGGCCGCCCGCTACCCGCAGGGCGACCCGCGCAACACCCATGAGGAGCAAACCACCTACCAGCTCAGCTACCGCCGTGCCCTGAACCTGCTGAACCTCTGGAAGCAAAACGGCCTCAATTTCAGCCAGGACCGCAACATCGAGCTCATCATCGGGGGCAGCGGCTTCTACGGCACCGGCCGCTACCAGGGCCGCCGCGAAGGCGACAACAAACGCTTCCTGATTCAGGTGATTCCGAAGGTGGGGCGCATGTAATGAGGGGAATCAATAGGCTAAAAGGCCGTCATGCTGAGCTTGTCGAAGCATCTCTACCGCTTCGTTGTAACGAGTGAGTTACTAACGGTAGAGATGCTTCGACAAGCTCAGCATGACGGCCTGATGTATACCTAAAAAGTCCGGCTGAATCAGAATTACACCGTCTGCAGCCTGGGCTTCTTTTTCCTGGCTTTGTTGCGCCGGCCCCACCAGACTATAGTGCCCGTCACGGGCAGGCTGGCGCAAATCAGGCTCCCCAGGAAGGCCACTATCTTGCCCCCAAACCCCAGAATCTGGCCGACGTGCAGGTCGTAGTTCATGTCGGAGAACCTGACGCCGGCGCTTTTGGTGGCGTGGAAGCGCGACTCCAGCAGTTGGCCCGAAACGGGGTGAAAGGCGTACTCGTCGCGGTGATAGTAATGCAAGGCTTTCTGGTACGTCCAGCAAAACGCGGGGTCTTTGCCCGTGCCGGTAGGGCCCAGCAGAATCATTTCGTTGGTGGGCGACAGGCGGCGTACGGTACGGTACACTATATCGGGTAGGGGCTGCGCGGTAGCCGTGGCGGGTTGGAGCGGGTCGAGCTTGGTTTGCATGATTTCCTGAGGCGCCGGCTTGCCATCCACCACATACACAATGGACTCCAGCATCCAGGGGTAAATCATGAACAGCCCCGATAAGGCCAGCACCAGCCCGATGCTGGCTATGTAGAAGCCCAGCACGTTGTGCAAATCGTAGTTGATACGGCGCCAGCGGGCTCCCCACTTGATGGTAAAGCGCTGTTTCCGCTCCTGCTTGCGCTTGGGCCACCATAGCACCAGGCCCGTCAGCAACATCACTACAAAGATGGAGATGCTGATGCCGATAACCCATTTCGCTACAGCCTCGGGCAGCAGCAGGTGCATATGGATTTCCTGGATGATGGTGAAGAAGTGCGTGCGCAGGTTTTGCTCGTGCAACACCCGGCCCGTGTACGGATTCAGGTACACCTGAATCGGCAGGCCGGCCTCATCCAGAAAGAACACGGTAGCCGAGCGGGCGGGCCCGAAATACGTCACCCAGGAGGTTTCGGCCTTCACGCCGGGATGCGCGGCCAGCGCGGCGGCCTGCAGCTGCGAGGGCAGCACCGGCGCCGTAGTCTGCGCTTCTACCTTGCGCCACGGCTCGGTCAGGTCCCGGATGTCGTCCTGAAACACGAAGATGGCGCCCGTCAGGCTCACGATAAAGACCACCAGCCCGGAGGCCAGCCCCAGCCACAGATGCACTTTACCAACGGCTTTCCTGAACTTGCTCATAGCGAAAGCGGAAAAACTGCTCTGGCATCCTGAGTTGGCGAAGAACCTTCTCCCGTTGGTCCAAATCGATAATTCGATAGGTGTTCGACCAATGGAAGGCCCTGTACCAGCTCAGAATAACAGACAGTCAGAAATGTCTAGAACTTGTAGGCCAGGCTGCCGATGATGCTGCGCAGCTTCTGCGGGTTCATGGTGGTATAGCCGATCCAGTACTGCTGGTCGGTAAGGTTATCTATCTTGGCCGAAATGCGGTATTTGGGCTGGTCATAGAAGATGGAGGCGTTCAGCACGGTGTAGCTGGGCAGCGTAAATACGTTCAGGCTGGTGTTCTGAATGCGGTTTTCACTGGCGTAGTTGCCCCCGAAACCAGCGCCTAAGCCCTTCAGGGCGCCGGCCGGCTGGCGGTAGCTCACCCAGGCGTTGGCCAGGTAGGGCGAGGAGGCCGTGTTAGGGCGGCGGCCGTTTTCAATCTCGCTGGAGTTTTTCCACTCCGAGTGGTTGTAGGCAAAGCCGGCTACCACGTTCAGGCCCGCTATGGGGTTGGCCGTCAGGTTCAGCTCGGTGCCCCGGCTCAGCTGCGTGCCGTTCTGGGTTTGGGCGTTCGGAATGGCGTTGCTGGGCTCAGAGGCCGGGTTGGTGTTCGGCACCGGCGTGGAGCGCAGCAGGTCCTTCACCTGCACGTCGTAGTAGCTCAGCGTGGCGCTGATCCGGCCGCCGGCCGCATCCAGCTTCACGCCGCCTTCCCACTGGTTCGCCTGCTCCACTTTGGCCGTGCGCTGCTGCCGGTTCACGTCGATGTAGCTGCCGTCGGTGGGGTTTTTAAAGCTGTTCTGGTAGCTGCCGAAGATGGAAACCCGGTCTTTCACTGGCTGAAACACCACGCCAAACTTGGGCGACAGCGCAGTCTGTGAGTAGGCCGTGTTGGGGCCGTAGTAAAGGCCGCCTTTGTTTTCGAAATGGTCGAGACGCAGGGCGGCCAGTATGCTCAGCTGCTCGGTCAGGTTGAGCACGTCCGACACGAAGGCGCTGTACGTGTTCGATTTCGTGGTGACGAGGTAGCTGCCGCTGCCGCTACGGGCGTATTTCGCGGCTACCGCGGGGCCGTTGAAGCTGCGATACGCGTCGTTCGGCTGGTTCAGCAGCACCTTGTCGAAGTCGCCGCCGAGGAAATTCACGTCGGAGTCGATGCGCAGGAAATCCAGGCCCAGCACTACGCGGTTGCGCAACGAACCAATCTGGAAGTCCCCGTTGAAGTGTTGCTGGGCTTGCATGAGCAGGCGGCGGCTGTTGCCCGTCGATTGGTCGGAGCGCACGAGCGTGTCGGAAGCCGCGCCGGCCGGGCCGGGCAGCAGGTAGAAATAGGGCCCGAAGCCGTTGGAGTAGCTATGGCTGGACGTGAGGTAAGTGGTGGCCGTGAAGCTGGGCGAAATGCGGTACTGCACCTGCCCAAACAGGTTGGTGCTGCGCGAGTCCTGCGTCAGGCCCGGCCCCATGTACGACTGCCGGTAGTCCAGCGGCGCTTTGTCGGCCCGGTCGAAGCCCAGCGCCGCCGACGGGTAGTAGAAGAAGATCATCTGCTTGCCCACGCCCGAGCCTTTGTAAATCTCGGCGTCGAGGTTCACGGTCAGCCGGTCATTGGGGCGCCACTGCAGGCTGGGGGCCACGGCCAGGTTCTTGTTGAAGCCGGCGTAGCCCTTGCTCTGGAAGTTGTCTTCGTAGGTATAGGCCGTATTCAGGCGGATGCCCAGCGTTTTGGGCTGGTCGGCGGGCGTGTTGCTGTCCACCAGGTTCACGTCGGCACTCACGCGGTGGAAGCCATAGGAGCCGGCCGCCACGCTGACTTCGCCCCCAAACGTATCGGTTGGCTTCTTCGTCACGCGGTTCATCAGGCCACCGTACGAGGTCAGCGCCGAGCCAAACAGCGTGGCCGAGGGGCCTTTGATCAGCTCCAGCTTCTCCAGATTCACCGCATCAATGTCGCCGGTGACGTTGCCGGCCACGCCGTTGCGCAGCTGGCTCTGCAGCACAAACCCCCGCGAGGCATAGAAGGCGCCGCCGTCGCCGCCGCGGCCGGTGGCATCCCACATTTTCTGGAGGCCCGGCGTGTTGCGGGTCGCATCCTCCACCGTGAATACCAGTTGCTCGGTCAGCAGCTCCTTGCCTACCGTGGCGTACACCTGCGGGTTTTCGAGGTTGTTGAGCGGCATCTTGTTCACGTCCACGCTGGTCGGGCGGTTGAACTTGTTGGTGCGGTTGCCGCTCACCACTACTTCCTTCAGGCGCTCCGCGTTTTCAGCCAGCGAAAAGTCTACCGTGCTGCTCTGGCCCGCCACTACTGTAATGGTTTTCTCCTCGCCCTTCAGGCCAATGGCCGATACCACCAGCGTGTACTCGCCCGGCCGCACCCGCTCCAGCACATACTCGCCCCGGCTGTTGGTGATGGTGCCTTGGCCGCGGCCTTTCAGGCCAACCGTTACGGCCTCGGCAGGGGTTCCGTCGGAAGTGGTTACCCGGCCACGGATGGCCGAAGCCTGTTGCGCCTGGGCACTTAGGGTATACCCCAGCAGGGTAGTGGCCATTCCCAGGAGTCGAAGATGCTGCATGATTTTGCTATTTGGATCGTTTCTAAACAGCGCAAAGGAACGTGCTAATTTTTGTTTAGACAAATTCTTAATAAAATACATCTTGCTTGCGCCTGGGCGCGGCAGCGCCGGGGTTTCGTGGGGCGGGAGTTCAGTTGCCGGAATCCTGCTTTATATTCGGCCTCTCGCCCGCTTATTTCTTCCACATGCAAAAAGCTGCTATTCCTCTCCTGATTCTGACGGCGCTATCGGCCTGCCGCTCCACGCAAACCGGCCAGGCTGTTAGGGTTACATCAGGCAGTGCTTCTTCTCCTTCTATTCCTGTGCAGTACCCCGACACCAAGAAAATCGACCATAAGGACGACTACTTCGGCACCTCCGTCGCCGATCCATACCGCTGGCTGGAAGACCTGGACTCGCCGGAAACCAAAGCCTGGGTAGAGGCCGAAAACAAAGTCACCTTCGGCTACCTGCAGCAGATTCCGTTCCGCGACCGTATCCGGGAGCGGCTTACCAAGATGTGGAACTACGAGCGGTTCGGGATTCCGCAGGAGGAAGCCGGCCAGCTGTACTTCTCCAAAAACGACGGACTGCAGAACCAGGCCGTGCTCTACACCCAGCAGGACGGCCAGCAGGGCCAGCCCGATGTACTGCTCGACCCCAACAAGTTCTCGGCGGATGGCACTACCGCCCTGGCCGGCACCTACTTCTCCAACGACCACCGCTACATGGCCTACGCTACCAGCGGCGGCGGCTCCGACTGGCAGAAGCTGAAAGTGCTGGATCTGAAAACCCGCCAGCCGCTCGCCGATGAGCTGCAGTGGGTGAAGGTATCGGGGGCGGCGTGGTACAAGGATGGCTTCTTCTATAGCCGCTACGACGCGCCGAAAGCCGGCGAAAACCAGCTTTCCGGCAAAAACGAGTACCACAAAGTCTATTATCACCAGCTTGGCAAGCCCCAGAGCACCGACAAGCTGGTGTACGAAGACCCCAAAATGGCACTGGGCTTCCGCACCGTGGGCACCACCGAAGACGAGCGGTTTCTGGCGCTCTACCTCACCGATGGCAAAGCCGATGGCAACCGCCTGCTGGTGCGCGACCTGACCGACGCCAAGCAAGCCAACAGCTTCACCACGATTATGAGCAGCTACGAGCACAACAACTCGCTGGTAGGCAATATCGGCGACCAGCTGCTGGTGCTCACCAACTACAAGGCCCCGCGCTACCGCGTGGTGCTCATCGACCCGAAAAAGCCGCAGGAAGCCAACTGGAAGGAAGTACTGCCCCAGACCGAGGAGAAGCTGGAAGGCATCGACCACGTAGGCGGCTACCTGGTGGCCTCGTACCTGAAAGATGCCAGCAGCAACATCAAGGTATATACTGAGAAGGGCGAGTTCAAGCACGATGTAGCCCTGCCCGCCATTGGTACGGCCAGCGGCTTCGGTGGCCGCCGCGACTCCAGGTCGGTGTACTACGCCTTCACGTCCTTCACGTATCCCACCACCATCTACAAGTACGACCTGGCCTCCAACACCAGCACGGTGTTCCGGGCCCCGAAAGTAGAGGTGAAACCCGAAGACTACCTGACCACGCAGGTGTTCTACACCAGCAAGGATGGCATGAAGATTCCGATGTTTATCACGCACAAGAAAGGCGTGAAGCTCAACGGCCAGAACCCAACCTACCTCTATGCCTACGGCGGGTTCAATATCTCGCTCACGCCCAGCTTCTCGGTAGCCCGGATGCTGTGGCTGGAAAACGGGGGCATTCTGGCCATCCCGAACCTGCGCGGCGGCGGCGAGTACGGCGAGGCCTGGCACCAGGCTGGCATGACGCCCAACAAGCAGAACGTGTTCGACGACTTTATTGCGGCCGCTGACTACCTGAAAGTGCAGGGCTACACCAGCACCGAAAAGCTGGCCATTGCGGGCGGTTCCAATGGTGGCCTGCTCGTGGGCGCTACCATGACCCAGCGCCCCGACCTGTGCCAGGTGGCTTTCCCGGCCGTGGGCGTGATGGACATGCTGCGCTACCAGAAGTTCACCATCGGCTGGAACTGGGCCCCGGAATACGGCACCTCCGACAACTACGCGCAGTTCCAGAACCTGTACCGGTTTTCGCCGCTGCACAACCTGAAGGCGGGCACTGCCTACCCCGCCACCATGATTACCACCGCCGACCACGACGACCGGGTAGTGCCGGCACACTCCTTCAAATATGCCGCCGCCCTGCAGGCTGCCAACGGCGGACCTCGCCCGCAACTGATCCGGGTAGACGTGAATGCCGGCCACGGCGCGGGCAAAAGCACCAAGCTCCAGATTGAAGAGTGGGCCGATGTCTGGTCGTTTGCGTTCTACAACATGGGTGTAAACCCGTATAAGAAGTAAACCCGGCTTCGTATCTTCGCGGCCGCAACTCCCGTAATTGCCTCTGGCTTTTTGCTTTCAGATATGAAAAAAACGTTCCTGTTCGGTCTGCTGGCCGCTTCGCTGATGCTGTCTGCTACCTCCTGCAGCAACCCCGACCATAAAACGGATGAAGACGTGGCCGTGAAGCCGCTCGAATATCTCGCTCCGGCCGACACTACTGGCGGCAAAGTAGACCCCGCCACCCGCGAAATCAACGCGGTGAATGCTACCGAGGACATCAAGAAGATGCAGCCCGTCATGTAGCTTCGGCAGGAACATCGCCTGAAAATGAGCAACGACCCCATGGTTGTTGCTCATTCTTCTTTTCAGCCGGTTCATAATGGAAACCGGCACTTCGTACTTTCTTCGCGCACTGCTAACTGATGCCCGTTATGCTTATTCGCCGTGGCCGTGAGGCCGATTTGCCCCAGGTGCTGGCCCTGATTCAGGAGCTGGCTGAATACGAAAAGGCGCCCCACGAAGTCACGAACACGCTGGCCGACATGCAGCGCGACGGATTCGGGCCGGACCCTATCTTCCGGTTTTTTGTGGCCGAGCAGCCCGCCGACGGTACTATTGTAGGCATTGCGCTTTACTACACCGCCTATTCTACCTGGAAAGGCCGCATGCTCTACCTCGAAGACCTGGTGGTGACGGAGGCGCTGCGCGGCACCGGTCTGGGCCGCCGCCTGTTTGATGCCGTGGTGGCCGAGGCCCGCCATACCGGTGCCCACCGCATGAAGTGGCAGGTGCTGGAATGGAACGAGCCCGCCATCGGCTTCTACAAAAAGATTGGCGCCAACCTCGACCCCGAATGGCACAACGGCAACCTCAACAGCGAGCAGCTCCAGGCCTACTCCTGCGACCCTGCTATTGAGCAGTTGGTGCGCTCCGCCGGATAGCGCCACTGCACTACAACACAGAAGGCCGCTCTGTCAGGAGCGGCCTTCTGTGTTGTAGAACGCAAAATCGGGTTTAGCCAACCACCTCCAGCATGGTGCGGAAGGAGGCGTAACGGCCCCCGAATTGCTTTTCAATTTCGGTGCGCAGGGCAGGGGCCGCCAGCTCCTGGTATTCTTCCAGCTGCTCCAGGCTCACGCAGTAGTACTGGGCGGCGTACGTAATACCATCGTCTTCCTCATTGAGGAGGCGGCAAAGCTGGCTTTTCAGGAAAAAGCCGGTAGCCATTACTTCCGGCATGTGGGTATCGCGCATGTAGGCCACCCACTGGTCGGCAATTTCCGGGTCGAGGCTGGTCGTGACGTTGTAGAGAATCATAGGAAAGCAAAAAAGCAAGCCAGCACGTACAGGCGCCGAGCTCAGAGAGGTAAGTGGCAGGAAGCCTCAAAAGGCAGATGAGCGCCACAAAGTTCGCAAATCCGGCCATACTCGCTCCGCAGCCCACCGCTGTTTCCGCTACGTCACACCCGCAGGTGGTCGAACTGAAAGTCCTGGATGCGAGCCTGAATGTCTTTCGATGACAGTTTTTCGCGGATGGCGGCCTGTGTCAGGTCAGCCAGCTCGGCGTCGCCGGCGAAGCGGAGCGCCAGAATCTGGCTCAGCTGCAGCTGTGCCTCCAGCGGACGCAGGCTCTGGCCGGTCAGCTCGAAGTAGCGCTGGCGCATCTCCAGCCGAATAAGCCGGTCCTGGAGCTTCAAAGCATAATGCTGGCGCAGCATGATGAGCACGCCCAGGCCCACCACGGCCAGCAGCATAGCCGTAAACCACAGCCGCGAATCTTCGGAGTCGTCGCCGGACACGGCCAGGTAGCGCCGGATGCTGTAGAGCGCCACAATGAAAGCCGCCGGCAGCAGCACGAAGTGGTGCCAGGGATAATACATGGGCTTGTTTTTGGTTGGTTGCTCGGGCATAGGGTAGAGGGAAGGGTTGGAGTGAGAAATCGAAAGTGCTATAACGCCAAAACTCCGGTACAAGGCCGGAGTTTTGATGCGAGTGACAGTTGCGGGTGAGGACGGGCCCTAGCTTTTGCTGGCCTTTCTGGCCTCACGGGCTTTGCGCTTTTCTTCGCGTAGGACATTTTTTGCGGCACTTTCCTGGCGGCTGGCTTCTTTGGCTGCAGCCTGCTGGCGCTTCAGCTCCAGTTTCTGTTCTTTCATCTGGCGCTGCTGCTCGCGCATGGCTTCCCGCTGCTGCCGGATCTGCTCTTTGCTGGTACTGACGCTGCTGCGGGACGCCGCGGCCTGCTGCCGTTGCGCGTCCAGAGCCGCTTTGGCATCGAGGGCGCGCTGCTGTTGCATCTGCAGCCGCATCTGCGTCGAGTCGACGGGAGTCTGGGCCTGCGCGTGGCGGCCGCTCAGCAGGAGGGCGGCCACGGCGAATGAGGTAAGCAACTGTTTCATAGAGCGAGTTGAAAGCCACAGAGCTTTCAGATACTCATACGCTACTATGTTGCTCAGGTTGAGTTTATTCTTCGCTATAGTCGAGGTCTTTGCCGAAGCTTTCCGGCAGCGCACTCACCGCCCAGAAGGCAATCAGCAACGACACCGCGCCCAGCACGGCCGCACTGCCGATAAGCCCGAGCGGGCCGCGCATCGCCTGAAACAGCGGCACCAGCAGAATAACGGAGCCGCGGGCAAAGTTGGGCGCGGTAGTAGCCACGGTAGCCCGCAGGTTGGTGCCAAACTGCTCGGCCGCCACGGTCACGAACAGCGCCCAGAAGCCCACCGAAATGCCCAGTACAAAGCACACGGCGTAGAAAACCGTGGGCGACACGCCGCGCATGGCAAACAGATAAACAGCCACCAGCAGCCCGCAAAACACCAGAAACAGCTGCAGCGCCCGGTTGCGGCTACGCAGCAACTGGCTGAGCGTACCACTGGCAAAGTCGCCGAATACCAGCCCGAAGTAGCACCAGAACACGGCCAGCCCGGCCGTAACCGGGCCGGTAATGTTCAGGGCTTCACTGAACTCGGGCGCAAGCGTAATCAGAATGCCCACCACAAACCAGAGCGGCACCCCAATCAGCAGGCACTTGGTGTAGCGGGCCAGCCGCGCCCGGTTGGTGAACAGCGTCAGGAAGTTGCCGCGCTCCACCTCGCTTTTCTTCGCCTGCTCAAACAGCCCCGACTCGTACACGCCTACGCGCAGCGCCAGCAGCGCCAGCCCCAGGCCGCCGCCCACAAAGTAGGCATTGCGCCAACCCAGTATCTCGCCCACCCAGTAGGCCAGCATAGCGCCGCTCACGCCCACGGTGGCTACTATCATGGTGCCGTAGCCGCGCTTTTCCTTGGGCAGCGTTTCGGCCACCAGCGTAATGCCGGCGCCCAGCTCCCCGGCCAGCCCGATACCGGCAATCAGGCGTAGCCAGGCATACTGCTCAATGGTCTGCACGAAGCCGTTGGCCAGATTCGCCAGCGAGTAAATCAGGATGGAGCCGAACAGCACCGACAGCCGGCCGCGCTTGTCGCCCAGAATTCCCCACAGAATACCGCCCAGCAGCATGCCGCCCATCTGCATGTTGATGAGGTAAAGGCCCTGGTTGGTAATGGCTTCCGGCGCCGTGATGCCCAGGTCTTTGAGGCTCTGCACCCGCACAATGCTGAACAGAATCAGGTCGTAGATATCGACGAAGTAGCCGAGGGCCGCTACCACCACAATGGCGCTCAGCAGGCCGGTGGTTTTGGGAGCAGAAACGGTGGGCGTAGAGGGCATACAGGGCAGAAGTGAATTGACAGGCGCAGATTACGCAAATTTTCAACACGTCGTGCGCCGGCTGCCCGAAGCTGCTGCACTACCCGGAAGCGCCGCCACGCTCCACCTGCGCGGCTTATTTAAAGCTGAGCGGTACTACCAGCTTCACGCTCAGGCTGCGGCCCATATTGAACACGCCCGCCCGGCCGGCAGCATAGTTGAGGGCCGTGTATTTCAGGCGGCTCAGGTGGTTCTGGTAGGCTACATCGAACAGGTTGCTGGCCGCCAGATACACCGAAAACAACGTTCTGTCCTTGCGGCTCACCACATCGGTTCCGACGCCCGCGTTTACCAGCGTGTAGCCCGGCGTGCGGGTTTCAGTGTCGAAAGCAGAGAAGATGCGGTTCTGCGCGAAGTTGTGCTCCACTGTAGCCCGCGCATACAGGTTGTGCAGCCGGGAGCGGCCCACTTTCCGGAAGTTCACCCGCAGCTCCGACTGCAGCCGGTCGGCGGGAATGAAGGGCAGGTGTTGCTGGCCTTCCGGCTGATCAAACTCGATGGCGCGCACCATCGAAAACGAGTTTTCGAAGTGCAGCCAGTCGAGCGGGTGGGGGTGCAGGTCCAGGCTGACTTCGCCGCCGGCCAGTCGCGCATCGCCCTGCCCGTAGCGGAATACCCGGTCCCCGTCGGTGCTGAGCGAGTCGGAGCCGTTGGCGGCGGCAATACGGCGGGGAAAAATGTAGTTACTGATGCGGTTGCGGAACACATCCACCGTGAGCCCCACGTGCTCCGACGTGAAGGCCACGCCGCCGTCCAGCTGAAAGCTGGTTTCAGGCTTCAGCGCCGGTTCGCCCAGCTCGTAGCGGGTGGTGCCTTCGTGCACACCGTTCGAGCCCAGCTCGGCAATGTTGGGCGCGCGGAAGCCACGAGCCACGTTGGCTTTCACCAGCCACTTTTCGCTGATGTTGTAGGCCCCGCCCGCGCTGCCGCTCACGCTCCGGAACGTGCTTTTGAAGCCCGGAAACTTTTCCTCGCCGAAACCAGCCGGCACGGGCAGCTCATCGCCGTCCAGGTACAGCGCGTCGGCGTTGATGCGGCGAATATCGTAGCGCAACCCGCCGCTCAGGTCCAGCTTGCCGAAGCTTTTCTTCGTGACGGCGAACACGCCGCCATCCAGCAGCCGGTACGCTGGTATCAGAAACTCGACGCCTTTGTTGCGGTTTTGCTGCTGCATGCCGCTTACCCCGGCCGTGGTGTGCCAGCCGTTCAGCTCGGGCAGAAACCAGCGCAGCGCATAATCGACGGTGTGCAGCTGAAAGAACAGCGACTTTTCATCGTAGTCCAGCGGGTTGCCGAACTCCCGGCGCAGGTTCTGCTGCCAGCCTACGTTCAGGGTGAGGCGGTGCCGGCCCAGCACCAGATTGTTGTCGAGGCCGAGGCGCAGGTGGTTGATTTGCTGCCGGGGCACATCGAGGCCGTAGCCGGAGAAGCCGCTGCCGTGCACCAGCTCCTCGTCGCCCTGGCGGGTGGTTCGCACGAACCTGCCGGATACCGAGTCCCGCTCGCCCTCAATCAGGCCCAGCGTCTGGTTGAAGCTGTTGAAGGTGAGGTGGGTATAGCCCCAGTTCTTGTTGAGGCCTACGTAGCCGCTGCCGTTTAGCTCCCGGAAACCGGAGTTGTACACGCGCCCGTCGTAGCGGTTGCGGTAGTCGGCGGCCACTTTGCCCGAGCCGCGCACCAGCCAGTTGAAGCCGTTGAGGTTGCCGGCATTCATCACCGAGTAGCCCTGCTGGTAGTTGTTGGTCTGGTAGTTAGCGGCCACTGAGCCAATGATGCGCCCGTCTTCCACCGGCTCGGCCGGCAGGAAATTGATGACGCCGGCCAGCCCGTCGGAGCCATACAGCAGAGAGCCGGGGCCCTTGATGATTTCGGCCCGGTCGATGCTGTACTCGTCGATTTCGATGCCGTGCTCGTCGCCCCACTGCTGGCCTTCCTGCTTCGCGCCGTTGTTCAGCGTGATAACGCGGTTGGCACCCAGCCCCCGGATAACGGGCTTGCTGATGGCCGCGCCCGTCGTAATCTGGTTGAGGCCGGGCGTGTGCGCAATGGCATCTACGGCGTTGGTGGCGGCAGCCTGGCGCAGCCGCGTCTGGTCCACTACGCTGGTCGGGATGGGCGAGCGGCGCATTTCCGTACTGGCCGATACCCCCGTGACGACCACCTGCCCAATTTCGGTGGCGGCCGGCGTCAGGGCTACTTCCAGCGGCTGGCCCGCGCCGGTATCTACGGTGCGCACCACCGTGGTATAGCCCAGAAACCGCACCTGCATCAGAAAGCGCCCACTCGGCAGATTGGCGAAGCGGAAAGTGCCGTCGGCATCGGTTGTGCTGGCCTGCCGCAGGTCGGGGAAGACGATGGTAGCACCCGGCAAAGCTCCTCCGGTGGCGGCATCCGTGACGCGGCCCATTACCGGCGCTGTGGCAGGAGCAGTGCGCAGCGGGCGGGCCGGGGTAGCGGGCGTAGGTTGGGCCAGGGCGCTACCGGCCATCAGCAGTACACCGGCAGAAAAAAGTAATCGGGACATAAAGGCGAAGTGCGCGGAAGCCGATAAACGGCAGGTAAGGCGAAAAGGCTGCATGAAGGGCCGAAACGAAAGAAAACACCGGCCAGCGGCCGGTGCCTTCCCAGGAATTCTCCACAGCCAACAGGGAGAACAGGGGAAGAGCCGTTTGCAGACCGCCCTTCCCAACTCACTCAAATGCAATTAGCGGACGGCGGTGGGGAACGTCACTTCCACGTCGGTGTCGCCGGGCGTGGCAGTACCGTCTTTGGTGCCGGGCTGGTGGCGCAGCGTTATTTTCAGGTTGCCAGTAGTGCCGGTGGCGTTGGCCGCGCCCGTTACAGCCTGCGAGGCCAGCCCAATCGGGAGGTTGTTCCTGTCCTTATCGGTAGCCGTTATGGTCAGGTTGACGCCCGTGGGGGCGAAGACGAACACATGCTCGTCGCTCTCAGCCAGAATTTCGGCCGTGATGTTCTCAGCTGGCGTTTTGGTTTCGTCCTCCAGCTTGAGAGTGCCGGTATAGGTGGTGTTGGGAGCCAGCGTGAGCGTGGCCGGCGTGATGGTGCCGGCCGTGCCTCCGTCGCCGTCCGGGTCGCGGTACTGGATGGAAACGGGCGTGCCCCCGCCCTGCGGCGTCAGGGTATAGGTGACAGTTGTAATCTGCTCATTATCCGCATCGGGTTTGGGGTCTTCGTTGTCGTCTTTGCAGGCCGAGAACAGCGGGGCGCCCACCAACAGGGCCAGTACAGATCTGGTAAACAGGGAGTTTGTCATGGGTAAGCAGGAAAAGGGGTAAAACATAAGAGTGGGAGCGGGCTTAGTGGCCGTCTTCGCTGTCAACATCGGCCCCAACAAAGGCCAGGCGGAGCGGTGCGCCGGCTACCGGGAAGGTTTCGTGGTCGGCCAGGTTGTCTTTGCGCAGCATGTGCACTTTGCCTTGAAGTGCATTAGTGAGATACACGTAGCGGCGGCTGGCTACCAGATAGGGCGTGGCGATTTTAGCATCGAGCAAACCTGTGAGTGAGCGGCTGATTCTGAGCGCACCCGTTGCAGCGTCGAAGACGCTCAGCAACCCGTCTTCGTCCAGCACCAGCACGTTCGCGCCTTCTTCGTCCAGCGCCACGCGCACTAGCTTCGTGGCCGAACCGATCTGCGTGATGGTGTTGGCCGTCGGGTCGATGCGGAAGACGCCGTAGTTGTTGCGTGAGCCCAAGAAAGTGCGGGCTTTCTTCGCGTAGTAAATCGTCGACAGCCAGTTGGAGCCCGCGCTGGCCGGATATGGAATCAGACGTTGCTCGCCGGTTTGCTTCACCACCAGCACCCCGCTCGACGAGCCGAACAGTGCCTGCTGCCCGTCGCCAGCGTCGCCATGAATGCCCTGCGTGGCAACGGTGGGCGCGCTCACTACCGCGCCCTGCGTGTTTACCAGCTTCACCTGCTCCGGCAATGAGCCCGATACGGTGTTGTTTTTGTGCGTCACAGCGTAGCTGCCATTATCAAACAGAATCATGGCGCCGTGGTGGGCGGCCCCGGTCACGAATGTGCCGGGCGCTGCCACGGTGTGCAGCTGGCCTTCCTCCACGTGGCTGATAGAGGCATTGCCATCGTTGAAAATGCTGATCCTGTTATGTGAGCCGTACACATGCGAGGGAGTAGGGCCGGTTGATTTGGTGAGCCCCCATTTCGGGCTGCCTTTCACGTGCACATGGTCGTCGTGGCGGTCGATGCCGGTGTCGAAAAACTCCACCAGGTTATTGGTCGCGCTGACCACCGTGGCCCAGCGCCCCGTGGCAGAGGTGTATACCGCGCTGCCGCCGTGCGTGGCCTGGAACGTGGACTGCTCTTTCCGCGCAGGGTCCAGCAGAGTCACGACGTTGCTGGTTTTATCGGTGATGAGCAGGCGGGCGTAGGTGCTTTCGCTCTCAGGCTTGCTGTGCTCTTCTTCATTTTTGTCGCAGGCCGTAAGTGCAGAGGCCACAGTCAGCGTGAGCAGCTGGAGGAAAAAACGAGTGCTATAGGTTTTCATGAAACGGAAGATCAAAAGGTGAATCGTAGGCGCAGCGTCACGTTGCGGCCCATTTCGTCGGTGAAGTAGCGGTAGCGGTTCAGGTAGTCGCGGTACCGCTGGCTAAGCAGGTTGGCGCCTGCCACGCTGATTTGCAGCGGATGGCTGCCCCAGCGCAGCGTGCTGCCCATTTCCAGGTTCAGCAGGCCGTAGCCGGCCGGCGGGAGCAGCAGGTCGCGGGCCTCGTAGTTGTTGGGCACGCGGGTCTGGCGCGCTATGGCCACGCCGCCCAGCTGCACATACCGGCTGTGGAAGCGGCTGGCAGTTCTGGTGTCGGGCCAGTCGTAGCGCACGGTAGCTTCGGCCCGGTCAGCGGGCATCAGAATCTGCCACTCGTCGGCGCGGGTGTCGCGGGTGCGCACCATGGAGCCTTTCAGTCCCAGTAGCCACTGCGGGGCCAGCTGGTAGGAACTGCTCAGGTCCAGTCCCCGGAACGTGGCATCGGTCTGCAGGTATTGCCAGCTGATGTGCGCCCCCCGGATGGTTTGCACCAATGGCAGCAACGGCACCTGATAGATAAAGCCGGCAATGCGGTTCTGATACAGCGTCAGCTCACCGTTGAAGCGCGGATTGTTGTGCCAGGTGGCCGTCAGGCCCACGTTCAGCGCGGTTTCGGGTGTCAGCGGGGCGTTGCCGGGCACCAGGTCGTTGCCCAGCTCATACATACCGTTGTGCACTCCGTCGCTGAACCGCTCATTGGCAGCCGGCGCGCGGCGGGTCAGGCCGGTGGTCAGGCTGAGGGTGAGGTGCGTCGTCGGGTCGAAAGTGGCTCCCAGCGAAGCGGCCGGCGTGGCGTACCGAAACCGGCTCCGCTCCACGAAAAACACGCCCGTCGAGTCCCGGTCGCCGCGCCGTACGGCCAGGTCGCGGTAGTCGAGGCGCAGGCCACCTTCCAGCAGCCAGCGGCCTTGCTGCCATTTCTCAATCACAAAAGCGCCGGCTATCTGGTTGGTGTAGAACGGAATGAACTGCCGGCTTCCATCGGCATAGCGGTTGGCCTGGTAAGTGCCCGTCAGCCCGATGCTGCCCGTAAACTGATGCCAGGGTTTGTGCTCCCACAGCAACTCACCGATGGTGGTGCGGTTGGTGTAGCTCAACTCCGGCCGACCGGCCGCGGCCCGGTTGTCGTTGCGGGGGCGGGACTTGTCATATTCGTCGCGGAAATCGAGCTGCTGGCTGAGCGTGAGCTGCAGGCGTCCGGCATTGCCGGTCCGCACGAAGCCCGTGAGCTTGCCTATATCATGGCGCACCTGTTGGTAGGCCCGGTCGATGGCGTAGCTGAAGCCCGTGGTTTCCAGTGGCCGTTTCCGGCCCACGGCCAGCAGCAAATCAGACTGGTTGCCGGCGTGAGCAGCCGGCAGAATCCCGATGCGGCTGTTGAACTGGCTGTAGAAGACCTCAATGCCGTAGGTGTCTTTGCGCCAGCCCACGGAAGCCGCGGCGTTGTGTTCCGCAAACCCGGAGTTTTTCAGGTAGTAGCCCGGCGCGCGCATGGTGCCGGCCTTCCGGAAAGTGCCCTGCGCCCGCCAGCTCAGGGCCGGCAGCTTGCGCAGGTTGCCTTCCAGCGTGCCCGAAACGGCCCCCAGGCCGTTGTTGCTCATGCCCACCAGATTCAACTCACCACCAATTCCTGCCGAGTCGCGGAGCGGCTTGGGCTCCACCAGCACCACGCCTCCAATGGCATCGGAGCCGTAGCGGACACTGGCGGCGCCCTTTACCACCGTGAGGCGCGAGGCAATGAACGGGTCGATTTCCGGACCGTGCTCTACACCCCATTGCTGCCCTTCCTGCCGCACCTCATTGTTGAGAATAGTCACGCGGTTGGAGTGCAGCCCATGAATCATCGGCTTGAAAATGCCAGGGCCGGTCTGAATAGCCGTAACGCCACTCACGCGTTGCAGGGCTTCGCCCAGCGCCTGCCCGCGGGTTTGCTGCAGCTCCTGGCCAGACAGGGTGGCCGTAGTCTGGGTGGTGGGCGCGGCCATCCGTTCGCCCCGCACTACCGCGCCGCGCAACAGCACCGCATCCGGATGCAGGCGAAAGTCGCGCACTGCTGAGCTGGTCAGGCGCAGTTCGGCAGTTTCGGGGGCATAGCCCACGAAGCTGACCTGCACATGATATACACCCGCGCACAGCTGCAGATGATAGTGCCCATCAAGGTCAGACTGAGTGGCTTGCTGCGTTTCGAGCACCACGATGGTCGCGCCGGGCAGAGCTGCCCGCGACTCGTGGTCGGCTACGCGCCCACTAACGGTCAGGGTGCAGACCGGCTGCGCCCACGTTGGCAGGCCCGCTCCCAGCAGGAACAGCACCACAAGCCAACGCCACGCCGCCGCCGGAGCACCCGGAACACGGAAAAGCATAAGAAACAGGAAAGAGCCGCCGAGACTAAACCGGCCGCCATGATTTCTGCAGCACTATAAGGAGTGTTCAGACAATCAGCCTGCTACACGCAGGCGGCGCGGGCTTCGGCAGGCAACGCCGAAACCGCCAAGGGCAGCCACAGGTGGGTTAGCTCCGGCAGGGCGGGCCGCGCTGGTCGGCCGTAGACCGGGTGGCTGAAAGCCAGACGGACGTTTCGGGCGTGGCAGAAGCCGCCTGATAGGTAGCTACGAGTACCGGCAGCTCCACCGGCGGAGCCGGCTGGAAAGGCACATCGTAGAAGTGGTCGACGTCGCAGTGCTGGTGCTTGACACTCAGCACGGCTTTGCCTTTGAAGGCGCCCGGAATCTGGGCCGGCTCCTCCGTGGTGTGTTCGTGCGAGTGCAGATTCAGAATCCACGCCTCCGGCAGCAGCACCCGCGTAAAGCAGAGCAGCAGCAGCAGAGCCAGCCGGGAACGTAGAGTTTGCATTTGCAACAATGTGTCGAACGGAACAAATGTACAGGTAAAAATGAAACGGCCTTTTCAGATGGTGAAAATCATATCCAGCGCCAGATGAATAGTAATGCCGTCATAACAGGCGGATAATGAGCAGGAAATAGTGAGTTGGGACCTTTGTTGTGCTTCTTCCACTGGATATCTGTGCCATGAAAATTCTGTCTTTCTCTCTGCTTCGTCGTCTGGCGGCAGCCTTGCGCCCGGCTCCCAAAAGGCCCAGGCCTGACGCTTCCGAGGCTCTTTTTGTATGAAAACGGGCGCATTCTACTACCGCCCGGTGCGGTTTGGCTACCGCCGGCCCGCTACCGTGTTCCGCCCGGCAGGCCCCGCAGGCAGGAACCAGTGCGTTCCGGTGTTGGCCCAGCCTGAAACAACACCATATTGGGCAAAAGGCTCGTTGCTGGTTTCGGCCGCCTGATATAAGCCCGGGAGCCACTTTGGCTGCCAAACTGACAGCGCCGGGAGGGTGGAACAGCTTTTGACTCAACCCGCCAGACGGTGTTGGCTTCTGCGGAGGCTGGCAGTTCGTCCGGTTTTTTGTGTTCACCCTTACCGCTCACGTGCTATGCAAGAGAAAGGCAGCATCTCGATTCATACCGAGAATATCTTTCCGATCATTAAGAAATTTCTGTACTCCGACCACGAGATTTTCCTGCGCGAGCTGGTCAGCAATGCTGTGGACGCCAGCCAGAAGCTGAAAAGCCTGGGCCAGTTGGGCGAGTTTAAAGGCGAGCTGGGCGAGCTGAAAGTGAAGGTGAGCGTGGACAAGGAAGCCCGCACCATCACCATTTCCGACCGGGGCCTGGGCATGACCGGCGAGGAAATCAAGAAGTACATCAACCAGATTGCCTTCTCCGGCGCCACCGAGTTTGTGGAGAAGTACAAGGAGAAGGATGCCGCTGCCAAAGACCAGATTATCGGTCAGTTTGGCCTGGGCTTCTACTCGGCCTTCATGGTGGCCAGGGAGGTTGAAATCTTCTCCAAGAGCTACAAAGACGACACCGAAGGCGCCCACTGGGTGTGCGACGGCAGTACGGAGTTCAGCCTCGAAACCACCGAAAAAGCCGACCGGGGCACCGATGTGGTGCTGCACGTGGCCGAAGACTCCGACGAGTTTCTGGAGCCGCAGCGCCTGAAAGGCATCCTGACCAAGTACTGCAAGTTCCTGCCCATCGAAATCGAGTTCGAAGGCGAGGTTATTAACCAGACGGCTCCCATCTGGACCAAGCAGCCTTCCGAGCTCACCGACGAGGACTATGTTAAGTTCTACCAGGAGCTGTATCCTTTCTCGGAAGCGCCGCTGTTCTGGATTCATCTCAACGTAGACTATCCATTCAATCTGACGGGCATTCTGTACTTCCCGAAGGTGAAGGACGAGCTGCAGTTCCAGCGCAACAAGATTCAGCTCTACTCGCGGCAGGTGTTCATCACCGACGAGGTGAAGGACGTGGTGCCCGAGTTTCTGATGCTGCTGCACGGCGTCATCGACTCGCCGGATATTCCGCTGAACGTGTCGCGCAGCTTCCTGCAGGCCGACGCCAGCGTGCGCAAAATCAACACCTACATCACCAAGAAGGTAGCCGACAAGCTGAGCAGCCTCTACAAGCAGGACCGCGCTGGTTTCGAGGAGAAATGGTCGGATATCGGGCTGTTCGTGAAGTACGGCATGCTTTCCGACGAGAAGTTCTACGACAAAGCCAAGGACTTCGGGCTGGTACAGAACGTGGCCGGCAAATATTTCACCCTGAGCGAGTATCAGGAGTTTGTGCAGGCCAACCAGAAAGACAAGAACGAGCAGACCGTAGTGCTCTACACCACCGATGCTGAAGCGCAGCACAGCTTTGTGCAGGCCGCCACAGAGCGCGGCTACGACGTGCTGAAGCTGGACGGCCCGCTCGATTCGCACTTCATCGGTCAGCTGGAGCAGAAGCTGGAAAAAACCACTTTCAAGCGGGTAGATGCCGACACCATCGGCAAGCTCATCGAGAAGGAGGAAAGCACCGAAAGCGTCCTCAGTGACGACGACAAAACCAAGCTGCAGGACCTGTTCAAGCAGGCCATCAGCAACGAGCAGATGCACGTGCAGGTGGAAGCACTTTCGCCGCAGGATGCGCCGGTAATCATCACGCTGCCCGAGTTTATGCGCCGCATGAAGGATATGCAGCGCGCCGGTGGTGGCGGTGGCATGGCTATGTTTGGCTCGTTGCCGGACAGCTACACCGTGAGCGTAAATGCCAACCACCCGGTAGCGCAGCGCGTGCTGAGCGCGGAAACGGACGCCGCCCAGAAGCTGGCCCGGCAGGCGTACGACCTGGCCTTGCTGGCCCAGAACATGCTGAAAGGCGAAGCCCTGACGCAGTTTGTGAAGCGCAGCGCCGATCTGCTGGCCGCCGAGTAGTCTTAAAAAGTATCGATAGTTTAAGATGGTACAAAACCCTGGTGGCTTCTGGCTGCCAGGGTTTTGTTTTTGGCAGGTGGCTAATGGCCGGAAACCAACTCTGAGAAATAAGCCCGATTTCCCGGTGCTGCCCGGGGCACCAAATCCCTTTATCTTTACGTTCGATGCTGCGAAAACTGCCCGAATTCCTGCCCATGCGCTTTCTACGTCCGCATATTCTGTTCTTGGTCCTGCTTGTAGGCAGCGTGGGAGCCTGCTCCAAAAAAACGGTTTCCTTCAACAGCCGCCCGGAAGCCGCTACAGCGTCTCTCGTTGCCGATACACTCACGACCTCGCGCGACACCACCAAAACGCCCTCGCTGCTGGCGAAAAAGGCGGTCCTGACCAAGGCAGAAGAGAAAGCCGCCAAAGACAAGGAGAAGCTGGCGCAACGGCAGGGCAAGAAAAAGAAGAAGAACATCTTCCTGGGAGAGCGAATCAAGAAAGGCTTCACCAAGTCGGGGCCGAAGGGCAAAAACCAGGTGCTGGAAGTGTTTTATTACCTGAAAACCTTCGAGCAGCCCAACGCCTACGCGACTACCGTCTATTACTTCAATCCACGCAAGCGCAAGATTTTCCGCGCCAATACTGAGCTGAACCCCGCTACCGACAAGGTGCTGCACGGGCCGTACAAGAAGATGCAGGGTGGTAAAGTGGTGGAAACCGGCTACTTCGCCAAAGGCACCAAGCACCTGCGCTGGGAGCGTTTCAACCGCGACAATGTGCTGCTCAGCAAGCTCCACTACGAAATGGGCTTCCCGCGCGACGCCAATGTGACGTACTACGACGCAGCCCAGAAGCTGGTGAAGGAAGTGGTGCCTTACGTGAACGGCAAGCTGGAAGGCGACTACGTGCGCTACCAGGAAAACGGGCAGCGCGACTGGGACGGCAGCTTCGAGAACGGCAAGAAAGTAGGGGAGTGGACCAAGTACTGGGGCTTCCGCAACCGCCGCCACTACGTGTATGAGTACGGCGCCTCCGGCTACGACCCGGAAGTGACGGAGCCAGTGCTCATCAAAGAGTACAACCGCAATGGCGTGCTGGTGTATGAGAAAGACAAGTTTGACAAGCGCGACGCCGTGACGGACCGCCCCGGCAACACGCGCCCCGCTACGCGCCGCAACTAGTAGAAGGCATCTTCAAACTGCTCAATCCGGAACCCGCCGGCCACTGGCGTCACGGCCAGAATATCGAACCGGATGTCGCCGCGCCAGTCTAGGTCCAGCTGCACCTGCTCGGCCGCCAAGCGGAACAGCTGCTTCTTGCGCTCCGATACAAACGTTTCCGGGTAGCCAAACCGCCCGGAGGAGCGCGCCTTCACCTCCACAAACAGCAGCAGCTTCCGGCCTTGCTGCGCAATCAGGTCTACTTCGGCGCGGCCGTGGCGGTAGCCGCGAAACAGCACCTCAAATCCCTGCTGAAGTAGAAATCCGGCCGCCGCTTCTTCGCCGGCTCGGCCCAGTTCGTGCGCGCTGGTAGGCATATGGTCTGAAAGCAGGATGCCGTTCCGGAGCGGAGGGCCGGCAATTGGGTTTGGTGCTGAATCTAGTAACTTTGCGTGTTTTCCAAGAAAGCCTGTCTTCTCTGATGTGCCGTAGCAGGCGCAGAAAGCAGATACCGAAGGCACGCTTTACCTCCGAGTTCTACTGCCCATGTCTTTGTATTCTTCCTGTGCAGTTCCCGCTTCCTCTGCTGCCAGCCCGGTAGCTGCCGGTCCGGCTGTTCCTGCCGCAACACCGGGGCAAAATCGGGCAGTGCAGGTGCAAAAGCTGGGGCTGGCCGCGTACGAAGCCACCTGGGCGTATCAGGAAAAGCTGCTGGCCGAAACGCTGGCCCTGAAAGTAGCAAACCGCCACGCAACTGAGGCCGGTCAGGCGCCACAGCCCACCCCAAACACGCTGCTGCTCTGCGAGCATCCGCCGGTGTATACGCTCGGCAAGAGCGGCAAGCCCGAGCACCTGTTGCTGGATGAAGCTGGGCTGGCAGCGCACGGGGCCACTTTCCACCGCATCAACCGCGGCGGCGACATCACCTACCACGGGCCGGGCCAGTTGGTCGGCTACCCCATCTTCGACCTCGATAACTTCGTTACGGACATTCACCGCTACCTGCGGCTGCTGGAGGAGGCCATCATCCTGACGCTAGCCGACTATGGGCTGCAGGCGGGCCGTATTGCCGGGCTTACGGGCGTCTGGTTCGATTTTGAGGAAGGAGCTCCCAACCCGCGCAAAATCTGTGCAATGGGCGTGAAGTGCAGCCGCTGGGTAACCATGCACGGCTTTGCCCTGAACGTGAACACCGACCTGTCGTACTTCGGGCACATTGTGCCCTGCGGCATCACCGACAAAGCTGTTACCTCGCTGCAGCAGGAACTGGGCCGCCCGGTGCCGCTGGCGGAGGTAGAGTCCCGGCTGCTGCCGCATTTGGCCCGGCTGTTTGCTGCCGAGCTACTCGAAAGCTCAACTTCCACTACTTTATTGCCCTCGTCTTCTGCCGACGCAGGTTTGTCCCTATGAAAGAGCACATCAAGTTCGACCC
Source organism: Hymenobacter psychrotolerans DSM 18569 (assembly GCF_900142395.1). Taxonomy (GTDB): domain Bacteria; phylum Bacteroidota; class Bacteroidia; order Cytophagales; family Hymenobacteraceae; genus Hymenobacter; species Hymenobacter psychrotolerans. Next base: position 208,078 of record NZ_FRAS01000001.1, on the reverse strand, counting down.
GGTGGAGGGCGTAACTGTTGCCGTTCTGCCTGAAGCTGCCGCCGCTACGCAGGAAGGCAAAGACGGGTGGATGGTCTATCTGATCAACCACAACGAGCAGAGCCTGCAGAACGTCATCGTCAATTCGCACGGCTACGGCACGCAGCCCGACGGCAGCAGCGTAAAAACCTCTACGCTACGGCACGTTTTTGCGGAAGTAGCGCCCCGCTCCGCCGTGCCCATCGAGCCCATCGATCCGGCGTTGTTTCATTTAAACAACCAATACTGGGTAAGCTATTATCTGGGGGCGCAGATTTTCGACAAGAAATTCATCTTCGTACCCGATTCCATCGTAGCCGACAACCTGACGCCTATATCCCTGCTGGGCCGCGAAGGTGTCCTGCATAGCTAATGCCTTTTAGTAGTCGCCTGGTTTCAGGTCCGATTACGTACCCTCAAGTTGCCGCCTAATGACCCCTCTTGGAATTCAGTTGAGCTTGTCCTTTCTCTGGGCGTTCCTGGTGGCCCTGTTCGCAGTGCCTTCCATTATCTACATTGCTCACCTGAAAAACATGCTCGATACGCCCAATGTGCGTACCGTGCACGAGTCGCTCACGCCCCGGCTGGGCGGCGTAGCTGTTTTTGCGGGCTTTATGTCGGCCCTTACCATTTTCGCTGACCTCGGCAATGGTATCCAGCAGCTGCTGGCAGGGTGCATCGTGCTGTTCTTCGTCGGGCTGAAAGATGACCTGGTTTCCATTTCCGTGTCGAAGAAGTTTGTGGGCCAGTTGCTGGCTACCGGCATCGTCATGATTATGGCGGATGTGCGCCTGACCAGCTTCCAGGGAATTCTGGGTATCCACGAATTGCCCGTGGGCATCAGCTACGCCTTTACTTTCTTCGTGATTGTGGGCATCACCAATGCCATCAACCTGATTGATGGCCTCGATGGTCTGGCGGGCTCCATTGTGCTGATTGTCGTGAGCACCTTCGGCTACTACTTTGTGCGCTACGGCGGGGCCAGTTACGGCAACTACGTTTTTGTATCGGTGTGCCTGATTGGCGGCATCCTGGGCTTCCTGCGCTACAACTTCCATCGGGCCAGCATCTTCATGGGCGACACCGGCTCGTTGGTGTGCGGCTTCATCGTTTCGGTACTTACCATTCAGTTCATTGAAATGGGGCTGAAGGTGGGCCAGCCCTTCGGCTCGTCGTCGCCGGCGGTAGCAGCCGGTATTCTTTTCGTGCCGCTTTTCGATACGCTGCGCGTGTTTATCGTGCGCATGATGGCCGGCCGCTCCCCATTTGCCCCCGACAAAAACCACGTGCATCACCGTATTCTGGCCATGGGGTTCCAGCAAATCAGCACGGTCATGCTGCTGGGCCTGCTGAATCTGGTGGTTATTCTGTTTGTAATCAACTTCTCGGAGCTCGGCAATACCGTACTGATCGGCGCTCTGGTCGGTTTTTCCTTGCTTCTGAGCGTATTTCTGGGTGTCTACCGCAGCCGCAGTGCTGAGCAGCGCGTGGCTTCCTGACGGCAGTCCTGATGGAGAGCAGACGACTAAGCGTGGTATTGCGTGCCGGCTGGCGGCTTTGGCTGGTGCTACTGCTAGTGCTGCCGCTGCCAGCGGCCTGGGCGGCCGAGTATCGCCCGTTGCCGCCCGCACCCCGAAGTGGCCTCTCCAGCGACTGGCTGATTCATGACGAGGCGCGCAACCGGCTCGTGCTCTACCTGCCTGACTACCATGCCCCGGCGCACGCCTACTACCAGTGGCTCACGTTGCGGCCGCCGCAGCCCTTCGAAATTTCCTTTGCGGCTCGCGCCGGCCAAAGCCTGTTCCTGGACAACCGGCTGGTATTTACGGCCACTGCTACTGCTTCCTACACGCTGGATTTGGCAAAGCTGCTGCCCGCCGGATTAGGGCCCGGACCCCATTTGCTGTGCGTCTGGCATCCGCAGGCTTCGCCCAACCTCAGCTCTTTCACGGATGTGCGCCTGGCCCAGCAGGCTCCAGTCAGCAAAGCCAAAACCACTACCACGGCTGCCTTGGCTCAGCCACTGGCCCGCAGTCATCCCGGCGAAAACGTGTTCCTGCTTTTTCTGCTGCTTATCGGGTTGCTATACGGCAGCATCCGGGCCGCTTATCAGCCTGGGTTTGCCCGCATCTATCAGTTTGAAGGATTGTGGAGCAAGTCAGCCAGCGAGCAGGATTTTCTGGTGAAACCAACTGTCACATGGCTCAATATTCTGCTGGTGCTGGTCTTCTCGCTCTCGTTTGCGCTGCTTCTGGTCGCCATCCACACCAACGTGCAGCATATCATCATCCTGCGGCGCCTGTTCGACGTGCCGGAGTCGGCCCTGGTATCCCGTATTCTCCTTTACACTGCCTTGATAGCCGGCTTTCTGCTCGGCAAGTATCTGTTCCTGGAACTGATGGGCTATATCTTCGATGTGGGGGAGTTGGTAATGGTGCAATACCGGGAATTTGTTAGGACTATCCTGTTTCTTGGCCTCTGCCTGCCGTTGGTGATGCTACTCTATCTGGGGCTCAATCAGGCCTTGCCGGAAACAGTGCTTTGGGTCTCCAATGGAGTGGTTTCCTTGCTGTTGGTAGGAACCGTCATCCGGGTGGCCCGCACCATTCATCGCAGATCCTCCCTACTAAATCTGCATTTGTTTTCGTACCTTTGCGCCACAGAAGTGATTCCACTGGTCATTCTGCTGAAGCTGATTGTTTTTACGTACTAAGCTGCTGCTGTTCAGCTAGCACGGGCTGCCCAATTGGTTTTTTATCGCCCGAGACTTACCCTTTTCTTTACTATATGGCCGAGAGCAAAGACAAACCGGGGACGGGCCGTCATGCCAAGCGAATCTCCAGCATCCTTGTCACCCAGCCTAAGCCGACCAACGACGTTTCTCCTTACTTCACCATTGCCGAACGCTACGGCATCAAGGTGGATTTTCGGGAGTTTATCGACGTGCAGCCGGTTCCATACAAGGATTTTCGCAAAGAGAAAGTCAATATTCTTGAGCATACGGCTGTCATTTTCACCAGCCGTAACGCCGTAGACCATTTCTTTCGCATCTGCCAGGAAGCTAAACTGGAAATGCCGGCGGAAATGAAGTACTTCTGCATCTCGGAGCAGACCGCCAACTACCTGCAGAAGTATATCGTCTTGCGCAAGCGCAAGCTGTTTGTAGGGCTGCGCACGGCTGTTGATTTGTTCGAGGTCATCAAGAAGCACAAAAGCGAGAAGTTCCTGTATCCCTGCTCCGATATCCGCAAGGATGATATTCCGGAGTTTATGCGGGCCAACAGCTTCAAGTTCACGGAGGCGGTTATCTACCGCACTGTGGCCAGCGACCTGTCGGACCTGTCGGACGTTAAGTATGACTGCATTGCCTTCTTCAGCCCGTCCGGCATCAGTTCCCTGTTCATCAACTTCCCCGATTTCGAGCAGAACGGAACGCGCATTGCGGCTTTCGGGCCTACTACGGCCAAAGCTGTGCTCGATGCAGGCCTGGAGCTAGACATAGAAGCGCCGCATCCGAATGCCCCATCCATGACGGGCGCTATTGAGGCCTATATACGTCACCATCACGGCCCTGACATCGGGAAGGAGAAAAACAAGAGCGGAAAACAAAGCGCTTAAAGTCATAAACGGGGGAGCAGATATTCTGCTCCCCCGTTTGTTTTTTTAGCGGGATTTGTTGCACAGGCTTTTTTCCATACATTTGGAAACCACTTACGTTGTCCCACCCCACTCGTAACGCACCCAAAATCAGTTGTTTCTATGAAGGGAACTTTACTTTCCACCCTCTTGCTGACCACCGTTGCGGGCACTGCTCTCGCTCAGCAGCAGCCGCAGTTCACCCACTACGGCTTCAACGGCATGTACCTGAATCCTGCCTATGCCGGCATCAAAGGACAAGGGGAAATAACGGCCATCGGCCGTTATCAGTACTTCAACTACAAAGCCAGCTTCGATGATGGCGGCGAGCCCAAGACCTACATGATTACCGGCTCCTTGCCAGTACGCGTGCTGGGTGGTGGTATCGGCTTTCATCTTTACCGCGACGAAATTGCGCAGTTCGAAATGACGAACGCCCAGATTTCGTATTCGAAGCACTTTGAGCTAGGCGAAGGCAAACTGGGCATTGGTGTTCAGGGTATCTATAACTACCTGTCAAAGGGAGTCTATCGGGCAATCGACCCGGATGATGCCACTGTACCACGTGACGGTTCCGACAGCAAGATCGACGCAGGTGTTGGTGTATGGTATGAGTCGCCGACCTTCTACGCTGGTCTGAGCATGAACAACCTGCTCCGTTCGGAGTACAACTTCACGAGCGAAAGCACGAGCAGCAGCAATATGGCGAAATACATCGGCGAAAACCACTCCTACTTCACGGCTGGTTACAATATCGAAGCGTCTTCGTCCGTTGTTGTTACTCCATCCGTGCTGGTTAAGATGGTGATGCCCGGCAAGTTCGGCGATGATGGAAAGTTCACGTTCAAGAACAACTCGTACGAGGCAAATGTTCGGGCGACCTTCAATGACAAGTTCTGGGGTGGCCTAGGTTACCGCTACGACGAGTCGTTTACGGGCATGGCTGGCCTGGCTCTCGCCAAAGACAATGCTTTGCGCTTGGGCTACGCCTTCGACTTTGTTGCATTCAACCAAGATGCGCGTGCACTGAGCTCGCACGAGATTATGCTATCCTATCGCCTGCCCAAACCAGGCATGGCTACAAAACCGGCTATTCGTACGCCGCGATATAGCTTCTAGACTATTTGGCTGTGGTGGACCACCCCGGTGCCCTGATTACGTGGAGAAAGGATTTCTAGCTGACGCACACTAACTCTTTGCCTCTCATCGTTTAACTGGCAGTACCGCCGGTTCGTAGACAAACGAAAGGCATTGAGCGATAGGCTTGCGCACGAACGTAAGATTCGCTAGATTTGCCAGCTCACAAAATTGTAATCTTCGGATATCGCCGCCTTAACAGCCTTTTTCTTCCTCACATGAACAAGTTTCTCGTATTGCCTCTCGTTGCCATTTCGGCTCTGATTTTGGGGGGCTGTGGTTTTGGCAAAGGACCGCAAGGCGACCTAGTCGGAGCAGAGGACCGTCCCGAATTTAATCCTCAGGAAGTTCCTTATGGTATGGTTCCTTGCCCGGGTGGAACGTTCCACATGGGCCAGACTGACCAGGATATATCGGCGTCTATGGTGAACATGAATAAGCAGGTAACTATTGCCGGCTTTTACATGGACGAGACAGAAATCACCAACAACGAGTACCGTCAATTCATGAATGCCATCCGGCAGGATTCAATTGATGTTCTGGGGGAAGAGTACGTGATGACGGAACTGTACCCCGACACTACTGTGTGGGTACGGGACTTCACCTATCACATGGGTGACCCGCTGATGGAGTACTACTACACTCACCCGGCCTTCGACGACTACCCTGTAGTCGGAGTTGACTGGTTCGCCGCTAAGTATTTCTGCAACTGGCGCACTAAAAACAAAAATGCTGCAAACGAAGAAGCAGGTCTGGCTCCAACGCCAAACTTCCGCTTGCCTTCGGAAGCCGAATGGGAGTACGCTGCCCGTGGTGGCCGCGACTTGGCTACCTATCCTTGGGGTGGTCCTTACCTGCGTAACTCGAAAGGGTGCATGCTGGCCAACTTTAAGCCCGGCCGTGGCGACTATGCTTCGGATGGTTACGCTTACACTTCGCCGGTAGGGGCGTTCTTCCCCAACGACTTTGGCCTGTACGATATGTCGGGCAACGTTGCTGAGTGGTGCGACGATGCTTACATGGAAGCTTCGGTACCAGTCGTATGGGACATGAACCCGACCAACCCGGATGATAACGAGCCTCGCAAAGTAGTGCGTGGCGGCTCTTGGAAAGACATTGCTTACTTCCTCGAAACGGGTACCCGCAATTTCGAATACCAGGATTCCTCGCGTTCCTTCATCGGTTTCCGCACTGCCATGATTCAGATTGGCATGGGCACGAACAGCAGCCTGAACTAGTTTTAGCCGCTTACTGCAACATAATTCCCTCACCACCCGCGTTTCCTTTTTTGCTTTTCACCCAATCACCAAACTCTTCTTTCACAATCAACTCACATGGCAGCTAAAGGCGGTAATTTTTTCTTCGATAAGGTGATGCCGATGGTTTACGGCATTGGCGCTGCAGTCGTAATTGTCGGAGCTCTATTCAAAATTCAGCACTGGAAAGGCGCTGACACTATGCTCATTATTGGTCTGGGTACCGAGGCTCTCATCTTTCTGCTGAGCGCCTTCCAGCCCCAGCACAAAGACCCGGATTGGGCTCTGGTGTATCCTGAACTGTCGGAAGGATATGATCCTTCGGTGAACAGCAACAAGTTTGTAGAAGACAACAACAGCAAAGGTCTGACGCGCAAGCTGGATGACATGCTGAAGGATGCCAACGTAACGCCCGAGGCTATTTCGTCGCTGGGCCAGGGCCTGAACCGCCTGAGCACTACCACGCAGCAGCTTTCGTCGCTGGGCGACGCTACCAACGCTACGGAGGAGTACACGGCTAAGGTTCGCACGGCAGCTACCTCGCTGGAGCGTATCAACGAGGCGTATGCCAACACCGCTCAGGCTATGAGCGCCATGTCGGATGCCACGCAGGATGCTAAAGAGTATCACGTGCAGGTACAGAACGTAACCAAGAACTTGGGCGCTCTGAATGCTGTGTATGAAATGGAACTGCAGGATGCCAACACGCACCTCAAGTCCATGAACCAGTTCTACGGTACGCTGAGCCAGGCCATGCAGAACATGACGGACGCCAGCAAGGACACCGAAAAGTTCAAAGACGAAGTAGCTGCTCTGACGGGCAACCTGAACTCGCTGAACCGGGTGTACGGCAACATGCTGAATGCTATGCGTGCTACCAGCTAAGGCTGAGTAGTAACGCATCGAAATTTCGGTCCCACTCTTTATATAAGATAGGTAGACACAATGGCGGGAGGCAAAGAAACTCCGCGGCAGAAGATGATTGGCATGATGTACCTGGTACTGACTGCACTTCTAGCCCTACAGGTAAACTCAGCAATTCTGCTCAAATTCAAGTTCCTTGATGACAGCCTCTTCGGTATCAACGAAAAGGTGTCGAAATCGAACGATGGCACGGTAAAGGGCATTGCAGCACAGGTTGAAAAGAACCGCAACACTGCCGCCGACGTAGCCGTTTTGAAGCAGAGCGAAGAAATTCGTGAGCGTACCAAGCAGATGATTGATTATCTGCGCGGTCTACGCGACAAACTCGTGACAGCCACGGAAAACACCAAAGGCAAGAACGAGTACAAAAACATGAGCGCCGAAGACAAAGTGGCCATCACGATGCTCGGCGGTAAGAAAGATGGTGCTGCGTATGAAATGAAGAACAAACTCAATGAGTATTCTTCTTACATCCAGAAATTCGTTCCTAACGCAAGCCCTCTGGCTCTTGATGCTAAAGAGGACCCAATGGTGACGGATCCGGAGCAGCGTTCGAAGAACTTCGCAGAACTCAACTTCGAGAACACGCCGCTGGTAGCTGCTCTGGCTACACTGTCGCAGAAGGAAACCGAAGTACTGCGTTACGAATCGGATGCTCTGGCTGCACAATCGGCTAAAGTAGGTGGCAACATCATCGTATTCGACAAGGTTGGTGCTTTCGCCAGTGCCGAGTCGAACACGGTAGCCGCTGGTACCAAGTACAAAGCGGAATTGTTCCTGACGGCTTCAGCCACAGGCCTGCGCCCGACCATGACGCTGAATGGTTCGCCACTGGCAGTAGATGCTACCACTGGCAAAGGCAAAGTAGAGTTCACAGCCCGCCCGGGTGCATTTGATGCTGCCGGCAACGCCAAGGCTTCTTGGAAAGGTACCATCCGCTTCAAGCAGAACGGCCGTGACACCACGTTCAACGTGACCGTACCGTATACGGTTACCAAGCCGGTAATGCAGATTCAGTCGGCTTCGGTGCAGGCGCTGTACTTCAGGTGCGGTAACAAGCTGAGCGTACAGGTGCCCGCATTGGGCGCTCAATATGAGCCCAGCTTCTCTGCTTCGGGTGCTTCTACTATCAAAGGTTCGGCTAAAGGCGAAGTAACGCTGGTGCCTAACGCGAAAGAAGTAACACTGAACGTAAGCAGCGGTGGCAATCCTATCGGTTCGCAAACCTTCCAGGTTCGCCCGATTCCGAAGCCCGAAATCAAATGCATCGTAGGTGGCCGCGAGGCTAACGAGAAGCAAGGAACGCCCATCACGGCTGTGCGCAATCTGAGCCTGAAGGCTATTCCGGATGCAGGTTTCGCTACGTTCCTTCCGGATGATGCCCGCTTCCGTGTAACTCGCTATGAGGTGACGCTGGTACGTGGCAAGCGTCCGGCTATGCCTACCCGCACGGTTAATGGTCCTGATGTCAGCCTGAACGACGTAGTAAACTCGGCTCGCGAAGGCGACCGTCTTTATATCGAAGTAAAAGAGGTTCAGCGTATGAACTTCCAAGGCAACACGGAGCAGGTTAACGTGTCGAAACAGTTCAACGTGCCGTTGTTGTAATCAGTTGATGAACTAAAAGCGTCTGATTCGCTTTCCAGCATTTATGAATAAGGTTCTTTCTCTCGCTGCCCTGGCAGCTGGTCTTACGCTCTCACTGTCGGCTTCGGCGCAGGAGCAGGCTACTACTGCGAGCAGCAACGGCTCCTACCGTCCGATTCCGAATTCGGATATCATGTTCCGTAAAACGATTTGGCGGGCCGTAGATCTGCGCGAAAAGCAGAACAAGCCGATGTTCTCGGAAGGCAAAGAAATCAGCCGTGTCATCATTGATGCTGTGAAGCGGGGTGAGCTGGTTGCTTACCGCAATGACTCGCTGACGACGACTTTCACCGGCGCTGAGGTAACATCCAACATGTCGTACGCGGAATCTTCTGCCGGCTTGAGCGACGAAGAAAAAGCTGCTGGTTTCTCAGAGGATACCGGTGATGACTGGGGTGCTCCAAAGAAAAAAGGGGCTAAGCCAGTTGCCAAGACTCCAGCCGCACCACCGAGCTACGAGTACCGCTACAAGGACCTGTATCAGATGGAACTGAAGGAGGACATGATCTTCGACAAGAAACGGTCGCGGATGTATCATGATATCAAAACCATTACGCTACTGGTTCCTTCAACGCTGAGCTCTAATGCGTCCGGTATCGAAAAGCCTATCGGCACGTTCAAATACAGCGACTTGGTGAAGGTGTTCCGTAACAATCCGGACAAAGCCATCTGGTTCAACTCGCAGAACGATGCGCAGCACAAGAACCTTGCTGATGCCTTCGAGCTGTGGCTGTTCAACTCGTACATCGTGAAGGTGTCCAACCCGAACGACGCGCGTCTGGATGAAATATACGGTGGTCAGCAGCAGGGCATCCTTGCCTCGCAGCAGGCTGCTTCCGACCTCATCGAATACGAATACAACCTCTGGAGCTTCTAGAAACCCGGTTGTAATCAGAATATAAAAAGCCCCGACCATGCAGATGGTCGGGGCTTTTTGCTTTCAGCCTGGGCTGTGAATAGAATGCTAATCGGCCGAAGATTCCTGACTGAAGTAATCTAGTAGCACGCGGGCCTTGGCTTTGCCGATTTCCGCTGTCAGGTCGGCTTCGGAAAGCTCCTTGATTTTCTTCACCGACTTGTATTTGAGCAGCAGCTTTTCGGCGGTAACGGGGCCCAGTCCTTTCACGTCCGTTAGCTCGGTTTTGAGCGTCGCGGCGTCGCGGCGGCTGCGGTGGAAGGTGATACCGAAACGGTGAGCCTCGTCGCGCATGCGCTGAATCAGGCGTAGAGTTTCGCTTTTCTTGTCGATGTAGAGCGGCAGTGGGTCATTGGGAACGTAGATTTCCTCCAGCCGCTTGGCAATGCCGATGATGGGAATCTGGCCCCAGATGCCCAGGTCCTTCAAGGCCTTCACGCCCATGCCCAACTGGCCTTTGCCACCATCCACAACAATGAGCTGCGGCAGCGAAGCTCCTTCATCCAAGAGGCGGCGGTAGCGGCGCGTCACGATTTCATACATCGAGTCGAAGTCGTTGGGCCCGACGACGGTTTTGATGTGGAAGTGGCGGTAGTCCTTTTTACTAGGCTTGGCATTGCGGAAACACACCATTGCGGCCACCGGGTTGTCGCCCTGGAAGTTGGAGTTGTCGAAGCATTCGATGTGCTTCGGCAACTCCTTTAGGCGCAAATCCTTTTTGGCCGTCTCCATAATCCGAACCTCATTGAGGTCTTTGCTACGGTCGGACATGCTTTCCTTCTCCTTGCGCAGGTACAGCACGTTTTTGATGCTAAGCTCCAGCAGCTTGCGCTTATCACCAATCTGGGGCTGCGCAATGGCCACGCCAGGCAGCGGCAGATCGGGCACGGGCACGTTGGTCAGGATTTCCTTCGACTGGCTCTCGAACTCCTCACGCATCTGCATAATCATGGGCGCCAGAATCTCCTCATCGGGCTCGTCCAGCTTCTTCTGCACTTCGATTGACTGCGTGAGGATGATGGAGCCGTTCATCACCTTGAGGTAGTTGATAAAGGCCAGCTTCTCGTTGGATGCAATGCTGAATACGTCGATGTTGGACAGCGCCGCATTGACGATGGTGCTTTTGGCCTGGAATTCATCGAGCCGGTCGAGCTTGAGCTTGAACTGGTGCGCCTGCTCGTATTGCATATCCTGGGCGGCCTGCGTCATTTTCTCACGGAAATACTGCTTAGGCAGGCGTAGGTCGCCGTTGAGAATCTGCCGGATCTGGTGGATGTACTGCTGGTAGGTTTCCTCGTCTTCCTTGGCTTCACAGGGGCCTTTGCAGTTGCCCAGATGGTACTCTAGGCACACTTTGAACTTGCCAGCCGCTACATTTTCCGGGGAGAGGTTGTAGGTGCAGGTGCGCAGCGGATACAGCATCCGAATCATCTCCAGCAGTACGTTCATGGCCGTCAGGTTGGCATAGGGGCCGTAGTAGCGGCCGTCGCCGGGGCGCTTGTTGCGGGTCGGAATCAGGCGCGGGAAACGCTCATTGGTGAGCAGCAGGTACGGATAGGTCTTGCCGTCTTTTAGCAGGATGTTGTACTTGGGCTGGTGCTGCTTGATGAGGTTGTTTTCCAGCAGAAACGCGTCTGATTCGCTGTCCACAATCGTGAATTCGATGCGCTTGATGTTCTTAACCAGCTGCTGGGTCTTCTTGTTGTGGTCCTGCTTGGTGAAGTAGCTGCTCACCCGCTTGCGCAGGTCGATGGCCTTGCCCACATAGATAATACCCTCATCATCGAAGTATTTATACACCCCAGGGCGGTGGGGAAGCTGGCGGATTTGCTCTTGCAGGTGTTCTTTAGCAGCCATAGAATGCTGAATGAAGCAGATGGGATGGTAGTGCGCCAGCGGCAATGCGGCCATGCCGGCCACACCGTGCTGATGGTGGAAATACGGGGAAACCGGCCGCTGGTGCGAGTGTAAACAAAAAACGTGGCCGGTAAGTCCCGGCCACGTTCATACATGCAGAATAAAGAGGGCTTAAATATCCTGCTCGTTGAGGTCGTCCAGCTCTACCTGGTTGAGCTTCTGGTCATAAGGGATGGTGTCGCGCTGTGTGGCGCCGTTGTAGTAGCGCGAGCAGTTGATTTCCACGCTCAGCGTGTCGGGCTTGGGGAAAGCGCCTTTGCTGATGCCGATGCTCTTGTCGGCGTACACCTTCTTCATAAAGATGCCGTAGAGCGGCAGCGCCAGGCGGGCGCCCTGCCCATACGTGCCCGTGCGGAAGTGAATGCTGCGGTCTTCGCCGCCCACCCAGGTGCCGCACACCAAGTCGGGCGTGAGGCCCATAAACCAGCCGTCGGAGTAGTTGGAAGTGGTGCCGGTTTTGCCGCCCATCTCATACGGAAACTTAAAGCCGCCTTTCAGCACCACCGAAGAGCCGCCTTGCTCTTCCAGGGCGCCCCGCAGCATATACGTCATCAGGTAGGCCGTTTCCTCGCTCAGAGCTTCGCGGGTCTGCGGCACGAACTCGCGGAGCACGTTGCCGTTCTTATCCTCAATGCGGGTCACCATCATCGGGGAGGTCCAGATGCCTTTATTGACGAAGGTGCTGTAGGCGCCGGTCAGCTCGAAGATGCTGACATCGGAAGAGCCGAAGCCGATGGCCGGCACCGCATCAATAGGGGAGGTGATGCCGAGGCGCTTGGCGTAGCTGGCTACCACATCGGGGCCCAGCTTCTGCACCAGCCACGCCGTAATGGAGTTCATAGAGCGGGCCAGCGCCTGCCGCAGCGTGAATGTGCGGCCCGAGAATGTGCCCTCGTAGTTGCGGGGCGTGTAGGCAGGCCGGCCACGCTCGGCCGGGAAGGTCGTCGCCACGTCGGGGCGCTGGTAGCAGGGCGAGTAGCCCTGGTCGATGGCCGCCACGTAGACGAACGGCTTGAACGTGGAGCCCGGCTGGCGCTTGCCCTGCTTCACGTGGTCATACTTGATGTATTTGTAGTTGATGCCGCCCACCCAGGCTTTAATCTGCCCATTGAGCGGGTTCATAGCCATGAACCCGGAATGCAGCAGGCGCTTGTAGTACGCCAGCGAGTCCATAGGCGACATCGTCACCTCTTTCTCGCCGCCATTCCAGGTGAAGACTTTCATCTTGTACTTCTTGTTCAGATAGTATTTGATGGAGTCCTTGTTGCCGTCGAAGCGGGCATTGAGCGACTGGTAGCGCGCCGTGCGCTGCATGGCGGTGCTAAGGAAGTTGGGAATCACCCGGCCGCTTTCATCGCGCCAGGGCTGCTGGCCTTTCCAGTGCGCATCGAACCACTTCTGCTGCAGCTTCATATGCTCGGCTACGGCGGCCTCGGCGTACTTCTGCATCCGCGAGTCAATCGTGGTGTAGATTTTCAGGCCGTCCGAATACAAGTCGTGCTCGGTTTCCTTGGCCCAGCTGCGCAGCGTCTTGCTAAGCTCGGTCCGGAAATAGGGCGCTATACCATCGTTCTGGTTCTCGACCTTATAGTCGAGCTTGATGGGCTTCTCGATGCTGGCCGTGTACGTAGGCGCGTCGATGTAGCCGTACTTGTTCATCTGGCTCAGCACCCAGTTGCGGCGGCGCTTGGAGCGTTCCGGGTTGCGCACCGGATTAAACCACGAAGGCCCGTTCACCAAGCCTACCAGCAGGGCAGATTCTTCGAGCGAGAGGTTGCGCGGCTTCTTGTTGAAAAACGTTTTAGCGGCTACATTGATGCCAAACGCATTCGACCCAAATTCGGCCGTATTGAGGTACATGCGCAAAATTTCGCGCTTGGTATAGTTACGCTCGAGCCGCACCGCCAGAATCCACTCCTTGGTTTTGTTGATGACCATTCCCAGGCCGCGCACATCGTTCAGGCGGCCATTGTTGAGGTCTTCGCGGGTGCGGAAGAGTAGCTTGGCAAGCTGCTGGCTCAGCGTAGAGCCGCCGCCGTTCTTGCCGCCCAGCACAATGCCCGCCGCTACCCGTGCCATGGCTTTGGGGTCGATGCCGGAATGCTCCTCAAACCGAGCGTCCTCGGTGGCAATCAGCGCATCGATAGTGGTTTGGGCGAGTTCCTCGTAGCTGACCGGCGTACGGTTTTCGCGGAAATACTTGCCCATCAGTACCCCATCGGCAGAATACACCTCGGAAGCCAGCTCACTGCGCGGGCTTTCGAGAGTCTTCAGGTTGGGCATCTGCCCAAACAAGTCGGCAAAGTTGATACTGACCGCAAAAATAAACAGGACAAACGCCAGAATGCCACCGCCGAACAGCAGCCACAGGGTGCGCGTGAGGGCGGTGAAGCGTCCGGGACGCTGCGGTTTGCGGGAGTTTGTTTTGGTTTTGGTGGCAGGATAAGCCATTCGTTACTTCTGAATAAGGGGACAGACCCCCCGGCCCAGCTTCCTGCACCCGCTTATAGCACAGGGTAATGGGCCAGGCTGCCTGCCTCAGGACTATTTGGAGTAAGCCTGCTGGTAGAAACGCTGATACTCTTCTACGTCGCGTCGTTGCAGCAGCAGCGGCAGGTTATCAATACCGATGATGAGCGTTTGGTAACCCGCACCACGCAACCGGCTCAGCGGTGACTGAGGGCCGCGTAGTTTCAGGGCGTAGCTCTGGGCCACCTTCGCAGTGGGCAGCGCCTGCACCACCACCAGGGTAAGTGAGTCGCCCAGGGGCTGCTGCTGCACCTGCAGCTTGTTGGCCTGGTAGTAGCGGCCGTTGTAGGTAGTCAGCTGAGCCGGCAACCCGGCAACCGGCGCGGCTCCGGCAGGAAACACCAGCACAATGGCGTGGCCGTTGGCTGGGTTGGCAGTATACGGCGAAGCCGGAGTGGCGGGGGCGGGTGCAGAAACAGGCGGAGGCGGTGTACCGGCCGGGGCAGGAGTAGCCGCAGGGGCTGTGGCTGGCTCAGTGCTAGGCGTAGGGGCCGCGGAAGCAGGAGCTGCAGTGGCGGGCGCGGCTGTTTTTGGGGCTTTCGGAGGTTTCTGGCCGCGGGCACGGGCCTGCGCTGCCGCCATGCGCGCCGCTTTCACGGGGTCAACAGCCGGTTCGGTTGTAGCAGGGGCAGTCTTCGCCGGTTCTGCGGGCACTACCGGCGCGTCTGTGGGGGCAGCTTTAGCGTCCGGGGCTGTGGCAGGCAGCTTGGAGTTGGCCGCCGGAGGGGCATTCTTAGACGCAGCCGGAGTAGTTACGGGAGGCGCTACGCTGGCCGGCGTTTCGTTCTCGGCGTAGTAGATGCGCATGCGGTTATTCACCTCCCCGGGCCGGAATATCGATACCACCGGCTTCTGGGTAGAAGCCAAGGCACCTGTTATTCCGCCAGCTTCATACTTTTTGTAAGAGTTCAGCAGATTGCGCGCCTCATTGCCCAGGGGGGTAGAGGGGTAGTCTTTGGTGAACTGCTCTACGGCCGCTTTGGCTACCAGCGGCGGCTGCGTCCGGATGGCAATCAGCGTCCGCAGGAACGCTATCCGGTCGTTTAGGTCGTTTTCGGGGTAGCGCTTGGTGGTACGGGCCAGCACCGCAGTAGCCTTCTTAAACTCCTGGGCCTTGTAGAACACAAAGGCCGAATCGACGTGTACCGCTACTTCCTGATTCACGAGCGAGGTGCGCCGCAGATACTCCGGATCGGCAGCCAGGCGGGCATATGCTGTATTCGGGAATTCCTGCCGCAGGCGCTGCGCGTACACTTCGGCCTTAGCCAGCTCGTTCTGCTCTTTATAGATCAGGTAGAGGCTATAGTAGGCTTCGGGCAGGTGTTTGCTGGCCGTGAAGCGCGTGGTGAGTGTCTCGTAGGTCTGGGCGGCGGGTACCGGCTCACGCAACTGCTGGTTGTAGATGCCGCCCAACGTGAACAGCGCCTCTTCTACCAGCTGCTCCGAAGCCTTCATCAGCTCGGGTGTGAGGGGCAGCGCCTGCCGGTACTGCGCTACCAATGCGCGCTGCTGAGCGGCCGGATCTTCCACGGCCCGCCCCAGCTCGGAGGTAGCCCCGGCCGTGACGTTAGTTTTATTTGCTCCGGCAATACTTACCGGCACGTTGCCGCCCCGGTCCGTCACGGGCGAGGAGCTGGCTACGCTCACAATACGCCAATTGTCCTGCAAAGGCCGGTCGCCCCACTTCCGGATAAAGTCGCCGCGGGCCGTACTCAGGGAGGTCGGGTTGTCGAAATACCACTTCGCGCCGGTGCTGCCGTTGATGAAGTCCTCCGGGTCGATGCCGGTTTGCAGGTCGCGGGAGGCGCTGACGCCCGTTGCGGTCTGGCGGCGGCTCTCCTGCTCCTTGCGGGCGGCTAGTGCTTCGGCTTCCTTGCGGCGGGCCATCAGTTCAGCATCCGCAAAAGCCATCAGGCGGGTCCGCAGGGCCGCCGTGTCCAGGCGGGCCAGGGCCTGCAGGCTGTCCTGCGTTTCGATGATGGTATACTGCTGGGCGAAGTCCTTAAGAATAGCCGCCCGCTCGGCCGTGGCAGCGTAGCCCGGAGCCTCCTTGGGCAGGTTCTGCACTGTGCTGTCGTAGTAGGCGGCAGCAAGGCGGTACTTCTGCAGGTTTTCGTAATAGATGCGGCCGGCCAGCAGATACGTGTAGGATTTCTGGGCCCGATTGCTGGTAGTGGCCCGTGCCGACTGCTCCAGCAGCTTCAGGGCTTCGGGGTAGCGTTGCTGCCGGTAGTCGAGGCGCGCCATCTCATAGTAGATTTTGTCGCGGTACTCCTTGTTTTTGGTATCCTTGAGCAGTTTGGCGAAATACTTGTCTAAGCGGGCTTTGTCGGTGGTGTTCAGATCCGAAACCTGGCCCAGCATCAGCTTGGCAAAGAAGTCCAGCTCGTAGGGCGGGTTCTTCTTCAGAATACGGTTCAACTCAGCGTAGGCCTTTTTATCCTCGCCCTGGTTCTGGTACAGCTGCGCCAGAATGTAGCGCGTGCGCGACTGTTCGTTCTTCTGCTCGATGAGCGGAATGGCCTTTTCCAGGTTCTCGATGGCTTTGGCCGGCTCTTCGGTCTTGATGTAGTAATCGGCGCGGGTCAGGAACAGCTCCTTGGCACTGGCTTCGCGGCCCTCCTCTTTGTCGAGCAGGTCCGATACGGCTTTGGCGTTTTCAAGCTCCTTAGTAGCCACAAACGTGCGCATCAGCCAGATCAGCGCCTCGTGCTTGGCATCGGAGTCTTTGCTGATGCTGTTGACGTACTTGAACGTCTTGGCCGCGTCCTCATACTCCATTGTATAGAAGCGGCTCTTGCCGATGAGGATGTACGCGTCATCGGTCCAGTCAGAAGCGGAGCGGTGCTGAATCGGCAGGGAGGCTTTTTTCACCACATCCTCCATGTCCGTGGCCACGAGTTTCGCGCCGGCCTCGTCCATGGTCGGAAACAGCGGCAGCACCCGGTTGTAGTCGTTCTGGCGGGCGTTGTAGAGCTTGGTTTCCGTTTCGCGCATTTTCTCGCGAGCCAGAAAATAAGCGTTGTCGCGGGCCACTATGTTGTCGTAGGCATGGCCGATGAGGCCTCGGCGCTCAGAGGCGCAGCCCCCCACGCCGGCCAGCATAAGCAGCGCTGCCAAGGGCCTGGAGAGCGTACGGAAGCAAGAAGATAGAGTCAAAGCAGAAGTCGGGAGCATAGCTTACGAATACGCCAACGCCGAAAACCAGACGGTTTGTTCAGCTTGTGCGCGGCCTGGCAGTCATAACGACGCACATTGGGTAAAATTACGCCTTTTTCCCGGCCGCCGCCCGTAGCTTGCTCCGCATCGTTTGCCGTACACTACCAGCTGCCCGCTACAGGGCTGCTTTCACCTCTTGCCTCTGTTTCCACTATGGCCGTCTCTACGCCCGATCCGCAGCCGCCCCGCGGCAGTAATTTTGCCCGCTTTATGGGAGTAGGCTTTCAGATGCTGGCCACCATCGGCGCGTGCACCTGGCTGGGGCTTTGGCTGGATAAGCGCTTCGGCCTGGAGCCCTGGGGCACAGTGGGGCTCACCTTGTTCGGGGTATTTGCGGCCATGTATCTGGTCATCCGGGAGGTATCGGAAAAGTAGCGAAGCGGGTAGCCGCTGCTATGCTCCCGACGAAAGTAGGACAAACACGCGGTTGGTAGCGTTTGCCGCCGTACCTTTGCGGCCCCATCCTCTAAACGCCCCGCGTTGCTACGATTTTTTCGTCTGCTGCTGCTGCTGGTAGTGTTCCTCTATGGCACACTCTATCTGCTAGATGCTCGCTACGGCACGGCCGTGGTGCATCCGCTGGCGCCTTACGTGCTGGGGTTCTTCGCGGGACTAACGGCGCTTATCTATTGGTTTACGGCCCGGCTGGTACGCGCCAACGCCGATAATTTCATGGGTGCCTACTTCGGGTCGATGGTTGCACGCATGTTGCTCTCCGTCACGCTGGTGCTGGTGTATCTGTTTGCGGGCGGCGGAAGTGAAGGCCGCGACGGGCAGTGGACGTTTATCGGCTGCTTCTTTGTCCTCTATTTTCTCTTTGCCGGGTTTGAAATCTGGGCTGTTCTGAGTAACTTGCGCCCGTTTTCAAAACCGGGTGGAGCAGCAAAATAAACTTTTTGCGACTAAAACCTTAAAACGTTCTGAATGAAGCGCTTACTTGTAGCTATCTTCTGTTTCCTTTCGGTTGCCGCTTATGCCAATGAGCCTGCAGCAACAACCGCTGAGGCTACCGATAAGGAGGCATTCAGTCCCGGTGAGATGATTCTGCACCACATCGGCGATTCGCACGAGTGGCATTTCGCTACCATCGGCGACGAGGCCCATGGCACGCACCTCACTATTCCACTGCCGGTTATTGCATACCGTCCTGCTCAGGGCCTGAGCGTTTTCTCGTCGTCGCAGCTGGCGGAAGGCAAAGTATACGACGGCCTCAAGCTGGAGCATGAGCACCTCGTCGCGGAAGATGGCAGCAAGGTGTATGATTTCTCCATCACCAAGAACGTGGCTTCCCTCATGCTGAGTGCCGCTCTGCTACTCGTAGTGTTCACGGCAGTAGCCCGTGGCTACGCCAAGCGTGGTACGGGTGCTCCCAAAGGCATTCAGTCTTTCTTCGAGCCGATTATCGTCTTCATCCGCGACGAAGTAGCCAAGAAGTCTATTGGGCCGAAGTATGAGCGCTACATGCCGTATCTGCTCACCGTGTTCTTCTTCATCTGGTTCAACAACCTGATGGGCCTGATGCCCGGCGGCGCTAACCTGACCGGCAACATTGCCGTGACGCTGACGCTGGCCGTACTGACGCTGCTCATTACACTGTTCAGCTCCAACAAAAACTACTGGCATCACATCTTCGCTACGCCCGGCGTGCCGAAGGCGCTGCTGCCCATCATGATTCCGGTGGAACTCATTGGTATCGTGGTGAAACCATTCTCGCTGATGGTTCGTCTGTTCGCCAACATTACAGCCGGCCACATCGTTATCCTGAGCTTTATCTCGCTCATCTTCATTTTTGGTAGCGTAACTGTAGCTCCCGTCACGCTGGCTTTCGGCTTGTTCATCAACATGCTGGAGCTGCTGGTAGCTATTCTGCAGGCCTACATCTTCACGCTGCTGACGGCCATGTACATCGGTGGCGCAGTAGAAGAGCACCATGATGCCGACTACCAGATGGGTGGCGGCGACGGCGCTGATACGGCCCATACCCATTAACAACACCCGCGTTCATTTTCCTGATTTTTTCGTTTTCCACTCCCCACAAACCTTTTTTTATGCTTCTTTCTCTGTTGTTGCAGATTGCTAACGCCGCTGGTCTGGCTGTATTTGGTGCCGCTATCGGTGCTGGTCTGGTTGCTCTGGGTGCCGGTCTGGGTATCGGCCGCATTGGTGGTCAGGCTATGGAAGCCATCGGCCGTCAGCCGGAAGCTTCGGGCAAGATCCAGACTGCTATGCTGATCGTAGCTGCTCTGATCGAGGGTCTGGCCCTGTTCGCAGTAGTAGTCTGCCTGCTGATTTCGTTCAAACTCTAGGGATAGAGGTAGTACACGAGCAGCCCGCTGCGCGCGTCGCTTCAGCGCACGGCGTGGCGGGCTGTCTTGGTTTTCCCGGGTTGGCTGGCGGAGCCAGTTGCGTTGCACAGGCGCCCTCGGCCGCAACCGGGATTCAACGTATTCACCACTGATTTCTCTACTCCCTTATGCAAATTGTAACGCCCGAATTAGGCCTTATCTTTTGGCAGCTGGTGATTTTTGGTATCGTGCTGCTGCTGTTGCGCGCGTTTGCCTGGAAACCCATCCTGAGCTCGTTGAAAGAGCGGGAAAGCTCCATTGATGATGCGCTGCGCATGGCCGACCAGGCCAAGCTCGAAATGCAGCAGCTGAAAGCCGGCAACGAAAAGCTGCTGGCTGAGGCCCGGCTGGAGCGTGACCGTATTCTGAAGGAAGCCACGGAAATTTCAAACCAGCTCATTGAGACGGCGAAAACCAAGGCGACGGAAGAAGGCGGCCGCATGATCGTGCAGGCCCGCGAAGCCATTCAGAACGAGAAAAACGCCGCCCTGGCCGAGGTGAAAAACACCGCCGCCAAGCTTTCCATCGATATTGCGGAGCGTATTCTGCGCCGCGAGCTGACCGACCAACCGGCCCAGCAGCAACTCGTGGACTCGTACCTGAAGGAAGTAAAATTGAATTAGTCCGTTGGGGGTTGTCAGTTTTCAGTTGTCAGTTGCCGGGCGTCAAATCCAGGCACACCACAGCTAAAAACTGACAACTGACAACTAACAACTGACACCTACACGCAATGTCTGAACTACGAGTTGCCTCCCGCTATGCCAAATCGTTGCTCGATCTGGCCGAGGAGCAGGGTACGCTGGAGCAGGTAAAGCAGGACATGGAGCTGTTCAACAACACGTTGACCGAAAACCGTGACCTGCGCCTGTTGCTGCGCAACCCCATCGTCAAGCACGACAAGAAGCTGGCTATCCTGCGCGCCGTATTTGGAGGCAAAGTGTCGACTCTCACCGAGAAGTTCTTCACCATTGTTACCCAGAAAAACCGCGAAAGCGCGCTGGAATTCATCGGCTCCGAGTTCCTGAACCAATTCAACACCCTGCGCGGCGTGCAAATGGCCGAAGTCACGACGGCCACGCCGCTGACTCCGGCACTGCGTGCTGAGGTAGAGGCGCTGGTTCGCCAGCAGACCGGCCTGCAGCAGGTTATTCTCACCGAGAAAGTTGATGCTTCGCTGATTGGCGGCTTCGTGCTGCGCATCGGCGACCGGCTGATAGATGACTCCGTGAGCTTCCGGTTGCGCAAACTGCGCACCGAATTCTCGAAGAACCCCTACCAATCTCAACTATAATCCACATGGCAGAAGTACGTCCGGATGAAGTATCCGCCATTCTGCGGGAGCAGTTGTCCAACTTCAAAACCGAAGCCGAACTCGAAGAGGTTGGTACGGTGCTGCAGGTTGGCGACGGTGTAGCCCGCATCTACGGCCTGGCCAAAGCCCAGTCGGGGGAATTGCTCGAATTTGAAAATGGCCTGCAGGCCCTGGTGCTCAACCTGGAAGAAGACAACGTAGGTGCCGTAATGCTCGGCGACTACAGCGAAATCCGGGAAGGTGCTACCGTGCGCCGCACCAATAAGATTGCCTCCATTCAGGTAGGCGAAGGCATCGTGGGCCGCGTGGTCAACACGCTGGGCCAGCCTATCGACGGCCGCGGCCCCATCCAGGGCCAGACCTACGATATGCCCCTGGAGCGCAAAGCTCCCGGCGTTATCTTCCGTCAGCCCGTAACGGAGCCCATGCAAACGGGTATCAAGGCTATTGACGCCATGATTCCGATTGGTCGGGGTCAGCGCGAGCTGATCATCGGCGACCGTCAGACGGGTAAGTCAACGGTAGCTATTGACACCATCCTGAACCAGCGCGAGTTCTTCGAGCGTGGCGAGCCGGTTTTCTGCATCTACGTAGCCGTAGGCCAGAAAGCCTCGACCGTGGCGCAGGTAGTAAACGCCCTGACCAAGGGTGGTGCAATGGACTACACGGTAGTGGTGTCGGCTTCGGCTTCTGACCCGGCTCCGATGCAGTTCTTTGCTCCCTTCACGGGTGCTGCCATCGGCGAGTTCTTCCGCGACACGGGCCGTCCGGCCCTGGTTGTATATGATGACTTGTCGAAGCAGGCGGTAGCGTACCGCGAAGTGTCGCTGTTGCTGCGTCGTCCTCCCGGACGTGAGGCGTATCCCGGCGACGTATTCTACCTGCACAGCCGCCTGCTCGAGCGTGCCGCGAAGATCAACGCTTCCGACACCATCGCCAAGGACATGAACGACCTGCCCGAGAGCATCAAGCACCTCGTGAAAGGTGGTGGCTCGCTGACGGCTCTGCCGCTCATCGAAACGCAGGCTGGTGACGTTTCGGCGTACATCCCGACCAACGTAATTTCGATTACGGACGGCCAGATCTTCCTCGAAACCAACCTCTTCAACTCGGGTATCCGCCCCGCCATCAACGTAGGTATCTCGGTATCGCGCGTAGGTGGTAACGCGCAGATCAAGTCGATGAAGAAGGTGTCGGGTACGCTGAAGCTGGATCAGGCGCAGTTCCGCGAGCTGGAAGCCTTTGCCAAGTTCGGCTCGGACCTCGATGCCTCGACCAAGCTGACCATTGAGCGCGGCCGTCGTAACCTTGAAATCCTGAAGCAGCCCCAGTTCTCGCCCCAGCGCGTAGAAGACCAGGTAGCCGTCATCTACGCCGCTACCAACGGCCTGCTCGACCAGGTGCCCGTGAACAAGGTGCGCGAGTTCGAGAAGGAGTTCGTGCAGGTGCTGAACACCCGTCATCCGGAGGTGCTGCAGGGCCTGAAAGCCGGCAAGCTCGATGACACCATCACCGGTGCCATCCGTCAGGTAGCCAAAGACCTGTCGGCGGTATACGCCAGTAAGTAACCAGTTGATTGTTGGTTGTTGCTTGTTGGATGTTTGGCTTTCCAGAAGGCCCGTCCAGCAATCAACAATCAGCAACTAACAATCAACAATTGATAAATGGCTAGCTTAAAAGAAGTCCGCAACCGTATCGTATCGGTGCAAAGCACGCAGCAGATTACCAAAGCCATGAAGATGGTGGCGGCGGCTAAGCTGCGTCGTGCGCAGGATAACATCCTGCGGATGCGCCCCTACGCGCAGCGGCTCAACAGCATCCTGACGAACCTGACCGGCCTGGCCGGGGGCGAAGTGGTGAGCGAGTACGCCGTGCAGCGCGAAGTGAACCGGGTGCTGGTAATTGCCATTACCTCAGACCGTGGCCTGGCCGGCGCTTTCAACAGCAACATCTTTAAAGGGGTGAATGCGCTGGTGAGAGAACGGTACGCCGCTCAGGCGGCAGCGGGCAACGTGACGGTGATGGCCATCGGCAAGAAGGCGCACGACTACTTCAGCAAGCGCGGCCCGCTGCTGGGCAACTACACGCACGTCTTCGGCAAACTGTCGTTTGATACGGTGCGGGTAGCGGCTGAAGAGGCCATGGAAGGCTTCCGCGAAGGCCGTTTCGATGAGGTGGTGATGGTGTTCAACGAGTTCAAGAACGTGGCTACGCAGGTAGTGCGGGCTGAGCAGCTGTTGCCGCTGGTACCCGCCGAGCCGAACCCGGCCGCCACGACGACCTCGAACGTGGACTACATTTTCGAGCCCTCGAAAGAGGAAATCGTGCAGACCCTGATTCCTCAGTCGCTGAAGGTGCAGCTCTACAAGGCCGTATTGGAAAGCAACGCGTCGGAGCACGGCGCGCGCATGACGGCCATGGAGAAAGCCACCGAAAACGCCGGTGAGCTGCTCAAGTCGCTCAAGCTGACGTACAACCGGACCCGCCAGGCGGCCATCACGACCGAGATTCTCGAAATCGTGGGTGGTGCCGAGGCACTGGCTGCGAGCCGGTAAGCGGTATTCAGTAAAGCAAAGGCCTGACTCTTTGAGAGTCGGGCCTTTTTTTATGTGCCTGCCATCAAATATCTTACGCTCGCCTCTGAGTTGGCTGAAACTGCCGATAACTGCCGGAGGGCAGGTGTCGGTAAGAACAGGCGGCGGTCTGTGGGGCGGGCACTTTGCCACGCATTAACCTTATTATTCTCTTGCTCTATGAAACGTGCCGCTGTATGGGGTTGGCTGCTTGCTATAAGTGGGGTCGTTTGCCTGCCCCGGGCAGGCGCGTATGCGCAGGCCCCGGCCTGGCAGACTGCCCTAGCGGTGGGAGAGGGGGGCTTTTCCAGGGTGGAAGCCACCGCCACCGATGCCAGTGGCAGCTTGTATGTGGCTGGCTCGTTTTCGGGTACGGTGCGTGTGGGCACGACCACGCTGCGTAGTGCGGGCCAGTACGACATCTTCGTGGCAAAATGGAACCCGGCGACGGGCACATTCAGCTGGGCGCAGCGGGCCGGCGGCTCCGATAACGACAACGTGGGTGGGCTGGCCGTAAATGGGTCGAATGTATACGTGACGGGCTACTACTACAGTTCCCCCATGATAGTGGGTGGCGTGTCGCTGTCCCGCTACGGCGGCACCGGACCCGATGTGTTCGTTGCCAAGTTCACGGACCAGGGTAGCTTTGGCCAGGTGGCATGGGCGCAACGGGCGGGCGGCACCAACGTGGACTTTGCCGAGGGCATAGCCGTGAGCGGTACCAGCGTGTACGTGGTGGGCTCGGTGGCCAGCACTACGGCGGCATTTGGCTCCACCAGCCTGACGGGCAGCGGCGCCGACATATTTGTGGCCAAGCTCACCGACGCGGGCAGTACCGGCAGTTTCGTATGGGCCCAGCGGACCGGCGGTGCTTCCGGCGACGCAGCGCGGGCTGTGGTGGCCAGCGGCACAAGTGTGTACGTGGTAGGTGGGTTTGATAGTCCGTCCATCCGCTTTGGTAGCACCACCCTGACGGGCACTGGCGCCGACGAATTCGCTTTCAAGGCCTTTGTGGCCAAGCTCACCGATGCCGGCGCCTCGGCCAGCTTCACCTGGGCCAAGCGCTGTGGCAACCCCGGCCCGGCCAGCGCCTGGACCGTGGCCGTCAGCGGCGCGGCCGTCTATGTGGGCGGTACCTTCAACCAAACCAGCACTACGTTCGGGGCCACAACTCTTACCAATGCGGGGCCGGCCAGCACCAACGACGTATTCATCACCAAGTATCAGGATCTTGGCGCTGACGCCAGCCAGGGCTGGGCACAGCCCATCAGCGGACCTGCCGACGAGGGGCTGGCCGCGTTGGCCGTGCGCGGAACCGAGCTGTACGTGGCGGGCCGGTTTGGCGGTTCTGCCAGGGTAGGCAGCACTACCCTGACCGGCGCGGGCGTTGCCGACGTGTTTGTGGCCAGACTCACGGACCTGGGCTCGACCAGCAGCTTTGCGTGGGCCCAGCCGGCCGGAGGAACCGGTGACAACGATGCCCGGAGTCTGGCGCTGGCCGGTTCTCGTCTGTATGTGGGCGGGCACGTGACGCCACCGGCCTCTTTTGGCTCCCTGCAGCTTACCGACCCCGCTACCACGAAGGTGGGGTTCCTGGCTTCCCTCACCGACCCCGTCCTGGGGGTGGCCAGCGCTTCCCTGGCCGCCGGGCTGCGCGTGTGGCCCAACCCGGCCCAAACGGACGTGCGCGTGCTGGCGCCCACCCTGCCCGGCACGGCCCCGGCCACGCTCAGCCTGCTCGACACGCAGGGGCGCGTAGTGCGCACCCACACGGCCTCCGCCACCGACGCCGGCTGGCGGCCTCTGTCGGTGGCGGGCCTGGCACCGGGCCTGTACTACCTCCGTGTGCAGTGGGGGGCCGCCCAGACCGGCTGTTCCCTGGTGGTGGAGTAGGGGCGCGGCCGTCGCGGCCTGCCGCCGCGCACCTTGCGCCGGGCCGCGTCCGGCTGTGCCGCCGCCGCGTCAAGCCTGCCGGTCATTCCCGCGGCTACTTATTCCGGTGGCCCGTATCTTACGGCCTCTATGCTACAGCCCCGATACCTCTCGCCCGATACTGCTACGGCCGCGCTGCGCCGCCTCAAGCCCACCCCCGACGAGCTAACCGCCTTCCGGCAGCACCTGGCCGAGATGCTCCGGCACCTCGACCCGAACAAGATTGAGCGCCACGGCGAAACCCACATTCTCGACTTCCTGCGCAGCGTGAGCCGGCCCCCGGAGGGCGGCACGCGCTACGGCAACGTGCAGGACAAGCGCGACCTGGTGCTGCACCTCGGCGACACCGCCGACTCGCCGGTGGGCGTGGTGCTGGAAATCAAGGGGCCCAGGAACCCCAAGGAGATGCTGGCCCCCGACGACCTCAACCGCAAGGCCCTGCACCAGCTGCTGCTCTACTACCTCGAAGACCGCACCGACGACAAGGCCGACGACTTCAAGCGCCTCATCGTGACCACCGGCTACGAGTGGTACGTGTTCGACGCGCTGGACTTTCACCGCCTGTTCTTCAAGGACAAGGGCTTTGTGAAGGACTTCCAGACCTGGAAGGCCGGGGCCAAGGCTGCCACCGATACCGACTTCTTCTACAAGAGCATTGCCAGCAAGAAGCTGGCCGCCCTGGAGGGCGAGCTGCCCGTGGTGTACGTGGACCTACGCCCCGGCGTGCCCACCGCGCCCGCCCGGCTTACGGCCCTCTATCGCCTGTTTCACCCGGCCTACCTGCTCAAGGAGCCCCTCACCGGCCGGCGCGACCCCAATACCCTCAACCAGGAGTTCTACCACGAGCTGCTCTACCTCATGGGCCTGCGCGAGGACAAGCAGGCCGGCGTCCGCCGCATCGGGCGCTGCCCCGAGGACGCGCGGCAGCACGGTTCCCTGCTCGAAAACACCCTGCGCAAGCTCGAAACCGGCCACGGCCTCAACTACGTGCCCGAGGCCGACCGCCTGCGCTACGGCGACACCCCCGCCGCCCAGCGCGAGGGCGTGGCCCTGGCTCTCTGCCTGATGTGGGTGAACCGCCTGCTGTTTCTCAAGCTGCTGGAGGGCCAGATGGTGCGCTACCACGACGCCGCCCACGCCGCCGCCTTCCGCTTCCTGCACCCTCAGCGCCTCTCCGACTACGACGAGGTGCAGACCCTGTTCTTCGAGGTGCTCAACCGCGCCCCCGCCGACCGCACGCCCGACGTGCTGGCCGCCTTCCCCGAGGTGCCCTACCTCAACTCCTCCCTCTTCGAGCCCAGCGAGCTGGAACACCAGGCCCTGGACGTGAGCGGGCTGCGCGATGGGCTGGGGCTGGCCCCCTTCCCCGGCTCGGTGCTCAGCAGGAAGGGCGCCCCCGTCGTGCCCACCACCACCGCCCACACCAGCGCCGCCCCCCAGTGGAAGGCGCTGCCCTACCTGCTGCACTTCCTCGACGCCTACGACTTCGCCACCGACCCCACCACCTCCCACGCCGCCCCGCCCGCCGAGGCCCCGGTAGCGCCCGCCGCCCGGCCCCTGCTCTCGGCCGCCGTGCTGGGCCTGGTGTTCGAGAAAATCAACGGGTACAAGGACGGCTCGTTCTACACGCCGGGCTTCGTGACCATGTACATGGCCCGCCAGACCCTGGGCCGGGCCGTGGTGCGCCACTTCCGCCAGGCCCCCGACTTCCCGGAGCTGGCGCAGTGCGACACGCTGGACGATTTGCTGGATGCCGTGGCGCCCGCCAAGCGGCCCCGCCGCCGCGAGTACGCCGCCCACTTCAACACCCTCACCGTGCTCGACCCCGCCGTGGGCTCGGGCCACTTCCTGGTGAGTGCCCTCAACGAGCTGCTGGCCCTCAAGAGCCGCCTGGGTTTGTTTCTGGACGAGGAGGGGGCCGTGCTGCCGTATTCTCTGGACGTGGAGCACGACGAGCTGGTGGTCACCGATGCCGACGGCCTGCCCGCGCCCTACCGGGTGGGCTCCTTTGATGCCGAAACCGGCCAGCGCACCGTGGGGCCCGAGCGCACCCGCCTGCAGCAGGCCCTGTTCCGGGAGAAGCGCGCCCTGATGGAGCACGCCCTGTTCGGCGTCGACCTCAACCCCAACTCGGTGCGCATCTGCCGGCTGCGCCTCTGGATTGAGCTGCTCAAGCACGCCTACTACAAGCCCGATACCCAGTGGCGGGAGCTGGAAACCCTGCCCAACCTCGACCTGAACGTGAAAACCGGCAACTCTTTGCTGGCTCGCTTCCCGCTGGATGCCGACCTCTCGGAGGTGTTCCAGAAGGGTAAGTTCTCGCTCAAGGAGTACCGGGGGGCCGTGCACGACTACTTCAGCAGCCGGGGGCGCGACGACAAGAACCGCCTGCTGGGGTTCTTTCAGCAGCTGAAGGAGCAGTTCACGGCCGTGCTGCACAAGAAGGACAAGAAGCGCGAGGAGCTGCGCCTGGCCCGCAACAAAATCATCGTGCTCAGCACCCAGACTTCGCTGCTGCCCGAAACCAAGAAGCAGGAAGAAGCCCGCCACTTCGCGGTGCGGCAGCTGGAGCTGCGCGCCGCCCAGCTCCAGGCCGACATCGACGCCCACGAGCAGGGGGCCCTCTACCGCGACGCCTTCGAGTGGCGCTTCGAGTTTCCGGAGGTGCTCGACGAGGCCGGCCGCTTCCGGGGCTTCGACGTGGTGCTGGGCAACCCGCCCTACATCCGGCAGGAGGAGTTTTCGGCCCTCAAGCCCTATCTCAAGCAGCGCTTCGCCACCTTCGACGGCAAGGCCGACCTCTACGTGTACTTCCTGGAGCTGGGCCTGGGCCTGCTGAAGCCCGGCGGCGAGCTGTCGTACATCGCGCCCAACAAGTGGCTGCGGGCCGGCTACGGCGCGCCCCTGCGCCGCTGGCTGCCCGCCACCAATACCCTGGTGGAGTTCCTGGACTTCGGCGACCTGCCCGTATTCGCCGAGGCCACCACCTACCCGGCCATCCTCTCGGTGAGCCGGGCCGTGCCCACCCCCGACAGCCGCTTCCGCGCCGCGCTGCTGCCCAAGCTGCCCCCGCCGCTGCTCGATACGCTGGTGCTGGACCACGCCCGCCCGGTTACCCAGGCCGGTTTGCAGCCGGAAGGTTGGAACCTCGCCGACGATGCCAGCCAGGAGCTACTGACTAAGATGAAAGCTGCCGGTACGCCGTTGGGCGAGTATGTCGGTGGCAAAATATACTACGGCATCAAAACGGGCCTCAATCCTGTCTTCGTCATTAAAGAGGACGTTAGGAACAAGCTTGTTGCTGAAGACCCTAAGTCAGCGGAGATTCTGAGGCCATTTGCAGCAGGGCGTGATGTGAAGAGGTATCAGCCATTGGTGACAACGAACTATCTGGTTAGCTTACCTAGTGGCTGGACGAGGAAGAAGCTTGGATGGACAAAAAACAAGCGAGGAGTATACGCCATACCTCCCGTTACATCACCTAAGTATAAAACTCCTTGGGATGTGTTAGTTGCTCACTACCCTGCTGTTGCAGCCTATTTACTTCCACACGAAGCAGCGGCGGCGGCTCGTGCAGATAAAGGCCATTACTGGTGGGAGCTTCGTGCTTGCGACTATTACGATGAGTTCGAGAAGAACAAGATAGTCTATCAAGTATTTCAGGTTAAACCTGTCTTTACACTTGATACGCAAGGCACTTATGTCAATAACGCCACATACATCATTCCGGGAGAGGACTATTTTCTGCTAGGAATCCTCAACTCTAAGATTGGCTGGATGTTGATTGAAAATTACTGTACGCAGATTCAAAACGGCTATCAGTTGATCTTTGATTACTTCGGAAAGATTCCCATCCCCGCCGCCACGGCGGAGGAGCAGGCGGCGGTAGCGGCGCTGGTGGAGCAGGTGCTGGCCGCCAAAGCCGCCGATGCCGCCGCCGATACCCAGGCCCTGGAAACGCAGCTGGATGCGCTGGTAGCCGCCCTCTACGGCGTGGCGCTGCCCGCCTAAGGGGCCGCCCGCGCCAACCAAAACGGCCCGCCGCCTCTTTCGGGGCAGCGGGCCGTTTGGCGTTGCAATAGGATAGAATAGCGGGAGAAGCGAAAGGCCCGGCGGGCAGGCCGGCGCGGGCCTGCCGGGGTGGGCGCGGCCTACAGCGCGGCGCGGCGGGCCGTTACCTCGGCAATGGCCTGTTGCAGCTCCGGTACCTGCACCTGCACCTGGCGCACGTCCACGGCTTTCAGGAAGGCATCGGTGGGCTTGCGGGCCGTGGTGGTGGGGGCGTTCAGGTCCTGGGCGCGGCGCTGGGCCCGGATGAGCAGCCGGTTCAGCTCGGTGTGCTCGGTGGTGCCGGGCGTGAGGCTGGCCACCACCGGCGTGAGCCGGTCAATGGTGTCGTTGGCTTCCTTCAGGTTCTGGCTGCGGTCGGTGGCCCGGTCCGCCGACTGGTCGGCCTGCAAGTCGAGTAGCTGGTCGCGCACGGTAAACACGCGCAGCTCCAGATTCAGGGCGTTGAGCACGGTGTCGCACTCAGTCTGGGTGGTTAATAATTCAACAGGAAACGGCATAAAAAAAGGATATAGGTGGCGGAGTTGCCGGGCATAAGGTAAAGAAAAGGACCAGCCTGGCAAAGAGTGCGGCCGGGGGCATATCGAGCGTCAGGGGGGCGGCCCCATCAGGCGCCTATACCGCCAGGGCGGCTACTTCGGCGCGCAGGCCGGCTACGCGGGCGGCCAGCAGGTGCAGGGCGGCGGCGCGGACGGCGGGGGTGGGGTCGTCGCGGGTGAGGTCGTCGGAGAGGCGCGCCAGCCAGCGGGCATAGTGGGCCGCCTCGGCGGCCTCGGGCGGCGGCAGGGCGGCCCGGAGCAGCGCCAGCCCGTGGTGGCGGCGGGCCAGCCCGGCCATGCGGGCCTGCTCGGCGGCCAGGTGCTGGCTTAGCGTAAGCAGCCGCAGGCGCTGGTCGCGCAGGCGGCGGCGCAGCGTTTCCGGCTCGGGGGGGGCCGGGGCGTCGGGCAGGGGCGGAGCCAGCCGTTCGGGGGCGGGCAGCGGCAGCAGCGGGTCGTGCGGCGGGGGCAGCTCCGGCAGGGGCAGGCCGGTGCCCAGCGGTGGCGGCAGCAGGCGGGCCAGCAGCAGCAGGCGCGGCAGCAGCGCCCCGGGCAGCGGCTTGCGCCCCGCTTCCAGGTGGGTCACAAACCCCATGGACACGCCCAGGTAGTGGGCCAGCTGCCGCGTAGAAAGGCCCAGGCAGGCCCGCACCATGGCGGCCAGGCGCAGGCCGGAAGGCGCAGAAGAAGCGGGAGGGGAGGAAGGCATAGCGCAAGGTAGGCACCTGCCCCGGTATTCCGCAGGCTGCCTACCTGCCCCTGTAGCCAGGCCGGACCGCTGCCTGCCCGGAGCGGCCCGGCGCATAGGGGCCGGCCCTGCTTTGCTACAGCTTCATGTAGTGCCGCCGGGCCAGCTCCCTGCTGGGTTTGGGCGTGGCCGGGTGCCGGGCCAGCAGCTCGTGTACCTGCTCGGGCGTGATGCCGCGGAAGTCTTTGATGACGGTGAGCGGGGCCTGGAACTGCTCGGGCCGGAGGCTGGTGCTGACCCCGATGACGCGCATGCCCGCCCTGTACGCCGACTGCTCGCCGAGGATGGCGTCTTCGAAGACCACGCAGCGCTCCGGCGGCACGCCCAGCTGCCGGGCGGTTTCGGCGAAGGTGTCTTTGTGGGGCTTGCCCTTCGGCACGTCGTCCTTGCCCACCACCACATCGAAGTAGCGGCGCAGGTCGAGGTGGTCGATGATGTAGCCGATGGTGTCGGCGGCGGAGCCGGTGCCCAGGCCGATGCGGAAGCCGGCCGCGCGGGCCGCCTGCAGAAACGGCGTGAGGCCGGCCAGCTCGCGGCGCTTGTCCCAGTAGAGCACCCGGTAGAGCAGCTCGCGCTGGGCGGCGTACTCTTCCAGCTTCTTCTTCGGGACGGGGCTGGTGAAGACGGTTCGGAGGATAGTGGAGGCGGGCATACCGTTGAGGCGCTCCAGCAGCCGGCGGGCGTTGGTGGTCAGGCCCAGGTCGCGGAACAGGAGCTGAAAGGCGCGGGCCTGGTAGGGCGTATTGTCGATGAGCACGCCGTCCATGTCGAAGAGAAGGGCGTAGGGCTGGTCGGGCATAGCGAAAGAGTGCACCGCAGCAACGGCTGCGGCCGTGAAGGATTCTGAGAGCAAGTATACAAGAACGTCATGCTGAGCTTGTCGAAGCATCTCTACCGCTTCGTTGCAGAGGCCCAGGCCACTTAGTTAGCCAGCGGTAGAGATGCTTCGACAAGCTCAGCATGACAGAAACGGCGTTTTCGCAAATTTCCAAACACGCTCTGACAGCGCGAAGCCGGGCTTCGGCTTCTGCCTGTACGCGCGGGGTACGATTTGGCTGCCGGCGAAGCAATTCCGGTCGTTGGCCTCTATCTTTGGGGCCGCTTACGCGGGTAGCTGCTCCGGTGGCCCCGCTTCACTGCATTCCGATTTGAAAAAGAGCCTCTTATTGTTGCTGGCCGCCACGCTGGCGGGGTCTGCCTCCGGGCAGAAGAAAGGGAAGCCCCTGGCGCGGCCCAGGCTGGTAGTCGGCATCGTGGTAGACCAGATGCGCTACGACTACCTCTACCGCTACTGGGACAAGTACGGCAGCGGCGGTTTCCGGCGGTTGCTGGGCGAAGGCTTCAGCTACGAAAACACGCACTACAACTACGTGCCCACCTACACCGGGCCGGGCCACGCCAGCATCTACACCGGCACCACGCCCTCCATGCACGGCATCATCGGCAACAACTGGTTTGAGCGCGAAACCGGCCGCGGCACCTACGTCACGGAAGACCGGCGCGTGCAGTCGGTGGGCAGCACCAGCGAGCAGGGCCGGATGTCGCCGCGCCACATGCTGACCTCCACCATCACCGACGAGCTGCGGCTGGCTACCAACTTCCAGAGCAAGGTAATCGGGGTCTGCATCAAGGACCGGGGCTCTATTCTGCCGGCCGGGCACGCCGCCAACGCCGCCTACTGGTACGACGGCTCCAACGGCGCCTTTATCAGCAGCACCTACTACCAGCACACGCTGCCCGACTGGGTGACGAAGTTCAACGCCGAAAACCGCGCCGCCGCCTACCTCGAAAAGCCCTGGAACACGCTGCTGCCCCTGGCGCAGTACACCGAAAGCTCGCCCGACGACGTGCCCTGGGAGTCGGCGTTCAAGGGCGAAGCCAAACCCGTGTTTCCGCACGATTTGCCCACGCTGAGCGCCACGCTGCCGGGGGCCGTGCAAGGCGCGTTGCAGGCCACGGGGGAGAAGACAGGGCCTGCCCGCAACCTCGACCTGATCCGGTCTACGCCCTTCGGCAACTCGCTCACGCTGGATTTCGCGCTGGAAGCCGTGCG
The DNA here is from genome assembly GCF_900142395.1 of Hymenobacter psychrotolerans DSM 18569. Lineage (GTDB taxonomy): Bacteria > Bacteroidota > Bacteroidia > Cytophagales > Hymenobacteraceae > Hymenobacter > Hymenobacter psychrotolerans. The sequence goes on along the minus strand of NZ_FRAS01000001.1, from coordinate 175,312 downwards.
GGCCGAGCAGCTGGGCCAGCGCGGCCAGACCGATTTTCTGGCCCTGAGCTTCAGCAGCACCGACTACGTGGGGCACCAGTTCGGGGTGAATGCCATTGAAACCCAGGACACCTACCTGCGCCTCGACCAGGACCTTGCCCGCCTGCTTACCTACCTCGACAAAACCGTGGGCAAAGGGCAGGCGCTGGTGTTCCTCTCCGCCGACCACGCCGCGGCCCACTCGCCCGGCTTCCTGGCCGAGCACCACCTGCCCGGCGGCTCGGTGGGCCCGCGCCTCATGCAAGACTCCATTCAGCAGGCGCTGGTGCGCCGCCACGGCCCCGGCAAGTGGGTGCTGACCTACGAAAACCAGCAGGTGTACCTCAACCGCCCGCTCATCGCCGAGAAGAAGCTGAACCTGCGCCTGGTGCAGGACGAGGTAGTAGACATTGCCACGCAGCTGGCCGGCGTCAACCGCGCCATCACGGCCGACGACGTGCAGAAGTCGCACTGGGAAAGCGGCATGCTGATGTACCTGGAAAACGGCTACTACCCCAAGCGCAGCGGCGACGTGCTGGTAGTGCTGCAGCCGGGCTGGCTGGAGTCGTACTCGTACCCCGTCAACAAAGGCACCACCCACGGCTCGCTCAACAACTACGACACGCACGTGCCCCTGCTGTTCTGGGGCTGGCGCGTGAAGCAGGGCGAGTCGAGCCACCCGGCCAAAATCACCGATATTGCGGCTACGGTAGCCCGCTGGCTGCACATCCAGGAACCCAACGGCTGCACCGGCACGCCGCTGCTGGAAGTTCTTTCGGCCAAATAACCCGCCCGCCCGTAGTGCGGGTAGCCCCTGCGTCATACTCCTTACTTACTCATAACCTTAGGTGCAACCGGCACCTGCTTTTTCCTCATGGCTCATTTCAATCCCTGGCATGATGTGGCGCGCGGCAACGACGCTCCCAAAGTTGTAAACGGCATTATCGAAATTCCGAAAGGCTCGAAGGCCAAGTACGAGCTGGACAAAGAAAGCGGCTTGCTGAAGCTGGACCGCGTGCTGTTTTCGGCCGTGCATTACCCGGCCGCTTACGGCTTCATTCCGCAGACCTACTGCGACGACAAGGACCCGCTCGATATTCTGGTGCTCTGCTCGGTAGACATTGTGCCCATGTGCCTCGTGGAAGCCAAGGTTATCGGCGTGATGCAGATGATTGACGGCGACGAGGAGGACGACAAAATCATTGCCGTAGCGGCGCACGACATTTCCGTGAACCACTTCAACGACATTGCCGACCTGCCCCCGCACACGCTCAACGAAATGCAGCGCTTCTTCGAAGACTACAAGGCCCTGGAGCACAAGTCCGTAACCGTGGAGCGTTTCATGGGCCGCGAAGATGCCTACCGCATCATCGAGGACAGCATCACGCTCTACAACAAAACGTTCCCGAACGACGCAGCCGCCACGCCCGCCAGGCAGGCTACCGGCGTAGAGCTGTAGGCAGTCCGCCCGGCACTCAGCACAGCGCCTCTCTTCGCCAGCCGGTGGAGAGAGGCGCTGTGGCGTGTAGCAGGCTGGGCGGGCAGGTGCTCACGGGCTGGCACGACTACAACGACGAGCTGGAGCAGCTGAAGCTGCCGGCCCTCACGCTGGGGCAGTACCTCGGCTCCGGCCACTTCCCGGAAGCCACGTTTGAGAGCTGGGAAAGCGAGTTTCTGCAGATGGGCCTGTACGTGGGGCTCACCATCTGGCTGCGGCAGAAAGGCTCGCCGGAGTCGAAGCCCGTAGATGCCAGCCACGACGAAACGGGCAAGTAACGCCGGGGCCGTTGTACTTTTGGGTCCGCGCTTTTCCTTCTCTGCCCGCCCGGTTCTATGCGTCCAGATTCTCCTACGCCCGTTGGGGCCGCGTCCGCCGGTGCTTCGCGCCGTCCCAGCCGGCTGCGGCGCGCCACCGATGCGCTGCTCTACAGCAGCACGTGGCTGGCGCTGGCCGCGCTGGGCCTCACCTGGGCCACGTTCCTGTTCTGGCAAACCGCTATGCCGTGGCGGCTGGCCCTGATGATTTTCGCGGCCACCCTCTTCCTGTACAACATCGATAGTGTGCTGCCCTACAAGTTTCAGCAGCGGCTGGTGCTGAGCGGGCGCAAGCGCTGGATGCTGGAGCACCGCCGCGAGCTGTTTGCGCTGGCCCTGGCGGCTCTGGCGGTAGCTGCCACGCTGTTCTTTCTGGATGGCTGGCAGCCGCTGATGCTGTTTCTGGGGCATCTGGCCGCTATTTCCTTGCTCTACTCGCTGCCGCTGGCCCGGTGGCGCGGCCGGTGGCGGGCCCTGCGCGACCTGCCGCTGCTGAAGGTGTTCCTTATTGCCTATGTGTGGGCGGCCGTTACGGTCTGGATTCCGGCGCTGTACCTGGGCAAGGCGCTGGCCGCCCCGCTGGTAGTGGTGCTGTTTGCCCGCCGGTTTTTCTTTATTCTGGCGCTGGCTTTCGTGTTCGATATCCGCGACTATACCAAAGACCGCCTCACGGGTACGCTCACGTTTCCGGGCGTGTTTGGAGTGCGGGCTACCAAGCTGGTGGCGCTGGCGGCGCTGGCGGTGGCCAGCCTGCTGCTGCCCTGGGGCGTATCGGCGGCGCACCTGCTGGCCCTCACGCTGCCCGCCCTGCCCGCCGCCGCCGTCATCTGGTACGCCGACGAAACCCGCCCCGACTACTATTTCGCCCTGCTGGCGGATGGCATTATGCTGCTGCAGGTGCTGGCCGTCTGGCTGGCGGCGCTGTATTGGGGCTGAGCTGCACGCTATCCGCTGCCGCACGCCGCCCCGCCAGCTGCGGCAGCTGCGGCAGCTGGCGGGGCGGCAGCTGCGGCAGCGGATAGCGTGCAGCTTGTGGCAGTAATGCGTACCTTTGGGGCAAGTTCTTTCGCTCGCCAGGTTTGCCCCACAACAGGATATTTTCCTCTTTGCCAAAGTCGGTTGCCGGCTTTGTTGCGGCTTCGCACCACGTGTCTCTGCGTGATGTGCTGAACGGCTATTGCCTGGCTTTTTATACGGCGCCTAAGGTCTTCAATACCTAGGCCGGGTGTTTTCGGCCGCTGTGCCGGAGCCCTGGCCTCCCCACCCTCGTTTCCGGGTCCGTAGCAGTTCCGCCGCCGCACTTCTGTAGTAGCGCGCGGCCCCTTGCCGTACCTGCCAGTGTTGGTTTTCCGCTCAAAAATTCCCCTTAATCATGCTGTATTCTATCAGCGTAAGGCACACGGTGGCCTTACTGCTTCTTCTTGCTTATATTCTGGTAGCCGTAGCTGCCTTTTATCAGGTGCAGGCCCTGTGGGCGCTTCTGGTAGTGGTGCCCCTGCATCTGGCCTACCGGCAAAACGTCCGGCAGGCTACCCACTCGCTGCTGCGCAACTATCCGCTGCTGGGCTACCTGCGCTACCTGTTCGAGAGCATCCGGCCGGAGCTGCGCCAGTATTTCTTCGAGTCTGACCTGGACGGCCGGCCCTTCAACCGCCGGCAGCGCTCCATCGTGTATCAGCGGGCCAAGGATGTGCGCCAGACGGTGCCGTTCGGGATGCTCAGCAACAGCCAGGAAATCGGCTACGAATGGATTTCGCACGCCCTTTTCCCGACGCCGCTTCTGGATTCGGACCTGCGCGTAACGATTGGCGGCAGCCAGTGCCGGCAGCCGTACAGCGCCAGCCTCTACAATATTTCGGCCATGAGCTATGGCTCCCTGAGCAAAACCGCCATTCTGGCGCTGAGCGGCGGAGCCAGGCTCGGCGGCTTTGCCCACAACACCGGCGAGGGCGGCGTAAGTCCCTTTCACCTGGAAGGCGGCGGCGACCTGATCTGGCAGATCGGAACCGGGTATTTCGGGTGCCGCGATGCCGTGGGCGGTTTCAGCGAGGAGCTGTTTCAGGAGCAGGCCGCCCACCCGAATATCAAGATGGTGGAAATAAAACTGTCGCAGGGGGCCAAGCCCGGCCACGGCGGTATTCTGCCGGCCGCTAAAAACACGCCCGAAATTGCGGCTATCCGCAAAGTAGTGCCGCACACCACCGTGGCCTCGCCGCCTTCGCACTCCGCCTTCCACGACCACCTGACGCTGCTGTTGTTTGTGAAGCGCCTGCAAGCGCTGTCCGGGGGCAAGCCGGTGGGCATCAAGCTCTGCATTGGCAATGCGCAGGAGTTCGAGCGGCTGTGCCAGGAGATGCAGGCCACCGGCATCATCCCCGATTTTATTTCCATTGATGGCGCCGAAGGGGGCACTGGCGCTGCGCCGCTGGAGTTTTCCGACAGCCTGGGCATGCCGCTCTACGATGCCCTGGCCCTGGTGCAGCGCCTGCTGGTGCGCTACGGCCTGCGCGAGGAAACCTCGGTGCTGGCGGCCGGCAAAATCATTACCGGCATCGATATTCTCAAGGCGCTGGCGCTGGGCGCCGATGCCTGCTACAGTGCCCGCGGGATGATGTTCGCGCTGGGCTGCATTCAGGCGCTGCAGTGCGACTCGGGCCGTTGCCCGGTAGGCATTGCTACGCAGGACGCCAGCCTCTACCAGGGCCTCGACGCCGCCGACAAGCGCGTTCGGGTGGCCAATTTTCACAAAAACACGATGCACGCCACGCGGGAGCTGATGGAAGCCTGCGGCTTCCGCCGCCTGCGCGACGTCAGCCCCGGTAAGGTGTTCCGCCGCGTCGACCACGGCCACACGCTGAGCTTCCAGGATATCTATGGCCTGCAGGACACCGCCACGGCCACACCTGCTCACCTTTCTCTTCATCCACTCACCTAACCTGCCATGCCTCCCATTTATCTGACCAAGCTCGATTACGAACGACTGCTGCAAATTGTACAGACCGAACGCCTAAGCACCGGAAACCGGGTGATTGAGGGCCTGGGCCAGGAGCTGAAGCGGGCCAGGCTGGTGGCTTCGGATGAAATTCCGCCCGATGTCGTTACGATGAATTCGGTGGTGCGCCTGCGGGAGCTGAAAAGCGGCACCGAGCTGGAAATCACGCTGGTGTACCCCAGGGACGCCGACGCGGCGACACGCAAAATCTCTATCCTGGCGCCGGTGGCCACGGCCGTGCTGGGCTGCCGCGTCGGCGACGAGATAGAGTGGCCCGTTCCCAAAGGCACCGTTTCTTACCGGGTAGAGGCCGTTCTGTATCAACCAGAGGCCGCCGGCGACCTGTTCGTATAAACAGGTTCGTGCGGCTGGACTGAGCGGGTAGCACGCTCCAGCCTTCTCGCACGGCCACACCGCTAGCCATCCACCAATTCCTGCAGGGCCGGCCCGATGAAGCGCACCAAGTCGCTGGCAACGAGGCCGGCTTCGCCGGTTTGGGCAGCAGCTAAGTCGCCGGCGCGGCCGTGGGCAAAAACACCGAGCAAAGCGGCGTCGAGAGGGGAGAGGCGCCGGTCGGCACGCAGGGCCAGCAGCAGGCCGGTCAGCACGTCGCCGCTGCCGCCGCTGGCCATGCCGGGGTTGCCGGTGCTGTTGAAGTATACAGCGCCTTCGGGCGTGCCCAGCGCCGTGTACGCGCCCTTGAGCACGCAGTAGCAGCGGTGTTGCCCACAGAAGGCGCGCAGCTGTTCCAGGCGGTGGTAGTCGTCGCGGGCCGGCTCGCCGGTAAGGCGCTCAAACTCCTTGGGGTGGGGCGTAAGCAGACTGTCGGGGGGCAACAGAGCCAGCAGGTCGCGGTGCGTAGCCAGCAGGTTCAGGGCATCGGCGTCGAGCACCAGCGGAAGGTGGGGCGTGCGGTGCAGCAGCTGCCGGAGCACGGCGGCTGTGGCAGCTTCCTGCCCTAGGCCGGGCCCCATGCCCACAGCTGCGTAAGGTTGCAGTTCCGGTAGCTCCGTCAAGAACTCGCGGGCGGGGTCGGGCAGTGCCATAGCCTCAGGGGCCGAAATCTGCAGAATATCATAGCCCGCGGCCGGAATACGGACCGTGAGCAGCCCCACGCCGCCGCGCAGGCAGGCCTGGGCTGCCAGCACAGCAGCGCCCATTTTGCCATAGCTGCCCGCCAGTAGGAGCGCATGCCCAAACGTGCCTTTGTGGGAAAACTTTTCGCGCCGGGGCAGCTTTCTACGCAGAAAACCTGCGTCCACGAAATAGTTATCCACAGGCTCGTTGTGGATAAAGTTGGCGTCCAGGCCGATGGGTAGCACAGTCCATTCCCCCACGAAAGCGGCATTCTGAGGCAGCAGAAACGCCAGCTTCGGCAGCTCGAAACTGAGCGTATACCGGGCCCGCACCACGGCGCTGTCGGCGGGTTGCGGCGCATCGGCAAACAGGCCGGAAGGCACATCTATGGCCACCACAACAGCGCCAGACTGGCTCAGATGCTGCACTACGCGGGCTGCGAGGCCCTGCAGTGGCCGGCTGAGGCCGGTGCCGAACAACGCGTCCAGTACTACGGCCCCGGCGGGCAGCGCCGGTAAACTGTCGGCGCTAAGCTCAGTGCAGGGCACTTGCGGCGGCAGCCGCTGGCGGTTCAGCAGAAAGTCAGAGGAGTATCTATCCGAAGGCAGCAGCCATATCTGCGGCGAATAGCCGGCCGCGTGTAGCTGCCGGGCAATGGCCAGCCCGTCGCCGCCGTTGTTGCCAGGCCCGCACAAGATGTGCAGGGGCGTGGTAAAAGCAGGCTGCAATTCGTCGAGGAGCCAAGTGGTGCAGGCAGTGGCGGCGCGCTCCATCAGGGCATCGGAGCTGATGCGTTGCGCTTGCAGCGTGGCCTGGTCGAGGGCGCGGGTCTGGCGGGCAGGTAGGATTTTCATAGTACCTCCGGCATACGGTATCTTGCCGGCTGCCGATAGTCGCAACATCCGAATATGCCATGAATAAGTATGCACTGGGTCTGCTGACTGCCGCTGGCCCCGAGCCTCGGCACCATCAGCCAAAGCCAGCTGGATGCGCCGGATGGGTACGAGCTGCTGGCCGGGCGCTACGAAACGGAAAAGGAATTTCGGAAGGCGCCGCCCGTATTTCTGCGTTTTGCGCGGCAGCAGTGGCGCAACTGGTCGGTGCGAGACGTGCCGGAACAGCTCTAGACATCTTAGGGGCAGTGGTCGAAAACTTCCGGCCAAGCTGCCGCGTTTGCACTAAGAATCTGTTTTTTTCTGAACCAAGCTTCCAACGATATGCAAACCTGGAATGATGTTATCCGGCTGGCCAACCACGGCAGCCCCGCCCCCGACCGGCGCGTAGAGAAAACCGATGCTGAGTGGAAAGCCCAGCTCACGGCCGAGCAATACCACGTGACGCGCCAGCACGGCACGGAGCGCGCCTTCACGGGCGAATACTGCGAGGCGCACGAAGCCGGCCTCTACGCCTGCATCTGCTGCGGCGAGCCGCTCTACGACTCGCGCACCAAGTTTGAAAGTGGCACCGGCTGGCCCAGCTTCACGCAGCCCGTCAAGGAAAACGCCATCAGATACAGGAAAGACACCAGCTACGGCATGACCCGCGTGGAAGTGCTCTGCAACGTCTGCGACGCCCATCAGGGCCACGTTTTTCCGGATGGCCCGCCGCCCAGCGGCCTGCGCCTGTGCATCAACTCGGCGGCCGTGAAACTGGTAAGTGAGCCGCAAACGGCATAAACCCAGCCATTTTCTGCCCAAAGAAAATATTCCGCAAAACCGTCGTTGGCAAAGAGCCCAGCGGCGGTTTTTGCTTTGAGCCGTCTGCTGAAGAAAAACTACCGACTTTCGCACCCCCGTCGGCGCTCGTGCGTTTATCCGGCAGGCTTGCCTCCTGACCTTCACTTCCTACTTCCCCACCCCATTATGTCACTTCTCTTCACTGATTTTGCCTCCTGGCAGGCGCACTGCGCCGCTACCGGCGAGCCGCTCTACCAGCCGGTGCTGGCCTACGAAATCGAGCAGAAAGGCCGTTCCGAAGAAGAAATCTGGAACGGGCTGCAGCGCGCCTACGACGTAATGCGCGACGCCGTGCAAACCGGCCTCACCCAGGACATGACTTCCCGCTCGGGCATGGTAAACAACGGCGCCAAGAAAATTGCCGCCTCACCAGTCACGGTGCTTTCGCCGGAATTCAAGCAGCTTGTGACCCGGGCCATGGGTGCCAAGGAGGTGAATTCGTGCATGGGACGGGTAGTGGCAGCGCCTACAGCCGGCGCTTCCGGCATACTGCCCGGCGTGCTCGTAACGCTGCAGGAATTGCATCAGCTCACGGACCGGCAGGTGCTCGAAGGCCTGCTGGTGGCGGCCGGCATTGCCCTGATCATCGAGCAGAATGCGTCGCTGGCCGGGGCCGTAGGCGGGTGCCAGGCCGAAACCGGCTCGGCAGCGGCAATGGGCAGCGGCGCCATCGTGTACTGCCTGGGCGGAGATGTTGACCAGACGTTTGCGGCCGTTGCCATCACCATTCAGTGCATGCTGGGCCTGATCTGTGACCCGGTGGCCGGCCTGGTGGAAGTGCCCTGTATCGTGCGCAACGCCTCAGCGGCGGCCATTGCCTTCAGCTCCGCCCAGATTGCCATTGCCGGCGTCAATCCGGTCATTCCCGTTGATCAGTGCGTAGCGGCGCTGGGCGAAGTGGGGCAAAGCATGGAAACCCGCTACAAGGAAACCGCGCTGGGCGGCTTGGCCAACACCACCCGCGGCCGTGAAATCGAGAAAATGGTGCTCGTGCAGGATGTCCAGATTCTGCCCGACGAAGGAGAATAAACTCGCTAGCTTTCTGCTTTCCCGTAGTCACAAAAAAAGGGCCTTCCCACGTGGGAAGGCCCTTTTCGTTGCGGAAAGGCCGAAGCCTATTCTTTCGTGATGCGGCGCACATCGAGTCCGCCTTCAGTGCGGGCACGCAGCAGGTACACGCCAGCCGGCAGCTGCCGCATATCCAGCGTGGCTTTCTGCACGCCGGTGCGGCCGGCGGCCGAGGTGCTGAGCACCAGCTGGCCCACGGCATTGTAGACGTTGAGCTCCGTGGCGTTAGCGTAGCCGCTCAGCTCCACCGTGACGTGGCCGTCGGTGGTGGGGTTGGGGTAGACGCTCAGCGAGGCGCCGGCCAGCTGCTTGAGGCTGCTGTTGACCAGTAGCGGAGCCGAGGGCAGCGAGGCGCAGGTGGTGGTGGCGTTGGTCACCACGACGGTGTAGGAACCGAACTGGGCGGCCGAGTTGACCACGTACGTCTGGCTGGTAGCCCCCGCAATGGCCACCCCGTTCAGGTACCACTGGTTGCCCGTGGCGCTGGAGCTGCTGAGCGTGGTGGTGGCGCCGTTGTAAACCGGCGACACCGTCGGCTGAGCAGGACGGGCGTTGATGGTCACGGAGAACGTAGCCGTTGCAGCCGTGCAGCTACCGCTGGCCGCAATGGTGTTGGTCACGGTGTAAGTGCCGGCGGCGGAGGTGCTCAGGTCGATGGCGCCGGTGGTGGCGTTGATTACCAGGCCTGTGCCCGAAGCCGAGAACGTACCGGCCATGGCACCCGTGCCAAACACCGGAACTGCCGTGCCGGTAGCACCGGCGCAGTAGGTGGCGTTGGCGTAGGAGAAGGTAGCGGCCGGGGCCGTCGTGATGGTCAGCACCGTTTGGGCCGTAGCCGGGGCGCAGACCGTGCCATCGGTCGTGAGCGTAATCGTGACGCTGCCGGCTGCCGCATCAGCGGCCGAAGGCGTGTAGGTGGCGTTCAGCGTGGTAGCATTGGGCGAGAAAGTGCCCGTGCCCGTGCTGGTATAGGTGCCGGTGGTAGCCGAGCCGCCTACCGTGCCGGCCAGCTGATAGGCCGAGTTGGCGCAGGTGCTGGCCGTAGCGGGCAGCGAGGCCGTCGGGGTAGCCGACACGTTCACCTGGATAGGCGTACGGGTGCTGATGCACTCACTTGTTACCTGCCAGTTGTAGAAGTAGTAGTAGCTGGTCGAGTTACCCGAGATGTAGCCGTTGGTAACGCTCACGTTGCCGCTGGGCGAAGTGTAAGGGAAGCCACCCAGCGTGGATTCGCGCACCAAAGCGGGGCCGCTCACGGCAATCAGGCGCAAGCCGGTACCGGCCGGAATATCGAAGTTCAGCGCTACGGGGAAGGCCACAGTGCCATTGCCGGCCGGAACGGCTACCGTAGCCGTCAGGCCCGGCATCAGCACGCCGGCGTTGTCCTGCACCTGAATCACCAGGTTGCCGGCCACACCTGCCGGATATACGTCCAGCGAAATCAGGCGGAAGGGGCTGCGGGCCGTGAACACGAGCCCATAGTTGGTGGGGCTGGTGTTGGAAGTAGAAACAGGGGCCAGGCGGCCAGCCACTTCTACGCTGCTGCTGACACCTTCTACATAGAACTGCTGCGAGGCCGTAAGGGCCGGCGTGGTGAAAGTAGCGCCGGTAGGCGTGGTGGTAGAAGTCAGCGGGGTGCCGCCGGTAGCTACATCAAAGAAGCGGAGCGTGGTGCCCGTGGCCGCCGTAGCCGTCAGGGTGGCCGTGCTGCCTTCGCAGACTGCCACCGGAGAGTTGGTAGCCGTTACCTGCGGATTGGTTACGGTTACGGTCAGCACGTTGGAGGTAGCTACGTTCGAGTTGCAGCTCACCAGGGCCCGGTAATACGTGGTCTGCGTCAGCACCGGAGTGGTGAACGTGGTGCCGGTAGCGCCGCTGATGTCCGTGAAGGTTAAGTTGTCGGTGCTTTGCTGCAGCTGAACGCTGCCATTGGCCGCGCCGGTCAGCGTCAGGCTGGCAGTTCCGCTCACGCAGAAGATGGCAGTAGGGGCGGCCAGTACGCCGGCGGCCGGAGCCACCACTACCCGCGTAGGAGCAGGAGCCAGCAGGTCGTTGGCCGGGTTCACATCGCCCGTCATCGTAGCCGAAACAGCAAACGTGTAGGTGCCGATAGCCGTCATGTCCAGCGTACCGGGCAGGGTCACGTTTTGCGTGGTGCCGGCAGCCAGCGTGCCCGTGTTCAGCGTAGTCGTGAAGGTTTGAGCGGAGCCGCTCGGAAGCGTCACCACCACGCTTACCGTGGCAGGAGTCGTAGCGAAGTCCAGGGCCGCACCGCCCGCGCTGCGGATGGTAACCGTTACGGTTTCGGCCGGGCTGTAGCAGGTAGTGCCGGTGGCGGGGGCCACCAGCGCAACCGCTGCCAGGTCGCTGGTCAGGGGCTGGGCAAACTCGTCGGCGCCCAGGTCGGGGGTAGTGGCCGAGCGGGTTTCCCCGTCAAAGTCGATGGTCACGGATACAGGCGTACCGGCGTTGCTCAGTTCGATGGAGTTCGACACGTGCAGGTCGGTGGCCGACGTAAACATCGGCTCACTCGACACGGAGTTGGCATCCTGCGAAGTCGCAGTCCGGACATCAGCCAGCGTCGCCTTGTCGCTGGCAATGTAGGCCAGCACGCCGTTGTTGCCACTCACGTAGTAGTCGTTGTGGTTGATGGTGCCGAAGCTGGCCGCCGTGGTGGCGTACAGGGCATACGACTTGGAGCTGGCGCCACCGCTTATGCTGTTGGCCAGCACGTTGTTGCGCAGGTCCAGGCCCGTTACGGAGCTGGTGGTTACCAGCAGTGCCGCGCTGATGTCGGTGGTGCCCGTGCCGGTGAAGGCGCCGGTCAGGTTCACCGAGTTGTAGTACACCTTGGTGCCCGTGCCTCCGGCCAGCCGGATACCGAACGGGTTGTACAGGTTGGAAGTACCGTCGCCGTCGGTGATGATGTCCGAAATCATGTTGTTGCTGATTTCGTTGCCGGCAGTGTTGGTGGTGCTCGAAATGCTGATGCCATAAGCGCCCCAGCCGCCGGTGTTGGTCGAGCGCAGGCCACTGATGTAGTTGCGGCTTACTACTGCGTTGGCCACGTTGGCGCCCAGCTCAATGCCCGCAGTGGTAAAGGCAGTGGTATTCACCATGCCCACAATGCGGTTCTGGCTGATCTGGGGCGCGGCGGCGGCTACTACATCAATGCCGCGGAAGGTGACGGTGCCGGCTGCCGTGAGGCTGCCGATCTGGTTGCCGCTCACCTGCAGGCCATTGAGCAGGCCGGTGGCAGTGCCACGCGCATAAATGGCCGAGTAAGCCGTGCTGATGACGTTGTTCTGGATAACCAGGTTGTCATTGTCGGCGCCCGTGCCGGTGCCGCTGAGCGTAGCAGCGGCCGCGTAAATCCCGAAAGAGGTGCTAGACGTTGGGTTGCCGCCCACAATGTTCAGGTTTTTGATGGTGGCGTAGGTTGCGCCGGCCGCTTCGCCGAGGCTGGTGAGCCACACTACTGCCGACGTGCCGGGGGTGGTGCTGGTCAGCGTCAGGTCGCGCGAGTCAGTGCCGTTGGCCGAGCCGTCAATAGTCACGTAGTCAGCGCCGTTGAGCTGCAGCACGGCCGTGGCCGAGGCGCTGCCCGTAACGCTGGCCGTAACGCCCGTGTTGGGCCTGATGGTCAGAGTATGATTGGCGCTGGCATCAGTATTGGCATTGAATACTACCGGGAACGTTTCTCCCGTAGCGGCCGAGTAGGTGGCATCAAGCAGGGCAAACGTCACGGCACCGGACAGGTTGTTGTTGTTGTAGGCCGAGGCGGCCACCGTGAGGGTGGCAAAAGTGCGGGCCGGAGCCGGCGACGTGCCGGTGCCCACGTAATACACGCCGCTCAGGCTGCCCTGAATGAAGAACTGGCTGGGCGTGCCGCTGAAGGCCGTACCGGGAGGGTTGTTGCCGGAAGCGCCCACCGGGCCGCTGCTTATGTTGCCGGCGGCCGCGTTGTCCTGAGCCGCTACGTAGTACTGCACCACATCCAGGCCGGTTACGCCGCCAACGGCCGCGAAGTCAAACGTGAATGTGTAGACGCTGCCGCTCACGCTGGTGGCATTCACAAATACGTAGGCGCCGCTCGTGCCCTTGCGGTAGTAGAGGCGCGGCGCGTTGGCACCCGTCGCAATGCCGCTGGCGTCCGTAATGGTGACGTCGAGCGTGCGGTTGGTAGTGGCGCTGGTGGTGCCCAGGGCCGTGTACGTGATGGTCGGGCCGCTCAGGTCCTGCGGCGTGAAAGTGCCTTCATCGGCCCCCAGGTCAGGCGCGGTAGCATTGCGCGTGTCGCCGTCAAAGTCGGAGGTGATGTCGGTGATGGCCACGCCGCCGCTCTCAACCTGCGTCGGGACGGTGGTATTGATGTGCAGGTAAGTGGCGTCCGTGCCGGTGGTGCTCACGAAGGCCACATCCTCCGTAACGGAGTTGGACTCGCGCGGCGCAGCAAAGGCTTTGTAGTCGGCGATGGTCTGCTTGGCGTTGGTAGCGGCGGTAGTGCCCTCTACGTACAGCAGATTCGTAGCCGAAGGCGTGCCCGCGTAGTACAGGTTGTTGTTGGTGCTGGCGCCCAGGTTGGCTGGTACCGTACCCGCCGTGCCCGAAACGCGGCGCAGAGCGGCGGTGTAGCCGCCCGTGCCCGCTGCCACCGACTTATTGACAACTATGTTGTTGCGCAGGTTGAGCGTGGTAGGCGTGGTCGTGAGGTATACCCCCGACGTGCCGAACGTAGCGCCGCTGCTGCTGGCATTCAGATAGATGGTATTGAAGGACGCGTTGATGGTCGTGCCGACGTTGCAGAACAGGCCCACTACTGCGTTCAGGCCCGTGGCCGCTGGTGCCCGCAGGTCCCCGATCAGGTTGTTGTAGAGCGAGCTGGTGGTGCCACCAGCCACGTACAGCCCATACACCAGGGCGCTGGTGCCCGTCCCCGACAGATTGAAAATCCTGTTGCGGTAGATGTTGGTCGTAGTGGCCGAGGCAGAAATACCATACACGGTGCTCGAGGTGCCTGTGCTGCTCAGGCCGCTGATGGTGTTGTCGAAGGCGCTGAAACCGGCAAAGCCCGTATTGGTGAAATACATGCCGTAGATGGTGCCGCCGGCGCTGATATCCCGCACAATGTTGCCATTGAACTGCGAGGCCGCCGACCCGTAGGCCGTGTGGAGGCCATACACGGTGCCGGTGCCGGCCGTGATGTTGCGGAACGTGTTACCCGTACGCACTTGGGTTTCAGTGCTTGAAGTGTTCGAGTAAATGCCGTACAGCGCGCTGGTGCCCGCCACCGTCACGTTGCTGATGGTGGTGTTGCTGACGGTATGCGTGCCCGTGCCGGCGGTGGCGACGTTGTAGTAGCAGTACACCGAGCCCGAAGCGCCCGTGCGGGTTACGTTGCTGATCTGGTTGTTCAGAACGTTGATTACCGCGGCGCTCGTGTTGTTGTAGAGCAGGTAGGTGGTGCCGGTGTTCGAAAGCGTCGCCGTCACGCTGTTGCCGGTCATGTTCACCGTGGCCGGGGTGGCCCCGTTGTTAATCCCGTTCACCGTGGCCGACGTGGCCGTTGTGTAGGTCAGGGCCACCGTGTTGTTGGTGATGTTGACCGTGTTGCTGGCGGGCGTGCTGCCGGCACTGTTCTCAATGCCCGACAGCGCGGTTGTTGTGCCGCCGCTGGCCACGGTCACCACGTTGCTGGTGATGTCAATGTTGGCCGACGTGCCCGAGGGCGTGTAGATGCCGCGCAGCGTGCTGGTGACTGTGGAGGCGGCTACCGGCGTCGAGGCCGTGGCGGACGTGTAGTTGAGGGTGCTGTTGATGGTGTTGCCCACAATCCGGAACCCAACCTGGTTGGAGCCGCCAACGCCCCAGGCCGAGGCCGTGCTGCCAAAGTTGCCGACCGTGTTGCCGGCCGTGCCCCCGATTTCGTTGTCGGCATCCGCGAAGCCCGCTGCCGAGCTGCCCGAAAACTGAATGCCGGTTGCGGCGTTGCTCACCACGTTGCCGTACACCTTGTTGCCAGAGTTGGTGCCGGCCGCGCTGGTCACGGCCAGAGCCGTACTGGCGGTTGCCAGCGAGTTGGCCCCGTAGATACCGATGGTATTCGGGTTGGCTTTGTTCAGCGTTACCACGCAGTTGCGGATGACGTTGAACTGAGCGCCATCGGTAGCGGAAGCCCGGAACAGTGCGTAGCCGAACTCAGCCTGCTCTGCCGTCGTGGTATTGGTGGCGCTTTCGGCCAGGTCAATACCGTCGAACGTCACGTAGTCGGCCCCCACGAGCTTAATGATGGCATCCAGCGTGGTGCTGGTGCTGCCGGAAGCGGCCGTTACGAGCGGATTGGCCCCGGTACCGACCTTGCGGAACACGATGGGCGCCGAGCTGGTGCCGGTAGCCGTCAGCGTCAGGTTAATAGCCGACTCGGTGTAGCCCGCTGCCACGTTGATGGTAACCCCACCTGCTGGCACTCCGGCAGTATTCAGGTCAGCTACGGCCGCCGCGAGGCTGGCATAGTCGCCGGGTAGCGTGCGAACGGTCTGGGCGTGCGCGGCCGTAGCGCCCAGCAGCCCCAGAACGGCCAGGGCTGGCAGGCGCCGCAACCAGCGGCCGGTGCGCCGCGCCGCAGCCGGGGGAGGGCCTGCTGGGTTAGGCATGGGTAAAGGTGTGTGCATACAGGGAACAGAATGGTGAAAAAATGGGTGAAAAGTGGGAGGGAAAAGGACTGAGCCCGCGTAGGCCATGGCGCGAAAAGCGCATGGCTGCAGCAGAGCATCAGAGGGCAGGAAGAGGTAAGAAAAGCAGTTTCGCTACCAGCAGAGCCAGGGTAGAATGCTGTGGCAGCTCAGAAAGCTGCATTTTCAGGACGTGCACCGCGCCTTCGCTCAGCAAAAGCGGCGCTGCACAAGCAGATAAAAACAACACCAGCCACAGGCGTTGGGTAAGACGCACACTGGCTGGAAAGTACTATGAGTTGAGCTTAAGGGCCTGAAAAATACAGGTTCTACGGCACTATCCAAGTGCCTGAATGCAACATTCAGGCAATAAAAAAGGCCAGCCCCTCTCAGGGCCGGCCTTTTGATGAATCGGAGAAGCACTTAGCTTATTCGGATAATAGGCTTTGTGAAGTATATAAAAGCGGGTATGCGTTGAGAATTAGCGGCTTCGCGCCTTCCACATCTTCCGGAACGACTGCGGCGCTACCTCCAGCGCGTCGCGGCGCTTGTTCCAGCCTACCTGGCTGAGCAGGCGCAGCAGCACCCAGTTTTTGGCGCGGGCCGGCAGCAGGTCCAGCAGGCGGCGGTTCTTCATGGCCAGCAGCCACAGCCGGATGGCCGTGCGCTCATCTTTTTCGGTGAGCTGCTCCCGCACGGCCTGCTGCCGGTTCTGCAGCAGCAGATTATGAATCGGAATCTTGACCGGGCACACCGAGGTGCAGGCGCCGCACAGGCTGCTGGCGTAACTCAGGTGCTTGTTTTCGGCCATGCCGCTCAGGTGCGGGCTGATAACCGAGCCGATGGGGCCGGAGTACGTGGTTTCGTAGGTATGGCCGCCGATGTTCTTATACACCGGGCAGATGTTGAGGCAGGCCCCGCATCGGATGCAGTTCAGGGCCTCGCGCTGGGCCGGCTGGGCCAGTAGGTTGGTGCGGCCGTTGTCGAGCAGCACCACAATCATTTCGTCGGGGCCGTCCTTTTCTAGGGGCTGGCGCGGCCCGGTATAAATGGTGTTGTACACCGTCACTTGCTGGCCGGTGCCGCTGGTGCTCAGCAGCGGCCAGAACAAGTCCAGGTCTTCCAGCTTCGGAATCACCTTCTCGATGCCCACAATGGCAATGTGCGTGCGCGGAAACGTGGCCGACAGCCGGGCGTTGCCTTCGTTTTCAGTGACGCACACGGCGCCGGTGTCCGCAATCAGGAAGTTGCCGCCCGTAATGCCGACTTCGGCGGTGGTGTATTTGTTGCGCAGCAGGTGGCGGGCCGTGAGCACCAGTTTCTGGGCGTCGTCGGTGTACTCGATGCCGAGATGCTTCTCGAAGATGCGCGCAATATCGAGCCGGCTCAGGTGCATGGCCGGCGTCACGATGTGGTAGGGCCGCTCGCCGTTCAGCTGCACGATAAACTCGCCCAGGTCCGTCTCCACCGACTCGATGCCGTTCTGCTCCAGAAAGTGGTTCAGGTGGATTTCTTCGGTGGTCATGCTCTTGGCTTTCACCACCGTGCGGGCGTGGCGGCGCGCCATTATCTTCCCGATTTCCCGCAAAGCCTCGTCGGCGTTCTGCGCCCAGATGACTTTGCCGCCCCGCGCCGTGAAGTTGCGCTCAAACTCCAGCAGGTACTCATCCAGGCGGTTTATCACCGTGGATTTGAGGTAGGAGGCCCGCTCCCGCGCCAGCTCATGGTCGTGGTAGAAGCCCAGGCCGGTGCTCACGGCCGCGTTGTACTTGCCAATGTTGAAGCGGATTTTGCGCCGGTGCTCCAGGTCGAAGGCCTTGGCATCGGAATCGGCAAGAAACTGGGTGGCTTTGGAGGCTTTGTTGGCTGGGGTGGTCGTCGTCGGGTTCATGGCTTTCAGCAGTTAGACCAGCAGATACCGGCAAATATAAAAACCCGCCGGCCCCGGAAGGGCTCGGCGGGTTTTTGAAGTTCGCTGCAACAGGCAAAAGCCCCTCAGGCAGCGTCGCAGCTACTTTTTATTGGAGTCCACAACTACGCGCGTGTCGCGGTTGGCCAGTTCCCAGGCTGCGTGAAACACGAGGCGGGCCCGCTTCTCCATCTTCGGAAACTCAATCTTGTCGACTTCATCCCCGGCGCCGTGGTAGTCATCGTGCACGCCGTTGAAGAAGAACGCCACCGGAATGCGGTGCTTGGCGAAGTTGTAGTGGTCGGAGCGGTAGTAGAAACGGTTTGGGTCCTCGGGGTCGTTGAAGCGGAAGTCGAGGTCCATCTTCGTGTACTTCTCGTTGGAGTTGAGCACGATTTCGTGCAGCTCCGACGAGAGTTTGTCGGAGCCGATAACGTACACGTAGTCGCCTTTGCCTTCGTGGTCCTTGTCGGTGCGGCCTATCATGTCGGTGTTCAGGTTGGCTACCGTCTGCTCCAGCGGGAAAATGGGGTGGTCGGTGTAGTATTCCGAGCCCAGCAGGCCCTTTTCCTCGCCCGTTACGGCCAGAAACAGAATGCTGCGGCGCGGGCCGCGGCCTTCGGCCTTGGCTTTGGCAAACGCCTGGGCCATTTCCAGCACCGTCACCGTGCCCGAGCCGTCGTCGTCGGCGCCATTGTGCACTTCCCCGTCGATGATGCCGATGTGGTCGTAGTGAGCCGACAGCACCAGCACTTCTTCCTTTTTATCGGTGCCTTCGAGGTAGCCCAGCACGTTTTCCGTCACGAAGTCCTCGGTTTTCTTGGCGGCTTTCACCAGAAACTTGGCGGGCTTGAAGGTGCTGGCAGTTGGCTTGCCGGCCTTGTTCACGGCGGCGGTATACTTGGTTATACCGGCGGCATTCGTGCCCAGCAGCTTGTAGCCCACTTCCGGCGACACGAAAAACGCGGCCCGGCGTCCGCCCGGCTTGGCATCCTTAAACGAAATGCTGGGCCGGCTCACGTACTGCGACATCCGCGCCGAGAGCTTGCTGAAGTTGTTGTTGGGGTTGAAATCGACGAAAAACACCGAGCGGGCGCCTTTCTCGGCGGCCAGAGCGGCCTTGGCCCGGAAGTCGTTGCCCCATTTGCTGCCCGCGCCGTCTTTGCCCAGCAGCGCTTTGCCGTCGGCCGAAGTAGGCTCGCCGAGCATGATGAGCAGGTCCTTGCCCTTCACGTCTTTGCCGGCGTAGTCGGAGTAGCCGTCCTGCTCGATGCCGTAGCCCACAAATACGGGCTGCACCGAGGTTTCCTGCTGAAACGGCGAGGTGCCCATGGCGTAGAAGTCGGTCATCCACTTATAGGTCTGGCCGGCTACTTTAAGCGTGGCGCCGTCCTGCCAGGTGGTACGCTCCATGGTGAAGTGCTGCAGGAACGGGTTGTCCGAGTCTTTCACCGGTCCGGTCAGGCCCAGCTTCTGAAACTCTTTGCTGAGGTAGTCAGCGGCCATCTTCTGGCCTTTCTCGCCGGTTTCGCGGCCTTCGTAGGCATCCGACGCCAGAATGGTCAGGTGGGTGCGCAGGTCCTGCTGCGAAATGGTTTCGGCGTAGGTGCCGGCCCAGTCGGGCTGGTCGGGGGTAGCGGCCGGCGCGGCAGCAGCGGGTTGGGCCGCCGCCTCGGTTTTGGCTTTGCGCTTGGTCTTAACCTTTACTTTTTCGGGAGCCTGCTGGGCCACGGCCGCCGAAGCGAAGCCCATTGCCAGCGTCAGGGCCAGGAAAGAATGTCTGTTCATAGACGACGATTAGTGAATGCGTGAGAGAGCCAAAGGGAAACTGTGAGGAAGGCGCGGCTCACTGCAGCGCGCCTTCCTCACCTAGTCACTGTTTCGGCGGTTAGGGTTGCACAATCAGCACCGAAGCATAGGCGGCTACTCCTTCGCGCCGGCCCACAAAGCCCAGCTTTTCAGTGGTCGTGGCTTTGATGCTGATGTCGTTGGTTTCGATGCCCATCACCTCGGCCAGCACCTGCTGCATGTGCGGAATGTGCGGGTTCACCTTGGGGGCTTCCAGGCACACCGTAGAGTCGATGTTGGAGATGCTGTAGCCCCGCTCGCGCAGCAGGCGCACTACTTCGGCCAGCAGCCGCTTGCTGTCGATGCCTTTGTACTGCGGGTCGGTATCGGGGAAGTGAAAGCCGATGTCGCGCAGGTTGGCCGCGCCCAGCAGCGCGTCGCAGATAACATGAATGAGCACGTCGGCGTCGGAGTGGCCGAGCGCGCCGTGCGTGTGCGGTACCTGAATGCCGCCGAGCCAGAACGGCAGGCCTTCCTGAAGCTGGTGAACGTCGTAGCCGAAGCCGGTCCGGATTTTCATGCGCAAAAGAAGAGGAGAGGATCAGTTAAAAAGCCGGCCAGCACGGGCCGGCTACCGCGTAAAGGTAAGAGGCGGCGGCACGTGGCCCTCCACGCCCGCCCAAACCCCGCGTGGCCGGCCCGTGAAACAGAAAAAAACAGGCCTGGGATTAAGGTAAAGCAGGGCCTTCAACGTCAGCGGCTCAAATGGAACTATCCGGCACCAGAAAGCGCTAAGGAAAAATAATGGAAACTTTGGAAACAATGAAAGTTGCCGTCGTATCTTTGGGCCCGGAAGTGACTATGGAAATCAAGAACCGAATCTTACTGGCTGCCACGGAGCTGTTTACGCGCAACGGCATCAGAAGCGTATCAATGGACGACATTGCCACGCACCTGAGCATGTCGAAGAAGACGCTCTATAAGTGGTTCGACAACAAGGACCAGATAGTGGAAGGCGTGATGCGCCAGCACCTGAACCAGACGCAGGGCGAATGTGAGGTGCTGATAGGCAAAGCTCCTTCCGCCATTGGCGAGTGGTTTGGCATGCTGGACTGGATCCGCAGCCAGTTTGCCGGCATCCATCCGAGCATTTTCCACGACCTGAAGAAGTACTATCCCGCGTCCTGGCAGCTGTGGCTCGAACACAAAAACCACTATATCCTGGCCCAGATTATAACCAACCTGCGCCGGGGCATGTCCGAAGGGCTCTACCGCGCCGACCTCGACGTGGAAGTGCTGGCCCGGCTGCGCCTGTCTCAGATTGAGCTGGCCTTTAATGAAAACGTGTTTCCGCCGCAGACTTTCGACCCGCAGCGCGTGATTGTAACCGCACAGGAGCATTTCATGCTGGGCGTTGCCACGCTGGAAGGGCACCGCCTCATCAACAAATTCCGTCAGGTGACGGACGAAGTATAACCACTTTCCGCTCCAGTTTCAACACTCTCATGAAACGAACTATCAGACCCTTGCTGCTGGCAACGGTGCTCTGCGGACCTCTGGCGGCCGCACAGGCCCAGGTTGGCAGCGCCCCAACGGCCCAGCAGGTGGGCACCATGCCGCTGACCTTGCAGCAGGCCATCGACTACGCCGTGAAGAACAAGCCGACCCTTCTGGCTACGCGCCTGGGCGAGCAGACCGCCAAGGCCAAAGTAGGCGAGATTCGCGCGGCCGGCCTGCCGCAGGTGAACGTAGCGGCCAACGTAGCCGACAACTTCAAGCTGCAGAAGGCGTTGGTAGATTTCGGGGCACTGGGCGGCGGCTCCTCTGCCACGGCCCTGACGCCCGCCGACGTGGCGGCTGCCCAGGGTGGCCAGACCGTAAACCTGGGAACCGTGACGCTGCCCTCCGAGCCGGTGCCGCCGCAGGCATTTGCGTTCGGGCTGCGGTATGCCGGCAACACCAGCGCCTCCGTGTCGCAGCTGCTGTTCGACGGCGCCTACCTGATTGGCCTGAAAGCGGCCAAAGTGTACGAACAGCTGGCTCAGAAGCAGACCCAGCAAGCCGAAATAGACGTGGTGGAGCAGGTGAGCAAAGCCTACTACAGCACGCTGGTAGCGCGCGAGCGGCTGGCCCTGCTGGCCCGCAACGTGCAGCGCCTCGATACGGTGCTCTACCAGACCAGCGAAACTTTCAAAGCGGGTTTTGCTGAGAAGCTCGACGTAGACCGGCTGCGCGTACAGCGCAACAACCTGGTGGTGGAGCAGCAGAAAGCGCAGCGCCTCACCGACCTCAGCATTGCGCTGCTCAAGTTCCAGATGGGCCTGCCCCAGGAGCAGAGCGTAGCCCTCACCGATTCGCTCGGGGCGGCTGTAGTAGATGCCGGTGCTCTGCGCCGGCGCCTGGGCGTAGCCAGCGCTACCACCGGCGGCGGCGTAACAGGCCTGGGCGGCGTACCCGATGCTCCGGCTCCGGCCGGCACCACGCCCGACCAAACCCGCCAGGACCAGCAGACTGCCCTCAGCGGCGGCCGCACCAGCCAGCTGTCGGCGTCTTTCAACTACAACAACCGCATTGAGTTCAGCACGTTGGAGACTCAGCAGGCGCTTGCCGGCCTGGACCTGGCCAACCGCCGCGCTGGTGCTTACCCGCGCCTGCTGGCAACGGCAGCCTACGGTTTCTCGGGCTCGGCCAAAGAGGCCGGCGACCTGTTTGCCTTCCGCGGCCCCGGTTCGCGGGCTTCCAACGGCTTCCCCAACCAGAACTGGTTTGGCTTCGGTAACGTGGGCCTGAGTTTGCAGATTCCGGTGTTTGACGGTTTCCGCCGCAAGTACCAGGTGCAGCAGGCCCGCATTCAGCAGCTCACCATTGAGAAAGGCTTCGAGACGCTGCGCCAGAGCATTGACCTGCAGGATGCGCAAAGCCGCACCACGCTCATCAACGCGCTGGACGTGCTCGACAACCAGAAAGCCAACCTCGACCTGGCTTCCGACGTGGCCCGCGTGTCGCGCATCAAGTTTCAGGAGGGCGTAGGCTCCAATCTGGAAGTAGTATCGGCCGAAACCGCGCTGCGCGAAGCCCAGACCAACTACTACGCCGCCATCTACGATGTGCTGGTAGCCAAAGTAGACCGTGACAAAGCCACGGGTGAATTGTTTAATCAGGCCCGCAAGTAAACCGCTGGGGGTCAGAGGCCGGGAACCGGAAGCTTCTGATTCAGTTTCTACCATGTCTTCCGGTTCCTAACTTCTTGCTACTCTCTTCTTTTCCTATGAAATACTCTACCTCCGCGGCCGTTCTGGCACTGACGCTGCTCGCGGCCTGCGGCCAGAAAGATCCGGCTGCCGAGCTGGCCAAGCTGAAACAGGAGCAAGCCTCCAACCAGGCCAAGATTGCCGAACTGGAAGCCAAAGCCGGTGCATCCGGTGCCGCCGAAGCCGTTCTGACCACGCCCGTATCGGTGATTAAAGTGGCGCCGGAGAGCTTCACCAGCTACCTCGAAGTGCAGGGCCGGGTAGATTTCGACCAGAACGCTACCGTATCGGCGCGCGCGGCCGGCACCCTTACCAGCCTGCGCGTGCAGCGCGGCGACCGGGTGAGCAAAGGCCAGACGCTGGCTACCGTGGACGCTTCGGTGCTGGATGCCAGCATTGCCGAGCTGCGCACCCGCATGGACCTGGCCCGTGTGATTTACGAGAAGCAGGACCGCCTCTGGAAGCAGCAGATTGGCACCGAAATCCAGTATCTGCAGGCCAAAAACAATTACCAGGCGCTGCAGCGCAACATGGCTTCGCTCAATCAGCAGCGCGCCCTCTACAGCGTGGTGGCGCCCTTCAGCGGCACCGTGGATGATGTGCTGCCCAAGATTGGCGAAACCGTAGCGCCCGGTGCGCCTGTAGTGAAGCTGCTGAGCGGCGGCGGTACCGGCAAAATCATCGTGGACGTGTCGGAAGCCTATGCCAACCGCATCAAGGTGGGCGACAAGGCGCTGGTGCGCATTCCGGACCTGGGCACCGACGAAATGCCCGCTACCGTACGCGTCGTCACCAGCACCATCAACCCGACCAGCCGCACGTTTACCACCGAGCTGCGCCTGACCGGCTCCAAAGCCGGCCAGCTGCGCCCCAACATGGTGGCCAACGTCCGCATCCAGAACTACGCCAGCCAGAACGCTACGGTACTGCCCGTAGACCTGGTGCAGAAAGACGAACAGAACAGCTACGTGTTGGTGGTGGCTTCGGAAGGCGGCAAGCAAGTCGCCAAGAAGCGCATCATTCAGGTGGGCAACACCTACAATGGCAAAGTGGAAGTTACCAGTGGCCTGCAAGCCGGCGACCAGGTAATTTCTGCTGGGTATCAGAACCTGAACGAAGGCCAGGTGGTGAGCCTGTAAGCAGCATGAGAGCTGCTGCTCTTAGCTGAGGAAAGCAGGCCCGTCTACCACCCCCGCAACGACCATATCATGCAGGATATAGAAAAAGAGTTTGGGCCCACCAGTTGGTCCGTCGACAATAAGACCACCATTTACATCATCACGCTGTTGCTCTGCGTGGCGGGTATCTTTTCCTACATCAAGCTGGGCAAAGAGAAGTTTCCCGATATCGTGATTCCGCGCATCATCGTGGCCACGATTTACCCGGGCACCTCGCCAACCGACATCGAGAACCTGGTGACCCGCCAGCTCGAGAAGGAAATCAAGAGCGTGAACGGGGTGAAGAAGATTTCTTCGACCTCGAACCAGGACTATTGCATCGTGGACGTGGAGTTTGACTCCGGCGTAGACGTGCAGTATGCCAAGCAGCTCATCAAGGACGCCGTGGACAAGGCCGCCAACGAGCTGCCCAACGACCTGCCCTCGCCGCCTACCGTGCAGGAAGTAAACCTGTCGGAGCTGCCCATCATGAACATCAACCTGGCGGGTAACCTGACGACTACCCAGCTCAAGAAGTTCGCCGACGACTTCCAGGACAAGATTGAGGCGCTGCCCGAAATTACCCGCGTCGACATCATCGGCGCGCTGGACCAGCAGGTGAACGTGGACGTGGACCTGAACCGCCTGCGCGCTTCCCGTCTGAGCTTCTCGGATATCAGCGCCGCCATTGCCCGCGAGAACATTACGATTTCGGGCGGCTCGGTGAACGTCGGTGACCAGAAGCGCGCGGTGCGCGTGGCCGGCCAGTACGTGCGCGCCGCCGATATTGCCAACATTCAGGTGAAGAACCTGAACGGCGCGGCCGTGCGCCTCGGCGACATTGCCACCGTCACGGATGCCTTCAAGGACCGCGAATCCTATGCCCGCCTCGACGGCAAGACGGCCGTAACCCTGAACGTTATCAAGCGCCAGGGCGAAAACCTGATTGACGCCTCCGATAAGATCAAGGAGATTATCAAGGACTCGAAAGAGAGCCTGCCCAAGGAGCTGACCATCACCGTGACGGGCGACACCTCGAACGACACCCGCGTGACGCTTCACGACCTGATCAACACCATTATCATCGGCTTTATTCTGGTAACGCTGATTCTGATGTTCTTCATGGGCACCACCAACGCCTTGTTCGTGGGCCTTTCCGTGCCGATTTCCATGTTCTTGGCCTTCCTGCTGCTGCCCAGCTTTGGGTTTGCCCTGAACATGATTGTGCTCTTCGCCTTCCTGCTGGCTTTGGGTATTGTGGTCGATGACGCCATTGTGGTAATCGAAAACACCCACCGCCTGCTGCACGAGCACCCCAACCTGACCACCGCCCAGGCCGCCAAATACGCCGCCGGTGAGGTGTTCATCCCGGTGCTGGCCGGTACCCTGACGACTGTGGCGCCGTTTGTGCCGCTGATGTTCTGGCCGGGTATCGTGGGCTCGTTTATGTTCTACCTGCCCGTTACGCTGATTCTGACGCTGATGTCGTCGCTCATCGTGGCCTTCATCATGAACCCGGTGTTTGCCGTGAGCTTCATGGAGCGCGAAGACCACCACGCCGAAGACAACAAGCCCAAGCTGACCAAGAATTTCCTGATTGCCATGGGCGTATTGCTGCTCATTGCCATCATCGGCTACGTGTCGGGCTCAACGTTTGTGGGCAACCTCACGCTGACGGTTATCGTGCTCTGCTTCCTCGACAAGTTTGTGTTCATCCACATGATTGCCGGGTTCCAGACCAAGGTGCTGCCTCGTTTCCAGAACGGCTACGCCAGCGTGGTGCGCTGGGCCATCAACTGGCCCTGGATGATCCTGGGCAGCATGATGGTGCTGTTCGTGGTGGCGTTGTTCGCCCTCATGGCCCGCAGCCCCAAAGTAGACTTCTTCCCCTCCGGCGACCCCAAATTCGTGTACACCTACCTCAAAATGCCGGTTGGCACGCGGGTAGAGGTAACGGACTCGGTGGCGCGTGAGTTGGAGAAGCGCATCTACAGCGTCATCGGCAAAGACAACCCCGATGTGGAATCGGTGATTACCAACGTAGCCATTGGCGCCAACGACCCCAGCGAAGCCTCGGCTTCCGGGACGTCGCAGTCCAACCTGGCCAAGGTAGCCGTAGCCTTCAAGGAAATGAGCGACCGGAAAGGCCCGGCTACCAGCACCTACATGGACAAAATCCGGGAGGTGGTGAAAGGCATTCCGGGTACCGAAATTTCGGTGGACAAGGAAGCCAGCGGCCCGCCCACCGGCAAGCCGATTGCCATTGAAATAGCCGGCGACGACTATCCTACGCTGATTAAGCTCTCCAAAGACGTTACGCGCTACATCGAGTCCAAGAAGATTGGCGGTATTGAGCAGCTGCGCTCCAACCTGGAAGACCGCAACCCCGAAATTGCCGTGGATATCAACCGCGTGCGGGCCAACCGGGAAGGCATCAGCACGGCCCAGATTGGCTCCGAAGTACGCACGGCCATCTATGGCACCGAGGCCAGCAAGTTCAAGACCCCCGATGATGAGTACCCGATTCAGGTGCGCTACGCCGAGCCCTACCGCTCCGACGTGGACGCCATCCTGAACTCGCCGCTCACCTTCCGCGACGCTACCGGCGCCATCCGTCAGGTTCCGATTTCCTCGGTGGCCGATGTGCGCTACGGTACCACCTACGGCGGCATCAAGCGCAAAGACGTGAAGCGCGTCATCACTGTGTCGTCTAACGTGCTTAGCGGTTTCACCGGCCCCGATGTGGTGCGCCAGATCGAAACCACGCTCAAAGCCTACCCGACGCCTCCGGGCTACTCCATCAAGATGGGTGGCGCGCAGGAAGACCAGCAGGAAACCAGCTCGTTCCTGGGCGTAGCCGCCGTAGGAGCCATTGCCCTGATTTTCCTGGTGCTCGTGATGCAGTTCAACTCGGTGAGCAAGCCGGTCATCATCCTCACCGAAATCTTCTTCTCCGTGATTGGGGTAATGCTGGGCCTGGCCATTACGGGCATGAACATCAGTATCGTAATGACGGGCGTGGGCATTATCGCGCTGGCGGGTATCGTGGTGAAAAACGGTATTCTGCTGGTAGAATTCACGGATATGCTGCGCAGCCAGGGCATGCCGCTGCGGGAAGCCATTGTAATGGCTGGCCGCACGCGTCTCAACCCCGTAATTCTGACGGCCACGGCCGCCACCCTGGGTCTGATTCCGCTGGCTATTGGCCTGAACATCGACTTCTATGAGCTGTTCAACTCCGGCCACGCCAACTTCTTCATCGGTGGCGAGTCGGTAACGTTCTGGGGCCCGCTGGCCTGGACCATCATCTTCGGTCTGGTGTTTGCTACCATCATCACGCTGGTGGTGGTGCCCGTGATGTACCTGCTGACCGAAACACTGAAGCTGAAAATTTTCGGCCAACCGGCCAATACCGATGCAACCGATTCGTTGGAGCAGGACTCTACGGTTCGGCAGCGGGAGCTGACCGAAGCATAATATGCGTAGTTGGTAGTGGGCACGCAGGCTATTTGGCCTTGATGCTCAGGCGCCTGTGCCCACTACCACTCTCATCTTTTCCAACCCCAGTACCATGTCGTACTCAGTTATGATTGCCTCCACGACAACCTCCGACGCCAAATCTATCCAGCAGCAGGTGCTGCGTATTATCAGCAAGCGCAAGGCCATCAAGGCCCGTCGCCTGCGTATCAGCAGCAGCCTGAGCCGGGAGCTGGGCTTCGATACCGTAGATGTGGTAGATATTATTCTGGAACTGGAGCGCAACTTTCACATCACGATTCCCGATGAGGTGCCGCTAGCCACCGTCGGCGACTTTGTGAGCTACGTGGCGTCGCATACCAAGGCCGCCTAATACTTGCCCGCCATGCATAGCAAAGCGGCCCGGAACGATTGTTCCGGGCCGCTTTGTCGTTTCTGGCAGAATGGGGGAGTGGGTTTAGCGCACGTTGCCGCCTGTGTCACCGCCGCTGGGGCGGGCATCGGCGGAGCGGTTAGGCTCCCGGCTGCTGTCGGTGGTAGTGGCCGCCACATCGGCGTGGGACGCGGCCGGGGTGGCGGGCGTATCGGTTGGTGCCGTAGCCTGGGCCGGCTTCGGCTGGGCCGAGGGCTTGCTGGCGGCTTTCGGCGCGTCGTCCTCAATCACCTGCGCGTCCTCAATTACCTCGGGGCGGGTTTTCTCCCACTCCGAAAACTTATCCAGCTCTTCCTTGATGGTGGTGCTGAACCACGCTACCAACGCTACGTCATCGAGCAGTCCCAGCACCGGAATAACATCCGGAATCAGGTCAATCGGGCTCATGAAGTAAATCGTAACGGCCACGGCGGCCACTACGGTACCGGTTGGCAGGCCCGTATACTCACCTGAAACTGAAGCCCGAATCAGGCGGAACAGCGTCTGTAGCGTTTCCCAGGCTTCCTGGGCCAGGCTACCGATGTCGTTCTTGTCGCTGGCCTTCTGGTAGGCATCGTTCAGCAACTGCTTGATGCGGGTGGGCTTCTTGATGTACTCTTCGGCCTTGCCAACAAACTTTTTGAATAGCGGCGAAGCGGCTATGTGTTCGCCTTTGGGGTTTTGCTTATCCATGACGGGAGAGAAGAAAACGGGAGATGATGCACGCGGGCGCCGGCGGCACCGGGCTGCTGCCTGCCTATACTGTTTCGCCGCAAAATGGTTATGCACCCCCGAACTACCAACAAAAACGCCTCACCCGGGAGGAGTGAGGCGCTGAAAAAGCAGCAGGTGAGCCGGTTAATTGACGGCCACGCGGCCAGCGGCGTAGAAGTTGCGCTGGTAGTAGGCCTGGGTCAGAGAGCTTACCATAACGCCGCCATTGGTAGCGGAGTGGGCAAACTTGCCGTCCTTCAGATAAATGCCAACGTGGTAGATGGGCTGGCCCGGACCACGACGAAAGAAAACCAGGTCGCCGGTTTCCATTTCGGTTTTGGCAACACGCTTCACGCTCTGGAACATAGAGCGGGAGCTGCGCTGCAGTGTGATGCCGTATGCTTCTTTGAAAACCCGGGTCACGAAGCCCGAGCAGTCGGTGCCTTTCTTGGAGTTGCTGCCGTAGCGGTAGGGGGTGCCCATCCAATCAAGAACGGTGCGCAGCAGCGTGGTGTTTTCGGTGCGCTCCAGGTGTACGCCCAGGGCTTGGCCGTAGTAGTCGTAGGCAGCAGAGTCGCTGGCTGCGGTAGGCTTTTCCTCGTCATCGGAGAAAAGGCCGGAGAAGAGAGATGCTTCAGCTGTAACGGGGGCAGAAGCGGAAGTATCGGAGGCGGGAGCTTGTTCGAAGAGGAAAGAGAGGGCCATAGCGGCCGCGGCGAGGCAATACAGGGAAATATTCTTCATTGTCCGTCGTGGGGTGGCAAAATCGGTTGTCGGAAGCAGGCCGAGGGAACCGTTAAGTACTTCTTTCGTCGATAGAAGCGGATGGAAAAAAGAGGCAATAAATTCGTTAAAAGACGGCGAAAAAGAGCGGACTCTATCTTCGCCGATGGTTAAAGCTAGGACTAAAAATTTGAAACACCGCCTTTTTTGCGGTCGAGTTGTGTGATATTCTTCCTATAAGACAAATTATTATCCAGCAAGAACAACAAGGCGCGCAACCATATCGGCTATCTGTTGCGTATACTCCGCCCGGTTTTTTGCTTCCTCATGGCTCCTCCCCGCATCATCGAAAACTCGCCATTAGCCAGACTGGCGCGGCTCAAATTGGGCACCCAAAGCGTGGCTATGGTGCTGGGCAGCAGCATCCATTTAAGTGGGGCTACTAAAGAGGAGTTTCTAAGCGACCCTTACTGGGTAGCGCACGAAATGGAGCACATCCGCCAGTTTCAGGAACACGGCCGGTTGGGCTTCCTCGTGAAATACCTGCTGGGCTGGATGCGCCACGGCTACTACAACATTCCGTTTGAGGCCCAGGCCCGTGAAGCCGGCCGCCGCGACGCACCCTTGTATGCGCGCGGGCTGCCCCTGCCAGACCCCGCTACTATGCACCAGGGCGCGCAGAGCTAGCACCTCCCGCGGTATAGCAACCTCCTGTACTAGAGCGTAGCCAGCCGGCCACCATCAGCTACCAAGGTGGTGCCGTTGATGAAATTGGCTTCGGAGGAGGCCAGAAAGCAGATGGCCGCCGAAAGCTCTTCGGGCGTGCCCACCTGTCCGGTGATTTTCTCTTTGCCGCTCTTCACGTTGGGGTTGCTCCACAGCAGCGGCGTATCTACGGCGCCCGGCGCCACGGCATTGATGCGGGCATGCGTGTGCGGAATCTCCTGGCTCAGACCCCGCACAAAGGCCTCGATAGCGCCCTTGCTGGCCGCGTACGGAATGACATTGGGCGTAGTCTGGTGGGCGTGCACCGAGCTGACGGCCACAATGCTGCCGTGCTTCATGTGGGGCAGGCACAGCTGCGTAAGCCGGAACAGGCTGCGCACGTTCACCTGAAACAGGGTGTCCCAGCTTTTGGGGGCGAGCTTGAGCAGGGGCTCAAAGGTCATCATGCCGGCATTGCAGACCAGCACATCTATCTTCTTCCACACGGCCAGCGTTTTGCCGACAGCCGCAACCAGCTGCGCATCGCGGCCTATGTCGGTGCGGATGAATTTGGCGGTGCCGCCCGCGGCAGCTATTTCGCGCACTACCTCACGGCCTTCCTGCGTGTCGCGGCCGATGATGGCTACCAGGCCGCCTTCCTGCGCCAGCTGCACAGCTACCGCCCGGCCAATACCGGAAGTGCCTCCCGTAACGAAGCAAACTTTATTCTGAAAACGCTGCCGCATACCGGGAGTCTGGAGTGTAGATGCTGCCGCTTCTGTCGGCGGCTCCGTAGAAACGCCAGGCCGGTTTATAAGTTTAGCTGCCGGCCGGATTTCGGGCCGGACCTGGTCGGCCAGGCACACCCGACTGAAAGCCAGCGGCCAAAACCGAAACCTAAATCCGAGTTTTCTCGAATAGGGGGCAGGGGTTGTCGGAAGACAGCTCTGCTCGTTAGTTGTACTCTTAACCCACATATCGTCATGGACAACAAACAAAACCAGCCGAATTCAGGCGCCTCTTCTTCGTCTTCCAATGCCGCTAGCAAGCCGGCTTCGCAGTCTTCTACTTCGGCTTCCACTTCTTCGGCCAGCCAGTCGGGCAGTAATTCGGCTACTTCCGGCCGCCAGAACCAGCAGCCCGCCTCGGCCGCTACCAGCGCCAGCTCGCGCCAGCCGCAGCCCGAAGCCCAGAATAAGGCCACAACTACTCCATCGGCGGCCAGCACTACTGCTACCTCCGATGCCAACACCACGGAAAACAAAAGCAGCCAGCAGGACGGCCAGCGCAAGTCGTGGCTCGACCAGGAACAGTGGGCCAAGAGCGTAGACCAACTGCCCCAGTCCCTGAAAGACTTCGGCAGCAAAGCCATGGAGCAGGTAAACAGCCTCTCTACCACGCAAAAAGTGGTGGGCGGTGCCTTGCTCGTAAGCGGCCTGAGCTGGCTGGCTATGCGCGGCAAGAGCAGAAAAAGCTCCGTAACGGGCGACTCGCGCTACACGCCCACAGGCGAATCCAAGTGGAAGTCCGGCAGCGAATCAGTGTACCGCGGCTCCACCTCGTCGTTGCGCGACGATGCCAACGATACCGGCTTCTAGCACCCTAAGTAGGCACTGCTACATGTCAGGCAGTGCTGAGTAAGTATCAAAAAGCCCCGCTGGCTCTGTGCCAGCGGGGCTTTTTGTTATTGCATGAAGCCAGCCTCCGATTCGTCGCGCAGCATAAACGTGCGCATCAGTTCCAGCAGCATGGTATCGGCAGCACTCAGGCCCGGGGGCGACAGGTCCAGGTTTTCGGGAGTCCGGTAGCCCTCCAGCAAGGCATATTGCTCGTCGCTCAGGGTCTGGAACGCCATCGACCAGTCGGGAAAGCTGCGCTGGGGCACGTGCTTGTCGGCGAGCTTGATGAGGCCCGTATGGCGCGGGTCCTGCGCGATATAGCCGTAAAGGGTATGCACAGCCTCTTCGGGGCCTTCCAGCAACTGCACAATCTGTCCTTCGTGGTAGAGCAAAATTCCGGTAAGGTTGTGCTGCTCGTTGTGGTGGCGGGCTTTGTGGAGTATGCCCCGTAGTTCTTCTTCCGACAGCGGCCTGGTGGCAGTGCTACTATAAATAAGGTGGTGCATAGGCAGGAAAGACTGGCAATAGAGCGTGGCCTTTCCTAACGCATAACCGCAATCGGGAAGTTTCCCGGAGCCACTTAACCGCACGCGCAAGCACTTTCCCGCTACGCTTATTCGCCTGGAAGGCAGTACATAGCCTGGCTAGGGCCACCGCTCCAGCAGAAGGCCGGGCTGCCCTTTATAGATAGTGCGAGCGTATTCCTGATAGCCGTTTTTCTCTGCCATGCGCCTGGAGGCCAGGTTTTCGGGATGAATCAGACAAACGAGTCGGGGCGCCGCCAGATGAGCAGCTTCCCAGGACAAGGCCGCACGAGCGGCTTCGGTGGCATAGCCCCGGCCCTGGACCTGTGGGGCCAGCACCCACCCCATTTCCGGTATGCCGTTCAGCGCCGGCTCAATTATGCGGCGCCAGTCGGCAAACCCTACTGCCCCGATGAACGCCCCGGTGCTTTTTTCTTCTATGGCCCAGTAGCCGTAGCCCAGCAGCGGCCACAGGCCGGTGTGGCGGAGCATTTTCGTCCATACTTCCTCCTGCGACAGCGGCTGCGGCGATAGAAAACGGTAGAAGGCGGGCTCGGCCCACATGGCCACAAACGGGGCCAGATCTGAGGGAAGGTGCCCGCGCAGCAGCAGATGCTCCGTTTCCAGCTGTGGCACTACGAAGCTGGGAAGAGAAGCTGGCATAAACAGATAATAGCTTGACCAGTGCGCCAAAAAACAAAGCAGCCTCCGCAAATATAACATCTGCGAAGGCTGCTTTCTGACTATGCGAGCCTCTTATTGGACTCGAACCAACGACCTGCTCATTACGAATGAGCTGCTCTACCAGCTGAGCTAAAGAGGCATTTCCGAGGCGGCATATCCGTCAGGGGCAGCAAAGATAGAAAGCCGGCGGAAAACCACACAAGCGTTGGAAGTATTTTTTCTGCCGGCCCAGGGAAGGCCGCAATAACTACGGTTGCAGCTTTCTCGTTTTGTGGAGGAGCGCGCCCTAAACCGCCGCCGAACCTGCTATGAAAAAAACTTCCGATTCTACCCTTATGCCTGCCCTGCTGAGTGGCCTGGCTGGCGCGGTTGCCCTCAATGTGCTGCACGAAACGGTCCGCCGCCTGCGCCCCGAAGACGCGCCCCGCATGGATGTGCTGGGCATGCGCGGCCTGCGCAAGCTCCTGGCCAAAGCCGATGCGCCGCAACCCGATGAAGATACCGCCTACGGCCTGACCGTGCTCGGTGATGTAGTGAGCAATGGGCTGTACTACAGCCTGGTGGGTGCCGGAGACGGTGCGCTTGTGCGGGGCGTAGTGCTGGGAGTGGCTGCCGGTATCGGTGGGGTGATGTTGCCCGGGCCGATGGGACTAGGCGAAGCTCCGAGCAACCGCACGCCCCAAACCAAAGCCATGACGGTAGCCTGGTACACCGTGGGCGGCATTGTGGCGGGCCTGGTAGCGCAACGCTTCGGGAAGCAGCAGGCGTAGCGGCGGCCGTACCGGCAGCAGCGGCCACGTATGAGGTTCCGCTCCCAACAGTGCCGGCCCGACTTGCTACCTTTGCTGCTTCTATGAAAGCACTCCGTAAACTTCTGGTCCGCGCGCTTGGCTTCGAGCGGTACATCCGTTTCGTGAGCCGCGTGTACTTGCGGCTGGTAGGAGCGGGCTGGGGCCGGCAGAAATATCCGGAGCTGTTTTTTCTGGAGAAGATTATCCGGCCCGGTTTCGTGTGCCTGGATATCGGGGCCAACCTGGGCTACTACTCCGTGGCCCTCTCGCGGCTGGTAGGGCCGGAGGGGCAGGTGCTGGCCGTGGAGCCGATTCCGGATTTCCAGGCCATTTGGCAGGACAACGTGACGCTCAGCGGCTACCCCAACCTCACGCTGCTGCCCTACGCACTGGGTGGCCAGAACACCACCGTGCAGATGGGCACGCCCGAGCGCAACGGCCTGCTGCACCACGGCATGACCAAAGTAGCCGCCAGCAACCCCGATGAGCACTACGCCCGCACCTACGACGTGCCCATGCGCGTGCCTGATGACCTGCTGGCCCATCTGCCGCGCCTTGATTTCGTGAAGTGCGACGTGGAAGGCTTCGAGCACGAGGTGTTCCGGCATATGCAGGCCACGCTGCGCCGCTTCCGGCCGCTCATCCAAACGGAGCTGAATGGCCTGGAAAACCGCCGCGCCGTGGTAGCGGTGCTCGATAAGCTGGGCTATAAACCATTCGTGCTGTCGGAGCGTTCTGAACTCGTGCCGTGCTCGGAGGCGCAGCTAAGCAGCGCCGTTACGGCCGATTTTTACTTTCAACCTGTTTAAGCCCCGGCTAAACCATGCTGATTAAATTCCTGCTCATTTTCTTCCTGCTGGCGCTGGTGTTGCGCTTTGTGCTGCCCGTGCTGATGCGCTACCTGGTAGTTGGTTTCCTGCAAAAGCAGGCCCGCAAACAGGCGCAGCACTTCGGTGGTGCCCCGTTTGGAGCTGCTCCTAATGCTTCGCAGCAAAGCCGCGCCGCCAGCGGCGACGTACAGGTAGACTACGTGCCGCCCCGCCAGAAACCTGCGCAGCCCAAGGAGTTCAAGGGCGGTGAGTACGTGGACTTCGAGGAAGTGAAATAAGCCGGTCTGCCGTCATAGAAAAGGCCCTCTGCCAATGCGGTAGAGGGCCTTTTTTGTTCTGGCCGGCAACCAAACCGCCGGACATACCCAACTGCCGCCGTATAGTGCCACATTGCTTCCTGCAAACGCACAAAGCGAAACATTGCTATTGCTTGCCAGCTCGTTACCTTCCCAGTACTTCTCGCCTCTCTTTGCTTCTCCGGAATGCGCTTCCCCCACTACCTTCTCCTGCTATTGGTTCTGCTGGGCCTGAGCCAGTGCAAAAAGAAAACCATCCGGCCCCAGGAGCCAACGCTGCCCGCCGAAACCCAGAGCGGCCAGTATACACTTGGCTTCAAGGCCAACGGCACCGTGTACGTAGCCTCCGGCGTGACCCAGACCACCGGCTCTTGGAACAACACCGATGATTTTCATTTTGCAGCTGATACCAGAGATGGAAAGTATGAACTCACTGCTATAGGCATTATCCTAAAAGGCACATTAGCCGATGGAGAGCAGTTTAAACTGGTTACATCTGACCAGATAAGTAATGGCCAAAACTATGCTCTACCTAGAATATCACTGGCAGGTGGCTGCTACTACAGCGAGAATACAGGCGCCCGCCTACTGAGTGGGCAGGTCACGCTCACGCGCTTCGATGGCGGGGCACGGATGGCAGCGGGGCGCTTTCAGATGATACTCGTCAAGGCTGGCTGCGACACGCTGCGCGTGACCGAGGGTCGCTTCGACGTCAAATTTTAACGGGTAGCCACTACTACTTAAAACCCGATGCCTACCCGCACGCCCGTGCCTACGCGCTGCCCCGACTGCAGGCCGGTGTAGAAGTCCACGCGCATCACCTTGAACACGTGCTCCAGGCCCACGCCCAGCTCCACATAGTGGCCGACCTGCGCGGTAGTGAGGTAGTTGAGCGAGGCTACTTCCTGCCATTTCAGCTTCCGCAGCAGCGGGATTTTGTTCAGGAAGAAGCCGTTGAAATGGTGGTTGTAGTGCGCCTCCAGAAACCGGCGCTGCGTGCTGAAACGGTAGTAGTCGAGCAGCTGAAACTGGCTGAAGTCGGCGGCGAGGTAGGTGCGGTTGCCGCTGAAGTGGCGGAAATCCATGAACGACAGCTCGGGTGTGCCCACAAAGCCGCCGGCCGCCACTTTGTAGCTGCTCGTGCCCAATAGCCCCAGCCCAATGGTTTGCCGGATGCCCAGCTCCAGCAGCGTGTAGCGCACATCGGAGCCCAGCACGCCGCCCACGCCCTGCCGCCAGATGCCCACAAACGTCGGCAACTTCGAGCCGAGGTTAATCTTGCCGTCGGGCCGGGTGATGTAGCGCTGGCCGGGCCGGAACGAGGCCACCAGCTCCCAGGTGAGGGCCTGGTTGCGGCCGAAGCTGGTGCCGCCGGGCAGCTCCTCGTTCACCGGGTCGTTGAGCGTGAAGGCCACGCCGGGCTTGTCGCGCCACAGGTCAATGGTGGTGTTTTCCAGCTCCCGTCGGTCGTAGTAGCTCAGCGTGCCCTGCAGCGTCAGGCCGTTCAGCACCTCGGCCTGGTAGCCCAGCTGGCCCCCGTCGCGCCGGTAGGTTTTGGCGTAGTTGCGGTTGTTGAGCAGCGTGTAGTAGGAGTTGATGAAGGGCGTCAGCTGCGTGTTGGGGTCGAAATTATCAATGGTGCGCCCCACGCGGACCGACAGCCGCGACACGCGCACCGGGTGCAGCTGCCAGCTGCCCGCGAGGCTGGGGCTGACGAGCTTATTGCTGAAGCCATAGCGCACGGCCGGCGTGATGGAGTAGCTGCGCCGGTCATCGGTGCGCTGCGTGAACGTGGCTTCGGGGTTGATGACGGTGCCTTCCACCGTGTTGTAGTTCAGGATGTTGAACACCGGCGCCACGTACCACGTGCGCTTGCGGAAGGTATTGGAATAGGTGTAGCCGGTCAGCAGAAACTTGCTTATTTCCACCTCGTTGCGCACCCGGTCCAGCGAGTCCTGGTAAGGCCGCGAGTTGCGCACCACCTCGGTGCTGTCCTTCACGCGGTAGTCCTTCTGCTCTTCCTCGGTCAGCGGAATCGGGCGCACGTCGTCCCAGTAGCTGGAGTCCCGCTCGTTCACGCCTTTTTCCACCAGCATCACCTGCCCGCGCTTCAGCGGCCCGATGCTCAGCCCGGCCGTGTCGCGCTCCGCGGCTTTGGTCTGGCGGCGTACTTCGCGGTTCAGGCCGCTCAGCCTGGGCTTCTGCTTGCGGATTTCGGCGGCCGTTTCGCGCGCTACGGGGGCCTCGGCGGGTGCTGAGGCGGGAGCGGCCGGCAGGGCAGTGGGGGCGGGGCGGCTGGGGTAGGTGGGCTGCACTTTGTAGTTGCTGAGCACGGCCGTGAGGTAGCCGCTGCCCTTGAAGCCAAACGCCGTGAAGCCCACCGTAATCTTCTGCGACTGAATCACCCAGACGTGGGGCGCACCGGGAGCGGGGGCAAACAGCTGCTCGATGCGGAAATTATCGACGTAGTCGAGCTGGGCGTTTTTGTCGAGGTTGAGCGACACCGAGTGCAGCCGCCACGTGCCATCCACGATGTAGATGTGGCCCGAGGAAAACACCGGGTCGGTGCGGCGGCGCGGCGTAACCTTGATTTTGTGCACCAGCACGCCGCCCTGCTGGCTGCTGCCTTCCAGCTCGTATTTGTAGAACAGTAGCGCCCCATCGGCAATCGGCGAGACGAAGCCGCGCTCCGAAAAGCCGCTTTTCAGCACGTTTTCGTAGAAATTGAGCCCCGCCCCGCGCCCGGCCCGGTTGAAGCTGATGCCTTTCGTGTCGCCGCTCACGCGGGAGGAAATCATGCGCTCCTGCACCACATTGGGCTGCCGGAAGCTCAGCTCCGATACCGTTTCGGACAGGTAGAAAATGCCCGGCTTGATGTCGGGCCCGATTTTCACGAGGCCCAGAATCTTGCCCGGTACTTCCGCAAACCGCCCCAGCGCCTTGATGTAGGTGCGGGCTTTGAAGGCTGAAACTTCGCGCAGGTGGTAGCGCCGCCACTGCTGCGCCTGCTGAATGATGGCATAGGCCGGGTCCCGGTCGGAGGCGCGCACCACCACTTCGCGCAGCTTGTAGCTTTCGAGCTCCAGCGTCATGTTCAGCACCGTGGCTGTGTCGCCGCCGGCCACGCGCACGGTTTCGGTGCGCGGCTTGTAGCCCACGTATTGGTACACCAGCTCGTAGGAGCCGGCCGGCAGCCGCAGCTGGTAGTTGCCCTGTTCGTTGGTGGCGGTGCTGGTAGTCGTGGTGCGCACCGCCACGTTGGCGAAGGCCAGCCCGGCGCCCTGCGGGTCCGTGACGCGCCCCTTGATGATGCCGGCCTGCGCCGCCAGCGTGCTAAACAGAAGAAAGAGCGGCAGTAAATAACGGGGCATCTGGCAGATAAGAACAGTGGTTGCCAAGATAGATAGAATACGCCGCCGCAGGGTTGTATTGGCGCTGCTATTCGCGGTGGTTTTCGACCAACTGTCGGCTAAGTGGCCACTTCCTCTACCGCGGGCACTACCGGCACCGGCCGGCGCGCCTGCCGAAACGTGTAGGCGGCGTTGAGCGCCACTCCGAGTAGCACCAGAGCCATACCGGCATAGGAAGGCAGCCCGAACGTTTCGCCGAAAAACGTGAAGCCCAGCCCCAACGCGTATAGAATGCCCAGATAGTCGAGGCTGCTGATGCCGGCCAGCGGCCCGGCCTGGTAGGCTTTGGTTTTGTAGACCTGGGAAAGCTGCGTGAAAATGCCCGTTAATAGCAGCACGCCCCAGTCCTGCCAGCCCACCGGCATAGTCCAGTGCAGCAAGCAGTACACCGCGCTGAACGGCACGACAACCAGCTGCGAGTACAGTACAATCACCATCGGATGCTCGCGCCCGCCCAGCTTCCGGATGGAGTTGTAGGAAAGTCCCGAAAACACCGCCGACGCCACGCCCATGGCCAGATACAGCGGCTCGATGCGCGTATCAACGCCCTTCACCAGCACCACGCCCCCGAACGAAAGCAGGAAAAATACCCATTGCCAGGGCTGCACCTTTTCCTTCACGATGAAAATGCCCAGCACCGCCGTGAAGATGGGCGCGAGGTACTGAATGGTGACGGCCGAGGCCAGCGGCATGGTCTGGAGCGTGTAGAAATACAGCACCAGCGCCAGCGCCCCCGTCGTGCCGCGTGAAAGCAGATAGAAGCGGCTGTCTGGCCGGCCCCAGGGCTGCACCTGCGCCTGCCGCAGGGCCCCGTAGCTGAGGGCCAGCGAAAGCACCGAGCGGAAAAAGATGATTTCGAGGGGTGGCAGGTGCCGCAGCAGCTTCACGCACACATTCAGCAGCGCGAAAAACAGCGTGCTGAGCAGCATGTAGCGGACACCCGGCGAGAGCAACGGCATAGCGGAAACGGGTAATGCAGCAACAACCAGCCGGAGCCGCAGCGGTTTGCGCCAGCTGCCACGGCTTACCTGGCGCATAAAGGCTGAAAAAGCGCACTTCTGCCCCGCAATCCGCGTTACCTTGCTCTATGATGAACCGCAACCAGCAGGACAAAAAGCAGAAAACCTACACGCCCGGCGAGGCGCTCCAGAAAATAGCCGCCTTCTGTGCCTACCAGGAGCGCAACCAGAAGGAAGTAGAAGCCAAGCTGCGCAGCTACGGCCTGGACGAAGACGAAGCCGGCGAAATCATCATCCGGCTGAGCCGCGAAAAGCTGCTGGACGAGGAGCGGTTTGCCAAAGCCTTCGTGCGGGGCCACTACCGCCAGAAAAAATGGGGCCGCCGCCGCATTGTGCAGGAATTGAAGCAGAAAGGCATTTCCGACTACTGCATCAAGTCGGGTCTCAAGGAAATAGACGGCGACGAGTACTACCAGAATCTGGTGGACGTGCTGGAAAAGAAGGACCGCCAGGAAAAGGAGCGCAACCCGCGGGTGCGCCGCCAGAAAATCCAGCTCTTCCTCACGGCCAAAGGCTACGAATCCGACCTCATCAAAATGGCCCTCGACGACCTGGGCAAACCCCCCGAAGAAGACGAGGACTAGTAGAGTTGGTTTGCTGCGCTAATCAGAGCGTCATGCTGAGCGGAGTCGAAGCATCTCGCGTGCTGGCGTTGCACTAGTATTTACTACACTAGCAAGATGCTTCGGCTGCGCTCAGCATGACGTTCGGGTTTTCATTGCTGCGCCGGCCGCAGCGGGTTTTGCAGTTGCTTGGTGAGCACCACGCGGCGGCCGGTCATGGTTTCGAGCATGGGCTTGAGGATTTGCTGGGCGTTTTGCTCGGTCTGGGTCAGAATGCCCGACTGCAGCGCGGCGCGGCGCACGTTCTGCTCGGCGTATTTGTAGCCGGCGTCTACCAGCTCCGCATCCTGAAAAAAGCCGTTTTCGACGCTATATACGCGGCTGGCGCTGTGGTCTACCTGCCAGGTGCACAGCTCGGCGGCGGGCAGCGCCACGCGGACCACCGAGTCGCCTTCAAACACCACATCCTGCTCCCGCACCTTGCGTAAATCCAGGCAGCCCACGGCGTTGCCGGCCACAATGAGGGCCACTTTGGCGTCGGGCAGAAAGCGGTAGGTGCTCTTCTTGTACTCCACCACATCCTTGAACTGGTAGCGCACCAGCTCCAGCCGGCCCAGGCTCTCCACCTTCTGCAGCACCGTGTTGTGCGTCACGGTTACGCGGGGCGTGGGGTTGAGTGGGTTGTCGAAGTCGGAAAGGGCGGGACGGACTTTCGTCCAGAGAAACCAGCCCAGGCCCAGCAAAAACAGCAGAGGCACCAGGCGGCGAAGCAGCAGAGAAGCGGACATGCGGGGAGAAAGTAAGAGCAGAACCCAACCGTATACGCGAAGCCGGCAAGTTCTGCCGAAGCACCACGCTACACGCAAGCCGGGTCTGACAGCGTAGCTTTGCGCCGATGAGCCAGCCAGCCCTTTCTGCCCACCCAAACACTGCGCCTGATGCAGCGGCGCCGGTTCATGGCTGGCTGCACCGCTGGCACGGCTGGCTGCTGGCGGGCCTGTGGCTGCTGGTGCAGGCCTGGTGCTGGCACCTTTACCAGGGCCCCCGCTTCAGCGGCGACAGTAAGCAGTACCTCGAATATGCCACCCAGCTGGCCGAAACCGGCACGTTTGGGGAGGGGCACTACCGGCGCTACGTGGGGTATCCGCTGTTTATGAGCGTGTTTCTGAAGCTACGGCTGGGCTGGTGGGGCATCGGGCTGGCGCAGGTAGCCTTGTCGGGGCTGGCGGCGCGGGCGCTGTACGGCACGGCCCGGCGCCTGAGTGGCGGGCACTGGCTCACGGCGGCGCTGGCGGCGCTATTGTTCATCGGCTGGACTGATGTGCAGCGCGCCAACCCATTTCTGCTCACGGAATCGTTGTTTACCAGCCTGCTCGTGTTTTCGCTGTGGGCGGTGGCGCGGGTGCGTACGTGGCGCGGGGCACTGTTGGCGCTGCTCGTGCTGCTGATTACGGCTACCATCCGGCCCAACGGTTTCGTGGCTTTCGGGGCGGCCGGACTGGCGGCGTTGGGGTGGCTGCGGGCGCACGGGCAGCGGACGTGGCTGAGTGCCGGGTTGCTGGCGGGGCTGATGCTGCTGCCGGTAGCCTGGGTGGTGCTGAATGAGCTGCTGCGCACCTTCACGCTCATCGAAACCTACGAGCAGGGCCTCATCATCTTTGGCTATCCGCAGGCCGACTTACACCCAACGGCCCCGCTGCACCTGCCCGACCCGACCTCTCCGCCGCTGTGGCGGCTGTTGTTGTTCATCGGGCAGAACCCGCGGTGGTTTGCGCAGCTGGCGGCTCTCAAGCTCACGTATTTCATGGGCTTCCCGAAGCCGTACTATTCCGCTTTGCATTGCCTGATGCTGGCCGCCACGCTGCCGCCCATCTACTGGCTGGCCCTGCGCGGAGTGGCCCGGCGCACCGTAGCGCGGCCCGCCCGGGTCTATGCCGCCGCCGTCATTCTGCTGCAGGCCGTTGTCGTGATGATGACGGTGGAAGACTGGGACATCCGGTTTTCAGCGCCGGTATTGTCGCACTGGTTTCTGCTGGCGGCCCTGGGCGCGCAGCCGTGGCTGCGGCGGCTGGAAGCCCGGTTTCGGTAAGGATATTTTCCACTTACACACCTTCCGGCCACCACGCGCTACGATGCCCGAACCGCTGCCGGAACCCGGTCCAGCCCTGCAGCCCGCCGGTATGCACCGCCACCACCGTAGAACCCGCCGCGAAGTAGTCCTGCCGTAGCAAGTCCAGTACCCCAAACAGCAGCTTGCCGGTATAAACCGGGTCCAGCAGCACGCCGTGGCGGGTCTGGAAGGCGTGGATGAAGTCCAGCAGCTCCAGGGAAAAGCGGGCATAGCCGCCCAGGTGGTAGTCCGTGCGCAAGTCGTAGTTGGGGAAGGTGTGGCCGGTAGCAGCCTGCGTTAGTGCATCCACATCGGTGCGCAGGAAGCCGCCGTTTTTCAGGGCCGCAATGCCTACCGCCTGCTGGTGCGGGGCCAAGGCGGTGAGCAAGCCGGCCAGCGTACCGCCCGTGCCGCAGGCCACGCACAGGTAGTCGAAGGTGGTTTCCGCGGCCAGTTCCGTAACCAGTTCCGCGCAGCCCGGCAAAGCCAGCGCATTGGAGCCGCCTTCCGGAATGATATAAGCCGGGCCGGTTTCGCGCAGCAGCTCCGCCAGAAACGCCGGGTCCTGCTTGCGGCGGTACGTTTCCCGGTCGAGGTAGCGTAGCGTCATGCCGTCGGCCGCGGCCCGCGCCAGCGTGGGGTTGAGTGGCGGTGTCTCTTCGCCCCGAATGATGCCGATGGTGCGCAGGCCAGTGAGGCGGCCGGCCGCGGCTACGGCGGCAATGTGGTTGGAAAACGCCCCGCCAAACGTCAGCAGCGTATCATGCCCCAGCTGTTGCGCTTCCGTGAGGTTGTATTTCAGCTTGCGCCACTTGTTGCCCGGCAGCTCGGGGTGCGTCAGGTCGTCGCGCAAAAGCAGCAGCCGAATGTTGCGGCGGGCGGCTTCGGGCTCTTGTAGCGGTACAAGAATCATGGGTAGGCAGCAGGTCAGCCCACGAAAAAGCCCCACCGGTCCGGCAGGGCTTCTCGCAGCTAAGGTGAAAAATGCTACACGAAAGCCGGCTCATTGGGCGTGGCGGGCTGGCGCACCGTGTACACCAGCAGCCCCAGTAGCACCAGAATCAGCAGCACCGACGACACCATCGAAACCGTGTTGCCGATGGCGTATTCCGTGGGCTCAAACTTGAACTCGATGGTGTGGTTACCGGCCGGCAGCGGCATAGCA
This sequence comes from Hymenobacter psychrotolerans DSM 18569, assembly GCF_900142395.1. Taxonomy (GTDB): domain Bacteria; phylum Bacteroidota; class Bacteroidia; order Cytophagales; family Hymenobacteraceae; genus Hymenobacter; species Hymenobacter psychrotolerans. Next base: position 132,788 of record NZ_FRAS01000001.1, on the reverse strand, counting down.
CGCAGCACGTAGTTGGCCCGCAGGTGGGGCACCAGCTTGCCATCCAGGTACGCGTTCCAGCCATCGGCATAGTAGATTTCCGAGAACACCACGAAGGCATCGGCGGTAGCGGTGGCGCGGTAAGTCAGGGCGTCGGGCGAGTATTTGGTGAGGGCAATGGTAGAGCCGGGCGCCGCATAGCTGGTTCTGGCCACCGGAAACTTGGTAGCGTCCACCACGGCCGTAGTAGCCACGTTCAGGCCGGTCAGCGCCTGGATTTCCTGGTCCGGCGTCTGCACCTTCTGGATGTCGTTTACGAACCACGCATTGCCCAGCGCGCCGGGGTTGCGCTGCACCTGCTCCGGCTGGCCGGGCTGGCCTTCCTGCTGCGGCGCCTGCGCAGGCACTATCACGTAGCGCGTGTTCAGCATGTTCAGGACCTGGTTGTTGTTCTGCGAAATCTGCCGGTCAATCAGGTCCTGGTAGCGGCGCAGCTTGGCCCCGTGGTAGCCCCCGATGCTCTTGTGGAAGTACGACGTGTTGGCCTCGTTGAAGGGGTTGGCCACATTCAGCACCCGGTAGCTCAGGTCTTTGTCCTGCAGAATCTGCTGGTCGGCGGCGGAGGGCACGAACTGCTCGGCCACGGTTTCGCGCTGGAAGTTGGAGTCGTTGAGGTAGCGCTTGTCCACGCCCCACAGATCCACGAGCGTGAACAAGCCCACCAGCGCCGCCGCCATGCCCGCCGACAGCTTGCGCTGCAGGTAGAACCACAGCGTACCGGCCGCCAGCGCAATAAACACGATGGAGCGGAACACGTCACCGCGCAGCATGGCGGCGCGGTCCTGGCGCAGCGCGTCCAGCGGGAAGCCCTGCTGCTGCAGCTGCGCGTCAATCGGCGAGGCGAAATCAGCGCCCAGGCCCATCAGGAAAGCCAGTACGCACACGCCCACCGTAATGCCCAGCGCCAGCAGCAGCTTGCGCTTCAGGTCGGCGGTTTCGGGGGCGTCGGTGGTGGTTTTGGCGCTCAGCGCGGCCAGGCTGGGGTGGGTGCTGGCTCCGGCAACCGTAGTGGCCGCGGCGCGGCTACGCAGCACGCGCGCCAGCGCCAGGATGGCCAGCAGCGGCATAGTCAGCTGCGCAATCACCAGGGCCATGCTCACCGACCGGAACTTGTTGTAGCCCGGGAAATAGTCGAACATCAGGTAGTTGAAGCTCTCGAAGTTCTTGCCCCAGGCCAGCACCAACGACAGAATAGTACCCACCAGCAGCCACGTGCGCAGGCGCCGGTCGGCCACGAAAAGGCCCAGCACGAACAGGAAACACACAATAGCGCCCACGTACACCGGCCCGCTCGTAATCGGCTGGTTGCCCCAGTAGGTCGGCATGTGGGCCAGGTAGTCGCTGAGCTGCACCGGCGGCAAACCCAGCGCGGCCAGGGCTTTGCCTGTAGCCGAGTCGTCGGAGAGCTTGCTTTGCGAGGCCCCGCCGTAGAAGTTCGGAATCAGCAGCGTGATACTTTCGCCCACGCCGTAGCTCCACCCGAAGGCGTAGTCCCGGTCGAGGCCGGTACCGGCATCGTCGCCGGCCGGAGCCGCCTGCTGCCCGGGCGCCGTGGGAGCCGGCGTTTTCAGCTCCGATTTGCCCCGGATGCTGTACTTACCATACTCAATGGTGGTGTAAAGACGGCCGAAGCTCACGCCCACCGCCAGCAGCGCTGCCACGGCCAGGAGCCCCGTGCGGCCCAGAAAATCGGGCAGCCGGTTTTCGCGCACGGCCCCAATCAGCTCCACCACGCCAAAAATCAGCACCAGCAGCAGCAGGTAATAGGTAATCTGCAAGTGGTTGGCGCGCACGTTCATGGCCAGGCCCACCGCAAACAGGCCCGTGCCCAGCCACTTGTTGCGCCGGAACGCCACCAGCAGGCCCGCCAGCACCACCGGCGCGTAGGCCAGGGCCAGACTCTTGGTGTTGTGGCCGGCGGCCAGAATCACGAGGTTGTAGCTGGTGAAACCCAGCGCAATAGCGCCCACACCGCTCACCACCGGCGAGAGGCCCAGCGCCACGAACAGCACGTAGCCGCACAGCAGCGCCAGAAACAGGTTGGCTACCACCGCCGGCAGCCCCAGCGTAAAAATCTGCTGCAGATAAATGCTCAGGTCGCCGGTAAAGCGCGTGCTGATCAAATACGTGGGCATCCCCGAAAACATGGAGTTGGTCCACAGCGCCTCTTTGCCGGTGGCCTCGCGGTATTGCTGCGCCTCGTGGGCCCCGCCATTAAACTGCACGATGTCGTGCTGGCTCAGGGTTTTGCCATCAAACACGATGGGGGAGAAGTAGAGTACGGCCAGCCCCAGAAACAGCAGCACGGCCAGCAGATGGGGCAGCACCCGCCGCCACAGCGGCACCAACGGAGCAGGCGCCACGGCCGGCGCAGAGAAAACGGTCGTCATTCAGGAAGAAAGTAGTGGGCGAAAACTGCCCGAAGGTAACAAGGATTGGCGCTTTGGCGGATGCAGGCCAGCGGTAGGGGTGGAGCCTGCCATTTCCCCGGTTCTGTGCAGCAGCGGCCCGGCCGCTACCGACTGGTTCGGAAGTTATACAGCACCACCGACCCCAGAATTACGCCGTAGGCTGCGCCCTGCACCGCCGTAGCCGCCTCCCCGAAGTACAGAAACGCCAGCGCGAAGCTCACAATCGGGTTCAGATACATCAGAATCCCCACCGTGCCCGAGGGCAGCACGTTCAGCGCGTACAGGTTCAGAAACAGCGGCAGCACCGTAAACACCGCACTCAGCACCGCCGTCACCAGCAGCAGCCGGCCATCGGCCAGCCCCGCCAGCGGGTGCGCGCCCAGCAGCGGGGCCAGCGGCAGAATCACGGCCGCCGCCAGTCCCAGCTGCACCGTCAGCAGCGCCAGCCGGTCGTAGCCCTGCAGGCGGCGCTGCGTGATGAGGTAGAGCGCATACGTAAAGGCCACCACCAGACTCATCAGCAGCGTCCGTAGCTCACCCACGCCCAGCAGCGCGCAGCTCAGCGCACTCAGCCCGATGGCCGCCCACTGGTTGGGCCGCAGATTTTCGCGCAGCAGCAAAAAGCCCAGCAGCGCCGTCAGAATCGGGCAAATCAGGTACGCAAACGAGCCGGCCTGCACGCTCACCTCATTCACTACATAAATAAAGAGTAGCCAGTTGGCCGTCAGCAGCAGCCCGCCCAGCGCCGTGCTCAGCGCCACGCCCCGCCGCTCGGCGGCCGGGGCCGCCTGCCACTGCCGCCACGTAGCCCGCACCGCCTCGCGCCGCCCCAGCCCATGAATCAGCACGAGCAGCAGCAGCGACAGTAGCACCCGGAAAAACAGAATCTGCCCGCTGGCATAGCCGCCCAGCAGCCGCAGCGGAATCGGGAAGAACCCCCAGATAAGAAAAGCCGCCAGCGCGGCCAGATGATGACGGGAAAGTTTCAAGGAAGATGCTAAACGGTAAGCCCGCAGCAAAGGTACGCCAGAACCTCCCGGCCCGACGGCGGTAGCCGTCCGACCGGTCCCCATCCGCGCGGCCGGGGCAATGCCACGCAAACAACGCCCCACCAGCAACTCCCTGCACCCCGCCAGATAGCTCCTGCACCCAGTCAGGTATCTCCTGCAGCCCTCCACTTATCTCCTGCAGCCCGCCACTTGTAATCTGCAGCCCGCCACTTGTAATCTGCAAAGAGCCATCTGTCTCCTGTACCTTGCCATTTGTAATCTGCAAAGAGCCACTTGTCTCCTGTCACCTGTCACCTGCAGCCCGCCACCTGTCACCTGTCACCCCATTCACCTCATCACCCACGAGCCGTACCTTTGCCCCACCATGCTCGATTTCACTGCCGACCTGCCCGCCCTCACCGGCGGCACCCTGCTGCTGGCCCCCGCCAGCCCCGCGCCCGTTCAGTCCCTGCTGCTGGATAGCCGCCGCGTCGGGCAGGCGGCCGGCAGCGCGTTTTTTGCGTTGCGCGGCCCCCAGCACAACGGCCACCGCTACCTGCCCGAGCTCTACCGGCAGGGCGTGCGCCTGTTCGTGGTAGATAGGGCAGAGGAAATCCCCGACGGCCTGCTGGCGTATCCGGAGGCAGGGTTTCTGCTCGTCGAGGATGCCCTGGCGGCCCTGCAGGCCGTAGCTGCCGCCCACCGCCGCCGCTTCCGCCTGCCCGTGCTCGGCATCACCGGCTCCAACGGCAAAACCATCGTCAAGGAGTGGCTGGCCCAGCTGCTGGCCCCCGATGAGCTGCTTTGCAAAAGCCCGCGCTCCTACAACTCGCAGGTGGGCGTGCCGCTCAGCGTCTGGGAGCTGAACACCACCCACACCCTCGGCATCTTCGAGGCGGGCATTTCGGAGCGCGGCGAAATGGCGCGCCTTGCCGCCGTCATGCAGCCCACTCTTGGCCTCTTCACCAACCTCGGCACCGCCCATGATGCCGGCTTCCGCAGCCCGCAGGAGAAAGTAGAAGAGAAAATGCAGCTCTTCCGCAACGTCGATACCCTTTTCTACTGCCTCGACCACGACCTGATTCACGCCGCGGCCCGCCAGCACCTGCCCGAATACCGAACCTTCACCTGGAGCCGCCAGCATCCGCACCTCGCTCACGTAGCCGTGACGGTGGCCGAAGCCTCCGCCGACCGTACCGTGGTGCGCGTGAGCATGGCCCGCCCGCTGCCCCAGGAGCACACCTTCACGCTGCCTTTCGCCGACGAACCTTCCGTCGAAAATGCCCTGCACGCCCTGTCTGTGCTGCTGTGGCACCAGGTGCCCACTGCCGACATCCAGCACCGCCTCGACCGGCTGCAGCCCGTGGCCATGCGCCTGGAAATGAAGCAGGCCCTCAACGACTGCTACGTCCTCGACGACACCTACAACAACGACCTCGCCGGCCTTTCCCTCGCCCTCGATGCTCTGGCCCGCCAGCCCCGCCGCGGCCGCCGCACCCTCATCCTCTCCGATGTGCTGGAGTCCGGCCTTGCCGGCCCCGAGCTCTACGCCCGCGCCGCCGCTCAGCTCGCCACCCACGGCGTCGACCGGCTCATCGGCATCGGAACCGAAATCCGGCTCCACCAGCTCGCCTTCCACGACGTAGAGCTGGCCTTCCACGACACCACCGAAGACTTCCTGCGCCACTTCCGCCCCGACGACTTCCGCCACGAAACCATCCTGGTGAAAGGCGCCCGCCGCTTCGGCTTCGAGCGGATTGTGGCCGCCTTCCAGCAGAAAATTCACGGCACGGTGCTGGAAGTCAACCTCGATGCGCTGGCCTACAACCTCAACTTCTACCGCCGCCGCCTGCAGCCCGGCACCAAACTCATGGTGATGGTGAAGGCCTTCGCCTACGGCAGCGGCTCGGCCGAAGTCGCCAACCTGCTCCAGTTTCACCGCGCCGACTACCTCGCCGTGGCCTACACCGACGAAGGCGTGGACCTGCGCCAGCAGGGCATCAGCCTGCCCGTCATGGTGATGAATCCCTCGCCCGACGCTTTCCAGAAGCTGCGCCAGTACCATCTGGAACCCGAAATCTACTCCTTCGAGCGGCTGCACGACTACCTGCGCGCCGCGCAGGAGCAACCGCTGCCCGCCATTCACCTCAAGCTCGATACCGGGATGCGCCGCCTCGGCTTCGCCGAAGAAGACCTGCCGGAACTCGTGCAGCTCCTGCGCGAAAACGCCGCGCATCTGCGTGTGGCCAGTGCCCTCACCCACCTCGCCGGCGCCGACGAAGAGCAGCACAACGACTTTTCGCGCCGCCAGCTGGCCGCCTTCCAGCGCATGGCGCCCGTGCTCGAAGAAGCCCTGGGCTACCCGATTATCAAACACGCCCTCAACTCAGCCGGCATCCTGCGCTTCCCCGAAGCCCACTTCGACATGGTGCGCCTCGGCATCGGGCTCTACGGTGTAGAGGCCAGTGGGCGGGAGCAGGACGCGCTGCAGCCCGTCAGCACGCTGCGCACCACCATTTCGCAGGTCAAAACCCTGCCGCCCGGCGAAACCGTGGGCTACGGCCGCCGCGGTCAGGCCGCCGACTTCGAGCGGCGCATTGCCACCCTGGCCATCGGCTACGCCGACGGCTACGACCGGCGCTTTGGCAACGGCACGGGCGAAGTCGTCATTCGGGGGCAGCGCGCCCCGCTTATCGGCAACGTCTGCATGGACATGTGCATGGCCGATGTCACGCACATCATTGGGGCCCAGGCCGGCGACACCGCCGAAATCTTCGGGCCGCAGCTGCCGCTGCCGGAGCTTTCCACCCGCATCGGCACCATCCCCTACGAGCTGCTGACCAACGTGAGCGAGCGGGTGAAGCGCGTATTCGTAGCCGAGTAATTCGTCGCAAGTCAGGTGCGTTGCGGCCGGCTTTCTGCCAGGAAAGCAGAATTCAATTTGGCATCGTAGCAATACAAAATGCAGATATAATTATCTTGCGGGAAATATCACATTGCCCATTCTCAGGTAGTTGCCGAATTGAGGTTCTTCCTGTTGCGCTCTACGCTCTCTTGTCTACACCTGTTGTATGAAATTAACGCTACCCGTATTCCTGATACGCACATTTTTGGTTTTGCTGCTTGCCGCCGCCGCACTGCCCGCCACCGCCGCTCCCGCCCTCGACGGGCTCTGGAAAGGCCCGCTGACTGTGCCGGGTGGCCAGCTGGAGGTCGTGTTTCGGCTGGTCAGCCTCACCGATGGTTCCTATTTCGCCACGCTTGATGTGCCGCTTCAGAAAGTAAGCCAGCTCTCCGTAACCGTGGAGTTGAAAGGTGACACGGTAATATTTGCGGCCGAAGAAGCTGGCAGCAGCTTTGTAGGCCGGCTGGCGCCCGATGGCAAGCAGATAGAAGGCCAGTGGCAGCAGCCGGGCCTGCACTCGCCGCTTACGCTGTCTTTTGCCGCTCCCGCCATCAATACGGCACCCAAAGCCCGCCTTACGCCGCCCTACCGCGAGGAAGAAGTGGCCTATGCCAACGACGCAGAGAACCTGCGCCTGGCGGGTATGCTGACCATTCCGGCCGGCCCGGGGCCGTTTCCGGCCGTGGTGCTGCTCTCGGGCGCCGGCCCGCACGACCGGGAAGGCACCGTGGGGGGCTATGCCATGATGGGCGTACTCGGCGACTACCTCACCCGCCGGGGCATTGCCGTGCTCCGCTTCGACGACCGGGGGGTGGGCGGCTCTACCGGCGAACTGGCGCAGGCTACCACGGCCAGCCTAGTGAGCGACGTGCAGGCCAGCCTTAACTATCTGCGCACCCGCTCCGAAATCAATCTGGGCCAGATTGGCGTGATTGGACACGGCGAGGGCGGCAACGTGGCGCTGCTGGCCGCCGCACAGCCGCTGCCGCCTGCTTTCGTCGTGACGCTGGCTGCTTACGGGGTGCCAGGCAGTGAACTGGCGGTGCAGCAGGAGAAAGCCCGCCTGCGTTCCTTGGGATTTGCCGACGCCCAGGTTGACCTGTCGACCAAGCGCCAGCAGAACATGTTCGAAGTCATTCGGAACACGCCGGACGGAGCGCAGGCCCGGGGCATAGTAGCCAACCTGCTCCGCCAGATCTATACGGGTACCGGCAATGAGGCTGTAGAGGCCAGTGCCGCCGCATTTACCTCGCCCCGCTACCGCTATTTCCTGGATTTTAACCCCGTGCAACAGCTGCCGCAAGTGAAATGCCCGGTGCTGCTGCTCAATGGCACCGCCGACGTGCAAGTGGCGCCCGAGCCCAATCTGGAGGGATTGTCCCGAGGCCTGCGCAACAGCCAAAGCGTAACCAGCAAGAAGCTGCTCGGGGTGAACCACCTTTTCCAGCCCAGCTACGCCGAGTGGCCCATTGTGAACGGCAAGCGGCAAGGCAACTTCTCGCCTGCAGCTCAGGAAATAATTCGTTCCTGGATTGTGGCCCACACAGCTCCGGCAAAATAAGCTTCCCATTTTTCCCGCTGACCAGTCTGCTACCTACGCGGGCTGGTCAGCTTCTTTCTCCCAACCCCCTTTTCTATGAAAAAGCATTTACTTACTGCTCTGGCAGCCACCACGCTGCTGGCTTCGGCCTGCAACGACCTGAAGAAACCCGAAGAAAAAGACCAGCTCAGCGAAGCTACCACGGATACGGCCGTCGTGGCCCGCGACGGCGCCACAGTAGCCGACGCGGCTGCTGCTACCGTGAGTGCTGCCGATGCAGCCTGGGACATGTCCAAAGCCAAGCTGGCGGACGTGGCCTACGAAGAAATTGACCTGCCCGAAATTTCGGTGCGCGGCGACGAGAAGTTCGGCGTGTATGGTCTGGAGGAAAGCGTGCTGTTTGACACCGACAAAGCCGACATCAAGCCTACCGCAACCCGGGCGCTGTCGGAAATTGCTGCTTCCATTGGCCGTCGCCACGGCAAAAGCCAAGTGCGCGTAATGGGCTTCGCTGATTCGCGCGGCGACAAAAGCTACAACCGCGAACTAAGCGCCAAGCGTGCCGAGGCCGTGAAGAAATGGCTGGCCATGAACGGTGGCATGGGCGACGCCCGCGTCAGCATCGAGCCCATGGGCGAGTCGGCGCCGGTGGCATCCAATGCCACGGCGGAAGGCCGCCAGCAGAACCGCCGCGTAGAAATTGCGGTAATTAAGTAGCCGAACAGCGGCCAAACAAAAAGGGCGGGCTCCGAGTGGAGCCCGCCCTTTTTGTTTGGCTACTTATATGGGGTTAGTCCTTAATCATGTCTACTTCCGCCTTAATCATGGCGTTGTAGCGCTGGCCGTTGCTGGAGAGCGTGAGCAGGCTCCAGCCCTTGCCCATAGTGTAGCTCCAGGTGCGGCTTTCCTTGAACTCGAAGGTAGGACGCATAATCTGGCCGTAGGGCGTGTAGGTGTCCATGAAGTTGGTGGTGTAGAACTTGTCGCCGCTCACAATCCACTCCATGGCTACGAAGAAGCCTTCGGTCGGGGCCTCAATGTTATAAGACGTCAGGTCTATGGTATACCAGGCGCCTCCTTTGGGGGCCGACACTACCACGTTTTCGGTGAGCAGGTCGGTGTTGGGCGAGTTGTAGTTGCCATCAGCCTTGTAAATCCGAACCCGGAAAGGCTCCCGTGGGAAGCCGTTTTCGCCGATGTAGAAGGAGGCCGAGCGGATGTTGCCGAGCTTCTTGCCCTTGTCGTTCTTCACGAAGAAGGCGTACTGGCTGCCGGGCATCCCCTGAATCATGCCTTCACCGGGCGTACTCGATTTAGAACCCAGGGCCAGGTCTTTCACCTTGCCGCCCTTTACGGTCACGTTCTGCAGCTCGATAACGCGCTTGGGCACCTCAATGATGATGTCAGTTTGGGAAACCCCGCGCTTCACCAGCACCGCCACACGTTTAAAGCCCAGCGCCAGCACAATGAGGGAGTCGTGGGCGCTTTTCTCAGGCGTAGCCATCTGAAAAAAGCCATACTCGTTGGTCAGGGCTCCGGTTTGCTCTTCTTTGAGGCCAATAGAAGCAAACGGAATCGGTTCCTTGGTCTTCTGGTCGACGATGCGGCCGGAAAGACGGTTCTCCTGGGCCATGCCTAGGGCCGGAAACAATAGGAGAAAAGTAAAAAAGGCAAGTAGGCGTTGAAGCATATGTAGGCAGACTAGTGTTATATGCCAAAATTAAAGTGATAATGCCGATATGTGGCAAGTATTCTTCAAATATTTATAAAGATGCAATTGCGGAAAGGAATAGTTATAGGGCAATCTGAGCGGCCGTTCTGATTGTAAGAGTACCAGCCTTTCAATTTTTGGCCGAAACCTAAATGGGTGGTACCTTTGTTTAAAGCAAGTCTAAATAACTCAGCTGCTATGTCCACAGTCACCACCTTTCCTCAAACCGCTGCCCGCCGGAGTGTAAAAGACCTGCAGCTGGGTGAGAGCGGCACAATCTGCTGCCTGCAGGACCCGGAAATGGCGCTGAAACTGCTGGAAATGGGCTGCATTCCGGGCACCCGGGTGCGCCTCAACAGCCGGGCCCCGCTGGGCTGCCCTATCACGCTGGTGGTAGGCGAGGCGGCTGATTACACTTTGTCGTTGCGCGTAAGCGAAGCGGCCACCATTTTGCTGAAGGAATAGCGTTATAATGAGTAGTAGTGCCGGAATTAAAACTGCTCCTGCCGGGCAGGCGGCTTCGGCCGCCGCGCTGGAAACAGCGGCCTCCCGGCTGCCGGGGCAGGGACGCCTGACGCGTATCGCGCTTATCGGCAACCCGAACTCCGGCAAAACGTCCCTGTTCAACCAGCTGACGGGCCTGAACCAGAAGGTTGGCAACTTCCCCGGCGTGACCGTGGACCGCAAAACGGGCGTGAGCCAGCTCACGGCGCAGCACCGCGCCGAAATCATCGACCTGCCCGGTACGTACTCGCTCTATCCCAAGAGCCTCGATGAAAAGGTCATCACCGATCTGCTCTACGACCGGGGCTCGGCGCAGTACCCCGACTTCGTGGTAGTGACGGCCGACGCCAGCAACCTGCGGCGCAATCTGCTGCTGTTCACGCAGCTCGCCGATCTGGGCCTGCCGGCCGTGCTGGCCCTGAACATGATGGACGTAGCCGAGCAGCACGGCATCAGCATCGACCTGGAGGCTCTGCAGTACGAGCTGGGCGTGCCGGTTATTCCCATGAATGCCCGCAAAGGCATTGGCGTGACGGCCCTTAAAATCGTTATAGCTCAGCAGCTGAATGCGCCTACGGTGTCCTTTTACGAGCCGGAGCCCGAATTGCTGCCCATGATCCGGCAGATCCGCTACTATTTCAACCTGCACAACGACTATCTGGCGCTGCACTACGCGCACCAGTTCCGCCAGATCAGCTTCCTGTCGGCCGACGACAAGGCCTATATTGCCGAGCTGGTGGCCAAGTACGAGTTTGAGCCGATGGCCCGGCAGGCGCAGGAAACCATAACCCGCTACAACAGTATCAACGAGCTGCTGCTGAATGCGGTATCAGTGACGCGCACGGAGAAAGCCGAGCCCTACAGCAACCGCATCGACCGGGTGCTGACGCACCGGGTGTGGGGCTACCTGATTTTCATGGCGGTGCTGTTCCTGCTGTTTCAGGCCGTGTTTGCCTGGGCCAGCTACCCTATGGAGCTCATTGACGAGGGCGTAGCCTGGATCAACAGCCTGATTCAAACCAACTTCGACGGCCCGCTCATCAGCCTGCTGACTGAGGGCGTGCTGGCAGGCTTAGGCGGCGTGCTGATTTTCATTCCGCAGATTGCGCTGCTGTTCGCCTTTATTGCGGTGCTCGAAGAAACCGGCTACATGGCCCGTGTCACGTTCATGATGGACCGCATCATGCGCAAGTTCGGACTGAACGGCAAGAGCGTGGTGCCCCTGATTTCGGGTATGGCCTGCGCTGTGCCGGCCATCATGAGCGCGCGCACCATCGAAAACCGCAAGGACCGCCTCATCACCATTTTCGTAACGCCGCTGATGAGCTGCTCGGCCCGGATTCCGGTGTATACCGTGCTGATTGGGCTGGTAGTGCCCGACGAGCCGGTGCTGGGCGTTTTCAACCTGCGTGGTGTGGCCCTGATGGGGCTGTATCTGCTCGGTTTCGTGTCGGCGGTAGCCTCGGCGTGGGCCATGAAGCTGCTGATGCGCACCACGGAACGCAGCTACTTCATCATGGAGTTTCCGGTGTACCGCTGGCCCCGCTGGAAAAACGTGGGCCTGACCATCATCGAAAAGGTGAAGGCCTTCGTGTTTCAGGCCGGCAAAGTTATTCTGGCTATTTCGGTGATATTGTGGGTGCTGGCCTCCTACGGCCCCGGCAATGCGCTGGAGCAGGCCGAAAGCCGGGCCCGCACTGCCGCCGTAGCGCAGGCCCTGACGCCCGAGGAAACGGAAAGCCGCGTGGCTTCTCAGAAGCTGGAAAGCTCCTACGCCGGCCGCTTCGGCCACCTCATCGAGCCCGCCATCCGCCCGCTGGGCTTCGACTGGAAAATCGGCATTTCACTGCTCACCTCGTTTGCCGCCCGCGAAGTATTTGTGGGCACCATGAGCACCATCTATAGCGTGGGGCAGGATGCGAATGAGCTGACCGTGCAGCAGAAGCTGGCCGCCGAAAAAGACGAAAACGGGCAGCCGTTCTTCACGGTGGCCCGCTCGGCGTCGCTGCTGGTATTCTACGTGTTTGCCATGCAGTGCATGAGCACGCTGGCGGCCACCTACCGCGAAACCAAAGGCTGGCAGTGGCCGCTGCTGCAGCTGATCTACATGACAGGCCTGGCCTATCTGGCGTCGTTGCTGGTGTATCAGGTGCTGAAATAGGGGTAGCTGATCCGTCAGGCCCCTACCAGAAATACGGCGGGCTGCTTATGGATTTCGGGCAGGCCTGCTTTGCGCCAGCCCGCTACCGTATTGGTGCGCACGTATTCTTCCGGGCCCGTGAGGCTGGCCGCAATGCAGAGCCGGGTGCTGCCGCTGAGCTGCGCCAGCAGGTCTTCGAGCAGCTGCATGTTGCGGTAGGGCGTCTCGATGAACAGCTGCGTCTGGTGCTGGGCCAGCGCTACTTTCTCCAGCTGCTTGATAGCTGCCGCCCGCCGGCTTCGCTCGATGGGCAGGTAGCCGTGAAACGCGAAGCTCTGCCCGTTCATGCCCGAAGCCATGAGCGCCAGCAGCAGCGACGACGGCCCCACCAACGGGACCACCCGGATACCGGCCTGATGCGCCGCCCGTGCCAGCTCGGCGCCGGGGTCGGCAATGCCGGGGCAGCCGGCTTCCGAAATGACACCTGCATCCTGGCCACTGAGCAGCGGCTGCAGGGCCGCCTTTATCTGAGCCTCGGTACTGTCCTTGTCGATGACGCTGATGCGTAGCTCCTCAATCACCTGGGCGGGCGCTACGCTTTTGATGAATCGCCGGGCCGTGCGCGCATTCTCCACCAGAAAATAGGCCAGTGCGGCCACCCGCTCCGCCACTTGCGGGGGCAGCACCTGCGCGGCCGTATCATCGGCCAGAATGGTAGGAATGAGGTATAGGGTGCCGGTTTTCAAGAGCAGGGAGGGTTAAAAAGAGGAAGTAGCAGGCAGCTCAGGCTGGGCGCCGTTTGGGAGCAGAAACTCAGCTCTTGGCGAAGGCATCAACCAGCCCAAACACTTCGTCGGGCTTTTCGGCGTGCACCCAATGGCCGGCGTCCACTATGGTTTCTACCTGCGAGTTCGGGAACAGCGGCGGAATACCGTATAGTTTGTCTTCGGTGGTGATGTAGTCGGATTTGCCGCCCCGGATAAACAGTGCGGGCTTCATAAAGGGCTGCGGGGCCGTTATTTCGGCGCCTACGGCCAGCATGTTGCTGGTCAGGGCGGCCAGGTTCTGGCGCCACGCGAAGGAGTTGTCTTCCTGCCGGTATAGATTCTTGAGCAGGAACTGGCGCACGCCGGGCTGCCGGATATGTTGGGCCAGCGCCTCATCGGCCTGCTGCCGGCTTTCGAGCTGCGCCAACGGCACCGCATTCAGGCCTTCTATAATATCATCCTGATGCTCCATGGACGAGGCGCGCGGAGCAATGTCAATAACGATGAGCCGGGCCAGCCGGTCGGGGTGATGGAGGGCGAAGTGCATGGCTACTTTGCCGCCCATACTGTGGCCCAGTAGCGTAGTTTCGGGGTCTAGCTGCAGGCTGTCGAACAAGGCCAGCACATCCTGGCTCATGAGCTCATAGGTGTGCTCGGGCGTATGGAAGGACCGGCCGTGGTTGCGCAAATCGACGCTGATGACGCGGTGGCCGGCGTCGGCCCAGCGCCGGCCCAGCGTCTGCCAGTTGTCGAGGGTGCCGAATAGGCCGTGCAGGACGACCAGCGGCGTACCCTGGCCTTGTTCGCGGTGATGAAGCTGCATATGCAAAGGCAAAGTGAGAAGGGCAAAGGTCGGGAGTAGCGGGCAAACCTGCGCCGCTACGCTAGCTAACCGGTGGTGCCGGCAAGTGTACGTACGCCGTAGTGCCTTCGCCGGGCGCGCTCTGCAATGATAATGTGCCCTGCAGCCGCTCGGCAAAAGCCCGGCACAGCGGTATTCCCAGGCCGGTGCCGGAGCGGCTGTTGCGGTTGGCCGTCAGGGCGGGCACTGAAGCGTTGCTGCTGAGCAGGGTTGCAATCTGGCCGGCATCCATTCCGCGGCCGGAATCAGCCACGGAAAGCAGCACACCGGCACCGTCGGGAGCGGGCCGGGCCGAAAGGGCAATACGCCCGCCGGCAGGCGTAAATTTGAGCGCATTGCCCACCAGGTTGCGCAGAATTGTGCGCGTCATGTTGCGGTCGGCCCACACGCGCAGGTCTGCGGCGGCGAGGGTGCTTAGCTCAATCTGCTTGGCCTGGGCGGTAGTCCGGTACAGTTCTTCTATTTCAGCAAACAGCGAATCGACAGGCAAAGCTTCGGGCTGACTGACCAGTTCCCCAGTCTGGCTGACCGCCCAGTTGAGCAGGTTGTCGAGCAGGCCGTTGAGGCTTTGCGCCGATTGGCGCACCAGCGCCGGCAAACGGCGCAGGCCGTTTTCGTCGCCCTGCCGCAGATAGAACTCAATCAGCTCCGTAACGCCCACGAACGACGTGACGGGCCCGCGCAGGTCGTGGGCTACAATAGCGTAGAGCCGGTCTTTGGAAGCCGCTACTTCGCGTAGCTCGTGGGTGGCGTGCTGCAGGGCCGCATTGTTGGTGGCCAGCGCCGCCCGGCTTTTGCGGAGCTGGGTATACAGCACGCCCATGCCGCCCAGCCCCAGCACCAGCGCGCCCACCACGGTCCACAACTCCCGGTTGCGGTGCTGCTGCATCTCGCCGCGCTGGGTGAGCAGCCGGATCTGGCTTTCCTTCTCTTTGGTATCGTAGCGGGTTTGCAGGGCAGCCAGCGTATTCAGGCGCGAGAGGCTGTTGAGCGAGTCGTTCAGCTCCCGAAACCGCATTTCCCAGCCGAGCGCCTGCTGATACTGCTGCCGCCGCTCACTGATTTCGGCCATGATGTTGTACCCCTCACGCAAGCCTTCCTGGTAGCCCGATTGCCGGGAAAGCAGCAGGGCGCGGCGGGTCAGCGTTTCGGCTTCCGGCAGCTGGTCTTTGAGCAAAAGCACTACGGCCAGTAACTCCAGGTGGCCCGCCTCAATCCGCGGGATGTGCAGCGGCTCGGCCAGCGTAATAGCTCGGCGCAACAGTCCTTCAGCCGTATTGAGGCGGCCCTGTTGGTAGTAGAAAGTGCCCAGATGCGCCAGATACAGCGATTCTCCGGGCTTGTCGCCGCTGGTGCGGGCCATGTTGAGGGCCCGCCGGGTGTAGAGCAGCGCCTGCGGGTAGTTGCGCAGGTAGGAGTGCAGGTTGCCCAGATTGCCGAACAGCAGCAGCCGCGTATTAGCGCGGACACCTTTGGCGTACGCCAGCCGGAGGGCCTGGGTGTAGTTCTGCAGGGCACTTACGGTATCGTCGCGCTCGTGGTGTACGCCCCCAATGCTGGTGTAAGCGCGCACTATACCGTCGTTGTCGTGTAGCTGGCGGGCCAGAGTCAGAGCCTGTTGCTGCAGCTGCAGGGCATAAGGCGCGTCGGAGAGGTTGGCGTAGCAGCTGCCCAGGTTCAGCAGGCTGCGAAGCAGGCCCGGCGGGTCGGGCAGGGCAGTGGCCAGGCGCACTGCCTGTTCGCCGTAGGCCAGGGCTTGCGTTGGGCTGGTATCGTGCAGTTCGTAGCAGAG
Source organism: Hymenobacter psychrotolerans DSM 18569 (assembly GCF_900142395.1). Lineage (GTDB taxonomy): Bacteria > Bacteroidota > Bacteroidia > Cytophagales > Hymenobacteraceae > Hymenobacter > Hymenobacter psychrotolerans. The sequence continues at coordinate 117,128 of NZ_FRAS01000001.1, read as the reverse complement.
AGCGGCCAGCAGCCGGACCCGGGCCGTATCGGTGGGGTGAGCGGCCAGCTGGCTCTTGAGCCTGGTGATGGTTGCGGCGCTGGCTGGCGGTGCTGTGGCAAGTACGGGAAGCCCCACACTAATAAAGCACAACAGTAAAGCCCAGCGTAACACCCGCCCCATCAGGAAGAAATTCAAAAAACAAATATAGCTGCCGTGCGGCTACTTCTGGAATAGGTTGCTGGCAAGGACCTGCCAGGAGACGAGCAGTAGCTTTGCTGCATGGAGTTTAGGCGTCAGGTACTCGCTATAGGCCTTCCCTAAGCCGGCGCATGGCTGGCTTAGGAAGCGGGGCTGTGTGTTCGGATTATGCAAAACAGCTGCTGGCTGGTATGCAGGCTGGTGTTGCGCAGGAATTCAGCCAGTGGCCCCAGTTTCAGTAGCAGCGAAGTAAGCGTGAGCACCTGTCCGCCGCTAAGATGAAGCTGCAGGTACTCGTAGTTGCTCCAGAACAGGCGGCGCGATGTACAGCGCACATGCTCCACCCGCACCAGGTCGGAGCGGCCGAACGGAATGCGCTGGCCGCCTTGGTATACCTCCAGCACGTTCTGCTTGGGCTCGAAAACGACGGCCGTGGCCTGATTGTGCGCGTAATACTGCAGGTGCAGCAGCAGCGCCGGCGCCGCAAAGCCCAGCACCAGCGCCGAAAATACCAGCAGCAGCACCAGCTCGAACGTAGAAATGGCGTCGGCAAACAGGAACGAGGCCAGAAACGGAAGCCCCATGCTCAGGCACAGCAGCGGCCAGAACAACAGCGCCACCTGCCGCTGAAACGTGAGCGTGAACGTGTGGCGCTTGCCGGTAAACAGCCCCGTCAGCAGCCGCAGCCCTACCAGCAGCGCCATCACTACGGCCCCAAACTCCAGCAGGGGCCGTAGCAGTGCAAATGTCTTCACCGGCCCTTAGCGTACCTGAATCCAGGGCTCGCCAGCCTGATGCTCGCGCAGGGTACCAAACGGCTCCAGCGCCAGCCCGTGCCGCGCGAAAACCGCCTGCACTTCGGCCCGGCCGGCCGGCTCCACGCACACCAGCAAGCCCCCCGACGTTTGCGGGTCGCAGAGCCAGACGCGCTGCTCGTCAGAGAGGCTGCCGATTTTGTGGCCGTAGGAGTCCCAGTTGCGCACTGTGCCGCCCGGAATGGATTTCTGGGCGTAGTATTCGGCCGCTTCCGCCAGCAGCGGCACCTTGCTGAACTCAATGTCGGCAGTCAGCCCGCTGCCTTCGCACACCTCCGAGAGGTGGCCCAGCAGCCCGAAGCCCGTTACATCGGTCATGGCGCGCACGGCCTGCAGGCGGCCCAGCTCTTCGCCTATTTTGTTGAGCTGCATCATGCTTTGCGGGGCAATCTGCTCATGCTCGGGGCGCAGAATGCCGCGTTTCTGCGCTGTGGTGAGCATGCCCACGCCCAGGGGCTTGGTCAGAAACAGCTCACAGCCCGCCGTGGCGGTATCGTTCTGCTTCAGGTTCTTGATGTCGAGCAGGCCCGTGACGGCCAGTCCAAAAATAGGCTCGGGCGAGTCGATGCTGTGGCCGCCGGCCAGCGGAATTCCGGCCTCGGCGCAGATGCTGCGGCTGCCCTCAATTACGCGGCGTGCTACCTCCGGGGCCAGCTTATCAATGGGCCAGCCCAGCACGGCAATGGCCATGACGGGGCGCCCGCCCATGGCGTACACATCAGAAATGGCGTTGGCAGAGGCAATCCGGCCGAAATCGTAGGCATCATCCACAATCGGCATGAAGAAGTCGGTGGTGCTGATGATGGCCTGCCCGCCGCCAATATCATACACGGCTGCATCATCGCGCGAGGAGTTGCCCACCAGCAGCTGCGCATCGTGGGGCTGCGGAATGCTGGTGTGCAGAATCTGGTCGAGGACCTTGGGCGCAATTTTGCAGCCGCAGCCGGCCCCGTGGCTGTATTGCGTCAGGCGAATCTGGTCGGGAGAGGTTTCGGGTGTATTCATCGGAGAGGGAGTGCGGGGTAGGAGAGTGAGCCTGGGGCCAGTCAGTAGTTCAGCTTGAAATCAGCCGTTGAGCATGGCGGCCGGCCAGTTCTTTTGAGCGGCTGCCAGCACCAGCTCGGCATTTACGGCTGCGTCGCAGGTATCGGAGGGCACCCGGACGGCGGGGCGGCCGCTGAGGCCGTGGGAATAGGTTTTGTCGTAGTAGTCGAGCACGAGGCTGACCATTTTCTCCATATCGTCTTCGGCAATAGCGGCCAGCGCCTCTTTGGTGGCCAGCCCGCCCAGCCGCTTACGAATCCGCAGAACGGAAGACGCCAGCGCGCCGGCATCCTGGCGGCCATACTCTTCGGCGAGCTTGCGCACGCGCACTTCCCGCGGAATCTCCAGCAGCACGAGCGGAGCCTGCTGCATCTGCTGGAACAAGGGCGGCGGCACGTGCACGCTGCCAATCGTGCGGCTTTCGTCTTCCACCCATACCGGCTTTTCTGCCTCCATATGCGCCAGCTGCAAGGCCAGATCATTCTCGAACTGCTCCTGCGTGGGCTGGCTGGGCTGCCCGATGCTGCCAAACGCCGAGCCTTTGTGGCTGGCCAGTCCTTCCAGATCAAGCACGGGCTGCCGGGCGCTGAGGGCGTGCAGCACGGCGGTTTTGCCGGAGCCGGTGAGGCCGCCCAGCACCAGCAGTGGCCTAGGGCGCTCAAACTCCTGCAACACCCACCGGCGGTACTCCTTATAGCCTTTGTCGAGGAGCTGCACCTGAAACCCGGCCAGCTCCAGCAGCCACTGCACGGCGCCGCTGCGCATGCCGCCGCGCCAGCAGTGCAGCCGCACCTGCTTGCCAGGCGCCAGCTTTTGGGCCTGCTGCACCATCCGGCTCATTTTCGGCCCAAACAGGTCCAGGCCCAGCAGCACGGCTTTGTCGGGATTTACCTGCTTATACATCGTGCCGATACGTGCACGCTCCTCGTCTGAAAACAGCGGGAAGCTCACGGCCCCGGGAATGTGGCCCTGCGCGTATTCCAGCGGTGCCCGGGCATCCAGAATAGGCGCGCCGGAGTCGTCTTGCAGAAAATCCTGGATGGTAAGTCGGGGCATTATATAGGGCTGAGGATCCGGGGTTGATGCGTCAAGCTGCTTGCTTATACCAGCTGCCGGCGGTAGAGCTGAATCGTGTTTTCCAGGCCCAGGTACAGCGCGTCACAGATCAGGGCGTGGCCAATGCTGACTTCCTCCAGGCCGGGCAGGTTCTGCTTCAGATAGGCCAGGTTGTCGAGGTCCAGGTCGTGGCCGGCGTTCAGGCCCAGTCCGAGCTGCTGGGCCAGCACGGCGGCCGTCTGGTAGGGGGCCAGCGCGGCGGCGGGGTCGGTGGGGTAGAGGCGGGCGTAGTCTTCGGTGTAGAGCTCAATCCGGTCGGTGCCGGTAGCTACGGCGGCCTTCACCATCTCCGGGCTGGGGTCGAGGAAGATACTGACGCGGCAGCCCAGCGCCTTAAGCTCCTGTACCACCCCGATCAGGAAAATCTGGTGCCGCACCGTGTCCCAGCCGGCGTTCGACGTAATGGCGTCGGGCGCGTCAGGCACTAGGGTCACCTGCTCGGGCCGCACTTCGCGCACCAGGTTCAGGAAGTCGGGCGTGGGGTTGCCTTCGATGTTCAGCTCGGTGGTCACTACGGCTTTCAGGTCGCGCACGTCCTGATAGCGGATGTGCCGCTCATCCGGCCGCGGATGCACCGTAATACCCTGCGCCCCGAACCGCTCACAGTCGCGGGCGGCCTGCAGCAGGTCGGGGCGGTTGTGGCCGCGGGCGTTCCGCAGGGTGGCTATTTTATTTATGTTTACGCTAAGCTTGGTCATGCGTAGGAAGAATTAGCGGGGTGGTACGTAGCCAAAGATACGCACCCAAACCAGCGCCCTGCCGTTCCGGTTTCCGGGCGGCAGCTTTCGCGGCGGCCTTAGTACGTCGCCTTGCGGCAAAAAACGTAATCTTGCACCTCATTTCCCCTGACTTATGGCTCTGAAAGAAACCATCGACGCTGATATCAAGAAGGCCATGCTGGCCAAAGACAAAGTACGCCTGACCACGCTGCGCAGCATCAAGTCGCAGATTCTGCTGGCCGAAACCGCCGAGGGCCAGCACGGCGCGGCCCTCTCGCCGGAAGCCGAAATCAAGCTCCTGACCAAGCAGGCCAAGCAGCGCCGCGAGGCCGCCGAAACCTACCAGAAGCAGTTCCGCTCCGACCTCGAAGAAGTGGAGCTCAACGAGCTGGCCATCATCGAGGAATACCTGCCCCAGCAGCTTTCTGAGGCCGATTTGGTGGAAATCATTGTGGGCATCATTCAGCGCGTGGGCGCCACCGGCCCCTCCGACCTGGGCAAGGTGATGGGCGTAGCGGCGCGTGAGCTGGCTGGCAAAGCCGATGGCCGGGTGATTTCGCAGGTGGTCAGCAACCTGCTCAATAACACTAACCTGTAAAGCCTTCAGCAATAGGCTGCTGCAGGATAGGAGTGGCGCTCCGGTAGAAGGCAACTAACCTGCCGGAGCGCCAACCTCACTAGCTCGTCTTCGCCTTCTATGTCCGCTTTCGATATTCTGCTGCTACTTCCGTTGGGCATCGGGGCCGTGAAGGGCTTCCGGCGGGGGCTGGTGCTGGAAGTTGCCTCGCTGCTGGCGTTTATACTGGGCGCCATTGGCGGGCTGGTGCTGCTCAACGATGCCATTCCGCTGGTGCGGCACTATGTGGGCGAGGCGTTCGGGCTGCTGCCGTTCGTGACGTTTGTGCTGGTGTTCGTGGCCATTGTGTGGGGCGTGCATCTGCTGGGCAGCTTCGTGAAAAAAGCGGTTCACCTCACACCCCTCGGCATGCTCGACAACCTGGGCGGCGGGCTGGCGGGCGTGCTGAAGTGGGTGCTGGGCCTGAGCCTACTGCTGCACGGCGTTGGTATGGCGGGCGTGCAGCTGATTGCGCCCACGCTCCTTACCGATTCGCAGGTGCTGCCGCTGGTGCATCAGGCTACTCCCGTTGCGCTGGAAATTGTGGGGTTTATACTGCCGTTTGCCGGCACCCTGCTTGATCGGCTGCGGGAAGCTTTTACGGTGGTATAGCCGGGCAGCCTGCGTAAGTTGTTTACAGGATAAGCCACGCTGCTGCTTCGTTTCTGCCACTCCATGCGCCTGCTGCTACTCGATAACTTCGATTCATTCACCTACAACCTGCTGGACTATTTCCGGCAGCTGGGTTGTGAGGTGGAAGTAGTGCGCAACGACGTGCCGGCGGCGGCGCTGCAGGAGCACCAGTTCGATGCGCTGGTATTGTCGCCGGGGCCCGGTACGCCGGCTGCGGCGGGCAACCTGCTGCAGGTGCTGGCCGACTGGCACCAGCGGGTGCCGGTGCTGGGCGTGTGCCTGGGCCATCAGGCGCTGGGAGAATTTTTTGGGGCTACGCTAAGCCGGGCCGCCCGGCCCATGCACGGCAAAGTCACGGAGCTGCGCGTTGCCACCAACGACCCACTGTTCCGGGGCCTGCCCGCGCAGCTGCCCGTCACGCGCTACCACTCCCTGATTGTGAAGGACCTGCCGCCCACCCTGCGCGCACTGGCCCACACCGCCGATGCCGAGCAGGAAATAATGGCGCTGCGCCACACCACGCTGCCTTTGGTGGGCGTGCAGTTTCACCCCGAGGCGCTGCTTACCACGCACGGCCTGGCCATGCTGCGCAATTGGGTTCGGTATTGTATCATTGTAGAAGAGGGCAAGCCGGTTTCTCATCCTCCGGCGGCACGTTGAGACGATGGAATTGCAGATTAAAGCACACGACGATTTTCAGTACGTAGATGAGGGCAGTGGCTCCACGCTGTTGTTGCTGCATGGCCTGTTTGGGGCACTCAGCAACTGGCAGGAAGTCGTAGCCGAGTTCAGCCGCTCCTATCGGGTCATCATTCCGCTACTGCCCATCTATGATATGCCCCTGACGCAGGCTGGTGTACCGGGCCTGGTGAAATACGTGGAAGGCTTCGTACGGGCCATCGGCCTCGCCGAGCCGGTTACGGTGCTCGGCAACTCGCTGGGCGGCCACGTAGGGCTGGAATACACGCTCCGCAACCCCGAGCGGGTGTCGCGGCTGGTGCTCACCGGCAGCAGCGGCCTGTTCGAAGACAGCATGGGGGGCTCATTTCCCAAGCGCGGCAACTATGCTTACGTGCAGGAACGAGTGGCCTACACCTTCTACGACCCGGCCGTAGCCACGCCGGAACTGGTAGATGAAGTGTTCAGCATCACCAATTCCAACGTCAAGTGCCTGCGCATCATCAGTATTGCGCGCTCGGCGCAGCGGCACAACCTGGGCAAGGAGCTCGGCCGCATCAAGGTGCCTACGCTGCTGGTGTGGGGCCTGAACGACACAATTACACCGCCGCTGGTAGCGCACGAGTTCCACCGTCTCATCCGAAACTCCGAGCTGCGCTTCCTCGACCATTGCTGCCATGCCCCGATGATGGAGCGCCCGCAGGCGTTTAATGCACTGCTTCAGCAATTTCTTGTTCACACCGAAGGCGCTTTGGTAAGCTAAACTACCGGCGGAAGCAGGCTGTTTTTGGTGCAGGCGCTGGGCCGCTGCCATCTGGCCCGATGCTTGTGCAAAACCTTTTACCTAAAAATCAGCTTCCTACAGGCCAACCCAAGCTGCTTTTCGTATCTTCTTTCCGAAGGAATCTGACGGTAGCGCTACCGCTCCGCTTCCCAACGCCTCCGCCATGCACACGATGATTGCCGAAGACTTGCTCAACCAGATGATTCCGCCACTGAAGGTGTCGGATACCGTCGGGAAAGCGGCCAAGTGGCTGGAGGAATTCCATGTAGGCCAGCTGCCGGTGCTCGACAACCGTCGCTACCGTGGCCTGGTTACGGAAAGCGACCTGCTGGATTTCGAGCAGGACGATAAGCGCGACCAGCTGCTCGAGAGCCTGGCCCTGGGCTACGCCAATGTGCACGTGCAGCAGGACCAGCATTTCTACAGCATCATGGAAATGGCCATCCAGAATAAAGTGCAGCTCGTGCCCGTCCTCAACGAAGCGCAGGAATATATGGGCGTCGTGACTGTGAATGATACGCTGGCCGCTTTCGGGCAGCAGCCTGTGGCGGCCGGGCAGGGGGCCGTACTGGTGCTGTCCATGGAGGAGCGCGACTACTCCTTGACCACCATCAGCCGCTACATAGAGGAAAACAACGCCAAAATCCTGAGTGCCCACGTTGCGCAGGACGAGCTGGACCCGTACCGCATTCGGCTCACGCTCAAAGTCAATACCCCCAATCTCACCCGGATTGCGGCCACGCTGGAACGTTTCGGCTACACCATCACGGCGCAGTTCAACGGCATTGGCGAGCTGGGCGAAGACGAGCAGGAACGCTACAACGCGTTGCTGAAGTACCTGAGCCTGTAAGTGCCGTTCCTGATGAGCAACCGGCTCTGGCTGCTGGTAGTGCTGCTTGCCGTGGGTTTTGCCGCAAGGGCCGGCACCCACCTGCCCGCTGCTCCAGGCTATGCCTTGGCTTCCCCCGATTCTCTGCGGCGCGAAACCCTGGACAGCCTGGTACAGGCGCAGTGCCCCGGCTATCCGCTGCTGCGCGTTGCCTCGGTGCTGTTTGTCGGCAATAGCGTCACTAAAGAGCGTATTCTGCGGGCTGAGCTGGACTTCCGGGAAGGCGACACGCTGACGGCTGCTCGGCTGGCAAAGCAGCTGGAAGCTAATCGGCGGCGCCTGTTCAATCTGCAGCTGTTCCATCAGGTGCTGGTGCAGGTAGCCTGCCGCAACGGCGAGCTGGCGGTGCTTTTCAGCGTGCAGGAGCGGTGGTATACCTTTCCGGTGCCCATCTTTTCCCTGGCCGACCGCAACTTCCGCGCCTGGGCGAACCGCTCCGACCGGTGGAGCCGCGTGGATTACGGCCTGCACCTGACGCGCAACAATTTCCGGGGGCGCAACGAAGTAGTGCGCGGCAATCTGCAGCTGGGCTTCAACCGCAAGTATGAGCTGTTTTACGAGGCCCCCGGCTATGGCCGGCGGCGGCGCATTGGGTTCGGGGCCGGCGCCTCCTACTACCGCGCCCGCGCCCTCGACTACGCCACCGTAGCAGACCAGCTGGCTACGTTTCGGCCCGTTGCGGGCAGTCCGATAGAGCGGCAGTACTATACGGCCGGGCTGCGGTGGCGGCGCACCGTGCAGCTGCTGGCGGCGCTGGATGTGAGCTACCACCACGAGCAGATATCCGACTCCATCAACCTGCTCAACCCCGACTACTATCTTGGGCGCACCCGCCGCGAGTATTTCGATTTCGGCCTGAGTGGCACGCTCAACCAGCGCAACACTTTCGCTTATCCACTCACGGGCCGCTACGCCCAGGCTGCCCTGGTGTACCGGCACTTCCTGGCCGATGCCGCCCCGCCCCAACTGCTGGCGCGGGCCCGCTATGCTCGCTACCTGGCGCTGGGTGGGCCACTCTACTATAGTGCGGCAATACAGGGGCAATTGCGGTTCAGCCGCCGCCTCAGCTACGCCGACAACCGTGCCCTCGGCTACGAAGCTCTCGTCCGTGGCTACGATGCATACGTAATAGATGGTCGGCATTACGCGCTGCTGCAGCAGGGGCTCAGCTACCGCATTTTCGATGCCGGACGAGTGAAGCTGAAAGGAGTCAGCAACCCCAAAATCAATACCATTCCGCTGGTGCTGTATTTAAATACCTTTGCCGATGCCGGTTATGTGGGGGCGCCAACTGCCGCAGGCGGCAACTACCTGCCCCGGCGCTTGCTGGCGTCTGCCGGCGTGGCCCTGCACTTGGTTACGTACTACGACCGGGTGTTCACGGCCGAATACACGCGTAATCTGCGTGGGCAAGGCGGGTTTTTTCTTCGCTCCGAGTTTCCTATCTGACCACTTCGTCCCGTTGCTCGGGTTACGCTTTCATTATGAAAATAGCCATTCTTGGGAAGCCTTTTGATGACGGAAGCCTGCAGTTCGTGCAAGACTTGCTGGACGATCTGCTCCGTCGCCAGACTGAAATCAGCATAGCGGCGCCTTTTTATGAGCACCTGAGTAGCCGATTGGCTTTGCCCGAAAGCATCCGCACCTTTAGGCGTGGCGATTCGCTGCGGGGCGTGCAGTTTGCCCTCAGCATCGGCGGCGACGGAACGTTGCTGGACACGGTTACTTATGTAGGCAGCTATCAGATTCCAATCCTGGGTATTCATACCGGGCGCCTTGGTTTTCTGGCTACCATCACCCCCGACCGGATTGCGCAGGCCATGGACGCTCTGTTTAAAGGGCATTTCGTACTGGAAGAGCGCAGCCTTATACGGGTTGATACGGACCCGGAAGTGTTCGACGGTATCAACTTTGGCCTCAACGAGTTCAGTATCCTCAAGCGCGACACTTCTTCCATGATTGTCGTGCACACCTACATCGATGGGGAGTATCTTAACTCCTATTGGGCCGATGGGCTGGTAGTAGCCACGCCCACCGGCTCTACGGGCTACTCGCTTAGCTGCGGAGGTCCGGTAATGTTGCCGCAAACAAACAATTTCATTATTGCTCCCGTATGTCCGCACAACCTCAATGTGCGTCCCCTCATTGTCTCCGACCGTAGCGTGATTTCATTTGAAATAGAGGGCAGAAGCAACCAATTTCTGCTTTCTCTCGATTCACGCTCGGTAGCAGTTGATGCTGGAATACAGATTGCGGTTCGCCGTGAAAATTTCACAGTTCGTCTCGTAAAACTGAACCATGTTAACTTCCTGAGTACCTTGCGCAGTAAACTGAATTGGGGGCTCGACCGCCGAAACCCGGCCGGAACGCCGGTATAGTAGATATTCTTTTTCTACTATTTGTTTTTTTAGTTCCCGGTATCTCCTAATTTTGTCGCTGACTGTGAGTGTGCCTTTCTTGGTTTCATTCTTCATCACCTTTGATATTCTTAACCACCGCTCCATATGAAGCAAATTGTCACCTACACCCTAGCGCTGGTACTGGCCTTGCCGCTGGTAGCCACAGAAGCTAGTGCACAGCAGTTCAGTAAGCGAAAGCAGTACAACTCTGTGGGCCTGACCATTAATGCGATGAACTACTTCGGCGACATCACGCCCAAGCCCAGCGTTCCTAGCCTGCGCTTTGGTGCTACGCGCCTCAACGTTGGAGCCAGCTTCACTCACCGCTTCACGCCCCGGATTTCGGCCCGTGCCGCTCTGGCCTACGGTACCATCACCGGCGACGACTCCAAAGCAGCTGATCCGAACGACCCGGACGCAAAATACCGCTACAACCGCAACATGAGCTTCCGCAATAACCTGGCAGAGCTCTCCGTTGTAGGTATTTTCGACCTGATTCCGAACCGCAACACGTATGTGAAGCGTCCTGATCTGGTTCCTTATGTGTTCGGTGGTATTGCTGGTTACACCGGCAACCCCCAGGGTAACCGCAATGGCAGCTGGGTTGATCTGCAGCCGCTGAAGACAGAAGGTGTTTCCTACGACAAAGCCGGTATCGCCATTCCTTTCGGTGGTGGTGTGCGCTATAAAGTCAACAAAAGCTTCGACGTAGGCCTGGAAGTGGGCTTCCGTAAGACGTTCAATGACTATCTTGACGACGTAAGCACCGTGTATGTAGATCAGTCTACGCTCAGCTCGGATGCTGCCAAGTATTTCGGTGGCGGCAACGCTCTGAGCAACACGGGTGAATTCGCTAATTTCAACGCTCCCGGCAGCCAGCGTGGCAAGAGCGACGAGGATGATTGGTATGTAACTACGGGCATTACCGTAAACTACATCCTTGCTCCGCGCGTTAAGAGCCCCAAATTCCGCTAGTCAGTCTCACTGGCTAGTATCACCTACAGCCAGTCAGATGACCAAAGAGAATATCTTCAAAACACTCCTTGTCTGCTCCGTGCAGGCAGGGAGTGTTTTTTTTGCTCAGTCGGCCCTTGCGCAATACACCAGTGAAATAGGCGTGGGGCTGGGTGGCCTCAACTACAAAGGCGAACTGTCGCCGGGCTACCAGTTCAAGAACAACCGGCCCGCTCTGACGGCCTTTTACCGCAAGGATATTTCGGCGCCCATTACGCTGCGAGGTGGCTTCACGGCCGGGCTGCTACGGGCCGCCGACAGCAACGTGAATGGCGTCAATGGCCAGCCAGCGCCGCTGAATTCCTATCGGCAGGCGAATATGAAGGGCAGCCTGTACGAAGCCTCGGCCATAGTCGAATATAACTTCTTCAACTACCACTACCGAAAAGCCAAGGTCCATTTCACGCCTTATGTTTTTATTGGCTTAGCCGGGTTTTTGGCTAATACCACCACCGCCACCGATAATGCCGCGCTGCCTTCTCTCAACCAGAGCGGCAGCATGTTAGGACTGGCAGTGCCGGCTGGGTTTGGCTTCAAGTACGCTCTGTCTACGCACTGGAACCTGGGCCTGGAAGCAGGAGCGCGCAAAGCCTTCACAGACAAGCTGGATCATATTGATGGCCAAACAAGGGGCCAGATGGATCTGGCAGGCAACCGCCACGACCAGGACTGGTACTTCTATAACGGGATAAGTATTTCCTATACCTTCTATAAAATCAACTGCCCTCCGCAGTACAAGGACAACCCGAAGCTGTTGCGTTAGAAGCTTTTGTAGAAGGGGGACGAATGCAACCATTTGCGTAACTTGCGGCCTCTTTACGCAAAAAGTACCAATGGCCGTTCGGTCCGAAATAGACCCCCAGAATATTCCTGCCCACGTTGCCGTAATAATGGACGGCAACGGACGTTGGGCCAAGCAGAAGGGCGGCCTCCGCATCTTCGGGCATCAGAGTGCCATTACGGCCGTGCGCGAAACGGTGGAAGCTGCTGCCGAGTTAGGCGTGCGCTATCTGACGCTCTATGCGTTTTCCACCGAAAACTGGTCGAGGCCGGCGCATGAGGTAATGGCCCTGATGCAGCTGCTCGTGCACACCATCCGGCAGGAAACGCCTACGCTGCTCAAAAACAGCATCCGACTGCAGGCTATCGGTCAGACGGAAAGCCTGCCGGCGTCGTGCCAACGCGAGTTGGCGGAAGCTATGGAGCTGACCAAAGACGGCAACCGCATGACACTGGTGCTGGCGCTGAGCTACAGTGGCCGCTGGGACCTGACCCAGGCCGCCCGGCGTATGGCGGCCGATGCGGCCGCTGGTAAGCTCCGGCCGGAAGAGGTGCAGGAAAGCACGGTTGCCCAGTATCTGACTACTGCCGGCATGCCCGACCCCGAGTTGCTGATTCGTACCAGCGGGGAGCAGCGCATCAGTAATTTTTTGCTTTGGCAGCTAGCGTATACCGAGCTATATATAACTGACCTGCTGTGGCCTGATTTCCGGCGCACTCACTTTGAGGAAGCAGTAAAGGCCTATCAGCGCCGGGAGCGGCGTTTTGGGAAGACAAGTGAGCAGCTAACCGTTTCGTAAGGTTTCAACGACAGAATGAATTCTTCTTTGCATACGATGGGCCGGGTTGCGGCCGTAGTATTTACGCTTGGGCTCGGGTTTCCGTTGGCTGGCATGGCGCAAACCGCTCCGGCCGCGGCCGCTGAGGAGCCAAAACGCTATGAGTTAGGCGGTATTACGGTTAGTGGTGCCCGCTATCTGGATACAAATACGCTGATTGGCCTGACCGGCCTGCGGATTGGCGACCCTATATCAATACCTGGTGAGGAAATCGGCAAGGCCATTCGCAAGCTGTGGGACCAGGGAATCCTGGGCGACGTAAGCGTGTCCATTTCCCGTACGGAAGGGAATCGTATTTTTCTGGATTTCAACCTGAAAGAGCGTCCGCGCCTGTCGAAGTTCGAGTTTACGGGCATCAGCAAGGGCCAGGCGCAGGACCTCGAGAAGAAAATCAAGCTGATCCGGGGCAAGGTGGTAACGGATGCTTTGCTGAGCAACACCCGGACGCAGGTGCGCAAGTTCTACACCAACAAGGGCTTTCTGGATGCCAAGGTGAACATCACGCAGCTGCCTGACTCCAGCCTGTCGAACAGTGTTGTTCTGAAGATCAACGTAGACAAGGGCGGCAAAATCCGGATTAAGGACATTGCCTTCGAAGGCAACGAGTCTTACAAGGACAGCAAGCTGAAAGGCAAATTCAAGAAAACCAAGGAGAAGAAGTTTCCTAAAATCCTGAATTCCGGCAAGTTCCAGCGCGCTGAATTTGAAGAAGATAAGAAAAAGCTCGTCGAATTCTACAATGCTGAAGGGTACCGCGACGCTGTAATTGTGTCGGATACGCTGGTGCGCAACGGCGATGCGCTGGCACTGCGCATTACGGTGGACGAAGGGCCGAAGTATTACTTCCGCAACATCAGCTGGGCCGGCAACTACCTCTACGACGACAAGACCCTGGCTTCGGTGCTGGGCATCAAGGAGGGCAGCGTGTACAGCAAGGAAACGCTGGATAAGCGCCTGAACTACAACCCCACGGGCCAGGACATTACGTCGCTCTATATGAACGACGGCTACCTGTTCTTCTCCATTGACCCGGTAGAAACCAAGGTAGATGGCGACTCGATTGATATTGAGATGCGCATTACGGAAGGCGTGCAGGCTCGCGTTAAGGATATCAACATTGCCGGCAACACCAAGACTTCCGACCACGTGTTGCGGCGGGAGCTGCGGACGCTGCCCGGCGACAAGTTCAACCGTGAGCTGCTGATTCGTTCCCAGCGCGAAATTGCCACGCTGGGCTACTTCGACCCGGAGAAAGTAGGCATCAACCCCGTTCCCAACCAGGCCGACGGCACCGTAGACATCAACTATACCGTAGTAGAGAAGCCTTCCGACCAGATTACGCTTTCGGGCGGCTGGGGTGGCTATGCCGGTTTCATCGGTACGGTGGGTTTGGTGTTCAACAACTTCTCCCTGCGCAAAGCCGGCGACTTCCGGAACTGGACGCCCGTGCCCGCCGGCGACGGCCAGCGCCTGGCCCTGAATGTGCAGGCCAACGGACTGCAGTACCAAGCCTACTCGTTCTCCTTCACGGAGCCGTGGCTGGGTGGCCGCAAGCCCAATTCGTTGTCGTTCAGCCTCAACAAGAGCATTCAGCGCGTCGGAACGAGCTTCGATGCCAGCTCGGAGCAGTCGATTAAGGTAAACAGCGCTGCTATCAGCCTGGGCCGCCGCCTGCGCTGGCCCGATGACTATTTCACGCTGAGCAACTCGTTGTCGGTGAGCCAGTACAAGCTGAAGAACTACCCGTATTTCCAGGGTTTCAGCAACGGCAACGCCAACAACATCACGCTCAACACCACTCTCTCCCGCAATAGCATCGACAACCCGACGTACACGCGCCGGGGCTCGTCGCTGGCCATGAGCGTGAACCTGACTCCGCCTTACTCCGTGTTCAGCGGCTCTCACCCGAACGTGAACGAGTGGGTGGAATTCCACAAGTGGATGTTCGACGCCTCGTGGTTTACGCCTATTGTGGGCAAACTGGTGCTGAACACGCGGGCACACTTTGGCTTCATCGGCACCTACAACAGCTCCCGTTCTATCGGTCCGTTCGAGCGGTTTAAGCTGGGTGGCTCTGGCTTGGCGGCCGGCGGCGGCGGCAATTTCCTGGTAGGTACCGAATACATCGGTCTGCGCGGCTACTCCGATCCGAATGACCCGAACGCGCTGCCAACGGCCCGCTCGGGCGCCAGCGGCGGGGTTGCCTACAATAAGTATGTGATGGAACTGCGTTACCCGGTGTCGCTGAACCCAGCGGCCACAGTTTATGTTCTGAGCTTTGCGGAGGCGGGCAATGCCTTCAACAATTACACCGACTACAACCCCTATAAATTGTACCGTTCGGTTGGTTTTGGCGCCCGTGTCTTCATGTCGGCATTTGGTTTGCTAGGCTTCGACTACGGCCGGGCCTTCGATACTGTTCCTCGCACGAGCAGCACCCAGGCTACCCAGGACCGCAACCAGTTTCACTTCATCATCGGCCAGCAGATTCGCTAACCTACGCGGCGGCGGGCCAGCTTTATGTTTTTGCACTCATGAAAAAACTGCTTTCCACGCTGGCCACTTCGCTGGTGCTC
Source organism: Hymenobacter psychrotolerans DSM 18569 (assembly GCF_900142395.1). Lineage (GTDB taxonomy): Bacteria > Bacteroidota > Bacteroidia > Cytophagales > Hymenobacteraceae > Hymenobacter > Hymenobacter psychrotolerans. Next base: position 102,046 of record NZ_FRAS01000001.1, on the reverse strand, counting down.
CTGTTCGCTGCCAACTCCTCGGCCTCAGCTCAGAAGTTCGGGTACGTAGACTCTGAGTTTCTGATGGGCAAGATGCCTGCTTACGCGCAGGCCCAAACCGAGCTCAATACCTTGTCGACGAACTGGCAGAAGGAAATTGAGGCGCAGAAAAAGGACCTCGACAAGCTCTACCGCACCTATCAGGCGGAGGAAGTATTGCTGACCGAGCCGATGAAAAAGAAGCGGCAGGACGAAATCCTGAAGAAGGAGCAGGACATCAAAACCTACCAGAACAAGATTTTCGGCTACGAAGGCCAGCTGTTTAAGAAGCGGCAGGAACTGACCAAGCCGGTGCAGGACCAGGTGTTTGAGGCCATTGAAAAAGTGGCCAAGAAAAAGCAGCTGGCCATTGTGTTCGATAAGTCCGGTGACCTGACCATGCTTTACACCAACCCCGTGCACGACTACACGGAGTTTGTGATGGAAGAGCTGGGCCTGGCAACCGAAGACCGCAACCAGACGGCGCAGAAAGGTAGCGTGAAAACCGTGGCGACACCCAAAACGCCCGCCGCCGGCGACGAGGCCGATGTTGACAACGAGAAGGGGGCCACTGCTCCCGCTTCGCGTACTACCCGCCCGGCTGGCCGAAAAAACTAACTTTGCACTACTAACTTCCTCTGACGTTCCCTTTTGATGACTACCATGAACATGTTCCGCGTTGCATTGGCTGCGGCCGCCCTCACTTTCACTTCGGCAACGGCTGCCCTGGCGCAGGCTCCTACTACGGCAAGCACCACCACCAGCGGCCCCCTGAAAATCGGTTATACCAGCGTGGAGTACGTGCTGAGCCAGATGCCCGAAAGCAAGCAGATTGAATCTGACCTGAAAGCCTTCAGCACGCAGCTGGAGAACCAGCTCAAGAGCAAATACCAGGAGTACCAGACCAAAGCGGCAACCTACCAGCAAGGTGCTGCTACGATGGCAGAAGCAGTACGCACGGACAAGGAGAAGGAGCTGACTACTATGCAGCAATCCATCCAGGAGTTTCAGCGTAGCGCCGACCAAAGCCTGCAGCAGAAGCAGCAGACGCTGCTGAAGCCTGCGCTGGACAAGCTGCAGAAAACCATCGACCAGGTGGCTGACGAAAACGGCTACACCTATGTGCTGAACTCGGATGGCGCCAGCCCCGTGCTACTGCACGGCCCCAAGGATGGCGACATTTCGGACCTGATTCTGAAGAAAATGGGCGTAACTCCGGGTGCCGCTCCGGCTGCTCCTACGGCCGCCCCAAAAGCTGCTACCCCAGCCACGCCGGCTGCTAACACCAAAACGAAAACCAAAACGAAGAAATAAGGCTTTCTAAGCCCTTATCATTCGGCAACGAAGCCGGAGCCCTGTGCTCCGGCTTTCTTGTTTGTAGAAGCGCTCTGCTGAGCCTGCTAACTGCCCTCCCTATGACCTCCGCCGACCCGCATGAAGAAGACCTGTCCGCTCCATACGCATTGCCCGATGAGGACGACGCGGACGAAGGCGACGAACTGTACGAGCATCACCGCATTCAGGCCGACCGTCGGCAGGAACTGCTGCGCCTCGACAAGTTTCTGCTGAACCGGCTGCCCAATGTTTCGCGCACCAAAATTCAGACTGCCATTGAAGCGCAGGCGGTGCAGGTAAACGAGCGGGCAGTGAAGTCGAACTACCGCGTGAAGCCCGGCGACGTCATTACCATCACGCTGCCGGAGCCGCCGCGCGAGTTCAAGGTGCTGCCCGAGCCTATGCACCTCGATATCCGCTACGAGGATGAGGCGCTGTTGCTCGTGAATAAGCCCGCCGGAATGGTGGTGCATCCGGCTTTCGGCAACTGGAACGGGACGCTGGTCAATGGCCTGGCCCATCACCTCAACAACCTGCCAACGGGCCGCAACGGCGAAATCCGCCCGGGACTGGTACACCGCATAGATAAGGATACGTCCGGCCTGCTGGTAATCGGCAAGACCGAGTGGGCTATGACGCATTTGTCGCAGCAGTTTTTCCACCATACCATTGAGCGCACCTATCTGGCGTTGGTGTGGGGGATTCCCAAAGAGACGCAGGGCACTATTCGCAGCAACATCGGGCGGAGCCTGAAAGACCGGAAGGTACAGGCCGTGTTTCCCGAAGGCGACCAAGGCAAGCACGCTGTTACGCACTATAAGGTGCTGCGCACGTTTGGGCATGTGGCCTTGGTGCAGTGCAACCTCGAAACCGGCCGCACGCACCAGATCCGGGTACACATGAAGCACATTGGCCATCCGCTGTTCTCTGATGCTACCTACGGCGGCAACAAGGTGCTGTATGGCCAGCGTACCGGCGCCTACAAGGCTTTCGTGGAAAAAGCCTTCGAGCTGATGCCCCGCCAGGCGCTACATGCCAAGTCTCTGGGCTTCGTGCATCCCAACTCCAGCGAAACGATGCAGTTCGAGGCGGAGCTGCCTGCGGATTTCGCGGCTGTTCTGGCTCACTGGGAGCAGTATGCTACCTAGGTATCACGCCTTGGTGCATACCAACAAAAAGGCCCGCTACTTGTGTAGCGGGCCTTTTTGTTGGCGGAAGAATAACCAGGTTACTTCTTCTTGGCAGCCGTTTTGGCAGGAGCCTTGGCAGGTGCTTTCATCGAGTTGATAACCGAGTTGGCACTTTCGTTGGTCGGATCGAGGGCCAGCACTTCCTTGTAGTAAGGAGCTGCGGCCGTCTTGTCGCCCTTCTGGTAGTAGTAGTAGCCGAGGTAGCTGTTGGCCTCTACCAGACCGTCTTTGTACTTCGAAGGATCAGCCTTTGCCATTTCGATGTACTTCTCGTAGTGTGGCTTGGCCAGACCCTGCTTGGAATCCGGATCCATGTAGTAGTTCGCCTTGGCACGCATCAGGTAGCCAGGAACGTAGGTCGGGCGGGCTACCAGTACAGCGTTGTAGAGGCTATCAGCCTTGTCGTACTGCTTGTTGCCACCGTATGCCACGGCCAGACGGATCTGGTCGGTCAGTTCCGGCGTAGCATCAGCCTTCATCTTGGCCTGGTAGGCCTTGATGGCAGCCGGGTAGTTTTTAGCCAGCATGTAGCTCTGCGCCAGTTCATTCTGCAGCTCAGCAGCTTTCTTGGGGTCAGCGGCTATAGCCTTCTGGATGGCGGCAGTGCCTTCATCTGCGCGGCCAGCTTTGGAGAGCATCTTACCGTAGTACACGTAGTCTTCGGTGATGAGCTTGTCCGCCGGCTGCAGCTTCATGTACGATTCCATGGCCGTCACAGCTTCTGTGTTCTTGTTGGTTTCGAACAGCGAGTACGCCTTCAGACGGTTCATGGTCACGTTCTGCGGGTCGCGGGCCAGTACCTTGTCTATTTCCACCAGTGCTTCGGGATATTTCTTGGTCAGAAACAGAAACGAAGCATACTTGGCATCCGTGCCGGGCGACTTCTCAGCTACACCCTGGTACTTCTGGAACGTCGACAGAGCCTCGTCGTACTTGCCGGCGTAGAAGTAGGTTTCGGCAAGGGCATTGTAGGCAGGAGCATAGTTGGCATCAGCAGCAATAGCCTGCTCGAAAGCCGTGCGGGCATCGTTGTAGTTGCGCGAACGAACGTTCAGCTCCCCTTTACGGTAGCTGGCCAGCGCGTTCTTGGGGTCTGCCATCAGCGCGCGCTCGTAGCTGTTCATAGCTTCGCCGCCACCGTTTTCAGACTTAGCGTAGATGTCGCCGCGGGCAATCATCAGAGCTGCATCGTCTTTGTTCTTATTGAGCTTATGGGCAGCTTCTACGTAAGAAAGGCCTTTCGAAGCGTCCTTCAGATCCGACTCGGCGTAGGCCTGCGCAATCATCGTGTACACTTTGGGGTCTTTGCTCTTGCTGGCTTTCACGGCATTGTCGAACTGCACCTGCGCCTCAGCTGCTTTGCCCTGCGCCAGAGCAGCACGGCCGGCTGCCACCATCGTCATGGGGTCTTTGGGGTTGAGGGCAATGCGGTTGAAGTAGAAAGCAGCTGAGTCCGGCATATCGCGCATCTGATACAGACGGCCCAGTTCAAAGGATGCTTCGGGCGAGGATCCTTGACGGAGCAGCGCGGCGCGAGCTTCGCTGTAGCGCTCCAGTTCGATGGACTTCTGGGGCGTCTGGGCGAAGGCGGCAGAGCCGGAAACCGACAAGGCAACGAGGAACGAAAGATTCCAGGGCTTGAAGTTCATGAGCATTGGAAGTTGGAAAATGGGGTGTTGTGGAAAAGAAGCCGTATCCTACTTCTTGGAAGTAGTTACGATACGGGTTTGGCCAGTGGCCGGCATCAGGCCCGATTTCAGGACGATGAGCTGGCCTTTGGTACCTGCTACAAAGGATGCAAAACCGGTGCCAAGACCGGCGCGCCCTTCACGGCTGATGATATAGACGTCACGGCGCAGAGGATACGTTTTCAAGGCAAGGTAAGCCTGGTACGGTTGCAGATAGTCATCAGGAGAAGCAGGATTCGCTGATTTGCTGATGCTTGCAATCGTAACACGCTTCAGGAAGCGCTGTACGGCCGCATCATCCCGGTCGCTTATCCAGTTGGCACCTACTATCCCAATGGCATTAGGATGAGTTGCAACGTAATCCAGCAGTGCCGGGTTCGATTTGGCGGCATAAACCCGCTTCGTCAGGGGCACACCACGCGTAATGGAGTCCTGCACGTAGCGGGTGGTGCTGGAGCGGTTGGCGTCGAAAACCACATCTACCGTGCCCAGCTTATTGGTGCTGCTCACCTGCTTCCACTCCGCATTCTGGCCCGTGAAAATGGCTTTCAGCTGTGCCAGCGTCAGCAGAGAATCGGGGTTGGAAGGGTGCAGAATGATGGCCAGGCCATCGGTAGCAATGTGCGTAGTACGCGGGATAAGCAGTTGCTTTTCCAGCTTGGCCTTTTCGGGGGCCGTCAGGGGGCGGGCCATTACAATGGCGCGAACCTTACCGCTCATCAAATCCTCAGCTACGTACTCCTCAGCCTTGTATTCAGCGTCTATGTGCGCTAGAGTGTACAACTGCTGAAACGTGTCTACCTGCGACTTTAAGATAGGAGCAAACGTTTCGTCCACACTGATCTTGATGCGGCCGCTGGTAGGCGTGTCGTCGTCCGGGCCGTTGTTGGCCTCCGGATTGCGGTTGCAGCTGGCCAGCAACAGGGCAGGCAGGGCCAGCAGAAGGGCCGGGCGGCGCAGGTTAGCGAATGGTACGGTCATGCCTGGAGGAAGAGTTCTGGAAATGTTCCCGGTAGATGCGGACAAATCTAATGATTCCGTATAGTACGAATACGCCTCCCAGAATCCGGCGGGTATTCGGCGTAATGTCGAGCGGAATAGGAGCTACCCACAAACATACTCCCAATATCATGTACACGACGGTCATCAGGATAAGGAAGTAACGCATCAGCGTTTTGGGAGACGTCTGGTTCAGGCGCTCTTCAGTGGTGGGACGGTTGTACATGGTGGTTGATTCAGCGCGAAAAAGCTTGTTACAACTATAACACGAAATTTCCCTGTGCTGGTTCGCCTCAACGAAATGGGCCGGTAGTTATTGCCACAAAAAAAGTCAAAAATCGGCCGGTTCAAGCTGAACCGGCCGATTTTTGACTTTCCGGCGTTTCGCTACCCATGGGCCAGCTGGCTGGGCAGCATGAGCATCAGGCGCTTGGCTGCAGGAGCAAATTAATCGTAGCGAAACGTAATGGGCATGTTGTAGCGCACCGCCACCGACCGTTTGTTCTGCTGCCCGGGCACCCAGGAGGGCATATTCTTCACCACCCGAACGGCTTCTTCGTCTGTGCCGAACCCCAGTCCCTTCAGCACCTGCACATCGGCAATAGAGCCATCGGCCTGCACCGTGAAGGAGATGAAAACCTTGCCCTCGATATTGTTGCGCAGGGCCAACGATGGGTATTTCAGGTTCTTCTGCATGTAGCGCACCAGCGCCTCATTGCCGCCCACAAACTGCGGCATTACTTCCGCCGTGATGAAAGGCGCCGGTGGAGAAGCCGTTTTGGCGGTGCCCGAGTCAGCGCTGCCTTTGCCCGTGCCTACGCCGGTGCCAACGTCGGTGCCGGGCTTGCCCACGGAACCGGTGGAGGCATCCACGTCAACAACCGGCCCGATGTCAACAATGTCGGGCTTGGCAATTTCAGGCTTCGCCAGATTATCCTTCACTACCCGGGTGGGCACCTCAGCTACCGGCGGCCGGATGATGGGCTGCACCGCGCCGGCTGGTTCTGCTGGTTTCGTCGGCTCGAAAACGGGTGGCTTCATCGGCTCAATTACCCGGGGAAGGTCAGGCAGTAAGGGCGCTGCTTCTATCATGCGGGGAAACAGCCGGTCAAGCAACAGCGGGGCACACAGCAACAGCAGGCTCAGCGCAATACCCATAGCCGACGCGCGTGCCAGGTGCTGGTGATAGAGGCGGCGCAGCAGGAAGGCGCCGTAGGCTTTGTTTCGCCCCTCGAAGACCATGTCGTCGAGGGTGGCGGTGCGCAAATCGAGGGTTTTCATGGGAAATATGGGCTAAGGTGAAACGGATACACACAGCTATTCCCAAGCCCGGCCCATTCGCCTCAATCACAGTCACACCGCCTGGCTTTCATCGGTATAACGGGCCTGTATTTCTATATAGTATGCAAACCGTATAAATAATTTAGCAACAAAAAATCCCGAATCCGGCCGAAGCCAGATGCGGGATTTTAAGAAGAGCGAAACTCTGGTATCTTACTTGATGGCGAAGGTCACCGGTACAGTGTACGATACGCTAACAGCGCGGCCGTTCTGTTTGCCGGGAGCGAAGCGCGGCAGGTTTTTGATAACCCGCATAGCTTCTTCGTCGCAACCAGCACCAATACCCTTCTGGGTTTTCACGTCCGATACCTGGCCATCAGGACCAACTACGAAAGCAATGAACACCTTGCCTTCTACCTGGTTGCGGAGAGCCAGCGCAGGGTATTTGATGTTCTTGGCAATGTACTGCAGCAGGGCTTCCTGTCCACCAGGGAATACGGGCATTTGCTCCACGTACTGGTAAACCTTCTGCTCTACTACTTCCTCTACCACTTTATTGCCTTCACCAGCTTCCAAACCATTCAAGTCGATTGGGTTGTCGGTGTTGCCCTTTACCGTCACGGTAGAAACCACTTTGTCTTCCAGTTCCTTCTGATCCGGAATTTCCTCTACTTTTCTCACTTCCTCGTCTTTCTTAACGACGGGAGGCGTGAACTTGATAGTAGAGAGCTTGGGTGGCGGTGGTGGCGGCGCCTGAGGTGGCGGCGGTGGTGGTGGTGGCTTGGTTTGGTCCAGTGGAGGGGCATCCATCAGGACGTTTTCCTTCAGCATCTTGTCCTCTTCCACCACCTTTTCGTCGCGAAAGATCCGCGCAATCAGCGGAAAGCTCACCAACAGGGCGAAGACGGCAACGGCGATGAGAAGGGCGCGCGTGACGTGCTTGTTGTACAAGCGGCGCAACACATAGGCTCCGTAGGCTTTGTTCCGGCCCTCGAAGACGATGTCGTTGAGACTCGCCCGCGCTATTTGGGTGTTATCCATCATAGCCCGGAAGATTTTATGAGGTCTTCATCATCTTTCGAAACATCTACCATGGCGTACTTGCTCTGGTTGGTGATGTTCATTTCGTCGAGGATGTCCACCATGTTTTTGTAGTTGGACTTGTCGGAGGGCTTGATCAGAACCACCGTTTTGGGGTTCCGACGCTGACGCTCCAGCAGTACTTTCCGAATACCATCGGCAGAGTAGTCGGAAACCTTCAGTTCAGGTTTCACATCGGCTGCCAGCAGGCCTTCGTAGTAGTACAGCTTGTCATTCTCACTCATAACGATGGTGAAGGCGTCCGAAGCTTTGAGCTCACTCTGCTCTTCGGGGTTCTTTTCCTTCACCGGCATCGTGAGCTGCATCACGTTCGGCTTGTTGAACGAGGCGGTCAGGATGAAGAAGGTGAGGAGCAGAAAGGCCAAGTCCACCATTGGGGTCATGTCGATACGAGTCGACATTTTCTTAGCCCGCTTCTTCCCGCCTTTTCCACCCCCGCCGGAGTTCTGTTGTATTTCTGCCATGGCTTAGCGAGGATTAGCGTGACACCACCGGCTTGTTTTCCAGGTCGGTGATGAGGTTGAAACGGTTGATGTTCTTGTCCTGCAGAATCTGGATTACCTTCTTCACCGTCGCTACGTCGGCGTTGTTGTCGCCTTTGATGGCGATAAACGTCGGCTTGGCAATGGCTTCCTGGTTGGCTTTGCGGGCTTCCATCACCCAATCAATAATCTGGTTATTGAGCGAGTCGATAGGAATGCCCGGCTGATTCACCTTTTTGCGCTGCTCGGTGTTCAGGCTCAGCAAAGCGCCAAGCTGCTGCACCGGTACGCCAAAGGAGTTCAGGTTGGCAAAGTTCTTCTGCTGCTTCGCGTCGAAGGTGACACCGTATTTGGCGGCCATTTTCTCAAGCAGCAAGGGCTTGGCCTTGTCGCTCTCGAAGCCGAAGAAAACACGCTTGTCTTTGTCGATAAGCAGCCGAATAATGTTGCTTTCCGGCAGTTTGATGTCCGAGGTAGAAGAAGGAGTATCTACTACTACCACTTCCTCGGCCGCAAACTTGGTGGTGAGCATGAAGAACGTTACCAGCAGGAAGGCCAAATCCACCATTGGAGTCATGTCCAGCGAAGGATTCGTTCTATGGGGCTTTACTTTAGGCATGTGCTGGGCGGATTAGAGTATTCAGAAAACGAAACTTATAGCTTCCGTATTGCGACAACCGCAACTTAGGCCGTGTAAGTTTCCTTTTCGCCGTGCTGCGAGGCGAAGGTCTGAATAATGCTAAAGCCGGCTTCGTCGATGCTGTAGGTCAGCTCGTCAATTTTGCTGGTGAAGTAGTTGTAGGCGATGATGGCCAGAGCCGAGCCGGCAATACCGATAGCCGTGTTGATCAGAGCTTCCGAAATACCTTCTGCCAGAGCTACTGCGTCAGGAGTACCAGCCTGGGCAAGTGCCGAGAAGGCCTTGATCATACCGAATACCGTACCGAGCAGACCTACCAGCGTCGAAACCGAAGCAATGGTCGAGATGATAACCAGGTTTTTCTCCAGCATGGGCAGCTCCAGAGCCGTCGACTCTTCGATTTCCTTCTGGATGGCGAGGATCTTCTGGTCTTTGTCCATGCCACGCTCACGAGCCATTTCCTGATACTTGATCAGGCCCGACTTCACTACGTTGGCTACCGAGCCTTTCTGCTGGTCGCAGGCGGCAATAGCACCGGTGATGTCGTTCACGTTCAGCTTCTGACGGATGGTGCGCACGAAGCTTTCGATGCTCTTGGTGCCTTTGGCTTTGCTGATGGTGAGTAGACGCTCAATAGCGAAGATCAGTACCATCAGGAAAAGCGACATCAGGACGGGTACGATAACGCCACCCTTGTATACAATGCCGAGGTAGTTGCCGGGGAGTGCTGCGTTGGCGTTGTTGCCACCTACGAAGTTGCCCGAATTGCCCAACACAAACATGTAGATGGCAACGCTGACAAGGAAAGCCAGCGGAATAACGATGGCAGCAAATGCGGAGCCGCCTTTTGCCTCACCTTGTGTGGCCGGAGCGGTAGGCCGCACGTTCTTGTTAAGGGCATTCTTTTGTTCCATTGTTCCGGAGTGTTAAGGGAGATGGTGGTGAAAGGTAAACTGGTGTTGAAATGGGTAAGTGAACTTGAGAAAGCCTATAAGACAGCAGTGCCCCGCTCACCCGCACGCCTTGCCGAGGCAAATACGTGGGTCTGCTCGTGTGCGGGGCCCATTCGAAATTCAGACTATCCTAATGGCAAACCTAATTAAAAAAACGCAGTGTCGCCAAATGAAATCGGGGTTTAAACGCTTTAGAACGGGTAGGGCCCCGAAAAAAGGCTATTTCTTGGGTGTGGCAGGCTGCGCGGTGAGTATTTGCTTTTTGGCCTGCTCCCAATACACGTCCATCTGCGCCAGAGTCAGGTCGCGGAGCTGGTGGCCGGCCCGGTTGGCTTCGGTTTCCAGATATTGAAAACGGTGAATAAACTTACGATTGGTCCGTTCCAGCGCTTCTTCGGGGTTGATGCCGGCGTGGCGGGCGAAGTTGATCAGCGAGAACAGCAGGTCGCCAAACTCGGCGGCGGCCCGCTCCTGGTTGATGGTAGCCGGATCGGCGTGCGCAAATTCTGCTTTGAATTCCCCCAACTCCTCCTGTACCTTTTCCCACACCTGCTCCGGCCGCTCCCAGTCGAAGCCCGCACCACGCGCCTTCTCCTGAATGCGCATGGCCTTCACAAGGGCAGGTAGCGAGGTAGGTACGCCGCCAAGCACGGAGGTGTTGCCTTTTTCCTGCAGTTTCAGTTGCTCCCAGTTGCGCTTTACCTCTTCTTCCGTATCGGCATGCACGTTGCCATAGATGTGCGGGTGCCGGAAAATGAGCTTCTCGCACTGCGCGTTCAGCACGTCCGCAATATCGAACTGGCCGGTTTCGGAGGCTATTTTGGCGTAGAAGATCAGGTGCAGAAACACGTCACCCAGTTCTTTCTTCACGTCCGGCAGGTCGTTGCGGATGATGGCGTCGCTGAGTTCGTAGGTTTCCTCGATGGTGAGGTGGCGCAGGCTTTCCAGGGTCTGTTTCCGGTCCCAGGGGCACTCGGCGCGCAGGCGCTCCAGCACATCAAGCAGGCGGCCGAAAGCTTCCAGTTGGGCAGGGCGGCGGTCGGGGGTGTTGTAGTCCATTATTTCAAAGATACAACGCCGCGCCACACCTTTCCGTTAGGCGCGACGGACGGCGGCCCGCAGGCAGGACGGTAAGCCCAGCGGCAGGGCGTCCCGAACTACTACATGCATAGCGAAAGCAGGGGCGTTTCTCTACTTTTGCCCCATTCAAATAAACAGACTTGGCTTGTGGCACTGATTAAATCCATTTCGGGCATCCGGGGTACCATTGGCGGCGCCGCCGGCGACGGCCTGACCCCCATTGACATTGTAAAATACGCCGCGGCTTTTGGCACGTGGGTCCTCACTACCACCCAGAACAATACCATCGTCATCGGGCGTGATGCGCGCATTTCGGGCGAGATGGTGAGCCGGCTGGTAACTGCTACGCTGCAGGGCCTGGGCATCGACGTGGTAGACCTGGGCCTGAGCACCACGCCGACCGTGGAAATGGCGGTGCCCGCGAAAAAAGCGGGTGGCGGCATCATTCTCACGGCCTCGCACAACCCCAAGCAGTGGAACGCGCTGAAGCTGCTCAACGACAAAGGCGAGTTCATTTCGGATGAGGAAGGCAAGAAAGTGCTGGCCCTCGGCGACTCGGAAGCCTTCGACTTCGCGCCCGTGACCAAGCTGGGCCAGTACAGCACCGACGACACGTTCCTGCAGGAGCACATCAACACCATTCTGGCGCTGCCGCTGGTTGATAAGGCCGCTATCAAGGCCAAAAACTTCCGGGTGGTGGTGGATGCGGTGAATTCCACGGGCGGTTTTGCCGTGCCGATGCTGCTGGAGCAGTTGGGCGTGGAGGTGATTGAGAAGCTGTTCTGTGAGCCGACCGGCGACTTTGCGCACAACCCCGAGCCGCTGCCCGAAAACCTGCGCGACATTGCCCACGTCCTCGAGAAAGGCTCGTTCGACCTCGGTATTGTGGTGGACCCCGACGTGGACCGCCTGGCGCTGGTGAACGAAGACGGCACCATGTTCGGCGAGGAATACACGCTGGTGGCCGTGGCCGACTACGTGCTGCAGCAGAATGGCGGTGGCAACACCGTCAGCAACCTGAGCAGCACCCGCGCGCTGCGCGACGTAACCGAAAAGCACGGTGGCCACTATGCGGCAGCGGCCGTGGGCGAGGTGAACGTGGTGACCAAAATGAAGGAAACCAACGCCGTAATTGGCGGCGAAGGCAACGGCGGCATCATTTATCCGGAGCTGCACTACGGCCGCGACTCACTAGTGGGCATTGCGCTGTTTCTGAGCCATCTGGCCAAAACCGGCCTCAGCATGACCCAGTTGCGGGCCTCGTATCCCAACTACTTCATCTCGAAGAATAAGATTGAGCTGACGCCGGAAATCAACACCGACCAGGTGCTGGAGCAGATGCAGCAGCGCTACGCCAAGCAGCCCGTCAACACGATTGATGGCGTGAAAATCGAGTTCGACAAGGAGTGGGTGCACCTGCGCAAGTCGAATACGGAGCCCATCATCCGGATTTATGCCGAATCGGACTCGAATGCTACGGCTGACCATCTGGCCAACAAAATCATTGCCGATATCAAGGAAATTATTTCGGTGAAGAGCTAAGGCTGGTCACTGCAATTTTGCCCTGCGAAAGAAGGATTCCGGCTACCCCGCCGGAATCCTTTATTTTTGTGGCCGTTGCCACCCACAACTTACGTTGCCACCCATGACCGTTTACTTCGATAATGCCGCCACCACGCCCCTGGACCCCGAAGTGCTGGATGCTATGCTGCCTTTTATGCGGGACCATTTCGGCAACCCGAGCAGTATTCATGGGCATGGCCGGCAGGTGCGGGCGGCTATCGAGAATGCACGCAAAAGCATTGCGCACCTGATTAATGCGGCGCCGGCGGAAATCGTGTTTACCTCGTGCGGCACCGAAGCCGACAACTACGCCGCTTTCGGGAGTGTGCGGACGCTGGGGCTGAAGCACATGATTACGTCGCGGCTGGAGCACCACGCAGTGCTGCACACCACGCAGGCGCTGGAAAAGTGCGGCGACGCCCAACTCAGCTACCTCCGCCACGATGCGCAGGGCCGCCTGGATCTGGCACATCTGGAGGAATTGCTGGCTATGAACCCGCGCACCTTCGTGAGTTTGATGCACGCCAACAACGAAATCGGGAACCTGAACGACATTGCGGCCATCGGCGAAATCTGCGCCCGCCATGATGCCGTGTTCCACACCGACACGGTGCAGACGATGGGGCACTACAAGCACGATGTGCAGGCTCTGAAAACGCACTTTCTGGTGGGCTCGGCGCACAAATTTCACGGCCCGAAAGGAGTAGGGTTCCTGTACCGCCGCTCGGGCCAGAACCTGGAAGCGCTGATTCATGGCGGCTCCCAGGAACGCAACCAGCGGGCCGGCACCGAAAACGTATACGGCATTGTGGGGCTGGCCAAGGCGCTGGAAATTGCTTACCGCGACATGGCCGCGCACCAGCGTCATATTCAGGGGCTGAAAGACCGGTTTATTGAGCGGCTGCGGGCCGAAATAGAGGACGTGCAGTTCAATGGAACGTCGGCGGAGGCTGAGCACAGCCTCTACACGGTTCTGAGCGTAAGCCTGCCGCCCTCATCTATGAATGAAATGCTGCTTTTCAACCTCGACATCAATCATATATCGGTGTCTGGTGGCTCGGCGTGTACCAGCGGCGCACAGGCCGGCTCGCACGTGCTGCAGGCCCTGGGCGCCGACCCTGACCGGGGCACCATCCGCTTCTCCATGAGCAAATACAACACCGTGGAAGAAGTAGACTACGCCGTGGAGCAGCTCGCTAAAATGTTCCGCAAAGAGCCATTGAAAGTATAACAGTGCGCCATTCATTCGAAAAAGCCGCCTGTGCTACCGTAGCGCAGGCGGCTTTTTTATGTCTTATTCCAGAGGCCGACGGCGGTGCAGAATCTTCTGTTTGCTGTAGAAAATAATAAATCCGAGCACCAGCACAAAGGCTACATCAATGCCAAAACGAATGAGGCCCTCCACTGCCAGACTGGATATACCGACTGCAACCCCGGCCCCAATGAGGGCGGCTGCCGGCATCAGGATGAGGGCAATGAGGGCGCCAGCAATTACACTGCGCCGGTAGGCCGCAATAATCACAATGCCGGCCGCGGCCCCGCAAGCCGAAACCAGCAGGCTTTTGAGGGTGGGCTGCGAAATGCTATGCACTTCCGGATTGGCCATCAGTTCAGTTGCTGAGCTTTCGCCGCTGGCTACCAGTAGCCACATCGTGAGGCCCGCCGTCAGGATGAAAAGAAAGTACCCAATGAGAGTGGAGCGAAGGCCGCGCCATACCACGTGCCAGCGTTTCAGCACCACGCCCATTGGCAGGGCCGCAATAGGCTCGAAGCCCGGAGCAATGATGCTGGACGCAATAAACGCCACCGCCTGCGGCACCGGCTCCGATACCAGCCCGACTGCTGCCATGATGCCGCCAAGGGCCATCAGGGCCACATAGTTGGGGGTAGGGCGGCCCTGATGGCGCAAGCCGGCCTCTACTTCCTCCCAAATGGCTTCGTCCTTGTCGTTGAGGATTTTTTCGCCTTCCGCCGGCGCAATAATGCTGCTCAGCTCCGTAGTCGATACCCATAAATCCTCCGGTTTCGGAACGGCTGCTCCGGCGCGGCGCAGCACCTCATCGGCCCCGCGGTTGAGTACCTGCACCGTAGTAATATCGCCCGGTGGCTTGCGGGAGGCGCCCGGCAGCACGCTCACGCTGATGACATCGTCTAACTCAACAAGCTGTTGGCAGAGGCTTTCAGTGACGGTGGGTGGAACAGTGAGTTCGAGGCTGCGATGCATAAGGCGGCGTATGTGTGTAAGTACATACGCTAAACAGAAGGGGAGCAGTTACAGCAGCAGTTCGGTGCCCGAAATTTTGTGGGCGCGTTGCCTTAGTAGTTTCCATCGGCGCCGCCACCGCCGGAGTGGCCGCCCCCAAACTCGAAGCCAAGTGCCGGGGCCTGCGGCACCGTCGTTGTCTGGGCTACCACCAATGCCTCCAGGTTGAAGTGGGAGGGGTAGTCGTTGTCGGGGAGGGAAGTAAGGCCATGGCGAGCGGGGCGCAGGTAGCGCGCAGCCCAGGCGGCCAGGGCCAGCAGCACGGCCCCGGCCAATACAGCCGCTATTTCCGGTGGCATAATGGACCGGTAGTAGCGCAGCGTGAACAACGAAAAAGCGGCGGCAGCCAGTCCCGTCAGCAGCCAGATCCGGCTGGGGCGGCGCAAGCCTATGGCAATGTACACAAGCGGAATGACTGCAGTAAACAGGTAAAACAGCAGCGCAAACGGAATCTGCGCAGAAACGTGCTGGCCGCTAAGCTGGGCATTGCCTTCCCGCACGACGTAGTAGTTGCCGGCCAGGTAAAACGTAGCCAGCGCCAGGGCCTGCAGCAGCATCAGGCAGCGGCGGTAATACAGATAGTCAGGACGCTGGCTCAGCCGCTTCACCAGCCAGTAGGCTGCCGCGGAGGCCAGCATCAGTACAAACGGCAGCACCAGCCGGCCCGCCGGAACCTGCAGCAGCCAGTTAGCCAGCAGGAGTAGCAGCAGCAGATATGTACCAGCGGCCACCAGCCGGTCGGCGTAGCGGATGGTAGCAGCCAGAAACAGCAGAAACAGCGGCCCCAGGATCAGAAACAGGTAGCTGCTGCCCAGCGAAGAATCGTAGCGCGACGAATACGGCACCGCATCCTGCACCACATCGGCCAGCACCACCGAAAACCAGCCCAGCGCAATGTAGAGCAGGGCCTGGTCGGCGCCGGCGTGGTAGAGGCGGGAGCTGCGGATAAAGAACTCCAGCGCCGCCAGTGTCCCGAAGCCGCCCAGCATAGCCACGGTTCGGAAGTGGTCCAGCTCGGTGAGCAGCGCAAAAAAGCCCGCGCCACCACACGCTCCGATGCAGGCAAAAATGAACAGCCCGATGCGCAGAAACAGCCCCGGCCGGTAGAAATCGAGCGGGTAGGCCGCCTGGATGGCCAATTGCTGCTCCGGCGTAAGCAGGCTCCGGCGGCGCCAGCGAGACGCGGCGGCATGCATGGCTTCGTGCAGGGGCCAGGCAGGGTTGTAGGCTTTCCAGTTCATGTGCGTCGCAGAAATTTCTTGCCGTTGACGAACAGCAAAATGATGCCCACGGCCGAGAGCATCAGGTACAGCATGACGATAAGCACTGCCGCTTCGCCAGCTTTGGACAGTAGCCGGAAAAACAGATACGACGCGGTGAGGTAGCCATACAGCACGCCCATCAGCAGGAACAAGTACGACTTGGTTCGGCGCGCGTACCACATCAACGCCGCGCTCAGCGCCAGAATCAGGGGCACCATCACAACTTTGGGCAGAAATGGCTGCGGATAGAAGTCGAACAAAGCGGCTGTGGCGGCCAGCAGTGCCAGATTGGAGCCGAGCGAAATGTAGGTGAAGGCAAAGTGCGGCTTGCGGCGGCTGAGGTCCGCATGCAGCCCCACACCGGTCAGCGCCAGGCCCAGCAGTACCGCCATGCCACCGAGGCGCGTGGTGAAAAAGTTGTTGTCGGTGAAGGCCGAAACCGGGGCAATGCTCACGCCCACCCACGAGGCCAGGGCCGTAATGCCCATCGCCAGCACGCCCCGGTGGTCGAAGCGATACGCCAGCCCGAAAAACAGCACGCCCGGCAGTATGGTCGCCAGGCCATAGCGGCTGCCAAACACGTTGTACTGCACCTGCAGGTAGGTTTCCAGGGCCAGAAACAGCAGGCAGCCGAGCAGCAGCGCGTAATCGGGCACGAAGCTGGGCGCGGCGGCCTGCCCCCATGTGAACGGCTGCCGGTGCCGCGCCACATATCCGAAACTGGCCAGCATCAGCAGCGCCATGCCGCCAATAATGACGCCGTGCCCGATTTCGTCGAGGTGCTGATAAAGCAACACGCCCAGCCCGCCCGTGAGCAGCGTGATGCCCAGATACAGGGCCGCCCGCAGCTCCTGATGCAGCGAAAAAGGCCGCGCCCGTTCGTGCTGTGCAATAGCCGCCGCCTGTTCGGGGGGCAGCAGGCCGCGGGCCTGCAGGTCGGCAAGTAGCTGGTCGGAGTGCATAAGCAGGGTAGGTGAGGTGGCTGGTAGCTGCGCTAAACATAGCAGTTTGCTGATGATAGTAGCGCGGCACGGGTGAGGTAGGGCCCGTGGGCGTATCGTATTTTGGCCGGCTTTCGTATGGATTGCCCAACCCTGTTCCTCTCCCGTATGGCCGACATCAACATTCAACGTAAGAAAAGCTCCCCCAGCCCCTGGCTCCTGATTCTGCTGGTGCTGGCGGTGGTAGGCGCTGCCGCCTGGTACCTGCTCCGCCACGATGATCAGCCAGCCGATATGACGCCCCCTGCCGCCGTGGAAGAAGCTACCCGCGTGGCTCCCGATTCTACTACCGGTGCCGAAACCGGCCCGGCACCTGCCAACGAAGGCGTAAACAATATGGCCTCGGAAGCCGCGCCCGTGACGCCGGAAGTGCTGGCCGCCTTTGCCAAAACCAGCCCAGCAGAGCCCACCTACCCGCGCGAAGGACTCCGGCTACTGACTTCCGCCCTGGTGGACCTAGCTGACCGCGACGACCTGCGCGACGCGTCTGTCAGCGAAAAGCGCGACGGCCTGACCAGCGCCACAGCCCGCCTCTCGGAGCCCAATACCAGCGTACGGCCCGGGTTGGTGGCGGCGGCCGGCCTCATGCAGGCCATGCAGCAGAAACGCTATCCGGCGCTGGAACCGTCTGTGGCGGAGCTGGTAAGCCGGGCTACGCAGCTCTCAGGCCGCACCGAAACGGCCGCCGACCAGCAGCAGATGCAGGAGTTTTTCACCCGCGCTGCCGAAATAGTGCGTACGCTGAGTGAGCCGGCTTCGTAGAAGAAACCGGTACTGTATAGCCCTAACCCCATTCTGCCGTGGAACCAACGCCCATTCCTTCTGCCCAAGGTATGCACCTGCGCCGCCTGCGCGACCTAACCGACTACGAAGTAGCCGACGGCAACCCCGATGTGCGGGGCTGGACGGTACGTGGCGGCGACGGCCGCCCGTTTGGTGAAGTCACGGAGCTGATAGTAGAAGAGGAAACGCTGAAAGTACGCTACCTGGATGTAGAGCTGGACGCCAGCCTGCATATCAACGACCGGGAGCGGCACATCTTGATTCCCATTGGGGTAGCTGCGCTGGACGATGACGGCGACAACCTGTTTGTGCCTTCGCTCACGCTGGACTCGGTGCTGGACTACCCGCCGTATCAGGAGTTCCAGATTACCCGCGAATACGAAGAAGCTATGCTTCGGGCGTTGCGGCTGGAGTTGCCGGAGCACTTCACGGGCCCGTTCTACGAGCAGCCTTCCTTCGATGAGCAGCATTTCTACCATACCCGTCGCCCCGCCGGGCTGCCCGCCAGCTTCCGCCGCCGTGAGGTGTAGCTGATGCACTATAAACAGAAAAGGCCCCCGTGCGGAAGCAGGAGGGCCTTTTCTGTTTAGCTAGGTGCGCGGGCTAAGTTCTTAGTTCCGCCGAATCATATCGGCTACGGCCTGCACCCATTGCGGGTGCGAATTCAGGCTGGGCACCAGCTGCCAGTGCTGCCCGCCGGCTTCCTCAAACATTTCCTTGAATTCCTCGCCCACCTCAATCGTGGTTTCCAGGCAGTCGGCCACGAAGGCGGGGGAGAAAGCCAGCACGCTCTTGATGCCCTTGGCCGGCATTTCCTTGATAACCTCGTCGGTGTAGGGCTGCAGCCATGGGTCGCGAAGGCGGCTTTGCAGGCGGCTCTGGAACGTGGTGGTGTACTGCTCCGGCTGCAGGCCCAGCGCCTTACCCAGCTGCCGCGACGTTTCGAAGCACTGGGCACGGTAGCAGTAGCGGTTGTTTTTGTTGTAGCTGGCGCAGCAGGTGCCCAGCTTGCAGTAGTTTTTGTGGCTGCCCTTCAGCACGTGCCGCTCCGGAATACCGTGGTAGCTGAACACCACATGGTCGTAGTCGTGCTTGGCCATTTCTTCCTTGCCCAGCGTGGCAAACGTGCCAATAAAGCCGGGGTCTTCCACGAACGTGCTGATGAAGGAAATGCTGGGCACCACCCACCACTTGCTCACCAGGTCCATTACCTTTTCCTGCACCGAGCCCGTGCTGGCCGCCGCGTACTGCGGAAACAGCGGCAGCACGATAATCCGGTCCACGGCCGCGTCGCGCAGCTCCTGCAGGGCGCTTTCGATGCTGGGTTTCTGGTAGCGCATCCCGAAGGCCACCAGGTAGTCTTTGCCCAGCTTCTCCTGCACCAGCTTCTGCAGATCCAGGCCGTGGTAGAGCAGCGGCGAGCCGCGCTCCGTCCAGAGCTGCTGATAAATCTTGGCCGACTTGGGCGCGCGTAGCGGTACCACCAGCCCCTGAAACAGCGGGTAGCGGATGGCCGCCGGCATGTCAATCACGCGGGCATCGGTAAGAAACTCGTTGAGGTAGCGGCGCACGTCGCCGGTCTGGGGCGAGTCGGGCGTGCCGAGGTTCACGAGCAGAACGCCAATGCGGCCGTTGGTAGGAGCAGAAGTAGGCATAAAGGATAGCGCCGGAACAGAGCCGGCACGGCAGAACGGTGAAGAAAGAGAGTATCCTCCGGGTTGTGAGCTGCAAAGGTCGCACATCCATGCGCGAACTAAAACCTGATGTATCTCATCTTTCAGTTGGGGTACAGACAATCTTCCACCGGCTGATGTTTGCCGCCCCGATGGTCGGGCGCGCGAAAACCCGTACCTTTGCAGGCCAATTTTCAGATTCTGAAGTGAATACCGAACCTAAACCGCACCGCGCTGGCTTCGTGAGCATTATCGGCAAGCCCAACGTGGGCAAGTCCACGCTCATGAACGCCCTGATGGGCGAACGGCTCAGCATCGTTACGAGCAAAGCCCAGACCACGCGCCACCGCATCCTGGGCATCCTCAACGGCGAAGACTTCCAGCTCGTCTACTCCGATACGCCCGGCATTATTCAGCCCAAATACGAGCTGCACAACGCCATGATGTCGTTCGTGTACTCGTCGCTGGAAGACGCCGACGTGGTGCTGTTCGTGACCGATATCTACGAGAAGCACGACGAAGAGCCCGTAGTGGAGCGCCTGCGCAAGATGGTGAATACGCCCATTTTCCTGCTCGTCAATAAAATAGACCAGGCTGACCAGGCCGAGGTGGAAGCCAAGGTGGAATACTGGCAGGAGCACCTGCCCAACGCTACCCGCGTGCTGCCCATTTCGGCGCTGGAAAAGTTCGGCACCGGCGAATTGCTGGACTTGGTGCTAGCCAAACTACCCGAGCATCCGGCCTACTACCCCAAAGACGAGCTGACCGATAAGCCTGAACGGTTTTTCGCGGCCGAGATGATCCGGGAGAAAATCTTCAAGCTCTACAAAAAAGAGGTTCCCTACAGCTGCGAAGTGGAGATTGAGGAGTTTAAGGAGGATGAAAACATCATCCGGATGCGCTCCATCATCTACGTGGAGCGGGCCAGTCAGAAAGGCATCATCATCGGGCAGCAGGGCACGGCACTGAAAAAAGTAGGCACTTGGGCCCGTGAGGAAATGGAGAAGTTTTTCCAGAAAAAAGTGTTCCTCGAAATCCACGTCAAAGTGAACGAGAACTGGCGCACCGACCCGAAGGCCTTGAGCCGTTTTGGGTACAATCACTAGAAAGAGAACGTCATTCCGAGCGCAGCCGAGGAATCTGGCGTGCTGAAGTTGTGGTGGTAATTACCACACTGGCAAG
Source organism: Hymenobacter psychrotolerans DSM 18569 (assembly GCF_900142395.1). Classification (GTDB taxonomy): domain Bacteria; phylum Bacteroidota; class Bacteroidia; order Cytophagales; family Hymenobacteraceae; genus Hymenobacter; species Hymenobacter psychrotolerans. Next base: position 81,552 of record NZ_FRAS01000001.1, on the reverse strand, counting down.
ATTCCTCGACTTCCCTCGGAATGACGTTCCAGATAAATCCGACCTCACACTCACTTAACTACTCCGGGCACTGCCGAACTTGGTCGGGCCGGCGGCTGGAGTCAGACACATGAAGAATACCATTGCAATTGTGGGGCGCCCCAATGTGGGCAAATCCACGCTTTTCAACCGCCTCGTCGGCCAGCGTAAGGCCATCATGGACGATGAAAGCGGCGTCACCCGTGACCGGCACTACGGCTACGGCGACTGGGTGGGCAAGTACTACACCGTCATCGATACGGGCGGCTACGTGCACAACTCCGACGATATTTTCGAAGGCGAAATCAACAAACAGGTAAAGCTGGCCATCGACGAAGCCGATGTTGTGCTGTTCATGGTAGATGCCATGGCCGGCGTGCACTCACTCGACGAAGAATTTGCGCACGTACTGCGCCGCTACCAGGGCAAAAAGCCCATCTATGTAGTAGCCAACAAGGCCGATACCAATTCCCGGATTCATTCGGCGGGCGAGTTTTACGCGCTGGGCGTTGGCGACGGCGAGATATTCGCGGTTTCCTCGGCCAGCGGCTCCGGCACCGGTGACCTGCTCGATGCCGTGGTGAGCCACTTTGAGGAGGAAGGCGTAGAGGAGCCCGATGCCGGCATCCCAAAAATTGCCGTGGTCGGCCGCCCGAACGTGGGCAAGTCGTCGTTCGTGAACCTGCTGCTGGGCACCGAGCGCAGCATCGTAACCGATATTGCCGGCACCACCCGCGACTCTATTCAGGCCCGCTATAATGCCTTCGGCAAGGAATTTATTCTGGTAGATACGGCCGGTCTGCGCCGCAAAACCAAGGTGCACGAAGACGTAGAGTTCTACTCGGTGCTGCGCTCCATCCGGGCGCTGGAAGAGTCGGATATCTGCATCGTGATGCTCGACGCTACCCGCGGCATTGAGGCCCAGGACCTGAACATCATCGGACTGGCCGACAAGAACCGCAAGGGCATCGTGATTCTGGTGAACAAGTGGGACCTGATTGAGAACAAGGAAACCAACACGGCCAAGGAGTTCGAGGACAAAATCCGCGAGAAAATTGCGCCTATCAGCTATCCACCCATTATTTTTATTTCGGTGCTCAACAAGCAACGCGTGCACAAGGCCATCGAAACGGCCATTGACGTGTACGACAACAAGCGCCGAAAAATTCCGACTTCGGAGCTGAACGAGGTGATGTTGAAGGAAATTGAGAAGTACCCGCCGCCCATTCAGAAGGGCAAGCTGGTGCGCATCAAATACGCTACCCAGTTGCCCACGCACAACCCCGTATTCGCCTTCTTCTGCAACCTGCCGCAGTACGTGAAAGAAAGCTACGCCCGCTACCTCGAAAACCGCCTGCGGGAACATTTCGATTTTACGGGGGTGCCAATCGGTATCGTATTTCGTAAGAAATAAGGGAGTTACCGACTGGGGTTGAGAAAATATCAAGTTTTTCCTGCTGAGTTAGGTTACCTTCTGGCAAACCGGATATAAAGCTCCGATTCTCAACCGTAAGGTCGAGGGTCTTCAACCCTGATTTTCACCCTCGTTTACTTTCAACACCATGAAAAAAGTACTGTTCCTCGCCCTGGCCGCTGTTTCTTTCTCTTTCGCTTCTTGCGACAGCAAAACCGAAAACGCTCAGGAAGCTCAGGCTGAGCAGGTAGAAGAAAACGCTGAAGCTAAGGCTGACGCTATGGAAGATGCCGGCGCTTCGGACGCTGCTGCTGACTCGGTAGAAAACGCTGGCGAAGCTAAGGCTGACGCTATGGAAAACGCTGCTGACGCGCAAGACGCTAAGTAGTCTGACGCGCCATCCGGCGCTCAACAAAAAGAGCCGCTTCCATCAGGGAGCGGCTCTTTTTTTGTAGCTGCCTGCCGGTATGCGGCACTCAGCCCAGGCGGCGCTGCAACAGGCTGTCCACTACGTCAAACAGCTTGCGCGGTGCGTAGGTACGCCACGGCATCTCATCAAGCTGCCCCCCGAAATTGATGTAGGAATCGAGGTTGTACTGGCGCATCTCGCGGGTTACGTGCTCCTGGAAGTTGACGGCCGCAATCCAGCCGTCCTCCACGTCCTCAAACCACTCTTCGTAATACGAGTCGTCGGAGCCGTGGAAGTTGAAGACACTTTCCCCGATAAGGATGAATTTGCGGATGCCCTCATGCGTCATCAGATCAATGATGTTGCGCTTAAGGTTCATGATGTCGTTTTCGATGGCATCGTTCCACTCCCCGATAAATTCGATGATGGCCAGTCCCAGGTCGTAATCGACGAACAGAATCTTCAGGAACAGTGTCTCCGAATCGAGGCTGTCCCACTGCGGATGGATGTAGTAGCCGTAGATAGTATTGACGTAGGAGTCGATGCTGTTTTCGGCTTCAAATAGGGGCGAGCGAGGGTCTTCCGTAGCAGAGTACTGGTCGATCCAGGCGTAGTGCGGCTCAATGGTATGCATAGAAAGGAAGCTGAGGCATAAGATTCTGCCGGGCGCGAAACCAATAAAAAGGTGCGCCAGGCATTCGTAATTGCCTTAACTGTGATGCCGGACGGCGGGTTTCCAAAACCGCCCGCAACTTCCCGAACCTGCTGCGTTATTCGCGTGGTTTATTGCCGGGCGGCCAGCGCGGCCCGCACGGAGCCATATTGTTGCAGCAGACGGGCCGCTTCGTCTTGCCCAATGCCCAGCTCGTCCATCAGCATTTTCTCGCCTCGGTCGACCAGCTTGGCGTTGGAGAGCTGCATGTCTACCATTTTGTTGCCTTTCACGCGGCCCAGCCGGATAAATGTAGCCGTGGTGAGCATATTGAGCACCAGCTTTTGCGCGGTGCCCGCTTTCAGGCGGGTGCTGCCCGTGACAAACTCCGGCCCGGTAGGCACTTCCACCGGAAACTCAGCTACCGCCGCCACCTGAGAATCAGCGTTGCACACGATGCAGCCCGTAGCCAAGCCGTGTTGCCGCGCCTGTTGCAGGCCCCCAATAACATAGGGTGTCCGGCCCGAAGCCGCAATGCCTACCACAATGTCCTTGTCCGTAATATCGTATGCCGTCAGGTCGCGCCAGGCTTGCTCGGCATCATCTTCGGCATTTTCCACGGCTTTGCGGATGGCGGTGTCGCCGCCGGCAATCAGGCCTACTACCAGCCCGTGGGGAACCCCAAATGTGGGGGGGCACTCCGAGGCATCCAGCACGCCCAGCCGCCCGCTGGTGCCGGCCCCGATGTAAAATAGCCGCCCACCAGCTCCCAGTCGTGCTACCGTAGCTTCCACCAGCGCCTCTATCTGCGGCAGCGCCCTGGCCACTACCTGCGGCACGGTTTGGTCTACGCTATTAATGCCCTCCAGCAACTGACGGGTGCTCAGCGTTTCCAGGTCGTTGAAGAGAGACGGGCTTTCGGTAGTGCTCATGGGGAAAGAGAAAACAATAGTGTTCGGGTACAGCCTGTATTGGCAAAAGGAGGATGCTGCGCTCTACGCAAGCCGCCCGATTACGGTGAATTTGTCGAAAACGTGCGGAGTGTGCGGGGCGTCGCGCTCCAGCTCTATTGTCAGGTCCTGGCCGGCCCAGTGCTCATAATGGTTGCCCCGGCGCCACAGGCGGGAGCGGGTCACATCATAAATCAGCCCCCGATACGCCACCCAGATGTCGTCGCGGTCCTGGCCGTTGCGCAGGGCCAGCTGACTGCGGGTATACGTGGGCAAGTCCGTGGTAGAAGTCATCATCTCAGGTGTACCAGGTGCTTCTAGCCCAGCAGGGCCTGCGTGAGAATCCAGCGGTTCGGCAAATCACCCTGGGAGGCATGAAAATAGTCTTCGTAGCTGCAGGGCACAATGCGCTTCACTTCGCCGGTCAGGTTTACCACCTCCATCCACCACCGTTCCGTCTGCTGCGACTTATAGAACACAATACGGTCGGGGCCATCTTCTTTGTCCTCGTCAAGGGAAGTCAGATCCGGCGGGCCGTGCAAACCGGCCGCGTAACGGATGAAGTTGGGGCCGCGGAAGTCGGTTTCGCGGCGGCGGTGGTAATAGCCTTCCACGAAATACCAGAGCATGGTAGCCAGCACAGAAGCTGCCAGACCATGTGTGTCGTGGTCGGGGCGGTAGCCGTAGAGGCCGAAGGAACTGAGCTGGTCGTTGCAGCCGGCGTACCAGGCCAGCTTGGCGGCCTCTTCGTTGGTAAGGCCAAACGGGTTGGCCGGATAATAGCCTGGCGCGTCGTTCCAGCGCAGGGCCGCAATATCAACGCTCACAAAGTCGGCCTGGCGCAGCAGCGGCTCCGCCTGCCGGATATCGTCGCGAATCTGGCCCACGCGCAGAGTTTCGAAGTGCAGCTTTTCCAGAGCCGCCAGCACATCAGGCGCTACCAGGTACTGCTGGTGCGCCAGTTGCGCAAAGTTGAACAGGAAGCTGGGCTCGTGCATGAGCATACGCCGCAGGTGGCTTTCTTCGGGCACCGCACAGTCCTGCTCGGCCATATCTACGCGCGCATCCACGGTGGCAAAGCTGATGGGCCGGTCGAGGGTTTCATAGGCCAGAAACTGCCCGTAGTCGAGGTCGTGGGAGCCGCCCAGCAGAACGGGCACCGTGTTGTGCTCCAGCAGCACCGCCACAAGCTCGCGCAGGCGCTGGTACGTGTCGTCGAGGGTGAGGCCGGGCCGCAGGTTGCCGAGGTCGGCAATGCGGGCCGGGCCGGTGCCTTTCTGCAGCTGATAGAAGCGGCGGCGCACTTCGTCGGCGCCGTGCAGGGCCGGCTGGCCTGCCGCGCTGCCGCGCCATTCATCCAGCCCGATAAGGGCTATATCAGCGCCCCGCCAATCGGGAAAAACATCCAGGAAAGCTGAAATATATCCTGCCAGGGCAGTCGGACTGGCAGCAGAAGCGGAAAGCTCTTCGCGGAGCGGATCAAAGAATATGGCCAGATTCATCGGGCGCGGAGAGATGCGGACACCGACAAAGCTACGCAAAAGGCGGCCACGGCCCTACCAGGTTTCTGGAGCGAATAGCAGCTTTCCCGCGAAAAAGTAGTTATTTATGCAGCGTTTCCAGCTTCCTGTCTTCCAACCACAGCAGCTGCCGACCCGTTGCTCTCTCTTGCTCGTCCCACCTAAGTGCACTCCTCTCACATGGACATCCGCCGTACGTTTGACATTCTGCCCCACCTGCAGCAGAAATACAACAAGCCTGATTGTTTCGCCTCCAAAACAGATGGCCACTACACGCCCATCAGCACCGATACGGTGGTGGAGAAGGTGAACCAGGTAAGTCTGGGGCTGCGCAGCCTCGGCATCGGCAAGGACGATAAAGTGGCAATCATCTCCATGAACCGGCCGGAGTGGATGTTTGCCGACTTCGGAATTGCCCAGCTTGGCGCTACCAGCGTGCCTATGTATCCCAGCATCACGGTAGAGGACTATAAATATATCTTCACCGATGCCGGCGTGAAGGCGGTTTTCGTGGCCGACAAAGCGTTGTACGACAAGGTCCGCGAAGCCACTCAGGGCCTGAACATTCCTGCGGACAACATCTTCACTTTCGACAAAATTGAAGGTGCGCGCCACTTCTCCGAGCTGCTGGAGCTGGGCAAGCAGGGCAACTCCGCCGACCTGGAGCCCCTGAAAGCCGCCGTGCAGCCCGACGACCTGCTGACGCTCATCTACACCTCCGGTACCACTGGCCAGCCCAAAGGGGTGATGCTGACGCACAACAACCTGCTCAGCAACTGCCGTAACGCCCAGCGCTTCGTGCCCGTCACCAAAGACGACAAAGCCCTGAGCTTCCTGCCGCTCTGCCACATCTTCGAGCGGATGGTGACCCACCTCTACCTCATCAACGGCGTCAGCATCTACTACGCCGAGAGCATGGAAACCATTGCCGACAACCTGCGCGAGGTGAAGCCTGAAATCTTCACCACTGTGCCTCGTCTGCTGGAGAAAGTCTATGATAAGATTGTCGCTAAAGGGCACCAGCTCGAAGGCGTAAAGAAGCAGTTGTTCTTCTGGGCACTGAACCTGGGCCTCAAATACGACAACCAGCAAGACCACGGGTTCTTATACAACACCCAGCTTTCACTGGCCAACAAGCTTATTTTTAATAAGTGGCGGGAAGCTCTTGGCGGTAACCTGCGCTGCATCGTGAGCGGCGGCGGGGCCCTGCAGCCCCGGCTGGCACGGGTGTTCTGGTCGGCCGGTATCCGCGTGATGGAGGGCTACGGCCTGACGGAAACCTCGCCGGTAATTGCCGTGGGCGGCTACGAGCCCGAAAACAACATGATTGGTACCGTAGGCCCGATTATCGACAACACACAGGTGAAAATCGCGCCCGATGGCGAGATTCTGACCAAGTCGGAGTCGGTGATGAAAGGCTACTACAACAAGCCCGAGCTAACGGCCAAGGAGTTCGACGAGGAAGGCTGGTTCCATACCGGCGACATCGGCGAGATGGTGGACGGTAAATTCCTCAAAATCACTGACCGCAAGAAGGAGATGTTCAAGACCTCGGGCGGCAAGTACATTGCTCCGCAGGTGATTGAAAGCAAGCTGAAAGAGTCGCCGCTGGTAGAGCAGTGCATGGTCGTCGGCGACGGCCAGAAGTTCCCCTCCGCCCTCGTTATTCCTTCCTTCGATGATCTGAAAGGCTGGTGCAAGCGCAACGGCGTAGACTGCAACTGCTCCAATGAAGAGCTTGTCAAAAACGAGAAAGTGGTGAAGATGTACGAAGACCTTGTGCACAAGTACAACACGGGCTTTGCGCAGTGGGAGCAGGTCAAGAAAATCGTGCTGCTGCCCCGCCTCTGGACTGTAGAAACCGGCGAGATGACGCCTACCCTAAAAGTGAAGCGCAAGATTATATCCGAGAACAACAAGGACATCATCGAGAGTCTGTATCATCAGAACGGTCAGCATTAACAAACCGGCCCCGTCACAGAAGTGGCGAGGCCGGTTTGTTTTTATATAGCTATAGCTGGGTGGTCGAGTGGCCTAGAACGATAAGAAAGAAGAACGTCATGTCGAGCGGAGTCGAGACATCTCGCGTGCTGACATATGATTACCGTTGCAACGTCAGCACGCGAGATGTCTCGACAAGCTCGACATGACGTTCTTGTATAGTCGTTCCTACCCCATTAACCATCAACTAGCCCCTTCTCCCAGAAGGATTGACAGGCCTAGCACATTTCACCACGTACAAGAGGGAGGAAAGGTCAAACTTTTTTTGCGTAACTTAGTATGCAAGCATAACATATTTCTGTATGTTTACCGGACTTGCTCCTACCCCTCATGACACCCGAAGAAACCGTCGATTATAATATTAAAGTAGCCTGGCACGCCATTTCGCGCATGTATAATACGCAGGCCGCCAAGCACGACATCACCACGAGCATTGGTTTCGTGCTGCTGAACATCGACCAGGAGAATGGTACGCCGGCCACCAAGATAGCGCCTTTGCTGGGCCTCGAAACCCGCTCTCTGACCCGTATTCTACGCAGCATGGAGGAAAAAGGCCTGATCTACAAACAGGCTGATACCCAGGACAAACGCTCGGTGCGCATCTTCCTGACCGAAGAAGGCCTGCGTGGCAAAGAAATTTCCCGCCAGACGGTGCGCCACTTCAACCTGAAGGTGCGCGAGAAAATCCCGCAGAGCGAGTTGAACGTGTTTTTCAAAGTAGTAGGCCAGATTACCGGCATGATTGAGGGCAAAACCCTCTACGACGATTTTACGCCGAAACCTTTGCGCGCCGAGTCGCCGGCCTAGGCCAGTAGCTCGAGGCTTTTTTACTCCTGAATTCGCTCCTTCACCGGGGCATTTCTGTAGTCATAAAGTCGGCATGACGAGTAGTTGGCTTGCCGGTTTTCCTTTCTGATTCTTTCATTTCTCACCCACTCATTCCTCCCCAAGAATGAATCGTACCATCAAAAAAGTAGCCGTACTGGGTTCCGGTGTGATGGGCTCGCGCATTGCGTGCCACTTCGCCAACATCGGTGTGCAGGTGCTGCTGCTCGACATCGCGCCGAAAGAGCTGCTACCCGCCGAAGAAGCCAAAGGCCTGAAGCTGGACAATCCGGCGGTGAAAAACCGCATTGTGAACAGCTCCCTCCAGGCAGCCGTGGCGGCTAACCCGTCGCCGCTGTACCGCAAAGCCGACTCCAGCCGCATCAAAACCGGCAACTTCGACGATAACCTCAAGGACATTGCCGGCTGCGACTGGACGATTGAGGTAGTGGTAGAGCGCCTCGATATCAAAAAGAGCCTGTTTGAGCGCGTGGAGCAATACCGCAAGCCCGGCACGCTCATCACGAGTAACACCAGCGGCATCCCGATTCACATGATGACGGAGGGCCGCTCCGACGACTTCAAGAAATACTTCTGCGGCACGCACTTCTTCAACCCGCCGCGCTACCTGAAGCTGCTCGAAATCATCCCGACCCCGGACACGGACCAGTCGGTAGTGGATTTCCTGATGCACTACGGCGACCTGTACCTGGGCAAAACCACGGTACTGGCCAAAGACACGCCCGCCTTCATTGCCAACCGTGTGGGCGTTTTCGCCATCATGGACGTGGTGCAGGTGATGAGCCAGCTAGGCCTGTCGGTGGAGGAAGTGGACAAGCTGACGGGTCCGGTTATCGGCCACGCCAAGTCGGCTACGTTCCGCACCTCAGACGTGGTGGGCTTGGATACGATGATCAACGTGGCCAACGGCCTTGCCCAGAACCTGCCCAACGACGAAGCCAAACACGTGTTTCAGCTGCCCGACTTCATCAAGAAGATGGCCGAGAACAAGTGGCTGGGCGACAAAACCGCCCAGGGCTTCTACAAAAAAGTAAAAGGCGCCGGCGGTAAGTCGGAGATTCAGGCCCTCGACCTGAACACGCTGGAATACAAGCCCAGCGCCAAGGTGAAATTCGCCACCCTGGAAGCCACCAAGCCGATTGAAAAGCTGGCGGACCGCTTCAAGGTGCTGGCTGCCGGCAAAGACAAGGCCGGGGACTTCTACCGCAAGACTTTCGCGGGCCTGTTTGCCTACGTGAGCAACCGGATTCCGGAAATCACCGACTCGCTCTATAAGATTGACGACGCCCTGCGTGCCGGCTTCGGCTGGGAAATGGGTCCGTTTGAAACCTGGGATGCTCTGGGCGTTCAGAAAGGTCTGGAGCTGGCGCAGGCCGAAGGCAAGACTGTTGCTCCTTGGGTACAGGAAATGCTGGCCGCTGGCAATGCTACCTTCTATAAGGTGAGCGAGCAGGGCGTGAAGCAGTTCTACGACATCGAGAGCAAGGCCTATAAAGCCATTCCGGGCGTCGAGAACTTCATCATCCTCGATAACCTGCGTGCCACCGGCAAAGTGGTGTGGAAAAACGCGGGTGCTTCGGTGCTCGACCTCGGCGACGGTATTCTGAACGTGGAGTTCCACAGCAAGATGAACGCGCTGGGCTCTGATGTAATTCAGGGTCTGCTGAAAGGCGTGGAGCTGGCCGAAAAGGACTTCCGTGGTTTAGTAGTCGGCAACGACGCGCCAAACTTCTCGGCGGGTGCCAACCTGGGCTTGGTATATATGTTCGCGCTGGATCAGGAGTACGACGAGCTGAACCTGATGATTGCCCAGTTCCAGCAGGCCATGATGCGGATGCGCTACAGCAGCATCCCAGTCGTAGGTGCTCCGCACGGCCTTGCCCTGGGTGGCGGCTGCGAGCTGAACCTGCACTGCGACCGGGTAGTTGCAGCCGCGGAAACCTACATGGGCCTCGTGGAATTTGGTGTAGGTCTGATTCCCGGCGGTGGTGGCACCAAGGAAATGACCCTGCGCACCGCGGCCAAATATGAAGAAGGCGAGCCCGAGTACAACCTGCTCCGCAACACCTTTATGACCATCAGCACCGCCAAAGTGTCGACTTCCGCAGCTGAGGCCTTCGACCTGGGATTCCTGCGCCGCGGCGACGAGATAGTAGTAAACAGCAACCGCGTTATCGCGCAAGCCAAAGCCGCTGCCATTGAGCTAGCCGAAGATGGCTACACCCAACCGGTTCAGAAAACTAACATCAAGGTGCAGGGCAAAGGCGCCTTAGGCATGTTCCTGACGGGTGTGCACGCCATGAAGGAGGGTCGCTATATTTCCGACCACGACGTGAAGATTGCCAACAAACTGGCCTACATCATGTGCGGCGGTGACCTAAGCAGCCCCACCGAAGTATCAGAGCAATACCTGCTAGACCTGGAGCGCGAAGCCTTCCTCAGCCTCACCGGCGAACGGAAAACGCTGGAGCGGATTCAGAGCATCCTTACCACTGGCAAACCGCTTCGTAATTAGAACTGAGAATTGAGAGCTTAGAACTTAGAGTTGTTCTGTAATGGTAAGTCGGCATCGGTTTCGGGATTTAAAAATCTGGCAGAAGGCGATGCTGATTACCAAGCTCACTTACCAATGCTGCGCCACGTTTCCGCCCGACGAACGGTTTGGGCTCACGTCGCAGATGCGTCGGGCCGCCGTTTCTATTCCTTCCAATATTGCTGAAGGAGCAGGCCGCGGCTCAGCGAAGGATTTCAGTCAGTTCCTCTCGATTGCTACCGGCTCGGCTTACGAGTTAGAGACACAGTTTCTATTAGCTGCTGAGTTCGGCTACCTGGATGAAAATCGACTGCAAGCTGCGGTAAGTGAGTTAGTGGAACTACAAAAGATGCTCTACGGCTTTCAAAAAAGTCTTCAACCTGAGAACTAACCACCAGAGTCTAAGCTCTACGTTCTCACCTCTAACTTCTAAAAACATGAACGCATATATCGTAGCTGGTTACCGCACGGCCGTTGGCAAAGCCACCCGCGGCGGTTTCCGCTTCACCCGCCCCGATGACCTCGCCGCCGACGTCATCAAGCACCTGGTAGCCTCCGTGCCTGCCCTCGACCCCACACGCATCGACGACGTGATGGTAGGCAATGCGGTACCGGAAGCGGAGCAAGGCCTGCAAATGGGCCGCCTGATTTCGCTGCTGGCGCTGCCCATGAACGTATCGGGCCTCATTGTGAACCGCTACTGCGGTTCCGGCGTGGAAACCATTGCTATGGCCGCCAGCAAAATCACGGCCGGCATGGCCGACTGCATCGTGGCCGGTGGCACCGAGAGCATGAGCATGGTGCCTACTGTAGGTTGGAAAACAGTGCCCAACTACAAACTCGCCCAGCAGCACCCCGACTACTACCTCGGCATGGGGCTCACCGCCGAAGCCGTAGCGCAGGACTACAAAGTGTCGCGCGAGGACCAGGACCAGTTTGCTTACAACTCGCACCAGAAGGCCATCAAAGCCATTCAGGAAGGCAAGTTCAAGGAGCAGATTGTGCCCATCACGGTAGAGGAAACCTACCTCGACCAGGCTACCGGCAAGAAGAAAAACCGCTCCTACGTAGTCGATACCGACGAAGGCCCGCGTGCTGATACCTCCATTGAGGCCCTGGCCAAGCTGCGTCCGGTGTTTGCTGCTAACGGTTCGGTTACGGCCGGTAACTCGTCCCAGACTTCTGATGGCGCGGCTTTCGTGCTTGTGATGTCGGAGCGCATGGTGAAGGAGCTGAACCTGGAGCCTATTGCCCGCATGATTACCTATGCCACCGAAGGCATCGACCCGCGCATCATGGGTATGGGCCCCATCAAGGCCATTCCGAAGGCGCTACGCCAGGCCGGCATGAAGCTCCAGGACATCGACCTGATTGAGCTGAACGAGGCCTTCGCTTCCCAGTCGATTGCCATTGTGCGTGAGCTGGATATTGACGAGAGCAAGCTGAACGTGAACGGCGGCGCCATTGCGCTAGGCCACCCGCTGGGCTGCTCGGGCGCCAAGCTCAGCATTCAGCTTTTCCACGAGCTGCGTGCGCGGGGCCAGAAATACGGCATGGTAACCGCCTGCGTAGGCGGCGGCCAGGGCGTAGCCGGCATCTACGAGTTGCTGAAGTAATGCGGTAGCGTATTCGGAGGTCGGTGGCGTACGCCGCCGGAAAGCGTGGCAGCGTTTATCCAACGGAAAACTCAACTGGCCTACGACACCGACCACCGGATGGGCTCCGTTTTCAGAACCAGATACTTACGTAAGCGGTTCTGCCTAATATGATTAGAAGCCCCGACCCGTGGGGTTTCTTTTTTAGAAAGTACTCGGCAAGCATAACATAATTTGTTATCTTTCGGTATCCCACATAGGAGGGGCTTGTGCTGGCCTGATAGTAGGTATGCCGAGCATCTCCTTTCCTTTTTGACTTCGATTTTTCCAACCCCAACATCTCACCCGGTCATGGAAGTAACCAACAAGCTTGTGAAAGGCGGCGAGTTCATCATCAAAGAAACCGCCGCGCAGGACGTATTCACCCCCGCCGATTTTACGGAGGAGCAGAACATGATGCACCAGACCGCTCTGGACTTCGTGGACAAAGAAGTGATGCCCCTCGTGGAGCGCCTCGACAACCACGAAGAGGGCCTGATGCGAAACCTGATGGAAAAATCGGGCGAGCTAGGCTTGTTTGGGGTGAGCATTCCGGAGCAGTACGGCGGGCTGGACATGGACTTCCCTACCTCCCTGCGCGTAACCGAAGCCGTTGGTGGCGGCCACTCGTTCCCGGTGGCTTTTGCGGCCCATACCGGTATTGCCATGCTGCCCATTCTGTACTTCGGCAACGAGGAGCAGAAGGCCAAGTACCTGCCTGGCCTGACCAGCGGTGAGCTGATGGGTGCCTACTGCCTCACGGAGCCCGGTTCCGGCTCCGACGCTCTGGGCGCCAAAACCAAAGCCATCCTGACTGAAGACGGCGAGCATTACGTGCTGAACGGCCAGAAAATGTGGATCACCAACGCCGGCTTCGCCGATGTATTCGTGGTGTTTGCGCAGGTAGATGGCGACAAGTTTACGGGCTTCATTGTGGAGAAGAATACGCCCGGCCTGAGCCTCGGCAACGAGGAGCACAAGATGGGCATCAAGGGTTCTTCGACCCGCCAGGTATTCCTCTCTGACGCCAAAGTGCCGAAATCAGCGGTACTCGGCGAGATTGGCAAAGGCCACCTGATTGCCTTCAACATCCTGAACATCGGCCGCATTAAGCTGGCTGCCGCTTGCCTGGGCGCTACCAAAATGGCGGCTACGCTGAGCGTGAAATACGCCAACGAGCGGGTGCAGTTCAAGCTGCCCATCAGCAAGTTCGGTGCTATCAAGTACAAGCTGGCCCAGCAGGCTGTGCGCATCTACGCCGTGGAATCGGCTATTTACCGCGCCGGCATGGACATTGCCCGCATGGAGCAGGAGTTGCTGGCTAAAGGCCAGAGCCACAACGAGGCCCTGCTGGGTGCCGCCCGCGAGTTTGCCGTGGAGTGTGCTATCCTGAAAGTAGAAGGATCGGAAGTTCTTGACTATGTGGTAGATGAGGGCGTGCAGGTGTACGGCGGCTACGGCTTCTCGGCCGATTACCCCATGGACCGCGCTTACCGGGATTCGCGCATCAACCGCATCTTCGAAGGCACCAACGAAATCAACCGCATGCTGGCCGTCGACATGATCCTGAAGAAGGCCATGAAAGGCGAGCTGGACCTGATGGGCCCGGCCCAAGCCGTGCAGCAGGAACTGATGGCTATTCCGGACTTCAACCTGGAAGAAGAAACTGGCCTGTTCGCTACCGAGAAAAAGACCATTGCCAAGCTGAAGAAAGCCATCCTGATGGTAGCAGGTACGGCCGTGCAGAAGTACATGAACTCGCTCGCTAAAGAGCAGGAAGTACTGATGAACATTGCCGACATGGCCATCAAGGTATACACCGCCGAAAGCGTGCTGCTACGCGTGGAGAAAGAAGCCGGTGTGAAAGGCGAGGAGGCCGTTTCGACGCAAATCGACATTGCCCGCGTGTACCTCTACGACACCGTAGACCAGGTAAACAAGTTCGGCAAAGATGCCATCGGCACCATGACCGAAGGCGACGAGCAGCGCCTGCTGGCTATGGGCCTCAAGCGCTTCACCAAAGCCGACCTCTACAACGCCAAGGAAGCCCGTCGTCGCATTGCCGAAGTGCTGATTGCCGCCAACGAGTACGCTTACTAGAACAGTTGTAGGCCACACGCCCTGACCGTGTGGGCTAATATCCAAAGCCGCTCCTGTTTTCAGGGGCGGCTTTGCTTTTTTTCGGCACAACGGATTGTCGGGCTATGCGTTTGCAGGTAGATACTCCACCTTCAACTCCCACTACATATGGCCAACGAACAGGTACAGGGTAAGGACTTTTACGAAAGCGTACTGCGGTTCTACGACCACGCGGCCAGCTTCTCGAAGCTCGACCCCGGCATCCTCGCCCAGATCCGGGCGTGCAACAGCATCTATAAGGTCAACTTCCCAGTTGAGGTCGATGGCCACGTGCAGGTATTTGAAGGCATCCGGGTGCAGCACAGCCACCACAAGCTGCCCAGCAAAGGCGGTATCCGCTACAGCGTGTATGTAGATGAGGAGGAGGTAATGGCCCTGGCCACCCTCATGACCTTTAAGTGTGCCCTGGTAGATGTGCCCTTCGGCGGCGCGAAAGGTGGTGTAAAAATCAACCCGCGCACTACCCCGGTAAATGTGCTGGAGCGCGTGACGCGCCGCTACGCCACGGAGCTGATCAAGAAGAACCTCATCGGCCCCGGCATGGACGTGCCCGCACCTGATTACGGTACCAGCGGCCGCGAAATGGCCTGGATTGCTGATACCTACATGACCTTCAAGTACGGCGACACCAGCGCCTTAGGCTGCGTAACCGGCAAGCCCGTAGGCCAGGGCGGCATCCGGGGCCGGACCGAGGCAACTGGCCTAGGCGTATTCTATGGCTTGCGCGAGCTGCTGCTGGACGAGCCCATGCTGAAAAAAGTAGGCCTGAGCAGCGGCGTGGCTGGTAAACGCATCATTGTGCAGGGTTTGGGCAACGTAGGCTACTACGCGGCGCATTTCTGCCAGCAGGATGGCGCCCTGATTACCGGCATTGCGGAGCGCGAGGGCGGCATCTACAGCGAGACTGGCCTAGATGTAGAAGCCGTGTTCAAGCACCGCCAGGAAACCGGCTCTATCCTGGGTTTCCCCGGCGCGAAAGACATTGCCGAGTCCTTGGACTTGCTGGAATACGAGTGCGACGTGCTGATTCCGGCCGCGCTGGAAAACCAGATTCATGAAGGCAACGCGGCCAAGATCAAGGCAAAAATCATTGCCGAGGGCGCGAATGGGCCGACTACCCAAGGGGCCGAGAAGATCCTGCTGGAGAAAGGCATCATCATCCTGCCCGACCTGTACCTGAACGCCGGCGGCGTAACGGTATCGTACTTCGAGTGGCTGAAAAACCTTTCCAACGTGCGCTTCGGCCGGATGGGCAAGCGGGCCGAGGAAGGAGCCATGCGCCGCCTGGTAGCCACCATCGAGCGGACGACCGGCAAAACCATCACGCCCGAAGAACGCCAGCAAATCGTGCACGGTGCCGACGAAATCGACCTAGTGCGCTCCGGCCTGGAGGACACCATGATTACCGCGTACCAGTCCATCCGCAAGGTGATGGATGAGGTGGAGGGCATCACGGATATGCGCACAGCGGCCTTTTACAGCGCTATTGAGAAGATTGGCGTGAGCTATCAGTCGCTCGGCATCTTTCCGTAACAATTCGGCTTATAACCGGCAAAGAGGCCGCTTCCATTCCGGAAGCGGCCTCTTTGCTTTCGATGAGCAGACAGTTGAGCGGCTGGCAGCCGTTATTTCACCACGATTTTGTTCAGCATAAGAGCTGCCGACTTTTTATTGGGCCGGCTAACGCCGATAAGCGTTTTGGCATCCAGCCAGGCCGTGAAGTCCTTCACGTAAGAAGGGTTCTGGTCAGCGGCTACATTCAGGCCTAAGGCCTTGGGCTCCTGCACCACGCCCGTCTGGGCATTCACGCGGCGCAAGTACAAATCTGACTTGTTCTTGATTTTCTCCCAGGTCACAAACTGAATATCCTGCCCAAACACCGCGGCCCGGTAACCGATGCTGCTGAACCCCTCGGCGGCCGGAGCTACCTGGTCTTTGCCGATGATGCTGTGCCAGGTGGGCGACTGAAACTCATTGTAGCCGAACAAGTGCAGTTCGCGGGTGTGGCCGGGCGAGTTGTCGCCGCCTTCTTCGTATTTCTTCTCGGCTACTACTACCAGCTGTTTTTCCTCAGTCAGCAGCAGGTCAGTGAGATATACGTCTTCGAGGCGTTTGGCGGCAGCGCCGCTGGCCTTGTTGGTTTCAGCGAGGTATTCGGGCGTGAACCGGAACTCGGGCGCAAACTTCATGTCGCCTTCGCCTGAGAAGTCAAACTTGACCACCTTCAGGCTATGGTATAGCCCTGATTCCCGTTCGTTGCAAATAGCGGCGGCATATAACGTGTTATCGGGCTGCAGAGCGAAGCGCGAGTCGAACACGTTCACCACTTTGCCCCCAAACACACCACCCACCGCCACCGACATTACTTTGATGTCGTTGCTGGTATTGAGGTAGCGCCGAACCGTGAGCTTCTTCATTTCGTCGCTCACCAGCGTCACGTACTGCGTGCCGTCGTTGCCGACGTGCAGCGTGGTGGAGAAAAAAGCGCCCTGGTCGCTGAAATCGTAGGACCGGTCCTTGAGTTTGGTGAGCTTTTCATCAAACACGCTGGCGCTGATGGACCGGATCTGCACGTCGCGGGTGAGGTAGCGCCAGGCCACCAGCTTACTGCCATCGGGCGAGAAGGCCACGCCGGGGCGCCGGTCGCGGGTGCCGGCTTCCACCAGCTTCTTCAGCGGCGCTTTTTGCCCATTGCTGAGGTCCACGGCCTGCGCCGACAGCGTCTGGGAGGCGCCATTTTTCTGATAAATTACCACAAGGGCCTGGCCATTGCTGCTGGCAAATCCATCAATTGCCTGCTCGGCAGTGAGAGGCAGAGCCGCCGTCCATTGGCGCTTCAGGTCGGCGTCGTAGCGCTCTACGGCGTATTCTGTGGCCGATTTGTGAGCCAGAATCAGAAAGCCGCCGTTGGGCAATGTCAGGGTTTTGCGGGGCACCCGCTGGTTGTAGCGGTCATCCGACTGCTCCGGGATATAGCTGAACGCAGCTGACTTTACTTTTTGAGCCCAAGTGCTAACCGGGGTGAGCAAAAGACCACAGGCCAGAGAGCCGGCAGCCAGCAAATACTTAAAACGCACGGCTAAAGTGGATTAGGTGAAAGAATGGACGAAAACCAAAAAAATGTATTCTCCAAAGGTATCCAACTCCGCGCGCTTGCCGTACACGCCCCGCAACCTCCCAGGCAAACGGTCGGCAGGTAACGATTTGTTCATGCTTCCATAATGCAGGGATTACCACTTTCGTGCCCGCTCTGCGTTTACTTTACCAGCAGAAAGTAGCTCGAAAGACCTTCTTTCACTGAAGTGAAGCTTGCTGCCTGATTTAATTGCTGCATCAGCAAAGGGTGGTTTTCGCAGCCAGAAGCATTGAACAAGGGTTTTGTCGCCCGAGGCATTTTCCTGACTCACAAAAATATGCCGACGAGGAGAAAATTGGCCTTAACTTTGTTCCGCCGCGCTTTCGCAAGACGGGGCAATTACCTACTCAATATGAAATCTTTACTTCGCTTCATTCTTCTTTTCGCTCTCATCATCATTGGTAAGGTTGCCAAGGAGCCAACCGGATTCTCCGACATGGCCAAGGCCGTGCGCTCGGTGCAGCTGACTCCTGTGCAGCCGGTGTCGCTGCTGCAGCATCTCAACGTCCAGTCCGGCGCCCCGGCGGGGGATTTCCAGTGGCGTGCCACGGAGCCAGTCGGCAATTCGGCGACCAGCTTTCAATAGTTTCCGGTAAGCAACCGTAGAGGGTTGCTTTTTTTATGCCCAGTCTGCAGCAACTGCTGGCTGGGTGCTAGCTGATCCGGCTCCAGTTGACAGCCGTGGCCGGCAGGCTCTCGATGTGCCGCCGAATTGGCTGGTTGTCTGGTTTGGCCAGGCCAGGGTCATCGTTGAGCAGGGCTTGCGCGGCGGCGCGGCTTTCCGTCAGGATTCGGCCGTCCTTGGCCAGATCGGCAATGAGCAGGTCCAGCACGCCGCTCTGCTGGGTGCCCATCAGGTCGCCGGGGCCGCGCAGCTTCAGGTCGATGTCGGCAATTTCGAAGCCGTTGTTGGTGCGCACCATCGTCTCGATGCGCGTGCGCGAATCCTTGCTCAGCTTGTAGCCGCTCATCAGGATGCAGTAGCTCTGCTCGGCGCCCCGGCCCACGCGGCCGCGCAGCTGGTGCAGCTGCGAGAGGCCAAACCGCTCGGTGCTTTCAATCACCATTACGGACGCGTTGGGCACGTTCACGCCTACCTCAATTACGGTGGTAGCCACCATAATCTGGGTTTTGCGCTCCACGAAGCGCTGCATCTCGGCATCTTTCTCCGCCGCCGACATGCGCCCGTGCACAATGCTGATCTGAAACTCCGGGAAGGCCCGCGCTATGCTTTCGTAGCCGTCCATGAGGTCCTTGTAGTCGGCCATAGCCTCGCTCTCCTCAATCAGCGGGTACACGATGTACACTTGCCGGCCCAGGTTGATCTGGTCGCGCAGAAAGCCGAATACCTTCAGGCGGTTCGAGTCGAAGCGGTGTACCGTTACGATGGGCTTACGCCCCGCCGGCAACTCGTCAATTACGGACACGTCCAGGTCGCCGTACAGCGTCATGGCCAGCGTACGCGGAATGGGTGTGGCCGTCATCACCAGCACGTGCGGTATCACGTGGGGGTTTTTCTGCCAGAGCTTAGAGCGTTGCGCCACGCCAAACCGGTGCTGCTCGTCCATGATGGTGAGGCCCAGGTTGCGGAACTGCACCACGTCTTCGAGCAGCGCATGGGTGCCCACCAGCATGTGCATTTCGCCGGAGCGCAGCTGCTCGTGCAGTACGCGCCGCTCGGCAGTACGGGTACTGCCCGTCAGCTTCCCGATTTTCAGGCCCAGCAGATCGGCGTATTGTTTAAGGCCCACGTAGTGCTGGTCGGCCAGGATTTCGGTGGGCGCCATCAGGCAGCTTTGCGCACCGTTGTCGGCCGCCATCAGCATGCTGATGAAGGCCACGATTGTTTTGCCCGAGCCTACGTCGCCCTGCAGCAGCCGGTTCATCTGCTTGCCGGAGCAAAAATCCTTGTAGATGTCGTGGATAACACGCTTCTGGGCCCCGGTCAGGTCGAAGGGCATTACGTTTTTATAGAAGTGCACCAGCGAAGGCACTTCCTTGAATATCTGGCCGGCCAACTCCACCTTGCGCTGGTCGCGCTGGCGCAGCAGCTTGAGCTGCACGTAGAACAGCTCTTCAAACTTGAGCCGAAACCGCGCTGCCTGTAGCAATTCGGTGCTTTGCGGAAAGTGGATCTGCTGGTAGGCGGTGGCTTTGTCCATCAGCCCGTATTGCCGCACCAAGTCATCGGAAAGGGTTTCCTGCACCTGCGGCAGCGCAATCTTGAGCAGGTCGGAAACCATGCGCGCAATGGCTTTGCTATCGACGCGGTGGTAGTTCTTGAGCTTCTCTGTGGTGTTGTATACCGGCTGCAGGTAGCTCTGGCCCGGCTTGGCCTCGGTTACTTCCTCCAGTTCCGGGTGCGCCATCTGGGGCCGGCTGTTGAACATCGTGGGCTTGCCAAACACGATGTACTCCTGGTGGTTCTTGATGATTTTCTCCAGGTAATTCACGCCCTTGAACCACACCAGCTCCAGCTCGCCGCTGGCATCGGCGAGCTTGGCTACCATGCGCTTTTTCGGGCCTTCGCCCACTACTTCGCGGTTGCGCAGAATGCCCTTCACCTGCACGTAGGGCAGGTCGTCGTGCAGGTCGCAGATGTTGTAGAACTGCGTACGGTCGAGGTAGCGGAACGGGTAGCGCTGAATCAGGTCGCCGTAGGTGAACAGGTTCAGCTCCTTCTGCAGCAACTGTGCCCGCTGCAGGCCTACCCCGCGCAGATACTCGATTTTGGTCTGAAAGAAATTACTCATTTAATAGCTGTTCGCTATTGGCTGCACGCTGTGAATCAAAAGCACTCCGGGCGGTAGGTGGCAGTTATTAGCTGCCGATTACCAGCTGTAACTATTGATATTTCAGCGTATTCAGCAGCTGCACAATGTCCTTTTTAACGTAGTCAATCACCGGAGCCAACGAGTCGTTGGCGGTAGCAGTGCGGAAATACAGCGCGCCGCGGAAAAAGTGCTTCGTGCTGTCGGTGGTGAAAAACTGGAACTGGCTCGGCACTTCGCCCTGCAACTCAAATACGGCTACGCGCATGCCGTTGGGCGTTTTGAGGACGTTTTCATCAATAGCCGTCGCCTTGATTTCGTGCTTGCTCGTGAGCTTGCGGGCGTCTTCCAGCAGCTTGGTGTAGAGCTGCGGCTTGCCGGCAATGTTGGAGTACGTAATCTGCACATTGGCCTGCAGCTTCGGATAATACACGTTGATCCAGTGTGGCTGGGCCAGATAGGAAGAGTCGCGCAGCACTTTCGCGTGCCGCGAATACTCGAACGTGTACGGATGGCCCGGCGCCAGCTGCTGATAAGCGTGCGGCGGCAGGTCAATGCGGTTGTAGCCCTTGGGCTTGGGCGTATAGTCGCCCTCAGAACCGGAAGAAGAACAGGCCGTAGCAAGAAGGCCTAAAGCTGGCAGGGCCAACAAAAATCGGGAGGAAGGCATTGGCAGCAATACAGAAGTACAACTCAAAGGTAACGCGAAACCACACGTAGCGGCAGCAGATAGTTCTGAGGGCGTAACGCAAAAAGCCCCGGCAATGTGCCAGGGCTTAGCGTAAGTAGGCGGCTTCCTAAAACGGCAGCTGGTCCAGCTCAGGCTCCTGCCGGAACGTCTGAGGGGCTTCGGCCGCACCCGAAGCGCCAGTTGCGCCGGTAGCTGAAGCTTCGCCGCTATGGGGCCGGCCGCCGAGCATGGTGATTTCGTCGGCCACAATTTCGGTGATGTAACGGGTCTGGTTGTCCTTGTCCTGGTACTGCCGGGTCCTGATTTTGCCTTCAACGTACACCTGCTGGCCCTTCTTGAGGTATTTCTCCGCCATTTCGGCCAGGCCGCGCCAGGCAGATATGTTGTGCCATTCCGTGCGCTCGATGCGGGTGCCCTGCTTGTCGCGGAAATACTCGTTGGTCGCCAGCGTGAAGTTTGCCACACTCGCACCGCCTTCCAGGTGGCGCACCTCCGGGTCTTTGCCGAGGTTGCCTACCAAAATTACTTTGTTGATTCCTGCCATGAGTAGAATAAGAAAATGGAGAAGTAAAACAGCTTTATCTTGCTTTAAAGATATTAATATTAACCCTAAAAACCAAATATATTAGCTGGTTATTTCATCTTATTGCTAATGTAGTTGGCAATCATGATTGGCTTCGGTAATTCTTCGATCTGGCCGGCAGAAAAAGCACTTAAGCCTGCCTGCAGCCGGCTGGCTTCCGGCAGCGGCTCCTGCAGCCAGACCGGATGAAACTTCGCCTCTACCTTCTGATGGCTGAGAATGTGCCGCAGCGCCTGAACCGGCTCCTCGGCCCGGCTGGTATCAAGTTGCCCGCCCAATGCTTCCACGGCCGACAGCAGCGTAACAGCTGGCAGTTCGCCCGAGTCGGTTTCCTGCAGGTGAAAGTCGTAGAGCCCTTCCCAGATGTCTTTCGGCCCCCGCTTGCGCATATACACCGTGTTGGCATAGCGAAGCACCAGATAGTGGAAGTAGCGGGTGCGGGCGGCTTTGGCTTTGCTCTTTACAGGCAGCTCGCTTACCAAGCCGTGCTGAAAAGCGTAGCACTGGCTCTGCAGCGGGCAAAACAGGCAGTCGGGTTTCAGCGGCGTGCATTGGATAGCACCAAACTCCATGATGGCCTGATTGAACTCAGCTGGTTGGTCGGCCGGAATCAGCGTGTCGGCTAGTTGCTGAAATACTTTGCGGCTGGCCGGCACGGCAATATCCTGCGCGAGGCCAAACACCCGGGCCAGCACCCGGAACACGTTGCCATCGAGCACTGCCACTCGCTCGTCGTAAGCAAAGGAGGCAATAGCGGCGGCAGTATACTGGCCCACGCCCCGCAGCTGAAGCAGCCCGGCGTAACTGTCCGGGAACCGGCCACCGTACTCGCTAACCACCTGCTGGGCGGTATGGTGCATGTTTCGGGCCCGGCTGTAGTAGCCCAGGCCCTGCCAGTGGCGCAGCACTTCATCCTGAGGTGCGGCGGCCAGATCCTGCACCGTTGGATAGGAATTGATGAAGGTGAGGTAGTAGGGGAGGCCCTGCTTCACGCGGGTCTGCTGCAGGATTACTTCCGATAACCAGATAGCATATGGGTCGCGGGTGTGGCGCCAGGGCAGGTCGCGGCGGTGGCGTGGGTACCAATCCAAGAGTGCCTGCGCAAAATAGGGGTGGGCAGAAGACGAAAGAGAATCGTTCAAGTCTTTGGAAAAGAATAAGTTGTATGGATTTAAGAAGCCCGTTTCTATTGCGGCGAAAACTATTGCAAAACCAAAAAAGGGGGCTACCTTTGTGGCCCCAATTCGCAAGCGAACAGCTTACCGGGCAAGGGCTTACGTCTTGAATTGGACTTTTTGCCCAGCATTCATTTTTCACCCCATAGTACCTACCAGCGTGACTAAAGCAGAAGTAATCGCCGAAATTGCCGACAAGACCGGCATTGAGAAAGCAGACGTTTCGGCTACCGTGGAAGCCTTCTTCAAAGTCGTGAAGGATTCGATGGCCGAAGGCAACAACATCTACGTACGCGGCTTCGGCAGCTTCGTAAACAAGAAACGCGCGAAGAAAGTCGCTCGCAACATCTCGAAAAATACGTCAATCATCATTGACGAGCATTTCATCCCGAGCTTCAAGCCGTCGAAAACGTTCATCGGCAAGATCAAGAACAGCAAGAAAATCAAAGAACTGGCCAACGCCTAAGCGTCTGGTTCAGATATAACGTACTGCTGGCGGCGCCGCTGGGTATCCTGCTCCCGGATGCCCGGCGGCCTGCTTTTTTCGGATGACTACACGCACCTCCTCGCATCAACTTATTCTGCTCGCCGTCGCTCTGGCGCTGGTAGCCGGGCTATTTTTGCTGCCCAAGGTGATTGTTAAGCCCAAGGACGGCAAAGGCGACCTGGCGCAGACGGCCACTGGCGGCGCCAACCGCGACAAAGGTGCTACCGCTGCTGCGGGCGCCGAACTCGACGAGCACGGCCACCCGGCCGGCAGCCACGATGAGCCCGGTGCTACGCCCGAGCAGCCGCACATGACGGTAGCTCCGGCGCAGCGCCAGGAAATCAATGGGTTGCTGGCCAAGTATGCGGCTGAGAAAGAGCCGATGGCCAAACTGCGGGTTGCCTCTGATCTGGCAATCAAGTACAAAGCAATAGAGAAGCACGACAGTGCCGGCTATTACTTTGAGCAGCTGGCGCAGGCCCGCCCCGGCGAACAAGCCTGGAAGCGGGCCGCTGATGCCTACTTCGAAGCGTTCAGCTTTGCGACCACGCAGGAGCGGCAGAAAATGCTGGGAGCCAAGTGCCAGGAGCTCTACGGAAAAGTGTTGAAAAACAATCCGGAAAACCTGGATGCCAAAACCAACCTCGGTATGGCGTTCATGGCCGGCGAAAATCCGGTGCAGGGCGTTGTGCTGCTGCGCGAAGTGCTGGCCGTCGATCCGAAGAACGAAAAGGCCATCTACAACATGGGGGTGCTGTCCATGCAGAGCAGCCAATTCGACAAAGCAGTAGAGCGTTTTCAGGAATTGACCAAGGTTAATCCTGAAAACGTCAACGGACAGTTCTATCTTGGCGTCGCTTTAGCCGAAACCGGCGCCAAAGAAGAGGCCCGCAAAGCCTTTCAGAAAGCGAAAAGCCTGAGCACCGACCCTGGCCTGACGGCCTCGGTGGATGAGCAGCTGCAGAAACTGAAGTAAAAACTTTTCAACTAACCCTTAACCTCATCAAACATGCCCTGCGGTAAAAAAAGAAAGCGCCATAAGATTGCTACCCACAAGCGGAAGAAGCGCCTGCGCAAAAACCGTCACAAGAAGAAGTAATCCCTTTCGGGGTCTGCTGGCAGGGTGTTTCGCCTAAGAAATACTGCCTGTCTATCTCTCATCTTGTATCCCCGAGAGTGGCTGATTGTTCGCTTTCCCCGAGGCTTGCAAGGGAAGCCGGTACCTGTGCGTACCGGCTTCCCTTTGCCGGTTTCGGGGCGGACACTACCGCCCGGGACTACCTAACAACCCAATCCATTGAGTAACGAATTAATCATTAATTCTACTCAGGAAGGAGAACGGATTGCCCTGCTACAGGACAAGCGGCTCATCGAATATCATTTCGACCGCAACGACACCAATTATTCGGTGGGCGACATCTTCCTGGGCACGGTCAAGAAAGTTATGCCCGGTCTGAACGCTGCGTTCATTGACATCGGGTACGAAAAAGATGCGTTTCTGCACTACGGCGACCTGGGCGAGCAATTTCCCTCGCTCAGCAAGTGGGTGCGGGGCGTACAGTCGCAGAAAACGTCGGTAGCCGCGCTCAAAACCTTTGGCCTGGAAAAGCCACTGGACAAAGTGGGCAAAGTAGCCGACACGCTTAAAAAGAGCCAGCAGGTGCTGGTTCAGATAGTAAAAGAGCCGATTTCGACCAAAGGGCCCCGCCTGTCCACCGATATTTCGATGGCGGGCCGCTATTTGGTACTGGTGCCGTTTTCAAACACCATCAGCGTCTCGAAGAAGATTGTCAGCAAGACGGAGCGCGAGCGGCTCAAGCGGCTCATTGCTTCCATCAAGCCCGACAATTTTGGCGTCATCATCCGGACCGTGGCGGAGGGCCGCGAAGTAGCGGAACTCGACCGGGACATGCAAAGCATGGTGGGTAAGTGGGAGCAACTCTTCCAGGCGTTGCGTATCGCCAAGGAGCGCGACAAAGTGCTGGGAGAGCTGGGACGCACGAGCTCCATGCTGCGCGACATGCTCAACGAGTCGTTTGATGCCATTACGGTGGATACAACGGCCCGCTACGAGGAAATCCGGGGCTACCTGGAGCAGATTGCGCCCGATAAGCTGGGCCTGCTGAAGCACTACACCGGCAAGGTGAAAGTGTTTGAGCATCTGGGCATTGAAAAGCAGCTGAAAACGCTGTTTGGCAAAACCGTGACGGTGCCCGGCGGTGGCTACCTGGTAATCGAGCACACCGAAGCCCTGCACGTCATCGACGTGAACTCCGGTAACAAGAGCAACCAGGAAAGCGACCAGGAAGCTACGGCTCTGATGGTGAATATGCTGGCTGCCAAGGAGGTAGCGCGTCAGCTTCGGCTGCGCGACATGGGCGGTATTATCGTCGTCGACTTCATTGATATGAAGTCGGGCGAAAGCCGCAAGAAGGTCGAGGACGTGGTGTATCAGATTATGAAACACGACAAGGCGCGCTTCACCATCCTGCCCATCACCAAGTTCGGACTGCTGCAGATTACGCGGCAGCGCGTGCGGCCGGCCGAGAAAATCGTGACCGGCGAGGTGTGCCCCACCTGCGGCGGAACCGGCAAAATATCGGCTTCCATCCAGGTTACCGACGAAATCGACAACAGCATCGAAGATTTGCTGGTGACGCAAAACCAGTCGGGTATTACGCTGCACGTGCATCCGTTCCTGCATGCGTACTACACCAAAGGCCTGGTGAGCCGGCAGATGAAGTGGTACCTCAAATACTACAAGTGGATCAAAGTCACGAAGGATACCAGCCTGGGCCTGACGGACTACCGCATT
Organism: Hymenobacter psychrotolerans DSM 18569; assembly: GCF_900142395.1. Taxonomy (GTDB): domain Bacteria; phylum Bacteroidota; class Bacteroidia; order Cytophagales; family Hymenobacteraceae; genus Hymenobacter; species Hymenobacter psychrotolerans. The sequence continues at coordinate 55,778 of NZ_FRAS01000001.1, read as the reverse complement.
GAGGACGAGCACGGCGAGGAAATTGAGCTGCACTCGGCAGCAGCGGCCATGGCCCGCCTGCAGGACCGCGAAATCGAGATTGAAATCACCGATTAAAGTAAAGCGTAGTTGTCTGCGACAACTCCTCCTGAAAGAAGAAAAGCCCGCGCTGCAGCTTGCAGCGCGGGCTTTTTATCGGGGTTGAGGCAGCGGCTAGAATTTCAGGCCCAGGTCAAGCCGGAACTCGCTGTTCTTGAGCGAAACGTCTGAGAAGCCGCGCTCATCTTCGAAGTACTTTTCGATGTTGAGCAGGCCGCGGTGGTAGCTGATGCCGGCAAACACTTTGGTGCTCTGGCCCACCTGGTATTCTACGCCGGTGCCCACCAGCACGGCCGCGTCCGGTATAATGGCGTGGTCGGAGGCTTTGGTTTCGAGGTTGTTCTTGCCGGGGTCGGTGTAGCGCTTATTGCCGTTGATTTTGCCGGCAATAGCCGCGTTCAGGGAGCCGCCCAGCTGGAAATACAGCTTGGTATCAGTGGCAATATCGTTGGTAAAGAGCTTCACCGTAACGGGCACTTCAATGTACTGCAGGCCCAGCTTTTGCTCGTAGCGCTGGCTGGTGGCCGGGTCGAAGTAGCTGAACTTGCCGCCTTTGCCCGTGAGCATGAGGCCGGTGCTGAACGCGTAGTTTTGCCCGAAGAAGTAGTCTACCAGAATACCGCCCCCGATGGTGAGCTTACTGCCTTCGCGCTGGAAACCCAGTGTGTTCGGCGACTCAGTGCGCAGGCTGGTGATGGAAGGCGACAGTTTCAGCCCGATTTCAACCTGGGCCGAAGCCGTGGCGGCCGATGCTCCGACGAGCAGGGCGGCGAGAATCATTTTTTTCATGGCAGAAGCAGGCTAGAGTAGGCGTTGGATACGAAGCTACGTCGTCCGGCGTTTGGTTTTGGCTATTTTCGCCTCAAAGATAGAAGCGTGCACCACTTTCCCCCGATTATGCGTCCCGTTCTAGCCGCTGTACTTGGTTGCTGTATTACGTTGCTGGATGGCTGTGGCCGCGAAGAAAAGGCCTGTACGCTGGACCCGGCCGTAGCGAAAGTGTCGGCGACGGTACAGCTGAAACGGCTGGAAAAATCGTTTTTCCAGATCAGAACGGACGCGGATGCCAAGCGTTTCCTCGCGGAGCATCCGCTGTTTGCCACGCAGTTTCTGCAGCGGCGCCAGTTTCCGTCAGACGATGTGCTGGCCGCTACGCTCACGCGCCTGGCCACCAACCCCGGCCTGCAGCAGCTCGGCCGCCAGACCGACAGCACTTTTCAGGATTCTGAGAAGCTGAAAGGTGGGCTGGAGGGCATGTTCAAGCACATCCGCTACTATTTCCCGGACTTTCGGGTGCCGCCCGTGCAGACGTTCGTGTCGGGCCTGAGCCAGGATATGTTCGTGAATGATAGCCTGATGGTGCTGGGCCTGGACTTCTTTGTGGGGCCGAAGGCGCGCTACCGCCCCAATGTGCCCGAATATATCCTGCGGCGCTACCGGCCCGAATATATGCTGCCTACCGCTGCGCTGGCCATCAGCAGCAAGTACAACAAGAAGGAGCTGACCAACCAGACCATGCTGAGCGAAATGGTGCAGTATGGCAAGTCGTTGTATTTCGCCGAGCGGGTGCTGCCCTGCACGCCCGACTCGCTCCTGATTGGCTATACCGATAAAGAGCTGGTCGGAGTCCATTTTAATGAGGGGAAGATCTGGGCGCACATGCTCGAAAAAAAGCTGCTCTACAGCACGGCCCCGTTTACGGTGCAGAAATACGTGGGGGAGCGGCCGAATATTCCTGAAATCGATAAAACCTGTCCTGGCCGCATCGGGGCCTGGGTGGGCTGGCAGATTGTGCGCAAGTACATGGCCGAGCACCCCAACGTGACGCTGGCCCAGCTGATGGCCGATAAGAACCCGCAGCATATCCTGAACGAGTCGCGCTACCGGCCGCGGCCGCGCCGTGCCGAGCGGTAGAAACGGGAGCTATGCACGTTGCCGTTTTCAGCCAGTACCACACCAACCCCGATTGTCCGGCTACCAGCCGGCATTACTCGTTGCTGGCGCATCTGGCCCGTAAGCACCGCGTCACGCTTATCACGACGCGCACCTGGGAGCGGCAGCGCCTGACCCAGCAGTTTCCGTGGGTGCCGGAAGGAGTAGAGCTACGGGCGGCCGATGTGCCCTATGAAAACCGGATGGGCGTGGCCCGGCGCGGGCTGGCATTCGGGCAATACGCGGCCTATGCGCTGCGCGAAGGCCTGCGCATAGACAGGCCCGACGTTATCTGGGGCATCAGCACCCCGCTGACTGCGGCCTGGGCGGCGGCACAGGTAGCCGCCTGGCGCAAGGTGCCGTGGGTGTTTGAGGTGCAGGATCTGTGGCCGTCATTCCCCATTTCTATGGGCGCGGTGCCCAGCCGCTGGGCGCAGCGGCAGCTATTTGCGCTGGAAAAAAGCTTGTACTGCCGGGCGCAGCACATCATGGCCCTTTCGCCGGACATGACGAGCTATGTAGAGAACGTGCTGGAGGGCTCAGCGCCGGATGCCTCATCCAAAACAACCACCGTGCTTAACGGCACTGATCTGGAACTGGCTGCCACCGCCACCGATGCTGCCGTAGAAGCTTTGCGCCAGGAACAGGGGCTGGAAGGGTGCCGTGTGGTGCTGTACGCCGGTACGCTGGGCCGGGCCAACGATATTCCTACTCTGCTAGCCGCCGCCGAGCTACTATCGGCTCGGGTGCCCAAGCTGATCTGGCTGTTTCTGGGCCTCGGATACGATGAGCCACGGGTGCGGGAAGCGGCGGCGCGGTGCCCGGCCATCCGGCTGGTGCCGCCCCAGCCCCGCCACGCGGTTTTCAACTGGTTCCGGCTGGCAGAAGTGTCCGTAGTGTCGTTTCTGGGCATGCCGGTGCTGGATACCAATTCGCCAGCCAAGTTTTACGACAGTCTGGCCGTGGGCACTCCCGTAGTCGTGACTAATTGCGGCTGGACGCGGCAGTTGGTAGAAAAGCACGGCTGCGGCTGGTACTCGCCGGCTTCCGATGCCCCGGCGCTGGCAGCACTGCTTGGCCGCCTGCTGGAGCAGCCTGACCAACTGGCTGCGGCCGGCCAGGCCGGCCGTATGCTGGCAGCTACTTCTTTCGACAGGACAACGCTGGCAACCGAAGTAACGGCTATACTGGAGCAAGCCCGCGGACACTAAGCCGGTATTTGTGCTTCCATAAGCTGGTTTTATACCAAGTTATACTACTCGGTTTTTGGTAACCCTGCTGTGGCGTTTCTAGGGCTGTTTTTGGTGGGCGCTTTCGTGGGTTTGGATACCACTTCAGCGTAATATTTGCACCAGGCAGTAAGCGGACAGACCGCGCATTTGGGCTGGCGGGCCACGCAGATATAGCGGCCGTGCAGAATCAGCCAGTGGTGTGCCTTCGGAATAAGGTCCTGCGGGATGTATTGTACCAATTCCTTTTCCACGGCCAGCGGCGTGCTGGCCGTGCGGGCCACTAGTCCCAACCTGTGCGAAACGCGGAATACGTGCGTGTCCACGGCCATGGCGGGCTGGTTGTAGATAACCGATACCACTACGTTGGCCGTTTTGCGGCCAACTCCCGGCAGGCGTTGTAGCTCCTCTATGCTGCTGGGTACTTCGCCGCCGAAATCTGCCATCAGCATGCGGCCCAGGCCCGCCAGATGCTTAGCCTTGTTGTTGGGATAGGAAACGCTGCGGATGAAAGGAAAAATGTCCTCCACTGACGCCGCGCCCAGTTCGGCCGCCGTCGGAAACTGCTCCAGTAGCGCCGGCATCACCTGGTTTACGCGCTTGTCGGTGCACTGGGCGCTCAGCACCACCGCCACAATCAGCTCGTAGGGGTTGCGGTAAAGAAGCTCCGTTTCAGGCTGCGGAAAGTTGGTGGTGAAGTACTCCAGAAAGTGACGGTAACGCTCAGTTTTGCGCATGATGGGGCAGAGCCGGTAGGTAAATCTTCCGTGATGCTGTGGCAGGTGTAGCCACAGAAAAACGGCATGCCGCGAAGTTACCAGTTGGCAGACTTCGCGGCATGCCGCTCAAAACAAGTAGTAAAAATGCCGGCAGCTGCTTGGCTACCCGGACTAAAGTTTAGGCTGAGTGCAGGAACGTACGGGAGTATTGCAGAATGGCCTCGGTGCTGCGCTTGCCAGGCTTGTGGCGCAGGCTGTCGAGGGTTCGTTGGGCCAGAAGCAAATCAGCGCAGGTGGCCGCCAGTTCGGCGTCGTGCTGCAGGGCCTGCTCTATTTCTTGCTGCTCGTTAGCTGGCAATTCGTTGTATACGTACTGGAGCAGCTTCTCGTGGGTAAAGGTTTTGATCATAGAAAACGGATTGTGCGGCCATCTTCTTCCGCAGGTTGATCAGGGCGTAGCGCATCCGCCCCAAAGCCGTGTTGATGCTTACCCCTGTGGCATCCGCAATTTCCTGGAAGCTCATGTCGCCGTAATGGCGCATCACAAGCACTTCCTTTTGTGCCGCGGGCAAGTCCTGTATTAACTCACGAAGTCGCGCATATGTTTCCTCGCGCGTGAGAGCCGCCTCAACTCCTTCCTCGGCATGCGAGAGAGAGTTGAAGGCGTGGCTGGCCGTGTCGAGGTTGAGCAGGGGGCTGCGCTTCTCCCTCCGGAAAAAGTCGATGGCCAGGTTGTGGGCGATGCGGCAGATCCAGGAAGAGAATTTTCCCTCCTCGTTGTACCGGCCACCCTTCATGGTATGAATCGCCTTGATGAACGTGTCCTGCAGCAGATCTTCCGCCACGTCTTCGTCGCGCACAATCAGCATGACTGTGGTGAAAACGCGGGCTTTATGCCGTTCGAGCAACTGCGCGAAGGCCTCTTCATTGCCGGCAATGTAAAGGGATATGAGAGCGGAGTCGCTCGGCTGCATGGTTTCCATAAAGAACTACAGGTTAAGGAACGTAGAGCTTTAGGCCATATTGTGCAGTTGCCGTGAAAAAATCCGAAGATGAGCGAATGGTGAAGAACCCCTTGAACCAAATGTAGAGAACTGCCGGGCTAAACACAATGCCTTACACGCCTGAGACGAAACTTTTTTCTCATTTCTCAAAACCTTTCCATAGAACATTGATAATGAGAGGTTTTTTATTGCGCGTTGTCCTGTTTTTTTCGGTAAGTATCTGATTGCGGGGCTGAAAAAAGAAGTGTGCTGCGCAAAAATCTACCCTGCTACACACTTTCGTGCTGATGACGCCTAGCCAGCCAGGCAAACGCGGCACCTTCATCCGTAAAGATCCGGGCGTGGCAGTGCGCCCCGCTGACCAGTGGCGCTCCGCCTTCCTGATCGATGACGGCCAAGTGACTCGGCGACACGAGAAACGCCAGATATACCCGGCCCCCAAGACGCCCCACAAGCTGCGGCAGAAAGGTTTCCAGCACCCAGTGCGTGTCGTCTTCGGTGCTGGTGCCGCGGCGGCGCAGGTCCAGCAGCCAGAAGCGGCACCGCTGCGGGCTGGCTGCCGTTAGTACTGCTTCGTAGCTCTGGTGCAGCTCGGCGGAAGAAATGGGACGCAGCCAGCGTGCAACCAGCACGCGCAGGTCTTCGCGGAAAGTCAGCTCGGCAAAATCAGCAACTTGAACGGAGGTAGGCATAGGCTGGAAAGCAAGAGAAGACGGCGGGAAGAGGCTCCTGACTATCAATTTTACGAAGAAGCAACCGGCAAGCAAGAGAAGCGGCCCGAAGCTAGGAGGCGGGCAACTGGCCGGGCTACCTTTGCGGGGCCTATCCTGCTACGCCCTATGCCCGATTCTTCGTTACCACGCCATGATTCTTACGCGGCCCTGCGGCTGCCCGATTTCCGCCGTCTGATTTCCGCCCGAATTTTCCTGACCATTGCCACCCGTATTCAGGGTTTGGTGGTGAGCTGGCAGATATTCAAGCTGACAAACGACCCGCTGGCTCTGGGGCTGATTGGGCTGGCCGAGGCTATTCCCAGCATTACGGTGTCGCTCTACGCCGGGCACGTGGCCGACTCAGTGCGGCGCAAAAATATTATTGTGGCGGCCGTGGCGGTGCTGGTGTTCTGCGCCGCCGCCCTGTGGGGGTTCGCCTCGCCGGCCGGCATTGGGCTGCTGGCCAAAGACTCGCTGTATACGCTGCCGCTCTACAGCGTAATTTTTCTCAGCGGTATTGCCCGCGGCTTTCTGGGGCCGGCGCTATTTTCCTTTATGCCGCAGCTGCTGCCCTCGCGCGACAAGCTGGCCAATGCTGTCACCTGGAACAGTACCACGTATCAGGCGGCTTCCGTAATGGGGCCGGCCATTGGGGGCTACCTGATTGCGCATTTGGGCGTCGCCAGCTCCTATAGTGTGGCTACGGTGCTGCTGGGCCTGGCGCTGCTGCAGTTTCTACTGATTGCTTCGCGGCCGCTGCCACCTCTGGAAGGTGAAAAGCTGGGCCTGAAAGACAGCGTGCTGAGCGGCATGCAGTTTATTTTCCAGAACCAACTGGTGCTGGCCGCCCTGTCGCTGGATTTGTTTGCGGTGCTCTTTGGCGGAGCGGTGGCGCTACTGCCCGTCTTTGCCGTGGATATTCTGAAAGTAGGCGCGGCGGGCCTGGGGCACCTGGAGTCGGCGCCGGCCGTGGGCTCGGTGCTGATGGCCGTGCTGCTGACCTATTTCCCCCTCAAGCGCCACGCGGGCCGCAAACTGCTGTGGGCTGTGGCCGGCTTCGGGGTGGCTACCATCCTGTTTGCGCTGTCTACCAGCTTCTGGCTTTCGCTCTTCCTGCTGTTCCTGACGGGAGTTTTCGATTCGGTTTCCGTGATTGTGCGCTCTACGCTGCTGCACACCTACACGCCCGAATACATGAAAGGCCGGGTGTCGGCGGTAAACAACATTTTCATCGGCTCCAGCAACGAAATCGGCTCGTTCGAGTCGGGGGTGGCGGCGCGGCTGCTGGGAGTGGTGCGCTCCGTGATATTTGGCGGCGCCATGACGGTGCTGGTGGTCGGGATTACGGCTTGGCGCGCCGACAAGCTGCGCCGCCTCGACATGACCCCGGAAGATGTGAAGGCATAGCCCTTCTATACAGCTATAGCTAATCAGCCGCCTTACACTGAAAACGGCCCCATCAGCAGCAAGTCTGGTGGGGCCGTTCTGATACTATGCTTTTATCTCAGCGCTTTACGCGCGCCGCTATCCAGTTCCCGATAATCTGCAGCGCGGAAGGCGACATGGTTTCATCGAGCTGTCCGTATTCCGAGGGTAAGCCGGTTTTGGCGGTTTGCAGCAGGTGGTTCAGGCCCTCAAGCTGCTGAACCGTTACGTCGCGGTTGCCGCCGGCTTTCAGTCCTTGCTCAATGGCCGCTAGGTTGAGGTCGGCGGCTACCTGCAGGTCTTTGGTGCCGTTGAGGGCCAGTACCGGCGCTTTCACCTTGGCCAGCGCAGGCTGCGGGTTCAGGGTCAGGAAATGCCGGTACCAGGGCCCGGTCATCTGGGTTGCCATGGCCGTCAGAGCCGATTCCGTGACGCCGGGGCTCACCTGCTTCAGCAACGGCACCATGCGGGCTATGGCCGGTGGGTTGTCGGGGGTGGTGGCAATAATCTGCAGAATCTGCTGCTGCGTGCGGCGCACCTGGTTGAGGTGCACCGTATCGAGGCCGGCCGTGCGGAGCAGGTCTGACTGCTGGCGCACCAGCAGCTCGGAGCCACTGACGCCTACACCCGCCAACGACACGATAAAGGCGGGTGGCTGCGGCTGCGCGCCGGCCAGCAACGCAATAGTGCCGCCTTCACTGTGCCCAATCATCCCAACCCGCTTCGGCTGAATGCCGGGCTGAGTCCGCAGAAAAGCCAGTGCGGCCTGCGCATCGGTCAGGAAATCGGTGGTAGTAGCCGTCGGGAAGCTGCCCTGCGACTTGCCGGTGCCCCGGTCATCGAAGCGAAGCACGGCAATGCCGCGCCGGGTGAGGTAGTCGGCCAGTACCCGGAATGGGTGATGGTCCAGAATGGTGCCGTCGCGGTCCTGCGGGCCGGAACCCGATACCAGCACCACGGCCGGAAACGGGCCTTTGCCGGCCGGGAGCGTGAGCGTGCCGGCCAGCGTTTGGGTGGAGCGGGGATTCTGGAAGCTGACTTCCTGCTCGCGGTAGGGGAGCGGGGCTACCGGGTCCTGGGGGCGTTTGGGCGGCGGACCCGCGGCAGGAAGGCCACGGTCCAGGGTGAGCGGCCATTTGTCGGCGTTCTGTTTCCAGGTGCCGCTTAGCTGCCGCCCGTCCGCCGAAAGCCGGGCAGCGTAGCGCACTCCCAGAAAATCAGACCGCAGGATCAGGCTGTCGCCTTGCATTTCCACGCCGGAAAAGGTCAGGCCGTTTACCTTCTGCTTCGGTACGCTCAGGCTGGCGGTGCGAGAGGCCTGGGCTGGCTCCCTGATGCTGATGATAAGCTGGGTAGGATTGGTCGGAACCTGTAGGGTGCCGTTCCAGGGGCCATCCAGCGAAGGCGCTTTCTGGGCAACTGCCGGAACACTGCACCCCACCAGAACACCCAGCAACAGAAGCCGCCCTCCCGAATATATACGTTTCATCTGCTCAGAATAAAGAATCAGCAATCAGAAACGCAAGTATACAGCAACCAGTGCAGTCTTGGCTAGCGGCTGGCCTGCTGGGTTGCGGCCCGGGGCTTGCGGGCGGGCTTGGGCGTTTTGTCGGGAGCAGGCCGCTTCACCGTAACCGGAACCGCAGTAGGCTGGGTGGTGCGCTTGGCAATCCATTCGCGCATAATGTCCAGCGCCTTCGGCGAAAAAGTAGGCTGCTGCACCCCGTTCACAATGGCCCAGTCCTCCATTTTGGGTTGCAGCCAGTGGTTTACGCCCGTCAGCCGGTGCGTGGTCACGTCGCGGTTGGAGCGCAGCCCTTTGCGCAGCATTGCCAGGTTGTTGACGGCTTCTACCTGCAGGTCGTCGGCTCCGTTAATAGCCAGCACGGGGCACTTCACTTCGGGCAGCTTGCGGGTAGGCTCGAAGTCGATGAAATACCGCGACCAGGGCGAGGTGAGCTGCACGGCGCGGGCACGGGCCATGTGCGGGTCGAGGTCGGTGTTGCTCATGCGCAGCGTGGCGGCCACTTTGCCGCGGGCCTGGGCATCGTTGGGAGTTTGCCGGATAATATCAATCATTTCGGCGTGCAGCGCCATGGAGGCTTTCACCTGCGCGGGGCTGGCCCCAATAAGACGCATGATTTCCAGCTGCTGCCGCGTCAGCACGTGGCGGCCCGGCAGGCCGTAGCCCGCCATCGAGACTACAAAGGCCGGCTTGGCGGGGCCTGGGTCAGCAGCGGCCAGCAGTGCCACGTTGGCGCCCTCACCGTGCCCGATAAAGCCAATCTGCTGCGGATTGATAAGTCCGCGGCCCCGCATAAACGCCATGGCGGCTAGTGCATCGCCTACTAAGTCCTGGGTGGTGGCCGTCAGGTAGAGGCCCTGCGACTTGCCGGTGCCCCGGTCGTCGAAGCGGAGTACGGCAATGCCGCGGCGCGTGAGGTAGTCGCCCAGAATGCTGAACATGCGGTATTCCTGCTCGCCGGCGTCGCGGTCCTGCGGGCCCGAGTCAGAAATCAGCACAACGGCCGGAAATGGGCCGGGGCCCGCCGGCACGGTCAGGATACCGCTCAGGCGCAGCTTGGCGGCCGCATTCGTGAAAGTGACTTCGTCTTCGCGGTACGGAGGAGTGAGGCGCACTTTGCCTGCTACCATCTCCGACGACTTGGCGCGCTGCAGCTGCAGCAGCCCGCTGAGGCCCGGTTGCTTCCAGTTGCCGACCAGCAGGGCCCCGTTGCTTTGAATTTTGCCGCTGAAACTGCTGCCCGCCTGCTCAATCTGCAGGCTTAGCTCGTTGCCCTTCACCGTCACCTCTACCGGCATGCGGTAGATGCGCTGCTGCGGCACATCGAGGGCCGCATAGTAGCCGCCGTTGGTAAGTGGAATGATGGTAATAATCAGCTCCAGCTGCCCGCCAGGAACCTTCAGTGGGCCGCGCCACTGGCCGTTGAGTACGGGGCCATCGGCAGCAGAAGCCTGAGCAGCGAAAAACAGAGCACAGATCAAAAAGAAAGCGTATAAACTTTTCTTCATAAAGTGAAAAATAAAAAGCCTCTAATAACGCCTACTTACGAGAAAGGCCCGGAAAGTGTCAAAAACAAAGGTACTGCAACGGATTATTTTTTCTTTTGTTCAGCTTGCCGTACTGCCTTGCTGGGAGGGTGGTGCGGGCGCTGAAGTGCTGAGTTTGCATAGCTGGCACGCTCTATTGGTCGAAAAAGAAAAACCGCGTCGTCCGGCATTTTTCCGAAGGCTGCCGCTGGTCCGCGCTGGCATAGGGCTACCCGCACCCAAGACGCCTTGAACTCGGCCGTAGTCGGAACCGGACAGCCGTTTTACTTAAGCGCCCCCGAACCTTATGCCAATATTCGACTTATACTCTTCACGCCCGCCGGCAACGAAGCCGGCGGCTAAGGCTTACGTTTCAGTTATGGAGTACATAGAATTAGGAAATTCCGGTGTGCAGGTGTCGCGCATCGCGTTTGGGAGCTGGGCAGCTGGTGGCTGGATGTGGGGCGGTACCGAGCAGAACGACGCGGTAGGGGCTATCCATGCCTCCTACGACCTGGGCGTCACCAGCATCGACACGGCACCCATTTACGGGCAGGGCCTGAGCGAGCAGATAGTGGGCGAGGCCATCAAAAGCCTGCCCCGCGACAAGGTGCAGATCCTGACCAAGTTTGGGATGCGCTGGGACCTGGCCCAAGGCGACTTTGCCATGAAAACCAAAGACAATGCGGGCCAGGACCTTGACGTGTACAAGTACGCGGCTCCTGCCAGCATCATCCAGGAATGCGAGGACAGCCTGCGCCGCCTGGGCACCGACTACATCGACCTGTACCAGATTCATTGGCCCGATAAGACCACGCCCATTCCGGAAACCATGGAAGCCGTGCAGCGGCTGATTGAGCAGGGCAAAGTACGTGCGGCCGGTGTCAGCAACTACTCGGTGGCCCAGATGCAGGAAGCTGAGAAGGTGCTGCCGCTGGCCTCCAACCAAGTGCCCTACAGCATGGTGCGCCGCGATATTGAGCAGGATCTGGTGCCGTATTGCCTGGAGCAGGGCAAGGCTATTCTGGCGTACAGCCCTATGCAACTCGGTTTGCTGACTGGCAAAATCAAGCCCGGCCAAGCTTTTGATGAAAGTGACCTACGGGCCAGACACCCGCTGTTTGCGCCGGAAAACGTGAAGCGCGTGAATGCGTTTCTGGACAAAATCCGCCCGATGGCGGAGAGCAAAAGCGCAACGCTGGGCCAGCTGGTGCTACGCTGGACCCTGGCACAGCCTGGCATTTCGGTGGCGCTGGTGGGTGCCCGCAACCCCGAGCAGGCCGTGCAAAACGCCCGCGCCATAGACGTGCAGCTCTCACCGCAGGAAGTGAACTTCATCAGCCAGCAGCTAGACCAGATGCAGACCGCCTAAGATCAGGCAGTAAGCTCTGTTGACCACAAAAAAGCCCGCCTTCGCAATGAGGCGGGCTTTTTTGTATTCGAAAAGGCAGGTTAGCAGTTGCCGTCGATGTCGCAGGCGGCACCTGAAGCGGAGCCGGTAAGCTCCACAGGTTGTGGGCGAGATTCTTCCCACACGCGTGCCAGCACTTCGGCAAACAGCTCGGCTGGCTGAGCACCCGACACGGCGTATTTATCATCAAATACGAAGTACGGCACACCGCGCACGCCAATCTGCCGGGCCTGGTATTCGTCGTGGCGGACCTCCTGAGCAAACTCATCGGACGTCAGTACCTGCTCGGTGCGGTCGGCGGGCAGGCCGAGCTCCTGGGCCAGCCGGGTCAGAGTCGGCACGTCGTTGATGTCGAGGCCCTGCTCCAGATAGGCTTTGAACAGGCGCTCCTTGGCGGCATCCTGTAGGCCATGTTGAGCGGCCAGGTGCACGAGGCGGTGGGCCCGGAACGTATTGGCCGGCACGGCATGGTCGAAGTCGAAGGCCAGGCCTTCTTCGGCGGCGGACTGGGTCATGTTTGCGCTCATCTGCCGGGCCCATTCTTCGGTGTTGCCATACTTGGCAGCCAGGCGGCGGTACTGGTTTTCGCCGGGCACAGGGTTGGCTTCCGGGTCCAGCTCGAAGCTACGCCACGTAATTTCCAGGGCATCGGCATGGGGGAAGCTGGCCAGTGCCTTCTCCAGGCGCCGTTTGCCGATGTAGCAGAACGGGCAGACAATATCAGACCAGATTTCTACGGGTATCTTTTTCATAGGAAACTGTTTTGGCGAAGCTGTAAGCTCCGGCAGTACTAACCATCGGCTTGGCGCTACGGTTTCTGCGGGCAAAAAAAGCCGGGCCCGAAACGCATTCGGACCCGGCTGGGGCCTTGTGCTAAAAGCAGCGGCTAGCGGGCCACAATCAGCTTTTGGCCGGGTTTCACCTCATCGGAGGTGAGGTTGTTGAGGCGGCGTAGTTGTTCTACTGTCACTCCCTGGTAGCGGCGCGAGATGTTATAGAGCGTGTCGCCTTTCTGCACCAGATGTACCTTGTCGGCAGCGGGCTGGGGCACAGGTTTGGCTCTGGAAACTGCCGGGCGGGCCTTCGAGGGCGCCACTACCGCCACCGCGCGCTCCTCAGCCTCCTGAGTAGGCGCAGCCAGAGTAAGTTTCTGGCCTGGCACCACCTTTTCCGATTCTAACTGGTTCCAGACCATCAGCTGAGTTGCCGTCAGGCCGCGCTTCTCGGCAATCTTCGCCAGATTGTCGCCGCGGCGTACCGTGTATTCGGTCGGCAGGCTGTCGTCGGAAGCAGCCAGGATGGCGGTGGAAGCAGCAGCAGCAGTGGCGGCAGCTTCCTGCTGAATGGCCTGCGGATTGCGGCTCAGGATGGCGGCTTTCACCGGTTCCGCTGCGGCCACGGTTTTTACCATAGCCGCTCGGGCTGGCTTGTCCGGCTGGGCGCGGGCGGGGGCCGCTGGTGTGGCGGCTGGTACCGGCAGGCGGGCCGGAGTAGTGAGAGTACGCGCGGCAGCAACCGTGGGAGAGGCGGCCGGCGTCGCGACTGGTACAAATACCACCAACTGCTTGCCTGCCGTCAGGGGCCGGCCTTTACGCAACTCGTTCCAGCGGGTGAGTTGCGCGGTGCTCACATCATAGCGCCCGGCAATGGAGGCCGCCGTTTCGCCGCGGCGCACCGTGTGGCGCACGCGCCGAAAGCGCGGAGCCGGTGCGGCCTCTTCCTCACGCGGGGCCCCGCTGGCAGCCAGCGTGCGGGCCGGGAAGGCCTCCACACCCTGTAGGCGGGCCATCAGGGGCGTGAGCGGGGTGGGCTGATTGCTGCGGGGCCGACAGTAGTCGAACAGAGTGGGGCGGTCCACTACGGCCAGCTGAGGCCGCGACGCGGCTGGTATCAGCACAGTATAGCTGCGGTAGCCCTCGGGCAGCCAGCTGCGCTTCAGCTCCGGATTATAGCGGAGCAGCGCTAAGGAGTCGGTGAAGCCGCAGGCCTGGCTGAGCCGATGCAGGTCGAGGGCCCGGCCGCCTACGTGGAGCGTATCCATGGCTTCTGCGTAGCGGTAGTTCAGGTCCGGCGCATGCAGCTTATGGGCCTGCGCATACTGCATCGAGTACATGATAGCCGTGAAAGTAGGCACGTAGTTGCGCGTTTCCTTCGGCAGGTGCGGATACAGGTCCCAGAAGGTCTTTTTGCCGGTGCGGCGCATCACACGCTGCATATTGCCCGCCCCCCAGTTGTAGGCCGCCAGCACCAGCTCCCAGTCGTTGAATACGCCGTAGAGGTAGCGCAGGTGCCTGCAGGCTGCTTCCGTCGATTTTTCGGGGTGCATCCGCTCATCCACCCAGTCGTCACGGCGCAGGCGCAGGTCGCCGGCCGTCGGGCCCATAAACTGCCACAGCCCCGTAGCACCTGCGTGCGACTTGGCAGTCGGAATCAGCGCCGATTCTACCACGGCCAGATACTTCAGGTCGATGGGAAGGTTGTACTTGGCGAGGTACTTCTCGAAAAGCGGGAAATACAGGTTTTCGCGTTCCAGCACCCGCTGCATGTACTTGCGGTTGCGCTCCGTAAAATACGTCACGAACGGCAGCACCGAGGAGTTGAAGGAGTGCGGCGCGTCGGTTTCAAAGCAGCCGATACGGTCGGCATACAGGTCGCGCAGTTCCGGGGAGGTCTGCATCCATGCCAGCTTTGCCGAATCGAGAGGAGCAGGTAGGGCCGCCAGGGAGTCGGGCAGCAGCAGTGGCAGATCGGCCACCTGCGTGGAGTCATCGGGGCCAGAGAGGCGGGGGGCTTCCGGCAGCCGCTCGGGCAGCGCCTGGGCCTGGGCGGCGGGTGCCAGAGCGGCGCCCAACAAGCTGCCGCCCACTATAAAACGCAACAATTTTTTCTTCATCTCCTGGTCCGGGCTGTCGCGCGATAAAACGAAAATCCCTGATTCAAATCGGGTTAAATATACTCACTGCAAGTGCAACTCCAAGGCAGAAAGCCAAAACGTCGAGACACGGCCGTGTCTCGACGTTTTGGCTTTCTGCCTTACCTTAGCTAGTCGCCGGTTTAGGCTGGCGTAAGCGTCTCAGTCAAAGATTTGGCGAAGGCCAGCAGGTGTTCCTCGCGGAAAGCACCGCTCACAATCTGCAGGCCGATAGGCAGCCCTTGCGAGTCGTTGCCGGCCGGTACCGACACGGCCGGTACGCCAGCCAGCGAGGCCTGCACCGTGAAAATATCGGCCAGATACATGGCCAGCGTGTCCTTTTTGTTTTCCCCGAGGCGGAAGGCCGTGGTAGGCGTAGTAGGCAGCACCAGGAAATCGTACTGGCGCAGCAGCTCGTCGGTTTTTTCCTTGATGAGCCGGCGCACCTGCTGGGCTTTGGTGTAGTACGCGTCGTAGTAATCAGCCGACAGCACGAAGGTGCCCAGCAGAATCCGGCGCTGCACTTCCGGTCCGAAGCCCTGTGAGCGGGTTTTTTTGTAGAGCGAAGCCAGGTCGGTGGCATCGGGGGCGCGGTAGCCGTACTTGACCCCGTCGAAGCGGCTCAGGTTGGAGCTGGCCTCGGCCGTGGTCAGAATATAGTACGTGGGCACCATGTAGTCGAGGTAGGGGAAATCCACCGCGTCTACTACGTGGCCCTGGCCGCGCAGCTCGTCCAGCGTGCGCTCCAGTGCGCCTTTGATTTCGGGGTTGAGCCCTGGCCGTTCTACTGCGTCGCGGATGTACCCGATGCGGTAGTGCGGCGCCGGCTCCAGCAGCTGGCTGTAAGCGGGTACCTCGCGCTGGCTCACGGTGCTGTCGAAGTCGTCGGCGCCGGCCATTACCTCCAGTAGCAACGCCGCATCGTCCACGGACCGAGTGAGTGTACCAATCTGGTCGAATGAGGAAGCGTAGGCCACCAGCCCATAGCGCGAAATGCGCGAGTACGTGGGCTTGAAGCCAACGATGCCGCAAAACGCCGCCGGCTGACGCACCGAGCCGCCGGTATCGGATCCAATTGAGGCCAGGCACATGTCGGCCTGCACGGCTACGGCCGAGCCGCCCGAAGAGCCACCCGATACCCGCTCTTCGTCCAAGGCATTGCGCACCGGGCCGAAATAAGACGTTTCGTTGGAAGCACCCATGGCAAACTCGTCGCAGTTTTGCCGCCCGATAAAGATGGCGTCCTCATCGAGCAGGCGCTGCACCGCCGAGGCGGTAAACAACGACTTAAACCCGTCGAGAATGTGGCTGCTGCTTTGCAGGGCGTGGTCTTTGTAGGCCAGCACGTCTTTCAGCCCGATAACCATACCGGCCAGCTTGCCGGCCGTACCGGCCGCCAGCTTGGCATCTACTGCATCGGCCTGCGCGCGCGCTTCGTCGGGCCATACTTCCAGAAAAGCATTCAGGCGGCCGTTGTGCCGCTCAATGTTATCCAGATAATACTCCACGAGCTGACGGCAGGTCGTGGTGCCTGCCGTCAGCTCGTGGCGAACTTCCGTGAGAGAATGAAAGCGTCTCAAATTGAAGAAATCAGTTAGGACATTTGGTCAAGACGGGGCCGCGTAGCGGGAGCTTCCGGCGAAGCTGAGCCCGTAGCGGAAGGCGCTAGTGGGGCAACATATGTAGTGCCGGGCGACTCTGGTGTGGTTTCGGGAGCGGCGGTATACGCTGCATCGGGCAAGGGCTGATCGGGAGTCTGCGGGGCTGCCGGGGCAGCATAGTTCTGGTTGAACTGCTGCTGATACGGCTGCTGGGGCTGGCCGGCGTTTTCGAACTCGCTGCGAATCTCGCGGGAGGCGTCCTTGAACTCACGGATGCCTTTGCCGAGCCCACGGGCCAGCTCAGGAATCTTGTTGGCGCCGAAGAAAATCAGAATGACAACCAAGATGAGCATCAGCTCACTACCCCCAATGTCGCCAAGAAAAAGAAGTGGCATATACATGTCAGACGGGGTTAGCGGGGCTGGTTGGTATCGTTGGGGTTTGCCGGACGGTCGCGGAATTCCGGCTTTTCCTCTTTGGAGGCGTCCTTGAACTCGCGGATGCCCTGGCCCATGCCCCGGAACAGCTCCGGAATACGCTTGGCACCAAACAGCAAAATAATAACAAACAGAATCAGCAGGATTTCGGTGGTGCCGAAGTTGCCAATCAGGAAAAGCGAGGAAAGTGACATACACGGGAGGCAGAAGCCCGGTTGGGGTGAAATCCTATACTACGCATAACAACGTAGTATAGGATTGGTAAAGGTACCCCATAATTTTAAAAAAAGTGCCCACAGGCCTCGGTAGTACTTCTCGTGGGCGCCGTGGAAAAGCGCCGTGGGTATTATCTTTGTCTCAATCCGTTTATCGGAAAAAACGCTATGTTCATCTGATTTTTATACCTGTTTAACGGGTAAAGCAGCCTTACACCTGTTTACGCTTCCTTGTCTTAGCACGCCCCCTGCTATATATTTCCCCTTCCTGACTTCACGCAACCCGCCGCTTTATGCCTAAGCTGACATCCAGTAAACTATCAACGGAAACAGGCAGTCCTTCGGGCTTTTCGAGCTCCTCTGTGCAGTCTGCTGAGGCAGACCGGCTGGAAGCTCTGCGCAACTACCAGATTCTGGATACACCGCCGGAAGCTGCCTTCGACGACCTGGTGCGGCTGGCCGCCTACATCTGCGGGACTCCGGTGTCCCTGATGTCGTTGATTGATGCCGAGCGGCAGTGGTTCAAGGCGAAAGCCGGCGATATGGACATTGCCGAAACCCACCGGGATATTGCCTTCTGCCAATATGCTATGATGGCGGAAGATGTGTTTGAGGTACACGATGCACAGCTCGACCCTCTGTTCCGCCAAAATCCGCTCGTCACCAACGACCCCAACATTCGGTTCTATGCCGGGGCGGCCCTCATAACGCCGGAAGGTCTGCCCTTGGGCACCATCTGCGCCATCGATACCGAACCCCGGCACCTGACGGTGCAGCAGCGCGACGCTTTGCGCATTCTGGCCAAAGAAGTGGTGGCGCACCTGGAGCTGCGGCGCGCCCGGTTGCAGCTGGAGCAGGAAACCCAGAAACTGGAAGGGCTGCTGCGCCTCGCCAACGACAGAGCCCAGTCGATGTTCATGGTCAGCCGCAGCGAGATATTCGTGAAGCAGGACAGCCGGCTTGTGCGCGTACACACCGAAGACATCCGCTACGTAGAAGCCCTCGGCGACTATGTGAACATCTATACCTCGCGGGAGCGGTACACCGTCTACAGCACCATGAAGGAGCTGGAGGCCAAGCTGCCCAGCCGGGAGTTTGCCCGGATTCACCGCAAATACATTGTGTGCCTGGACCGTATTACGGCCATTGAGGGCGACTCGGTGCAGGTGGATGTAGGGCGGGTGCAGGACCGCAACGTGCCAACCCTTATTCCAATTGGCAACTCCTACAAAGCCACTTTGCTAAGCCGCCTGAACCTTATCTAGCAGAATAGGCGGCCTTTTCAGGCACCGAACGGCGCTGTTTGGCGCGGCAAAAAACACCTTCACCGAATACAGCGCCCGGGGCCCGGGACAACCCGCTATATTTCGGCGTGTTATTAGTAGGCACCTGCCGGGTAGCCGTAGTTTATGGCTGCTGGCAGGCGAAACCAGTAACCAAGTTTGTTTTCATAGCTCAGAAAGACACCGTACCGTGTGCGGTGTTTTTTTATGCGCTGTTAGCGACGCCCCAGCCAGTTCTCCGGGTTCAGGTTGGAGCTGTTGCGCCACACCTGAAACTGCACTTCCGAAGTGCCTTCGGGCGAAGTGTACACGGTGCCGATGGACTCCCGCATCTTAACGGTCTGGCCTTCAGTGACGCTTACATTGCGTAGCTTGGCATACACCGTGAAATACTCGCCGTGCTGAATCATGACGATGGTGTTCATGCCCGGTACGCTGGCCACGGTCAGCACCTTGCCATCAAAAATGGCGCGCACGGCCTCGCCGCTGCCCGTCTGGATATCGATGCCCCGGTTTTCCACCACCACGTTTTTCAACACCGGATGGTTGTGGCGGCCGAAGCGTTGGGAGATAAAGCCCTTCGCCACCGGCCAAAGCAGACGCCCCCGGTTATCCGCAAACGACGACGACAGCACAGCCGTTTCGGGCGTCAGGGTCACCCGGTCGGTGCGGACGGGCGCGGCCGGCTCGGCGGGTTCGGAGTAGGTGCGGGCCGGCGCATCGGCGGAGGCGCGGCCCGGTGCCGAGGCATTGGCCCGCTCGGCCCGTTCGCGGGCGGCGGCCTGCGCGGCGGCTTTGGCCCGGGCTACCCGGGCGGCCCGGGCAATTTCTTCTCGTACCCGCTCGGCAATCAGGTTGTCGAGGCGGCTGATGGCCCGCTGACGGTCGGCCAGTTCCTGCCGCAGCCCTTCTTCCTGCTTGCTGAGCTTGGTCACTACCTGGTCTTGCTGCGTTTTGAGCGTTACCAGGTTGTTTTTCTCGGCTACCTGCGTGTTCAGCAGCTGGCCTTTCTGCTCCTGCTTGGCTTTCAGGCCGGTTAGCTGCTGGGTCAGGCGCTGCTGCGTGCCCGTAATCTGGGCGGCCTGGGCTTTGCGCACTTCCGAGTATTGCCGGATGTAGCGCAGCCGCAGCATGAACTGGTTGAACGACTCGGCCGCAAACAGAAACATGATGCGGTTGTAGCTATTGGCCGTTTTGGAGCCGGCATAAATCAGGCGGCCGTATTCGGCTTTGAGCTGCTCCAGGTTCTGGCGGGTTTTCTGAACCTGCGTTTCGGTTTGCTGCACATCGGTTTCGATGTAGCGCAGCTCCGAGGAAATATTGCGGATAACGCCCTGCTGCACCGTCAGCTTCTCTTTCAGCGCGTTGAGCTGGCCGAGCGACGCTTCCTTTTGCCGCTGGGTCTGCTCCAGAATGCGGCTGGTTTCCCGGATGCGGCGCAAGGTGGCAAGCCGCTCGCGCTCCAGCTGCGCCTTCGATTTTTTAGTAGTGGTAGTGCGCTTGGTGGGTTGGGCGCGCTGCGCCAGCAGGGTGCTGTGCAGCCCCACTGTGCCCAGTTGCCCCGCCAGTAAAAGTGCCGACAGCCAGCGCTTACTTCTTCCGGGCATAGCCTTTCGGGATGGAGAAAGGGAATTGAAGCCGCTCTTTGTCTACGTCAACGGAGCGGTAGCTCAGCGTGACGGTGGTAGGCTTAGCCTGGCCCTGCTGAATCTGAAGCAGCGTGTTGTGGGCAAATGACTGCGGCATGCGCTCCAGCACCCGGAAATCAGAGTAGTCCACGGTTACCTTGTTCTGTGAGGCCGGGTCTTCCACGGTAAGCTGCTGCACGCGCGCTTTGCCTAGCTCAATAAGCTGCTGCACCAGCAGGTTGGCCTGCTCGTAATTCACGCGCTGCATGTCGCCTTCGGTCACTACTTTGGGCTCCGTGGCCGCGTCGATGGGGGGAAGGTAGTTGCCGAGCAGCAGGGCCTGCAGCATATCAAAGTTAACGGGCACGTTCAGGCGCTTGCTCAGATAGGCGTAGTCGCCGGCGTAGTATTCGCGGTGCAGCTTATCGAGTACCTGCACCGAGTCGCGGGTGATGTAGGCACGCACGCCTTCCAGCCCGATGAGCGAGGCCGAAATCCAGATAACGCTGTCTTTGCGGATGCGCACGTTGATGTTGGCACCCTGCTGGTTGCCCTGGTAGTCGAACTGCGCTTTGCCCTTGGCCGACAGAAAGCGGAACTCCACGTTGGTTGCGCGCACAGCCTCCGGGACGGGCCGCTTGGAAACCTCCGATTTGGTGGGGACGGACTTTCTGGCGCAACTGCCGAACACGGTAGCGGCCAGCAGCAGGCTTAACGCAATGCGTTTACTCATATAGCTTTTTGTCTTTGATTTTGCGGTCAATCAGGCTGGAAGCCCCACCGATTTTCTTGGCCCGCAGCCATTCGGCGTGGGCTTTGTCCTTTTCGCCAAGCTGAAACAGCACGTCGCCGTAGTGCTCAATGACGGTGGCGTCTTTGCTGGTCTGCAGCGCTTTTTCCAGGTATTGCCGGGCACCAGCGTAGTCTTTTTGCTTGTAGAGCACCCAGGCGTACGTGTCGAGGTAGGTGTCGTTGTCCGGAAACTGCTTCACCAGCTTGCCCGACATTTCCTTGGCGCGGTCCAGCTTTTCGCCCCGCACCGAGAGGAAGTAGCTGTAGTTGTTGAGGGCCTGCGCGTTGTTGGCATCGAAGGTAAGGGCCGCTTCGTAGGCGGCATCCGACTTGGCGTGCTCCTTCAGTTCGTGGTAGGCGTCGCCGAGCTGCGTATCAAACTGGGCCAGCAGCTCCGGGTTGTCGGTGGCCAGCTTGCGGCCATATTCCAGCGCTTTCACCCCTTTGGCAGCCTGTTTGTTCAGCACATATGCCACGCCGTTGTAGAACCACAGCGGAGACTGGTTGGGGAACAGCTCCAGGGCGCGCTCCGTATGCCGCAGCAGCGAGTCGGTCTGGTTCAGCTCGGCGTCAATCAGCACCACCTGCTGCCAGATCTGGTAGCGCGAGTTGTCGAGCTTGATGGCCTGCAGGTAGGTGTTGCGGGCATCTTCCTTTCGGTTGGTCAGGGTCTGGATGTCGCCAGCCACGGAGTAGGCTTTGGCTTCTTTGGGGTGCACGCGCACCGTAATAGCGGCCAGGTCCAGCGCCGTTTTCTCGATTTTGGGGTTGGGCAGCTGCTTGATGAAATCCACCAGCACGCGCACCTTGTCGTCGATGTCGAGCCCGGGGCTTTCGAAGGCCAGCTTAATCTGCTTTTCCGACTCGGCCGCGTTGCCCTGCTGCCGGTACACATCGGCCAGAATCATGCGGGCCTGCGGGCTGTCCGGGTCGCGGCGTAGCGCCTGCTCGGCTACGCGCACGGCATCGGGCAGGCGGTTGTTGGCGGCATACATTTCGGCCTGGGCCAGCACGTAGCGTATCTCGTCGGGGTTGGCCTTGATCAGAGCTTCGCCTTCCAGAAGCGCTTTGTCGAGGTTGTTTTGCTTGAGGTAGATCTGCTGCTTCTTGAACGACACCTCATCCAGCGGCCCAAACTGCTTTTCGGCGCGTTCCAGGGTGGCCAGCGCCTCATTCAGCTTGCCCTGCGCCAGATACAGATCGGCCAGGTTGAAGAGGTAGTAGCCCGAATCAGGTACATCCTGAATCAACTGCGCGTAGACCTTGGCCGCCTGGTCGTACTGCTTCTGCGAGGCGAAGGTCTGGGCCAGCAGCAGGTAGTAGTAGGGGTTCTTGGGGTCGAGCTTTACCGCCGACTGCGCGAAGTTGCCGGCATCTTTGAGGTTGCCGCTGAGCAGGTTGGTTTCGGCAATCTTGTAGCTGATGGCCGCATTGGTAGGGTTGAGGGCATACGCCTTCAGCAGCCGTTCCAGCGCCTTGTTGTAGTCCTCCAGAATCACATACTTCACGCCTTCCACGAAGAAAGCCTCACTGGCTTCGCGGTCTTTCTCCGAAAGCTGGCGCTGGCGGCCGGCGGCTTCCAGCTCCGCCCGCCGGGCCAGCTCCTTGCGCTCTTTGCGGCTGAGCTTGCGGGGCTTGGCCGCTTTAGCTGGCGGAGGGACAGAACCAGACTGGCTTTGCTGCGCCCAGCCGGTTTCGGGCAGGTGCAGCAAAGCCAGCAGAACAATAATCGAAGGGAAAACGCGACGCATGAAGGCAGGAGCGGGAACAAAGCCGCCGGTCAGAAAGGACAGAAGAAGGTTAAGATACCCAAAACGGCGGAATGGCCCCGCGCCTCTGCGTAACGTAAGCGGCTACAAAATTATCATACGCGCAGCGTATTGTAGTCCCCCAGGCTCAGGTCGTCGGGGGTGCCGGTTACCGTGGCGAAGTTGCCAATCATGGAGTTGGTTACGTTGGCGTGCTGCACCGTAGCCGACTGCTGCACAATGGAATTAGACACCACCGAGCCGCGCACGTTGCTTTGGTTGCCCAGCGACACGTGGGGCCCTACCACCGAATCGGTGATGACGGCGCCTTCCCCGATGTACACCGGCGGAATCAGCACGGAGTTCGTCACTTTGGCCGAGTCCGATACCAGGTTTTCGCCGCGCTCCTGCAGGTATTCCAGGTAGCGCTGGTTGGTGAACACCGTAGCGTCCTTGTTGCCGCAGTCGAGCCATTCCGTCACGCGGCCGGGCACGAACGTGGTGCCCTTGTTCTTCATGTTTTCGAGGGCGTTGGTGAGCTGATACTCGCCTTTGTCCATGATGTTATTGTCGAGCAGGTATTGCAGCTCGCTGCGTAGATACTCGCCGTCCTGGAAGTAGTAGATGCCGATGATAGCCAGGTCCGACACAAACTCCTGCGGCTTTTCCACGAAGTCCGTAATCTGGCCCTGCTCGTTGAGCTTCACCACGCCGAACGGCTTGGGGTCGTCTACTTTCTGCACCCAGATGGTGCCCGGCACGCTGGAGTCCAGCGTGAAGTCGGCCTTGAACAGCGTATCGGCGAAGGCCACTACCACCGGGCCGGTCAGGGCGCTTTGGGCACACAGAATAGCGTGCGCCGTGCCCAGCGGCTCGTCCTGGTAGTGAATCGTGCCCTTGGCACCTACCGATTCGGCAATCTGCAGCAGGCTCTTTTCCACCTCCGCCCCGAAGCGGCCAATGATGAAGGCTACTTCCTGCACCGGCTCGCCGCATACTTTGGCAATATCCTCCACTAGGCGCTGCACAATAGGCTTGCCGGCAATCGGGATGAGCGGTTTGGGAACGGTGAGCGTATGTGGGCGCATGCGTTTGCCCATGCCTGCCATCGGGACAATAATTCTCATCGGGAGGTTGGTTGTTGTAAGGTGGAGGTGAAGTGTAAGAATAAGTGGCGGTTACTGCACGCCGGTGCTGCCGTAGCCGCCCGTGCCGCGCTGGGTTTCGCTTAGCGCTTCGGCTGGCTGCCAGGCTACTACCTCGTGCCGGGCCACTACCAGCTGCGCGATACGCTCGCCATCCTGTACCACGAACTCGGTATCAGAAAGGTTTACCAGCAGCACTTTCAGCTCGCCCCGGTAATCGGCATCGATGGTACCCGGACTATTGACGATACCGATGCCGTGCTTGTATGCCAGGCCGCTACGGGGCCGCACCTGCATTTCATAGCCTACCGGTATTTCCATAAATAAGCCGGTCGGTACGAGGGCGCGTTGCAGAGGCTTCAACGTAATCGGCTCGGGCAGGTTGGCCCGCACATCGAGGCCAGCGGCGTGGGCCGTCTGGTACTCGGGCAGCGGGTGGCGGGAACGGTTGATAACAGGAATCTGCATGGAGCAAAGGTAGCGGGTGGAAGATGGTGCGCCCAATCCAATCAAAATGCGGCGCTACGTGCTGAATTTCAGGCTGAAGCGGTTCGGCTGGCTTATCGGCGGGCCAGCACGCGCTGGGGCTTCTCTACCAGCACCAGCAGGCCCACGAAAGCAGCACACAGCCCCAGATGCCACGCATGGCGCACCCAATAGTTTTCGGGCGCCACAAACCAGCCGAGTGCCACAATGCCCGCCGCCACCAGTAGCCACAGAAGCAACCGGCCCACCGGATAAGGCACCGGAAAGTGCCGCTCGCCCAGCCACCAGCAGATAGCGGCCATCAGGAAGTAGCAGACCAGCGTGGCCAGCGCCGAACCCATGTAGCCCAGCACCGGAATCAGCAGGATATTCAGCGCAATGGTGACAACCGCGCCGGCCGCCCCGATATAGGTGCCGTAATACGTTTTGTCGGTGAGCTTAAACCACACCGACAGGTTCCAGTAGACGCCCAGAAACAGGTTGGCCAGCAGCAGCACCGGCACCACGGCTATGCCTTCGCGGTATTCGGCCCGCTTCAGAAACAGCTCGGCCAGCAGCTCCAGGTTCAGGCTCACCCCCACGAAAATAACGGCGCAGCAGATCGTAAACCACTTCAGAACCATTGCGAAGGTGGCCGGCGAGTTCTTCTCGGTGCTTTGCGCGAAAAAGAACGGTTCAGCGGCGTAGCGGAACGCCTGAATCACGAGGCTCATGAAGATGCTGAGCTTGTAGCAGGCGCCATAGATGCCCACGGCCGTGAGGCTGCTCTTGCCCGGGTAGAAGTTGTCGGGCAGCCAGGTGGGCAGCAGAATCCGGTCCAGCGTTTCGTTTACCATGCCGGCCAGGCCCATGAGCATGATCGGGTAGGCGTAGGTCAGCAGCGGCCGCAGTGGTTCTAGGCTCAGGCCGAACCGGAAGGCGGCCAGCTCACGGCCCAGCAGCAGCAGCGTGAAGGCGCTGGCCGCCAGGTTAGCCAGAAATACATAGCCCACCCCAATGCTGGGGTCGTAGAGGCGGGCGGCTAGTGGCTGCAGGCTGCTCAGGTACTTGCCGGCCAGCACATCGGGGCACAGCACGATAAAAAACAGGTTCAGGCCCACATTCAGCAGGATGTTGGCCATGCGGATTCCGGCAAACTTCCTGGCCTTATTTTCCAGCCGCAGCCGCGCAAACGGAATGGCGGCCACCGCATCGAGGCCCAGAATAAGAGCCAGCCACACGGCGTACCGCTCGTGGCCGGGCGGCAGCCCCAGCAGCTCCAGCAACGGCCCGGCCTGCCACGCCAGTAGCCCGCTCAGCACCACGCTGCTCACCAGCAGTAAGCTCAGTACCCGGTCGTACAGCAGCTGTCGGTCGGTGCCGGGGCGGTTGGCAAAGCGGAAAAATGTGGTTTCCAACCCGTAGGTAAACACCACGTTCAGAAACGACACGTAGGCATACAGGCCCGTGACAATACCGTATTCGGCCGCCGCAAACCGGGCCGTGTACACCGGCACCAGCAGATAGGTGAGCACGCGCCCCACTATGCTGCTGATACCATACACGGCCGTTTGCGAGGCCAGCTTCTTCGCTACACTCATAAAGAGAATGAGGGATGAAGAAGGCAGGGGCACGGGGCACCGCGCCCTGCCTTCTTAGTGGCCTTTGAAGGCGGCCGGGCGCTTTTCGAGGAAGGCTTGCGTACCCTCTTTAAAATCGTTGGAGGCGAAGCACTGCCCGAAAGCATTGGCCTCTACCTGGTAGCCGTGGCGCTCATCGGCGTAGAGGGCATTCACGCTGTCGATAACCAGGCCCACGGCCAGCGGGGCTTTGGTCAGGATGCGGCTCAGCAGGTCCCGCGTGAAGCTCAGCAGCTCGGCGGCGGGCACCACATGGTTGACGAGGCCGAGGCGCAGGGCTTCGTCGGCCTTCACCATATCAGCGGTGAGCAGCAGCTCCAGCGCCTTGCCCTTGCCAATGAGCTGGGCCAGCCGCTGCGTGCCGCCGTAGCCCGGAATCAGGCCCAGGTTTACTTCAGGCTGCCCGAAGCGGGCGTTTTCGGCGGCAATGCGTAGGTGGCAGGCCATAGCCAGCTCGCAGCCGCCACCCAGCGCAAAGCCGTTGACGGCGGCAATAACCGGCTTGGGGCTTTCCTCGATCATGCAAAACACTTCCTGCCCCTGCTCGGAGGCGCGGCGGGCCAGCGGCTCCGTTTCGATGGCGGCCAGCTCGGCAATGTCGGCGCCGGCTACAAAGGCTTTTTCACCGCTGCCCGTTAGGATGATGCCACGCACGGCGGCATCGTCGAGTGCGGCCTGCATAGCCTGGCCGATTTCCATGATGGTAGCGGCATTCAGGGCATTGAGCTTGGCCGGGCGGTTCAGGGTGATGGTCAGGATGCCGGAGGCGGCATCAAGGTCATAAAGCAGATTATCGAAAGAAGCCATATAGAGCAGGAGGAAGTGAAAAGCGGATGCGGGCAAAGATAGCGCAAATCGTTAGCCCTGATAGTGCCCGCCTGCCGGCCAGGTAGCCGACCAGTATGCCGTGCCGCAGGCCTGGGGCAAAGCTGCGCAGTAGGTAAATTAGAAAAGTCTTATATTGAAAAAAAATTCTCTTTCATCCACCAAAAATCAATCACACACATGGGTTTCGTTTCTGAGTTCAAGGAGTTCATTTCTAAAGGAAATGTGCTTGATCTGGCAGTCGGTGTCATTATTGGCGGAGCTTTCGGCCAAATCGTAAAGTCACTGACCGATGATATTCTGATGCCGGTGCTTAGCCTGCTGACGGGTGGTATGGACTTCAAGGATTGGTTTCTGGCCCTGGACGGCAGCACCTACAAAACACTGGAAGAAGCCAAAAAGGCTGGCGCCGCTACTGTCAACTACGGGTTATTTCTGAATGCCGTGCTGGCCTTCCTGCTCATGGCGTTTGCTATTTTCTGGATTGTGAAGCTGGCCAACCGCTTCAAGAAGCCGCAGGAAGTAGTGGTAGCCGACCCCGGCCCAACCAAGGACCAGGTGCTGCTGATGGAAATCCGGGACGCACTGCGCACCCGCAACTAACACGCAGCCGTTGCCAGCTGCCGCTTATGCCAAGCCGGCCTTTCTCTGCTACCTGGCAGGGTAGGGGCCGGCTTTGCTTTTGGGTATTCACCAGCTTCTTCGCCTTATGAAACCAACTTTTTATCTACTTTCAATGCGCTGCCTGCTTCTGCTGCCGGGCCTCATCGGGTGGTCTGCTGGGGTGGCTATAGCCCAGGACCCGATTCCGAACCGGGCGCCTGCGCCACAGGCAGCCTACAAAATATCGGCCGAGGTTGACACCGCCCGCGGCTGGCGGCGGGGTGGGGCCGGCACGCTCAATTTCAGCCAGGTGAGCCTGAGCAACTGGGCTCCGGGCGGGCAAAGCTCTCTGTCGCTGCTTGGGCTGGGCAACATCTACGCTCACTACCGCGAAGACAAACATTCGCTGGATCTGGCGGGCAACCTGGTGTACGGGTTGCTGAAAGCCGGCAAAGCCAAAGTGCGCAAAAACGACGACCGGCTGGAGTTGAATGCGCGCTATGCGCGCAGCTTCGCCCCGAAGTGGTCTTACGCCGGCCAACTCAACCTCAAAACCCAGCTCACGCCCACCAACGACATCATTCGGACCGATTCGCTCTTGTCGAAGTTTTTTGCTCCCGCTTACATTCTGGCCTCACTGGGTTTCGAGTATAAGCCCAACGACGACTTTTCGCTGTTCCTGTCGCCGGCTACGGGCAAGTTCACGGTTGTCGCCGACCAGGCCTTGGCCGATGCAGGAGCTTTTGGAGTGCGGGAGGCGCGCCGCGGCCCAGACGGACGGCCCATAGCCGGCACCGGCGAAAGGCTGCGCGAAGAGTTGGGCGCCTACCTCAATGCCCGCTACCGCCGGCCTCTGATGACCAACGTTACCTACCAGACCCGGCTGGAGCTGTTCAGCAATTATGGTCACAATCCGCAGAACATTGACGTAAACTGGGAAAATCTGCTGGATTTTAAAATCAACCGGTTTTTCAGCGCCAGCGTAGCTACCACCCTCGTATACGACGACGACATTCTGGTGCCGTTAAACGTGGACGAGCAGAATGGCGACCCTACGGCCCGTGGCCGGCGCATACAGTTTAAAGAAACGTTAGGTATCGGGCTGACCTACAAGTTTTAAAGAATTTGAACTAACTTGGGAGCCCACCCGTTGCCGCGCCAAGGAACAGAAGCCACCCGCTTGTCTTTCTTTGGCTGGTATTCATTGCTTTTCCACCCGCTTCAGCGCATGAAAAAACTGATTGCAACCACACTGCTGGCCTCCGCAGGCCTGCTCAGCAAGCCTGTTCAGGCCCAGGTACCGCTCTCCACTTCCGAGGAGCAGGTGCGTAAAGCGAATGAGCAGGGGCCACGCAAAAATAAGCGCAAGGCTTCATCAGCCGATATTGCCAACATGCAGCGGCGCATGAACATGAACCCTGACGAGGCCAAGCGCGACCAGCAGATTGAAGTGCTGGAAGCCCGGGCCGGCGGTGGGTCCGCCAATACCAGCTTCGGGCGTGCTTCGGGGCCAGCCCGCCAGTACGAAAAAAGCTCGGGCGGCTTTACGGTGCGTAAGTTCAAGGCCAGCAAGCACAGCCGCAATGCCATGATGAAAAAGGGCCAGAGCCGTGCGGCTCCCGGTATCGACCCCAAAGGCAAGCCGCTCAAGCACAAAAAGAGAAAAAGCGGATTCCTGCCTTTCTAAGGAAACCTGCTTGCAATACAAAAAAAGCCCCGGCGCAGCGCTCCGGGGCTTTTCGCATCTTAAGCAGGTTCGAGGCCACCGTTCGCCCCCGAGGCTGCTAAAGAAGAACGTATAGGTGTGTGTTTGTCAGGACAATTGCCGTTTGGTAGGGTCCCAGCCGGGCCCCGGCAGAGCCAGCGGTGTATCAGCCGAAGCAGCGTGCGTGGTAGGTAGGCGGGCGCTGGCGTTCAGCGAGAGGTAGCATACGGGAGCCGGCAGATGGCAACCCGATGCCGCGGGCCGCGACGAAGATGTACCCAAAACAGCAGAGCGAGTAGGTATCATAGTAAGGTTTCGCTAGGGGAAATGGCCGCATCCGGGTGGTCTGGCTGCCACCGCAAAAGCCGGTACTAGAGCTTCGCCAAAGCCTGCAGGTCGATGTTGCGGGCTACCTGCTTCACGAACTCTGTGTCTTGCTGCCCATCAGATTCTACTGCCACAAAGAACCTGTCGCCCACTCCCAGTGCTACGCTGGCTTTGTGGTCTTTCTTCTGCAGCGTTTCCCAGCCCTTCACGTGCGCCACTCCCAGGTCGCACCCCCGCATCAGTTCCTCGTCGTTTTCCTGCGAAAACCCCGCCGACATCATGGCGGTAGCGCCGGCGTACAGCGCATTGGCCCCGTTGTAGTCCACCAGCTGCACCTTCAGGTGCTGGTTGCCTTTCTGGTAGGTCTGCTCGCAGGTGGAGTAGCTGATGCCGCCCATGTTAATGGATTCGCCCTCAGGCTTGCCTACGGGCAAAAAGCCGCCAATGCTGCCGGGCAGGTAGCGTTGCAGCTCTTTGTAGTTGAGTGATGCTGTGTCGCCACGCTCAGCGCGCATCGTGCGCCTCTTTTCGGCTGCTTCCAGGGCTTGGCCTATCTGTTTGGCGGCCTTGGCGCTGCTGCTAATGGCAGTGTAGGAGTTGCGAGCTTCCTCTACCTGGCCGCAGGCCGCCAACAGAAAGATTTCCGTGAGTACCAACAGAATGCAAGAGTTGTTCATAGCTGAATAGGTAGGTGAGAGCAGGAAACCTTGCGCCTGGCCCTCAGGTACTGACGCCCGGCCCGACGTCGGTAGAAGACGCTAGTGCGACGTTTAAATCATCCATGATTTTATATAAAAGTACCTTTCTGGCTCTCGGAGGTCAATAACATAATGATGTGACAGCCAGCCACAAAACAAAACGGCCCCTACTGCCGAAGCAGTAGGGGCCGTTGCCAGTATCAGGTGAACTACGCTTAGAGCGTCCGTTTCACTTCCTGTTCTTCGAAGCCCTCAATGTTGTCGCCTTCGCGCAGGTCATTGAAGCCCTTAATCGAAATACCGCATTCGTAGCCCTGGCGCACTTCCGACACGTCGTCTTTGTAGCGCTTGAGGTCCTGAATTTCGCCGGAGTACACCACAATACCGTCGCGCACAAGGCGGACTTTGGTTTTGCGGGTGAAGGTACCGTCCGTCACCATGCAGCCACCAATGGTGCCTACTTTGGTGATGTTGAATACCTGACGAACCTCGGCGTTGGCTACCACCACTTCTTTCACCGTCGGGGCCAGCATGCCTTCCATGGCATCCTTCACCTCGTTGATGGCGTTGTAGATGATAGAGTAGAGGCGGATATCAATCTGCTCCTGCTCCGCCAGCTTGCGGGCACTCTGCGAGGGCCGCACCTGGAAGCCAATGATGATGGCGTCGGAAGCCGAAGCCAGCAGTACGTCGGATTCCGAAATGGCGCCCACGCTCTTGCTGAGGATGTTCACGGCCACTTCCGGCGTGCTCAGTTTGAGCAGGGAGTCGGCCAGTGCTTCCACCGAGCCGTCCACGTCACCTTTCACAATAACGTTGAGCTCTTTGAACGAGCCGATAGCCAGACGACGACCAATCTCATCCAGTGTGATGTGCTTCTTGGTGCGCATGCTCTGCTCACGGGCCAGCTGCTGACGCTGCGTGGCCAGTTCGCGGGCTTCGCGTTCCGATTCCATCACCTGAATCTTGTCGCCGGCCTGTGGAGCGCCAGTCAGACCCAGCACCTGCACCGGAGTGGAGGGGCCAGCCTGCTTCATCTTCTTGCCGCGGTGGTCGGTCATGGCCTTCACGCGACCATAGTGCGGACCAGCCAGCACGATGTCGCCCACTTTCATGGTGCCCGTCTGTACCAGGATGGTGGTTACGTAGCCGCGGCCTTTGTCCAGCGAGGCTTCAATAACGCTACCAATGGCGTTGCGGTCTGGGTTGGCTTTCAGTTCCAGAATCTCGGCTTCCAGCAGGACTTTTTCCAGCAGGTCGTCGATGCCCAGGCCGGTTTTAGCCGAAACTTCCTGGCTCTGGTATTTGCCGCCCCATTCTTCCACCAGGATGTTAATCACCGACAGCTCCTCGCGGACTTTGTCAGGATTGGCACCGGGCTTATCAATCTTGTTGAGAGCAATTACAATCGGAACACCAGCGGCCTGCGCGTGATTGATGGCTTCCTTGGTCTGTGGCATCACCGAGTCGTCGGCCGCTACCACAATGATGGCAATGTCCGTCACCTTGGCACCACGGGCACGCATAGCGGTAAACGCTTCGTGACCCGGTGTATCCAGGAACGTCACACGCTTACCCGATTTGGTCATCACGTCGTAGGCACCAATGTGCTGCGTGATACCACCGGCTTCACCCTTAGCCACCGTGGCGCTGCGGATGTAGTCAAGCAACGACGTTTTACCGTGGTCGACGTGGCCCATGATGGTGACAACCGGGGCACGTGGCTGCAGGTCTTCCTCGCTGTCGGTAACTTCGATAACGGTATCCTCTTCCTCAGCGGACAGGAACTCCACATCGTAGCCAAACTCGTCGGCAATGACGGTAATGGCTTCAGCATCGAGGCGCTGGTTGATGGACACGAACATGCCCATGTTCAGGCAGACCTTGATAATCTCGTTCACCGAAACGTCCATCAGCGAGGCCAGGTCGTTGGCGGAGATGAACTCGGTTACTTTGAGGGTTTTGGCGTCCAGCTCGTTTTGAGCACGCTGGGCTTCACGGTCTTCCGCTACACCGGCACGCTTGTCGCGGCGGTATTTAGCGCGGTTGTTACTGTTGCCACCACGGCCACCGCTGAGTTTTGCCAGCGTAGCCTTGATCTGCTCCTGGATCTGCTTGTCGTTCTGCTCGGGGGTGAGCGGAACCGTAGGCTGGGTGCGCTGGCCGGGGCCACCGGGACGCTGGCCCGGACCACCAGACCGTTGGCCGGGGCCACCTGGGCGCTGGCCAGCCGGCGTAACCGGACGGTTGCCCTGATAACCGCCGCCCTGCTGAGAGCCTTGGCTGGCCGAACCCGGCTGCGTAGCGCCGCCTGGGCCAGGCAGGCGCTGGCGTTTCTTCTTATCAGCGGCCAGGCCGCTTTTGCGTACATCGGAAGAAGCAACCGGGCGCGCTCCACGGCCACCGCGCCGCGACGAATCCATGGGCAGCTCAATCTTGCCCAGTACCGTCAGGCCTTTCAGCTGATCGGCTTTGGCTACGATGGTACCGGCTTCTTCGCTGGCGGCATCGGTAACCGGGGCTGCTGGTGCTTCCGCAGCCGGAGCTGCAGCTACTGGAGCGGCTTCGGGAGCTGCAGCTGGGGCAGGCTTCTCGGCTGCCGGGGCAACAGGCGCGGCCGGAGCCGGCTTAGGCTCTGGAGCAGTTGCTACCGGAGCAGCCGGAGCTGCCGGGGCAGGAGTAGGTGCCGGAGCCGCTTCAGGAGCCGGGGCTGGCGCTGGTTTCTCTTCTGCTACCGGAGCAGCGGCGGCTTTTGGCTGCGGCTCTGCTGCCGGGGCAGGCGTGGGAGCCGGGGCAGCTTTGGGAGGCACCGGACGCCCTTTAGCGTCGAGTTCAATCTTGCCCAGCACCTTGAGGCCCGGCGCTTTTGGCGCTTCGGGAGCCGGAGCTGGGGTAGGAACCACCGGGGCCGGAGCTGGCGCAGCCTGCGCCACAGGGGCTGGAGCTGGTGCCGGCGTTTCTACTAGTTTGGGGGCCGGAGCTTTCGGGGCTGCAGGCTCTGCCGGACGGGCGTTGGCCGCCGCCTCCAGCTCACTCTGGCGCTTGGCCTGGCTGAGCTTGGCGGCTTCCAGCTTGTCTTGAGCTGAGGACGCAAATTCCTTGTCCAACAACGCCACCTGCTCGGAAGTCAGCTTGGTTGTAGGCTTGTTTTCTACCGGAAATCCCTTTTTCGTCAGGGTTTCCACGATAGTGCTCATCCCAACGTTCAGGTCTTTGGCTGCCTGACTAAGCCGTTTGGTTGCTGCTTCCGCCATTCTATGCTCGCGAACGATACTCTTATCTTGGTGCAAAGGTACTATTTTAAATGGAGCCAGCCGGTGTTAAATCAAGCCGGCTGGCTCGATCTAACGCCTTTGCCGGGCCGAAGCCCGCGCGCTCATTGCGCGTTGTCGCTGGCAGTGGAGGTTTCTGCTTCGTCGGTGCTCTCTTCTTCGCCTTCAAATTCGTTGCGGATGATGCGGAAAACATCTTCTACAGTTTCCTCTTCCAGCTCCGTACGGCGTACGATGTCTTCTTTGCTGACCGCCAATACCGACCGGCCAGTATCCAAGCCGATTTTCTTGAGCTCATCAATAATCCAGGCTTCCATCTCGTCCGAGAATTCGTCGAGGGCAATGTCCTCTTCGTAGTCGCCGGCATCCCGGAACACGTCGATTTCCATGCCTACGAGACGGCTGGCCAATTTAATATTGGCACCGCCCCGTCCGATGGCCAGCGAAACCTGGTCTGGCTTGAGGAACACCGAAACCCGGCCGGTTTGTTCGTTTATCTTCATCGACGTGAGCTTGGCCGGCGACAGAGCCCGCGCAATGTAGAGCTCCAGGTTGTCGGTGTAGTTAATCACGTCAATGTTCTCGTTTTCCAGCTCGCGCACCACGGCATGGATACGGGAGCCTTTCATGCCCACGCAAGCACCTACGGGGTCAATCCGGTCGTCGTAGCTTTCTACGGCTACTTTGGCCCGCTCGCCCGGTTCACGCACAATGTTCTTGATGGTGATGAGGCCGTCGTAGATTTCGGGTACTTCCTGCTCGAACAGACGCTCCAGGAAAGCCGGCGCGGCGCGCGACAGAATGATTTTAGGCGTGCCGTTAATGATTTCCACCTTGTGCACCACCGCCCGTACGGAGTCGCCTTTGCGGTAGCGGTCCTTCGGAATCTGCTCGCCTTTGGGCAGCACCAGCTCGTTCTCGTCTTTGTCGAGGATGAGGGCCTCGCGGCTCCACACCTGGTATACTTCGCCGGCAATGATTTCGCCTACCTGATCCTTATAGGTCTGGTAGAGGTTGTCACGCTCCAGGTCTTTCACGCGCTGAATCAGGGTCTGGCGGGCCATCAGCACGGCACGGCGGCCGAAATCTTCCAGCTTCACTTCTTCCGTCACCTGTTCGCCTACCTCAAAGTCGGGCTCAATCTTCTGCGCCTCGGCCAGCGGAATTTTATCATGGTCCCAGATATCTTCCGAGTTGTCGTCCACGATTTCGCGGTTGCGGTAGATTTCCAGGTCGCCCTTGTCCACGTTGAGGATGACGTCGAAGTTGGCGTCATCGGTGTACTTTTTGCGAATCATGGTGCGAAACACGTCTTCCAGGATGCTCATCATCGTGGGGCGGTCGATGTTTTTGCTCCGGGCGAATTCGGCAAACGATTCAATCAGGACGTTGCTGTTCATCTGATTTAAATTGTTAGGTATTGAGGTGTTGGCTGGCAGGCTGTTGGGTGAAAGCCCGTGGTAACGTAGCGGCGCTACGGGGTGTTTACTACGGGCAAACAGTTTCTAGCAGGCAAACATTCTATTTAAACGAAATGACAATCCGGGCTTCCTGAATGTCGGTGAACGGCACCAGCACGGCGGGGAGGGTCTTGGTTTTGCTTTTGTCTTTGATAACCTCGGCCAGCTGAATGCCTTCTGCTTCGATGGCTTCCAGCTTGCCGGTTTTCTCGGTGCCGTCCTGCAGTTTCAGGCTGAAGGTGCGGCCCACGTGCCGGGTGTACTGGCGCGGGTCGGTGAGGGGCTGGTCGGCGCCGGGCGAGGTTACTTCCAGCGAGTACGTCGCATCTTCGCCATAGGCTTCATCAATGCGCTTGGCCAGCCGGCGGCTCACCTTGGCGCACTCATCAATGCCCAGGCCCTGCTCACTGTCGAGCGTGACCGTGATTTTGGGCCGGATGGCGTCGGAAACGCTCAGGTCTACGACAAACAGATCGAAGCCGGCAAGGCTATCCTGGAGCATCTCCGCAATGCGGTTTTGATCGAAATTCATCTGGACTTGAACCGGGTGATAAAAGAAAGAGGGGACGCTACGTCCCCTCTTCACAATCAGAATACTGCGCAAATATAGGGCAAAAAACCGCCAAACGCAAGAGCTGCGCCCAGGCCCGCGGCCGTGCCGTAGTTAGCGCGTTATTTCCACCCAGCCTTTGGCCCGGCGGTTGTCGGTGTCGCGGAGCAGATAGTAATAGGTGCCATTGGGCAGGCCCTGCCCACTCCAGTTGTTGTGGTAGTCTTTGGTTTCGAATACCAGCGTGCCCCAGCGGTTGAACACCTGCAGCAGCGTGGGCTTGCAGCTGAAGCGGGGCTTGAACGAGTCGTTGAGCGAGTCGCCGTTGGGCGTGATGATGTTGGGCACCAGCACTTCGCCCACCACCACAGGCGCAAAAGCCGTTTCGACCACGCAGCCGGCATAGCGCGCCACCAGCTTCACGCTGTAGGTGCCAGGGTACTCGTATAAGTGCAGCGGGTTGGCTTCGGTGGAATGCGGGGTGCCGTCGCCGAAGTCCCAGTCGTAGACGCCGCCGGGCAGCACGGGCTCAAACTGACAGTTGAAAGGAGCCAGGCCGGTGTAGCGCGGTGAGGCGGAGCACTCGGGCAGGTTCAGGGAGACGTTGGCCGCCGAGGTAGGCGCCAGCACGACGGTGCGTGTGGCCGCGTTGGTACAGCCATTGGATGCGTAGGTGTAGACGAGCGGGAAAATACCGCCCCGGTTGTTGGTATTAGGCGGCGTAAACAACCCACCTGGCGAAACGCCCGTGCCACTCCAGGTGCCGCCGGCCGGGCTCATGCCGCGCAGCTGAAACGGAGCAGTCTGGTCGGCGCAGAGCGTGGTGTCGCGGCCGGGCCGTACTTCGGGCAGCAGGCTGACCACCACCGTTTGCGTGCCCACGCCACAGCCCAGCGTATCGGAAATAGAATACGTGAGTGTGTGCGTGCCGACACCTGCCGTAACGGGGTTGAAGATATTGCCGGTCATGCCCGGGCCGCTGAATACGCCACCGGCCGGAGTGGCTGTCATCGGGACGTTGCCCGAGTTGATGCACTTGGGTGGAACCGGGGTGATAGCAACGGGCCGCTCCGGCGTGACGGTGATTTTGAGGGGGCGGGTGCTGACGCAGACACCGGTGGAAGCCACCGAATAGGTGAGGATATTGACTCCCAGGCGGGCAGGGGCAGGTGTAAACTGGTAGCCGCCGCCCGGCAGCGCCGTAACGCCCGGCCCGCTCCAGATGCCGCCGGCCGGGGCACCACCCAGTACCACCGGTGCACTGCCGACGCAGACGTAACGGTTGGGACCCGGGTCGGCAAGGACGTTGCCGAAGTCAATCTTGAAGGCGGCGTTGTTGCAGTTTCTGGAGCTGTTGGTGGCCGAGTAGGTGCTGGCGCCCGGCGGTATCGGGAAGGCCGAAGTGCCGCCGCAGCCTCCACATACCGATTGGTAGACTACGCCTTTCTTATCGAAGCGCGAAGTGCCGCCGTCCACATGCTCGCCGCGGCCGCCCCGCTCCCCGAAAAAGCTGCCGTATTCCAGCGCCCGCATGCCGGGGCTGAACTGGGCCAGATAGAAGTCGGAGCCATCGGTGAGGGCCTGAATAGCGTTGGCCGTGACGGGCAGGCCGTTGGTGCTGCTGCCGTTGCTGCCCGTAGGGTCGTTGACGGTGCCGCCCCAGCCGCTGATATAGATCCGCTCACAATCATCGACCAGAAACGCGGAAAGGGAAATGTCGGGAAATAGCGTGCGGCCGCTGCCGAACCGGGTGCTGTAGAGGCTGGTGCTCAGCAAAGGGTCGAGCTTCTGAATAAACTGGCGGCCGTTTGCTATTCCGTAGAGGCCCGGGCTGATAGGCATAGCGCCCTGCGTCTGGCCCAGCAGATATACATTGCTGACCGCATCCAGCTGCACGAAAAAAACCTGGTCGTAGGCCCCGGTACCTATGTACGACGACTGCAGCACCGCTGAGCCCGTATTGCTCAGGTGCGTAACGAAGCCGTCGAGCACCCCCTGAAAACCAGACTGCAGGCTGCCGGTGGTGGTAGGGAAGTTGGAGCTAAGCGTGCCGCCCGCTACATATACCCCACGCGTGCCATCTACCTGCAGTGAGTACGCTGCATCGGAGCTGGAACCGCCCAGATAGGTAGACCAGACCAGGCTGCGCAGGTCCGCCGCCAGCTTCACAACCACCGCATCGAAGGTGCCGCCCTGAAAGCTGGTACGGTAGCCATTGGGGGTAGGGAAATTGAGGCTGGCCGTAACGGAAGCAATATAGATGTTGCCGTCGCCGTCGGTCGTGACGTCTCCCCGGAACTGGTCGCCGTAGTTGAAGACCGGGGAGCCGGGCATGCCGTCCACGGTGGCGGGGTCGCCGTTGGGTTGGGTGCCGCTTAGCCGGGAAACCACACCGTCGGTGCCGGAGCCGCCCAGATAGGTGCTGCCGAGCAAGGAGGCGCCGTTGGCCGAAAGCTTGGCAATGAACAGGTCGGCGCCGTTGCCGTAGCGGAACGGGGCGTACTCGTCATCGGGCGTAATCTGGGGGCCGCCGTTGTGGGAGTTGTCGTAGGCGCCGGCGGTGGTAGGGAAGTTGCCTGAGCCCGTAGAGCCCATTATCACCAGCTCGCCCCGCGGGTTCACCACCATGCTGTGCGGCACTTCCATATCGTTGCCCCCAAGGTAGGTAGCGTACAGGCGAGCTGTCGAGCCGTTTGCGGCCGTGTTGTACTTAATGATGCCTACATCGGTGGCACCGCTGAAGGAGGTGCGAAACGCGCCCGGCGAAACCGGATAGCCGTTGTCGAATACTGCTCCGCCCGCGTACATGTTGCCCTGCGCGTCGTAAGTAGCCGTGAAGCCCCAGTTGTCGGCAGTGGAGTTCGTAAACGAAGAAAAGATAACCGTTGGGTCGATGGTGAGCGGGTGGCGCCGGTCGTATTTGCCCAGCCGGAAGCTCACGGTAGTGCCCTGCAGCTCGAAGGCGCAGGCTACGGCCACCCGCTGCCCTCCGATTTCCTGCCAGGCCTTAGGGGCCTGCTCCGTTACGTGGCCCACACTAGTCTGCACCAGCAGGCTGCCATCGGCGGAGAGACTGAGCTTGTCGAGGCCGGTATAGCGAAGCCGGATGGCGGCGGGCCGTCCGCCCGGCGCCACCAGAAAATCGTATTCCAGCTTTTGGTCGGCGTTTTCGTAGAGTACGGCTTCAATCTTTGGATACAGACTGGTGTAGCGCAGGCGCCGGAAGCCGCGGGCGTTGCTGGCCCAGCGCTTGGGGTCGTTGCCCCGGAAATAGTTGTAGGGCGCCGGGGTAGCGGCCTCGCCGGCCAGAGTGGGGGCAGAGTTGGCGCCCTCAAACGTCACGGTGTACGCATGGCCGCGCACCTCATCGGAGCTGGGCTGGCCCGTGGCCGGAGTGCCATGGCGGGCGTGCCGGCTCAGGGCTTTAGGGTCTAGGAAACTATAGGTGAAGCCAGCCGGCCCCATGAACAGCCGGCCGCCGGGCAGCGCCGCCGCGTACCGGACGGGGGCGTCCCACTGGCCCTTGTTTTCAATAAACTCCAGCGAGGCCTTTTCGGGGGCAACCGGCCCGGCCGGCAGAGGCCCGGCAAAGACTTTTTGCATAGAAACTGCCGCCAGCAGTAAGCCGGAGCAAAAGATGCGTACAGTAGAAACAGACATAGATAAAAAGTAGACTGAGAAACTAAAAGTACAACGAAAACAGGTCTTGATTCTTGCGCAATAATCAGGCCCGGAGCCTAGCAGGCTTCCGCTTACCTTTGCGTATCACCGTCGGCCCTTGGGCTGCCCTATTTCTGCTGTGCGCCGTTCGTTTGCCTTCACCTGCACCTTGCTCATTATTGGCTGGCTCCTTGTGGCTATTGCCTGCGTGCAGGTGCCTGCCTACACCTTCTGGCCGGCGGCATTTGGCGCCCTCACTTTGCCCGTAGCGCTGGCCCTGAACCTGCTGGCAGTGTTTTACTGGTTGCTGCGCAACTGGCGGGTAGCGGCGCTGCCCCTGCTGGTAGCGGTGCTCACGTGGCCCCATTTCCAGCGCGGGCTGGCCGTGCATCCGCTACGGATTGCGCCCCTGCCTTCGGCGGCAGCCGACAGCATAGCCGGGCCACGCGTGCGGGTGCTCAGCTCCAACGTGCGCATCTTCAACGTGTATCCGCAGCTGCGCGACAAAGAGCTGGCTTCTTCCAAGAAGATGATTCAGTGGCTGGCCGACAGTCCGGCCGAGGTGCTGTGCCTGCAGGAGTTCTACAACGAGCCGCGCACGTCTACCAGCAAGGAAAAAAACGTGTTCAACTCCGTAGAGCGCATCGGGGCGCAGAGCGGACGGCAGAGCTTCCTGTCCCGGACGTTCACCAACGGGGCAGGCTCCGAGTTCGGCATGGCCATCTTCTCACGCTATCCTATTGTGCACCGCGGCACCGTGAACTTCGGCAAGCTCACCCAGAACCACGCCATGTGGGCCGACCTGCGCCTGCCCACCGGCGACACCATCCGGGTGTTCAACTTCCATTTGCAGAGCATGAGCATGGATGAGCGCGACATCGTAGACAGCTATTCCAGCAAGGCCGGCCTGAAGCGCCAGGGCATGGGCCTGATGCGCCGCTTCAAGCGCGGCATGGTGGTCCGCAGCTGGCAGATAGACACGCTGGTGCGGCGCTTCGAGGCCAGCCCGTATCCGCTGCTGCTCTGCGCCGACCTCAACGACCTGCCCTACAGCTACAGCTACGACCAACTCGCCGACCGTTTCCAGAACGCCTGGGCCGCCGTAGGCAACGGCGTGGGAGCCACCTACAACGGCCGCCTGCCCTTCGTGCGCATCGACAACCAGTTTGCCGGCCCGCAGTGGCAGATAGACGACTTCTGGGTGCACTACGAAATTCCGTACTCCGACCACTTTCCGACCATGGCCACTTACCGGCTGCGGAAACCGGCGCCAACCGAATAGAGGCGAAGGGAAAGGTACAGCAGTTTCCTGCACCGATTCCCGGCCCGGCGCCGTATCACCCCCGTTACTTTACACTTCCTCACCCCACCAACCTGATTACCTTTGCGGCCATGCAGCACCCTCTTTCGCTTTATAATACGCTTACCCGCCGCAAAGCCACTTTCGAACCCCTGAACGCGCCCTTCGTGGGTGTGTACCTCTGCGGCCCGACCGTGTACAGCGAAGCCCACGTGGGCAATGCCCGCGGTCCGGTGGTGTTTGACGTGCTGACCCGCTACCTGCGCCACCTCGGCTACACCGTCCGCTACGTGCGCAACATCACCGACGTGGGCCACCTGGAAGGCGACGCCGACGAAGGAGAAGACAAAATCAGCAAGCGCGCCCGGGCCCAGAAGCTGGAGCCTATGCAGGTAGCCGAGCAGTATACCAACCTCTACCAGAGTCACATGGAGGCCCTGGGCTGCCTGCCGCCCGACATCACGCCCCGCGCCAGCGGCCACATCATCGAGCAGATTGAGATGGTGCAGCAGATTATCGACAACGGCTTCGGCTACCAGGTAAACGGCTCCGTGTATTTTGATGTGCCGGCTTACAACGCCGCCGGGCGCGGCTACGGCAAGCTGTCCAACCGCGTGGTGGAAGAGCTGCTGGCCGGCTCCCGCGACAACCTCGCCGGGCAGGACGAAAAGCGCAGCCCCCTGGATTTCGCCCTTTGGAAAAAGGCTGATGAGCGCCACCTCATGCGCTGGAACTCGCCCTGGGGCGACGGATTTCCGGGCTGGCACCTGGAGTGCTCGGCCATGAGCCGCAAGTACCTCGGCGCCGAGTTCGACATTCATGGCGGCGGGCTGGACCTGATGTTCCCGCACCACGAGTGCGAAATAGCCCAGAGCCAGGCCTGCAACCATCCCACCAACGAGGCGCAGGTGTGGATGCACAACAACATGATTACGGTGAACGGAGCCAAAATGAGCAAGTCGCTCGGCAACTTCATCACTATTTCGGAGCTGTTCGAGGGCACCAACGCCACGCTGGCACAGGCCTACTCGCCCATGACGGTGCGGTTCTTCCTGCTGCAGGCCCACTACCGGAGCACCGTAGACATCACCGATGAAGGCCTGCAGGCCGCCCGCAAAGGCTACCGCAAGCTGATGAACGGCCTGCGCCTGCTCGATAAGTTGCGCGAAGCCAGCCTGTCGCCGGATGTAATAAAGGCCCGCACCGTGGAGCCCGTGGTCGAAGGCAAGACCCCCGATACCACGGCCGCCGATGCCGAGCTGCGTAAGCTGGTGGCGGACTGCTTCGTGGGCCTGAACGACGATTTGAACACGGCGCGCACCATTGCCAGCCTGTTCAATCTGCTGCGCAAGCTCAACGGTTTCCAGGCCAACCCGGCCACGCTGGCTACGGTAAGCGCTGCCGCCGTGCAGGAAGCCACAGAGGCCTATCAGACCTTGGTGCAGGACGTGTTGGGCCTCGTAGACGAGCCCCGCGCCAGCGCCGAAGACCTGCTGAGCCTCACGCTGGAGTTTTATCAGGAAGCCAAAGCCACCAAAGCCTACGACAAGGTAGACCAGATCCGGGCGGCCCTCAAAGCGCAGGGAATCGTGGTGAAGGACACCAAAGCGGGCATCGACTGGGCCTACAGCGAAGAGTAGGTCTGCGGTATGCCCACGGGCTTCCGGCAGGGCGTTCTATTCAAGAAAAGCACATTTAGTTAGATGAAACTCTTCCGTCTTGCACCGCTGGCGCTGGCTGCTCTGCTGGTGCTCACCGGCTGCCCCGACAAGAAAACCACTACCGAGGTAGAAACGCCGGACAAGCTGCCGGTTGCGCCCGTTTTCAATCCCGATTCGGCGTATGCCTTCGTGGCGAAGCAGGTGGCGTTTGGGCCGCGGGTGCCCAACACGGCGCCGCACGTCAAAACCGGCGACTGGCTGATCAGCAAGTTTCAGAGCTACGGCCTGACCGTGCGGGAACAGCCGTTTCAGGCTATGGCGTTTGATGGTAAGATGCTGAAAGCGCGCAATATCGTCGCGCAGTATCAGCCCCAGGCTGCCCGCCGCATTGCCATCTTCGCGCACTGGGACACGCGCCCGTTTGCCGATAAGGACGAGAAGAACAAGAATGCCCCGCTGGATGGCGCCTCCGATGGGGCCAGCGGCGTAGGCGTGGCGCTGGAAATGGCCCGCATTCTGGCGGCCCAGCCCGACAGCCTCACGCCCGCCGTCGGCATCGACTTTATTCTGTTTGATGCTGAGGACTATGGCTACGATTCGAGCACGCAAAGTGAGCTGACCAACCAGCTGGCGGGCTTGGAGTCGTCGGGTGGTTCGAGCTGGTGCCTGGGCTCACAGTATTGGGCCAAGAACATGATGCCCGCCGCTTACAAGCCCGAATATGGGATTCTGCTGGACATGGTGGGCGCGAAAAACGGCAAGTTCAGCCGCGAAGACCTGTCCCGGCAGCGGGCCCGCGACGTGGTGGACAAAGTGTGGAACATTGCCGCCCAGATTGGCTACTCCGACTACTTCCTGTTTCAGGACTCGCCCGGCATCACCGACGACCACGTCTTCACGAACCAGGCCGGTGTGCGTACCATCGACATCATCGACCACCTGCCCGTCGGCGACGACTACTTCCCGGCCTACCACCATACCACCGACGACAACATGAGCGTCATCGACAAACGCACGCTCAAAGCCGTTGGCCAGACGGTACTCCAGACGATTTACGGCGAGTAGAAACTAATCTGTTTTCATCAAAAAAAGCCTCAGCAACACCAGTGCTGAGGCTTTTTTGTGATAGGAATGTGCCGCTAAGCAAGCAGCTTATAGTAGATAACCGTAGGCTCCAGCGCGCCGCTGCCTACGCGGGCAAACTGCGGAATTGACCCGGCTGCCACGTAGCCCAGGCGTTGGTACAAAAGCTCGGAGGGCTCACCCTGGAGCGTGTCCAGTACCAGCGTGGTGCGCTTGTGCTGGCGCGCTTCCTGCTCAAGGGCGTGCATGAGCTGGCGGCCAATGCCCTGGCGCCGAACCCGGGAATGCACCAGTAGCTTCATCACCTCCGCGCGGTGTAGGCCGTTCGGTTTCTCAACCAGGTCAAGCTGCACGGAACCGAGCACCTGCGTTCCGTCGGTGGCCAGCAGGAGAATCCGGGCGCCTGCTTGTACGGCATCGAATACGTTCTGCCAGAAAAAGGTAGCCTCGACGGCCGGCAGCGGCGGCAAAAATCCCACGGAAGCGCCCGTGTCTACGGCGTCCTGTAGCAGCTCGGTTAGCTCGGGAAGGTAGGGCAAGGCTCCGGCGGCATCTACCCGGCGAATCATGAGGGCCATGTGTGGTGGGCTTAGATGTATTCGAGCTGAGCGCCCGTTTCGTCCACGGTCAGGCGTGCCGGGCGGCCACAGATGAGGGCCATATTCTGCGGCTCGTGGCCTACCGGGAAGCCGTGCGCCACCGGAAACCGGTACTTGTCGGCGTAGTGCTGGATGATTTCGTTGGGCGTCTGGCCGTATGGCACCGTGTTGTCCTGCGGATTGGTGAAGTGCCCCACCACGAGGCCCGCCAGGTCGCGCAGCTTGCCGGTCCGGTCTAGGTGCACCATCATCCGGTCAATGGCATACAGATACTCGTCAATATCCTCCAGAAACAGAATGCGCCCGGCCGTAGCCACCTCCGACGCCGTGCCGGTAAGAGTCTGCAGCAGGCTGAGGTTGCCGCCGACCAGCTCGCCGGTGGCCGTGCCCAGGCGGTTAAGCGGATGCGCGGGCACTTCGTAGCGCACCGCCTCCCCAAACAGCGCCCGCCGCAAGCTTTCCAATGAGGCTTCGCCGCCGGGCTGAGTGAAGAGCAGCGGCATCACGCCATGAATACTCTGGTGGCCCAGCCGCAGCAAATGGCAGTTGAGCGTGGTAATATCCGAGAAGCCGGCCACCCATTTGGGGGTATCGGCGAAGCGCGAAAAGTCAATCTGGTCGATGATGCGAGTGGTGCCGTAGCCGCCGCGCGCGCTCAGGATGGCCCTGATTTCGGGGTTGTCGAGTTGCTGCTGAAAGTCGCGGCGACGCACCTCGTCTTCGCCGCCAAACTGGTGGTAACGGATGTTGGTACTCTCGCCCAGCACGACGCGCAGCCCCCAGCTTTCGAGCACCGCAACGGCGGCGGCCAGCTCTTCGTGCGAGGCCGAGCGGGCAGTACAGACGATGGCCACCTGGTCGCCGGGGCGGAGGGGAGCGGGAGCAGTAGCGGGCATAGAGGAAACCAGTGCAAGTGAAGCCGTAAACTTACGGAACCCTGCTTCGCATTTCCACGTCCTGACCAGCATACATCCTCATTCAGTAAGTCATTCGCTATGAACAGATTCCTACTCGTGCTGCTGGCCTGGCTGGGCCTGCAGGCCGCCGCTTCGGCCCAGATTGATACCACCGGCGGCCGCTACTACCAGCCCATCTTTCCGAACGTGACGGTAACCAGCGGCGTGGTGTATGGCTCGGCCATCAACTTTCTGGGCGCCACGCAGCCGCTGGCCATGGACATCTATCAGCCCACCGGCGACACGGTGAGCCGCCGGCCGGTCATCATTTTCGCGCATCAGGGAGGTTTCGTGACGGGCAGCCGCACCGATGCCTACATGGTGGACGTGTGCACCCGGTTGGCCCGTCTCGGCTACGTCACGGCCAGCATCGACTACCGGCTGCTGTTCTTCCCGTTTGATACCGTCAATATTGCCAAGGCTTCCATCCGCGGAATGCAGGACATGCGGGCTGCCGTGCGCTTTTTCCGGCAGGATGCGGCCACCGCGCGCACCTACCGGGCTCACCCGCGCTACATAGTGGTGGGCGGCTCTTCGGCGGGTGGCTTTTGCGCCCTGCAGGTCGGCTACCTCGATAGGGATGCGGAAGTGCCGGCCTATGTGGGGCTTGCCAGTCTGGGCGGCATCGAGGGGCAAAGCGGCAACCCTGGCTACAGCAGTGCAGT
This sequence comes from Hymenobacter psychrotolerans DSM 18569, assembly GCF_900142395.1. Taxonomy (GTDB): domain Bacteria; phylum Bacteroidota; class Bacteroidia; order Cytophagales; family Hymenobacteraceae; genus Hymenobacter; species Hymenobacter psychrotolerans. The sequence continues at coordinate 10,987 of NZ_FRAS01000001.1, read as the reverse complement.
GCTGGCCGTGCTCAACCTGAGCGGCGCCACCGAAAGTACCAGCTACATCGAGCCCGGCAACCCGCCACTGTGCAGCGTGCACGGCACCGCCGACAACGTAGTGCCTTATCTGAAAGGCCGGGTTGGCTCTTCGCTGCCGCCCAAATATGTGGTGGGCAGCGGCCTGCTGAATCCGCGCGCCACGGCGGTGGGCGTGCCCAACACGCTGCGCACCCTGCGCGGAGCCGGCCACATTCCCTTCGAAAGCACCAGCGCCAACGGGCTGGCCTACGCCGATACCACGTTCCGCACTATCCGGGACTTTCTGCGCCCCTTGCTGCGGCAGCCGGGCACGGTACTAAGTGCTGCCAACGCTACCAATATCAAAGGCCAGACCGCCAACGCATACCCGGTGCCGGCTTCCACCGACATCCGTCTGTCGGTGCCAGGTGGAGTGGTGTTCAGGCCGCAGGAAATGGAAATGCTGGATGCCACCGGCCGGGTAGTACGGCGTTTTCGGTGGGAAGAGGCCAACCAATTGCTGCTGCGCGAAGGGCTGAAGGCCGGAACCTATCTGCTGCGCGGCGAGCAACTGCCTCCTGTTCGGCTGTTGTTTGAGTAATCAAACCGAAGCTGCTAACTAGACTGTGTTGACAGAAAGCCCTTGGAACGTCATGCTAAGCTTGCCGTTCGGGTGAGCCAAACAGCACCTTTTGCGCCGCTGCTTTTAGCAAGGAGTGATATCAAAAACTGATACTACGCGGCAGACGCTGTACTTATACTCTGGATTTCGGCGCTTACAATCCGGAGTGGCCCGGTACGCAGCAGAAACACGCCGTATTTGCGCAGCGTATCGTGGTGGCGGATAAGGTGTGCTAGGGCCACATAGCCCACCACGTAGCCGTCCTCATCCGCCTCTTCCGAAATTTCGCTGAAATCGAGCAGATCAATAATCCGCTCCTCATCCGTGCGCAGATAGATTTCCAACTCCAGGTCGGCGAGCAGGTCTGCATCAGGAAAATCTGAGAAGACAGAGGCGGTAGGGGCTTCAGAGCTAGGACCAAGGGCACTGTCGGTGCCCACCAGCTGCGGCATGGTCAGCTGCACCGTCTGGCCGTTGGGCAGGCGCTGCAGGCTGCTCTGCGGCCGGATGGCCTGCCCGCGGCTGGCTGCAAAAGCGCGGTCTACGGCACTGCTGGCTTGTGCTTCGAAGCGGAAAATATGGGCTGGGCGGGCAAATTCCGGCCGCTCGGCCGCTGATATAACTTCACTATGCATACGTCTGGACGTAAAATCGTTCGAGGGTATGGGAGATTTGCGCGGTTTCAATCAGGAAACCGTCGTGACCGAATTGGGAATCCATTTCGGCATACACCGCCCCGGGGATGTAGCGCGCCAGCAGCTGCTGCTCCGCCGGCGGAAACAGCACATCGGAGGTAATGCCAATCACCAGCGTGCGGGCCCGTATCCGCGCCAGGGCCGCCCGAATACCGTTGCGGCCGCGCCCCACATGGTGCGTGTCCATGGTCCGGGAAAGCGCCACGTAGGAGTAGGCATTGAAGCGCGCTACCAGCTTGCTGCCCTGGTAGCGTTGGTAGGAACTGGCGCGGTAGTCGTGCAGCGCTTCTTCGTCGGGCTCTGTTTGCGTGCGCTGGTACGCGTCGTAGCTGCGGTAGCTGAGCAGCGCCACGGCCCGGGCGGCCTGCAGGCCGGCTGCACCACCGTCGGGCGCGGCCGCCGCATAGGTAGGGTCGGCCAGAATAGCCAGGCGCTGCGCCTCATTGAACGCAATGCCCCAGGCCGAATGCCGCGCGTTTGTCGCCAGCAGCACTAAGTTTTCGAACAGAGCCGGCCGCTGCACAGCCCACTCCACGGCCTGCTGCCCACCCAACGAGCCCCCGATTACGGTATGAATCCGGGGCAGCGCCAGATGCTCCCGCAGGGCCTCGTGCACCGCTACCAAGTCGCGGACGGTCAGGAGCGGAAACTCCTGATAGGCAGCCAGGCCCGTTGTTTCGTCCACAGAAAGCGGGCCGGTGCTGCCGTAGCAGGAGCCTACCACGTTGGCGCAGACAATAAACCAGTCGGCCGGGTCGAAATAGCAGCCGGTGCCAAACAAGCCTGCCCACCAGTCCAGCACGTTGGCATTGGCAGTAAGGGCGTGGCAGACCCACACCACGTTGTTGCGGGTGGGGGCGAGGTGGCCGTAGGTCTGGTAGGCAATATCTACTTGTGGCAGCACGGCGCCACTTTCCAGCCGCAAAGCGCACGGTAGCCGAAAGATGTGCGGTTCGTCGCTCATAGCTTGTCGAATGAAAAAGGGGCAGTATCTACCCCGGAATGCGGCCGGAGCACTGCTCCGGGCCACGTTGTTGCTAACATAGCCCGCAGGCTGAGCCGGCCTTGGCCAACTCAGCCCCGGCTATGGGCGGGCAGGTAGCGCTACTTCCCTCTCTCACAAAAAAAGGAGCGCCCTGCCCGCATACCGCCAGGCTGAAGGTGAAGCCGGCCGCCCTCTCAAAACGGCCGGTTCCCAACCCTCTCACTAGACCTCCAGCGTAGCGGTATGTTCGGGTTGCGGCTCAGGCAGCAGCGTGCTGCCTGTTGCTCCCGACTGGTGGGGCGCGGCCTGGCGTACGGCTTCAAATGCCTGCGCCAAATCAGCCCGGATATCTTCAAAATGCTCGATGCCTGCCGACAGGCGCAGCAGGGTAGGGGTAACCCCGGCGGCGCGCTGCTCCTCGTCAGACAGCTGCTGATGCGTGGTTGCGGAGGGCTGAATAATAAGCGTCTTGGCGTCGCCGACATTTGCCAGATGGCTTATCAGCTTCAGATTGTCGATGAAGTGCGTGGCCGTGTCCTTGCTGCCCCGGATGGCAAAAGTGAGCACTCCGCCGGCGCCGCGCGTCAGGTATTTCTGGGCCAGCGAATAGTAGGGGCTGCTTTTCAGGCCGGGGTAATTCACGGCTTCCACCTGCGGGTGCTGCTCCAGCCAGATAGCCAGGCGCTGGGCGTTTTCCACGGTGCGCTCCACACGCAGGCTCAGCGTTTCGAGGCCCTGCAGCAGCAGAAAGGAATTGAACGGACTCTGCGAAGGCCCAAAATCGCGCAGCCCTTCTACCCGCGCTCTGATGATGAAGGCAATGTTGCCGAACAGACCGCCTTTGCCGAATACCTCACTGAAAACCAGGCCGTGGTATCCTTCGCTCGGCTCCGAAAACTGCGGAAACTTCCCGTTGCCAAAGTCATAGGTGCCGCCATCCACAATTACGCCCCCGATGCTGGTGCCGTGGCCCCCGATCCACTTCGTGGCCGACTCTACCACAATGTGCGCGCCATGCTCCAGCGGCCGGAACAGGTAGCCGCCGGCTCCAAACGTGTTATCGACGATGAGCGGCAGGTCGTGCTTTTTGGCAATGGCCACAATCCGCTCGAAATCCGGAATACTGAAGCTGGGGTTGCCGATGGTTTCGAGGTAGAGGGCCTTGGTGTTGCTGTCAATCAGGGCTTCAAACTTTTCAGGCTGGTCGCCATCCGCGAAGCGCACTTCAATGCCCAAGCGCTTGAAAGCCACCTTAAACTGGTTGTAAGTGCCGCCATACAGGTGCGTGGTACTCACGAAGTTGTCGCCGGCCTGCAGAATGTTGTTCAGGGCAATAAACTGCGCCGCCTGCCCCGATGCTACCGCCAGCGCCGCTACGCCGCCTTCCAGCGCTGCAATGCGCTGCTCAAACACGTCGGTAGTAGGGTTCATCAGGCGCGTATAGATGTTGCCAAACTCCTTCAGGGCAAACAGGTTGGCGCCGTGCTCCGCGTTCTTGAAGACATAAGAGGTAGTCTGATAGAGCGGCACGGCGCGTGAGCCGGTTACGGGGTCCGGCTGCTGACCGGCATGAAGTTGAAGCGTCTCGAAATGAAGGGCTGAAGTAGCCATAATGGTCGTAGCGTTAAGGAAACAGGGAGGAAAGCGAAGCAGAATGAGCCAACAGGGCTACGGCAGGGCGTAGCCGGGGCCAAAGCCACAGCAGCGGCTGGCAACGCAGCACGAAAAACAGCAAGTGTGGAAAGGGAGCCGGCTGCTAAAAGCAGGCACAGCGTAGCCGAAAGGCTGAAGGAGGCTAGCTACCTGAAAAGCAGGTTAGCAACAGCAACAACACGTGTCCCAACAGCGCATTCGCCGCGCAGGGCTATGGGCTGCAGCAACTTCGGAAACGCGAAAAACCTGCGGCCGCGCGGTGTGCAGCAAAGCAACCGGGGCGGCAGGAAACGGCAGAACGAAAGCGAGGGTGTTTTCCATGGCACTCGGGTTATATGCCCCGTCGGCAAAAGCCGGTCGGGCAGGAATTGGCACCTTTCGCGCGGTCGAAGGTTGCCAGCGGGTCAGGGAGCCTGTTCTCTCGCCGCTTCTGTATAAATCCTATGAAAACTACCCCGCCGCGAGCGGGGGAGTACCGTGTTGGTGATACAAAGGTATAAGCGCAGTTTCCATATTCACAATAGTCGCCGCAAATATTTTGCTCTTAAGTGAATTTCAGCTGCCGCCAGGAATGGCAATAATGAACTAGTTGATAAATAGATGATTAACGATGTTGAGACGCCCTGTAGCAGTGCTTTCAAACAGCTCATTGCTTTGCTCCGGCTATACAGCACCGCTATGCAGGCACCTGATTATGTCACTAGCCAAAGGCAGTCAGAGCCTGATACTACAGCAAAAAAGCCGCTCCACTGGTGGGGCGGCTTTTTGGATATTTCTTATAGAGCGTGCGGCTAGGCCTTCGGCAGTGTCAGGACCTGGCCCACTTCGATGTGGTCGGGGTTGGAACCGATAACGCCTTTGTTGGCGTCATAAATCTGATGCCATTTGGCTGCATCACCGTAGTGGTTTTTGGCAATTTTAGAGAGGGAGTCGCCGCTCACAACAGTGTAGGTTTCGCCTTGGTCAGCGGCCGCATTTGCATTGCCGAAAAAGTCGGTAGCGCCGCTACCAGCGGGTTTATTAGCAGGCTCGACCGGCTTTTTTTCGCCTTCATTCGAGAGAAAATCAAACAGTCCCATGGTCGTGGTTGGTTTAGGAGAAGTGGGAGAAACAGCGGGAAGTAGCCCGGCGGCTCTTCGTCAGGGCTTCTTACGCCAAGGCCAACAATAAGTTATGGGATGCACGGTTGAGTATACACTTTTCGAAGTATTGAACAACTTACAGGTAGCTCCCGTAAGAAGCGCAACAGCGGCCACCAGGCTATCGGCTTCTGCGGCTGGCCCGGAAACAGGCTGTTGCATCTCCCAACCAACCATCAACCAACGTATGAAAACCCTCTCCCATCCCTTCCGCTTTCTGGCCAGCCTGCTCGTGCTGGTTGCTCTGTTCACGGCATCCTGCGGCAGCAAAGAAGGCAAAGTTGAAGGCGTAAATATGCTGTATGGCACCACCAGCAAAGTCTGGAAAACCGACAAGGAACTGGATGCCACCGGCGACAAAGTGAAGCAGACCGACGCGCAGGAGGACGAGCGTATCACGTTCTTTGCCAACGGCCAGTACAACATGACCTCGCCCGCTGGCGCCGTAAACGGTAAGTACGACTTCGACCAGGCCGGCAAGAAAATTACGATGACCCCCGATGGCGCAGCCCAGAGCAACTCCTTTGATGTAGTAACGCTCACGGACGACAAGCTGACGCTGAAAAGCGCTGCTGGCGCCGAACTGCGCTTAGAGAAAGAATAGCGCTAAGAATGCGCCAACAAAAAGGCCCTTCTGCACAATGCAGGAGGGCCTTTTTGTTGTGCCAGCTTTTCAGGAGGACATGACCTTTTGCGCCTCCCGCTTGCCGAAAATGCGCGTTACCCAGCGTGGCAGGAAGATGGCGCCCAGCACGAGGTAGAGGTAATAGGTGAGGATACGATACAGTAGCACCATGAAGTTGGTCATGGTGGGCGTGCCGATGAATTTGCCGAAGAAAGTGGGGAAAGCACCTTCCGCAATGCCGGCGCCGCCGGGGGTCACGGCAATCAGCAGAATGACTTTGTAGGTGAGGTTGCGGCCGAAAATCAGCCAGAACTCTGGCCAGGTTACATCAATAAACGCTGCAATCAGGCAGCCGATAACCAGGTAGCGTGCCGTCCAGACGAAAGCCGTGCTGAGAGAAGCGCGCAGCCAGTACACCAGCCCATTGCCGCGCAGCTGCCCGGAAGCCAGAATCAGCTCGTTGCCGAGCTTGTAGGCCTTGTTGCGCCAGCGCCGTAGTACCCGCACCGAAAACAGGCGCACCAGCAGCCGCTTCACCGACTGCGGATTGATGAAGATGGCATACATCATCAGGCCCGCGTACACCGTCACGAACACATAGCTCAGAACAAAGCCGATACGTAGGGTGGCAATCAGGCCGCCCTGCAGCGCCTCGTGCGGATACAGCGCGTCGCCCCCGATAAGGACTACCAGCGGCACGGCCAGCACATAATACAAGTTGTCGAGCATGGCTGTGGCCATGATGTAGGCCACCGATTTGCCCAGCGGAATGCCTTCCTTATGCAGCAGCACGGGCGCCACGGCCGTGCCGCCAACGGCTGAAGGAAGCACGCACGACGAAAACTCCCAGAGCATAATTACGTCCAGCGAAGCCCGCCAGCTCAGCACTTTTTCGGTCAGGTAGCGGATGCGGTACACGTAGCCGGCGTCGCGGGCCAGCAGAATCAGCACCATGAGCACCAGCCACAGGGGTTTGGCATTGGCCAGCGGGGCCAGGTCGCCGGGCTTGTAGCTGCGCCAGAACATGAAGCCCACCACGCTCAGCCCGATCAGCACCGGCAGCACAATGCGCGAAGGCCGAAGCCGGTCGAGTAGTTGCTGGTCCTGAGCTTGTTCGTCGGCGGGAATGGGCTGGGGCATGGGCAGAGGGCAGGTGAGGAGACAAAGGTACAGTTTCTGCCAAGGCAGCGGCCTGCCGTATTGGTGGCGGCCGGGTGCAGGGCGTTGGTGGCTGGCGTGTGGCAAAATAACGCACGGCAGTAGAAGGCCGTATGCGGCATGAGCGTTACCAAAAAAGCCGTCTAAGGCCTGCAAACCCCTTGGTTTGAGGGGGGCTACGCACCCGCTTACAGGCCGGAAAAATCGTACCTTTGCTGTATAGCGTGCTTGCCGTATCCGGATAGTCCTAACCTTTTGGGCTATTTCCCTGTTGCCTCGCTACTTAATTCCCACACGCGTCCCCTCTCTATATATGATCGTCGAACCCGGTGAATTGCTGGCAGCTATAGACTCGCCCGCCGACCTGAAAAAGCTCAGCCCGGACCAATTGGTGCAGGTCAGCCAGGAGCTCCGTCAGTTCATTATTGATTCGGTTTCGATCTACGGCGGGCATTTCGGTGCTTCGCTGGGAGTAGTGGAGCTGACGGTGGCCCTGCATTACGTCTTCGATACGCCCCACGACCAGCTGGTCTGGGATGTTGGCCACCAGGCATATGGCCACAAAATCCTGACGGGCCGCCGCGACCGGTTCCCGACGAACCGCCGCTACAAGGGCATGTCGGGCTTTCCCAAGCGCAGCGAAAGTGAGTACGACGCTTTCGGGGTAGGGCACAGCTCTACCAGCATCGGGGCGGCGCTGGGCATGGCCGTGGCTTCCGACTACAAGAAAGAGTTTGACCGCCAGCACATTGCCGTAATCGGCGACGGAGCCATGACGGCCGGTATGGCTTTCGAGGCGCTGAACCACGCGGGCGTCGAGAAATCTAACCTGCTGGTTATCCTGAATGATAACTGCATGAGCATCGACCCCAACGTGGGCGCGCTCAAGGAGTACCTCACCGACATCACCACTTCCCGCACCTATAACAAAGTGCGCGACGAGCTGTGGAACGTATTGGGTAAGCTCAGCAAGTTTGGCCCCAACCCTCAGCAGATTGCCCGCAAGGTGGAGTCGGCCATGAAGGCCACGCTGCTCAAGCAAAGCAACCTGTTTGAGGCGCTGAACTTCCGCTACTTCGGCCCCGTGGACGGCCACGATGTGCAGCACCTCGCGACCATCCTGCACGACCTCAAAAGCATTCCGGGCCCCAAGCTGCTGCACTGCGTGACGGTGAAGGGCAAAGGCTACGCCCTGGCCGAGAAAGACCAGACGCTGTGGCACGCTCCCGGCCTGTTTGATAAGGTGACGGGCGAAATACACAAGAAAACCTACGAGAAACCACAGCCGCCCAAGTACCAGGACGTGTTCGGCGAAACCATCGTGGAGCTGGCCGAGCAGAACGACAAAATCATGGGCGTGACGCCGGCTATGCCTTCGGGCTGCTCGCTCAACATTATGATGAAAGCCATGCCCGACCGCGCCTTCGACGTGGGCATTGCCGAGCAGCACGCCGTGACTTTCTCGGCCGGCCTCGCCACGCAGGGGCTGGTACCGTTCTGCAACATCTACTCCTCGTTCATGCAGCGCGCCTACGACCAGGTAGTGCATGATGTGGCCCTGCAGAACCTGCACGTGGTTTTCTGTCTTGACCGTGCCGGTTTTGCCGGCGCCGACGGCCCCACCCACCACGGCTGCTACGACCTGGCTTATATGCGCTGCATCCCGAACATGGTGGTTTCGGCCCCGATGGATGAGGAGGAGCTGCGCAACCTGATGTACACGGCCACGCTGCCCGAAAACGCCGGTCCGTTCAGCATCCGCTACCCCCGCGGCGAAGGTGTGATGCCGGAGTGGCGCAAGCCGATGAAAAAAATTACCGTGGGCACGGGCCGCGTGGTGCGCGAGGGCGAAGGCGTGGCGGTGCTCAGCATCGGCCACATCGGCAACTACGCCGTGAAAGCCACCGAAAAGCTGCGCGCCGAAGGCCTCAACCCCGGCCACTACGACATGCGCTTCTGCAAGCCGCTGGATGAGGAAATGCTGCACAACATTGCCCGGCACTACAAGGCTATTGTAACCGTAGAAGATGGCTGCGTGCAAGGTGGCTTCGGTACCGCTGTGCTGGAGTTCCTCGCCGACCACGGCTATACGGTTCCGGTGCGCCGCCTCGGCATTCCGGACCGCGTTGTGGAGCACGGCACCCAGGATGAGCTCTATAGAGAGTGCGGCTTCGACGCCGATGGTATTGCCCAGGCTCTGCGTGAAATGGCCGGCAAAGTAGCTGCCCAGGCGCCGGTAGAAACGGTGCTGCTGTAAAGTTTATGAATTTCGAAAGTACAAAAAGAGAGTATCGGCTATTGCTGGTGCTCTCTTTTGTTTCTCTGGCTACTAGCCTAAGTATATGGGCTCAGGTGCCCGAACGAGGGCTGTTTCCGCTGATGCCTGCGGTTACTGCTTTCACCCCAAAGGTGATTAAGGGAAATTTGCCGCGTAACAGTAAAATTTCAACCTGCACAGCCAAGATATTGCCTAAACCGTTCCATCGGAACGGTAAGTCGTACAGCCAACTTGCTGTCAGTTACGGCAAGAATAGCAGCGTCCTGTTTACTCTTCGGCAAAGGGCAGACACTGTTTGGCTGGCCATGAATACACACCTGGTCGATTGGGATGCCGCTGCAGAAGCACGGCGCTTGCCCGCCGTACAGGCGCATGTGCGCCAGTTGCAGGCCAGTTATCCGGCGTTTTTTGCTGCTATACCAGCAGGCTTTGAGGAAGAGCCATTCCTGCGCTTCAATGCTCAGATAGGTGAGAAATGGGTCTGCTATCAGCAAACCCGCCAGCAATATGCCTTCTACCGGGTAGAATTGGAGGACATTATTATCAAAGGACAGGCTGAGCCACAGTACCTGTTCAGTGTGAATTATAGCGGCCATGTATCTCACATGCCCAGTCTTTTGAAAATTAAAATTTCTAAAGCCAGAGGCGTCCAGGGCATGGTGTGGTATGATTACAGATGCTCGAAGCAGGGCGGGTGCGATGATATAACAGTAGATTACACCGTGAAGCAATAGCAAGCGGCAGCAACCTTTGATACTGAGGCCATAGCCAGAGAGGAACAAAAAAATATTTATTGATGTATGTACACTGATTAAAAAAATGTACATACATTTGTTTCAGTTCCGGCAGTGAAGCTGCTTGACAATATGTTCAGTGTCTCCAACCTCAACCGCTTACCAACATGGCTACTACCTCTTGGGTTCTCGACCCTACGCACTCCGAAGTACAGTTCAAAGTGAAGCACCTGGTTATCTCGACGGTAACGGGCTCGTTCAAGCAGTTTGAAGGCGAAGCCACCACTGAAGGTGAGTCGTTCGACAACGCCCGGGTGCGCTTCTCGGCCAAAATCGACAGCATCGACACCAACCAGGCCCAGCGCGACGAGCACCTGAAAAGCGCGGAGTTCTTCGATGCCGCAACGTATCCGGAGCTGACGTTCGTTTCGACTTCCTTTGAGAAGCAGAGCGAAGGTGAGTATAAAGTTACCGGCGACCTGACGCTGCACGGCGTTACCAAATCCGTGACGTTTGACGTGGAGTATGGCGGACAGGCCGGCGACTTCTACGGCAACCAGAAAGCTGGCTTTGAAGTGACTGGCAAAATCAACCGCAAAGATTTCGGCCTGACCTGGAACGGCGTGACTGAGGCTGGTTCCATTGTGGTGAGCGAAGACGTGAAGCTGTCGGCGAGCCTGCAGTTTGCCAAGCAGAAGGAAGAAGTAGCCGCGTAAGGAACCTCCTGAGCCGTTTCTTGGCCTAAGCATATAATAAACCTTATTCGGACAGTTTGGGGAATTTATCGGGCGCGTAGAGGCGCAGGGGACTGCGCACGCGTAGGTTGTGCAGCCCGCAGGCGACCACGATGACCGTGTCGCGCCGCCACTGGCCGCGCAAGCGCAGCGTGTCCTGTACCATGCGCAAGCGCTTCATTCCGGTGGGCATGCTCGATGACCACGCGTAAGGGGCTCAGCAAGTGGTTGTACAGCTGCTGAGCGAAGGTCAACTCCCGCTTCGGCGGCTTCTTGTGGGGCATCTCCACCACCACGCCGGCCGGGGTATGGCCCACCAGACCCAGGTCCTGACGCAGTACACTGCCTGGCGGCAGGCAGAGCG